>NZ_SJKC01000006.1:0-524193 GCF_004331375.1 Kribbella speibonae | reverse complement strand
TCCACACCGCCCGACCGGACCTGACAACAACCCAGCAGCAACGCCAAACGTCGAGCACCGATGATTGGCGACAGTCGAATAGGACTGGCTACCGGTCGCCACCGCGAGCGCCGCAGCGATCAAACCATTGACCGCTCATCCGTTGAGCTTGCATGCGCGAACTAGCGAACCCAATCAACCGCCACGTTCTGGGTGGGCGACTGTGCTGAGTATCCACCGGTTGAACGCCGAAGAGGGGTACCTGTACCTGCTTCGGCATGTCGCCGCAGGGGACGTTGATCGGCGGATGGCTACGCCGCTGACGGCGTACTACGCCGCGTCGGGATATCCACCTGGCCGTTGGATGGGTCAAGGTCTCAGCGGTCTGGGCGACGGCGAATTGATGCCCGGAAGCGAGGTGAACGAGGCGCAGATGGCCGCACTGTTCGGACGTGCGGAAGATCCGCTGACCGGCCGGACACTCGGCGAGCCGTACCGCGTTTTCAAAGGCCCGAAAGAGCGGATCCAGGACCGGATCCGCGATCTCGACCCGGCCCTGCCTCACACGGAACGCGAACGTGCGGCCGCGCGGATCCGGCGCGAGGAGATGCGGAAGAAGTCACGGCAGGCAGTCGCCGGGTTCGACCTGACGTTCTCGCCGGTCAAATCGGTCTCGGCACTGTGGGCGACTGCCGATGTGGGCACCCAGGAGCAGATCGTCGCTGCCCACCACGCGGCTGTCGCCGACGTGGTGTCGCTGATCGAGCAGCATGCGGCGTTCACCAGGAGCGGCGATGGCGGGATCGCGCAGCTGGATACTCGTGGGGTGATTGCGGCGGCGTTCGATCACTGGGACAGCCGCAGCGGCGACCCGCAACTGCACACTCACGTGGTAGTCGCCAATCGCGTACAAGGCCCGGACGGTGCGTGGCGGACCCTGGACGGGCGGGTGCTCTACCGGTCCGCGGTAGCGATGTCGGAGATCCACAACGTGCTCCTTGCCGACAATCTCAGCCGGCGTCTTGGCGTGAACTGGGAGCTGCGCGAACGCGGTTCCCGGCGGAATCCGGCATTCGAAATCGACGCGATTCCCGACGAACTGATCCGCGAGTTCTCGTCCAGAACCGCACAGATCGAGGCCAACCTCAACGCACTTCTCGACGACCGAAACGACCAGATCCACCCACCCGACCAGCGCGAAATGTACGCCCTGCGGCAGCACGCGACCCTCATGAATCGCCCTTCCAAGCACCTCGCCCAACCCCTCGCCGTGCTGTTGGCGCAGTGGCGTCAACGCGCCGACCGGGCTATCGGACACGACGCCGCCGCCATCCAACGATCCCTGAACGCGGCCGGCGAGCGTCCCCTTGCAGCGGCAGACCTGAGCCCGGAGACGCTCGACGCGTACGGCGCCGCGACGGTCCTGACCCTGCAAACCAAACGCGCGACCTGGACCCGCTGGAACCTTCTCGCCGAAGCAGCACGGCAATCCCGTCTCCTCCGCTTCGTCACCACCAACGACCGCTTCACCGCGCTGCAGACGATCGTCGAACACGCCGAGCGGCACTCGATCAGCCTCACCGCACCCAACCTGGTCACCATGCCCGTCACCCGCGCCAGCGGCGAGAACGTTTTCACCATCCACAATGGCCAGATCTACACCTCACCCGTCATCCTCGGCGCCGAAGCGATCCTGCTCGACCTCGCCCGCGACACCACCGGACCCACCATCACCCCAGCCACGATCCACACCGTCGGACTCAGCCCTGACAAGGCCGCTGCGCTCGGCCGAATCGCGACCAGCGGTCAACGACTCGAGGCCCTGATCGGCCCAGCCGGCGCCGGCAAAACCAGCCTCTTATCTGCTCTCACCGCCAGCTGGGAAGACAGGTACGGCGACGGGTCGATCATCGCTCTCGCCCCATCGTCAGCCGCCTCGACGGTGCTGTCCGATGCCATCGGCACCCCCACCGAGAACATCGCGAAATGGATCTACGAGTCCGCCGGCCTTGGCGCCGAACAGCGCCGCGAGCAAATCCTGCACACCGAACACGCCGCCGCCCTCGCCCACCGCGCACACCGCCGTCTCCGCCACCAGCGACTGATCGCGCAACTCGCAGCCCTGCGAGCCGAGCACGATCGGTGGAGCTTCCACAAGAACCAGCTCGTCATCGTCGACGAAGCATCCATGGCCAGCACCATGGAACTCGCCACCCTTGCCCGGGCGACCAACTCTGCCGGGGCGAAGCTCCTTCTGGTCGGCGACGACGCCCAACTGGGAGCGGCCGACACCGGCGGCGCCTTCCGCCTCATCGCCAAAGACACGGAGGCTGCCGAACTTACCGACGTGTGGCGCTTCACCAATCCCTGGGAACGCGACGCCAGCCTCGCCCTACGCCGCGGCGAACTCGTCGCCGTCGACGCCTACGACGGACACCACCGGCTGACCGCGGGCTCATCGGAGGCGATGGAAGACGCCGTCTACAAGGCCTGGCTCACGGACACCAACAACGGAAAGACCAGCCTGCTGATCGCCGCGGACAACGCCACCGTCGCGCGTCTCAACGCCCGCGCCCGTCTCGACCGCATCACCACCGGCGAAGTCGAACCCGACGGCATCGAACTCCACAACGGCAACCACGTCGGCCTCGGCGACCACATCGTCACCCGGCTGAACAACCGGCGCCTCCCCTACGGCCACCGCCAGTTCGTGAAGAACGGCGACCGCTGGACCGTCATCCACCGCTGGCCGGACGGCTCCCTCACCGTCCAAAATCCCACCGGCGACACCGTCACCCTCCCGAGCGCATACGTCCAGGAATCCGTCGAACTCGCCTACGCCACCACTGCGCACCGAGCCCAAGGCGCCACCATCGACACGGCCCACCTCCTCGTGACGGAGCAGCTCACCCGAGCCCTGATGTACGTCGGCATGACCCGCGGCCGCCACGCCAACAACGCCTACGTCGCCACCCACCAGACCGACGCGGACCTCCACGAACCCCACGCCGAACAGACCATGCAGGACGTCCTCGAAACCGTCCTCAACGATCCCGGCGTCGAAGAATCCGCCCACGAAGTCATGCGCCAAGAACTCGACAACGCCACCCGCCTCGACCGCCTCATCCCCATCCACGAACACCTCTGCCAACTCGACGCCAAAAAGCGCTACCAACCCGCCATCGCCACCTCCGGACTCGACCCAGCCGACCAGGCCGCGCTCCAAGCCTCCCCCGCTTACGGCCCCCTCATCGCCGCGCTCCGCCGCGCCGAAGACGCTGGCCTCAACATCACCGACGTACTCCACCACGCCGTCAACCAGTCAGCGCTCACAACCGCCAACGACCTCGCCGCCGTCATCCGCCACCGAGTCCACCGACTCACTTTCCGCGCTCTACACAAGACCGGCCGCCACCCCACGCAGATCGTCGGCCTCATCACCCCGGCCACCCATGCCAGCGACCCCACACTGATCGCACCCCTGCGCGAACTCGAATCCCAAATCATCGAACGCACCAACTGGCTCGCCGACCAGCTACTCGCCAACCCACCCATCTGGTACCGCGAGTTGCGTCGCGCAGCCGGTGATCCCCCAGACCAGGATCTCGCCGGGCTTGCCCGCGAGGTCGCCGCATACAGAGAGCGCTACCAAATCCACGGCGACTCCATCCTCGGGGACACCCCACCAGCCAACGCAGACGTGCGACGCCATCAGCACGCCCGGCTCATGAGGATGCTCACCGGGTTCTCGCCAGAGGCTGTCGAACGATCGATCGACGGCACAGGCATTGCTGAGGTGTCAGCACAGCCCGTTCAACTGCCGCAGCCGGATTGACCTCGCCATATCAGGTGCTAGGCCAGACTCACCGACCGTGGGTCGGTAGGCTCTGGGGTACGACAGTCGCCCGCCTGCATGCTTCCATCAAAGGTGTCGACCAACCCGCTGTGCTCCGCACGCCGATCGGCCAAGCCGCTGACCAGATCAGCATGGCTCAGGCCACGACTGGTGATCTGAATGGCGCTTCCCGACCTTGATGTTGCACGCGTACAGCACTGGTGTGCCGCACGGGTTCCCGAGCACGCTCGCGACCATTGGACGAGCTCCGCAATGCCTCGTCTGCGCTACAACGCCACTGACATGTCCTGGACGCTGTACTGGGCCGACCAGCACCAACGCTTCCACACCTACAACCGGATCTCCCCGTCGCAGCGCATCGAAGACCTACTGACTGAGATCGAACGCGACCCCACCAACATCTTCTGGGGCTGACCGCAACCCGTCGGCGAGATCGTGCTACGCATTTGCAGCGAGTCGATCAAGGGCGCGCGTCACTGGTAGGCCGCCGCAGCCGTTCGGACTGCGGGCCAGCCGTCGGGCTGTCTCAGTCGGGGTATTGGAGGAAGGCTGGTTGGACACGCAGCAGGTGGGTGTCGGGGTGGGTGGCCTCATACCGCTCCATGACCTGGTCGTAGCGCTTTGCCTTGAACAACTTCACGGCCTGCTCATCTTCGTCCAGGCCGCACGCCATCGCCAAAGCGGCTCCCTCACGCAGCGCAACCGCCTTGGTCGGATAGACCCACACATCCAGCCTGCCACCTCCGCTGTAGCCGCGATGAGCCAGCGTCCACACGGCCGGGTCCTTCGTCGTGTCCACGCTGCCGTCCGGGTGGTACGTCGTAGACGAGGTCACCTGCCGGATGAATGTAGGACGACTCACCCGTCAACAGTAGCGGGCCGAGCGCCGCTGTGCCGGTGGGCGTAACAGACCCGCATCAGGGCCGCACCAACTCGATGCCGATGGCAACCACACCCAGGGCTTCGCGCTCCGGAGGATAGATCTGGCGGATGTTGGCGAGCTGCTCTTCCCGCGTGGCCAGGGGGTTGACGGCCTCGACTGATTCGGAGTCGAACATTGCGTCGAAGTCGGTGTACCGGGCGACCCTCGTTACCCGGGTCAGCACTTCGTCGCCTTGACAGCGGAACCGGATCAGGGCGCCCGGTTTGATGTTCTTGCGGCTGGAGTCGTTGACCCGGATCTCGGTGGTTTTGCGGCCGGCGACGATCAGGTCGAAGTATCGCTTGTAGATGCCCATCTCGTGGGCGCGGATCAGTGGTTCGGTGGGGCGTGCGGTCATCAGTCGGCCTAGCTCCTTGACAGTGAACGATCGGAAGAAATGCTTGGGATCCGTCAGCAGATGCGACACCAGCCAGACCAAAGCGTCGACGTAGTTGTCGACCGTGCCGGGCCAGGCAGTGGTGTCGAGCATCCATGGTTCGACGTCGGCGGGAAGGACGCCGCGGCCATGCTCGCGCAGCAGCGACGTTGACAGCTTCGCGCCCGTCGGGGCCAGGACCTGAGGGGTAAAGACCCGGATCGGCATTTGCCGAGCAGGAGTCCCGAGCGCGCCGAGGGCGCGGTCGGCACTGACAGTTCGTCGCGCCCATTGTCTGACCCCGAAACGCAAGTTGCTCGGCTGGGACCACTTGACTTGGCTCGGGTAGCCACCCGTTCGCACCACATGTAGCCCCACGCGAGCCGGACTTGATGACCAAGACAGAGGCGGCGTGGAGCTGACCTGCGTGCTTATATGGTGCCCCCGGCAGTGCCCGGCAGGATTCGAACAGGCGACGCACGGTTTAGGAAACCGAACCACTGCACCTACAGGAGGCTCTCCAGCCTTCCCGAGTCAACTCCAGTCCAGGTGCTCTTCACTCTGGTAGCCCCGAGTCTACGCGTCTGCGTTCCCACTGTTGTTCCCACTCGGAACTGCTGTGTCCGGGCAGTTCGAGGCTCAGGGGGACGGGTTTGAGTTCCGCTGATCGGCGGGGCCGGCAGTCGAGGACATATGAGGGCCGAGCGCGCACTCGCGGGTGGTCGGGTTCCTCCGCCGACGTCCGGAGCGGACATCCTCGGGGCAAACCCGAGCCGCGTGCGGCCCCGCCGGTGGAGGCCAAGAGCAAGCTTTGTCACATAGAGACATGCACAAGGCCACGAACCCGACCACCTGAGCTCCGCAGCAGGGGTTGAGGTGCGGACACGTTACCCGAACCGGCTCCCTCGGTGCTGAGCTGTGCCTGCAGCGTAGCAGTTCCGAACGCACTCCTGCCTCCGAATTCGGTAAAATCACTGCCTGGCCAGGGTAACCTCCACGCTAGCACCGGATCTAGTCGCTTGGCCTTCTCTTACCCCTACGCTAGTGTAGAGATTGAACCCTCCCTCTCTCATGGAACGATAGGATATGTAATGATGTCACATGAAGGGCGGTGGCCTAACTCATCAGAAGGATCAACATCCACTATCAAAAGTCTCGACCCGCGCGAACCTAGTGAGCTTGCTCTGTGGACGGCATCGCAGCTTGCGTACCGGATAAAGAACCGTCCCAATACGCCTGTCCGGCGATCGTTCACTGAACTGACGCCGGGCATTAATTCCGGATTGAAGGTGCCGCCTCTGGCGCAGTTGATCCGCGGCGGGCGTGGCGGGAGCGTCCGGCTGCGGTTGCTGCTCGCGCTGCTGTGGATCGCAGCGGCGCCCCCCTACGAGGTGCGGATGCCAGCCAGGGCTTGGGCTCAGTTGCTTGATCTCCCAGACCCTGCTGGGAAGGGTGCACGGCGTGTTGCTGACGCAACCCGGTGGCTGCAGCAGCGGAGCCTTATCGAGGTAGTTCCCAACGAGGGAGGCTCGAACACGCTTCGAATTCTGAACGAGGCGGGCAACGAGCAGCCATACGAGCCGCCGGGAGCCGCCTACCAGCGGCTGCGAGACGATCCCGCGGCAGCCGGTAAGCACCTTTACGTGCGCCTGCCCTCCACGCTCTGGACGTATGGCTGGATGGCCGTTCTGAGCCCCGCGGCGATTGCGATGCTGATCATCTTGTATGTCCAACTCGGCCGATCGGGCACAGCGGGCACATCGGGAGCGGTGTGGATCTCCCCGAGCTATGCGAAGGAATCGTTCAAGCTTTCTGACGAGACGCGCGCGCGTGGGCTCCGCGAGTTGGAAGTGGCAGGCCTCGTGACCGTCCAGCGCCGTGAGCTCGACGCGAGTAACGTCCTCGCGGAGCGCCGATTCCGCAACGTGTACCGCATCGAGCCGCAGCGGTTCGAGCGCAAGGCCTTCGTCCCAGCAGACAATGGGCCGGTAGATCGCTCCAGTCGACAAGTCGAAGGTGAACGCGGTGCTCGGCGGATCGAACCGGCGCACAAGGCTGAGTGACGAGTCGAACCGTCCCTTGGCGTAGCGGCGCCGAGGGCGAGCACAGAGAGGATGGACGCCTGCGGCCGTGGGAATGCCCGGAAGGCATAGCCTACGGTGATGCGCCTGATCCTTGACACCAATCTGTGGTCCGATATTGGTGACGAAGGGGTTGCTTCGGAGTTCGATGACTTCGTCAGCAGACGTAAGTTGGAAGTGCTGGTTCCACCGAGCATCCTGATCGAGGTCTGTCGGCTCTCGGTGCGAGAGCTGCGGGATCCGATCGTCCGCGCCCTCGCTGTCGGCCCGCGCCGGCGGCTGCCGACCGAGGCGGAGTCGGAGTCGGCCGAACTGGTCGCAGAGATTCGGCGTCTCCGGCCCGACTGGATGCGCAAGATGCCGAACACGGCCAAGGTTGCTGCGCTGAACGCCTTCTGGACCAGGCAGGTCTGGCGAACGGCGCTCATCGACTCGCAGCGGATCTACGACTACGAGCTGGGTGGTCGTCGGCTGCATGACGACCTGATGAAGGTCCAGCAGAGTGAACGGAGTCAGCTGCTGCAATCGAACTTCTCACTTCGGCCGCTGACCGCTCTGGAGGTCAGCGAAGGAACTGCGGGTTTCGGTCGAGAACCTGGTGGCTGGCCGGATGAGCCGATCGAGGCATGGCGAATGTCGTCGTTCGAGCTCTATTGGCACCAGTTGGTGAAGATCGCAGGACGTGCCGTGCTGACCAAAGAGGACACAACTTCGGCGGACTGGGTAGGTGCCTATGTCGACCTGAGTCGCCTTCGCAGATCGATGTCGGACTTCCTCCACTTGTGGGCGTATGAGGTGGACTTGCTTTCGATGCCGAGGAACTGGGTCCGCTGGGCGGTCAACGTTATGCAGGTGGGGGAGAAGGTCACGGGTGGCAATCCGTCTGATGAGCAACACAGCGCGTATCTTCTGGACTGTGATCGCTTCCTGACCGCTGATCAGCGCTACGCCTCGGTCCTGCGCGCCGTCCGCGAGGACGCGCCGTTCGAGATGGCCGAGCCAACGGTCGTCTCGGGCGACCGCACGGTACCCGTGCTGGACAGGATCCGTGCAGCCCTCGACGATCCCGATGCTGGAACCGAATAGCGCCCTCCAGGACGCCTGCTTGTCGTCGAAGATGCCGTAGCTGTCCGCGGGTGCTGGCATGATTGTCGGTCAGCCGGAAGTTGGTGGGGTTCCGGTGGGGTGGTCGCTGTGATTGTGTAGCGGAGGGGACGGGGCGTGGAGCTGAGGTTGCCTTGGCGTGGGAGTGATGGCGAAAGATTCCGCAGGGGAGACGGCGCTGCGGGCGGGCCGGCGCTACTGCCCCTGACGCCTGAATACGATCCCGGGCAGCATTCGACGTACGTCGAGAGCCTCACACAGGCGCTTGCTGACGAGGGCGTCCGAAACATCGCGCTGACCGGTCGGTACGGCGTGGGCAAGTCGAGCGTGCTGTCGGAGTTTGCAGCCAGGCATGGGGACCGGGTCCTCAGCCTGTCGTTGTCAACACTTGGCCCGGGCGAGGAGAAGGAGTCTGCCACCAACCAGATCGAGAAGGAGTTGGTGAAACAGCTTCTTCACAGCCGGCCGCCGCGAGTCCTGCCACAGTCCCGCTACCGACGGATCGAGTCGTTGAGTGTCGGGAGGGCGGCGGCCGGATCAGCCGTCCAGCTAGCCGTCGCCGGGGGTGTGCTGTGGTTCTTCGGCCTCTACCCCAGGGTTGCGGTTGCGGCCGCCGGCCAATCTTGGCTGGTGCGGATCGGAGCGGCGCTGCTCTTCGCCGGGCTGATCACAGCCGCGCTGACCTGGATTCGACTGGCTGTCCACAACCGGGTCGTGTCGTCGGTCTCGGCCGCCGGCGCATCCATTTCGCTGACCGACAAGGAGGCCAGCTACTTCGACAAGTACCTCGACGAGATCGTGTACTACTTCGAACGGGTCCCAGTGGACGTCGTCGTGTTCGAGGACCTCGATCGCTTCAACGATCCGCAGATCTTCGAAGCGCTGCGTGAGCTCAATTCGTTGCTGAACGCGGCCGGCGCGGCGTACGGCAAGACGATCCGGTTCGTGTATGCGCTGAAGGACAGCATCTTCGAGCGTCTCGGCCAGGACAGCTGGGACGCCGGGCATGACGCCGCGACATCCGAGGCGGTGCGGGCAAACCGGACCAAGTTCTTCGATCTCGTCGTGCCGATGGTTCCGTTCATCACACACCGGACCTCTCGGGATCTCCTCAGCCAGCTCCTGAGCGAGGAAGCGCTCGTTCCGGTATCTCCGAAGCTGATCGACCTGACCGCCCGGCATATCACCGACATGCGAATGCTGAAGAACATTCGCAACGAGTACGTCGTGTTCGCCGCAAGGCTCATCACCCAGGAGCACGGCGTTTCGAAGCTCCGGGCCGACTCGGTGTTCGCGATGATGATCTACAAGAACCTGCACCTCGCAGACTTCGAGCGGATTCAGCTGGGTCGGAGTGATCTGGACTCGGTGTACTGGCAGAGCAGGGAGCTGATCCGGCAATCGATCGAGATCAGGCGAACGCGGTTGCAGGGGATCGCGGCCGGCAAAGCGCTCGCCCACGCGCTCGAGCAGAAGGCGAGCGACCACGCGAACCGCCTGCGGTGGTACGCCGAATCACTTGGGCAGGTCGGCTTCCCCCACCTCAAGTTGTCCGGGTTCCAGGTGGACAATCAGGCCTTCGACGTCGGCGATTTGTCGGACGGTTTCTGGCGTGCTTTGCTCAGCGGATCCCCAGAGCTCCGTGCCGTGTTCTCCGCGCAGTACCAAGCGACGCAAGCGCTCGCAATCGCGCGGGATCACCTCGGGGAACTTCTGCGGGGGACCCTGAGCGTCGACGAGTGGGACGAACGCGAGCAGGACGAGATCGAAGCGGAGCGGAACGCTCTCACGGAAGAGATCGATCTCCTGCGACGGGCGGGCTTCGACAACCTGTCCGGCCACCCTGACTTCGTGTTAGGCAGTGGGGACGAACGCCGCACCTTCGATGACCTGCTCGAGTCAACTCTGAAGTCCGAAGTGGCCCGCGATCTGGTCCGTCACGGCTACATCGACCAGAATTTTCCGCTCTATGTCGCCCAGTACTACGGCGACCGGGTGTCGGCGGTAGCGATGAACTTCATCGTCCAGCACGTCCAGACCAACAAGCCGGAGCCGTACTACTCATTCCCCAGCACGGAAGACGTCGTCAGTGTGCTGCGCGAGACGAGGGCCGAGTTCCTCGACCAGCAGAGCGCGTACAACATCGCCATTCTCGACCATCTGCTCGAGCTTCCCGACCCGGCGAATGCGAACACCGTCTTGGACCGCATCGTTGACCTCGACGGTCCCCAGGAGCGGTCGTTTCTCGACACGTACTTGAGCGACGGTGCCGGCGCACGCGAGGCCGCCTCGCGGCTGGCGCGCTCGTGGAAACTGATCTTTCGTCGGTTGATCGAGAGTCCCACCCTGGACGATGCGCGGCGTCTTGAACTGGTCAGCGCGGCACTTGAGCAGGCTCGGGTCAAGGTGCGGTACGAGCTTGGAGATTCCGTACGGGCGTACCTCCAGGGCAACTATGCGAATCTGATGCGGCCGGTAGACGTTGCCGTTGCCGTTGCGCAGAATGCGGTGGCGCTTCTCGGCCGAGCCGGCGTGGTCATCGACGACCTCGCCGCCCTCGATCCCGGTGTGCGGAGACTGGTGATCGCTGACGACATCTATGAACTGACCGCCTCGAACCTCCGCGCCGCACTCGGGGACCCGGAAACGCTCAGTCTGGATGTCATCCGTGCCATTGATGCTGGGGTGTTCGAGGATTGCATCGCTCGCCCGGCCAGCTATCTGGACTTGGTAGGAGCAGAACAAGGCGGCTCCGTGACCGTCTCGGATCCCGCAGCCTTCCCATGGGTCCTGGCCAGTCTGGTCGGCTGGAAAAAGCCCATGATCGCCCAACTCTGTCGGCTGGCAGCCAAGGGGTGCAGGATCGAGGACCTCTCGGATGTGCCAAAAGGGGTGTGGCACGGCGTGGTGCTGGCCCGACGATGCTCCCCCACTTTCAGCAACGTCGCTCGCTACGTGGAGTATGCCCAGGGGATGGACGCCGACCTGGCGGGACTGCTCACCGAGGCCGGCGCGATCAAGGTTGGCGCGCGAGGGGGCAAGGCCTACGAAGAGCAGAAGCTCGAGATGGCCAAGGTGGTGTTGAACAGTTCCGCGACGATCCCGTCTCCGAAGACCCGGGTTGGCTTGGTGACCTCGCTCGATCTACAGCGAGCTGTGCGCCCCGACGAGATCGATCCTGAAGAGGGCCACCTTCTCGGGCTGCTATTGGAGAATCGGATCTGTACAGACACAGTCGAAGTGTTCCAGCGCTTCCGCACCGATGACTGGAACACGCTCAGCTTCGGGATCGAACGCTCGCAGAACTTCGCCAAGTTCGTCGTTCCAGAACTGCTGGATGAGCAGGTGGTGGCACGTCTCCTGAGCAGTCCGTCCATTGATGAGGGCATCAAGGAGGTCGTCGTTGCCAGGTTGTCTGAGTTCGTTCCGTCCGACGACAAGGGGGCGCTTCGAGCCGCAGGTAAGTTCGCGGCGGTCTCGGGTTCTGGCCTGGCGGCCGATCAGGTGGCACGGATCGCGCGCGTCACGACGGACCGTGCCCTGGTGATCAGACTGGTCGACCAGTTGGGTGACACGATCACGCCGGAGGCGATGGTTCTCGCACTGGTCGCCCTCGGTGCGCCGTACACCGACCTGTCCAAGCCCGGCGCCGAGATCACTGTGCCGAACGATCCTCACCATCAGGCGGTCTTCAACCGACTTCGCCGGGCCGGCCGCCTCAGCAAGGTGTCCGTACGGCGAGTCAAACCGGAAATGACCGTGACTGTTGCCTGGAACAAGGATACGCCCGGGCTCAGCTGAGGTCTCCGAGTAGGGCATCCAGCAGTGCTTCCTCGTGGACTGCGAGGCCCATGTGGTTCATCGTCGCTGTCAGCTCAGCATCCCACTCGCACGATGGGACGTCTCCGGCGAGCGCGATGCTGTTCAAGGGACTCAGGGTGGCCACGGCATCCAGATAGTCCCGTCGGCTCATCCGCCACGGTTCGACGCCGAGACGATGCAACCGGTTCGCGATCTCGATACCGGCGGCATCGAAGTCCCCGTGGTACGCGGCCGGGATCCCCTGCGCGGCCAAGGCCGCGATGGCGAGTAAGCCGATGATGGATGGATTGCCGGAGACGCAGAGGAGAGGCCGACTGACGCGAGCGGCCGCCGCGGCCTGGAGTACCTGAGGGTTCTCGCAGATCCGGATCAGCTCGGCCGGCGCTGCCCAAGGCTCGAGCCCGGCGGCGACCTCCCACTCCTGGAGCGTTATGTGGGTGACGAGTCCAAGATCGGCCCGGGATCTCATCATCGTCGCCCAGGACCCTTTTCCGGGCGGCCGCAGTCCCCAGACAATCACTGTTCCCGACACATTGTCCGGGTTCACGCCGACACTCAGCCAAAGATCACGACGTTCTTGTGCGGTGGTTGGGTCCGGCCGGTCGGTGGCAGCCGCGACGGCACGGAGCACTGCGGCAGCGGCCAGTGCCTGGCTGTCGAGACCGTGGGCGCCTTTGGTGTGACTGGAGGCCAACTGGCCCAGCTCCCATCGGCCGGTCGACTCCCCGCCGTCAAGCGCGGGCCGCAGCGCTCCAAGGACCGCGCACACTTGGCTGATCAGCAGGCTGGCATCGCCCCGCGCGCGGGCCAGCAGGCCTGCTCTGCGAAGACCGTCGATCCATCGCGGTACCCATGGGCGGTCCTGGAGACCCACAGCTTTGAGTTCGGTGTCCAACTGCGCCCATAGCGAGGCGGTCTGAGCCGCCTTCTCCGTGCGTAGCGCGGACCGATCCTTCAAGGGACCGCCGAGCACTTCGAGGACGCTGAGCAGACCACACTGGGCAGCGGAGCCACGAAGGGCCTGGTCAAGGTCAGCAATATCGATCTTGGTCTTTCGGGCCGCAATCGTCCTTCCGAGCAAACCACCCAGTACCTCGGCGGTGGCTGTCTCCAGATCCACGGTGATCTTGCCGGTAGGCGACAAGCCATTCTGCTCGACATGCGACCGTGCCCGGCGCCAGATCCCTGCCAGCGCAGGGGAAGCCAGTTGCCGGCGTACGGGGTCCGGCATCGGTGTGCTCATCACACCGGCCTCAGGTACCTGGTCCTGCCGTCCCAGTGCACGTGCGTGGTGACCGCCGGCGTACCTGTCTCCCTCCGTACCTCATAGACATCGAGAGCCGGCACCTCAGGGTAGGTTCCCCACAGAGCGTGTCCAGTTAGACAGAAATCCAGATCGAGCCGGACCAACAGGCCCAGGAGTTCGGCGATGGTCCGGTCGTCCACCTTGGCGAACGCATCGTCCAGGGTGATCAGTCGCAGGGCCCGATCTGCTTCGGGAAGGCTTGAGAAGTACGTATCCGCCGCCGCGAAAAGTACCACGTACGAGACGAACCGCCGCTCGCCCTGGGACAGCCTGCTTCGCCGATTCACCGCGGCGTCTTCTTGGCCCGGACGAGTGATGTTGACGTTGATGTGGTGCCAGCGCCGATAGTCCAGGGCAGACTCCAGCGCGGCCACGTAGCCTGCCGCGGGGTCCGTCTCGAACTCCGCGGTGACGCGCTCCTTCAGCAACTGGATCAGCTCGCCGTGTCCGCTCTGGAGCGGAACGCCGAGGACCTCATGCACAACGTACGAATCCTGCCGATCGCCGAAGCGTCCTCGTGGAGCAGCTCCCACTTCAGCCGTACCCGGATGCCTTGACTTGTCGTGATCCCCTTCAGGGTCCCGTCCATGGCCCGCACCAACTGGTCCGCATCACCGAGCCTTCTGCGGAGCTCATCAGCGACCCCGCCGACGACATACTCCGAGAACACTTGGTACTCGCGCTCCGAGAGGGCAGCTCGGGCCTGATCGACCCGTTCGTCGAGGCGCTGGGCGGCGAGCGCAATCGGGAACCGACCGTCGGCATCGATCAGCTCGAAGAGGCGCACGCCTTCGACCACCGAGAGAACGATGTCGAAGCTGGACGACAGCTCACGATCGAGTGTCTGCTGTGCCTTCAGCAAGCTGTTCTCATCGATGGGCGCCGATGTGTCTCCAGCCTGGACTGTCTCCCGAAGCTGCCGGCAGGCCCGTGCGAGATCCGGCGACTCCTCACTGAGATCCGTGATGAGGCGAACAGCCTGTTCCATGTCCTCAGAACCTGCTGCGGATCGTCTGTGGGTGGCGGCCTCGACGACGCCGGGAAGCGTCAGTTGCGTCCGGAGGTGGCCGAGAGTCCCAGCGAGGATCTGCTGTTCTTGCTGTGCCGTGAGTTCGGCCTGGTTCGCCTGACTCTCGACAACTGCGGCGTTCGTCACCAACGTCCCGGCCCGCCGGCGGCCCGCGGCCACCTTCAGTTCCAACTCGTCGGCTTGCCGCTTCGCCTCATCGATGCGGCGCATGATCTCGTCGGTTCCAGTCCCGAAGTCCTTCCGAATCGTCTCGAGTTGCTGCGCGACATCCCGCCAGCGGCGCCACGCGCCCTGAACCTCGCCCTCTGCGACGCGGCGTCGGCCGGCCGCCGCATCAACCCTGCCGAGGCCCTCGGCGTGCACATCGCGATGCCTGCTCGTGGTTCTGATCGCCGTACTCAGGCCGCCGCACTGCCGCGCGCTCTCCTCGGCGTTCCGCTGGACAGCGGCCAGATCGTCGACCGTCTGCGGCAGATTGCTGTGGTCGCACAGCCTGCGATGTTCGTCGGAGGCCTGCGTCCAGGCCTGGCGCAGCTGCTCGGCGAGGCCGCGCGCGCGAGCTGCCTCCTCCTTGGCCACCTCTGCGGCCTGGTACGACATCTTCGCCGCCCACCGCAGATTCTCCAGAGGGCCGCTCCTCGGCGAGGTCATGAGGTGAGACTCGAGCCTGGATACCGCGGACTCGATCGCTTCCCGTTCAACCTGCCGGGCCTCGGCCACCCGGTCCAACGACACCAGTTCGATCGCGATCTCGGCCAGCCTGGCCTGTCGCGCCGCCTGGCGCGCCGCAGCGCCGATGTGTCGTGGGTGATCGGCACGGTACCGGCCGGAGAGCAGGCCGTTGCCCCAGCGGCCGTCGACGTCGACCCAGGTGGCATGGCCATCCGAGCCAAGTCCGATCCTCGACAGGATCTCGCCCACCGTCTCGGCTGCGACCGGGCTCTCCGTGTCAGGTCTGAGCAGCGACGTCACCGGCTGCCGCGCAATCTTCGACTCGTGGGTGAGGAGTACCTGCCCGTTCGCAGCTGTCAGGGTTGTGTCCGCAGTCACAGCGGCAGTGAGCAGCCCGCTGGCCTGCAGAGCGGCCTCGATCGCGCCACGGGTGTCGTCAATGTCTGCTGCGTCCGTGAAGTCGATGCAGCGCCAGAGCGGCACGGCGCCCGCAGGCATCGTCTGCGCCCACGGGAGGAGCTCGGGCTCGGGGTCCTCATCAGCTCTGAGTGCGCTCTGTTCGCTCTCAAGTTGCCCACGCCGCTGCGTGTCGTTCTTGTCGGCCATGTCGAGCTCTGCCAACGACCCTGCCAGCCGCAGTCGTGCCGGACTTGCAGCCGCCTGAGCCGCTTGGTCCAACTGCTCGAGCCTTGGTTCCAGGCTGTCGCCGATCAGTGCATTGATGTCCAACAGCAGACCGGCCACTGGACCGGTAGACCAGTCGACCTCTCCCAGCACCTCGGCTGAGTGGCCGGACGTAGTCCAGTCCCGCCACTCGCGGGCGAGCGACCTCGCGGCGTCGTCCCGCTCTTCCGCGTTCTGCTCTGCGAGTTCTACAGCGTCGGACGCTTTGTCCTCGGCGCGGCCGGCCGCCTCGTCGGCTCGCTCGACCTCGGCCTGCTCACGGACGAGTTTCTGAGCCGTGAGACCACGGTTCGTGGCGGCCGCGGCACGTCTTTCGGCGCTCTCTTTCAAGGTATCGACCGTGACCGCCGCGGCATCGAGCTGTCCAGGCGAAACCGTGAGGACATCCGGTCTGGGCCGCAGCAGCGGTTGCAGCTCGTCCTCTGCGGACATCCGGACGAACTCTTCCAGGGGTTCGGCTTCGATCCTTGTGCTGCGGATCGGACCGGGCAACGCACCGACGGGTACGCCGGCGCTCAGCAGACTCTCCCGGCACCTCGTACGGAGGTCCTCGGCCGTGGAGACGGCCAGCGTGAGTTCGCCGGCCGATCTGTTGGCAGCGCCAACAGCGTCGGACTCGGTTTCCCTCGTTGACTCGCTTGCGTCGATTCGTGCTTGCATGGCGGTTCTCAGAGCCGAGGCTCGTTCTGCTAGACCCTCCAGCTGTAGGCCGGCTTGGTAGGCGGGAAGCTTCGTCCAGCCTTCGATATCTGCCCGCAGGTCCTCCGCGGTGGAGGCGAGCTCCCCAGCTTGCCGGTCCTCGCTGGTGGCGTCCTCGTAGAGCCTCCTGGCTTCCCGCCGCAGATCGGCCGCCGCCGTCGCGGCTGCCCGAACCGAGCCGGCTTGATTTTCGACCGTGCTGATCGCGCTGGACAGCAGAGTTCTGACGTAGCGCCGATAAGTGGCCATGAACGTGCGGACCTGGTCCTGAGTCTGGGCCAGGTCTTGTTGTGCCTGTCTTGCCTCGGACAGGGAGTCGAGATGGGAGCCGGCGGTGTCGAGGGCATGCTCGGACAGCGGGGGAAGCGCATCGGAGAGGATCTTCGCGAGCTTGTTGTCCTCGATGCGGTTCCCGACATCCGGTGATCGGAGTGTGTGGAGGAGCTGCAGAAGCCCGCTGTAGCGCTCTTTGCCCGACTGCCCGGAGAGACCGAAGACGCGGTGCGCAACTCGATCGCAGTGGACCGAAGGAGACTCGGTGATGTTCTCCTCGCCGATCAGGTCGGTGAGGTTCTTGAGCCCGAGGGGATGGCGTCCGGCGTCGAGCAGAACGAGGTCCTCGCCGACTCGCTGTGGCGTGATGAAGTACCACACCTTGGCGCGCGACGTACTCGCCGAGTACCGGATCAGCGCCGCCACCGTCAGGAACTCCGGGCCGTCGTTCTCCCGAGTCAGTTCGAGCCACAGATATCCGAGCCGGTTGGGCTGCTCCTCACCGCCGTACCGCATGAGGGTCTCGAGTTTGACGGTCCCTGAACCGGTCGAATCCATCCTGCGTCGGTCCGCATCGAGCAAGAAAGGCAGGAGCATCTCCAGGGCGCGGCTCTTTCCGGAGCCGTTCGTCCCACGCAGGATCATCCTGCCGCCGGAGAAGTCGAACTCGTTGTCGTAGTAGTACCAGACGTTCGTGATACCGGCGCGATGCAGCCGCCAGCGGTCGGGGTGATGGGTGGGAGCCCGCTCGTCAAGGCCGTCTGCCGAACCGGGCCGTGGCGGCAATGTGACAGTCATCGTTCCCCCTGCTCTGAAGAGTCCGGGTCGGTGAACAACCCATCGAGAGAATCCGCGGCGTGGTCCACCACGTGGCGCGGACGTGATGGCAGCTTCTGTGGTTCGGGCCTGTATCTGGCACAGGCGGGATGGAGTATCAGGCCGTCCTTGACGGACCGCGTCAGACTCAATGAGTTCAGCAGCGAGACCGCTTCGTCGATCAATGTGTCCGGGGCGTGCTTGTAGCGTTCGGCGAAGGCTGAGCCGTACTGCTCGATGATCAGCAGCATCTCTTCCCAGACTGTTTCCGAAGGCGCGAATACACCCGGCACATCCGCGCCGTCGAGTTGTGCCCGGGACTCGGCCGTCGGTCGGAGAGTGTCGGTCAAGGCATCGAGCAGCAGCAACGCCGCATGGGCAACCGTGCCCTTTCCAGGAAACAGCACGTCGGTGAGCTCTTCATCCGGGTCGTACACGAGCGCGCCCTCTGAGCGCACCTCGAGGATCAGGCCGAAGTCCTCGTCGAGTCGCCGCGCCAGGTCACGCCGTTCGCGGGACAGCACGTCGCGCTCGGCCTCGCTCAGGTCTTCGCGTCGTACCAGCGGGTTCTCGACGAGCTTGCGGCGCAGGCTGCGCCGTGGAGCTTCGGGATTGAAATGGTCCTCTCGCACCGTCAGAAGTTCCCCAGGCGTCGAAGCTTCGCGAAGCGTCGTGGCGAGGAGATGCGGAAGGAGCGGCCTGTTCACATCCAGCAGGCATTCCTCCTGACGAGTGCCCCAGGAGGCAATCGCCCCGTCTGTCTCGCTGATCACGCCCCACTCCATCAACAGGTACAGGGCCTGGGTGAGATGGCGGGCTTGCTCGATCGTGTCAGGCAGGCTCAGCCCGGCGAGTACGGCGTCAGCCCGGATCTGGTCGGCCAGCGCCGAGAGCAGGACCTGTTCACCGACCGTTGGTGACAGCAACGCTGAACACGTCAGCGCGAGGTAGGTGTAGTGCCTCGGCGTGAAATCTTGTTCGGTACTCCGTTGGGCCGCCCGCGTGGGTGTGCCCGCGTCGAGACCCGCCTTGAACAGCCGGGCGAAACTCGTCTCGACAATGAGGTTGTAGCCGAATCTGCTGAAGAACAACTGCTTGAGCGTCTTGGCGTGCCGCCGGACGAGCGTCAGCTCTGCCGGAGCGTTTGTCGTCAGGATGGGCGTCTTCAGTAGGGCACGCGCCGCCGTCCGACGCTCGGCTGCCTCGTGGCTCGCCGTACTGACCGTCATCCGGCACCATCTCCGGTCTCGAGTCCCCGCAGACCGGTCAGCCCGGCGACCGTGACGCGCAGACCGTGGATCACCAGATCGCCGTCCGGTGCGCTGATCAGTGTGCGCCCAGCCGACGGACTGAATTCGATCTCGAGTGCGAGATCCGCATCCACGATCGACGCTCCCTTCGGAATCACCCGATACATCGCCAGGAGGCGGCCGAGGTACTCCAGTGCCAGATCCCGAGCCGCTGGGCTGAGGTAGGCGCCATGGAGATCTGCGGCCGCAACCAGCTCGCTGGCCGCGAGCCGCCGCCGGTCGTGTTCCCGCTCGGCCTCATCGAGCAGACGCTGGCGAGTCAGGCCTGGATCCGGTACGGCGGAGTTCTTGCCCCTCGGCGTACGGTCACCGCGCTCGCGAAGGCTGACCGCTACGTCGACGCGCTCGGCGTCCCACCACGACGTGGACGGACCGTCGATGACGTTCGGATCCTCGGGCCCCGCGAGTAGATGCCGGACCGGATACGCTCCGAAGGCAGCGGCGAAGAGACGGTGCGCGGTGTCGGCGTCCGCGTGATCGAACCAGCCGGCCAGCTTCAGCAGGTCGGCACGCCTCGAGAGTCCGGTTCCGGCTGCGGCGAGCATGCGCTTGGTGTTGGCGAGCAGTTGGCCTAGCGCTTGGTCGGCAGCCGACCGCAACGTCTCCGGTCCGGATCGGCCCCGCGACCCGTCGTACCACGCGACGAGCTCCGCCCACTCCTCGACTGTCCGACCTGGTTGTCGCTCTGCTTGACCGCCCTCGGGCGTGATCAGGCTGGGCAGCGAATCCAGGACCTCGATGAGCCGGCCGGACTGTGCCTGGACCCGCTTCAAGCGCTCGAGCACGGTCGGCTCGTGCCGGGAGACATCTGCGGTGATGAGCTCGATGTACTCGAGCAGCAGAGTCTTGAACTGCAGGTACTCCTCACCGGCGAGGTCGTACCTGGTGAGGATCTGGTTCAGATAGCGATAGAACTCCTTGACCGACTCGTCGAACACCGCCTGACTCGTGAACACCGAGGTCACTTCGGTCGCGAGCTGCTCCGCGTCCGGCGTACCGGGACCGCCGAGCGCTGTAAGGATCCGCTCGAGGCTGGCAGCGATACCTCCCAGGAGTTCGCGGGCGACTTCCTGGACGCCGTCGCCGGCTGCGAGGATGTCCTCTGCCACTCGGTGCAACCGGCCACCGAGCTTTGACGCGTGAAACCGGCTCCGGCCACGGTGGTAATCACGAACGGAGGTCGCGCGCGTGTCGCGGACGCCACGGAGCAAGTTCCCCCATTTCTCGAGCTTCTCGCAGCGCTGATAGACCTCGTCATCGGACAGCACGATGCCAGCCGCCCGTAGTTCCTCGGCAACTTCAGAGGGCGAGAGGTCCGCCAACAGTCGTCGCGCGAACAGATCGAAAATTGCCCGGTATTCCTCTGATCACTTGGCGGTCAGATACCGGAAAAGATCGCTCCGCGTGCCGGTGACGATCTCGTCGGCGCCGTCCTCGGGCGCAGCCCCCACGTTCCCCCCTCGAACAGCGTCCCCTCGCACACCACGCGTCAAGGCGGACACGCGGCGTAGTCATTGCAGTATGTAACCAACGGCACGGTTTGTCACCAGGTCCCGCCGGTGCATCCCGATCGCTCATCGGGACAACACGCCGTGGGGGCCACGACAGCCGAGAGACTCACGTGCTCGAGTCCTGGCCAAGAGCTTCGGGGGAGACCGATGTACCGGTGGCTAGAGCGGTGTCAGCCAGTTGGTCGAGAACTCGGGCGGGTACCAGGATGCGTCGACCGATGCGGAGCGCCGGGAATCGATTCGCGCTGATCTCGCGGTAGATCGTCATCCGCGAGACGTGCAAAGCACTGGCTACCTCGGCGACGGTCAGCCAATCGCATGAACCGTCCTTGGGGTCGTTCATACAGCCTCCTTCGCCAGGATCCACTCGTGATCAACGACTTGGCGTTCGGAGGTTTGACTCGGCGTGTAGTGTGTCCTCGTTACACATTACACAGAGGAGGCCGATGAAGTACGACTTCATGCTGCCGTTCACGACGCCGCGCTCGGCGCCTCTCGACGGCAGCGCACGAGACGAACTGCTCGCCGAGATTCAAGGAGTCGTTGACGGGGAGGGCGGCGTGCCTGCGCTGGATCCGCCGGAGTACTACCGCGTTGACGATCGGTTGATCGAGATCTGGACTCTCTCGCCGGGGCCGGTGGTGATCGAGTTTGGGTACTCCGAGGTCGCCGGCAGTCGTGAGAAGCTCGCGAACCGGCTACGTGACCTCGTGGAGATGGGTCTAGAGATCGACGCGCTGCCGTCTTGGCAGTTCGACGAGACGAGTGAGGTGGTTTCGGTCCGCGCTGGCTACGCATCAGCTGATGAAGCCAGGGCTGACGGACGCCGATTGTTGGTCGCTGCAACGATTAGGTCCGACGAGCTGCGGTTCGCGACCGGCTGGGACCGAGACATGGTCTTTCTGGTCCGTGGAATCGACTGGTACACCATCCGTACCCACGGCAACGGGACAATCGACTTCAAGGTGAACGAGGAGCCACTGAATGCTCACATGACTTATGCGAAGGCCTGCGGCGACCTGTCTCGAGACATTGAGTACACGTTGGAGCTCGTGGGCAACGAGATGGGGCCGTTCGCCCGGAAGGTAGCCGCGGCCTTCGTGCAGCGGGATGCCGCCAACGCGTTGCTGGCGCAGGCTCGTCAGTCTCTCCGGGTGTCGATGGAAGGCGTCGATCGAGTTGCCGAAGCGGGCGGCGACGGGGCGAACCTCTCAGAGCTCGCACGCAAGCTCCACACCGATCGTGCCAACCTCTACAAGCTGATGCCGTCGCGGCGGCCGGGCCGGCGCCGGTAGCCCAGGCTCGACTGCCTCCTCTCTCCTACGTGCCCGACATGGCGTTCGCGTCGAGGTACACGAGTTGGCGGTGGTCCTCGATACCGTCCTCCGGCTCGGCTGAACCGAAGTCAGGTGCCAGATTGACCGTGTCTTCGGGTGCGACCTGGAATCCTCCATCAGCGTCTGGAACGAGGGTGATCAGGTCGGCGCCTCGGAGTTCGGCGTCGTTGGCCGCTGTCCGAAGCAGGCCGCGAACCTGGTCAGCGCTGTAGTGAGCCGTCGTTGTCAGGTACTGGTAGGGCAACCGGATGAGTTGAGGCCAGCCGACCTGGCCGCAGTTCTGGATGGTGTCCCAGAACTGACGCCAGGGAAGGGGGCGCGGTGATGGTGACTTCCCGTTGCTCCAGGTGATGATTGGCGTGCTGCCATGTGTGAAGTCGTAGCGCACCAAGCGTTTGGACGCCTTGCGTGACCGCGAGCCATGCCGAGCGAGGTCAGTTGCGAGTACCCGAGCGACTTGGGCCGTGGTGAGGACCACCATCCAGTCCGCGAACCACCAGCCTGGACCGCTGCGGCTGAACGCCAGGTCAGTCACCGGAATGCGGTGTCGTCTGGCCTCCGCTGCCAGTTCGCCAGTCCAGTCAGGTCGTGGGAACGCGTAGAACGGTTGCTGGCTCGGCGGGAGGTGGGAGTACTCCCAAAGCTGCCCCAGGTCGACTTTCACATCCTGCAAGCCAGCTCCGGACACAGTCACGGTCTTGAGCTCGATCTGGACGGCCTTCCCGGGCCGGTTCGGAAGCCAGGCGATGTCGATGTCTTGTCCAGCAACCGGCCACCACAGCGCGACCTTGGACCTGTAGCGGTACAGCAAGTACTGGCTTGCCCAGTGTTCGAGCGTCTTTTCGGGAACGGCGACATTGGCCACGGGCTGGATGCTAGCGCGGGAGCATCACGCATCGCGTGCCTCGGTGGGTGGAGTACCTGGCGGCCGAAATTGTCGACAAAGCTCCCGCCAGCTCCGTTGCTGCTCCGTCGTACGTTGACAAAGGTTCGAGAAATGATGGGTAGCGACGAGCACTATGATGGCAGGCGGGCGGCGTATCAGCGTGTTTGCGGTCGGCTATGGCTGGCGACGCCAAAATCACCCAAATCTTGGCAGGTTGAGACTGCCTGCGGAGCTGCGACTGGTCTCGGCAGGTGGGTGCAGCAATGCTCGTCTGTAGCCGCCGGGTACACCGCGGCCGACGGCGGTCCAGAACTACTCCGCGCCTGTCAGGTGGCCGCCCGCGGTGTGCACGACGGGTACCCGGCTCCGAGCAGGTGACGCGGTCAACGGCCAGCGCGAGCTCGGCCCCAACCTCCAGAGACCAAACGCGCGGTGCCGTTCTCACCAGAGGTCGAGGTCGGCGAACTCCTGGTCCAGGGCGGTTGCTGCGGAGGGGTTGTGGATTCGGCGGCCCATGTAGACGTCTTGGGTTATGGAGACTTGGGCTTGGCCTAGGTGGTCGGCTATTTGGCGGGCGGATTGGCCTCGGCGATCTAGGGCGGTGGCGGTGGTTTTGCGGAAGGTGTGGGAGCGGATCCAGGTGAGGGCGTCTGAGGGTGAGGGTTGGGCTGCTTGGTCGACTTGGGCGCTGAGGGTGGGTGATGCGTCGAGGTTGATGCGGTAGGTCTTGACGAGGGTGGCCACCAGTTCGCGGTCGACCTTGATGCGACCGCTCTCGATCAGCTCGAGTCTGGTCTTGGGCCAACCGAGTTTCTTGACGACCTCTTTGCGGGTCAGGCCGGCCTGCAGGCGCGCGGATCGCAGTACCTGGCCGAGGTCGCGGCGGGCGGTGCTGGCTACGGGGGACAGTGCGCGGCGGAGGGCTCGGCGGACGTTGGAGGGGTCTCGGAAGCCTCCGCGGGAGTCGGCGAAGATGGGGGCGTCGGGGTGGATGCCGGCTGCGTGGCGTCGGCGGAGCATGGTGACGGCCCAGTCTGGAAGGGGTAGGGCGCGTTCGCCGGCTTTGGACTTCGGGGCCTTGCGGATCAAGCCTTGGCCTGGGACGCGGGCCATGGTGTGGGTGATCTCGACTGCGCCGGATTCGAGGTTGACCTGGGACCAGAGGACCGCGAGCGATTCGCCGATTCGGACTCCGGTGCCGAGCATGAAGAGCACCAGGTCCGGGAGGTCGGCGTGCACGGCGGCCTCGTCGGTGGTCAAGAGCTGGCGTAGGCCTGCGATCTCCTCGTTGGTCAGAGCGCGCGGCGGGTTCTTCGGGCGGGACTCGACCGCTTCGACTTCGCGGACCGGGTTGACCGTCAGGGCGCCGTACCGGACGGCGAGTTGCATCATGCCGGAGATGACCGCGCGGCAGGTCTTCGCGGTGGGGCGGCCGGCGTTGCGTTTGATGGTTCCGATCACTCTGTCGATGCGGGGCGTGGTTGCCTCGCCGACCAGGAGTTCGCCGAGGGCGGGGCGTACGTGGTTCTTGATGGCCGTGCGGTAGGTCGTCAGCGTCGTCGGTGATCGACGGCCGTCTTCGATGCGTTCCTCGAGCTTCTCGATCCACAGGTCGATGAGGTCGTTGATCTTGTCCGTCGGGCTCAGCTCGCCGTACTGCGTGAGCTTTGCCCGGTCTCGCAGCTTCGTGAGTAGGCGGTGCTCGGCTGCGCCCTTGGTCTTGGCAGACGCGGTGACCTCACGGGTGCGTCCGTCGTGGTCACGGAAGTACGCGGATGCGCGCCAGGAGACCACCTTGCCCTCGGCGTCCTTCCTCTCAGCACGGGATCGGACGTTGCCCCACGTTCCGATCGGAAGGTGCGGTCTGCTCATCTCAGCCCTCCACAGTCCAGCTGCACGTGGCAGCTCAACGTCTGGGCGGGGCGGGGATCGGACGAAACGGGAGCAGTGCGACAGGATGCGATACGTCGCTCAGCAACGCGCCGCCAGCTGGCTGCGCGGAGCCGCCGATCCCCCTCAGATGGGCATGCATCGGCCACTCTGAGTATTGGCAGAGTTTGCGCAGACCCAACTTTCCAGACCGAGGCGCCGATGTGCGCCTGACCTGCGGAAAGTGGTAGGCCCCGTGGGACTCGAACCCACAACCCGCGGATTAAAAGTCCGCTGCTCTGCCAGTTGAGCTAGAGGCCCTCGGTTGGTGAGGGGAACAGTGTGTCAGGTTTGGTGGGGGTTTGCTTGGTGGGGGGTTGGGGTGAGGGGTTGCGGGGGTGGTGGGGGTGGTGGTACAGATCGGAATTCGCTCGGGTGGGCCGGGTGCTGACAGATCTTGCCGCGGGGGGAACCGACGGCGGGTTTGGGGGGATGGATCGTGTTGCTGCGTGGTGCGCTGGGGGCGGTTGCTCTGGTGGTGCTGGTGGGTGGGTGTGGGGCGGAGTCGGGTACGTCGGCGGGGGATGAGCCGGAACCGACTACCAGGCTGGAGGGCAGCGTCTCGTCCGGTTCGGTCACCACGCGGGGGCCGGCGGCTCCGGTCACCACGATCCCGCCGTACGGGACGCCGGCGCCGCCGACCGTGACGGTCAAGGCGGTGCCTGTGACGACCACGAAGGAGGTCGTGGAGTTTCGGGTGATTCCGTTCAAGAAGAAGACGGTGACGGACAGTTCTTTGCCGAAGGGCGAGAAGGAGGTTCGTACGGCGGGGGTGAACGGTACGCGGCGGCTCATCTACCGGGTCACGTTCGTGAACGGCGTACAGACCGGTAAGCGGTTGGTTCGGCAGGAGGTGGCGAAGGCGCCTCGGTCGCAGGTGACGGCGGTGGGGACGAAGGTTGAGGAGCCGGAGCAGTCGGGTGGGTGCGATTCGAACTACTCAGGGTGCGTTCCGATTGCCAGTGACGTCGACTGCTCGGGCGGGAGTGGGAACGGGCCGGAGTACGTCGACGGTCCGATCGAGGTTGTCGGCTCAGATACTTACCGTCTCGACGCCGACCACGACGGGATCGCCTGCGAGTAGCTCAGCGCGCGCGGGTCGCGGCGAACGAGTCAAGCGCGCCGGGTGGCGGTGAGGGATACGGAGAGGGCTACCTGCGGGTGGATGAGGGCCGTGGTCAGCGCGTTCCAGTTGGCGTGCCAGGTGTGGCGGTTGATGGGGTGGGACGTTTGTAGGTGGAGTTCGTCGGGGGTTTGGGTGAGGGCGAACGGGATGGTGAGCGGGTGGGTCACGCCGCGGATTGTCAGGTCGCCGGTCACGTCGACGTGGTCTGGGTCGGTCGGTACGACGTCGGTGGCGACGAACGTCATCGCCGGGTACGTCGACGTACCGAAGAAGTCCTGGCGTAGTTGAGAGTCGCGGCGGGCGTTGCCGGTGTCGACGCTCTCCAGTTGGACGGTGAGCCAGCCGGTCGACGCCGCCGGGTCCGCGGCGTTCACAAAAAAGGCGCCCTCGAACGTCGTGAAGCGGCCGTGCACCTTGCCGCCCACGCGGTGCGCGGCCACGAACCCGATCCGGGTCCGCTCCCCATCGAGTACGTAATCGTCGCTCATACCCCGTACGACGAGGTAGCCCGCGGAACTGTCAGTCGATCACAGCGGTGGTGATGCGCCGTGGCGTGATGTCGAACATCGAGTCCTCGGGTGGGTGCGCCAGGTAGGCCGCGCGGTGCTCCGAAGGTAGGTACTTCTCCACCATCGCGTTCAGCAGGTCTGGATCAAGCGGGAAGAACCGCGCCACGCCCTGCATGTTGACGTACCGAGCCGTTGCACCGTCGGCCGACTGGATCGAGAGTGACAGCTCACCCGTGCCGGTCCGGTGCAGCCGGGTCTTCTTGGATTTAGCCGGTGTCATCACCTGGAATCTGTTCTCGTCAGGCAGGTGGTGGAACCACACCGGCGTCACATGCGGCGACCACCCCGGGTCGTCGACGGCCAGCACGGCCACCAGCGGCTGCGCCAGGAACTCGGCTATCTCATCGTCGTCCATCGCTCGGAAACCCATGAAATCAACGCTCCCACCTGCCACCGACAATCCATACTTCATGTCGTGGAAAGGGAGATGCGGTGCTCACCTATGTCCTGAACTCGCAGGATCTGGCCGACATCAGGTTCGCGGTGTCGCCGGTGGCGGAGACGGTGCTGTCGTTGCGTGCGCTGAAGGATCCCGGCCGGTTCCCGCTGCAGCTCGGCTGGGTTCGGGCCGTTCAGCCGCAGGTCGCCGCGCTGGATTGGTCCGTACTGCAGTGGCTCGTCAACGACACCATGGGCAGCCCGGACTTCCTGACGCCACGACCGACCTCACCGCTGACCCAGCTCTCCGACGAGCTCGACGTGATCGCAAACGTCGCACCTGAGACCTTCGAGCGCCAACTCGTAGCGGTCAACGGCGAGCTGCCAGAAGATCTAACCAGAGACAAGGTGGTCCAAACCCTGAGCCAGTACTGGGACGCCGTCATGGCGCCGTACTGGGGCCGCATGCGCACCCTCCTGTCCGCCGACATCAGCTACCGCGGTCACGTCGTCACCCAGCAAGGAACCGGCGCGATGCTCAACGGTCTGGGCCCGGCGATCACGTACGCCGATGGGCTGCTCGAGGTCGACCGTGTGGCCGAGCAGAGCCGCACCGAACACGTCGACGGTCGCGGGCTCGTACTGCAGCCGACCCTGTTCGGACCGCACGCCGTCATCCCGTTCGACCCCGGCGCCGAGCCGCTGCTCGGCTACCCGCCACGCGGTCAGGCCCACCTGTGGTCCGTCGTCGAGCCGCCGTCCCGCGACGACCTCGCCCAGCTGATCGGTACGCCGAGAGCGCACATCCTCGCGCTCCTCACCCATCCCCGGACGACGACCGACCTGGCCGGCGAACTGAAGGTGACGCCGTCCGCAGTGAGCCAGCATCTCCAGCTGCTGCGCCGTACCGGGCTGGTCGAACCGCAACGCACCGGCAAACAGGTCCTCTACCGGCCGACCGAGCTCGCCACCCTGCTAACCGGGACCGTCGTCGATTGAGCTGTCAGCTATAGTCGAGAGGTCCGCGGGAGCTCGCAGGGAGTGGGCTGAGAGGGTGACTGCGCCGTCACCGACCGCTGAACCTGAATCGGGTAATTCCGGCGTAGGGAGGAAGCGATGGAATCCGTCTGGGTGAACGGTACGGCGATCGACGTACCGCCCGGCAAGTCGGTGGCCGAGCTGATCGCGGAGTACTCCGATCGTGCCACCGGGATCGCGGTCGCGGTGAACCAGAACGTGCTGACCAAGGCCGAGTGGGCGCAGACCACGCTCGAGCCGGGCGACCGGGTCGAGATCGTCAGCGCGACCCAGGGAGGCTGACATGGATGATCCACTGGAGCTCGGCGGGCGGACGTACACGTCGCGACTCATCATGGGGACCGGCGGTTCGGCCAACCTGGAAGTGATGGAGGAGGCATTGATTGCCTCCGGCACCCAACTGACCACGGTCGCGATGCGCCGCCTCGGCACCGGGCACGAGGGCTCGGTGCTCGACGTCCTGAAGAAGCACGGTATCGACGTCCTGCCGAACACGGCCGGCTGCCACACCGCGGCCGAGGCCGTGCTGACCGCGAAGCTGGCCCGTGAGGCGCTCGGGACCGACCTGATCAAGGTCGAGGTCGTGGCCGACGACCATCTGCTGCTGCCGGACCCGGTCGAGCTGCTCGATGCCGTGGACGCCTTGGTGGCCGACGGTTTCACCGTGCTGCCGTACACGAACGACGACCCGATCCTGGCCCGCCGCCTGGAGCAGGCCGGTTGTGCGGCCGTGATGCCGTTGGCCGCACCCATCGGTTCGGCGCTCGGGATCCGGAACCCGCACAACATCGCGCTGATCGCCGAGGCGGCGAACGTCCCGGTGATCGTGGACGCCGGCATCGGTACGGCGAGTGACGCCGCGCTCGCGATGGAACTCGGCTGCGCCGCCGTGATGCTCGCGACCCCGGTGACCCGCGCGGAGAAGCCCGCCCTGATGGCGGCCGCGATGCGCGACGCCGTCTCGGCAGGCCGGAACGCACGCCTCGCCGGCCGTGTGCCGAAGAGATGGCAGTCGGCGCTGGCGTCGTCGCCTACAACTGGCCTGCCAACGTTTTAGCCTCCGCCGCGTCCACCGCACGGTCCAGCAGGAGCGCGGTGAGCGACAGCGTCAGGTCCTGGTTCGGCTGCAACGTCAACGGCTCGTCCCACGCGAGCGCCGGGCACGCGCCGACGTACTCGGCGGTGCGCAGGAACCACGGCCGCACCCGCTCCGGCTGGAACAACAGCAGACTGACACCACCCTGAACGAGGGCGAGCCACGGACTGCTCGATCCGAAGGCCGCGTCCCGCCCGTCGCCGTCGGCGCTCAGCACGGTCGTCGCTCCGGACGGCAGTCGCCAGAAGATCCCGCCGTACCCTGCGCCCTCGCGTCCACAGGTCGCCGGGCTGTCGATCCGGATCGAGCCGTACCGGGCGGTCAGCACGCTGTGCCAGTCAAGGCGCCAGCCACCGAAGGCGAGATCACCGGTGAGGCGCCGGCGTTCGACCAGTTGGGGCCGGCCCTGTTCGTCGTACCAGGTGATGTCGTCGACCAGCTCATGACGGTCGACGGTGACGCCTCGGCTGCGTTGCTGACCGTGGTTCGTGAGGAGGGTCGGGCCTTGACCACGGACGTACGTCCGGCCGCCCCAGTGCGAGGTGCCGTTGACCTGCGCGATCGACAGTGAGAGCCCGTAGTGGTGCCGATGGTCGACCGGGCTGACCTCGGTCAGCGGGTGCCCGGCGAGCGTCCGGACCGGGTGCAGGTACGGCCGCGGGGCGTGCACCTGCGGCATCCGCCGGCCGAACTCGTACCGCGCGAGCAGCCCCTCCGAACTTCCGAGCGCGAAGATGTCCCCCTGCTGCTGCCACCCGATCCGGTCGGCCGCACCGTCGCCCTGCATCCGCGGCTCCGGCGGCACCGGACCGGTACTCGCCCGCACCGCCAGCCGCAACTCAGGTACGGCGTCAACGCCATCCGAAGACCCACTGATCGACGCGTGCATCCGCTGCCACGCAAGCTCGCCGAGGTCCGTCTGCGGCACCCGCACGGTTGTCAGCGACGGTACGGCGAACCGCGCGAGGCCGATGTCGTCCATCCCGGTCACCGACAGATCGTCCGGTACGGCGACCCCGACCTCGTTCAACCGCGCCAGCAACCCGAACGCCACCAGATCGTTGAACGCGACGACCGCGGTGACCTGCGCGTCGAGCACCCGCTCCACGGCGGCGTACCCGTCCTCGATCGACCGGCCGCACTCGAGCCGGACGAGCTCCAGCCCCGGGATCTCCCGCTCGGCGACCGCGAGCGCCTGCAGCCGCAGCACGTTCGACGCGCTCGCCGCCGGGCCGGACAGGAACGCGAGCCGTCGGTGCCCGAGACCGACCAGGTGATCGACGACGATCCGTACGCCGCGGCCGTAGTCGACGACCACCGACGCCACCTCCGCCGGCCCTTGACGGTTGACCAGGATCACCGGCTGCACCTGCGGCAGGAGCTCGAGCAACGCCTCCTCGTCCATCCGCGGCGAGACCATGATCAGCGCGTCGCAGCGGCGCCGCGCCTCGATCGCGATCGCCGCCTCGGCGTCCGGGTCCTCGTCGGTCTCGGCGACCAGCACCTTGTACCCGGCCGCCGCGGACGCGTTCGTGATGCCGCGCAGGATCTGCTGGAACAGCGGGTTGCCGAGGTCCGGGACGACCAGCGCGACCATGTTCGTCCGGCCCAGCGACAGGCTCCGGGCGAGGTCGCTCGGCCGGTAGTTGAGCCGCTCCGCCGCGGCGCGCACCCGGGCGACGATCTCGGGTGCGACACTGAGCCGCCCGTTCATCACCCGGGACACGGTCGCCCGCGACACCTCCGCCGCCCGCGCGACGTCGGCAATCGTGATCGAGTCCTTCGGTGTCCGTCCCACCCCCGTATCCTCTCCCGATGGAAACCGGTTTCTCAACCCCGTCCGGGGTATATCTGGTCCATGACTGAGTTGGACTATCCGCAGGTGAACGGGGTTGCGCCGGGCAACGGGTACAGCCATGTGGTGACCGGAATCGGCCAGTGGGTGGCGATCTCCGGGCAGGTCGCACTGGACGCGAACGGGCAGTTCGTCGGCCGCGACGACCCTGCGGCGCAGGCGGAGCAGGTGTTCGCGAACCTGACGCGCTGCCTGACAGCGGCCGACGCGACGTTCGAGAACGTGGTGAAGCTGACGTACTTCGTCACCGACATGTACTACCTGCCGGAGATCCGGATCGTCCGCGACAAATACATCCCGGGCCCGAAGCCCGCGAGTTCCGCGGTGCAGGTGGCGTCCCTGTTCAGTCCGCTGGCTCTGCTCGAGATCGAGGCCTTCGCGATCGTCTAACGCAGTACGTCGACTGCGACCCGGGCCGCCTCGCCGATCGCGGCCTCGACGCGTGGCTGGCGGAAGTCGCCGCGGGCGGCGAGCGTGAGGATCGCGATCGCGAACGCCGCCCCGTCGGGCAGGGTGACCACCGCCGCCTCGTGCCGCAGCGCGCCGAACGTTCCGGTCTTCCCCGCGATCCGTACGCCGTCGTGCGGGAAACCGGAGGCCACCCGCTGCAGGAAGATCTGCCGGTGCATCGTCGCCTTGACGAACTCGGTCTGCTCGGCCGACAGCAACTCCCCCGCCCACAACTGCCGCAGCAGCAAGGTCAGGTCGCGCGCACTGGCCGCTGACCCGTTCGCAGCCTCGTACACGCCGATCGGGTCGGTCCGGTCGTTGTCCGCGAGTACGGCGAGCGCCGCATCCGCGTTGTCGGCGCCCGTACGGCGCTGCAGGTCTCGCAGGTTGGCCGCCGTGCCGCGGCGGACCCAGGTGCGGCGCAAGCCGAAGGACTCCAGGATTCCGGCCAGCCGGCGCAGCCCGACGATGTCCAGCAGCGCATCGGCGGCCGCGTTGTCCGACACCGTCGCCATCGACAGGGCCAGATCGCGCAGCGACACCGTAACCGGGTCCGCGAACATGGACAGCCCGGTCGGTCCGGCGGTCCGCGACGCCGGCTCGAGGGTCACTTGCTCGCGCGGATCGAGCTCGCCGAGGTCCACCAGCCGGCTGAATCCGGCGAGCAGCGGCAGCTTGTAGACCGACGCCAGCGGTACGACGACGTCCGCGTCGAGCTCGACACTCGCCTCAGGCTCGTCGAGCGAGATCGCGTGCATCCAGCCGCGGACACCGGCGTCCTCGAAGATCCCACGGATCCGGGCGTTCACGAGGCCAGCGCTTCCGTGAGCTGAGCCATCACGTCGTTCGGGCGGAGGAACGGCGTACGCGTCCTCGACCACACAAGGCGGAGACGCAGCGGCAGCGGATCGTCGGCCAGTCGATGCCGCCCGACGCCCGGTGCGATCAGTGCCGGGTCTGCCGTCACCACGATCGCCTGGCCGGCCGCGGCCATCGCCAGGCCAGCGCGTTCGTCGGTCACCACGACCGTCCCGCCGTCAGGCCGGTGCAACGCCAACGTGTCCAGGAACAGGTCCCGCGCGGCCGGCGCCTCGGCCCGGGGCCGCACCGCGATCGGCAACCCTTTCAGCTGCCGTAGCGCCACGACCTCAGTGTCGACGGTCGACGCCGGCACGAGCGCCCAGGTCGGCAGGAGTGACACCGGCCCGGCCTCGAGGCCATCCAGTACCGCGGGATGCAGTACGGCGGCCAACGTCAACCGGCCCGTACCGACTTGATTGACCAGCGAACTCGTCGGCGCGGTCACCACCGTCACCCGACTGCCCGGAATCGCCGAACCGCAGGCCGCCGCCACCGCCGCACCCGCCGACGGCGGGACCTCGGGCGCCAGACCGAGGCGGATCTCGGGACCTTCCGGATCGCGCGCGATCGCCGCCTGGTGCAGTTCCTCGATCGAGGTCAGTGCTCGCCGGGCATAGGGCAGCAGCGCGACGCCGGCGGGCGTGAGTGCGACGCCGCCGGCACCGCGTTCGAAGAGCTTCGCGCCGACCAGCGCCTCCAGGCGGCGCAGGCCCTGGGACAGCGGCGGCTGGGTGATGCCGACGGCCCGGGCCGCGTCGCCGAAGTGCTGCTCCTCGGCGAGCGCGATGAAGATCTGCAGATGTCTTTCAGTGATCATGACGTGACTGACCTGCAGTGATATCTCCAGCCAATCGCTTCATACGCAAGAGCATATTCGACACGCTCCATAGCGCTCGCCTTGACTGACGTTTCAGACGACGAGAGGAAACAGCGTGAAGGTGAGTCGGAGAGGGATGCTGGCAGGCGCGGCGGCGGCCGGTGCCGCGGGCGTGGTCGGGGCGGTCGGGCTCGAGAACCAGAGTGAGGCGGCGACAACAACCCCGGAGGCCAGGGAGCCGGTGGAGCTGACCTGGTTCGGGACGCACGCGTGGCAGATCCGGTGCGGCAAGAGCGTCGTACTGACCGATCCGTGGCTGACGCGCTTCCACACCGGGACGTTCACGCCGGAGGGCGCCGATCCGAAGACGAAACTGGTGATCAAGCCCGACGTGATCGACCGGCACCTGAGCACCGCCGACGCGATCCTGGTCCACCACGGGCACTACGACCACATGGCCGACGTACCGTACGTCGCGAAGAAGACGCAGGCCACCGTGCTCTGCACCGAGACGCACGCGAACATGCTGCGCGCGATGAAGACGCCGAACGACCTGCTCTCAGCGGTCCGCGGCGGCGAGTACCTGCCGTTCGAGGGCTTCACGATCGAGGTGTTCCCGTCGCTGCACTCCTGCGGCGGCAAGCGGCACACGTACGCGTACCCGGGCTACCGGTACGCCGTCCCGCCGCGCCCGCGCCACATCGAGGACCTGGTCGAGGGCGGCACGCTCGCGTTCGTGATCACGATCGCCGGCCTGCGCATCCTCAGCCTCAGTACGGCGAACTTCGACCCGAACGCATTGCGCGGCCTCCAGGTCGACGTCGTACTGGCCGCTCCGGGCGGCGAGCCCGGCATCACCGATCGGCTGCTGCAGACGATCAAGCCGGTCCGGAAGGTGATCGCCACGCACTGGGACGACTTCGACAAGCCCCTCGACGACCCTGGCATCCCGTGGACGGACCTGACTCCGCTCCGCACGTCCGTCGAGAAGACCGGCGCCGAGTTCGTCGTCCTCGATCACCTGCAGAAGGTCACGCTTTGACGCGGTAGTGGTAGCGCGAGACGGTCCGGAATCCGAGGCGGTCGTACAGGGCGCGGGCCGGCTCGTTGTCCTCGAGGACGCTCAGCCACACCCACTTGGTTGTTGCCGCCTGCAACAAACCGTGAATGACCGCGGAGGCGAGGCCCTGGCGGCGAAAGCGTTCGTCGACGGCGAGGCAGTAGAGGCCCGCCGTGTCGTCGACGAGCGCGAGCCGGCCGATCGCCTTCGCCTGGGCGCCGTCCGGGACCATCGCGTAGAGCGCCTTCCCGCGGACCAGGATCTGCTCCGCGATCGGGCGGGAGTCGTCCCCGCGACCGTCGACGCTCCACCAGCGGTCCGTCCAGCCGGTCGACGGCGTCGTGGATATATCCACGACGAACGTCGGCGCGGGCAGCTTCGCGAGTACGTCGGAGATCGCCGCGCACTGCACCAGCGTCGGGTTGCGGAGCTCGTACCCGCGCGCTGCGAGGTGGGCGTCCAGGTCGCTCGGCTGAACCGCCGGGCTGATCTGGAACGACGGCCTGATGTCGTGCGCGACGTACAGGTTCTCCACGTATTCCAAGGCCCTGTCGAGGTCGAACGGCGCACTCGCGGGCAGCACCGAGTTGGCTCGCAGGGTGACCCCGGCGTTGTGTCGGACCAGCCAGCCGTCCAGCTCGGTGCTGTGCGCGGCGGGCCAGCCTTGGTTCATCAGGGCATCCATACGAGCTTCGGCGATCACTCCACCAAGGGTAGAACCGTCCGGATCGAATTGCAACGGAATGGATAGTTATTCATCGTCCGCGGACGGTGGCGACCACGTCCGCGAGCAACTCGATGCCCTCGACAACTTCCTTCTGGGAGAGCGACCCGTACCCGAACACCAGCCCGGCAGGCCCTTCTCCTGACACCCAGTACGGCGCCAGCCCGTACACGCCGAGCCCGCGCTGCAGGGCCGCGGAGCGCAACGCATCCTCGCTGAGGTCGGGCGGCAGCCACGTCATCACGTGCAGCCCGGCCGAGATGCCCACCGGCTCGAGTTCCGGCAGCCGCGCCGCCAGTCGCTCGACCAGCGTGTCCCGCAGCGTCCGGTACCTCGGCCGCATCCGCCGCAGGTGCCGGTCGAACTCGCCGCGCGCCACGAAATCCGCGAACGCCAGCTGATCGAACACCGGCGACCCGCGATCGTCCATCAGCTTCGCCTGCGCCATCGGCTCGACCAGCCACGTCGGCAGGATCAGCCACCCCAGCCGCAGCCCGGGCGCCAGCGTCTTGCTCGCGGTCCCGGCGTACGCGACGTTGTCGGGCGCGAGCCCCTGCATGGCGCCGATCGGCTCCCGGTCGTAGCGGTACTCCGCGTCGTAGTCGTCCTCGATCACCAGTCCGCCCCACGCGACCAGCGCCGCCCGGGTCTCCGCCGACGCCACCGCTCCGGTCGGGAACTGATGTGCGGCCGTCACGAGTACGACGTCCGCACCCGACCGCTCCAACGCGTTGACGTCGATGCCCGTCTCCAGCATCGGTACGCCGACCACCTCGAGCCCGGCCGCCCGCGCGACATCCCGCAGGTCGTTGTCGGACGGGTCCTCGACCGCGAGCCGCCGGCGCCCGTGCGCGGCCAGCACCTGCAGCAGGAGCCGCGAGCCCTGCGCGAACCCGTTGCAGATCAGCATGTTCTCCGGGCGCGCCGCCGTACCGCGGACGCGATTCAGATAGTCGGACAGCGCCGTACGGAGCTCGACCGTGCCGCGTCCGTCGATGTAGGCCAGGCTGCGGTACGGCGTCTCGTTGAGCACTCGCCGTACCGACCGGAGCCACGCGGCGCGGGGGAACTCGGAGACGTCCGGGCGGCTGTAGCGGAAGTCGATCCGCGGCGGACCTGCATCGGTCTTCAGAGCGCTCGCAGCCTCGACGACGGCGATGTCGGCGACCTGCGTGTACCCGCCGGCGCGGCTGATCAGGTACCCCTCCGCTACGAGCTGCTGGTACGCCTCGACGACCACGCCGCGGGACAGGCCGAGGTCCTGCGCGAGGGCGCGCGTCGACGGCATCACGGTCTCGGCGCGCAGCAGACCGGCCCGGATCCTGGTCCGGATCCCGCTCTCGAGCTGCTGGTGCAGCGGCACGCCGCTGTCCCGCTGCAGCTCGACCAGGAGCTCACCGGCCCCGGAACTGGTCCTCATTCGGCTCACAGAACTGGACCTTATCGGCGGACCGCTGCACTGTCAGGGTTATGGGACAGACCAAAATCACCCAGGAGAGCTCCCATGACCGAGTTTCTGCGCACCGGCGACGCCGGGTACGACGAGGCGCGCACCGTCTGGAACGCGATGATCGACCGCCGTCCCGCCGTGATCGCGCGCTGCGCTTCGGCCGCGGATGTCGCCGAGGCGGTGCGCTTCGGGCGCGCGGCCGGGCTGGAGATCGCGGTCCGCTGCGGCGGGCACAACATCGCCGGTCTCGCCGTCCCTGAGGGCGGGCTGATGATCGACCTGACGCCGATGAACGCGGTCCGCGTGGATCCGTCGGCGCAGCGGGCCTGGGTCCAGGGCGGTGCGCTGCTGGGCGAGCTGGACAGGGCGGCGCAGGAGTACGGGCTGGCGACGACGGCTGGGAACGTCTCACACACCGGGGTCGGCGGGCTGACGCTCGGCGGCGGGATGGGGTGGCTGGCGCGGCGGTTCGGGCTGTCCTGCGACAACGTCGTGTCCTACGAGGTCGTGACCGCGGACGGTGACGTCGTACGGGCGAGCGCGGACGAGAACCCCGAGCTGTTCTGGGGACTGCGTGGGGGCGGCGGCAACTTCGGGATCGTGACGTCGTTCGAGTTCCAGCTGCACCAGGTGGGGACGCGGGCGCTGATCGTCGAGTTCACGTATCCGATCTCGGCAGGGTTCGACGTACTGCGCGCGTGGCGGGAGCTGAACGTCGACGCGCCACGGGAAGCGACGTTCACCGCCAACATCACGGGAGACTCGGTGACGGTCGGGTACGTGTGGGTCGGCGAGGGCGGGTACGACCTGCTGCCGGCGTTCCGCGGGCTGGGGCCGGTGAGCGGCGAGATGGTCGAGGAGACGACGTACCTGAAGCTGCAGACGCGGGACGACAACGTCCAAGGACACCGTTTTCGGCGATATTGGAAAGGTCACTACTTCAAGTCGCTGCCCGACGAGGCGATCCGCGCGTTGGTGGACAATCCGGGGATCTCGGCGAGCCTGCAGGCGTACGGCGGGGCGATCGCCGACGTGCCGGAGGAAAACGCTGCATTCAGCCACCGGGACACGTTGTTCGAGTTCGTCACCGCGACCCGGTGGGAGGACCCGGCCGAGGACGAGGAGCTGATCGGCAGGCTGCGCGGGTACGCCGCGGCGGTGGCGCCGTACGCGAGCGGGGCCTACGTGAACACGCTGAACGACGACCCGATCAACCGCGCGTTCCCGCCCGCGACACTGAAGCGGCTGATCGCGCTGAAGACGGCGTACGACCCGGACAACGTGTTCCACCTGAACCAGAACATCCGGCCCGGCGAGCCGGACGACGAGTCCGCTGCCTGACTGGTAACTGTGAGGGATGGACTTCGAGCAGGTCTTCGCCGATGTCGCGCGGGTGATCGAGGGTGCCGGCGTGGTCATCATGGCGATCGGACTCGCCGTCGTCCTGGTGCGGTACTGCGTCGACGTCCTCCGCAAGGGCACCGGGAGCTACCGGCAGCTGCGGGTGAATCTCGGACGCGTGATCCTGCTCGGGCTGGAGATCCTGATCGTCGGCGACATCATCCGGACGATCATCGTCGAGACGTCCGTGCAGAGCGTGCTGGTGCTGGGCCTGATCGTGGTGATCCGGACCGTGCTCAGTTTCGCGCTCGAAGTCGAGATCTCCGGGTCATGGCCGTGGCAGACTCGCCGGGCCGACGCGGCATGATGGACAGGTGACAACTGAACTGACACCGGAGCTGGCGGCGACGATCGACGAGGCGTTCGCGCGGCGCGACCGGGCGAACATGGGGCCGACGATCGCCTTCTTCGAGAAGCTGCTGACCGAGCACCCGGACAATCCCTACGTCCTGTACGAGGTCGGCGGGTCGTACGACACCGCCGGCGACGAGGAGACGGCCGTCGGGTACTACGAGCGCGCGCTGCCCGGGCTGACCGGGGAGACCCGCCGCAAGTGCCTGCTGCAGTACGGCAGCACGCTGCGCAACCTCGAACGCTTCGACGAGTCGCTCGCGATGTTCAAGAGCGCGTGCGCGGAGTTCCCCGAGTCGGACTCGCTGCGGGTGTTCAAGGCGCTGACCCTGCACGCCGCCGGGATGAAGGACAAGGCGCTCGCGACGCTCCTGCTGGTGATCGCCGACAAGGTCGACTCCGCCGAGATCAAGCGCTACGAGGCCGCGATCCGCGGCAACGCCGACTACCTGGCGGGCCTGAGCTAAACCGTTCAGGACTTGCGCGCGACGCCGCCGAAGATGACGTCGCGAACACCGGTCGGCGGGTCGTCCTCGACCCGGCCGTCCGGAACATGCCAGTCGGCCAGCCGCACGACCCCCGGCTCGAGGATCTCCAGCCCACCGAACAGCGACGAGATCTCCGCGACCGACCGGAACGCCAGCGTCGGGAACGCGCTCCGGACCTTCTCGGCCAGCTCGGTCACCAGTTCGTCGACCGGGCCGCCGTCACCCGGTTTGCACGCGTGCGTGATCGCCAGATAGGACCCCGGCGGCAGCGCGTCGACGTACGTCTGCGCGATCGCCCGCGTCTGCTCGTAGTCGGAGATGTGGTGCAGCATCAGCGCCATCACCAGCGCGACCGGCTCCCCGCCGGCCAGCAGCTCGGCGACCGCCGGGTCCGCCAGCACCTCGTCGGGCTTGGTCAGGTCCGCGGCGGTGAACTGCGTCCGGTCGTTGTCCACCAGCAGCGCCCGGCCGTGCGCGACGACTGACGGGTCGTTGTCGATGTAGACGACCGACGCCGAGGAATTCGCTTTCTGGGCGATCTGGTGCGTGTTCTCGGCGGTCGGCAGGCCGGAGCCGGCGTCGATGAACCGCCGTACGCCGACGTCGCCGGCCAGCCAGGTGATGACCTGGCTGAGCCAGCGCCGGTTGGCCCGCGCCCACTCCGGCGCCTCGGGCGCGATCTTCATGATCTGCTGGTACAGCTGCCGGTCGGACTCGTAGTTGTCCTTGCCGCCGAGGAAGTAGTCGTAGACGCGGGCGACGCTCGGGCGGGTGGTGTCGATCCCGTGCGCGACCAGCCCGCCGTCATACATCGGCTGATCGGTCACACTGTCTCCTCGCGACGCGGGGGCGCACGTTCATCACGAGGGTAACCCACGGAGAGTCAGCGTTTCACCACGACGAGTTCAATCTTTGTAAAACTCAACCCTCACAGGGATTTCAGCACGCGCAGGCGATCCCGCGCGGCGCCGTCAGCGGGTCGGACTCGCGGCGCTCGATCCCGTCGGCCGTCTCCACCGGCAGCCCTTCACGGACCCAGTACTCGAACCCGCCGATCATCTCTTTCACCGGATACCCGAGCTTGGCGAACTCCAGAGCCGCCCGCGTCGCCCCGTTGCACGCGGGTCCCCAGCAATACGTCACGACCGCGACGTCGTTCGGTACGACGCTCGCCGCCCGCGCCGCGATCTCCCGCGTCGGCAGATGGACGGCACCCGGCACATGACCCTGGTCCCAGCTCTCCTGACTACGGCTGTCGATCAGCACCCATCCCTGCACTTCAGCCCCGATGTCGGCGGCTACATCGGACACATCCGTCTCGTACGCCAGCCGCTCGGCGAAGTGCGCGACGGCGGCCTGATCGATCTGCTTGGTCATGGGGCTAGCCTCTTCGACCTGGCGGTACGACAACAGTGGCAGAAACGACCTAGTACATCAAGATTCCGCCACGCCGATCTTCGCGCGCGCCCGTGCCACCTTGATCGCCTGCTTCAGCGTCTCCACGTCGTACGCCCCGTAGTGCCGCTGCCCGTTCACGAAGAACGTCGGCGTACCCGACACGCCGCTCGTGTCCGCCGACTCAACGTCCTGCGCGACCCGCGCCGCCGCCACGTGCCGCTTCACGTCGTCGTGCAACCGGTCGGCGTCCAGGCCGAGCTGCTCCGCGTACCCGATCAGGTCCTTCGGCTGGAGCTTCTCCTGGTTCGCGAGCAGCAGGTCGTGCATCTCCCAGAACGCCCCCTGCGCGGCCGCCGCCTCCGCGACCTCGGCCGCGATCTGGGCCCGCGGGTGCACGTCGGACAGCGGCAGGTGCCGCCACACGAACCTCAGGTCGTCGTCCTGCAGGATGTCCCGAACGATGGGCTCGGCCATTCCGCAGTACGGGCACTCGAAGTCGCCGTACTCGACCAGCGTCACCGACGCGGTCTCCGGGCCGCGGATGTGGTCCCGCTCGGGATCCACCGGGTCCGTCAGGTCCTGCAGCTGCTCCGCCTTGCCCAGCAGCGCCAGTGCCTTCTTCGGAGGGGACAGCAGCTTGGCCGCGCGGAACACCGCCCAGGTCAGCGCCGACGCGACGATCACCGCGGACAGCAGACCGACCTTCGCCTCGGCCAGCTGCGGCCCGTCGAACGCGATCGTTGCGATCAGCAACGACACCGTGAACCCGATGCCGGCGATCGTCCCGCTGCCGACGACCGCGGCCCAGCCCACCCCCGGCCGGATCCGCCCGCCGCTCAAACGTTCGAGCAACCAGGACACCGTCGTCACCGCGAGCGGCTTGCCGACGATGTACCCGAGCAGGATGCCGAGCGTGATCGGCGACGTGAACGCCTGGCCGAGGAACGCCGCGTCGATCGTGACGCCGGCGTTCGCGAGCCCGAACAGCGGGACGATCAGGTAGCTGGTCCACGGGTGGTACAGGTACTGGAGGCGCTCGTTCGGTGAGATCGTCGTGGTCAGTCCGACGGTCGCGGACCGCGCCAGCTCCGGCGTCGGCTGTTCCCGGAACAGCCGGAACAGCCCGGTCGCCTCCTCCAGTTGCTCCCTGCCCGGCGAGTACGCCGGCGCCGTCAGCCCGATCGCGAGCCCGGCGACGACCGGATCCACGCCGCTCTCCAGGAGGGCCGCCCACATGAGTACGCCGAGGATCACGTAGATCCAGGCCTTGCGGACGTGGAAGAGGGAGAGCACCAGGACGATCGCGAACGCGACGACGGCCGCGGTGAGCGGCATCACCCGGATGTCCGCGCTGTAGACGACCGCGATCACGACCAGCGCGAGCAGGTCGTCGACCACGAACACCGTCAGCAGGAACACCCGCACACGGTCCGGCACCCCACGACCGACCAGCGCGAGCAGACCGAGCGCGAGCGCGGTGTCGGTCGACATCGCGACACCCCAGCCGTGCGACCCCGGACCGCCGGCGTTGAACGCCAGGTAGATCAGCACCGGCGCGACCATCCCCGCGATCCCGGCCAGCATCGGCAGCACGAACCGGCTGCGATCCCGCAGATCGCCCAGATCGAACTCCCGCCGCGCCTCCAGGCCCACGACCAGGAAGAACAGCGTCATCAACCCGCTGTTGATCCACTCGTGCAGCGGCAGACTGAGCACATCCGGCCCGAGCCCGACCGACAACTCGGTCCGCCACACCTCGTCGTACGACCCCGGCGCCACATTCGCCCACACCAACGCCGCCACGATCGCGGCCGCCAGCACCCCCGAACTCCCCGCCTCGGTCCGCAAAAACGCCCGCATCGGCGCCGCAAACCCCCGCCGCCAGTCAGTCCGCCCACCCAACAGACCCACGACGTCCGCCATGCCGCTCACTGTAATCGGGACCGCCGCGGCGGTGGGTCTCGCGGCGCCGAGTGGCGGGTTTTCGTGGCGGCTAACGCTGGCGGCGGGTTGGGCTGCATGATTGCTGTGCCCTTACTGCGTGACCATGCCCTGGAGCCTCCAGTGACTGAGCCTGAGCTTGCCCATTCGGCGGATACGTTTGCCCGGCTGGCGATCGAGTTGCACGATGCGCCTGGTGTCGAGGAGACCCTCGACGCCGTGGTGCAGTTCGCCTTGCAGGCGGTGAACTGCACGTACGCCGGTGTGGCTTTCTACACACGTGGTTCACAGGCCGAAATCGCCGCAGTCACGGATCAGGCCGTCACGGACATCTACGAGCTGCAGATCGCTGCGGACAGTGGTCCGCTGGTCACGGCATTGCGCGACCGCGCCACGGTCCTGATCCGGGACACGACCTGCGACGAGCGCTGGCCCGAGTGGAGTACGAAGGTCGCCGCGCTCGGGATCCGCAGCGTGCTCGACGTACCGCTGGCGACCGGTGACACGCCCCGGCGTACGGTCGGCGTGCTCGGGCTGTACAGCACCGAGCCTGACGCGTTCAGCACCGACGACGAGGCGATCGCGCACATTCTCGCGCGGCACGCGTCCGTGGCGGTGGCGTCCGCGCGGCACGAGGAGACGATGGCGGAGGCCGTCGACGCGCGGAAGCTGGTCGGTCAGGCGATGGGGATCCTGATGGAGCGCTTCGACGTGGACGGCGACCGGGCGTTCGCGATTCTCAAGCGGTACTCGCAGGACACCAACACCAAACTGCGCGACGTCGCTCAGCAACTCATCGATACGCGCAAGCTTCCGCACTGAAGAGAATCTGACAGCGTTGTCCCGACGCCACCCACCTCAAACGGTTGCATACTTCGGGGTGAGCCTGACGCCGGGACTTGTGCGGCCAGTACCGCGGACCGGGTCACGTCCCGGCGTCCTCAGACACCCTCTCAAGCCCGCGCTAGTCTGACGCAATGGGTGAGTGGCGGCCGTTGGCGGGGCCTTCGCGGCAGGTCGCGTTGGAGATCCTGCTGGACGGGCCGTTGTCGCGCGCCGAACTGTCGCGCCGGGTCGGCCTGTCGCCCGGCAGCCTGACCCGGCTGACGAAACCGATGGTCGAGTCCGGTCTGCTGGTCGAGGTCGAGGGCGGCCCCACGGACGCCCGCGTCGGCCGGCCCTCGCAGCCGCTCGACCTCGACGCGCACGCCCACCACTTCGTCGGCATCAAACTCACCGGTGACTCCGCGATCGGCGTACTGACGACGCTGCGCGCGGACGTCCTCGCGACCGTCGAGCGCCCGATCACCGACGCCACGCCGTCGGCGGTCGTCGACCTGGTGCTCGCGCTGACCGACGAGCTGGCGATCCAGGTCCCGGGCGGTACGCCTGTCAGCGGCCTCGGCGTCTCGCTCGGCGGCCGCGTCGTCGACCGGTCCGAGGTCCGCCTGGCGCAGTACCTGAACTGGGTCGACGTACCGTTCGGCGAGCTCCTCGCCGCGCACACGAACGTCCCGATCGTGATCGCGAACGACCTGACCTCGCTCGTCGAGGCCACCCACTGGTTCGGCGCCGGCCGGAACTCGGACCGCTTCGTCCTGCTGACGATCGGCGCCGGCGTCGGGTACGGGCTCGTCATCCACAACCGGGTGGTCGACAGTCCGGACATCACGCTCGGCCTGGTCGGCCATCACCCGTTGCTGCACGACGGCCCGCGCTGCGACCGCGGCCACCGCGGCTGTGCGCTCAGCCTGCTGACGGTCGGCGCCGTCACGAGCCAGGTCGGCGCGGCGCTCGGCCGGGAGGTCGGGTACGACGAGGCGCTCGATCTCGCGGCGAAAGGCGACCCCGCGGCGCGCGAGATCGTGGGCCGGGCCGGTCGCGCACTGGGCAAACTGATCGCGGCGTCCGCGAACTTCACCATGCCCGAACTGGTCGTGCTCGGCGGCGAAGGCGTCCGGCTGGCCGAGGTCGCGCACGACGAACTGCTGGCGGGCCTGCACGCCAACCGGCACCCGTCCGCCGCCGAGCTGTCGATGGTCCTGCAGCCCGCCGACTTCGGCGAGTGGGCCCGGGGCGCGGCCGTGGTCGCGATCCAGACCTTCGTGCTCGGCATCGAGTAACTGGCTATTTCTCACTAGCCAGTTACACTGGCGTCATGATGAGGCGATGGCTGGAAGGCTGGCGGCTGTGCCGCGGCCTGGCGCCGGTGATCGGGTACGACGACGCGTACGCCGCCGTACTGCGACTCCCCGGGCGCGACCGCGAACTGTTCACCCGCTCCGACGACCCGACGACCGTGGACCGGCTGGCCCGGAACCTGCCCGCGGACACCTGGCTGACCGTCACCACGCAGCACGGCGCGGAGATCGCCCGCCTCCTGGCCGCTGCCGGGACGCAGCCGTTCGAGGAACAGAAGACGCTGATGTCGATCGACCTGCTCGCACACCCGCGCGCGACGGCCGAGACCTCGACGGACGGGCCGCTGGAGTACGTTCGCATTGTCATGGACGGCACCGTCGCGGCGCATGGCATGGTCGCAATCGTCGGCGACGACGCCGTCATGCACGACATCCAGACCGATCCGGCGTACCGGCGACGGGGACTCGGCAGCGTGGTGATGGGCGCGCTGGCCGGACGAGCGCTCGAGCGTGGGGCCCGGACCGGACTGTTGATGGCCACGACCGACGGCTTCCATCTCTATCGCAAGCTCGGGTGGTCGTCGGAGGCGACCATGGTCACGGCATCAGGAGTTGCGGGCCCGCGTGCGATGAGCGGCGACCTTGGCGCGGTTCTGACACGCGGTTGAGCAGAACCGCTGGTTCCCGTTTCGCGTCGAGTCCAGGAACAGGTCGTCGCACCGGTCGGCTCCGCACCGGCGGAGCCGTTCCGCCTCGTCGCTCCCGAGCAGCATCGCGACGGCGGTCGCGAATTCGGCCAGCCAGCCGTTCGCATCGTCGGGGCTGCCGAAGTGCAGGTGCCACGGCGCTCCCCCGTCGCGGGTCAGCTGCGGCGCGGCCTTGGTGTCCTTGAGCAGCGCGTTCACCAGTTCGACGGCTCGATCGACGTCGGGGAGGCTGCCGAGGGCGTCGTACAGCGTTTTCCCGCCGGCGGCGTAGTCGGCGGGATCGACGGCCGGCGGGCGGTTTGTGGTCAGCCGCAGGATGGTGTCGACCGCCGCCGCGTCCGGCGGAACCGCTGGGCGACCCTGCCGCTCGGCGGATCCGAAGCTGTTGGCCAGCGCGATCGCGGCCTGCAAGGACGCCTGCAGATGATCGGTGGCTTGCACCCGCCCAGTATCGCTCATTCTTGTGGAGGAGGTCCGTCATACCAGGGTCGTAGGCAGACATCCGTCCGCACTCCGATGATCCCGATCGTTGCCAGAAACAACAATGACGGGTATGACCCTGGTTCAGTCCCGCCACCGCCCGGCAGCACGTGGGATCACCGGACTGTCGGAGGCCGTCGTCGACCTGTCCGCCGTCCGCGACAACATCCGCAGCTTCAGAAAACGTGTTCCGCAGCAGGTTCTGGCGGTCGTGAAGGCCGACGCCTTCGGGCACGGCGCCGTACCGGTCGCCCGGGCGGCCGTCGAGGCCGGCGCGACCTGGCTCGGCGTCGCGCACGCCGACGAAGCGCTGCAGTTGCGCGCGGCCGGGCTGACCGTACCGATCCTGCTCTGGCTGTACGACGCCACGGAACTCATGCTGCTTGGCGACCTGGACGTCGACGTCAGCGTCTCGACCGTCGCCGAACTGCACCATGTCGTCTCCACTCCGTCCGTCCACTCCGTGCACCTCAAGCTGGACACCGGTTTGCACCGGGCCGGCAGTGCACCGGATCAGTGGATCGAGCTCACCCGAACGGCGGCGCACTACGAGGCGCTCGGCGCCGTCACGGTCCGCGGGATCTGGTCGCACCTCTCACACGGCGATTCCGCCGACGCCGTGCAGAGCAAGCGGCAACTCCAGCTCCTGCGGACCGGGGTGGGTCTCGCGCACCGAGCCGGGCTGCGGCCGAGCGTCGTCCACCTGGCCAACTCGGCCGGGGCGATCACCCTCGACGCACCGGACACGAACCTGGTCCGGATCGGTGCCGGCCTGTACGGGATCGACGAGCTGGGGATCGGGTTGCGGCCGGCGATGCGGCTGCTGAGCAAGCTGACCCAGGTACGGCGAATCCGCGCCGGCGAAGGGGTTTCGTACGGGCACGACTTCGTGGCGGACCGGGACACCACGATCGGCCTGGTTCCGATCGGGTACGCCGACGGTGTCCCGCGAGCCGCCGTACGGCAGGCGAGCGTGCTGTGCCGCGGCGTACGGATGCCGGTGATCGGACGGATCGCGATGGACCAGTTCGTCGTCGACGCCGGTGACCTCGGGGTCGAGCCCGGCGAACCGGTGACGATCTTCGGCGACGGCTCCCACGGCGAGCCGACCGCCGCCGAGTGGGCCGAATGGGCCGGCACGATCCCGCACGACATCTACTGCGGCATCGGTTCCCGAGTGCGCAGGAGCTACGAGGAGGGGGACCGATGAAGGTTGCGGTGGTGATGGGTGGGGCGAGTCCGGAGCACGACGTCTCGCTGGCCAGTGGCAAGGGCATCGTGAAAGCGGTCGAACTGCTCGGCCACATGGCGGTCCCGCTGGTGATCGATGCCGATGGCAACTGGTTGGACGGGCAGCACGAGGCGATCGAGATCCTGCAGGCGTGCGATGTCACGATCCCGGCGTTGCACGGCGAAGGCGGCGAGGACGGCAGCCTGCAAGGTTTCCTTGACCAGCTACACGTCCCGTACGTCGGTAGCGGGATCGCCGCCAGCGCGGTCGGGCTGGACAAGCACCTGACCAAGGCGGTTCTGAAGGCTCACGGGATCCCGGTGACGCCGGGTGTCACGCTGCGCGGCGCCGAGCTGACCGACACCGAAGCGGCACTACAGAAGCTGAAGGTGGCCGGGCTGGACTTCCCGCTGTTCGTGAAACCGGCGAACGGCGGCTCGAGTTTCGGCGTGACCCGCGCGACGAACCTGCCGACGCTGCTGGCCGCGATCGCGGAAGCCGCCACGTTCGGTCCGCAGGTCCTGGTGGAGCGGGAGATGGCCGGTCGCGAGATCGACCTCGCGGTACTGGAGTTCCCGGACGGGCGGGTGGAGACCGCGCCGGCGCTGGAGATCCACGCGGATCCGGAGCAGCCGTTCTTCAACGCGACCGCGAAGTACGACAGCGGCGCGACGCGGTTCGTCGTACCGGCCCGCGTCGATCCCGAGCTCGCGGTGCGACTTCGACGTACGGCGATCGACGTCTTTGAGGTCCTCGGCTGCGAGGGGCTGGCCCGGGTCGACTTCTTCGTACCGCCTGACGGCGAGCCGGTCGTCAACGAGATCAACACGTTCCCCGGCTTCACACCGGCATCGCAGTTCCCCCGGATGTGGGCCGCAGCCGGCCTGTCGTACGCCGAGGTCGTCAACACCTTGATCCGCACGGCGGTGGCCCGCGCATGACCGTGTTGCTGAGCGACGACCGCATCACCAGCATCCCATCAATCGAAAACGGCGAACCACTGGTCGACCTGTACACACGGGATCTGCTGACGACCGGTCGCCAGTTCGCACGGGGGACCGTCGCCGATCGGCTCGCGGTGGCCGACACGTTCTTGCCGGTGGGTATCCGGCTGCAGGTCGTCGAGGGACTGCGCCCGATCGAGAGCCAGCAGGAGATCTGGGACGGGTACTGCTCGGAGCTCGAGCGGCTTCATCCCGGGATCTCCGTAGCCGACGTACACGTGCTCGCCAGCCGCTTCGTCTCGCCGATCGAGGTCGCACCGCATGTGGCCGGCGCGGCGGTCGACCTCACCCTGGTGGGCGCCAACGGCCCCCTCGACCTGGGCACCCCGATCGACGCCACCCCCGAACAAAGCAACGGCGCCTGCTTCTTCGCAGCCACCAACATCACCCGCGAGGCCCGCACGAACCGCGCCCTCCTGGCCGACGTACTCACCGCAGCCGGCCTCATCAACTACCCCACCGAGTGGTGGCACTGGTCCTACGGCGACCGCTACTGGGCCTACACCGAGAACCACCCCGCCGCGCTCTACGGCCCGGCGTACAGCCTGACGTAACCCAAGTGTGGGGAACAAAGGTGCACGGAGTGACCATTTCTATCCCCCACCACGACAGTTCACCGCACACCTGCACCCCGCCGGGGCCTGGAGGTGGGGAATCTTGCTGGTCGTTGCAGGTGGGTAGCAGTCCCCAGCCCGAAACCACACCGGACGGGCCGCCCGCGGGACAGGTGACAGGACCTGGGCAGCGCGGACAAGGCCCCACGCGAAGGCGACCGACAGCCCAGCCGCCTGACTTGATAGCTGGTGTCTATCAGTTGATAGGCAGCATTGCTTTGACCGGGGTGGATTGGCGACGGAATGTTGTATACATGACGAGTGAGGTCGTGGCCGCCGCTCCCGTCCCGGTTCCCGGGCGTGCCCAGCGAGTGCGGGAGATCGCGGAGGCACTGCGCGGTCTTCGGGGTGCGCTGATACCGATCCTGCATGCGGTGCAGGAGGAGTTCGGGTACGTCGACCAGCCCGATGTCGCGGTGATCGCCGACGTACTGAACCTCGCTGTCGCCGAGGTGCACGGCGTCGTCACGTTCTACAAGGACTTCCGGCGTACGGCGGCCGGCCGGACCACCGTCGCGATCTGTCAGGCGGAGGCGTGCCGCTCGGTCGGCGCGGTCGAACTCGCCGAGCACGCGCGACGCACCATCGGGTGTGGGTTCGGCGAGACGACGTACGACGGTCGCGTCACCCTCGAAGAGATCTACTGCTTCGGCAACTGCGCCCTCGGCCCGGCCGTGCAAGTCGCCGGCAAGCTCCACGGCCGCGTGACCCCCACCCGCCTCGACGCGCTGCTGGGAGAAACCCGATGACACCCGAGCCGTCTTCCCACATCACCCGCGTGTTCGTGCCGCGGGACTCCGCGGCCTGTTCGGTCGGGGCGGATGAGGTTGCCGAGCGGATCTCTGCATCCGGTGCGGTCGAGGTGGTGCGGACCGGGTCGCGGGGGATGTTGTGGTTGGAGCCGTTGGTGGAGGTGGAGACGGCGGCCGGGCGGATCGGGTACGGGCCGGTCGCGCCGGAGGACGTCGACGGGCTGATCGCGAGCGGGATGCTCGACGGTGCGGGCGCCTCGCTCGGGTTGGTGGAGGAACTGCCGTGGATGAAACGGCAGCAACGGTTGACGTTCGAGCGGGTCGGAGTGGTCGATCCGCTGTCGACCGCGGACTACGAGACCCACGGCGGTCTGAGCGGGTTGCGCAAGGCGCTCACGATGACACCGGCCGATGTGGTCGAGACTGTCGTGGACTCAGGCCTGCGCGGACGGGGCGGGGCCGGGTTCCCGACCGGGATCAAGTGGCGGACCGTCCTAGGCGCCGAGGCCGACCTCAAGTTCGTGTGCTGCAACGCGGACGAGGGCGACTCCGGCACGTACGCGGACCGGATGCTGATCGAGGGTGACCCCTTCACTCTGATCGAGGGGATGACGATCGCGGCGTACGCCGTCGGTGCCGCGGAAGGCTACGTGTACCTGCGCTCGGAGTACCCGGACGCGGTCGCGACACTCAAGGACGCGATCACGCGAGCGCGCGACGAAGGCTGGTTGGGGCCGGACATTCTCGGCTCAGGGTTCGGCTTCGACCTGCACGTCCGGGTCGGCGCGGGTGCGTACATCTGCGGCGAAGAAACCTCGATGCTGGAAAGCCTGGAAGGAAAACGCGGCATGGTCCGCGCGAAACCTCCGATCCCTGCTCTGGAAGGGCTTTTCGGCCGCCCAACCGTCGTCAACAATGTGTTGTCCTTGGCAACCGTTCCGACGATTCTGGCGAACGGGGCCGCGGCGTACGCGGCGTACGGCACCGGCCGCTCGCTCGGCACCAGCGTCTTTCAGCTCGGCGGGAACGTCGCCCGCGGCGGCATCGTCGAGACCGCGTTCGGGATCACGCTCGGCGAGCTGGTGAACGACTTCGGCGGCGGTACGTCGTCGGGTCGCCCGGTGCGGGCGGTCCAAGTCGGCGGTCCGCTCGGCGCCTATCTCCCGGTCGAGCAGTTCGACCTGCCGATGGACTACGAGGCGTTCGCCGCGGCCGGCGCGATGGTCGGGCACGGCGGGATCGTGGTGTTCGACGAGACCGTGGACATGGCGGCGATGGCGCGGTTCGCGTTCGAGTTCTGCGCGGCCGAGTCGTGCGGCAAGTGCACGCCGTGCCGGGTCGGCGCGGTCCGCGGCGTCGAGACCATCGACCGGATCGTCGCCGACGAGGACCGCACGCAGAACCTGGTCCTGCTCGAGGACCTGTGCGAACTGATGACCGACGGCTCGCTCTGCGCCATGGGCGGCCTCACCCCGATGCCAGTACGCAGCGCCGTCCGCCATTTCGGAGAGGACTTCACCGTATGACGCTCTTGAAAGAACCCGACTTCGGTACGCCGGCCCGCGCCGGCGCCGCCACGATCGAGCTGACCGTCGACGGGGTTCCGGTGAAGGTCCCACCCGGTACGTCGGTGATGCGCGCGGCGAAGGAAGCGGGCGTGGACGTACCGAAGCTGTGTGCGACCGACAACCTGGAGGCGTTCGGGTCGTGCCGCCTGTGCGTGGTCGAGATCGACGGTGTGAAAGGCACTCCGGCCTCGTGTACGACGCCGTGCCGGGACGGCATGGTCGTCCGGACGCAGAACGAACGGCTCGGGAAGCTGCGCCGCGGCGTGATGGAGCTGTACATCTCGGACCACCCGCTCGACTGCTTGACCTGCTCGGCGAACGGCGACTGCGAACTGCAGGACATGGCCGGCGTCACCGGGCTGCGCGAGGTCCGCTACGGCTCCGGCGTCGAGGCCGGCGCGAACCACATGGACCTGCCGACCGATACCTCCAACCCGTACTTCGATTTCGAGGCGTCCAAGTGCATCGCGTGCTCGCGGTGCGTGCGTGCGTGTGACGAGGTCCAGGGAACACTGGCGCTGACGATCGAGGGGCGTGGGTTCGATTCCAAGGTCGCGGCCGGTGCCGGGGTGTCGTTCTTCGAGTCGGACTGTGTGTCCTGCGGCGCGTGCGTGCAGGCCTGTCCGACCGCGACATTGCAGGAGAAGTCGGTGGTCGAGCTCGGGATGCCGACCCGGACCGTGCTGACGACCTGCGCGTACTGCGGTGTCGGGTGCTCGTTCAAGGCCGAACTCCGGGGCGACGAGCTGGTCCGGATGGTGCCGTACAAGAACGGCGGGGCGAACGAGGGCCACTCGTGTGTGAAGGGCCGGTTCGCGTTCGGGTACGCGTCGCACCCGGACCGGGTGCTGGAGCCGATGGTCCGGAACACGCTTTCGGAACCGTGGCGGAAAGTTTCCTGGGACGAGGCGATCTCGTTCACCGCGCGCCGCCTCCGGGAGATCCAGACCGCCCACGGCCAGGGCTCGATCGGCGCGATCACCTCGTCGCGGACCACGAACGAGGAGGTGTACGCGGTCCAGAAAATGGTCCGCGCGGTGTTCGGAAACAACAACGTCGACACCTGCGCGCGGGTCTGCCACTCGCCCACCGGCTACGGGCTGAAGCAGACCTTCGGGGAATCCGCCGGAACACAGGATTTCCGTTCCGTCGACGAGTCCGACGTGATCCTGGTGATCGGCTCGAACCCGACCGACGCGCACCCGGTGTTCGCCTCCCGGATGAAGCAGCGGATCCGCGCCGGCGCCCAGCTGATCGTGATCGACCCGCGGCGGATCGACCTGGTCCGGTCGCCGCACATCGAGGCGTCGTACCACCTGGAACTGGCACCCGGGACGAATGTCGCCATCATCAACGCGCTCGCGCATGTGGTGGTGACCGAGGGCCTGGTGGATCGGGACTTCGTCGCGAGCCGGTGCGAGGACTTCGAGGCCTGGGAGACGTTCATCGCGCAGCCGGAACACAGCCCGGAAGCGGTTTCCGAAATTTCCGGCGTACCGGCGGAAAAGATCCGGGAAGCGGCCCGGCTGTACGCGACCGGCGGGAACGCGGCGATCTACTACGGTCTCGGCGTCACCGAGCACAGCCAGGGCTCGACCATGGTGATGGGGATGGCGAACCTCGCGATGGCGACCGGCAACATCGGCCGGGCGGGCGTCGGCGTGAACCCGATGCGCGGGCAGAACAACGTGCAGGGCTCGTGCGACATGGGTTCGTTCCCGCACGAGCTGCCCGGGTACCGGCACGTGTCGAACGAGGACGTCCGCGACATCTACGAGAAGTTGTGGGGTACGCCGATCCTCAACGAGCCCGGGTTGCGGATCCCGAACATGTTCGATGCGGCGATCGAGGGCTCGTTCAAGGCGCTGTTCGTGCAGGGCGAGGACATCGCGCAGTCGGACCCGAACACGCAGCACGTGTTCGCGGCGCTGGGTGCACTCGAGTTGCTCGTCGTACAGGACCTGTTCGTCAACGAGACGGCGAAGTTCGCACACGTGTTGCTGCCGGGGACCTCGTTCCTGGAGAAGGACGGCACCTTCACGAACGCGGAACGGCGGATCAACCGGGTGCGGCCGATCATGGCCCCGCAGACCGGGAAGCAGGAGTGGGAGATCATCTGCGAGATCGCGCAGGCGATGGGGTACCCGATGCACTACGACTCGGCGGCGCAGATCATGGACGAGATCGCGATGACGACGCCGACGTTCATGGGAGTGTCGTTCAGCAAGCTCGACGAGCTCGGGTCGATCCAGTGGCCGTGCAACGTCGAGCATCCGTCCGGGACGCCGATCATGCACGAGGACGAGTTCACCCGCGGCAAGGGACGGTTCATGGAGACCGTGTACGTTCCGACGTCGGAGCGTTCGACACGGAAGTTCCCGCTGATCCTGACCACCGGGCGGATCCTGTCGCAGTACAACGTCGGGGCGCAGACCCGGCGGACGGCGAACGTCGCCTGGCATGCCGAGGACGTGCTGGAGATCCATCCGCACGACGCCGAGGTGCGCGGCATCACGGACGGCGACACGGTCGCGTTGTCGAGCCGGGTCGGGCGGACCGAGCTGCGCGCGACGATCTCGGACCGGATGCCGGTGGGCGTCTGCTACACCACGTTCCACCATCCGGTGAGCGGCGCCAACGTTGTCACCACGGAGAACTCCGACTGGGCGACCAACTGCCCCGAGTACAAGGTCACCGCGGTCCAGGTCGACCTGATCCCGGAGCCGGTCGCCGACGAGTCCGCCCGTGAACCTGTCGTTGCCGGCGGCAATCGATGAGCGGCGGCGTACCGTCGTACGTGCGGTTGGCGAACGAGATCGCGGCCCAGTTCGCGCATCGCCCACCCGCGGACGCCGCCACTGCCATCGCCAACCACATGAACGCCGTCTGGGACCCGCGCATGAAGCAGGCCCTGATCGCCCACGCCGCTTCCGGCGCCACCGACCTCGACCCCGCCGCCGCGCTCGCCGCCCAGCAACTCCAGGCGCCCGCATGACCCAACCCGACGCGGGTGACCCGTCCGGCGTGCGGGATCGGTTCGACAAGTGGGGGCGGGTCGGAGAGGGTGGGCCTGTGGAGGACGGGCCTGGGCGCACAACTGCTGAAGGCCGTGCCGCGAGGGCGCGGCGGGATGTGATGGCGTGGGACGTGGCTCGGGCGTTGGCGCACGCGGTGGCGCGACCGGGAGCGGTCGTACGGCGCGGGCTGGACGAGGCGGACGGGTGCGTACTGGCCACGCCGTTGGTGTCGCCGGTCGCGGTGCCGCCGGTGGATCGAGCGGCGATGGACGGGTACGCCGTACGCGGCGCCGGCCCATGGCATGTGATCGGCCAGGTGAAGGCCGGGACCGCAGACCCTGGCGAGCTAGCGGACGGCGAAGCAACCGGCATCGTCACCGGCGCATCCGTCCCCGCCGGCACCACCTCCATCCTCCGCACAGAAGACGCCACCGTGACGGGCGCGCGGTTGGAGGGGCCGGCTGAGGACGGGCGGCATATTCGGCGGGCGGGTGAGGAGTGCCGAGCTGGGGATCAGTTGTTGCCGGCTGGAGTGGTCATCGATCCGGCGGTGCTCGGGCTCGCGGCGACCGTCGGGCTCAACCGACTCACCGTCATCCCGCAACCCACAGTCGCAGCCCTCATCACCGGCGAGGAGCTGGTCCACCAGGGCCCGTCGTCCCCCGGCCGGGTACGCGACGCCATCGGCCCCATGCTCCCCGGCCTGATCACCAGAGCCGGCGCCAACCCAACAACCACCTCGGTTCGGCATTTGGGGGATTCGTTCGAGGGGTTGGTGGGGGCGTTGCGGGACACGCGGGCGGACCTCGTCCTCGTGTCCGGTTCCTCCGCCGCGGGGCCGGCCGATCACCTCCGGCCGGCTCTCAACGCGCTAGGGGCCGAGATGATCGTCGACGGGGTCGCATGTCGTCCCGGCCACCCGCAGGCGCTCGCGCAACTACCGGACGGACGCCTCGTGATCGGCCTGCCCGGCAACCCGTTCGCCGCGCTGGTCGCGTTCCTGACGCTCGGCGTCGCGGCCATCACCCGGATGCGCGGCCTCCCGCTCCCCGAGCTCACCAACATCGCAGTCCCCGGCGGCCTTCCCTGCCACCCCACCAGCACCCGGCTCGTCCCGATCCGCCTCACCGCACAAGGCGCCGTACCAGTCGGCCACGGCGGCGCCGCCATGCTCCGCGGTCCTGCCTCCGCCGACGCCCTCGCTGTAGTAGCCCCCGGCCCCAGCGAAGCCATCGCCGCCCGCCTCCTCCCCCTCGATCCCGGGTCGCGTCCATGGGGCGGCTGATTGCACGGCGGCCGGTGATTCGAGTCACCCCGGCCGGTAGCCGTTCCCGGCCGGACTCGATCGCGGTCGAGGAGCCGCTCGAGTTGCGGGTCGACGGGAAGCCGCTCGCCGTGACGATGCGGACGCCGGGACACGATGTCGAGCTCGCACACGGTTTCCTGCACACCGAGGGCGTGATCGGAAATGCCGAGGAAATCCGCGACGCACGGTACTGCGACTCCCGCGACGACGAGGGCCGCAACACGTACAACGTCCTCGACCTCGGTCTCGCGCCCGGCGTACCCGCGCCCGTGACCGGTGTCGAGCGCAACTTCTACACGACCTCGTCCTGCGGCGTCTGCGGCAAGGCGTCCCTCGACGCGGTCCGCACGAAGACGCGCCACTCCCCGGCCGCCGACGACGTGACCATCAAGTACGACGTACTCGCGACCCTCCCCGACGCGCTCCGCGCCAGGCAGCAGGTCTTCGACCGAACCGGCGGACTGCACGCGGCCGGTCTGTTCACGCCGACCGGGGAGCTGCTCGTCGTCCGCGAGGATGTCGGTCGCCACAACGCCGTCGACAAGGTCGTCGGCTGGGCCCTGCTCAACGGCCGCATCCCGGCTCGCGGCCTGATCCTGATCGTCTCCGGCCGGACCTCGTTCGAGCTCGCCCAGAAGGCGGTGATGGCCGGAATCCCGGTCCTCGGCGCGGTCTCGGCTCCCAGCTCCCTCGCCATCGACCTCGCGGCCGAATCCGGCCTGACCCTGGCTGGCTTCATCCGCAACGGCAACCTGAATCTCTACAGCCATCCCGAACGGGTAAATGTCGAGTCCGCCGAGGTGCACACGACGTACCGGTCATGAACGACTACGGAGTGACCGGTGCGACCACCGGTGTCGAGGTACTGATCAAGCTGCCGATCCACGAGGTCTGGTCCGGCATCACCGCGATCGACAGGTACGGCGAGTGGAGCCCGGAGTGCATCTACGGCGCCTGGCTGGAGAAGGACGTCCGCTTCGAGGCACGCAACCGTTTTCCGAACGGGTTGGAGACCTACGTGACCTGCACGGTCACCGTCCTCGAGCAGCCGAGGCGGTTCGGGTGGGACGTGTACGGCGACGAGTCCGTCCCGTTCGCGCACTGGGAGTACGAGTTGGAGGACCGCGGCGCCGAGACCCTCGTCCAGCAGTCCTTCACCCACGGACCCGGCAACAGCGGGATGCGGATGCACGTCGTACAGCACTCGCACCGGGCATCACAGGCCATCCAAGGCCGGCTCGACCAGCTGTCTGCGAACATGCGCACCACCCTCGCCGCTATGGAGTCGGCACTTGACCCTGACGTGGCGTGAGGCTCCATAGTCGGTGGGCGTGAACGATCACTGGACCGTGGGGCGGGTGGCCGATCTGGCCGGTGTGAGTGTCCGCACGCTGCATCACTACGACGAGATCGGGCTCGTTCGACCGTCGGCGCGGACATCGGCCGGCTACCGGGCCTATTCGGCGGCTGACGTCGAGCGGCTGCGGGAGGTCCTTGCCTATCGGCGGCTCGGCTTCGGGCTGCGGGAGGTCGGCGAACTGGTCGGTGACCCGTCCACCGATGCGGTCGCGCGCCTGCGCCAACTGCGCGGGCTGCTGGTGGAGCGGCGTGATCGTACGGACGCCATGGTGCGGGCCATCGACAGGGAACTCGAGACGCGGGCGAAGGGACTGAGCGTGACACCGGAGGAGCAGCTGGAGGTACTCGGTGCGCGGCTGTACGACGTCATCGGCGGCGCGTACCCGGCAACGCGGCGTACCGAGCCGCGGATCGCCGCGCGGATCTGGGAGGCGCTCGGGGATGCGGAGACGGTGCTGAACGTCGGAGCGGGCACCGGATCGTACGAGCCCGCCGATCGCGACGTGACCGCGGTCGAGCCGTCGGAGGTCATGCGGAGCCAGCGGCCGGCGGACGCGGCGCCGTGTGTGGCTGCTGCCGCGGAGAGTTTGCCGTTCGAGGACGACTCGTACGACGTTGCGATGGCTGTGTCGACCGTTCATCACTGGGCGGACCCGATTGCGGGGCTGCGCGAGATGCGCCGGGTGGCTCGCCGCGTGGTGGTCTTCACGTTCGATACCGATGAGCCTGGATGGCAGGACCGGTTCTGGCTCACTCGGGACTATCTGCCGGAGTTCGCGTCGGTTCTCGAGGGCTTCCCCTCGATCGCCGGGATGGGCGACGCGATCGGAGCCCGCGCCGAGCCGGTGCCTGTGCCTTGGGACTGCGCGGACGGCTTGTTCGAGGCGTACTGGCGGCGGCCGGAGGCCTATTTGGAGGACCGGGTGCGCCGCGCGATGTCGGTGTGGACGCGCGTGGGCCCGGAGGCAGAGCAGCGGGCGGTACGACGCCTCGACGAGGACCTGGCGTCGGGCCGGTGGGCAGAGCGCAACAACGAACTCGTCGACCTCGACGCGGCAGACCTCGGTCTCCGGCTGCTGATCGCCTGAATCAGGAGGCTTCGCTGGCTGTCTGTGTGGACGGAGCGACCCACAGGCAGTCGGCGGTGCCGGCGTCCACGTGCTGCTGGTAGATGTCGACCTTCCAGGTGATCACGTTGAGGCACTCGTTGAGTTCCTCGATCTGCGCGCGCACGTAGTCCTGATGGCTCTTGAGCAGGGCCAACCGGTCCGCCTCGTTGCCGGCTCCCCGCCGCACCAGCTCCGTGTACTTGCGGATGGTGTCCAGCGGCATCCCGGACGAGCGGAACTTGATGCACATGTTCAGCCAGTCGACGTCGTCCTCGGTGTAGACGCGCCGCCCGTTCGACTCCCGCCGTACCGCGTCGGCGAGCAGCCCCTCACGCTCGTAGAACCGCAGCGCGTGCACGCTCAACCCGGTCCGCTCCGCGACCTGCCCGATGCTCAGTCCGTCCATGCCCGCACCCTAACCTCGGATCAAAGGCTTCAGCGCGGACAGAGCCTGCTGTACGTCGTCACGGGTCGAGTAGATGTGGAACGACGCGCGCAGCTTCCCGTCCCGTACGGCGGCCCGGATCCCGGCCGCCGCGAACGCCTCCTGCGCCCCGGGCAGCCGCGTACTGACGATCGCGCTGTTCGACGGCTCGAGGCCCAGCCCGGCGCGGAACTCGTTCGCGAGCGCGAGGTTGTGCCGGTTGATCGTCTCGACGCCGATCTCCTCGATCAGCTCGAGCGCGGGCGCCGCGCCGACGAAGCTGAACCAGGCCGGCGACTGGTCGAACCTCCGCGCGGCCGGATCGAGTTCCATCACCGGCCCGTAGTACGACCCGTGGATGTCGCGTGCGGCGTACCAGCCCGCCGCCGACGGCCGGCATCGCTCCTGCAACCGCGGCGACAGGTACCCGAGCGTCGCGCCGCGCGGTGCCATCAACCACTTGTAGCTGTGGGCGATCAGCGCGTCGACGCCGTCGACCGTGATCGGGTGCCAGCCGACCGCCTGGGTCGCGTCGATCACCACGAGCGCGCCGATCTGCTTGCTGGCGGCAACCACTGCGGGCAGGTCGAGGACGACGCCGGTCGACGACTGCACGGCACTCACCGCGACCAGGTCGATCCCCGGTGTGATGCGGCCGACGACGTCGTCACCCGGTACGGCGATCACCTCGATGCCACGATCCGCGTGCACCTGCCACGGGAAAACGTTGGACGTGAACTCGACGTCGTCGGTCAGCACCTTCGCACCGTCCGGCAGCGCGGCCGCGATCGGTGCCAGCGCCGCGGACACCGTGCTGCCGACGAACACGTTTTCCGACTCCGCGCCGACCAGCCGCGCGAACGACTCCCGGGCCCGCGTCGTCGACCTGTCCCACGGCTCCCAGCTCGTCGCGCCGACCCGCCAGTCCGACAGCGCGGCCTGCAACGCCTCCCACGCCGGCCGCGGCGGCAGCCCGTACGACGCGGTGTTCAACCAGCCGGGCTCAGCATCCCAAAGCTCCGCGATCTCCACTCCTCCACCCTACGGACCCGACCTTGAGCACCCACCAACCGTTTTGCCGGCTGGGATTTGGTTGGTGGGGGCTCAAGGTGCGACTTGACCTAGAGCGCGGTCTAGCTCTTAGCGTGCGGGGCAGCTACTACGAAGGGGATGTTGATGCGCTATCGCACGCTGGGTGGGACCGGGATCGAGGTCAGTACGCACTGTCTCGGGGCGATGATGTTCGGTGCGGTCGGAAACCCCGATCATGACGACTGTGTCCGGATCATCCACGCCGCGCTGGACCAGGGGATCAACTTCGTCGACACCGCGGACATGTACTCCGCGGGCGAGTCCGAGACGATCGTCGGCAAGGCGCTGCGGGATCGCCGCGACGACGTCGTACTCGCCACCAAGGTGCACTTCCCGTTCACCGAGGGCCGGAACCGGAGCGGGAACTCGCGGCGCTGGATCACCCGGGCGGTCGAGGACAGCCTGCGCCGGCTCGGCACGGACTGGATCGACCTCTATCAGATCCACCGGCCCGACCACACCACCGACATCGAGGAGACGTTGTGGGTGCTGAGTGACCTGGTGAGTGCGGGCAAGATCCGCGCGTTCGGGTGCTCGGCGTTCCCGGCGGAGGACATCGTCGAGGCGTACCACGTCGCGGACCGGCGCGGGTACGGGCGATTCCGGACGAACCAGCCGCCGTACTCGATGATGGCCCGCGGCATCGAACGCTCCGTCCTTCCGACCTGCCACCGGCTGGGGATGGGCGTGCTGACGTACAGCCCGCTCGCATTCGGGTTCCTGTCCGGGAAGGTCCGCAAGAACCAGCCGCTCGACCTGTCCGCGCGGGCCTCGCTCGCTCCGGATCGGTTCGACCCGGCACTGCCCGCGAACGCGGCGAAGTACGACGCGGTGGAGCAACTGGTCGAAGTTGCCGACGGCATCGGTACGACGTTGCCTGAACTCGCACTCGCCTTCGTCACAACGCATCCCGCGGTCACGTCGGTCATCACCGGACCCCGCACGATGGAGCAACTACAGGGCCTCATCACCGCCGCAGACCTGACCCTCGACGACAAGACCCTCGACCGAATCGACGAAATCATCCAACCCGGCACCGACGTCTACCGCGCCGACGCCGCCTGGCAACCCCAGTCCCTCACCGACATCACCCGCCGCCGCCGTCCCCTCGCCGACCGCTGAACATCCGGGTTGGGGAGGATTTCGTGCCGATCCGGGCGCACAAACCTCCCCAACCCAGGTCATCGTCTACTTGCCTGCCTGGAGGGCTGTCCAGGTGACGGGGCCTACCACCCCGTCGACGACCAGTTGCCGGGTGCGCTGGTAGTCCTTCGCGGCGGTTTCGGTGAGGGGGCCGAACTGGCCGTCGATGGCTACCGTTCGCCCGAGTGCTGCGGTGAGGGCGCGTTGCAGGCGACGGACGGCGGCGCCGGTGGAGTTGAGGCGGACAGTGGTTTGATCTCCCGCGGCCAGGAGGGCTGTCCAGGTCGCGGAGCCGATGACGCCGTCGGAGGGGAGGCCGACGCGGGTCTGGAAGGACTTCGCGGCGTCGACAGTGGTGGTGTCGAAGGTGCCGGACGGTTCGTCGGCGCCGAGGAGACACTGCGCCGCCTTCACCGCGGCACCGGTTGAGCCGGACTGGATGGTCGGGTACGACGTGAAGTCCAGGTTCGTACTTGCGCACGTCGACGTGCTGTTCACGAAGGCCTGGGCAGCCGCTTCGCCCTTGCTGACCGCGTCCGCCGCGTTCTCGATCGGCGCCGACGTCACGCCGGGAAACAGGATGTAGGTGACGACCGCGCCGTCCACCCCACCCGACGCCGGGTTGGGGTTGATCCCGAGCTGCTGCGCCAGCTTGTACGAGCCCTCGCCGACGATCCCGGTCGGGCCCTGATCGCCGACGACGGCGTACGCGACCTTGTCCTGATACACGACCGCGGCAACGGTGGCGCCGCCGATCCCCGCCGTACGGTAATCCCAGATCGAGCTCGGCAGCGGTACGACGATGAACGGCAACCCGGCCGAGTTCAGCGGACGTCCGTCGGACTGGTGCCACGAGGTGTCCGGCTGGAACGACGGATCGGTGTTCTCGTTGCACTGCGTCGTGCGCTGCCCGTCGCAGTCGATGTCGAAGTCGGCGGTCCAGTGCACCGCGTCCCCGGACCGGCAGACCGCGGCCGTCCTGGATCCGCCGGAGTCGTGGGCGTACTTCCCGTTCGACACCTGCGACTCGCACGACGCTCTGGACCGTAGCTGGTCGGCGGTCGGGCCGGCCTGCTCGTCGGCCTGGGACTGCCGGAGCGGAACCAGCAACGCCAGCCCGGTCAGGGCCAGGGCAAGACAAACCACAATCGATCGGCGAACCATCGCAACCTCCGAGGGGCGGAACGGAAGATGAAGGTTTTCGCCCAACACGGTACAGGCGATGGTTACTATTTGACAGCCCTTAGTCTGTGGCCATGGCGGTGACGATGCGCGATGTCGCGCGAGAGGCCGGGGTGTCCCCGAAGACGGTCTCGAACGTGATGAACGGGTACCCGTACATCCGCGAGGCGACCCGGGTGAAGGTGCTCGCCGCGATCGACGCCCTCGGCTACCGGATGAACTTCTCCGCCCGGAACCTCAAGTCCGGCCGGACCGGCGTGATCGGGCTGGCCGTCCCGGAGCTCAGCAACCCGTACTTCGCGGAGCTCGCCGACGCGGCGATCGCGGCCGCCGGCGAGCACGGCCTGACGGTGATGATCGAGACCACCGGCGCCGACCGCGAACGGGAGCTGACCGCACTCACCCGGCCGCGCGGGCACCTGGTCGACGGCCTGCTGTACAGCCCGCTCGGCCTCGGCCCCGAGGACGTCGACCTGCTGCGCACGGAGACGCCGATGGTGCTGCTCGGCGAGCGGATCTTCCACGGCCCGGTCGACCACGTGATGATCGACAACGTCGCGGGCACCAAGGCCGTCGTACGGCACCTGCTCGACCAGGGCCGTCGGCGGATCGCGGTGATCGGGATCCGGCCCCGCGAGGGCGTCGGCACCGCGGCCATCCGGTACGGCGCCTATGCCGAGACGCTGGCGGAGTACGGCGTTGAGGTGCCGGAGGGGCTCGCCGTCTCGGGCGGGAAATGGCATCGGTCGAGCGGGGCGGACGCAACGGCGGAGCTGCTCGCGACCGGGGAACGATTCGACGCCGTTTTCGCCCTGAACGACACGTTGGCGCTCGGCGCGATCCGGGCGCTGGCCGCGCACGGCGTGCGGATCCCGGACGACGTGGCGGTGGCCGGCTTCGACAACATCGACGAGGCGAGTTACAGCAGCCCGACCCTGACCACGGTCGACCCCGACCGCGTCCACATCGCCCGGACCGCGGTCGACCTGCTGGTCCAGCGGATGGCCGGCGACGACTCCGAGCACCACGAGATCGTCGCCCCGTACGAGCTCCACACCAGGGAATCCACGCTCGGCGCGAGCTGACACCTTGACGGTCCCGGAGCACTCGGGCATCCTCTCTACACCGATGTAGTACACCGATGTAAATCCGTGCTCCACTTCCGCCTGGAGGACAGATGCCCCCTGACCACGCCCCCTTTCGCCCGGGGCGTCGAGCAGTACTTGGTGGCCTGCTCGGCACCCTCGCCCTCACCGGCTGTGGCGCCCTCAAGTCCAAACCCAAGGTCCGCGAGTGGAACCTGTTCGGCGGCGGTGACGGCGCCCGCCTCCTGCAGATCCACCAGCAGTACATCGCCGAGCACCCGGACGTCCTGTTCGAGGCGCACACGCTGGCCTGGGGCCCGCCGTTCTACACCAAGCTCGCGATGTCCGCGGCCGGTGGCCGGGCGCCCGAGGTGGCGACCCTGCACCTGTCCCGGCTGAAGGGTTTCAGCCCGACGACGATGCTCGACCCGATCCCGGTGGACCTGCTGGCGGACGCCGGCGTCACCGAGTCCGACTTCCTGCCGACGTCCTGGAACCGCGCGGTCGTGGACGGCAAGCTGTACGCCGTACCGCTGGACACGCATCCGTTCGTCCTCTACTACAACACCGAGATCTGCCGGAAGGCCGGGCTGCTCGGCGCGGACGGGAAGATCAAGACCGTCCAGGGCGTCGACGCGTTCCTCGACATGCTGAAGGCGGTCAAGGACGTGACCGGCAAGTTCGGCGCGTCGGTCGAGACCACCAACCCGTGGCGGCTCTGGTGGACGCTGTACGGGCAGCTCGAGGGGAAGTTCTTCGACGAGACCGGCACCCGGCTCGTGCTCGACGACGCCAAGGCGCTGGAAGCCCTGACCCTGATGGCCAAACTCGCCGCCGACGGGCTCACGCCGCGGTCGTCGAACTACTCGGCGCTGGTCGCGCAGTTCACCAACGGTGACGCCGGCCTGAGTTTCAACGGGGAGTGGGAAGTCACGACGTACCAGACCGCGAAGATGCCGTTCAGCATGGCGCCGTTCCCGGTCGTGTACGACGTCCCGAAGTACGCCGGTGACGCGCACACGTTCGTGCTGCCGCACCAGAGCAACCGGAACAAGGACGACACGAAGGCGACGGTCGAGTACATCGCCTGGATGCTCAAGCACAGCGCGGAATGGGCGGCCGGCGGTCACGTTCCGGCGTACCAGCCGGTGGCGAAGAGCCAGGAGTACCTGAACCTCAAGCCGCAGGCGGAGTACCGCAGCGTGGCGCCGGACGTGCTGTTCGACCCGGACGCGTGGTTCAGCGGATCCGGTGCGCAACTGCAGAACGAGGCCGCCGCGGCGTTCAGCGGTGTCTTCTCCGGTCAGGCGACGCCGAAGGACGCGCTCGCGCAGTTCAAGGCCGCCACCCAGAAGCTCCTCGACACCCCGTCCCCGGTCTAAGGAGGTCGGTCATGGCCGTAGAGACACCCCCACGCGTCACTACCGGTACGCCGTCGACCACGGCGAAGCCGGAGACCGGACAGCCCTGGAAGGAACGCTGGGGCGGGCTGTTCTTCGTGGCGCCGTTCCTGCTGCTGTTCGTCCTGTTCATGCTCTGGCCGATCGTCTCCGGCCTGTGGAACAGCTTCTTCAACACCAGCCTGGCCGGCGTCAAGCAGGAGTTCCTCGGCCTGCAGAACTGGCGGGACCTGTTCGGCGACCCGGCCGTCTGGTCGTCGCTCAAGAACACCCTGGTCTTCACCGCGATGAGTACGCCGCCGCTGGTGATCATCGCGCTCGTGATGGCGCTGCTCGCGAATCGCAAAGGTCTGCTCGGCTGGCTCCTGCGGTTCTCGTACTTCGCTCCGTTCGTCCTGCCGGCCACCGTCGTGACGCTGATCTGGGTGTGGATCTACCAGCCCGGATTCGGCCTCGTGAACGGCCTGCTGACGGCCGGCGGGTTCACCGAGATCGACTGGCTGAACACCGAGAACCGGGCGATGCTCGCCGTGGTGATCACGACCGTCTGGTGGACGGTCGGGTTCAACTTCCTGCTCTATCTGGCCGCCCTGCAAGGGATTCCGGCGCAGGTGTACGAGGCTGCCGCCATCGACGGAGCGAACGGGCGGCAGCAGCTGTTCCGGATCACGCTGCCGTTGCTGAGCCGTACGACCGGGCTGATCGTCGTACTGCAACTCGTTGCGTCGTTGAAGATCTTCGACCAGATCTACCTGATGACGACCGGCGGGCCGAACCACGCGACCCGGCCGATCATCATGTACATCTACGAGACCGGCTTCACCAGCTACCGGATCGGCTACGCGTCCGCGATCTCGTACCTCTTCTTCGCGATCATCGTGATCGTCGCGGTCGCGCAGTTCAAACTCTTCTCCGGCCGAGGGGAGGCGGAATGACGACCGCTACGTTGCCCGCAGCAACAAAGCCGCCGCGCTGGAATTTCCCCAGGACGGCGAGTGCCGTCGGGGCGGTGATCCTCGCCGTCGTCTGGCTGGTTCCGTTGCTCTGGGCGCTCGACACGTCGCTGAAGCCGGAGCCGGAGACGACCCGCGCCCCGATCACCTGGTTGCCTGAGTCTCCTACCACCGACGCCTACCGGAGTGTGATCGACCAGGGCGACCTGGTCCGCTGGTTCTTCAACAGCACGATCGTGTCGGTGCTCGTGACGACGCTGACGCTGATCGTGTCGGTGCTGGCGGCGTACGGCTTCTCCCGGACCAAGTTCCCGGGGCGCAAGGTGCTGTTCGGACTCATCATCGCCGGCATCCTGGTACCACCGCAGGTGCTGATCGTGCCGTTGTTCCAGGAGATGACCGGGCTCGGCCTGGTCGACACGTACTGGGGCATGGTGCTGCCGCAGGTGGTCGCGCCGGTGATGGTGTTCGTACTGAAGAAGTTCTTCGACGGCATCTCCCACGACTACGAGGACGCCGCCCGGGTCGACGGCGCGTCCCGCTGGCGGATCGTCTGGAGCGTGATGGTCCCGATGTCGCGACCGATCCTGGTCGCCGTCGGCATCTTCACCTTCATCGGGGCCTGGAACAACTTCCTCTGGCCCTTCATCGTGACCACCGACCCGTCAATGATGACGATCCCGGTCGGCCTGGCCAACGTGCAGGGCTCGTACGGCCTGCGCTACGCCCAGATCATGGCCTCGGCCGTGCTGGGTGGCCTTCCCTTGCTGATCGTCTACGCCCTGTTCCAGCGCCACGTCGTCCGCGGAGTCGGCGACGCGGGGATCAAGGGCTAGACACTGCTTTTGAACACCAAGACAGGAGCAACCTGGTGCCCGCTGCCATACTGACCATCGATCCGGCCTTCACGATCGCGCCCGTGAACCGCCGGACCTTCGGAACCTTCGTCGAGCACATGGGCCGGTGCGTCTACACCGGTATCTACGAGCCCGGCCATGCCACCGCCGACGAGGACGGTTTCCGCAAGGACGTCCTGGAACTGACCCGTGAGCTGGGTGTTTCCGTGGTTCGTTACCCGGGCGGAAACTTCGTTTCCGGCTACCGCTGGGAGGACGGCGTCGGCCCGCGCCCGGACCGGCCGCGCCGTCTCGACCTCGCCTGGCACAGCGTCGAGACGAACGAGTTCGGGCTGGACGAGTTCAGCCGCTGGTGCGCAAAGGCCGGGGTCGAGCCGATGATGGCGATCAACCTCGGGACCCGCGGCGTCCAGGAGGCGCTCGACCTCCTCGAGTACACGAATCATCCCGGCGGTACGACGCTTTCCGACCTGCGCGAGCAGCACGGCGCGTCGCCGTACGGGATCAAGTTGTGGTGTCTCGGCAACGAGCTGGACGGCCCGTGGCAGGTGGGCCACAAGACGCCGACGGAGTACGGGCGGCTGGCGGCGGAAACCGCTCGCGCAATGCGGATGATCGATCGGGACCTGCAGCTGGTCGCGTGCGGCTCGTCGTCGTCGAAGATGCCGCTGTTCGGCACCTGGGAACGGGACGTGCTGCGGGAGACGTACGAGTTCGTCGAGTACATCTCGTGTCACGCCTACTACGGCAACGACGACGGCGACACCGCGTCGTTCCTCGCGTCCGCGGTGGACATGGACCACTTCATCGAGTCCGTGGTGGCGACCGCCGACCACGTCGGCGCGGAACTCAAGAGCAGCAAGAAGATCGGCATCTCGTTCGACGAATGGAACGTCTGGTACGGCGAGCGCTCCCGCCGCACCGACGGACCGGGCGACCAGTGGGAGGTGGCGCCGCGGCGGATCGAGGACGAGTACAACGTCACCGACGCGGTGGTGGTCGGCAACCTGCTGATCTCGTTGCTGCGGCACAGCGACCGCGTCGGTGTGGCCTGTCTCGCGCAGCTCGCGAACGTGATCGCGCCGATCATGACCGAGCCCGGCGGCGCGGCCTGGCGGCAGCCGACGTTCCACCCGTTCGCGATCACGTCCCGGCTCGCGGCCGGCCAGGTCCTGCGGGTCGAGACCGACTCCCCCACGGTCACGACGGCCAAGTTCGGCGAGGTGCCCGCCGTCGACGCGGTCGCGACCTACGACGACGGCAAGCTCGCGGTGTTCGCGGTCAACCGCTCGACCGAGGGCCCGATCGAGGTCACGATCGACGTCAGCCGGAGCGGGGTGTCGACCATCGACGAGGCGGTCATCGTGCACGACACGGACGGACTGGCCACGAACACCCCCGAGCACCCCGACCGCATTACCCCACAACAGGTCGACGCACAGCTCGTCGACGGCCGTCTGACGATGACGCTTCCGGCGATCAGCTGGGTCGCGCTGTCACTGTCCGCCGACTGAGCCTGTTGCAGGTCCGGCTCAGCGCTGTGCTGAGCCGGACCTGCGGAACTGCGTGATGTGGATGCCGGGGGCAACTTCTACCTCGCCGGCCGGGGTGTAGCCGCGGGACTTGTAGAGGTTGACGGCCGGGAGGTTGGCCGAGCCTGTGGAGACCAGGCTGATCGGTCGCGGTTCGATCCGGTCGAGGTGGTCGAGGAGGGCTCGGCCGTGGCCGCGGCGGGCGTGCGCGGGGTCGACGATCAGGCGGCTGATCTCGACCGAGTCCGCAGACAGTTCGTACGCGATCGCGCCGACGAGCAGCGGGCCGTCGTACCGGCCGAGCCAGAGTTCGGTCGAGGACATCAGGCCGTCGAGGTCTTCCTGGAGCGGCGGGATCCCGTCGAAGCCGATCAGCTCGGCCTCCACGGCGTACGCGGCGTGCTGGATCGTCAGCAGCCGCTCCGCGAGAGCGCGGTCGGTCAGGTCGAGCGGCGTGATCACGGGCGCCAGATTACGCGGCCTTCCAGTAGCCGAGGGATTTCACCCGGTGCTTCGGGACGGCGAGATCCTTCAGGACGTACGACGTGAGTTCGCGGGTGGTCGTGGTGTCGCACGCGATCCACACGTAGGTGTCCGGGGCGACCAAGTCGCGGAGATCCGTTTTCACCTGCTCGACCATTTGCGTCCGCGGTACCGTCCGGAGATCGTGATGGTCCTCGATCCGGAACGGCAGCTCGCCGTCGGCGTCGTGCGTGGTCTCGAACCAGATCGTGGCCGGCAGCTTCGGCGCGACGGCGAGCAGCGAGTTGATCGCGGGCAGCGACGCCGGGTCACCGACCACCAGCAGCCGCGGCGGCAGCGGGTCCGGCATCTCGAACCCGGTCCCCTGCACCGTCGCCTCGATCGTGTCGCCGGGCTCGGCCTTGCGGGACCAGTCGCTCGCGCAGCCGTCGTGGAGCGCGAACTCCAGGCTGAACGTGCCGGCCTCGACGTCCGGATCGACCAGCGTGTACGCGCGCTGGTGCGGCTTGCCGGCGTTGTCGAACCAGAGCCGCACCCACATCGTCGGGTGCACGCCGAGCGTCTCCAGCAGACCGCCGTCGGTGAAGTGCACCCGGCGGTAGCGCTCGGTGACCTGTTCGGCACCGGTCACGGTGAAGGTGAAGTCCTTCCCGCGGAACAGCTTGAGCACCACGCCTTCCCAGCCGTGCCCCACTGCACACCTCCAGCGACAATTGCTCTTGCGACTCGGATTGCTGCTTTGTAAGTTAGCGCAGCCTAACCTAAATGATGTGGGGGATGTTTGTGAACGCGAGGGTGTTCCGGGACACGTACGGCGTACCGCACCTGCAGGCCGGGGATCCGCTCGCGTTGGTGTACCTGCAAGGCGTGAACGCCGCCCGGGACCGGGCCTGGCAGATCGAGCTGGAGCGCCGGCGGTACCTCGGGACGAGCGCGGCGTTCCTCGGCGCGGAGGCCGTCGGGTGGGACGTGTTCGCACGGCAGGCGCGGTTGGCGGACACGGCGCAGCGGTGCTTCGAGTCGCTCGACGACGAGACGCGCGAGTGGGTCACGGCGTACGTCGAGGGGGTAAACCACGCGCTGCCGGGTGGGGCGATGCGCGCGCCGGAGTTCGCCGAGACCGGGCTGACGCTGCAGGAGTGGGAGCCGTGGACGCCGCTCGGGATCTGGTTGGCGGTGCACATCCTGTTCGCCGGGTTCCCTTCGAAGCTGTGGCGGACTCATGTCGCCGAGCAGCTCGGGGACGCGTCGCTGGAGCTGTTCTCGTCGGAGGGGCCGCATGGGGCGGGGAGCAACGGGTGGTTGATCCCCGGGTCGCACACCGCCAGTGGTCAGGCGATCGTTGCGGGCGATCCGCACCGGTACATCGAGAGCCCCGGTGTGTATCAGCAGATCCGGCTGACGTGCCCTGAGTACGACGTACTCGGGCTTGCTGTTCCCGGCATCCCGGGGCTCGCGCACTTCGGGCACACCGGCAGCGTCGCCTGGTCCATCACCAACGCCATGGCCGACTACCAGGACCTGTACGCCGAACAACTCCGGCGGACCGAATCGGGTGTCGAAGCGCTGGGTCCGGACGGTTGGCAGCCCGCGTCGGTGCACACCGAGATGGTCGAGATCGCCGACGCACCCTCCCTCGAGATCGAGGTGATCGAGACCGACCGGGGACCGATCATCCAGGACGGAATCAGCCTTCGTTATCCGCCCCGAGTCACGGGACGGCTTGGATTCGAGGTGATGGCTCGGTTGCTTCGGGCAACCAGCGTCGGCGACGTCGACGCGGCGTTCGACGAGTGGGTCGAGCCGGTCAACGTCGTACTGGCGGCCGATACCTCCGGTGGGCTGTTGCATCGGACGGCTGGGGTGGTGCCGCAGCGTCGGCACGAGAACAGGTTGCGGGTCGTGCCGGCGTGGGAGGCCGGCTACGAATGGGACGGCTGGCATGAGATGCCGCGCGCGGAGGTGGACGGCCCGGCGGTGATGGCCAACGCGCGGGGACTGGCGACGCCGCTGGGGGTCGAGTTCGCCGCCCCGCACCGTGTCGACCGCATCCGCGAGCTCGTGGAAGCCCGCCGAGACTGGACGCTCGACGACATGCCGACCATCCACCGGGACACGTACGTCGGCTCGGCCGGCTCCGTCCTGGACCTGCTGACCGGCCTCGAAGACCTCTCGTCACCAGCAGTTGCCCTCCGCACCGAACTGCTCGCGTGGGACCGCCACATGGACGCCACGAGCACGACGGCCTCGTCGTACGCCGCGATCCGCAAGGCGCTCGTCTCCCGCCTCACCGACCACTTCACGATGCTCGAGAACGCCGACGTCGCCGACATCTTCACCCCGTGGATGGACCCGCTCACCCACGTCTCGTACGCGCTCGAGAACCTCCTGGCCACCGACCTGATCCCGCACGTCAACGTCGAATGGCTGGCCCGCGAGGCCTTGGAGGAGGTCGCCGCGAACAGCCCGCGCCCGCCCTGGGGCGAGACGCACCAGCTCACACCGCTGCACGCGTTGCGCGGTCCGGTGTTCGCGCCGGGTGAGGAGCCGTACGACCTCAGCCTGTCCGGAGACCACCACTGCGTGATGTCGACGTCGAGCCTGCCCGGGCTCACCGACGTCTGCATCCGCGCGTCCGCGGCGCGCTACGCGTGGGACGTCGCGGACCGCTCGGCCAGCCGGTGGGTGGTGCCGCTCGGCGCGTCCGGCGTACTCGGAGATCCGCATCACCACGACCAGTTGCCGTCGTGGTTGCGCGGTTCACTCGTGCCCGCGGACGGTGCTGTGGTCCGGGAGGATCGCACGTACTCCGTCGCCGTCGACGGGTTCGGGACCGTGCGGATCGAGGAGGCGGATCCGGCGCGCGACCTCGACCTCATCCATACGTGGGTGACGGAGGAGCGGGCCGCGTTCTGGGGCATGGGCGCGTTGTCGCGGGAGGAGATTGCGGCGACGTACGAGTTCCTGGATTCGGTGCCGACGCATCACGTGTACGTCGTACGGCTGGACGACGTACCGGTCGCGCTACTGCAGACCTATGACCCGCGGGCGGATCCGGCGGGGGCGGCGTACGACGTCGCGGCCGGTGATCTCGGGGTGCATCTGCTGATCGCGCCCGGGCCGGCGCGTGCCGGATTCACGGGACAGCTGATCGGCGCGCTCGGGCGGTTCGCGTTCGACCACCTGGGGCATCCACGGATCGTGGTCGAGCCCGACGTACGCAACACCCGGGCGATCGAGCGCTTCCGGCGGAGCGGCTTCGTCCTCGGACCTGAAGCCAAGATCACTCAACCGGACGGCAGTACCAAGACGGCTCAGTTCGCGTTCCTCACCAGGCCGGCGGAGTAGGCGTCTGCCACCACGGGACCGGCGGACGCACAGTCTGCAGCTCATCAACGAGCGCGATCACCTGACTCAGGAAGCTCGCCGACAACACAGCCAGAACCGTGCTGGCGATCGACAGCGCCGCTCCGGTGTCCAGAGCGCTCCGAGCTGCCGAGAGACTCGAGGCCGCCAACCCGTTGGACTGCTGGCTGGTCGCGAACACGCTGGTGAGATTCATCGCCAGAAAGGTGCCCCACCACCTGCGGACCACTGCGGCCTGCGGGGCAGCCTGCAGCGCGCCGTCCCGTGGCGGGACGTACTGGCTGCTCGCGCGGACGACGTCGTCGACGACCTGCACAGGGAACCAGAAGCTGACGATCGGGACCATCCAGCCGCCGATGACCCAGCCACGCCGGCGGCGATGCGGCGCATCGCAGAAGAACTCCGCGTTCGCCCGCGCCCGCCACAGCCAGACGATGACCAGGACGCCGGCCACCAGGTACAGCAGCAGATTGGCTATCGAGGCCAGTCGGTTCAGCACGTCCGCGTCGTTGAGCGCTGTCAGGTCGTCGCCGTACGTGTAATCCCGGACGGCTCCGGCGAGGTGTACGTCGGTGTAGGAGGTGACGACGCTGGCGGCTACGACCACCCCGGCCGCCACCTGCGCCGCGCGCCCGACGCCCCGAATCTGCCGGAGATGTCCGACCGGCAACGCTCCGCTCCGGCTCACCGGAGGACCACCGTACGGACTGGCGCTCATGACTACTCCTCAGCTCGCTTTCCTCCACTCTGGCGACGGAGGAGCGCTTGCGGCGCCAGATGACCGCTTCATGTCAGCGCGGTGCCCTCGTAGGTGCGGCGGACGACCTCGAGGCGGGTGCGGTCGAAGCGGCCGGGGGCGGTGTTGTAGGTGGCTTGGGTTTCGGGGGTTTTGAAGGCTTCGGCGGGTACGGCGGTTGCGCCTGGCGGAATGAACTTCATGACCTCGGTGAGTGCGGCGGCGGCGATCTGTAGGGCTTGGGTTGATGTTTCGGGGTCGTCTGCTGGGAGGTTGCCGGCCAGGTGATCCGCCAGGGTGATCCAGCGGCCTGGGTCGATGAGCTGCGATGGTTCAGGGCCGCCGAAGTTCGGGAAGTCGGCAATGGTTTCCTGGTCGGGGAGGGCGAAGGCGTACTCTCGTTCGGTGGTGCAGCTCGGGCAGGTTGCGTCGTACACACTCACCAGCTCGCCGTCGAGCAGGCCGGTCGCATGCTGCCAGTCCGCGTCTGCTTCTCCGCAGGTGCAGGGCGTCAGATCCAGGTAGAGCCGGGCCTCGTCACGGGTCCTTGCTACAGGCAACATCATTCCGCCCTCCGTCGGTCGTCGTCCGAGAAGCCAGTATGAATCGGCCGCCACCGCGACGTCGGCGCAGGACGCGGGGTCGGCGGCATCGGCACCGTGGGTTGGGGCGGTGCAGTCGGTGGGGTGGGTGGAGTAGGCGGCGTTGGTGGGGTGGGTGGGGTTAGGGATTGGTGGTCGGAGGCGTGGAGGGTCAGGTGCGCGCGGCCGGTGGTGGCGGCGGGGTGATGGGTGGTGGAGCGGTGGCGGGGGGCGCCGGAGGGGGTGTGGCGGGTGCGGGTGATGGTGAGGTCGTAGGTGATGCGGGCTCGGACTGTGACCAGGTCGCCCTTCTCGAAGTGGCTGCGTTCGGTGCGGGCGCCGCGGACGTCGGTCGTGGCATCCGAGACCTGGTCGCCGACGCTGACCGATCCGATCGCGTACGTCCCGGACGCCGCGACCGGAAGCAACCGTCCCGTGGTCGTGGTGGTGGAAGCCGTCTCCTGATGACGGTTGACCTCCCCCAACTCCCCGGCGAACGGCGCCGAAACGGCCTCGACCGCGGACACCCGCGCGCGAATCGTCACCTCGACCGTGTCCCGCTTCGACCCAGGAACCTCCAACGGAGCAAGCGTGAACCCTTCCTCCGACGCCATCCGACTGAACTGTGCGTTCCGCGCCGAAGCCGACAACTTGTTCTCGAGCTCCGCGAGATGCGCCCGTACGCCGTCAACCCCGAGCATCTCCTCATCAGCCAACGCGTCAACAACCACATCGAACAGATCGGCTCGCCCGGCAACCGCCCCCACACCCTCGACGTGGTACATCGACGGCAACCGGACCTCCCCCGGAACAACAGGCACCGACGGCACCTTCCGCCCCACCGCAGCGGTAGGAATCAACTGCACAACCTTCCCGGTCAGCACCCGCACCTTCGGCGCCGCCGCGTCGTGCTCCACCTCGATCCGCAACCGCATCCGCCGCCCGACGCGCGTCATCCCGTCGAACCCGGCGATCCGTTCCAGCCGCGTCACCTGATCGCCGGCGCTCGTCGACGTACCCGTGCTCCGATCCGTACTGGCCGACCCCGACCGCGTGGGATCAACCGACCCGTCCGCTCCCAGCCCGGACGACCGTCCGCTGCCCCACGACCGGCTCCGATCGCCGTACAGGTACCGCTGCACGATCCCGACGACGTCCTTCGCCTCGCCCAGATTCTTGGCCTCGTCCGCGAACTCGGCCCGGATCCGCAGCGTGACCCGCTCCGCCGAGAGCTCCCCCGGACGCCCGACCGGATAGCTCCGCACGAACCCGGTGCGCCCGAGCATGTCCTCGAGCCGCCCCCACCAACGTGTCCCGGCGAGGTCCACGAACAGCGCCTGCGCCAACGCCGGATCCTGCGCCGGATCGACACCGAACTCGTTGCGCAGTACGTCGTACACCTCCGCCAGCAAGTCTTTGTTCGCGTCGAGTTCCGTGCTCTCGATCAGGCTGAACCCGAGGTGCTCCCGGTAGTGCTCCGGCAAGTCGATCCGCGGCGGGGGCTGATCGCGAAGGATTTCGTCCAACCGCTGCTCGGGGGTCCCCGGCTGCGGTCGTGGGCTCGGTCGCAGCTTCGCGGCGAGGGCCTGCGCGGTGTGTTCCGCCGACAAGGCCGGTACGGGCGTTCCGCTCCGACGGGCCGCGGCGAGTTCCGCGCGGTAGCGCCGTACCAGACCCGTGGCCGCCCGGCGGTCGAGCTGCAGGTTCCCGTGCAGAAAGCGTTCTACGGCGTCGGCGACCTGCTGCAGCGGCAGCGCGAGTTCGTTCTGCGCGTAGAACCGCAGCGCTTCCCGTTCGGCGAGCTGGAACACCGTGCCGACGGTCGACCCGGTCGGCTGATGGTTGCCTATCGCAAGGGATACCTCGGCGTCGGCGGTGAAGACGTAGTGCCGTCCGGTCTCGATCGTCAGCCGCTCGACTCCCCAGATGTCCTGATCCGTCCGGGACGTGGAGCCGCTGGTTCCAAGCGACGCGTTGACACCGCCGCCGGCCGAGTTCTCCGAGGCGCCGAACGACGCCTGGGTGCTGCCGCCGTGCGAGCGTCCGGTCCCCGAGCCGTGGCTGCCGAGGGCGAGGTTGATGTCGCCGCTGACGCCTTCCGTCACGGCGACCAGTTGCGGGTTCTGCAGGCGGCCGGTGAGCGACACCGCGATCCGTCGTGAGATGCCGCCGATTCCGGGCACCAGAAGGGTCGTGCTGTACCTGCCGCCGATCCATTCCGGGTGGGCCAGCAGGTTCCGCGGATTCAGGAACACAGCGAGCTGCTGGAGCGCGGCGGCCTCATCCCTAATTGCCTTGGGCAACTTCGCGGTGAACTCGGTGGCACCGAGGGCGAGCAACATCATTCGCTGCAGAACGACCGGCCGCACGGGGCCGGTGGGCGGGGTCGGCGGGAGCGCGTCGTCGTACGGCAGGAGGTCGCTGTCGATCAGGATGCGCGCGGTCTCGTCCGGCGCACTGGTGTAGAAGGTCTGCTCGCCCTCCGCGACGGAAAGCGTGTGCTGGACCTCGAAGACCGCGACCGGCGACGTGCTCTCGATCAGCGTGACCTGGTTGACCGTGCCGCCGGTGAACCAGGCCAGGACGCGGCCGAGCGCCTGCCGCCCGTAGGAAAGCGCTGCCTTTCCGTCCAGGCCGGTCGTCGAACTCACCGCCAGCGGATCGGCCCGCCACGGCCACGCCTTCGACCGCGACGCCGACCGGCCGGCGGTTTCCGATCCGATGTTGAGCAGGACGACGGACTCGTCGCTGGTGACACCCAGTGGTTTCGTCGCGTGCGGCTGGATCCCGATCCTAAGTACGACGTTTTCCGTCGGCTGCGCCGTCCGCGCATGGGTGAGCGTGATCAGGATCCCGTCGCGGGCGGCGATGTCGTACCCGGCCTCCAGACGCTCGGTCGACAATTGCTCGCGCAGTTCCTCGAGGTTGCGCAGCTGTGCGTGCCGCTCGACCGGGTCGGACGAGAGCTTGGTGAGGTCCGGATGTCCGTTGCCGTCCAGCGGCGGAACGAATCCGCGATCGGCCAGTCGCGCCACGATGGCCTCGAACGCCGCCTTCCCACCGGTGACCGCCTGCACGTTCCACGGCCCAGCGGTGTTGAGCCGGCCGGCGTCGTCCTGGGCCCACGCAGGAAACTCCAGTTTCCGGCCCGGTACGACGGCCTGCGGGTCGACCTCGCCGTCGACGGTCTGCCCGCCGTCGTGCACCGCGTTCCGATCGACCGGCAACCCATGCCGGTACGCGTCCTTGACCCGCACCCGCGCCACGACCGTGCTGTCCCCGGGCGTGGTCGCCGCCTTGCCGTCCAGGACCACCTTCACGACGTGTTCCAGCACGATGCTGTAGGCCTGCGTCGGTCCGGTGAAGCGGTGTACGCCGACATGGATCGACGTACCACCTCCGGACAGCGCCTCCGACCGCGTCGCCGTCCGTCCGCCGCTCACGGTCGGTCCGACGTCCGTGCCGTCCGGGTCGATGTCGTGTACCGCTTCACCGTCGTACCCGCCCTTCAGGGACACCGACGTCGAGGCGCCGAAGGACTGCTGCGTACTGGCCGTGCTGAAGCCGATCCGGACCGACTCCTGCCAGTGCGTGGTGCTCTGCGCGCCGACCAGCTCGACCTTCTCGTAACGGATGCGGGTCGTGACCTCGACGTGCCCGACCGGCTTTCCGTCAACGGTCAGCGGCCGCAGTACGGGGTGGTCGGTGGACTCGGCCAGCCGGCTCGGGAGGTCGTTGTTCAGGATGGCGTGGAGCTGGTCCTCGACCTGCGTGCGGTCGGAGCCGAGCTTGGCGAGACGGTCCTCGTTCGCCTCGATCACGTCGTCGGTGAGCTGCTCGAGGCCGGTGACCGAGGTCAGGAGGTGCGCGGGCAGCCGGCCGTTCGCGAGGTCGAGTCGCTGCTCGAGATCCTGGGCAGCGTCGACGGTGTAGGCGTGCGAGACCCAGGCGCGAAGGTCTGTCGCGTCCTCCGCATTGCCCTCGGCAACTGTCTCGGTGGCGGACCAGGTCCGGTCGGTGCGGACGTCGAGTTGCCAGGACGCCTTGCCGGTATAGAGAACGGACTCGCCGCGGTTGTCCTCGACCGCACCGACCTGGGAGTACTCGGCTGCGTTCCCGGTGACGGAGCGGGTGCGCCCGGTGCCGACCTCGCCCTTCAGCGTGAGGTCGCCGATCCACGGCTGGTGGATGACCCGGCCAAGGAGTTGCAGCAGCGCCTTCATCGGCACCGTGAACGTCGTACCGAAACGGGACGTCGCAGTGGTGGCGAGACGCCGGCCGCCCTGGGGGAACAGGCCGTTGATGATCTCGGAGGCCTTGACCTTCGGATCGGGGACCTCGACCAGTTCGTCGACGCCGAGTTTGATGCGGAGATCGGCGGGATGCTTGGTACCGACGCGCAGTACGACGCCGTCGTCGGTCAGGACGCGGCCGAACTCGGCGCTGAGCAGCTGCTGCAGCTCGTCGGCGGTGAACGTGTGGTCGATGCCGTTCGCGACCAAGGTGGCGTTGACACGTTCGGCGAGCGCGGTGAGGTGCGGGAGACGACCGGTCGGCTGCATGCTCGGCAGCGCAGCGTCCGGCGGCGCAAGGCCCTCCAGAGCCAGCTGGTACGCCGCGACCTCGGCGGCGAACTTGTGCGCTTCGGCGACAAGGCTCCGGGGTGCGGAGGTTGCGGCGTTCTGCAGGAGTTGGGCGTATCCGGCGCGCGCTGCGGTCAGCCTGTCGAGTGCCCGCTGGTAGTCGGTGGCGATCTGGTGGTGCCAGGCTGCGAGTTCAGCCTGCTTCTGCACTTCGGCCTCGGCCGCGCGACGGCGCGCGATCGCACCGTTGTCCTTGGCAACTTCATCGCGTTTCCCGGCAGCTTCGCGGGCCTCGTCGATCGCCTTCTTGGCGGCCGTGTGCTTGCTGGCGATCAGGGCCTTGAGCGACGCGATGGTCTCGTCGAGACCGGCGAGCTGGCGGGTGATCGCCGCCTTGAGTTCCGCCCGTGGGTCGAGCGGGATCGGCGTGTTCCACGGAAGGGTGGGCGGGACGTGACCGCGTCGTCGGATCGCATTGACAAGTCCTTCGATGTCTTGACGAAGCTCCGGCCGATCGCCCATCGCCCACTGCCGCTGGAGGTAGCGGAACTCGTTGAACTGGGCGTCGACACAGGCATTCGGGCCGGTGCCGGTCAGGCGACCCCACAGCCGACGCAGCGGTCCGCCTTCGGGCGACTGCAGCTCCTGAAGGGTGTGGCTGAGCTCATGCACCCAGACCCGCGCCAGCTGGCTGTCCGCGACGCCGGCGGCGACCGTGACGATATGCGGATCCTGCGCGGTGCCACTGCGCGCCTCGGTCGCTGCCAGCTTGCCGCGCCGTACCCGGCCGATCCTGACCCGGAAATGCTGCGAACCGACCACGACCAGCTGCCCTACAACAGCAGGATCGCCAACACTCAATCCGCCGAGATCCGAGCCGAGGACGCCGTTGACCGCCGCCAGCACCCGACCGACAGTCAACGCGCCCTCGGTCGCGGCGCGTCCGTTCGCGACGAATCTGGTGCCCTTGACCTGCGGCGCGTGTGTCCGGTGTCCGCCGGATCCTCCGTCCTCCGTTTCGTTTCGGCCGGTCGTCGGCGGTGCCGGGTTGCCGGTGAGTTCCTGGGCGCGGCGGGTGACCTCGTCGGCCGCCACACCGTGCGCCGCGGCGCGGAGCAGGTCCGCGGGCGATCGCGGGGCCGGGCGAGTACCGGACTGATCGAGGTGCTCGGCGAGTCGTCGTACGGCCTCCGCGTCCAGCGTTTTCTGCGGCGCCTCGGGAAGTTCGGAGGTGATGCGTTCGAGGGTTGCGGCGGGAATCACGACCTGGCGTCCATCGGGTGCGGTCACGCGGACGCTGCCGTCCTGCAGGTGGATCGCGCCGAGCTCTGCGACAGCGGCCAGTACGGCATCGGTCGCCACGCCTGGTTGAACGGCGAGGACCTGCTGGTCGAGTGCGGTGACCAGTTCTGCGAGCGACAGGTCCTGGTGGACGGCGCTGCGGTCGGACGTCGTCTCCCGTACGTACGCGTCGACACGCAGCTGCCCGTTCAGGACACGGAGGCGAACGCTCACCGCGTGCCCGTCCGCGATCAGCTGCTGGATGCGTTGCTCCAGCGCCGCGAACTCCTGCTGCGAGATCGCTACACCCGGCGGGATCAGGCCGCGGGCGCGATCGCGGGCGAACGCCCAGTCGAGCGGGATCCGGGGCAGGGGCTCGGGCTTTCCGTTCGGGTTCACCAGGGCTTCGGGGCGGTGGACTTCTTGCAGGTGCAGTACGACCTCGTCGGGTTGTCCCGGCGTACCGAAGCTCCAGGTCGCGCGGTTGGCGGACTCGTTGGAGGCGACCTGGCCGGACACCGGGCCGTCGGCCGGGTTGAACGCGGCCGGGGTGAGGTGCGGGTTCCCGGATGCGGTGTCAGGTTGGCGGTGGCGGCCTGATGACTGCTGGTCGGTGATCATTTGCTCGACAAGCGTGTGGACGTCGGCCGGCCCGTAGACGTCTGTTGCTTCCGCGTCCACGGTGCTGTGCGGGTCGGTGACCTCGACTGTGAACTCCAGCGAATCAACCGTCGCGTGCCGGCCGGCGACCTTCGTGACGGTGACGTTCACCTGGTAGCCGTCCCGCACGAGCGCGATCCACCGCGCCTCCAACAAACCCAGCGCCTGCGGGTCAGACCCGGGCAGCACCTGCCCCAGCCCACCCTCCGTCACAGAAATCAGCACACTGTCCCCAACCCGCCCGAGAACACCTGATGCGGGGCTGGTTGCGGGACGGGGGAAGTTGCCTGGGAGGGCGGCTCGTTGGAGGAGTTGTTCGTATTCTGCGATGCGGTCTGCGAGTTGTTGTTGGACGTGGGCGAGGGACTCCGGGGTGCCTGCCGCCGTGTGTGCGTCGACCGCGTCGGCGGCTCGGACGATCTCCTCCAGGGCGACCAGGCGTTCCTCGAGGAACTGTTTTCCGGCCGGCTCGCCGAGCATCCGCGCCAGGGCGCGGCCGGCGCCGGCGCGTACCTGATCGGTCGGCCCGCCCGTCACCCGGCGGCCACGCTCCGGCGACACCTGCGCCAGATCCGGGAACGTTTTCCGCGAGCCATTCTCGTCCGCAATCCCTTCGTACAAAGCGATCGCGTGCACCAGCCGGGACCGAGCGGAAACGACATCGGAACCGGACGATTCCGCCCAGTCCAGCGCCGCCGCCATCCGGTCGATCCGTTCGAGCGCGGCGACCCGCTGCGCCCGCGCGTCCAGGTCCGTGGCCGCCGGCCCCGGCGTCAGGTTGTCGAGGTACGCGCGTTCGGCCGCCGCCCGGACCCGGTCGGTGTACTCCGCATCGCCCGGCCGCACCTCCACGACCGGCTGTCCGGACGCGACCACCAACTCCCGCAACTGCTGGATCTGATCGAGCAGCTGCGCGACCAGATACTTCCCGATCGCCGCCTGCCGCCCGAGTTCGCGCCGATCGACGGCCTGCTTCGCGAGATCGGTCGCGTTCGCCTCCTTCCGCTCCAGCTCGCCCCGGCGGAACAGCATCCGCGCAACCGGCGTACCGGTCACGCCGCCCACAGCACCGGCCAGCGTGATGACCACGCTCACGGTGTCGAGATCGAAGATCTGGTCGAGCGCCAGTACGCCGCCCGCGGCACCGACCGCCGCGAACCCGACCTGCAACAGATAGACCCAGTACTTCGACTGTCCCGGCGGCCGCGCTCCCTCCGGAAGCTCCGGCGCGACGGGGAAGCTCGCGCGATCCGCCGTACGGTCGGACAGATCGACACCCGGCCGGTGGGTGGCGACCAGTTGCCGCAACTGCCCGATCGCCTCGTCGACCTGCTGCAACTGGTCCGCCAGTACGTCGAGCAGCGCCTGGCCGCGGACCGCCTCGCGCTGAGCGTGGTCCCAGTTCTTCTGCGCGTCGCCGGCCCGCTCCTCGAGATTGACGAAGATCTTGTCGCCAACAGCCCCCAGCAGCAGGCTGGTGATCGCCGGGCCGACCGCGTTGATCAGCCCTTCGGCGAACAGGTTCAGATGTTTCGCGATCTCCGTAGGATCGTTGTCCACAACGGGTTTCGACGGGTCCTGGCTCTGGGTCGCGGTCAGATGGCTGATCAACCGCCGGGCGGCCGCCGTCACGTTGTCGATCGCCTGCGCCGCCGCGTGGACGCCGAATCCCGGCGTACCGGGTGACTCGGCCGTCGCCGGCTCGCCGATCCGCTGAACGGCGGTGGGCGCCGTACCGGCGAGGTGGGCCCGCAGGGTCTCCAACTGCGCGCGGTAGTCCTGGAGGAGGGCGACCAACTGGTTCTGCAGAGCCGCCGGGTCGGCGGCCTGGTTCCGGACGGTGGCATCGACCCGGCCGAGGCGGAAATCGAGTTTCTTGATGTCGACCAGGCGTTCGGCCAGTGACTTCGCGACGGCGGACAGGCTGATCGCGACGATCGCCGACATCGCCGGGATACCGGCCACCGTCAGCGCGGCGGCCGTACCGGTCGCGGCGAGCAGCGGTACGGCGTGACGCACCAGGTAGTGCACCTGCTTGGTGGCTCGCGGGGGCTTGACGACCTGGTCCGGGGCCTGCTCCGGTGCTCCGTCGAGCAGACCCTTCATCCCGGGACTGTCACGGTCCCGCACCGCCCGGTCGGCGTCGTACGCCGGCTGCCTGCCGATCTCCTTGCGGCCGTCGAGCCAGCGTTCGGCCAGTGCGCCGACGAGCGAGTTGACGATCGTCGGGACCGACAGCGCGACACCGGTCAGGATGCTGCCGGTGGCCAGGTACGCCGAGGATCCGATCAGGACCGCGGACAGGACCGAACTGCGGAGCGACTTGACGACGTACGCCTTCGCCGGAAGCCGGTCGTCCTTCGGGGAGCGACGGTCCTCGAAGCGTTGGGCCAGCTCGCTGTCGTGTTCGGTGATCATGGTGTGCAGCAGGTCCGAGTTCGGTTGCTGCTTGCCGAGGCTCATCGAGGCGATCAGGGCGGCCATCAGGCCGCGGATGTGGCGTTTCCGCGTGGCTGAGCGGGTGGTGTCGTGTTCGGCGGCGAGTACTCGCGCCTCGGCCAAGGCGCCGCGGTCCTCGGCTTTGAGGAGGGGGTCGAGTGCTGGGTCGCTGTCCGGTTGGAGGGCGGGGGTTTCGGCGGTGGCGGTCAGTTGGGCGGGTGTTGGGTTGAGGGTCGCGGCTGCTGTCTCGGCGAGCACGCGGGCCAGGACCTGTGGCAGTTCGGTCAGTGCGAGGCGGTCGGACAGGGTCACCTCGGCCGTGGGGGTTTGTCCTGGTACGGCGATGTAGTGGGCGACTGTGGTGGACGTCAGCGGGGCGATCCGTAGGTGCAGGACGAACGTGCGGCCGGCGGTGGTCGTGACGCGATACCGGTCGGCTTCGAACTGGACGACCGCGCGGACCGCCGCGGCGCGGTGGACCTCAGCCAGCATGATCACCCGTGCGGCCTCAACCCCCACCAACAACCACCCCGGCAGGAACCGTTCACTCCGCGATCGCTCCACCCGCGGGCTCCCAGGCGGCGCGGCGGGGAGGTTGGTCCCCTCCGGCACGACGGACGCCTGCCCGGCAGCGCCACCGGACAGCCGCTGACCGCGATCGCCGACCACGGCAGATGTCCGCGAGGACGCGCCCGGTCGAGAGGTCCGAGCCGACCCGCCCGGCGGGACCGCTTGAGAGGGCGCGCCCGGTCGAGAGGTCCGAGCCGGCGGGACCGCTTCAGAGGGCGCGACCGGTCCAGAAGTCCGATCCCGCCCGCCCGGCGGGGTCGTTCGAGACGGTGGGGTTGGTTGTGTGGGCGGGGTCGGTTGGGTGAGGTTTGCGGTGCGGGCGGTGGTGGGGTGTAGGTGGGTGGCTAGGTCGGCGATGGTGGATTGGCGGTGGGTGGCGGTTTCGCCCGTGCGCGGGTTGGTGATGGTGGCTGTTGCTTCTAGCAACTTGGTGGCCGGGTTGACGACGAAGGTGAGTTCGACCTCGAGACCGCGGCGTACTGCAGACTCGACCGCCTCCTGCAGGGGCCCGAAGTCCTGCCACGGGACTCGGGCGTCGGCGGGGAAAGAGCTCTCGCCCGTGCCGCGGAAGGCGCCCCAGCCCGCGAGCATCGCGTCGACGACCAGCCGACGTACGCCGCCTTCCCGCGAGAGATTGCGGATCCGGAGGGTGAGCTCGCCGTTCTCGCCGACGACGACCTCGTTCCGGTTCAGGCCGGGCTGACGAGAACCGTCCCCGGCCGGAGCAGCGGAGCGTGGCTGCGATCCATCATCAGTGCCATCTGAGTCCTCTCCGATCCCGCGGTACAGGTGAGTTCCACGCCCAGGACCTTCACGTCCCGGTCCGTTCCCAGGATCCGGAGGACCATGCCGGCCCGGACCGCCCCGCTCTGGATCGTGCCGGGGGTCACGAGCCCTGGCCGGCTCGTCAGGTCGTACGTCGCTTCGATCGTGAATCTGGTCATGGGCCTGCAACCTTTCCAGCGCGGGCGCCTCGCTCGCGTGCGCCTCGTGCTCCATCTCCGGTGTGTTGGCGCCGGTGACCCGGCCGGCGTGGAACTGGTCCACGTGGGTCTTCTCGTGCGCGAGCGTCGCCGCCAGCGTCTTCCGGTCGGCGAAGCTCGCCGGCCCCAGCTCGACCCGGACCGTCCCGTCGGCGAACTGGACCGTACTCGCCATCGCCGGCCGGTCGTCGAGGTACGCGTACTCGGCGGCCTCGCTGAGAATGACCACGTCGACGCCGGTCAGATCGACCCCCGCCGCCGCCGCGACCTCCTCGACCGTCTCCGCCGTACGCTCCAAACCACGACCGTTGTCCACGGCCTCCTGGTTGATCCGCCGCCCGCCCGGATCCGCATGCTCGTGCTCGTGCTCGTGCTCGTGCTCGTGCTCGGCAGCCACGGCCGTGTGCTCAGGTACGTCGACGGTCGCCGGCTCGTTGGCACTGTCCGGATCCATCGAGTACTCGGTGATCTCGATCCCGTGCGCCGACCGGGCACCGGTCTCGTCGGCGATCAGCGCCCGTACGACGAAGTACTCGAGCGAACCATCGTCCAGGAACGGCTGGAGCGCGGCGGCGAGTTGAGCACTGTCGCTGAAGGGATTCTGGATCTCCGGTCGTGCTGGAACCTTGGTCCGGAGCCCGCCCTCAGCGGCTGCAGCCTCGTACGCCGTGTTGTACCAGGCCCGCCGGGCCTCGCCGGGATCAGCCAGGAACTCGCGCACGGTGTCCGCGTGGCGGGACGCCCAGTCGGCCACCACCTTGGCCTTCCCCGCGTCACGAGCTGCGGCGACGTACTTCTCCCAAGCCGGATTCGGCTCCTTCGGCCGAGGGGTCGGCTCGGCCGGTTCCTGCTCGGTGAGCTCGGCGGCACGCTCGGCCGCGGCCAGCACAGCCCTGTCGACGTCAGCTTCCGAGAACTCGTCGACGGCCTTCGCATAGGCTGCCGCGGCCGTGGCGGTCTTTGCCTGTGCGTACGCGACTGTGCCCGCCCGCTTCACCTCCTTGGCGCTCAGACCGGCGTCGCGGGCAGCCTGCTTGGCAGCCCCCTGCGCCGCGCGGAGCGCCTCCACTTGGTCGGCCACGGCCTGGTCGGCAACACGTTGGGCGTGAGCATGACGCAGCTCGTCGATGTAGTTCTCGATCTCGGCGACCGTCCGCGAGGCGTACCGGTCGGCGTACTCCTCCGCCGACTGTTCGACCGTGACGATCTCCGCCATCAGGACGCCGACCCGGTCCTGGCGTTCTGGATCGCTCAGCGCGGCGAGCAGCGAGCGCACATACTCCCGATGGCCCTGGGCGTACCGGGTCTCCTCGTCGACCCCCATGCGGGCGCCGAGATCGGCGTTCGGTCCCTTCGCCTCGACGATCGCGAAGCCGGTCACCGTGCCGTCGGCGCTCAGCCGTACGTAGAGCTGGTCGAAGGTGCCACGTCCGCCCAGCTCCAGATACACCCGGAACACGCGGTCGCCGGAATGCCTGTCCGCCAGCCAGCCTTCGATGGTGCGAGCGAAGTCGTCGCCGAGCTGGTCGGGTCCCAGACCGGGCGTGCCGTCCTGCCACGCCTCGAGGGACGCCGACAACGCCTCCATCACCTTCTCGGACACTTCGAGAACCGGGTCGGAGAACTCGACCCGCGTCGTGCCGATCGGGTGACCGTCGACCACCTGGGCGAGCTCGAGGACGGTCGGCCGGAGGTTCCGGTCGTGGATCGTCGGGTGGGGGCGCTGTTCGACCCAGGGCAGCCGCACCGACAGTTCCTGGTCTCCGAAGCGGACCGGGAACGTCCGCTCCGGCGCGGCTTCGGTGAGCCCGCCGCGCCGGGACATGATTCCTCGCCGCGGCTTGCTGTCCGGCCCGACCTGGTAGAAGGCCTTACGCATCCGGCCGGCGGCGGCCGTCAACGCGCCGTCCGCGGCCCGCTCGTTCAGCCGTGCCAACAGTTCCTGATACGCAGCAGCCTCGACCGAACCAGCGGCCGCCACCGCCGCCGCGTCGACAACCACGGCAGGGATCGGACTGACCTGGTCGAGGACCTCCCAGGCCGTACCGGTGATCTTCTCGGTCGTCCCGTCGGGCGAGGTGACCTCGAGCTCTACGCCGTTCTGAACCGCCTGGAGCGACACCTGATGGCCCGACTGGACGAGTGCGTCGGCGTGGTCCCGGAGGGCGGTGTAGGCGTCCGGATCGACCCGGCTGAACTCCTCGGGCGTCGTCTCGGGATCGTCCGTCCGGAACAGCCTGGCCACGGGCTGCTCGTCCTGATCGACGTGAGCTTCGTAGACCTCGGTGACTTCCTCGACGCGGGCAGTCGGGCCGAGCGCCTGCGCCAGATCCTCGATCGAGGCAGGACCGAACGTGTGCTTACCCTTCGGATGGCTCACTTCGACAGCCAGCTGTACACCGTCAGGTCCTGGTACGCGGGTTACCTCGACGCTGACGTCGAGGCCGGCCTTCTCCAGCAGGGTCAGGCGTTCGTGGAGCGTGTCGAGGGATTCCGGGTTCGCGACCAGGTGGTCCGGTATCGCCGTACGTACGTCGATCACCCGCGGGCGGAAGGTCGCCGACTCTCCGACGTTCAGGTCGCCCGGTGCGGTCCGCGGCGCCGGCGGGTGGCCGGTGTCGAAGGCGCCGCGGCGTACGGCCGTGGCTGCTTCGGACAGGTTTGTCTGGGCTACGTGGACGACCTCGCCACCGGCGCGGAACACCGTGACCTCGGCGTGCAGCTCCGTGATTCCGGTCTCCGGGTTCTGTACGGCGCGGAAGACCAGGTCAAACGTATGCCCAGCGCGGGCGAGTGCGGCGAGTTGCTGCTGCATGGTGTGGAAGGCCCACATCTGGAACTGCGTGCCGAACGGGACGATGTCACGGTGCCGCACCTTGCCGGCCACCCAGGAGAACGGGTTGCTCCGCTTCGTTCTCGGCGTACCGTGCTGGTTGGCGCCGCGGAACTCGACGCGTACCTCGGTCGGCTTGCCATCGGGACCGAAGGTTCGCCGTACGACGTTGTCGCCGTCCTGAGCGAGCACTTCACCGGGGTCCTCAGTCGTCTCGGTGTTATCCACGCCAGGGCCTTCGGAACGATTCGAGGTGGTGTGCGCCGGAAGCGGTTTGGGCGCGTCATTCGACTCCTCGGTCACCTCCGCCGGCAGGGCGGCCGCCTGGGCCTGTGCCTCTCCAACCAACGCCGCGCCGCCAGGCGTCATCACGCTCGCATCCACGTCCGCCGCTGGCACCGCGGGCACCGTCGCCTCGTCCGCCTCGGGCGTGGTGGTTGCCTCGCTGGTACCAGGCTTCCGGGGTACGTCGTTCTCCGGTGCTGCCTGCACAGTTGGAGCAACTGGTGCGGCGGTGTCGGCCGGATCCGCCTTCTGGACGGCTGGGATGGCGCTGGGCGGAGCGGTCGGCTGAGCGACGGCGATAGGTGCCGGCGCCTGGCCGGCGAGATGCGATCCCGCACCGGTCACCTGAGTCGCCACAGGCGCAGGCGCGGCAGTTCCACCAGCCACCGGGGCGACCGGAGCACTCATATCCTGGCCGCTCTCCTGTGCTCCTGGCTGCTCAACGTGTTGCTGGACATGATCGCCTTGGACCGAGTCCGCTCCACCGGGCGGCACGTCGTTCACAGCGTGGTGCGAGTCGGCGGTGGGTGGTCCTCCCGGCGGGGATGCGTCGCTGGCCTGCTGTGCGGTCGGATCCGCGAGCTCGGGAGATCCCGGGGCGCCCGGTGTTTGCTGGTCGGCGACCTGTTCGTCCTGGTGTTGCTCGTCCTGATGCTGGGCTTCCTGATGCTGGGCTTCCTGGTGCTGTTCGTCGTGTTGCTGGTCCGACTGCGCTGCCCTGTGGGGCTGCACATGCCGATCGACCTGCACATCCTGCGACGTGCCGCCGCTGGACGAACCGCCCGACGCGGACCCCTGTCCACCACCGGTCGACGAACCCGCACCAGCAGCCGTGCTACCGGTGGGAGCCGTAGTCGATCCAGCTGGGTTCGACACGGGCGCCGGCGACTGTGTCGTGCTCCCCGGGTTCGGCCCGGCCGGAGTACTTGGTGGCCCGCCATGTGGATCGACGTACGGCGCCATACCGCGGGCCTCGCGTACCTGGTTGAAGACACTCTGGCCCATGGCGTCGCCGGCATGGACCGAGTGCACGCGGCTGGCCCCGAGCACACCGGCCTGGAACCAGCCCTCGGACAACGCTTTGCCGAACTCCGGCGGCTTCCCCGTGACGAGGTAGTTCGCCAGCTCACTGGAAACCGGCGATGTGATCGCGTTGGTGGCAAAGGCATTGCCGCTGCCTTGGAAGATGTACGGAACCCGGCTCCCGACCCGACTCGCGTCCGGAAGACCGACGATCCTTCGCCCGATCTTGTTCGCCGCGTTCAGGCCGCCGCTCATCGGCGATCCCAGGACGCCGGCCAGCCCGGAGATCCCGACCTGGGTCCAGTCGATGTTCTTGCGGGCGCCCTGCCAGATGTCGAGCTGTTGCGCGACGAGTTCGGTCAGGACCTCCTCGACGCCTTCCCAGGCGGTGTGTCCGACCAGCGACAGCGCCCGCGCGCCGAGTCCCGCGGCGGCGGCGTGGGTGAGTTCGGCCGCCGCCCGGATCAGCGCGGAGAAGCGCTCGACCAGGATCGCGACGAGCCGCCAGCGGAACAGGTCGCCGATCCCCGGCGGCAGCAGGAACGTCGCGGCGAAGAAGATCGCGTTCATGATCAGCTCGGACCAGATCTGGTTCTTGGTCTGCCGTACGTTCACGGCGAAGTTGGTGCACATCGCCGACATGTCCGCGAACGACTGGACCGCCGTCTGGTACCCGTCGCTGCCCAGCGCCTGCTGGAGGTTCTGGTGGTAGAGCTGCCCGTTCCCGTCTCCCCACACGGCCGGAATCCGGTCGTTGCCCGCCTGCGCCGCCGCGATGGTGTCGGCCATCGCCTTCTCGACCGTCTTCCAATTGGCGCCCATCCGGTCCGCGGCGTCCTCGTCGACGTTGGGGAAGATCTGGGTCGAGTCGACGAGTTTCTGCAGCCAGTCCCACAGCGGACCGGAGGGCTCGGGAATCACTACACCCTGCGCAACCGGTCGGCCTGCTGGCGGGCGAGTTCGACGTACTTGGCCACGATGTCGTTCGCGTTCGTGCCCATCTTGGTGAAGTTCTCCTCGGCACCGGACGCGAGCTGCTCCAGCTGCGGCTTGCTGGCGTTGTAGTCCCGCCGGAACGTGGCACTGAGATCGTCCAGCCCGGTTCCGACCGCGGCCTCGTCGGCCGCGAGGGCCGGGCCGATCACCTTCCAGGTGTCGCCGATGATGCGGCCGGCGTCGCCGATCTCGTGCGCCGCCGCGTTCGTCTCGGACGGGAGCATGTCGAGGTCCGCGCCGCTGCCGTGCAGGCTGATCCGCTCGCCGGCCATCAGCGGGTGCCGCCCTCGGCCGCTCGGCCGGCCATCCGCAGGAACGGCTCGAACGCGAAGTCCTCGGGGCCGCCGAGATCCTTCGGGAAGAGATCCGTCAGCGTCGTGCGGACGGCGTCCTGGGCCTTCGAGTGCGCGTCGTTGATCACGGTCCTGATCTGCGAAGCCAGCACCTCCGCGTCCGGCGCGCGGTAGATCCGGGCGTCGAGCACGAGGTCGACCAATTCGCCGTACACACCGACGGTGGCCTCGACCAGGCCGTCGGCGGACTCGGCCGTGCCGGTGCTGCCCTCCATGGTGGTGCGGATCCGGCGGGTCTCGCGGTTCAGGTCCTCGAGCCGGCTGACCTGCGCGTTGCCCGGCTCAGCGCCGAAGGAACTCATGTTGCCTCCTCGAATCTGGGGACGAACGAGAGTCTGTGGCCGGGAAGCGCCACGTTCCGGCGGTTGACCTCTTCCGGCCACCCGGAGCCAGGTCCACCGGAGATCTCCGACGCTCGGGGGGTGAGATCCCACGCGAAGAACCGATTCGGGGCCGCCGCCGTGGCCGCCGCGCTGGCTTTCGGGCCGGCCGCGACCGTCGTACCGGCGTACGCCGCGCCTCCCAAGGGCGCGTGCCGCAACGCCGAACCGGCCCATCCCGTGCAGACGCTGCTGCCCTGGGCGCAGCAGCTGCTGATGCCGCAGCGCGCGTGGCCGTTCAGTACCGGCAGCGGGGTGACGGTCGCGGTGATCGACTCGGGGGTCGACGCGGACCATCCGCAGCTGCGCCGCCCCGGAAAGGTTCTGCCCGGGCACGACTTCTACCTGAAGGGCAAGCTGCCCGGTAACTACGACTGCATCTCGCACGGGACCGGGGTCGCGGGCATCATCGCCGCCGACGGCCGGCCCGGGGTCGGCTTCGAAGGCATCGCCCCGGGAGCCAGGATCCTGCCCGTGCGGGTCAGCGAGCGGGAGACGGACAACACCGGCAACACCGAGGAGATCAACCCGAACATCCTTGCCAAGGGCATCAAGTACGCCGTCGACGCCCGCGCCCGGGTGATCAACCTCTCGCTGGCCGGCTTCCGCGACGAACGACCAGTCCGGCAGGCGATCGCGTACGCGGTCGCGCACGACGTCGTGGTGGTCGCGGCCGTCGGCAACGGGCAAGGCTCCGGCGGTGACGGGAAACTTCCTTCCTACCCCGCGTCCTACCCGGGAGTGATCGGCGTCGGCGCGATCGACAACGCCGGGGCCCGGCTGACCGCCTCCCAGGTCGGTCCGTACGTCGACCTGGTCGCACCCGGCGGTTCGGTGCTGGCACCGACCCGCGTCGCCGGGCACGCCTACCAGGACGGTACGAGTTTCGCCGCGCCGTTCGTCGCCGGTACGGCGGCTCTGGTGCGCGCCGCCTGGCCCAAGCTGACCGCCGCGCAGGTCGCCCAGCGCTTGATGGCGACCGCCGACCCAGCCCGCGGTGGCACGGGGAGCCAGGAGTACGGCGCCGGCATCGTCGACCCGTATCGAGCCGTCACGGAAGGGATGGCGGTCGGCGCGGCGAAGAAGTTGCCTGCGGCCCATGTTCCGCCACCTGACGAGCACGCACTCGCGCTCGCGGCCTGGTGGCAGTCGCGCGGATCATTGGCGCGGAGTACCGCCGTACTGGCCGCCGGCGCGATGGCGGTCGTCGTCCTGCTGGCGTGTTTGATGACAGCCGGGCACCGTCGCCGTTGGGCCGTCGGCCGATCGGCGATCGCCCGCACCGCCAAGGGCGAACCGACGGATCTGCCGCCGGAGTTCCTCTTCACCCGTCCGGAACGCGACGCCTGAGTCCACCAACAGACGAGCCCCAGCCGGATCTCCGGCTGGGGCTCATCCGCTGGATGCTGTCGCGGTCAGACCCGCAGGCTGCCCGCGATGCCGCGGCAGGTCGCCAGCGTGGACTGGCCGTCGGCGACGACCTGGTCCATCACGGTGCCTCGCTGCACGGCGTCCGTACCGTGTGCGTGGGTCTCGTTGGTCTGCAGCTGGACGTTGGCGAAATAGTCGGTGTAGTCCTCGCTGCACCACGCACCGGAAGCGAGTGCGTTCGCGGCACTCGCCTGGTCCTGAGCGGCGGTCATCCGCTCCTGACCGAGGTTCCGGTATCCCTGGGCGGCGTCCATCATGCCGCCGAACTGCTGGAAGATCTCAGCCATCGGTGTCTCCTCTCTGTCCGATCAGGCCGTGGGCATGTTGACGGTGCCGAACGAGTGCACGTTGCCCGCGCTCAGCTGGTCGTAGATGTTGGTGATCTGCATCATTCCGTCGGACTGCATTCCGGCCTGGTTCTGGCCCTTCAGGCTGGCGGCCTGGCTCCAGTTCTCGTGCCCGGCGACGTTGGTCTGGTACGCCTCACCGCGCATCGACCCGCCCAGATCCATGGTGTTCGCCGCGGACCGGCGGACGTTGTCCCCCAGCGTTTCGGCGTACGCCGCAGTCTGGTTGGCGTGGTGCGCCATCTCGGGCGTGAGGCCCTGAATGAAGGCTCCGGCCATGACTGTCTCCTTTCGTGTCAGGTGCTTCCGCTCACAAGCTAAGGAGCGCAGGACATCGCGAGGTCCGGGCGGCACGTTCCTGCCATCCGCGTCCACGGACCCGTACGGGCGCGTGAGGATCCTGATGGACAGACCTCACGGAAGGGGTTCGACGATGGCGACCATCTTGGTCCGGCGTCCGATGCGGCGGCTCGCCCCGGAGCTCCCGAGCGGCGAATTGTTGCTCGAGGCACCACCCGAGGTGCCGGAGCCGGGCGGCCGGCAATGGATGCAGATGCTGATGGTGCTGCCAATGGTCGCGATGATGGGCGCGATGATGCTGATGTTCTCCGGGAGCATCGGCAGCGGCCTGCGCTATGTGATCTTCGGGCTCTTCGGCCTGGCGATGCTGGGCATGATCGTGATGGCGTTCTTCAGCCGCACCGGCGGCGGCAAGGCCGAGATGAGCCAGGCGCGGCGGACGTATCTGCGGCACCTGGCGCAGCAGCGGATGCGCCTCAGCAGGTCGATCGAACAGCAACGGGAAGCTCTGGGCTACCTGCATCCGGCGCCCGAGACGCTGTGGGCGCTGGCCGGCAGCTATCGCCTGTGGGAACGCCGTCAGGACGACATCGACTTCGGCGCCACCAGGATCGGCGTCGGCTCGCAGAACCCCGCCACCACAGTGGTCCCACCGGATACCCAGCCGCTCGAACGCCTCGAACCGCTGTCCGCGCTGGCGCTGCGCCGGTTCGTGGCGACGTACTCGACCGTGCCGGGGTTGCCGCTCGCCATCGCGGTCACAGGGTTCAGCCGGATCTATCTGCCGGGTGACCGGGAACGGTCGCGGGCGATGGTCCGGGCGATGATCGCGCAACTGGTGACGCTGCAGGCGCCGGACAACCTGCGGATCGCGATCTGTGCCGCGGCGGAGGATCTCGACGACTGGGAGTGGGCCAAGTGGCTGCCGCACACCCTGCACCCGGAACGCAGCGACGCACTCGGACCGCTCCGGCTGATCGCCGGATCGATCACCGCGATCGAGGCGATGCTGGACGACGTCGTGAGCAATCGTCCGCGGTTCGATCCGGACGTCGCCGGACGGGTCACCGGCCCGCACCTGGTGGTGGTCGTCGCCGGTGGGGACATCGACGGATCCGACCACCTGCTGGTCGGCCCCGGGCTTGAAGGCGTGACGGTGCTCGACCTGACCGTGCCGCCGCCGCGGGCGATCGACTCGACCGCGATCAGCCTCGACATCGCCGCCGACGGTGCCATTGCCGCTGAGACCATGGAGGGCGAAGAGCATCTCGGACAAGCCGACAGCCTCGACATCGCTGCTGTGGAAGGACTTGCCCGGCAGCTGGCTCCGCTCCGGCTCACCGCCGGCTCGCAGGGCGACCAGCCGCTGAGCGCTGACCTCGGCCTGGCCGAGCTGCTCGACCTGGGCGATCCGTTCGACTTCGATCCCGACGACACCTGGCTGCCGCGGCCGATGCGGGAGCGGCTCCGGGTCCGGTTCGGTCTGCGTGCCGACGGGCAGCCGATCGAACTCGACCTGAAGGAGTCGGCCCAGGAGGGTATGGGGCCGCACGGGCTGCTGATCGGCGCGACCGGTTCGGGCAAGAGCGAGCTCCTTCGGACGCTGGTCCTGGCGCTCGCCATTACGCACCCGCCGCGGTCGCTGAACTTCGCACTCGTCGACTTCAAGGGCGGCGCGACGTTCACCAGACTCGACGCGCTGCCGCACACCAGCGCCGTGATCACCAACCTGGCCGAGGAACTCCATCTGGTCGACCGGATGAGCGATGCGATCAACGGTGAGCTGCTGCGCCGCCAGGAGCTGCTCCGGGCCGCCGGCAACTTCGCGTCGTTGCGCGACTACGAGAAGGCGCGGACGGCCGGAGCGCCGCTCGAGGAGGTTCCGACCCTGCTGGTCATCTGCGACGAGTTCTCCGAGTTGCTGACCGCCCGTCCCGACTTCATCGACATGTTCGTTCAGATCGGACGAGTCGGCAGGTCGCTCGGCGTACACCTGCTGCTGGCCAGCCAGCGACTGGAGGAAGGCAGACTGCGCGGGCTGGAAACGCACCTGTCGTTCCGGATCGGTCTGCGGACCTTCTCCGAGATCGACAGCCGGACCGTGCTCGGCGTCAGCGACGCGTTCAAGCTGCCGCGCGCCCCGGGCCATGGCTTCCTCAAAGTCGGCACCGAACAGATGGATCGGTTCCGCTCGGCGTACGTGTCCGGCGTCCATCGGCGGCCGACTGCGGACAGCCTGCCGCTGCAGGACGACAACACGGTCGAACTGCTCGACTACTCCAGCCGGTACGTCGCCCCCGCGGTCACCGACGAGGTCGAGGAGGACGACGACCCGGATGGCGTCTTCGACGAGTCCGGCGGCGAGACCCTCCTCGAGATCCTCGTCGAACGCCTGGAAGGCCGGGGTACGCCCGCCCGCCAGATCTGGCTGCCTCCGCTGGACAAGCCGCCGGCGCTGGGCGAGGTCCTGTCGCAACTCGCCGCGGATCCCCACAATTCGTTCGTCTCGGGACGGCTGCAGACCGTCGCCGGTGTCGTCGACCGCCCGCTCGACCAGCGCCGCGACCCGCTGCTGCTGGACCTGTCGGGCGGAGCAGGCCACGTCGCTGTCGCGGGCGCACCGCACACCGGCAAGAGCACCGCGCTGGCCGGCATCATCACCGGTCTCGCCCTGACCCACACCCCCGAGGAAGTGCAGTTCTACTGCCTCGACTTCGGCGGTGGCGTGCTGTCCAGTCTCCGCGACCTCCCGCACATCGGAACGACAGCGGGCCGCCAGGACACCAACGCCGTACGGCGGACCGTCATCGAGCTGCTCGGCATCATCGCCGAGCGGGAGAAGCGTTTCGCACAGGACGGGATCGACAGCATGGCGACGTACCGCGAACGGCGGCGGCGCGGCGAGGCGGGCGATTCGCCGTACGGCGACGTCTTCCTGGTGATCGACGGCTGGCAGACGATCCGCAACGACTTCGAGGATCTCGAGCAGGCCCTCGGCGACCTGGCCACCCGCGGCCTGGCGTACGGCGTGCACCTGATCATCAGCGTCGCGCGCTGGTTCGACCTGCGGACCAACATCCGCGACCTGTGCGGTACCAAACTCGAACTGCGCCTGGGCGATCCGATCGACTCGCTGATCGACCGCCGTACGGCGGCGCTCGTCCCCGAGCATGCACCGGGACGCGGTGTCACGACGAGCAAGCACCACTTCCTGATCGCGGCGCCGCGACTCACCGACAGCGAGGACCGCGTCTCCGTCGGACTGGGCGAACTCGTTGCCGCTGTCAAGGAAGCCTGGCAGGGCAAGCCGGCGCCGGAGGTCAAACTGCTGCCCGGTGACGTGCCGTACGCGACCAACGACGGCGCGAGCTCCCGCGAACACGGCTTGGCTGTGGGTGTCGCGGAACGCAGCCTCGAGGCAGTGCTGCTCAACCCGAACGCCGATCCGACGTTCATCCTCCTGGGTGACACCGGCGCCGGGAAGTCGGGCTTCCTGCGGACGATGGCGCATCGCATTCGCGAGACCTACACGCCGGAACAGGCACGGCTGCTGGTCGTCGACCACCGGCGCAGCCTGCTGGGCGACGTCGAGAGTAAGCATCTGCTGGGGTACGGCACCAACCACGCGGTCACGGCCGAACTCGTGAACGGCCTCGCCAACGTGCTCCAGGAACGCCTGCCCGGTCCCGAGGTCACCGCCGAACAGCTGCGCGAACGCAGCTGGTGGGAAGGGCCCGAGCTGTTCGTCCTGATCGACGACTACGACCTGGTGGCCTCCGCGGAGAACCATCCGCTGATGCCGCTGCTGCCGTTCATCCCGCAGGCCGCCGATCTGGGGCTGCGGATCTACGTGGCCCGCCGGACCGGCGGCGCCATGCGCGGGCTCTTCGAGCCCGTCCTGGCCCGGATGCGCGACGTGGGCTCACCAGGCCTGCTGATGTCCGGCAGCCGCGAGGAGGGTCCCCTCCTCGGCGGCCTCCGCGCCCAGCCGATGCCACCCGGCCGCGGCTGGCTGATCACCCGTCAAGGCACCAACCAACTGATCCAACTGACCCAACCACCGATCAAGGAGGACTGATGGCGGACCTAGACGCCAGAACAGAAGCATTCCAGACCGCCGGCAGCGGCCTGGCCGACGTGACCGACGACTTCTCCGCGAAGATGCGGACCGCCGGGAACAACTCGGCATCGCCGGCCGCCGGCGGCGGAACGGCGGAGAGCGTCGCCTTCATGAAGGTCGAACGGGCGGCCCGCAACACGCTCGTTCAGTACATGTCGAACACCGCCGACGGCCTGCAGGGCTACCAGTCCGCGATCACCGAGATCGGCGGCGCGCTGGACCGCAACGTCGAGGTGACCAAGGCCCGGCTGTCCAAGCTGCTCAAACCGCAGGAAGGCAACGTCCGGCCGAACGAGGTGTTCGATCCCGGCCACGCGATCATCTACCAGATCGACCACCCCCGTCCGAACCCCGCACCGGCAGGAGGCCACTGATGGCAGACCAAGAAGGCGGAGGCGCTGAGTCCATCACCACCTGGACCAGCAAGATCGACGCCGCGCCGTCGATCCAGGTATGCGTTGAGCTGATGACGAAACTCAGCACGATGATGCGGACGGACGCGCAACTCAGCGGCCCGCTGGAGACAGCGGCAATCATGTGGAACTCGTCCGCGGATGCAGTGAACACTGCCCGCCTGGAGCTGCGCTCGGTCACCGACACCCTGCTGCACGACTGGCACAGCGAGGATTCCAAGGACTTCGTGGCTGCGCGGACCATCACCGAGACCTCACTCGAGACGTCGTACAACGGCATGGCTCCGGTGCAGGGTGTGCTCAACACCCTGGCGGGGCAGATCAGGACGACGGCGGCGACCGTCGAGACGAAAGTAGACGAACTCAACAAGCTGGTGGAGACCTACAACTCGTCGCAGCCGATACGGCAATCTGCCGCACAGTTCGAGGCCGGCTGGGCGAAAAAGGCAAGGGTTCCGTTGCGTGCGGCGGGCGACGCGATGATTGGGCTCGCGGAGAAGTTCAGCGTCGCTGGGTCGTTTCTTACTGAGGACGCGGCCAAGCTGAAGTGGGACGGTCCGGGCAGCCGGAACGGTGCGCCTACGTCGAGTACGCCGAGCAGCACGCCCTCGGCGCCCAGCTCACCGGGCGGGCCTACGGGCGCCGACCCGGCGGCCACCGATCCCGGTGGTCAGCAGGCGGGCCCGGCCGACCAAGGCGGCGGGGCGCAGGAGGCCGGCGCCGGTGCGGGTGAGGGCGCAGGCGGGATGGACGGAGCCGGTGGCTCCGGTGCGGGGTCGGTTCCTGGGGTGCCCGGTGGCGGTACCGGGTTGGCCGGGATGCCTGCGGCCTCGACGATGGTCCCTCGGTTCGAAGGTTCGCTGCCTAACGTGCCGAGCGTGCCTACGACTCAGACGCCGGGTGTGCCGCCGATGAGTACGCTGCCGGTTGGAGCGGTACCGGGCGGGGCCCTTGGCGGACGCGGTGTCGGCAAGGTTCCTGGCGGCGGTGGGGTCGGCGGCGGTGGGCTGCCGGGCGTTCCTGGTGGCGGAGGTGTTGGCCAGAAGGGCGGCGTCGACTCCCAGTTGCCGCGTGCGGTCCCCGAGACCGGGTCGTCGCAGGGGCCGCTGTCCGGCGGGCGTGCGCCGGGTGCCCCGAGTGGGCTTGCCGGTGGGACCGGTGCTGCCGGTGCCGGCGCTGGTGGCGGGATGCCGCCGATGATGCCGCCGATGGGTGGCGCGGCGGGTGCCGGTAGCAGCAAGGCCGGACGGCCTGGGAACGGCGTGATCGCGCCCGGGAACCGCCGGCGTGATCGGCAGCAGGGCGATACACCGGGCGTTCCGGTCGGGCTGCGGGGCAGGGCGGGCAAGGACCTGCCTGGCGCGTTCCCCGCCGTACCGGTGAACACCCGGAGGCGCAAGGAGAAGACCGAGGCTGCCAACACTCTCCAACTCCTCGACGAGGACCTCTGGAAGGTGGAGGCCACCGACACGAAGGCAGCTCCCCCAGCCACGCGCCAGGAACGCCGACCCTCCAACTGAATCACTGAAAAAGCCCGGCCCGAGGATCTCGGGCCGGGCTTTTGGATGCTCAGGGAACAGGTTGGATGGCGGTGGTGGGGTTGAGGCCGGGGCCTTGGGGGATTCGGGCTATCAGGGCGGCGGGGATAGGGATTGGCTTGACTGCGCCGTAGCCGAGGGTCTGGATCAGCTTGGGGTCGGACAGGGGGTAGGCGCGTCCCATGTCGGTGATTACCGAGATGGTGCCGGCGGGGGCGCGGTCCGAGGGGCGGGACTCGACGACGGCGGCGGTGCCGGGGGTGATCAGGATGCGGTCGGCGAGGACGGTGTCGCGCCGGGTGCGTTTCGTGGTCGCGGTCATCGCGTCCGGCAGCGGCATCGCCGGATCGATCAGGATCGCGGGGAGCGACTGGCCCGGGGTGAACATGGCGCAGACCGTACCGATGCCGTCCCGCGGCCCGACGAAGCGCGGCCAATCACGCGGCACCGCGCCTTCCTCGGTGCTGACGGCCGGCAGTTCGGCCTCGCTGACGGCCGTCAGGTTGAGCTCGATCGCCGTCGGCGACTTACCGTTGTACGCCGCTTTGAGCGGACCGTACGCGCGCTGGATGTCGTACTGAACCTCGCTGATCGGCAGCAACGCCTTCTTCGTCGCCAGGTAGTACTGCCGTCCCGCAGACGTCTGCACGAAGAACAGCTGCCCCACCAGCGTCTTCGGCCGGCCGGGTACGACGCCCGTCGGCGTACCGACCTCTGCCGGCCGCAACGGGGCGATCGGCTGACCGTCGGGAAGCGCCGCCACGAACGCCGCGCCCACGCGGGTGACCGGCTGCGAATGCAGCGCGACCGCGACGGTGGCGACGTCGTTCTTGGCGATCCGATGCCGGTACCCCTCGCTGAGCAGGTACTGGTCACCGGTCTCGAGCACCTGGACGAGCATCGCGTCCTCGGTCATCGGCGTACCGGCGTCCGGCCGCTGCCCGATCATGAGCACCGACTCGCTGGTCCGGGTACCGGCTTGGTCGTGGGACGGTTGCGAGCACAGCGTCCACCCGCCGCCGAGCAGCTTGGACGCCGGCGGCAGCGCGTCGGGTGCGTCCTGGATCCCGATCCGCGGACCGCGCGGGACACCGGCGAGCGACCGCTGCGACACCCGCAGTGTCTGCCCTCGTTTGCCGATGGCAAGCAACGCGGACACGTAGTTGGCGACCGGATGCAGATGGCCGTCGAGGTACACGTACCGGGTGCCGGTCTCCTTCTCGACGATGACGCTGTCGCCCTTGCTCCAGGCCTTGTTACCGCCCGGCACCACCATTCCGTACACCCAGACGACGGCCAGTGCGAGGATCATGATCGCGACCCCGCCGAAGGCCGCGGACGTGGCTCGTTTGAACGGCGGCTGCTCCGGGTCGGTCTCCCGGGTGACGAGCGCGGACACCATCCGCTGCACCGAGAACTGGTGGGACTGCAGCTGATCTTTCCTGGTCGCCATGTCAGCCTCCCCATCCCCGTACGACGGCGTACAGGCCGAGCACCGAGCAGGAGAGCGGGATCAGCGCCAGCGTGACGAGTACTTCGAGGATCTCGGCGTACCTGCTCAGGTACGGGCTCGGAAGCTTGGTGCTGTACCGGAGGCCGCAGAAGATCGTGATCGCGGCCAGCATGACCATCAGCGGGACGATCAGCGAGACCGGGTCGGCGGTCGAGGCGCTCAGCGGACCGAGGACCAGACAGGCGATTCCGGTCAGGGCGGTGGTGAGCAACATCAGGCGGTGCTTCACCACCGGGTAGATCCTTGCCCGCAGCAAGCATCCGAGGGTGAGCAGTCCGGTCAGCACGGTGGCCGGCGTACTGCGGTCCGTGGTCAGCAGCACCAGGCACACCGAGACCGCGAGCGCGACGCCGGTGAGCATGCCGGTGAGCAGCCCGTCGGCGCGGACCACCGCGCCGTACACGTGCCGGCGCGGCGGTTGCGGATCGTCGCGGACCAGGTCGGCGGTCGTACGCGGCAGGATCGGCATCGGGAGTCGCCCGAGCCGGAGCGCGAGTGGTCCGAGCAGGGGCGAGAACGCGAACGTCGCGGCGCCGAGGATCGCGGCCACGTCGGGGCCGTCGAACGATTCCGCCGTACCGATCCAGCCGGCGATCAGGCCGAGCAGGCCCGTACTCATGGCCGCCGCGAACAACGAGCCGCTGTCCACGATCCCCAGGTAGCATGCGACTCCGGCGAGCATCAGCGCCGTACCGGCGGACAGGACCTGGGGCGCGCCGATCGCCGGCCACGTCGACGTACCGGCGAACAACAGGCCGCCTCCGATCGCCGCGAACGGGAGCCCGAGACCGCCGAGCAACGCGCCCGCGCCCGAGTCTCCGACCACGCGGGCCAGCGCGACCCCGGCGGCGACCAGCAGCGCCGACGTGAGCAACAACCAGCTCGCGGCGTCGGCCCATGGGGCACCGCGGCGGAGCACGACGGCCATCACGACCAGCAGGGCGAGCGCGGCGCCGGTCAGGCCGGCGATCCGGGTGTGCCGGGCGGTCCACGGTACGCCGAGTTTCCCGGCGCCGGACGCGACCGCGTCGACCAGGTCGTCGTACTCCAACTCCGGCCAGTCGAGCCCGCGGGACACCAGGTGCAGGATCTCGCCGTCCCGGATGCGGTGCGAGCCGAGCGTTCGCCCGAGGTTCAGCTCCATGCCGTCGCTGCGCCGCAGCACCCAACCGCCGCCCGGAGCACCCTGGTCGGCGAGGTGCTCGCCGGATTTCGTCAGGAGGCCGGGGAGAACCTCGGCTATTGCTGCTTGTTCGGGTAAGGCCAGGTCGAGGCGCCGCTGGGGAGCCACGACTGTCACCCGGACCAGACCTGTGATGTTCATGCCCCCACTGTCTTGGCGATCGGGCGAGCGGGAGCGCGCGCGACAGCTTCCTGCCGTCCACGACCGCCGTCCGCCAGGCCGCCTTAGCGTGCTGTTCGTGACGACTGATCGAGAGCTGCTGATCCCGGTGGGACACGACCTGGGAGCGGTGTATTCGGGAGCGGACGAGCGTCGGCAGCAGGTCCGGGTCGGCGTCGAGGTCGCGGAGTTGCAGGACCACGAGTTCGTGGTCTGGCTGCTGGCGCACGGGATCGACGACCAGGACCGGCCGACCCGGTCGTCGCTGACGGATCGCGCCGTCACCGTCGGGCTGGGGGCGGGGCAGGCGGCCGAGGTCGCCGAACGGTTCCTGCGCGACGGGCTGCTGGCGGCGGTCGATCCGGAAGCGGACGACGCGGTCGAGTTCGCCGCCGAACATCAGCTCTTCCCATTACTGCAAGGACTCGGGCCGGATCCGGACCAGCCGTGGATGCAGACCGTCGGACTGCTGAACCAGCCGGTCGCGCAGGTCTCGGTCGCCGTGTACGACGTTCTGATGTGGGCGCAGCTCGCACCGGAGCTGTGGACCGGCTGCCACGACGCGGCCAAGGTTGCCGTGCAGGCAGGGATTACGGCACCCGAGGAAACGGATCCGCGGAACGTACTTTCCGGCGTACTCGGGCAGATCCACGGTCTGCTCTGCGTGCGAGCGGCGTACTTCGACCGTCGGAGGCTCCGATGACCGCACTCGTTTTCCCGATCGGGCACTACAACGGGATTCGCGAACAGGAGCAGGTCGTCCGGGTCGGGTGGCGGCAGCACCGGATCGATGCGGACGCGTTCGCGGTCTGGGTGCTGGCCCACGGGTTGCCCGAGGTCGGCAAGGGCGCGTGGACCGTCGACGATGTCGTCGTCCATGCTCAGCGGGCCGGGATCGCGGAAGCGGCGGCGTACGTCGAACGGCTCGCCGGCGCGGGACTGCTCGCGGTCGTCGACGAAGGTAGAACGTTTGCGCAGCACCACCGGCTTGACGTGATGTTCGTTGGCCTCGGCAACGCTCCGGACCGGCTCGAAGGCCACGCGGTGGGGATTCCCGGCCTCGGGACCGCCGCGATCCTCGACCCGGACTGCTACGAGCTGTGGCAATGGGGCTCGGTGGCGCCGACGTTGTGGCACAGCTGCGAGGTCCGCGCGACGGTGACCGCGGAGCCATCCGGGCAGCCCGATCCCGATGCGGCCCTGGCCGAGATCCTCGGCGACCTGCGGTTCCTGGTGGCACGCGGATGCGCGTACCTGGACGTTGCGGGATGACAAGATGACCCTGATGGCTGAGATCTCCCCCGATGCGCTGGTGCCGCGGGCCACCGGGCCGGTGGCCACGGTGTACCTGCTGGCGCCTCCCGGCGGGCGGACGGTCGCGGTGAAGGTCTACCCGCAGCCGCTCGATCGGCGGACCTACAACGGGATCGAGGTCGAGCAGGCGAAGCTGGCCCAGTTGCGGTCGGCGCCGTCGATCGTCCGGGTGGAGTCGCTGGACGACCTGCCGGACGGGCGGACCGCGCTGCGGATGGAGTTCTGCCCGCAGGCGTTGCCGGATCTGGTCGCAGGAGGTCCGCTGCCGATCGGGGACGTCATCGTCCTCGGGCAGATCCTCAGCTCGGTGCTGGCCGAGGCGCACGATGCCGGGCTGGTGCACGGCGGGGTGACGCCCGCGAACGTGCTCGAACGGTCCAGTGGGCAGCCCGCGTTGTCGGACTTCGGGCTCGCGCTCCGCCTGCGATTCCCGCGCGACCTGATGGGCGACGCGGCGTACACGGCTCCGGAGGTACTGCGGGAAGGCGAGCTGTCCGAGGCGGCCGACGTGTACGGGCTGGGCGCCGTACTGTATCTGGCCCTGACCGGGCGGCCGCCGTTCCCGGCGCGGACCGGTGAGCCGCCGGACGGCGTCGTACTGCGGGTCCTGCGGGAACCGCCCGCGGAGGTGACCGGCCGGGACGTACCGCCGGCGTTGTCGGCGCTGCTGCAGCGGATGCTGGCCAAGGAACCGGACGCCCGTCCGGAGGCGGCGACCGTGCTCCGCGAGTTCGAGGCGTTGCTGGCCGGGGCGGGGGCCGAGCCGGAGGACGATCTGGACTTCGACGACTTCCGCGACGAACTGGCCGCGGGCCGGAGCGTTCCGCTGGCCGTCGTCGAAGCACCGAAGAAGAAGCCGGCCAAGCAGAAGCCGGACAAGATCAAGCCTGCGCCCGGAAAGTCCCGGAAACCGTTGCTGATCGGCGCGGGCGCCGCGGTCGCGCTGGTGGCCGTCGTACCGGTGGTGTTTCGCCCGGGCAGTGACGACCCGGCCGATCGGGTGGCCGCGCCACCGCCCGCCATCAGTACGCCGGCCCCGACGCCGACCGCCCCGAAACAGGCCACGATCAAGCTGAACCCGCCTGTGGACAAGGGCACTTCGGTCGTCCTGACCTGGTCGGGCCCGCCGCGGCTGACGTACGCCGTGATCGTCGCGGAGCAGGGCGCCAAACAGCCGCAGACGACGCTGCGCGGCGAGATGACTTCACTGACTGTGCAAGTCAGCAGCGGCCTCAAGTACTGCTTCCTTGTGCAGGGCACCGATGGCGTGGACAAGTTCGAGAGCGCGCCGCGGGCCATCCGCGGTGCTACCTGCAGCGGCTGACGCTGGACGGACTATGGACCGGTTCTGGACCCCGATCGCCTAGTCTGAGTCCGTGAGGCCGATCCCGTTCCGCCCCCGGCGGATCACCGAACTGCTCCGCAGGCGTGGCCGCTCCGAGGCCACACTGGCCGCGGTGGTGGCCGGTTGCGTCGCGCTGATGAGCGTGGTCGTGCTGACCGGCGCCGGGGACCCGGACAGCGGCGTGAAGTTCACGCAGTCCGGTCACTGGGTCTACAACAGCGTTGTCGGACGGATCTTCCACCTCGACGGCGCGACCGGCAAGGTGGACGCGGACACCGAGGTGAAGACCGCGACACCGGGTGCGCAGGTCGTTCAGACCGACAAGCAGGGGTACGTGCTGTCCCGGTCGCGGATCGACCAGTTCGGCAAGTCCGACCTGACCGTCCTGGACCCGGTGCAGCCGCCGGCGACGAACGAGCAGCCGGTCGGCCTCGAGGCGGCCGGTGCGGCATTCGCCGTGTACAAGCAGGCCGGGCGGGTCGTACGGTTCGGCGACAAGGAGACGATCGCCTTTCCGGCCGGGCCGCTCGGCGACCCGATCGTGACGTCGGACGGCACGCTGTGGGTGCACCGCGTCGGCGAGGGCGACCTGTGCCGGCTGCCGATGAGCGCCGACCGGATGTCCTGTCCCGCGACGACTCCTAAAGGACACAAGGGCGCGCTGACCGCGGTCGGTGCGAACGCCGTGTTCGTCGACCTGACCGCGCGGCAGGTGTACACGCTGAATGCCGGCGGGATGGACACCGGTCCCGATCTGGGCGATATCGACGTACCCGACGACGCGCTCGTCGCCGGCAACGACGTCGACGGCCGGCTCGCGATCGTCGATCGGGACCACAATCGGCTGCACCTGGTCGACATCACGCACCCCGACAAGCCAGAGGCGCCGATCAGCACACCGCTCCCGAAGGGGACCTTCGACAAAGTCGCGTCCTCCGGCGACGGGATCGCGCTGCTGGACCGGAAGAACTCCCACCTGATCACCCTCGGCCGCGACGGCAAGCAGGTCGCCGAGGCGAAGATCCCGACCCGCCCGGCCGACGGGCGCGAGAAGCCCGAGGCGAACCTGTACCGCGGTGACGACTCCCGGGTGTACGTCGAGAACGGGATCGGCGACCGCGTCGTCGTGGTCGACCGCGACGGCGAGACCGAGTCCGTGGACATCGGCACCGGTGACGATCGCGGCGACAAGCCCAGCCCCAAGAACACGGGTAAGCCGACCATCACGCCACCGGTCAAACCTGAGACCAAGGTGCCGCCGAAGACCATTCCGCCGAGTACTCCGCCTAGCACTCCGCCCAGTACGCACAAGCCGGAGAAGCCGCGGCGGACCACGCCGACGAATCGGCCCGGCAACGAACACACGCCGGACAAACCGGATCCCGGTAAGACGAAGACGCCACCGCCGACCCGCAAGACCATCCCGCCGGTTCCGCCGCCGGTGAAGCCGGGGCGGCCCGGTGCGGCGCTGAACGTGGTGGCCCGGATCATCGACGGCGGGGCGGTCGTCTCGTGGGGTGCGGCCGCGGCCCATGGCGCGACGATCACGTCGTACAAGCTGAGCTGGACCGGCGGATCGACGACGGTCAGCGGCTCGACGCGGTCCGCGCTGATCCCGAGCCTGAAGACGAAAACGCCGTACTACTTCACGATCTACGCGGTGAACAGCGCCGGCAACGGGCCCGCGGTCAAGTCCAACCGGGTCGAGCTGAAGTGGAACCCGGCCGAGTCACCGCGCGAACTCCTGGTGCGGAACGACGGTACGAGCGGGTCGCTGACACTCGAGTGGATGCAGCCGACGATGGGCGACGGCACGTTCCTGCGGTACGAGGTGTCGATCGGGTCGAAGACCGCGCCGGTCCGGGTGCGGTCAACCACCACCACCGCGACGATCAGCGGATTGACCGACGGGAAGTACTCCGACTTCTACGTCCGCGCGATCACCAAGGCGTCGGACGGGCAGGAGGTGGTCGGCAAGTACACCCTTCTCCGGGCGACCTCAGTCGGCAAGGAGCAGCCCACCAAGCGGATCGTGGCCTCGCGAGGCGACGGTACGACGTACGGCGACGACTGCCAGCACCCCGAGTGCGCGTACGTCCAGGTCCGGATCGAGAACCTGACACCGGATACGACGTACAGCATCAAGCCGTACACCTCCGAGTGGGGCAACTTCAACCCCGGCTACAGCACCAAGACCGACTCCAAGGGCCAACTCCTCGTCCCCGACCAGTTCCCCTGCAGCGCCGTGGGCCAACTCACCTGGGTCACCGTCACAGGCCCCGAAGGCACCTACACCTCGAACAGATTCTTCTGGAAAGCCGACGACTGAAAGAACCGCGGTGGGCGTGTTTACGGTTCGGCGTCTTCGGCGGCGTAGGAGAGGACTCGTTCGGTGTTGAGGACGATCCAGAGGCCTACCCATTTCCAGACGTGGGGCCAGTTCTGGTCGACTGCGGTGCGGAGGTCGGCGGGGAGGTCGTCGAGGGGGACCAGTTCGGCGGGGCCTTCGGCGATGACGGCGATGTGGCTTTCGTCGTCGTTCTCGGCGATGACCATGGTGAGCCAGGGGTTGGTGCGCAGGTTGCGGGCGCGGACCGATCCGTCGACCGTCGGCAGCCAGAACGCGCTGCCGCTGCGGATGTACATCGACATCGACGCATGCGGGCGACCATCAGGGCGAGTGGTACCGACGACCGCGTACTCGCGCCGGCTGAGATAACTCGTCAACTGCTCGGGCGTCAGCCGCCGCTCCGGCGGATAGGTGCGCGCCGTCGCCGCCGTCGCCCGCTCGAACGTCCGATCCTGCAACTCCGCCAGCACCTCAACCATGCTCACCCTCCCGGCATCACGTTCGCGGCCACCTACCTGCCGCCAACGCTAACCGCGACCCCACCCACCCGCTTATCAATTCCCGACCAACCCGCCGAGCCAGGGCGCGTCGGCAGGTGGGTTAACCCCTCGACTTGGGGGTCTCCCCTCGCACACCAGCGAAGAACCCCCAGCACCAGGGGATATCCGGCTCTCCTGCGGTATGTGTGGGTGAGTTGCGGTGGCGTGGGACAGGTTGTGGTGGGCTGAGACCTGATGTTCCTTGTCTGCGGTGCCAGATCGTGTCTCTACCCTCGGCAACCCAGCCGACCGTGCTCCAGGTGTGCTCGGGTGTGGGCGGGTCGTGCGGGAAGGTGCATTGTGGACAGGACGGGCTGGTCGTGGGGTGGGGAGCGTGACGCACCTGAAGTGACCAGTAGAACTCCCCGGCCCGGCACCGGGGCCCGCCGGCGTCGCCGTCGCGGCGACGAGGACCGGATGTTCGGCGGGTTGCCCACCCAGTTGGAGGGTTGCCCACTCAGAATCCGGCGGGGCAACCCGTCAGCTCAGTGGGCAACCCTCCGGTTCGGTGCGCACGCTGCAGCGTTGGAACCCAACCCAACCCGGGCCGCGGCCGTGCAGGACTGCGGCCCGACAGATCGCCCACACATACAACAGAAGAGCCGGATATCCGTAGTTAGTTCTTGACGGCGAGGGCTGCGGCGATCAGGTGCTGGTAGTCGGTGAGGTCGTCGGGGGGTTCTGGGTTGCGCCAGTTGGTGGCGGGGACGATGCCGGGGTCCAGGACGGTGAAGCCTTCGCCGAAGAGGGCGAGGATCTGTTCGTCGGTGCGCCAGCGGCCGCGGCCCAGGGAGCCTTGGAGGACCTGCTCGAGTTCCTGGCTGCGGGGGTCGTTCTCGCTGCGGAAGTGGCTGATGAAGACGTGGCTGCCGGAGGCGATCCGGTCCTTCCAGAAGCGGACGATGCCGGCCGGGTCCTCGTCGTCGTTCACGTGGTGCAGGGTGGCGCTGAAGATCACGCCGACGGGGCGGCCGAAGTCGACCAGCCGCACGGTCTCGGGGTGCTCGATGATCGCCTTCGGTTCCCGCAGGTCGGCCTGGATGACCGTGGTGTTGTCGTTCTCGGCGAGCAGGGCGCGGCCGTGCGCGAGCACGATCGGGTCGTTGTCGACGTACACGACCTTCGAGTCCGGCGCGTACCGCTGGGCGACCTGGTGCACGTTGTCCGCGGTCGGCAGGCCGCTGCCGAGGTCGATGAACTGCCGGACCGGCGTCGTCCGGACCAGCTCGCGGACCGCGCGGATCAAGGCGCCGCGGTTGTCGTACGCGATCACCCGGGACCCGGGCAGTTCGTTGATGAACCGGTCCCCGAACGCGCGGTCGACGGCGAAGTTGTCCTTGCCGCCGAGCAGGTAGTCGTAGGTCCGCGCGATACTCGGCTTGGTCGTGTCGAAGCTCGGGAACGGCGAGTTGTCCGTCACGTGCTTGTCTGCGTCGGCCATCGAGCGGATTCCTTCCTGTCGCGACAGATGTCACTCTATGCGACCCGGAAACTACCGCGCTCCCGGCCCCGGCAAGTCCCGGCCGACGCTAACGGGTGAACAGTGTTCGCAGCTCGAGCGACGCCTGGAACCGGTCGACCCACGGCCGTCCGCGCAAGGCCTTCCGCAGCTCGCGAACCCCGGTCCACGCGTCGTTCTGCACCTCCGGCGTGGTCGCTCCCCCTGACCACAGCGCGTGATCGACGGCCTGCGCGACCCGAGTCAGCCCGCCAGCGGTCTCCGGCAGCTCCTTGGCCGCGTCGGCGAGATCCCGCACCGTCATCCCTGCAGTCACCGGTACGCCGTGCGCGCGCAGCCGATCCCGCGCTTCGGCCCACGCCCCGACCACGGCCGCACTCCCGCCCCGGCGCCGGCGTCGCGCCGACCGGACAAGCTTCAGCAGCGGTACGCCGGCCAGCCACAGCAGCAACAACCCCGCCGACACCGCGAACACGGCAGTCAGCGAAATCGGCGGCAGGATCGGCCGCCCGCCGTCGTCGCCCCGGTCGGTCTGCGGCGGGACCTCCGGGTCTTTGATCTTCTCCACCGACGGTACGGCGGCCCGCGCCTGGCTGGTGATGTCGTCGATCGAACCAGCGACCGTGGTCTTCCCGGTGGCCGCGTCCTCGGCCGGATCCAGCGGCCACCAACCGAGGCCGTCGACCGCTACCTCGGGCCACGCGAACGCGTCGGAGTTCCGCACGGTGTAGTACCCGTCCGCCTCCGGTTTCGCAGGCGCGCGGAACCCGACCACCAACCGCGCCGGTATCCCGTTCAGCCGGGCGAGTACGACGTACGCCGCGGCGAACTGCGCGCTCGTACCCGGCTGCTTGGTCTCGGCCTGTGCCCCGCCCGGCTTCTCGTCGAGGAGGAAACTCTTCAGCTGCGGCCACCCGTACCCGGTCGGCAGGTTCTCGCCGACCGCCAGCGTGTAGTGCTGCCGCATGTACTTCTCCAGCGCGATCGCCGTCGCGAACGTCGCCCGCTTCCCCTGCAACGGGTCGATCGACGCGATCTCCGGCGGCACCGGAGGCAGGTCGCTCAAGCGGTTCATCACGTCGCCGTCGATCCCCGCGTCCAGCAGGTACTGTGCGTCGATGTCCGGTTTCCGCCAGGTCAGCTGGTAGTCGTCCGGCCGGCCGGACGCCATCAGCGTCCCGCCGATCGGCTCCACCTGCGGATCCGTCACGCCGCTGACCGTTGCCGGCAGCAACTGGCTCGGCAGCCACGGCCCGTCGAGGTCCTCGAGCCGCACGCTCGCCGACTCCAGCGACGTCGGCACCGTTACGTCCGACCCCACCTCGGATCCCATTCGGAGGAACGGGTGATCGGTCGTCCAGTTCGCTCCGTCGAAGTCGTCGAGGGCGACCTGCCGCCAGCGGTCGACCGGCTTCGACGCCGTGTACTTGAACACCACCTCGTCGCGTTCCCGCGCACTCAACCGGCTGGCGAGCTCGTCCAGCGGACTCGTCTGCCGTACGCCGGGCGCCGTCGCGGACTGCACCTTCTGCAGCGAGTACGGCGTACGCCCGGCGGGATCGATCGTGCTCACGACGAGCCCGCACACGATCGCGGCGACGGTCACGACCGCGGTCGCGACCCAGGGCGCGATCCGCCGGTACTCGAGATTGTCCGGGATCAGCAGCGCCACCACGATCAGCCCGAGCGCTGCGGCTATCAGTACGGCGCTCCACCCGTCGGCAGCGATGTACAACTGGCTCGCCCCGATGACCCCGAGCCCGGGAACCAACGCGACCAGCGGCGGCGTACGGTCGAGCAGTTCGACCGCGAGCAGGCAGGCGATCAGCGTCAGCAGCGGCACGAAGACCACGAGCTCGGGATCCGGCCGCGCCGGCCAGGTCGACTCCAACGTCAACCGCCAGCCGGTCAGCCCGTCGCCGAGCGCGCGGATCGACGCCGCCGTCGGCAATCCGGCGACAGTAGTTGCCCGTAGCACCGTTTCGGTCACGGCCAGCAGGCCGCCGAGCACGATCAGGACCGGCCGCCACGCCGCGAGCCAGTGCCGGCAGATCTCCGTGACGACGAAGGTGATCAGGCACACCGCTCCCACCGGCAGCCACAGGTTGCGCAGGCCGAACACCGGCCCGAAGCACAGTCCTCCGACGAGGACTGCGGCGAGCACCGCGATCGTCTGCCGACGGCTCATCGCAGGACTCCTGTCCACTGCTGCAACGCTTCCTGGGCGGAGCCACCGAGGACCACCTGCGCACTGAGGATCGGCGCGACACCTTGCGCCTCGCCGAGGCCGATCACGGTCACCGACGAGTACCGGCTGAGCAGCGGCGCGAAGTCCGCGGCGGATCCGCGCGCACCGGTGACCACGACGATCGCGCCGCCCGCGGACATTCCGGTGGTCAGCACGGGAGGCACCAGACCCGACTTGTCGTCCCGCTGCTCCACCACGCACAGCTCGTCGAGGAACATCCGGGACGCGACCGCACCGCCGGGAGCGGCGAGGTCGGCACCGGCCGTGGTCACCAACCGGCAGCGGTGACCGGCCGTGGACGCGGCGAACAGGATCGAGGCCGCCACCTCGGTCGCCTCCTCGAATGTTGCCTCGGGCAATGGTTCGGGCCGGGTGTCGAGCAGCACGGTGAGCCGCGGCTGATCCGGATCGGCGTAGTCGCGGACCATCAACTGCCCGGTCCGCGCGGTCGCCTTCCAGTGCAGGTGACGGACCTCGTCGCCGACGACGTACGGGCGGACGTCGCGCAGGTCGGCCGATCCGCGCAGCGAGTCGTCCGCGGTCCGTCCGACGTGGTGGTGCCGCGGCCGGCCGGCGACCACAGTCTTGGTCGGGTGCCGTCTCGGATGCACCCACAACGTCGCGACCTCGCCGGTCGCCTTGCGATTGCTGGCCAGGCCGAGCGGGTCGCGGCGTTCGAGCGTCAGCGGCCCGACCGCGATCTTCCCGCGCCGCAAGGTCGGCAGCTCATACCGGTACGTCGCCTCGCTGCCGGGACCGAGCCGCCGGATCTTGACCTCCTGCCGCTCGTCACCCGCCGAGTCGTGGGCCGCGAATGCGGCCTGCCACCGCGTGCCCTCGTTCCGCACGCGCAACGTCGCCAGCGCCGGACGACCGCGCTCGACGCGATCCGGTGACAGCACGCGCTGCACGGTCACCTGCGGCTGCCGCACCGTCAGTACGGTCGCTGCGATCAACGCCCCGAGCCCGATCCCGGCCAGTGCGCGAAAGACGGAGTACCCCGCCAATTCACCCAGCACGTAGGCGGCGATCGACCCGAGCAGCACGGCCACCCCGCGTCCCGTGAGCCTCATCCGGCCGGCCACTTGAACGAGTTGGATCGGTACGGCCCACCGGGTCCGGTCGCCGTGACGTAGACCGTCTCCCCGACCCGGGAGTTGTGGAACTTCTTCCGCTCCAGGTAGCCGTTGCTGTCCGTGCTCAACGTGTACGCGTCGTGGATCTGCTTGCCGTTCGAGTACGCGCGGAACGTGTAGTCGGTGTCCGGTTCGAAGTTTCTGGCATGCAAGACCATGTAATGACAGTCCTGCTCGGTACCCGCCGGGCAGTCCGAGTCGGGGCCGTCGTCGGCCTGCGGGCCGTAGCTGATCGAGAACGTCCCCGAACCCGGCGACGCGGTGATCGTCGCGGCCACGCCGATCAGCATCTCGCCGTCCGACCCGGTCGTCACCGCGCGAACCTCGAACGTGTACGTCGTACCGTTGTCCAGCCCGCTCCACGTGTAACTGGACGACGTCGTCGTCTCCGGATCGCTGTCCTGGCTGACGCTGTAGCTGACGAACGTCCCGCCGTTCAGGTTCGGGCGCCGCCAGGTGAGGGTGACCTCGTTGTCGCCCGAGGTCGCCTCCAAACCGGGCGGAGCCGCGGCCCGGGTCGCCTTCACCGGCGGCGGTTTCGGCTTCTGAGTGGGCTTGGTCGTCGTCGGTTTCGTGGTCGTCGGCTTGGTCGGCGTCGGCTTCGACGGCGGCGGTGTGGTCTTGCGCTCCGGTTGCTCGGTGCGCGGCGGTTCGGTCCGCTGCGGCGGCCTGGTCGTGCGCTTGTCCCCGCCGTCGGTGTTCTCAGGCGGCTGCGGCTTCTCCTCGGTCCGCGGCGGCGCGCTGGTCGGCGGCGTGGACGGCGGTGTCGAAGGTGGTGTCGAAGGTGGTGTGACGGTCTCTTTCGGCCGCGGCGGCTGGGACTTCTCCGGCTTCTTCGCCGGTCCGACCGCCTTGACCTCGGTGACCTCGCCGTCGTCGTCGACGACCATCGAGTGCTCGCCGGCCACGCTGTCGACGTACACCCGCCTGTCCGCACCGCGGAACAGCCTCGGCTGGTCCTTCCTGTCGGCCTTCGCCTTGGGCGACGGCCGCGGGATCTGCTGGAAGGACTTCTCCTTGCCGTCCGGTCCCAACGTCACCAGCGAGCCGCTGGCCGAGTCGATCAGCGCCAGACCGTTCCCGGTGGAGGCGATCTGCGAGTACTTGCCCGATCGCACCTTCCACGCCACCGGCGCCGCCGCCTGCCGGTCACCGACCATCGGGGCGGCGTCGACCAGGTGTACCTCGGTGCCGGTCGGCTCGACGATCGCGATCCGGCCGTTCACGTCGTACGGCGCGACGATCGACGTCGGCGTCATCGCGACCTCGGGCACCGGCATCTTCCGGCCGAAGCCACCGGAGTCCACCGCGCGCAGTTCGCGGGCCGTGGTGTCGACGAACACGACCTGGTCCGACACCACAGTGAGCGCGCCGGTGTGACCGCTCGGCACCTCGGCCGGGCAGGTCAGCCGGTCCGCCTTCACCGGCAGCCGGCAGAGTTCGCGGCTGGTCAGCCGGTGCACCCACAATGTCCCGTCGGCGGTGGTCACCGGCGGACCCAGCGAACCGCTGCCGGGCAACGTCATCAGGTCCTCGCCGAGCCGGGTGATCGCACCGCTGTCGCGGTAGACGGCGTACGCCGTGCCCGCCGCTTCGAGCGCGGTCGGCTGTTCCTCGGAGGGCGCCTTGACCGGGTCCTCGACCTTCAGATCGGACTTGCCGAACTCGGTGATGCTGCCGCGCGCCAGCATGAAGCCCTGCTTGTCGGTCTGCACGGTCTGGACACCCGGGCCGAGATCCGGAACCGGCAGCTCCCCGTCGACGGCCTTCGTCCCGCCGTCGATGTGGAAGACGCGGTTCAGCGTGCTGTTGTAGATCAGGTGGCCGGTCTGCAGGAACTTCATCCCGTTGGTGTCCGCGCCCGCGCCGGTCACGGCGAGCGTCGTGGCCACCACGCAGACCGTGACGACGGCGGCCAGCGCCGCCCTGGAGCGCCACGCCTCCTGCCGCAGGAACTCCTTGACCTTGCCCCTGACCTGGTACCGCATGTCAGCTCGCGGTCGCGCCGGCCGTCGGCGCAGGTACGGCGGACAGCACCTCGTCGACCACCGACGACGGCGGCCGCTGGCTCAGCTCCGCGTCCGGCGTCAGTACCAACCGGTGCGCGAGCACCGGATGCGCGACCTGCTTGACGTCGTCGGGCGTCGTGAACGCCCGGCCGTCGGTGGCGGCGAACGCGCGGGCCGCACGGACCAGGGCGATACTGCCGCGCGGGCTGGCGCCGTACCGGACCGCGGTGTGCTCGCGGGTCGCTCCGGCCAGTTTCACGGCGTACGAACTGATCGCGGGGTCCACATGGACCGAGCGGACGGCGGCGATCGCGTTCCGCAGCGCCGGTACGTCGATGACCGGGCTGAGCGAGTCGGGTCCGACCCGGCCGGTGTCGCCGAGCACGATCCGGACCTCGGCGTCGTGGTCGGGGTACCCGATCTCGATCCGCATCAGGAAGCGGTCGAGCTGGGCCTCGGGCAACCGGTAGGTGCCCTCCATCTCGATCGGGTTCTGGGTGCCGATGACCAGGAACGGGTCCGGTACGGCGCGGGTGTTCGAGTCGACCGTCACGCGGCGCTCGGCCATCACCTCGAGCAGCGCGGACTGCGTCTTCGGCGTGCCGCGGTTGATCTCGTCGGCGACCACCACGTTGGCGAAGATGCCGCCCGGGTGGAACTCGAACGACTCGCTGCCCTGGTGGTAGACCATCACGCCGGTGATGTCGCCGGGCAGCAGGTCGGGGGTGAACTGGATCCGGTTCCAGCTCGCGTCGATGCTGCGGGCGATGCACCGGGCCAGCGTGGTCTTGCCGAGCCCCGGCACGTCCTCGATCAGCAGGTGCCCCTCGGCGAACAGCGCGGTCAACGCCAGCCGGATCACCTCGGGCTTCCCGTGGATCACCTTCGCCAGGTTGTCCGCCACCAACCGATACGCCTCGCCGGGCGGAATGGTCGCGCTCATAGAGATCTCCCCAGGTGTACGCCGAACTGCACTGAGTGACCATACTCAGGGCCGGTCCATCCGCCGTACAGAACCGGTCTACTACTGGACGGTAGGCAGTTGGATCTCGAAGATCGCGCCGCCTTCGTCGGCGTTGTAGACCTTCAGGTCGCCGCCGTGGGCGAGCACCACCCAGCGCACGATCGACAGGCCGAGGCCGGTCGAGGCGCCGCCGGTCGTGTACGGCTCGAACAGGTCCGCGCCGACCTCGGGATCGATCCCCGGCCCCTGGTCGGCGACCGTGACCCGGCCGTCGGCGACCGTCACCGTGATGATCGCCTGGTCCGCGTCCGGCGCCCGGCCGTGCCGCATCGCGTTGCCCAGCACGTTGCCGATCGCCCGCTGCAGCAGCGTCGGGTCGGCACGCACCATCGTCGGCGCGGTCACCAGCGAGAACCGGGCACCCTCGGTCGGCATGTCCTCGACCACACCGGCGACCAGCTGGTCGAGCCAGACCGGCTGCATCGCGAGGTGCTCCACACCGGCCGCGAGCCTTGCGCGGACGAGCAGTCCGTCGATGATGTCGCCCATCCGTCCGGCCAGCCGGACGGTCCGGGGCAGTAGCTCCGCGCGCTGTTCCGGGTCCCGCGCCGCGGTCTCGGCGAGCGCGCGCAGTGCGGCAACCGGCGTACGAAGATCGTGGGCGGTCTCGGCGAGCAGCGTCTCCTGTTGCTCGAGCGCGGCCATCGCGGGCCGGATCGCGCGGCCGGACAGCCAGTAGCCGACGAGCGCGGCAGCGCCGATCAGGACCGCGCAGACGGCCAGTACCGCGATCGTGAGCTGCCGATGCCGATGAGCCTGCGCCTCGGTGTCCTGCCAGGCGACGACGGCGCCGATGTAGCGCTCACTGGAATCCTTGAACGGCTCTGCCGCGAGGCGGATCGCGTGCCCGTTCTGGGCCCTCCGGTCCTGGGAGACCGGACTGCCGTTCCGCACTGCCTCGGCGGTGATGCCCGCGAGCAGCTGCTGGTCGATCCTGGTGCAGCCCCGCGTACTGAACTGCGGAGTGAAGTCGCCCGAATTTCCCGGCATGACGACGAAGTCCGGGCAGTCCGACGTCAGCGGGTCCCCGGTCAGCCGGGCCGTGACCAACGCGCCGCGGCTCTCGTCGACCAACCGCAGAACCGACTGCGTCACCACGTTCAGGCTGTGGTCGATCTGGTCGTCCGCGCGGTCTGCGTCCAGGACGATGATGACCGGCGCCAGCACGATCAGGGCGACCGTGTTCGTGGCGGTGAACAGCACGGTCAGCCACCAGCGCAACCGGCGCAGCCGGTCGGCCGACGGACCGCGCATCCCGCGCTGACTCATCCGGCACCGCCGGGGTTGATCAGCCGGTACCCCTGACCCCGGACCGCCTGGATCAGATCCGGACCACCGCGCAGCCGGGCGCGCAGCCGGGTGATCGTGACGGCGAGAACGTTCGAGTCCCGGCCGTCGCCGTCCCAGCAGTGGTCGACCAGCTCCTTGGTGGTCACGAGCTGCTCGGGCCGCGACATCAGGTACTCCAGCACGCAGAATTCCTTCCCTCGCAAGGTGAGCAGCACACCGGCCCGCTGCACGGTCCGCCGCGCGGTGTCGAGCTCCACGTCGGCGTGCCTGATGATCGGTGGGCGGATGGCCGGGCCTCTGCGGATCAGGCTGAGCACCCGGACGATGAGTTCCTCGACCGCGAACGGCTTGACCAGGTAGTCGTCGCCGCCGTGCTCGAACCCGTCCACCCGGTCGGCCAGCGTGTCCCGTCCGGTCAGGAACAGTACCGGGAGGGTCCAGCCTTCCCGCCGGCGGCGGCTGACGTAGTCGAGCGAGTCGACCTTCCGGCCGTCGATCTCGAACATCCGGTCGAAGACGGCGCAGTCGTACGAGTTCACGTACAGCTGCTGATCCGCGTCGTCCAGGTCGACGGCCAGATCGACCGCGAGCTTGGCGGAGCGGAGGGCCGCCGGGACGGCCACCTGCAGCTCCTTGTCGTCCTCTACCACCAGTACGCGCACGGTCAACCTCGTGTGTCATCGAAATGTCATCGTCTCCCCGGATCGTATGTGTCATGAACGGTCACGCAGCGCACACACCAGACCGGTTGAGCTTCCGGGTGCTGGGCCCGCTCGAGGTCGACGGCCCGGACGAACGCCCGCTGGACCTCTGCGGCGGCAAGCCGGCGACCGTGCTGACGCTGCTCCTGCTGCACCGCAACGCCTGGGTCAGCACCGAGCAGCTCGTGGACGCGGTCTGGGCCGGCCGGGACGTGCCGGCCTCGGCGCAGAACAACCTGAAGACGTACGTCTGGCAGCTCCGCCGCTCGCTTCCGGAGGAGCGGATCGAGAGCCGGCCGGGCGCGTACCGGGTGCACGTCCTGCCCGGCGAGCTCGACGCCGACGTCGCGGCCGCCCTGTGCGACGAGGCCCGCGAGTTGCTCAGCCGTCGCGACGCCGCCGAGGCGGTCAACGTGGTCCAGCGCGCATTGGTTCTCTGGCGCGGGGCGCCGTACGACGGGCTGACCGCCGACGCGACCTCTGCGGTGGACCGGCTGACCGAGCTGCATCGGGCGCTCCGCGAGGACCTGGCCGACGCTCAGCTGCTGCTGGACCGGCCCGCCGAGGCGATCGCCGTACTGCGGGCGCTGACCGAGGAGGAGCCGCTCCGGGAGCTGGCGTGGGCCCGGCTGATGGCGGCGTACCGCCAGGTCGGGCGGCGGCATGACGCGCTGGCGGCGTACCAGCGGGCCCGGACCGCGCTGGTCCGCGACCTGGGGATCGAGCCGGGCGCCGAGCTGACCGCGCTGCACCAGCAGATCCTTAGCGAGGAGTCCCCCGCTGTCCTGCCGACGCCGGTGCCGCCCGTGAGCTCGAACCTGCCGCCGCGGGTCCGCACCTTCGTCGGCCGCGGCCCGGAGCTCCGGGCACTGCGCGGCGCCACCGGCGTGGTCACGATCGACGGAATGCCCGGCATCGGGAAGACCGCGTTCGCGCTCGAGGTCGCCGCCGCCTCCGGTTTCGAGATCCAGCAGTACGTCGACGTCCAGCGCCCGACTTCTTTGCCCGCAACAACGGGCCTGGTCATCCTGGACAACGTCGAGCACGCCGACCAGGTCCGGCACCTGCTGCCGAACGACCCGGCCGCGCTGGTGCTGGTGCTCAGCCGCCGCCGGCTGTCCGATCTCGACCGTACGGCGGCGATGACGCTCGACGTACTCGCACCGGACGAGGCCGCGAAACTCACCGACCTCGAACAGATCCTGAGCTGCTGCGGCGGTCACCCGGGCGCGATCCGGCAACTGGTCGAACGATTGCGCAACCGGCAGCCGTGGACCGTCGCGCGGATGGCCGCCCGCCTCGAGGACCAGTCGGCGCGGTGCCAGGCGCTGGGCGAGGTCCTGGCCCGCTTCGACGCCGCGTACGAGGCGCTCCCCGGTCCGGTGCAGCGGCTGTACCGGCAGATCGGGATGACGCCGCGCTTCGACCTGCGCCAGGCGGCCCGGCTCACCGGCACCAGCCCGTCCGACGCCGAGTTGATGGTCGACCAGCTGATGGACCGCAATCTGGTGACCGAGCCGGCGCCGGGACGGTTCGAGCTCCACCCGATCGTCCGCGACCACGCCGGCCAGTTGCTGGTGATCGCCGGACCCAAGGCGGAGCTGGTCGCGTGAAGTCCGCGGCCTACGGCGCGGCGCCTCAGCACGAGGGTGAGGCGGAGTACGCCGCGACCACCACGACTCTCCCGCAGGCGACCGCGGTCGGGATGCCACTGGCCCAGCCACGCGTGCAGCAGCCGCCGACGCGCACCCTGATCGCGTCGGTGGGTTCGGTCAAGCCGTCCGAACAGAAGCTGCACCTGGCCGCCGAGCCGCCCGCACCGGCACCGGTCGCCGACAAGGTCGAGCTCCCGGACCGGGCCGTCCACGTCGGGCAGATCATTTGCTGGCAGCTGGCCGTGGTGGCAGTCGGGGCGGCAACCACAGCGTCCCGGACCGTACTGATCCTGACGTCGGTCGCCGCGGTGTCGCTGGTGCTGCTCACAGCCATCCGCATCCGCGGCCTGTGGCTGTACCGCTGGGTGGGCGTCCTGCTCGTGTTCCTGGTACGGCGGCGCAAGCACGACCTCGGCACGGACATCGCGGTCCGGCTGGTCAGTACGTTCCACGGCCGGACCGCGACCGACCAGGTGGTCGTCCGCGAGCAGCCGTACGGCGTTCTCAGTCGACCTGCTGGGGCGAGTGTCGCGCTGCGGCTCGGTCCGGAGACACAGCACCGGTTGCTGCCGCAGTTGGGGCAGCTCGCGGAGGCGTCGGACGAGCAGCCGGTCGGTATCGGCGTACAGCTGATCCTGCACACCGGGGTCAAGCAGAACCAGCCGCCGCGGGCATGGATCGCGGTCGCGGCCGAGCGGACACCGGACATCGCCACCGACGAGCAGTTGCGGCAGGTGCTCGCCAACACGGTCCGGCGACTCGTTCGGCGGCTGGACCGCGAACAGGTCGAGAACATGCCGCTCGACGAGTCCGACGTACTCGCGTCCCTCGGCGCGCTGGCCCACGCGAACGCCGGTCGCGGACAACTCCACGAGCGCTGGACCTCCTGGTCCTGCGGTCCGGTCCGGCAGCTGTCCGTGCGACTGGCCGGCTCCGCTTCCTTGCCTGCAGCAACTACTCAGGCGTTGATCGGCGCCCTGCTCGGTACCGGCACCGGCGCCGCGCAGACGATCGCCGTCACCGCCACCTCCAGCTCCGCCCACTCGACTTCCGCCCGCCACGACGTCGTACTCCGCCTGGCCGCATCCCATCCGGCCACGCTCGACACGGCGTTCTCCGTCCTCACCACCCTGGCCCGCTCCTTCGGGGTCGAGCCCGAACGCCTCGACGGGCGGCACGCCGCCGGCGTCGCCGCCACGCTACCTCTGGGGGTCCCTCTCTCATGACTGTCACAATGCTTCCCCGCCCCTCCGGCTTTCAGCAGATCCCGGCCCACAGCGGGCTCGCCGAGTTGCTCGCGTCCGCCCAGGACGAGGTGATCACCATGAGCACGCTGGCCGGTCCGACGTTCGGGCCGCGCGAGGTCAAGCACGGCGTGCGGTACCGGGCGATCTTCCCCGACCACGCGCGCACCACACCGAGCGTCGGCCGGCACCTCGGTGCGCTGTCGCTCGCCGGTGTCGCCGTCCGGACGATCCCGCACGTGCCGATGAACGCGATCGTGATCGACGGTTCGGTCGCCGTACTCCCCGCCGACAGCACCAACGGCAGCATCGCCGTACTGCGGCTGACCAGTGTCGTCGTGAACGCTCTGGAACTGTTCGAGCGGATCTGGCCGGACGCCGTACCGCTGGCCGACCGGGACCTGCCGCACGAGGCCGACCTGTCGCTGCGTGAGCAGGAGATGCTGCGGCTGCTCGCCCTCGGCGCGACCGATGAGGTGGCCGCGGCGCACCTCGACATCTCGGTCCGGACGGTACGCCGGATGGTCGCGCAGATCATGAACCGCCTCGGCGCCCGCAGCCGCTTCCAGGCCGGCGTCAAGGCCGCCGACCGCGGCTGGCTCCTCGAGCGCGCGTCATGAGGATCCTGTCCGTCGCCGCCGATCGTCCCGGCGCCTATCAAACCGTCGGCTCGGCGCTCCTCGAGGCGCCGGACGGAGCCACGGTCGCGATCGCGGCCGGGACGTACGCCGAGACGCTCGAACTCACCGGGCGCTCGGTCACACTGCAGGCCGAGAGCGGCGCCGACGTCGTACTGGACGGATCAGGCGCCGACTGGCCGACGATTCGTGCGGTCGACGGCACGCTGACCCTGCGTGGGCTGGAGATCCGCGCGACGGACGGGGTCGCGATCTCGGTCGACCGTACGGCGCTGACGCTCTCGCGGTGCACCGTGACCGGGAAGACGCGACCGGCGGTCAGCGTGCACGCGAGTCCGTCGTTCACCGTCGAGGACTGCACGGTGAGCGGCGCCGAGACCGGGATCGTGGTCGAGGGCGCCGGCGGGCAAATCCTGGACACGACCGTCCGGGAGATCTCCGGCGACGGCATCGTCGTCGCGCTGGGCGCCGACCCGCTCATCCGGGGCTGCACGATCACCGGCTGCGGCGGGCGCGGCGTGTACATCTACCAGTACAGCCGTCCGGAGCTCGCCGACGTCGAGATCGGGCAGACCGGCACGGAGGGGATCGGCGTCGCGCACGGCAGTACGCCGACGATTCGGCGGCCGACCGTGCACGACACCCGCGGGTCGGCGATCACGTTCGCGCCCGGCTGCGGCGGGGCGGTCGAGGGGCTGCGGGCGACCAACACGGCGGAGCCCGCGCTGTCGATCGCGAGCGGTAGCACGGTCGAGGTAATCGAGCAGAGCATGGCGGCGGCCGAGAACGGGCCGGTGGACGACCTGCTCGGCGAGCTGGACACGATGGTCGGGCTGCCCGGTGTGAAGGCCGAGGTCCGGGCGCTGGTCGACGAGATCCAGGTCAACGAGTGGCGCAGCTCCGCCGGGTTGTCGATCGGCGCGGTCAGCCACCACCTGATCTTCGCCGGTGCGCCGGGGACCGGGAAAACCACGGTGGCCCGGCTGTACGGGAAGCTGCTGAAGGCGCTCGGCGTACTGCCCGACGGCGGGTTCATCGAGGTGTCGCGGCGGGATCTCGTCGGTCAGTACATCGGGCACACCGCGGAGAAGACCGCGCAGGTCTTCGAGAAAGCGCTCGGCGGCGTGCTGTTCATCGACGAGGCGTACACGCTGTCCCGCGCGGCCGGGAACGGCGACTTCGGGCAGGAGGCGATCGACGCGCTGGTCAAGCTGATGGAGGACCATCGCGACGAGATCGCGATCATCGTCGCCGGGTACACCGCCGAGATGAACGACTTCCTGGCCGCCAACCCCGGCCTCGCGTCCCGGTTCTCGAAGACGATCGAGTTCGAGAACTACAGCGCGGAGGAACTGCTGCTGATCACCGACCGAATGGTTGCCGGAGGCGACTACCTGCTCGACCCGGCGGCCGGCGCACCCCTCACGTCGTACTTCGACCGCATCGCCGACGGCCCCAACTTCGGCAACGCCCGCGAAGCCCGCCGCCTGGTAGAAGCCATGCGCAAAGCCCAATCCCAACGCCTCCGCACCCTAGGCCGCCGCCCCACCCTGGAGGAACTCCGCTCCCTCCTCCCCACCGACGTAACAACTGCTGCCGGCTGAACAGAAACCCCAGAAACCGAAAAGAAGAGGAAATCACAAGAAAAAGAAGAGATTTAGAGTAGTGGCTGACTTCAGCTAGCAGGCGCGGGTTTGACTGAGTCTCGAGCGAGCCCGCAAGGCAGAGATCAAGGAAAGAACGAAGAGAAGATGCAGAGGAGACTTCGGCTGAGCCTGGGTCTGCTTGGCGCCTGGGGATACGCGGCGCCGGCCCGCCGTCGGGCTGGGTCGGCCCTGCAGCCGGACTGGGTGACGAAGAAGTCCGGCCTGGGGAACGACCGGACCTGGGGAGGATTGTGTGCCGAATCGGGCAGAAAAGCCTCCCCAACCTCACGTCGCCGCCCCGGCTGTCCTATGAGGCTGGCGGTTCCGGCCTGCTCTGCGGAAGGAAGTTTGTGCTCAGGGGCAGCTACCTTCCGGAAGCTGGTCCGCGGGACCTTCAAACTTCCGGGTGACCGCTGAAGCCAGCCGCCACTCTAAAGGCTCTTTTTCTTTCTTCGTTTGTTCTGAAGGCAGGGCTCAGCGACCGTCGGGTGGTTGTGCGACGGTCGCTGGAGGGTTGGGGTGACCTGGTCTGGCGGGCCCTGTCACCGGGGTGGGTCAGTTGAGGGTGTGCTTGGGTACTTCGTGGTCTCGGCGGGGCTCGCGGCGGGTTTCGTGGGCCGTGTGCTCCGGGGTGCGTGGGGCCGGGCAGACCGGGCCTCGGCGGATCGGGCCGCCGCCCAGTTTCCGGCTCTTCCACTGTTTTTCTTCGTAGTCGTAGTAAGTGTCGACGCCTCCGACTGTCATCCGGTCCTCCCGTCAAACCCCCGTCCCCTGCTGGCTCATCTACAGTCCGTCACGAGAGCCCCGGCAGCAAGCGATTCCGGAAATCACCACGGATCAACACGCTCGAACGCCGTCTTGTGTTGGAATGACCCACAAACGTGCACTTTGTCTGGAAAATCTCAGACGGCGAGGATCGCGACGCCGTGAGCGGGCAACCGGACACCGTCGTCGGTGAGCTCGGCCCCGGCGAACGACATCACGAGGTACTCCGGGATCGCGTCGACCGGAACCACCGCGTCCGAGGCGGTCAGGTTCGCGGCCACGCGCAGGCTGCCGCGGGTCACCACCAGCCAGGCGCCGGCCGGGTCGAAGGCGATCCCGACGGACTCGAGCCGGTCGTCGCGCAGTTCGGGCATCCGGGCCCGGAACGTCAGCAGGTGCCGGTACCAGGCGAGTACGTCGCGATGCGGCGCCTCGTCCGGCTCGGACCAGTCGAGCACCGAACTCCGCCACGTCTGCGGATCCTGCGAGTCCGGGATCTCGTCCGCGTCCCAGCCGAACTCCGCGAACTCCCGCCGCCGCCCGGTCCGCACCGCGTCGGCCAGTGCAGGCTCGGTGAAATCGGTGAAGAACCGCCAGGGCGTCGACGCACCCCACTCCTCACCCATGAACAGCATCGGCGTGTACGGCGACGTCAGCACCAGCGCGGCGCCGATCGCGAGCTGCCCCGGCGTCAACGCGGGCCGATCGCCGAGGGCGCGGTTGCCGACCTGATCGTGGTTCGACGTGTAGACGAGGAACTCACCGCCGCGGTGGGTACGTCGATCCACCGGCCGGCCCCAGTCCTTGCCGCGGAACGTCGAGTACTCCCCGTCGTGCAGGAACACCCGCGTCAGCGTTTTCGCGAACACGGCCGGATCCCCGAAGTCCACGTAGTACCCGAACCGCTCGCCGGTCAGCAGCGCGTGCAGCGCGTGGTGGAAGTCGTCGCTCCACTGCGCGGTCATGCCCATCCCGCCTTGTGACACCGGCTCGACCGTCCGCGGGTCGTTGAGGTCGGACTCCGCCACCAGCCCCAGCGGCCGTCCCACTTCCTTGGACAGCGCTGCGGTCTCAGTAGACAGCTGCTGAAGCAGGTGGGTCGGGCTGTCGTCGACCAGCGCGTGTACGGCGTCCAATCGCAGTACGTCGATGTGGAAGTCCTGGAACCAGCGCAGTGCGTTGTCGCAGATCCACCGTCGTACCTCGGGACTGCCGGTGTCGTCGAGGTTGACCGCGGGGCCCCACGGGGTGGAGTGGCGCGTGGTGAAGTACGGACCGAAGCTGGCCAGGTAGTTCCCGCTCGGGCCGAGGTGGTTGTAGACGACGTCGAGACACACGGCGAGTCCAGCGACGTGACACCGGTCGACGAACCGCTGCAGTGCTTCGGGACCGCCGTACGGCGCGTGGACGGCGTACAGGTCCACACCGTCGTACCCCCAGCCGCGGACGCCGGGGAACGCGGCTACCGGCAGCAGCGAGACCACCTCTACGCCGAGCACAGCCAGGTAGTCCAGGTGCTCGGCGGCAGCGTCCAACGTGCCTTCCAACGTGAATGTGCCCAGGTGGAGCTCGTAGAAGACAGCACCGCGTACGTTGCGACCTGTCCAGCTGTCGTCGTTCCACTCGAAGCGGTCCGCGTCAAAGACCCGGCTGAACCCGTGGACACCGTCCGGTTGCCAGGGACTGCGTGGATCGGGGAGGGGATCGCTGCCGTCGACGGAGTACGCGTAGTCGGTGCCGTGGTGCGCCTCGACCACGCGGCGTTCCCACCAGCCGTCGTCGACGGAGCTCATCGGCAGCACCCCGTCCCGGAGCACCAGGTCGACGTTGGTCGCCTCAGGTACCCAGACGCGGAACGTGTGCATGGCTGTCAGCTCCTGACCAGAAGGGCAACCGGCAGGTCGGTCAGCAGGTCGACGATCCGCGCGGCGCCGCTGCCGACGTCGCGGCCGGTCAGCACGTTCTTCCACTGACCACTCGGCAGCACCACAGTGCTCTCACCCCAGCCGCCCAGACGCTGCAGCGCGGCGGGCAGCCTGGTCGCCACGGTGATAACCGCGTCTCCACGGGCGAACGAGACCGCGTGCCCGTTGGACGTCGGGAGCGGCGTGTAGCTGCCGGCAAAGGCTTCCGGGTACTGCCGGCGGAGGCGGAGCGCCCGCGACGTGACGAGCAGCTTCTCGTCGGACAAGTCCTCCGGCTTGCCGCCGTCGTCCAGACGCTGCAGCCGCTCGATGCGCTGCTCGTAGTCCACGGGACGTCGGTTGTCGGGGTCCACGAGGGACAGATCGACCAGTTCGGTGCCCTGATACACATCCGGTACGCCGGGCATCGTCAGCTGCACCAGCTTCTGTCCGAGCGTGGCTGCGCGCACGTAGTCGGTCTGCTCGTCTGCAAAGCGGCGTACCGAGTCGAGCAGCGTGTCGTCGTGCAGGACTGCTGTTGCGAAGGCGGCGACGGTCTGTTCGTACTCGTCATCGGGTGAGGTCCACGAGGTGTGCCGCTTCGCCTCCCGGATCGCCTTCAACAGGTACGCCTGCAGGCGGTCCTCGGCGAGCGGTCCGTCGTGCCAGGTGCCGAAGAGCGTCTGCCAGAACAGGTACTCCGTGCTGCCGTCCAGCAACGGGTTCCGGTGATCTTCCGTGAGCCTGCGCCACTCACGCACCGCCTCCGACCAGGCGGCGGGCTGCTCGGACAGTACGCCGAGACGCGCGCGGACGTCCTCGGACCGCTTGGTGTCGTGAGTGGACAGCGTGGTCATCGTCTTGGGCCAGTGCTGGTTCAGCTGGGAGGCGTACGCGTGGAACTCCTCCGGCGTGACACCGAAGTGCTCCGGGTCTCCACCGACCTCGTTGAGCGACGTGAGCCGCAGCCACCGGTAGAACGCGGTGTCCTCGACGCCCTTGGCCATCACCGGACCACAGGTCTGCTGGAAACGCACGATCAGCTCGGCGCGCGCCTGCTCGTCGATCGCGTTCGTCTCCCGTCCCAGCAGGAGGTGCAGTACGACGTCCAGCGTCGCCTGCCGGTCGTCGTCGAGGTTGGCCCGCGCCTTCTCGGCCGCGCGCTCCATCGCAGCGACCGCAGTAGCCGGCGCCTCTTCTCCTGGTACGACGTACGCGCGGTAGACGTCGAACTGGACCAGCAACTCGGCCACGACCTCGTGGAACGCCCGCCTGGTGTGGTCACGCAGCCGTACGTCGTCCTGACAGATGCGGGCCAGCAACTCGACCAGCCGATGCACTTCGGCGTACTGCCCGTGCTGGACGATCTCGCGCTTCGCCTGCTCCACCACGGGTCCGAAGTCGGCCGGTGCGCCGGTGAGCTCCGAGTGGAGTGCTGCAAGCGGTGCAGCACCGGCAGGGTCTACGAACAGGCCGCCGACGCGCAGCAGGGCGTCGTACCCGGTGGTGCCGGCGCAGGGCCAGTCGCGTGGGAGCTGCTCGTCGCCTTCGAGGATCTTCTCCACCACGACCCATGCACCGCCGGTGCGCTCGGCCAACCGGCGCAGGTAGCCGCGTGGGTCCGCCAGACCGTCGGGGTGGTCGATCCGGTACCCGTTGAGCTTGCCCTCGTGCAGCAGCGCGAGCAGGAGCTGGTGCGTCGCGTCGAAGACCTCCTGCGTCTCCTGGCGTACTGCGGCGAGCGTGTCGACGTCGAAGAACCGCCTGTAGTTCAGCTCCTCGTCAGCAACCCGCCAGTGCGCCAAGCGGTACCACTGCTCGGTGACGAGCTCCTGGATCGGCAGCTCCTCGGTCCCCGGCCGCAGCGGGTACTCGTGCTCGTAGTACCGCAGTACGTCGCCGTCGACCGACAGTTCGCCGTCCGCCAGCACCTTGCCGATCCGCTGTCCCAGCACCGCCATCAGCAACGGCTGGTTGCCCGCACCCCAGTCGACATCGAACCAGTCCGCGTACTGCGAACCAGGCCCGAGCCGCAGCACCGACCACAGCGCCTTGTTCAGACTCTCCGGCGTCGGCACGGCGACATGGTTCGGTACGACGTCCGCGACGGCGCCCATGCGGTGTTCGGTGAGTTGCGCGGACAGCCGGTCGAACGCGGGACGGCCGCCCATCGGCTCGGACAGCCGGCTGTGGTCCACCACGTCGTACCCGTGGGTGGAACCCGGTGCGGCCTGGAGGATCGGGGAGAGGTAGGCGTGGGAGATCCCGAGGCCGGCCAGGTACGGGACCACTGCGGCGGCGTCGTCGAAGCCGAACTCGCCGCGGAGCTGGAACCTGTAAGTAGCCTGCGGGACCGCCGTCATCCGGCTGCCTGCCTCGGGCGGGTCAGGACCAGCGTGCTGCGGGCCTCCAGCTGAACAGTCGTCCCGGCGGCGTGCGGCTCGTCGGTGCCCGCGCCGGTGGCACTCGTCGTGTCGACGACGACCGTCCAGTTCTCGCCGTACTCCTCGGGTGGGAGGAGGAAGTCGACCGGTTCGTAGTTGCTGTTCAGCAGGATCAGGAACGAGTCGTCGACCACGGGCTCACCGCGGAGGTCCGGCTCGGAGATAGCGTCGCCGTTCAGGAAGACGGCGATCGCGCGGGCGTCGTTCTGCTGCCAGTCGCCATTCTGCATCTCGGCGCCCTTCGGCGCGAACCAGACCAGGTCGCCGAGACCGTCGATCCCCGTGTCGCCGTGGAAGAAGCGGCGGCGGCGCAGCACCGGGTGGTTGTTGCGCAGGCGGACCACGGACCGGGTGAACTCGAGCAGGTGCTTCTGCGGCTCACCGAGCGCCCAGTCCACCCAGGCGATCTCGTTGTCCTGGCAGTAGACGTTGTTGTTGCCGCTCTGCGTCCGGCCGAGCTCGTCGCCGTGCGCGATCATCGGCACGCCCTGTGAGATCAGCAGCGTGGTGAGGATGTTGCGCTGCTGCTTGGCGCGCAGTCGCAGTACCTCTGGGTCGTCCGTCGAACCCTCCACACCGCAGTTCCAGGAGCGGTTGTGGCTCTCGCCGTCTTTGCCGCCCTCGCCGTTCGCCTCGTTGTGCTTCTCGTTGTACGACACGAGGTCGCGCAGCGTGAAGCCGTCGTGGGCGGTGACGAAGTTGATGCTGGCCAGCGGCCGGCGGCTGTCGTCCTGGTAGAGGTCCGAGGAACCGGTCAGCCGGGAGGCGAACTCGGCCAGCGTGTACTGCTCGCCGCGCCAGAAGTCCCGCACGGTGTCGCGGTACTTGCCGTTCCACTCCGTCCACAGCGGCGGGAAGTTGCCCACCTGGTACCCGCCGTCGCCCACGTCCCACGGCTCGGCGATCAGCTTCACCTGACTCACGACCGGGTCCTGCTGGACCAGGTCGAAGAACGCCGACAGCCGGTCGACCTCGTGGAACTGGCGGGCCAGTGTGGCCGCGAGGTCGAAGCGGAAGCCGTCGACGTGCATCTCGGTGACCCAGTAGCGCAGCGAGTCCATGATCAGCTGCAGCACGTGCGGATGCCGCATCAGCAGGCTGTTGCCGGTGCCGGTGGTGTCGTAGTAGTGCGACTTGTCCTGGTCGACCAGCCGGTAGTACGCCGCGTTGTCGATGCCCTTGAACGACAGCGTCGGACCGAACTCGTTCCCCTCGGCGGTGTGGTTGTAGACGACGTCGAGGATCACTTCGATATCCGCCTCGTGCAGCGCCTTGACCATCGCCTTGAACTCGGTCACCTGCTGACCGCGGGTGCCGGTCGACGAATAGGCGTTGTGCGGCGCGAAGAAGCCGATCGTGTTGTAACCCCAGTAGTTCGACAGACCGAGCTCCTGCAGGTGGCCGTCCTGGGCGAACTGGTGCACCGGCATCAGCTCGATCGCGGACACCCCGAGCTCCTTGAGGTGCTCGATGACGGCCGGGTGGCCGATCCCGGCGTACGTACCGCGGATGTTCTCCGGCAGCCCCGGATGCGTCTTGGTGAGGCCCTTGACGTGCGCCTCGTAGATCACGGTCTCGTGGTACGCGTGCTCCGGCGGGCGGTCGTTGCCCCAGTCGAAGAACGGGTTGGTTACCACCGAGAGCATGGTGTGCTCGCGGTTGTCCATGGTGTTCAGCTCATCGGGCTTCGCGAACCGGTAGCTGAACAGCGACTCGTCACCGTCGATCTGCCCGTCGACAGCCTTCGCGTACGGGTCCAGCAGCAGCTTGGACGGGTTGCACCGGTCGCCCTCGGCCGGGTTGAACGGGCCGTGCACCCGGAAGCCGTAGCGCTGTCCCGGCTGCACTCCGGGGAGGTACGCGTGCCAGACGAAGCCGTCCACCTCGGTCAGCTGCACCAGCTGCTCGGTTCCGTCGTCGCCGACCAGCGACAGGTCCACTCGATCGGCAACCTCCGAGAACACCGCGAAGTTCGTCCCGGCGCCGTCGAACGTGGCGCCGAGAGGGTAGGGACGACCAGGCCATTTCTGCACCAGACGACAGTAGCCACCCCGACCCCCGGTCACCGCACCGCCGGGTGTTTCGGTGGCGAGAATTCACCGGGTAAGGGGTTGCAGCAAGTTGCAAGACTTGGAACGTCCCAATTCTGACTCGGTTCGACTAAGCTCTCGCGCTTGTGAAGTCGCATTCCCACCGGCGGCCGGTCTTCCTCGACTCGACCGGGCGCCGCCGTCGCACCATCCGCAGAACTGGCGCCTTCCTCGCCGTACCTACCGTCGGTTACCTCGTGCTCATGGTCAGTAGTCTGCTCGGCGGACCGCGGATGGACACCCCGCTCATCCCGCTCCCGGAAGCAGCCAAACCCAAGCACCGGCCGACCGCGCCGCCGGCCGAGATCGCACTCGAGACACCCCGTCCGACGACGACTTCGGATACGCCGAACGACGAGCCGAACTCCACCCCGCAGTCCTCCACCAGCGGCGGACCGACCTCGAGTCCGACGATCGTCCCGACCAGCGTCCCGCCGGTGACCCCGGTGCCGCCGCCGACCGTCGTACCGACGACTGCTCCGACGACGACCACGACCACACCGCCGGGCCGGACGAACTCACCGACGACGACCACGCCCACACCGACAGCGACGACCACCACGACGCACGGCAACAAGCCGACCGCTCCACCCGGTAAGACCAAGACGCCGACCGCACCGTGAGCAGACCGGCCGCGAGACGCGCCAAGCAGGTCCCGCTCCGCACCCATTGGATCGTGCTGACCATGCTGCTGGTCTGCCTGGCCAGCATGCTGTTGCTGAACGGCTACACGCACCACATGTTCGGTACAGAGCCCGACGGCGCGGTCCAGCCGACCGGAGGATCCGGATCGGTACCGCGGCAGATCGTCACCGGCGGACCGGTCATCGACGCCGGTGACGGCACTCCGCGGTCCGTGTCACCGAAGGCCCGCACGATCGCGCTCACCTTCGACGACGGCCCCGATCCGGTCTGGACCCCGAAGATCCTGGACCTGCTGCGGGAACAGCAGGTCCATGCGACGTTCTTCGTCGTCGGCACCGCGGTCGCCGCTCATCCGGACCTGGCCCGCCGGATCGTGGCCGAAGGTCACCAGATCGCGGTGCACAGCTTCACTCATGCGAACCTGACGACCGCCTCCTCGTGGCGCCGCTCGCTGGAGCTCAAGCAGAGCCAACTGATCCTCGCCGGTGCGACGGGTGTCAGTACGACGCTACTGCGGCCGCCGTACTCCTCCGAGCCGAGTGCCCTGACCGACCGCGACTGGAAGGCACTCCAGGAGACGCGTAAGGCCGGGTACCTGGCAGTGCTGACCAGCCAGGACAGTGAGGACTGGCGGAAGCCCGGGACCGCACAGGTCATTGCCAACTCGATGCCGCGCAGCACAGCCGGACAGGTGCTGCTGATGCACGACGCGGGCGGCGACCGCAGCCAGACGGTCGAGGCGCTGAGCAAACTGCTCCCCCGGCTGAAGGCCCGTGGCTTCCGGTTCGCCACGGTCAGCGACTCGGTCGGCCTGCCGGACCCCACCCGTAAGGCGAGTGTGCTGGACCGCGGCCGGGGTCTGGCCGTCATCTGGGTGATGCGGATCAGTGACGCCGTGATGGCCCTGATCGGCTGGCTGCTGTACGCCGCCGGCGCGCTGAGCGTGCTGCGCGCGATCACCACGGTCATCGCGGCCCGAAGACACGTGAGGATGCGCGGCTGGTCGTACGGGCCCCCGGTGACGGAACCGGTCAGCGTCATCGTTCCGGCGTACAACGAGAGCGCGGGGATCGAGGCCGCGATCCGTTCGCTGGTGGCCTCGGACCACCCGCTCGAGGTGATCGTCGTCGACGACGGGTCGACGGACGGTACGGCGGACCTTGTCGAAGCACTGCACATCCCTGGGGTCCGCGTGATCCGGCAGGCCAACTCCGGCAAGCCGATCGCGCTGAACACCGGGCTGCGCGCGGCACGGTTCGAGTTGATCGTGATGGTCGACGGCGACACCGTGTTCGAGCCGGACGCCGTCCGCAAGCTCATCCAGCCGTTCGGGCACCCGTCCGTCGGGGCGGTGTCGGGCAACGCCAAGGTGGGCAACCGGCGCGGTCTGCTCGGTCGCTGGCAGCACATCGAGTACGTGATCGGGTTCAACCTGGATCGCCGGTTGTTCGATCTCGCCGAGTGCATGCCGACCGTGCCCGGCGCGGTCGGCGCGTTCCGGCGTACGGCGCTGGAGCGGATCGGCGGACTGAGTGACGTGACGCTGGCCGAGGACACCGACCTGACCATGGCACTGTGCCGAGACGGTTGGCGGGTGGTCTACGAGGAGAGTGCGGTGGCGTGGACCGAGGCGCCGGCGTCTCTGGGCGCACTGTGGCGGCAGCGGTACCGCTGGTGCTACGGGACGCTCCAAGCGATGTGGAAGCACCGCGGGGCGATGGTGCAGGGCGGCCGGGCCGGGAAGTTCGGCCGTCGCGGTCTGACGTACCTCATGCTCTTCCAGGTGCTGCTGCCACTGCTGGCACCCGTTGTCGACGTGTTCGCGATCTACGGCCTGGTGTTCCTCAACCCGGTCCGCGTGCTGTCGGTCTGGGCCGGCTTCGTCGTACTGCAGGTCGCCATGGGCTTCTACGCGTTCTGGCTCGACGGGGAGCGGGCCGGACCGCTGTGGACGCTGCCGTTGCAGCAGTTCGTCTACCGCCAGCTGATGTACTTGGTGGTCATCCAGTCGGTCTTCACCGCACTGGCCGGCACCAGGCTCCGCTGGCAACGCATGGAGCGCTACGGAAGCCTGCAGGCCCCAGTCAGCTCTTGATGCCGTCCAGGATCCGGCGTAGACCCCACAGGTACTGCTCGGTGGTGATGAACCGCGCCATCGTCGGCACCGCCGCGGCTGACCGCGGGAAGACCTCAGCCGGGATCTGGTCGTACGTCGCGCGCCGCCGAGCCACCCGGGCGTCCTCGGGCGGGAGCGGTCCGGGGTCGGTCTCGTCCGCGACCTCGAGGGCAATCGACCCGAGAACGTAGACGATCAGCAGGTACGTCGACCGCGCGGCGTCGGCCGGATCGAGACCGGCGTCGATGAGCAGACCGAGCAGCCGCTCGTTCAGCGCCGTCGTCCGCGGACCGTCCATCGGACCGCTCATCAGCAGGGCCCCGGCGCCGGGGTGCGCGACCAGGTTGGCCCGGACGTCGAGCGCGAGCGCCTCGATCCGCTCCCGCCACGGTCGGCTCTCGTCCGCGAAGCCGCCGCTGTCGGCGTCACCGAGCAGCCGCTCGATCAGCGCGGCGATCACCGCGGACTTGTCCGGGAAGTAGGTGTAGACGGCGTTCGGCGCCACGCCGACCTTCGCGGCGATCCCGCGGATCGAGGCCTGTCCGCCCTCGTCCAGCAGCTCGAGCGCGGCATCCAGCAGCTCGTCCTCGGTCAGGGTTCGTCGCGGCCCGGGCCGCCCTCGCGGAGTCATCTCTGGACAGCGTACAGAATTACCCGCAGACTATCTCTGTACACCGTACAATTTCTTCGGAGGGGTCATGCGCCGTACCACTGGAATCCTGTTCGTCGTCGCCGCGGTGAGCTTCGCCGTCGCCGCATCCGTCCTGTCCGCGACCTTCGACTGGCCGGACATCCTCCGCGAGCCGGCCGGCAAGGTGCTGACCGAGTACGCCGAGGGCGGGACCGGACTGACCTGGACCTGGTTCGCCACCGCCTGGACGTACGGCCTGCTCGCGATCCCGATCCTGATGTTGCCGCAGGCAATCAAACAGCCGCTCCGCATCGCGACCGCGCTAGGTGCGGCATCCGTTCTGCTGTCCCTCATCGGCTTCCTGCGCTGGGTATTCGTCGTACCGCCGCTGGCCCGCGAACATGCGGACGGCGACCCGACGGCGGCCGCGGCATGGACCGCACAGCACCAGTTCGGCGGCGCACTGCTAGGCGAGCACCTGGGGCAACTGCTCGCGATCGCGTGGAGCGTCTCGGTGGGTGTCGTCGTACTGCGGACGCGCGCGCTGCCGCGATGGATCGGGTGGTCGGGGCTCGCGGCGAGCGTGCTGTATTTCGCCAACCAGGGCGATGTCCTGGCGACCGCGTTCCCCGGCTTTCCGGTGTGGGACGCGGCCGGACTGCTCGGGAGTACGGCGTGGGGGCTGTGGACGATCGCGCTCGGTGTGGGACTTTACTTGCAGCGATCGTTGTCTCACGTGGAGTAGTGAATGTTCAAGCGGGCTGTCCTTCTTGTCGGTGTTCTCCTGGTTGTTACGGCCGGTGCGAAACCAGTGGTCGTCGGAGGGACGGTCGCGAGTACGACCGAGGCGCCGTGGGCGATCGCGTTGAACAACACGCAGTCCGTGTCGTCGAGCGGCCGGTACTGCGGGGCCGCCCTGGTGGCGCCGGACAAGATCGTGACGGCCGCACACTGCATGGACGAGGCGGTGTCGACGTACTACGCCGTGCAGGGACGGGCGAACCTCGAGGACGACTCGGTCGGACAGGTGTCGGCGATCAGCAAGGCGTGGGTTCACCCGGGCTACAACACGAAGGATCACCGGTACGACGTCGCGGTGCTGACGCTGGCGACGCCGTTCGTCGGCGTACCGGTGCTGCCACTCGAGACCCGTGCGCGCGCGGACCGGCGAGGCGCCGTACCGACGGTCTACGGATGGGGCGACACGCAGGGCACCGGTCCGGACGAGACCCTGCAGAAGGCCGCCGTACCCGACCTCGGCGACCAGGCCTGCCTGGCGGTCAAGAGCTACGTCTCCAACGGGTACGCCGCCGCGACCAACGTCTGCGCCGGCTATCTCGCGGGCGGCACCGACGCCTGCCAGGGCGACTCCGGCGGCCCGCTCGTCCTGAACGGCCGGCTGCTCGGCGTCGTCTCGTGGGGCCAGGGCTGCGCCCAACCCGGCAAGCCCGGCGTTTACACGGAAATCGCCGGCGCGGCGAAGGCGCTGCTCCAACAGGTTCGTTAAGCCGAAACATACCTGTCAGTACGAGCGTCAACACGTTACGGTCCTGTCACGCTACGAAAACACCATGTCCTTACCTTCTTGGTCAGCTACTCAGTTGCCCAGTGAGGAGAAGGCATGGCGCAGGCACGTCGTCAATTCCTGCAGCAGGTCGGTATCACCGGTGGAGCGGGGGTGCTCTACTCCACCATGTCGGCGCTCGGCCTCACGGGCGTCGCCGAAACGCCCGCGTACGCCGCCCCGTCGCGGGCCGATCTCAACGGCCGCGGCGCCAAGCACGTCGTCATTCTCGGCGCCGGGATCGCCGGACTCACGTCGGCGTACGAACTCCTGAAGGCCGGCTACAAGGTCACGCTGCTCGAGGCCCGGCAGCGTCCGGGCGGCCGCAACTGGACCGTGCGCGGCGGCACCGTCGAGACCGATCTGGCCGGGCACACCCAGCGCGCGACGTTCTCGCCGGGTCAGTACATGAACGCCGGTCCGGCGCGGCTGCCGCAGCATCACGTGACGCTCGACTACTGCCGCGAGCTCGGCGTCGCGATCGAACCGTTCGTCAACCAGAACGCGGACGCGTACCTCTATCGCGAAGGCACCACCAGCCTGTCGAACAAGCCGATCCGGCACCGCACCGCCAAGGCCGACGTGTACGGGTACGTCGCCGAACTGCTCGCCACGGCCGCCGATCAGGGCGCGCTCGACACCCTGCTGACCGCGGCCGACAAGGAAGCGCTGACCTCATTCCTCAGCAGCTTCGGCTCGATCGGGAACAAGGCCTCCGGGTTCGCCTACACCGGCACCGACGGGCGGCGCGGCTACACGGTTGAACCGGGCGCGGGGATGGAGGGCGGTACGACGGCGGCGCCGTACGCACTGAGCGACGTGTTCGCCAGCGGTGTCGGCAACTACTTCTCGTTCGAGTTCGGCTGGGACCAGGCGGTGATGATGTTCCAGCCGGTCGGCGGGATGGACCGGATCCCGTACGCGTTCGAGCGCGCCGTCGGCAAGGACAAGATCCGGTACGGCGCCGAGGTCACTGGGCTGAGCAACACCGGCAACGGTGTCCAGGTCACGTACAAGACCGGATCGCGGACCAGGATGATCACCGCGGACTACGCGATCTGCACGCTGCCCCCGCACCTGGCCGCGAAGGTCCCGTCGAACCTGCCCGCACCGATCGTCGAGGCACTCAAGTACGCCCGGCCGACGAACGCGGGCAAGATCGGCATCGAGTACGGCCGGCGCTGGTGGGAGGAGGACCACCGGATCTACGGCGGCATCACCAACAGCAGCCTCGACACGGTGAACACCTGGTATCCGTCGTACGGCTTCCACGGCGACCGCGGCACCATGATCGGCTACTACAACACCGGTGCCAACGCCAACACGTACGGCGCTCTGACACCGGCCGCCCGGCTGGAGCGCGCGCTGATGCAGGGCGCCAAGATGCACGGTGACGTCTACACGAAGGATGTGAAGGCGTCGTTCTCGGTCAACTGGCTGGGCACCAAGTACTCCGAGGCGTCCTGGGTCAGCTGGCCGTCGCAGACCGACGGGATCTACGCCCGGCTGCTCGATGCCACCGGCAACATCTACTTCGCCGGCGACCACCTGTCGCACGCCATCGCCTGGCAGCACGGTGCGATGGTGTCCGCTCGCGCGGCCGTGACCGCCCTGCACACCCGGGTGGTGAACCGATGAAGCGCCGCTCTCTGATCGCCGGTGTCGCCGTCGTGGCGCTGTCCTTCGGTGGTGGCGCCACGACCGCCGCGGGTTGGTGGGACAAGCCGAAGCCGCCGAAACCTGGCACCGTCGTACCCGCCCTGCCCGCCGGACAGGCCAATCCGATGATCGCGAGCGGTGTCGGGATCGGCGCCAACACTCCGGTCTACAAGACGAGTGGCATCGGGCCGTCGGCGCTCAACACCGGCGCACCGGCCGGGTCCGAGGCGGCGTACATCGACACGGCCGTCTTCCCGGGCGGCACGTTGCCCGCGGGCGTCACGATCACCGAAGCCCAAGGGATCAACGCACTGCGGCGGATCGGCGAGAACCTCGCGGCTGCCGGTCTGTCGTACGCCGACGTCTACACGATGCGCGTCTTCCTGCAGAACCCGGCCGGCGCGACGGTCGCCGACTTCGCCGGCTGGAATCGCGCGTACCGCCAGTACTTCGCCAACACCGACCTCACCACCGGCGCCTACGTCCCCGTCCCCCTCGGTACGGCGGCACCGGCGAAACCGTTCGTGGTCAACAAGTCCCGCCCGTCGCGCTTCGCCCTGGAGATCGAGAACCTCCCGGTCGGCGGCTGGCTCGTCGAGGTAGAAGTCGACGCGGCCTACCCGAAGCGTTAGGTTGCTTGGATGCCCCGGCGCACCAGCCGGGGCATCCGGCTACAGCACGGCGCCTCGTGGCGCGATCTCGATGGCGGCGACTCCGCGGGAGTACAGCACGAGTTCGCGGTCGCCGTGTCTGCACCGCAGCACGCCGGTATCACCCGCGAGCGCTGTGACGGCGTGCTGCACCGTCACGTCGTCCGCCGCCCCGGGCTCCTCGTAGGCGACGTCCAGTTGGTCGCCACTGATCAGCCGGACCCGCAACACAATCCTCGCCATAGCCGAACCTTACGCGCCACTGCGTTGGCCGGAGGAGGTCGCGCGGAGGCAGACTGTTGCCATGGCTGAGCCAGTGCGTGTGATCAAGGCGGGTGATCTCGTCGCCGCCGACCCGACGGCCGGCATGCTCCGGATGCGAGCGTTCGAGCTCCCGATCCTGTGGGCCGGCCAGGTCATCACGCAGCCCGGGGCGATCTCCGGCTGGCATCACCATGATCGGAACGAGAGCAGCCTCTACATCGTGTCCGGGGTGCTGCGGCTCGAGTTCGAGGGCACCGACGAGTACCTCGACGCGGTCGCCGGCGACTTCGTGCACGTACCGGCCTTCACCGTGCACCGCGAGAGCAACCCCACCGCCGACCCGTCCCTGGCGATCATCGCCCGCGCGGGCGGCGGGATCCCGACCGTCAACGTCGACCCACCCCGTTAACCTGACGGAGTGGCGACCCATGAACAGGTGACGGTCGGCGTTGTCGGCGCCGAGCAGATCGTGCACCGGATCATCAATCTGGCCCGCGAGCTGGACAACCCCGGCCTGCGACTGGTCACCGCCCAGTACGCCGACGAGCACGACGCGCACGAGCAGGCGGCGCGGATCGCGTCCCGCGTGGACTCCTTCCTGTTCGCGGGACCGCTGCCGTACGACGTGGCGGTCGCGGGCGGCCTGCCGGTGCCGGCGACGTACGTGCCGAGCGGCGGGCCGGCGTTGTTCTCGACCCTGCTCCGCGGCGTGCTCGAGAAGGTCTTCGACCCGGCCCGGATCAGCGTCGACACGATGTCGCGGCGCGATCTCACCCACGTCTACGAAGAGATCGGCCTGAGCGCGTCCGGCGTACGGCTGAAGGAGTACACCGGTCCGGAGTCGGCCGAGACGTTCCTCGACTTCCACCGCACGCTGCACGAGCGCGGGCGGACCACCGGGGCGGTGACCACGGTGCCGACCGTCGACGTCGCGTTGCAGAAGGCCGGCGTACCGGTGCTGCGGATGACGCCGTCGTCGATGACGATCCGGCAGGCGCTGACCACAGCGATCCTGATGGGCAGCGGCGCGAAACTCGAGGAGTCCCGGATCGTCACGATGATCGTCCGGGTGCCCGCCGCGTCGTTGCCGGCGCACGCGAGCGCCAGCGCGTACTGGTACCAGGAGCTGCGGCTGTCGCTGCACCGCGAGCTGCTGCGCGACGCCCGGCCGATGGACGCGGCGGTGGTGCCGCGGGACGAGCACAGCTTCCTGATCGTCACGACGATGGGCTCGTTGCGGCTGGCCACCGACAACCTGTCGATGGCGCCCTTCCTGGACCGGATCTCCGAGGAGCTGGGGATCCGGCTCGAGGTCGGCATCGGGCTCGGTACGTCGACCCGCGAGGCGGAGGTGAACGCGCAGTCCGCCGTCGACAAGGCAGCCGGCGGCGGTACGGCGTTCGTGGTCGGGCCGCACGGCTTCGTCCTGCAGGTACCCGGCGAGCGCACACGCGCCGCCGAGCGCGCGGTGCCGGGCGACTCACGCGCACTCCAGATCCTCGCCACGCTCGCCGAGCAACTGGAGAACGCCAACGACACCGAGCGGATCGTCGACGCGGAGAAGGTCGCCGAACTCCTCGGCGTCACCCTGCGAACCGCCCGCCGAACGCTCAGCACCCTGGTCGACGAAGGCCTGGCCTGGCCGATGCCCCCACCCCGCTCGAGCAAACTCGGCCGGCCTCCACGCCCGTACCAGCTTCTGGTCGAGAAGATTCCGCGATAGTTATTACGGTCGTCCATAACAGCTATTTAGGCCTTGCCGAAGGGAGACGCCTGAGGCAGGGTTGGTCGCGTGCCAGAACCCCTTCATGCAGTCGCAGTGGTGGACAACCAGGCCGCGACCGAGCGGGCCCACCAGGCGGGCCAGGACGCCTGGTGGGTCTACCTGGCCGAGGTGCTCGGGCACCTGAGGCTGCCGTACCGGTCCATCTCCCTCAGCGCAGCCGCCGCACCGCCGGACGACGTATCCGTGCTGGTCTTCGCCACCACTCCTGATGGCCCGGCTGACGGGCTCGAGCAGTGGGTGCGCGACGGCGGGGTCCTGATCCTCGTCGGCGATCCCGGTCCACTGGCCGCGCTCGCCGGCGTCGCAGCGGGAGAAACGGTCGCGGACGGCCACGTCGTACTGTCCGAAACCCCCGTTTGGTCATCCCGCCCGCCGGTCGCGCTGCATGCCGTCGGCGGTCATCGACTCATCGGTCAGGACATGGAGGTGCTCGCCCGCTGGCAGGACAACGACGCGGCCGCCGCCAGCCTCCGCCGACTCGGCGCGGGCGCCGTGCTGACGTACGGCGTCGACCTGTGGCAGACCATCGTCCGGATCCAGCAGGGGTACGCCGTCACCGCCGACGGCGCACCGGCCGCCGACGGCACCGCGCCGATCGACGACGGCATCCTCAAATGCGAGGACGGGATGGTGCTCAGCTTCGAGCGGGACCGCGCGATGCCACCAGGTGAGCCGGAACTGCTCCCGACGTACGAGCACACCTATCCGCCGCCGAGCGCCGTACCGATGTTTGACCAGCCGCAGGCCGACTGGTGGTGCTCGTTGTTCGCGCAGAGCTTGTGGTGGGGCACTGCACAGGCCGGCGCGGCGGTGCCGTGGCTCTGGTACTGGCCGGCGGGTGTCGACGCCGTCGCGCACATGTCGCACGACTCCGACCAGAACGTCGAGGAGCACGGGCAGGCGGCACTCGACGCGTTCGCCGAGGCGGACGTTCAGGTCACGTGGTGCCACGTGTTCCCGGGCGGTTACTCCCCTTCGCTGTACACGGCGATTACCGCAGCCGGCCATGAGAATGCCCTGCATTACAACGCGATGGGCGATGCGGACCTCGCGGTATGGGGCTGGCCGTTTGCGCGAGCTCAGTACGCGTGGGCGCAGGCCGTCACCGGGACCGAGCAGATCGTCTCGAACAAGAACCACTACACGCGCTGGGAAGGCTGGACCGAGTTCTACACCTGGTGCGAACGGCTCGGCCTCCAGATCGACGAGTCGCGCGGGCCTAGCAAACAAGGCGATGTGGGCTTCACGTTCGGCGCCTCGCACGTGTCGTTCCCGCTCGCACCCGTTGCTGAGGGCAATCGGTTGTACGACGTACTCAATCTCCCGCTGCACACTCAGGATCTCGCCTGGGCCGGGCATGTCTCCGTCCGGGACGTGATCCTGGACGGCGCGCAGTCGGTACACGGCGTCGCACATTTCCTGTTCCACGGGCCGCATCTGCACCATCGCCCACCGACCCGGGCGGCTTGTATCGAGCTCGCCGCGGAGGCCCGGCGGCGCGGAATGCCGTGGTGGACGGCCACCCGGATCAACAGCTGGGAACGCAGCCGGCGGGGAGTCGTGCTGTCTGTCGAGCCGCATCCGGACGGGTTCGCAGTACGAGCAGAGGCTGTGGAGCCGGTGCCTGGCGCTGCGGTGCTGATCGCCGTACCGGGCACCACTGACCCTGTCGTGAAGGAGGGCGAGGGTTCGGCCCGGGCGGTGGTACGGCTCGGCCGGACCTTCGTCGAACTGACCGCGGATATCGTTGCCGGAGACAACAGATGGGTGATCACACCATGACGTCCGAGTGGCCGCAGTACGGCGATGACGAGGCGAAGGCCCTGCTGGAGGTGCTGAACTCCGGGAAGTGGGGCAGCACCAGCGGGGACGTCGTCGCCACCTTCCAGCAGGAGTTCGCGGAGTACCAGCAGGCGGGGCACGCGATCTGCCTCGCCAACGGGACCCTCGCCATCGCGGTGGCGCTGCGGGCGGCCGGCGTCGGCATCGGCGACGAGGTGATCGTGCCGCCGTACACGTTCATCGCTACTGCCTCGGCGGCGCTCTTCGTGGGTGCGGTACCGGTCTTCGCGGACGTGGACGCGGACACCCATCTCCTCGATCCGGCCGCGGCCGAGGCGGCGATCACCGAACGGACGAAGGCGATCGTCGTCGTTCATCTCGCGGGCCGGCCGGCGGACATGGACGCCTTCACCGCACTCGGCGCCAAGCACGGGTTGACGATCGTCGAGGACGCGGCGCAGGCGCACGGGGCGGCGTACAAGGGGCGCCCGGTCGGCGCGATCGGTGACCTGGGCACGTTCAGCTTCCAGAGCAGCAAGAACATCACCGCCGGGGAAGGCGGCGCAGTGCTTACCGACTCCGCGGAGTTGGCCGGCGCGGTGTACTCGCTGGTGAACGTCGGCCGGGTGCCGGGCGGTGGGTGGTACCAGCACGAGGCAGTCGGGTACAACCTGCGGCTGACCGAGTTCCAGGCCGCGATCCTGCGCGTCCAGCTTCGGCGTCACCCCGCCCTGCAGGAAGTCCGCGAACGTAACGCCCGGCTCCTCACGGACCTGCTGACCGACGTCGACGGCATCCAGCTCGCCCCCGAAGACCCATCAATCACCGCCCACGGCCGCCACCTCTTCATGCTCCGAGTCCGCAACCGCGCCGCCGTACTCGAGTCCCTGGCGGAGGCTGGCATCACCCGAGCCTCCAGCGGCTACGTCCCCCTCCACCGCAACCACGCCGTACTCGAAGAAGCCCAGGCAATCACCACCCGCCTAGGCCAGCCCTACCCCGAGGCGGCCTGCCCGAACGCCGACCAGGTCTCCACAGACACCATCTGGCTGCCCCAGCCCTACCTCCTGGGCACCGAAGCCCAAACCCACGCCATCGCAACCGCCATCACCGCAGCAGCACAGGCAGCCGACTGAGGACGCATCTGATGGGTACACCCACCAGATGCCGGGTTCACGTCCAAGATCCCGGACGCAAACCCGGCATCTCGGACGTCAACCCATCAAAGTCCGTGGGCCTGACGGATGGGGAGTACGGCGGAGAGCAGTTGGCGGGTGTAGTCGTCTTGGGGGGCGCGGAAGAGGTCCTCGGTGGAACCCTCCTCGACTACGCGGCCCTTGTTCATGACTGCCACGCGGTCGGCGAGGCGTTCTACGACCGCGAGGTTGTGGGAGATGAACAGGAAGGACAGGCCGAGGCGGTCTCGGAGGTCGGTGAAGAGTTCGAGGATCTGGGCCTGGATCGAGACGTCGAGGGACGACGTCGGCTCGTCGCACACCAGCAGGTCGGGTTCGAGCGCGAGCGCACGGGCGATTGCGATGCGCTGCTGCTGACCGCCGGAGAACTGACGGGGGTACAGCTCCGCGTGGCCGGTATTGATACCGACCAAGTCCAGCAACTCAAGGGCCTTGGTACGCCGGGACTCCTTGTCGCCCCGTTCGTGCAAGCGCAGCGGCTCCATCACGTTGCCGATGGCACTGAAATGTGGGAGCAGCGACCCGTACGGGTTCTGGAACACCATCTGCATCCGCGGCCGCAACAACCGCAACTCACGAGCCGGCAGCTTGCTCAGGTCCTGCCCGTCGAACTCGACCCGCCCGGACGTCGGGGTCTGCAGACCCATCATCAGCCGTGCCATCGTGGACTTCCCGCTGCCGCTTTCCCCCACCAGACCGAGCGTCTCGCCGCGGTGCACGGTCAGCGAGACGTCATCGACAGCGCGCACCTCACCGGCACGGGTCCGGAACACCTTGGTCACCGATGAAGCGTGGACCAGTTCGTCAGGCATCGACCGTCACCTTCCAGCAAGCCGCGTCCCGGCCGGGAGCGATCGTGAGGCTTTCCTGCTCGGTCCCACAGCGGGGCATTTCGGCCTGCGCACACCGTGGATGGAACGGGCAGCCCTCGGGGCGATGAGACAGGTCGGGCGGACTACCTGGGATCGGCCGCAACGGCAGCTCCCGGCCGCCGACCTCGACCCCGGAGCCGAGCAGCCCGACGCTGTACGGATGCCGCGGGTCGTCGAGCAGCCGGTCCATCGGCGCCCGCTCGACCACGCGACCGGCGTACATCACCACCGCGTCGTCGCAGAAGTAGCGGGCGACGCCGAGGTCGTGGGTGATCATGATGACGCCGGTGCCGCGGTTCTTCAGCTCCGCCAGCAGGTCGAGGATCTGCCGCTGCACGGTGACGTCGACGGCGGTGGTCGGCTCGTCGGCGATCAGCAGCGCCGGCTCGGTCACCATCGCCATCGCGATCATCGCGCGTTGCCGCATCCCGCCGGACAGCTGGAACGGGTACGTGCGGATCCGCTTCTCCGGGTCGGGGATCCCGACGTCACCCAGCGCCCGGATCGCCCGCTTGCGAGCTTCGGCCTTGTTGCAGATCCCGTGCCAGAGCAGGTGTTCGGTGAGTTGGCGCTCCAGCGTCAGCGTCGGGTTCATCGCCTCCATCGCGCTCTGGAACACCATCGCGATGTCGCGCCCGCGGACCTTGCGCAACTCCTTGTCCCCGATCGCCAGCAGGTCCCGCCCGCCGAACATCGCCTGGCCGTCGGTGATCCGCGCGGTCCGCGGCAGGATGCCCATCACGCTGCGCATCGTGACGCTCTTACCGCTTCCGCTCTCGCCGACGATCGCCAGCGCCTGCCCACGGCGTACGTCGAACGACACCCCGTCGACGGCCGTCAGCGGCTCGGCGCCGTCGCGCCGGAACGTCGTCCGCAACCCACGGACCGAAAGCAACGCCTCAGAACTCATCGCTGCTCCCCACTCGGGTCGAAAGCATCCCGTACGCCGTCACCGATCCACGTGAACGCCAGCAAAGTAAGGGCAAACAGCACCGCCGGCGCGACCAGCATGTGCGGCGCGGCGAGCAGGTACCGGCTGCCCTCGCTGATCATCGCGCCCCACGACGGCGTCGGCGGCTGGACACCGAGCCCGAGCAGAGCGAGACCGGCCTCGGCGGCGATCGCGGCCGGGATCGCGAAGCTCGTGGTGACCAGGATCGGCCCGATCGCGTTCGGCAGGATGTACCGGATCGCGATCGTGCTGCCCTTGGCGCCCATCGACCGGGCCGCCTCGACGTACTCGCGTTCCTTCAGCGTCATCACCTGGGCCCGGACCAGCCGCGCCTGGGTGACCCACGACGCGATGCCGATCGCGACCACCAGCGCGAAGATGCTGCGCCCGAGCACGGTGACCATCACGACCGCAAACAGGTAGCTGGGGAACGCGTACATCACGTCGGTGAAGGCCATCAGCAACGATTCGACCCGGCCGCCGAGATAGCCCGCCAGCAGCCCGATCGCCAACGCCAGTACGAGCGCCGTCAGCTCAGCACCGAACGCCACGGTCAGCGCCGTCTGCAGACCGTAGATCAGCCGGCTGAGGATGTCCCGGCCGAGCAGATCGGTGCCGAGCAGATGCCCCGGAGCGCCCGGCCCCGCCAGCTTGTGCTGGATGTCGGTTTCCTCATAGCCGTACGGCGCGATCAGCGGCGCCGCGATCGCGGTGAGGATCAGCAGCGCGCAGAAGATCAGACTGCCGAACGCCAGCCGGTGCTTGCGAAACCGGGACCACGCCCGCGACCAGGGCCCGCGTGCGGTGGTGCCGCGCTCGATCGGCTCCGGTTCGCCGGTACCCGTCGTACCGACCACGGCCTCGACGCCCTCAGTGGCCGTCATGGGACCCACCTCCCACGGTACGGATTCGGGGGTCGAGGAGTCCGTAGATCAGGTCCACGACCAGGTTGGTCACCATCAGGATCAGCGCGAAAAACAACGCCGTACCCATCAGCAACGGCATGTCCCGGCTGGCCGCCGCGTTCGCGAAGTACAGGCCGAGACCGGGGATCCGCAGCAGTGCCTCGACGAACACCGTGCCGGTCATCAGCGCCGCCAGCAGCGGACCGGCCACGGTGACGAGGGGAATCAACGAGTTGCGCAGGGCGTGCCGGATGATGACGGTACGCCGCGGGCCGCCCTTGGCCAGCGCCGCGGTGACGTACTCCTCGCGGAGCGTCTCCAGCATGCTCGACCGCACGTACCGCGCCAGCACCGCGGCCGGGCCGAGGCTGAGCGCGAGCACCGGCAGGATCATGTCCTCCGGGCCGTTCCAGCCGCCGGACGGCAACAACTTCAGCGTCGCGGAGAACAGCAGGATCATGAACGCCGCGGTCAGATAGCTGGGCAGGGCGTGCCCGAGCGTGACCACGAACATCGTCGTGTGGTCGGACTTCGAGTTCTGCCGCAACGCCGCGAACACCCCGACCGGTACGGCGATCAGCAGCGCGAGTAGAACCGCTAGCACCGCTAGCGTCGCCGACACCGGGAACGCCTCGGAGATGATGTCCTGCACGTTGCGGCTCGCGTACTTGTACGACGGTCCGAAGTCCCAGACGACCGCGCCCTTCATGAAGATCAGGTACTGCTTCCAGACCGGTACGTCGGCGCCGTACCGGGTCTCGAGCTCGCCGACCATCGACTCGGTGCCGACACCGCCGAAGTTGGTGGCGCCGCTGTTCACCCGCTGCAGGTCGGCGAAGTTGCCGGGCGCGAGCTGCAGCAGGGTGAACGTGAGGATCGAGACCGCGATCAAGGACAGGACCAGGCGCACAGCCCGCTTGCCGATGTAACCGGCGAGCCCCACGTCAGCTCCCTACGCTCAGCGACTTGAGGTAGAAGTAGTCCGGATAGGCCCGCAGTTGCAGCCCGTGCACCTTCGGCTTGACCGCGTGGAAGAGGCTCAGCCAGAGCACCGGCAGGTACAGGTACTGCTCCTCGCGCAACTTGGCGGCCTGTTTGTACAGGTCCATCCGCTTGGCGTCGTCCACCTCGGTGTTGGCCTTGTCGACCAGCGCGCCGATCTCCCGCGCAGGTTTCGAGGCGTGCCCGGCGAGGATCGCGTCGAGCTGCGCGGTCTTGTCCGCCGGCGAGAGCTTCTTGTCCTCCTGCACGGCCTGGTACTTCTGCCACTGGTCGCTCGGCAGGCTGATCTCCTGCACGTTCTTCGGCGACCACAGCGAGCCGACCATCGTCGGCCACGTCGGCAGCCCGGCGAACGTGCCGTAGTAGAAGCCGATGTAGTTGCCCTTCTGAACCTGCCACCGCCGCTCGGTGTACACGCCGGCCTCGACGTGGTCGACACTCGCCTTGATCCCGAGCTGCTTGGTCCAGCTGTCCACCATCGCGTCGGCGAGCGTGGTGTCCGGTACGCCGACGAGGATCCGCACCGGCGGCAGGCCCTGGCCGTTCGGATAGCCGGCCTCGGCGAGCAGCCGCTTCGCCTCGGCGACATCCTCCTTGATCCCGAGACTCGCGTCCCAGCCCCCGGTTCGGCTGGTCACCAGCGAGACCCCAGGCTCCTGACCGGGCTGTACGCCGGCCAGGGTCTTGCGGTCGAGCGCGAGCGAGAGCGCCTTGCGAACCCGGACGTCCTCCATCGCGGCGTGCTGGCTCCGCAGCTTCGCCAGGTAGAGGATGCTGTAGTTCTCGGTCTGCTCGAGCTCCTTCGACAGGTTCGCGTCCTTCTGGAACCGCAGTACGTCGGGACCGGCCAGCTGCACCAGATCGGTCTCGCCGTTCTCGTACGCCACGGTGGCGGTCGCCGCCGCGCTGGGCTCGACCAGGTTGACCTGGATCCGGCCGATCTTGACGTTGCCGCGGTCCCAGTACTTCTCGTTCGGCACCAGGATCAGCTTCGAGTTCTGGACCCACTCGGTCACCGTGTACGGCCCGTTGGACACGTAGTTCGGCGGGTTCTGCCAGTCCTTCGGCTTGCTCTCGACCAGGTCCATCGGCAGCGGCAGCATCGCCGGGTGGGTCAGCGCCAGCAGGAAGTCCGGGTTCGGGTTCGACAGGGTGAGGACCAGCTCGTGGTCCCCGGTCGCCTTCACGCCGACCTTCGACCAGTCGGTCAGTACGCCGGCCAGGAAGTCCTTGCCGCCCTTGATCCCGGTCGACACCTGGTAGCTGTTCGCGCCGAGCGTCGTACCGCCGGCCGAGGTCGCCGCCGGGGTGAACAGCCGCTTGTAGGTCCGCTCGAAGTCCTGGGCGACGACGGGCTTACCGTCGGACCACTGCGCGTTGTCGCGCAGCGTGAACGTGTAGGTCAGGTGGTCGTCGGAGACCTTCCATTCGGACGCGACGGCCGGGAGCACGCCGTCGCCCTTCTCGTTCTGGGTCACCAGGCCCTCGGAGATCCCACGGCTGAGGATCCACATGCCGTTGGTGATCACCTGCGGGTCCAGCACCTCGACCGGGACGTAGTCGATCTTCAGCGTCGACTGACCGTCGGCCGCTTTGCTGTCGTCACCGAACAGACCGCAACCGGTCAGCGACCAGCTGCCGCCGAGGGCGGCCAGAGTCAGACCGGACAGTCGCAGGAAGTCACGCCTGGTCTGTCCGACAGGGGGAACCGAGCTCGCGCGGTGGGCCATGGAGAGTCGCCTTTCTGGCGTCCTGAACTCGACTTATGGCGCGACCGTAGGGCCGTGGAAGCGTCGATGTCAACGCTTTACGGCCATTACCGAAATTGATCTAGATCGGTCTCCCCTGGCGGCAGACTCCAGGTCAGCTGAAGCGCTCGTACGCCGGCAGCGTCAGGAAGTCCACGTACTCGTCGGCCAGCGCGACCTCCAGGAACAGGGCGCGAGCGGCGTCGTACCGCTCCGGCGTACCGAGTTTCGCGATCTCCTCGTCGGCGATCCGCTCGACCAATTCGGTGGTGACCGTTACCCCGGTGTCGAGGGTGACTCGGTTGCGGCGCCACTGCCAGATCTGCGACCGGGAGATCTCGGCGGTGGCCGCGTCCTCCATCAGGTTGAAGATGCCGACGGCGCCGGTGCCGTCGAGCCAGGCGGCCAGATACTGCACCGCGACGCTGACATTGCTGCGGAGACCTTCCTCGGTGATGGAGCCGGGCGTGGCGGCCACGTCCAGCAGTTGCTCGGCGGTCACCGCGACGTCCTCGCGCAGCTTGTCGACCTGGTTCGGGTGCTCGCCGAGGACCGAGTCGAAGACCTTCAGCGCGGTCTCGACCATCCCCGGGTGCGCGACCCACGAACCGTCGAAGCCGTCGCCGGCCTCGCGGGTCTTGTCGGCCTCGACCTTCGCGAAGGCGACCTCGTTCACCGCCGGGTCCTTGCTCGGGATGAACGCCGCCATCCCGCCGATCGCGTGCGCGCCGCGCTTGTGACAGGTCCGCACCAGCAGCTCGGTGTAGGCGCGCATGAACGGCACCGTCATCGTCACGCTGTTCCGGTCCGGCAGCTGGAAGTCCTTGCCTCGGGTCCGGTGCGTCTTGATCACGCTGAACATGTAGTCCCAGCGCCCCGCGTTCAGCCCGGCCGAGTGCTCGCGCAGCTCGTACAGGATCTCCTCCATCTCGAACGCGGCCGGGTAGGTCTCGATCAGCACGGTCGCGCGGATCGTCCCGCGCGGGATGCCGAGCGCTTCCTGCGCGGTGACGAACACGTCGTTCCACAGCCGCGCCTCGAGGTGCGACTCCATCTTCGGCAGGTAGAAGTACGGCCCCTGGCCGCGGTCGAGCTGGAGCTGCCCGCAAGCGCTCAGGTAGAGCGCGAAGTCGACCAGCGAGCCGGAGGTGGGCTCACCGTCGACGAGGACGTGCTTCTCCGGCAGGTGCCAGCCCCGCGGTCGGACAACGATCGTGGCCAGCTCCTCGTCCGGCTTCAGTGCGTAGCTCTTCGTGTCGGTGCTGAAGTCGATCCGCCGGGTGATCGCGTCGAGCAGATTGAGCTGGCCGCCGACAACGTTTTCCCAGGTCGGCGTGTTCGCGTCCTCCTGGTCGGCCAGCCACACCTTGGCGCCCGAGTTCAGTGCGTTGATCGTCATCTTCCGGTCGGTCGGTCCGGTGATCTCCACCCGCCGGTCGACCAGCCCCGGAGCAGCGGGCGCGACCCGCCACTCCGGGTCGTCCCGAACGTCCTTCGTGTCCGCCAGGAACCCCAGCGACGCCCCAGCCGCGATCTCCGCGACCCGCTGCGTACGCCGCTCGAGCAGCTCCCGGCGCGGCCCGTCGTACGCACGGTGCAGCGTCTCGATCAGTCCGAGTGCACGCTCGGTGAGGATCTCGTCGTACCGCTCGCCCATCGGGCCGCTGACCTCGACTGCCACAGGAACTCCTTAACTCAGAACGACGACTTCGTGATCGGTGATCCGGTCTACCCCGACCGTAATCCAGCCGTCCTGCTCCCGCACGTCCACCTCACTGCCCGAGACGAGGAGCCGCGCCCGTGATCCGCTCGCTTTGAGTTTGATCGTGAAGGGGCCGGCGGGCGTCAGCTCCTGCAGGCGACCATGCCAGGCGCCGCCTTGATCGAGGTTGACCAGGTGCAGGACGTGCCGGTCGCCCTGGCGGTACAGCTGGCAATCCAGCACGCCGGCCCCTTCAACCTGGAGCGGGATGTTGTCACGGACGAGGTTGGCCATGACCTGCCCGTGGTCCGGGTGGTGGTACTTCGCGTACAACCGGTCCAGATCAGCCGCGAGGTACGCCGTCCGTTCGCCGAGGACCAGTGCGGGTACGTCGGTGCGCTGCTCCTCCATCCACGACTTCTCGGGCGGGTAGATCGGGAACGGCGGAATCCACGACAACGCTTTCCGTTCCTGCGACTCGACCACCTCCAGCTGCCCGCCGAACGGCAGTACATCCGTATCACCGTCGAAAACCGATCGGTCTTCGATCCGCAGGTAGCTGTGGCTGTCGTAGTTCTCCCAGTCCGTCACCGTCCCGTCACCGAGCCGTTTACCCGTGTGCCGTACGCCGAGCAGCTCGCCCAACGCCCACTCGCTCCGCCGGTCGCCCCACTCGTCGTAGAGCCCCGACTCCCCGGTCACCACCAGCCTTCCACCGGCCTGCACGTAGGCGGCCAGCTGAGCGAGCTGCTCGTACGTCAGGACCCCCACGTTGGGAACCACCAGGACATCGAACCGGTCGTCCACCACCGCTGTTGGCAGGTACGGGACTCGCGCCCTAATCAGTGCGTCCACCCATCCCCGGTAAGGCAGTTGGCTCACCGTCTCGGGATCGGCCTTCCCGTGGAAGTCCACGCTCCGCTGACTCCACAGCAGGCCGACCGTGGCGACCGGATCGCGGTCGACCAGGAACTCCTCGTGCTGTTCGTGCCACTCGAAGAGCGGCTGCGCCGTCGCGTACTGCCGTCGGTCGTCATGGACCGAGCCGATGTGGTGCCACCACGGCTGGATCCCGCCGGCCCAGCCCTCGATCGCCCACATCCGCGCCTCCGGCTCGGGTTTGCTTCCGAGCCGGAACGTCGGAACGCCGGCGTCGTACATCGCCGTACTTTCCGGAATCAGTGTTTCCGTTCCGAGCATTCCGTGCAGGCGTTTTCCGGCATCGGCGTTGGCCTGGAACCCGGAGTCCTCGTGCCGCCACTGCGAGTCCAGCAGGAAGATCGGCGCCCGCTTGCAGATCTCGACGTCGTCGCGCAGTCTCTTGCTCTGCGCAACGACCTCGCCCCCGTTCATCCCGATCCACAGGCAGTCCGGACCGCCCGCGCGGCGGGTCACCTCGTTGTTCAGGTCCCAGACCGCGAGCCGCCGGTCGTAACTCCAGCGGATCCATTGCTTGTAGACCGGATCCGTCCAGTCCGGCGCGGCCGGCAGCTCTTGGCCGAAACTGTCGCGGCAGTTCGGGCAGTAGCAGATCGAGTCCCGTCCGAGACCGCTCCAGCTGTTGTCGGTCACGCCGTCCGGTGCGCTGCGCTCGATGATCTCTTCGAGGATCCCGGTCAGGAACTCCCGGTAGTACGGGCCCGTGACGCAGGCGACGTACAAGCGGCCGGCCCGATACGCGTTGCCATCGGCATCGACTGCGAACCAGTCCGGGTGCGCGTCGTACAAGGGCTGGTGGGCCCGGTTGGAGTCCATCCGCGCGAGCACCGTCAGCCCTTCGGAGCGCGCTGCCGCGACGATCTCGCCGTACAGATCGCGATCCCCCAGGTACTCGGCTCGGTGGTGCAGCTCGAACTTGCTGGGGTAGTAGGCGACGATCCCGCCGGCGTTGACGATCACGCCCTGGATGCGCGTCCGCCGCCAGTGCTCCCGCCACCACTCGACGTCGTACCGCGCCGGATCCTTCTCGGTGAGGTTGGTCTGCGCCCACCGCGCTGTCCTTTGGTACCAGGGCTTCACGGAAGGCTCCGGACCGCGTCGCCCGCGCCGGAAAGGTTGTCCAGCATCATTTCCGAGTATTTCCGGCTCAGTACGACGCCTTCCGCGCCGCCCTCGAACGCGGCCAGCGTCGCGTCCCGCACGGACTCGCGGGTGCACCGGGTCAGCTCGCCCTCGTTGTCGTCCCAGTTGATCTTGGTACCGAGGTCCCGCGGCGACTCCAGCCCGCGCTGTTTCGCCACTCCGACCGGGATGTCGATGTCGATCCCCGGGTAGATCTTGCTCTGCCCGCCGACGCCCGCCACGGCCCGCTCGGTCTCCCGCCGTACGTAGTCCGCGGTGAATCCGGTCTGCGGCAGCTTCTCGTAATCTCCTTCGTCGAGCTGCAGCAGCTTCATCATCAACGGGTAGACGTCTGCCGGCTCCGCGTCGGCGAACAGCGCGCCGCAGATGCTCTTCACCCAGGTGAAGAACCGCGGTCCCGCGCAGTTGTTGTAGATGACGACCTTGACGAAGTCCGAGAACTTCGCCATCTCGGTGTAGTCCTGGTCCGCCCGGTAGAACGGGCTGAACGAGATGTTGTGATACACGTGCCAGCCGACCTGTGTCTCGGGTGCGATCGCCTTGGCCACGCCGTAGATGTCGCGGTACAGCTGCCGCTGGCTCTCGGTCCACAACGTCTGCCAGGCCAGGACCTCGGGAAAGTTCAGCAGAATCCGCCAGAACGCCACGAACGCGCCGTCCACCGGGCGCTCTCCGGCACCCACCCGCTGGTTCCAGTCGACCAACTCACGGTACCCGCGCAGCGCGCGGTCGACGTCGATGCCTCGCTCGCGGGCGATCCGCTGGCAGTGCTGGCAGAAGCACCCGACCTCGGGGACGTCGACCGTGCCCTGCATCAGCATGTTCAACGGCCCCGGCCGCTCCGAGCACCAGGCCAGCCCGTCGAGCTGGTAGCTCTGCAGGTAGTCCTCGACGAACCCGAGGTGCCAGTTGCGGTAGTCCGGGTTGTTGAAGCACGGCCGCCGCCCCGGCCGTCCCCAAGCGTCGACCTCGAGCACCTTGGCGAAGTTCGGGTAGGTCCGCAACTCGCGCGCGCCGCCGCTCTCCTCCATCCACGCGAACGACTTCATCCCGCGCTCGCGGGCCTTCGGAAGCACCTCGCCGAGCAAGTCGAATTCCGGATTTTCCGGCGCCTTTCCGACCGCGCCGAGGACGGTATTTCCGTAGTACTGCGGGTGCGGGGTCGCGTAGTTGCCGCCGACCCAGCCGAGGTCGTACTCGCCCACCCCGTGGTCCGGGAGCGGGTGCCCGGGGATCTGCCGCCCGCCGGTTCCCCGGGTCCAGGTCGGCGTGGCCAGGAACAACGCGTTCACCGCGCCGCGTTCGGCCAGGATGTCGAGTGTCCGGTCGACACCTTCGTCGACGAACGAGATGGCTCCGATCTGCATGGCAACGAGCCGGTCCGGCACGGTGCTCACCCCTTCATTCCTGTCATCGTGATGCCTTGGATGAAATAGCGCTGGGCAAAGAGGAAGACGGCGATGACGGGAACCACCGAGACGGTCGCCCCGCACATCAGCAGACTGATCTGGGTGAAGTACTCGCCCTGGAACTGGGCCAGCGCCACCGGCAGCGTCTGCAGGTTCTCGGAATTGATGTAGATCAGCGGGCCGAACAGGTCGTTCCACGACTCCAGGAACGTGAACACCCCGATCGCGGCCAGCGCCGGTTTGGTCTGCGGCAGCATGATCCGCCAGTAGATGCCGAACGTGGACGCCCCGTCGATCTTGCCGGCGTCCTCGAGTTCCTGCGGAACGGTCAGGAACGACTGCCGCATCAGGAACGTCGCGAACACCGGCGTGAGCACCTTCGGCACCCACAGCGGGTACTGCGTGTCCACCCACCCGATCTGCCGGAAAACGATGTACTGCGGGATCAGGTAGGCGATCCCCGGGATGATCGAGGTGGCGAGCAGCACCATGAACGCGGCGTCCCGGCCGGCGAACCGCAGCCGCGCGAAGGCGTAGCCGGCCATCGACGCGACGATCAGGATCCCGATCACGTTCAGCCCGGCGAGTTTCACGCTGTTCCAGAGGAACACCGGGATCAGCTCGAACACCTGCCGGTAGTTGTCCCAGTGCGCGTCCGTCGGCAGGAACTTCGGCGGCACGCTCAGCACCTTCGCCTCCGGGCGCAGCGAGGCACTGATCATCCATACCAGCGGCGCCAGGAAAACGATGGCGAACAGGGACATCACGACGTACTGCGAGGTCTTGGAGACGAGTCTCATGTGTAGAACACCCACCTCTTCTGCAGCTTCCACTGCAGGTAGGTGACGGCCGCGATCACCGCGAAGAGGATCCACGCCATCGCCGAGGCGTAGCCGACCTTTCCGTAGCTGAACGCGTTCTGGTAGATGTTGAAGATGTAGACGCTGGTGGCGTGGCCCGGCCCGCCCTTGGTCATCACGTAGATCAGGCCGAACACCTGGAACGACGTGATGAACTGCGTGATCAGCAGGAACAGGAAATGCGGTGTCAGCAACGGCAGCGTGATGTAGCGCAGCCGCTGCCACGCGCCCGCCCCGTCGATCCGCGCGGACTCGTAGTACTCGGCCGGCAGCCCCTGCAGCCCCGCGAGCAGGATGATCATCGGATACCCGATGCCCTGCCAGACGCTGACCATGATCACCGCCGGCATCGCCCAGCTCGAGCTCGACAGCCACTGCGGGCCATGGATCCCGAGCTGGTCGAGCAGCCCGTTGATCACCCCGTTGTCCGGCTGGAAGAACCAGAACCAGACGAACCCGATCGCCACCACGTTCGTCACGTACGGCGCGAAGTACGCCGTCCGGAAGAACGCGACACCCCGGATCGGGCGGGCGCAGAGCAACGCCAGCACCAGGCCGATGCCGATCGTCAGCGGGATGCTCGCCAGCGTGAAGTAGACGGTGTTCTTGAAGGTCTGCAGGAACAGCGGATCGTCGCCGAACATCTCGGTGAAGTTCCGCAGCCCGACGAACTTCGGGGCCGCGATCCCGTTCCAGTCGGTCAGCGACGCGGCCATCGAGACCAGGATCGGGAAGAACTGGAACGCCACGACGCCGACCACGATCGGGCTGATGAACAGCCAGCCGGTGAGGTTCTGCCGGCGCCGCGCCCGGCGGACGTCGGCCACCTGGACGCCGCCGCGGTCCCGCGCCATCGTGATGGTTGCCATCGACATCAACCCTTCAACGCGTTCTCCACCTGGGACTTGACGCCTTGGAGCACGTCACCGACGGGTTTCTCGCAGTTGTAGGCGGTGTCCAGCGCCGGCCGGTACAGCTCGCGGGCGCCGATCGTGTTCTTCGTCTGGTTGGTCGCGGTGAGATGCTTGGCCGCCTCGGCGAACAGTCCGATGTGCTCGGGCGCCTTGCCGTTCGGCGCCAGCCCGGCCGCCGCCTTCAGGTTGATCGGCGTGAACGCGCCCCCTTGGAGCAAGGTCTTGCCGCCCTCCTCGCTCGCGAGGTACTTGAGCAGCTCCCAGGCCTGGTCCGGGTTCTTCGCCTTCTTCGGGACGCAGAACACGATCACGCTCGACTCGGTCTTCTGCTCCACGTCACCAGGCGGCGGAGCGACGTCCCAGGTGAAGTCCTTGATCGTCGACCGCAGGTACGGCACCGTACCGAAGGTCGCGAACATCATCGCCAGCTTGCCCTGGGCGAACATCTGTGTCTCCGCGTTGTCCTGCTGCAGCACCGACCACGGCGGCTGCACCTTGTCCTTGCAGGTCAGGTCGGTCGCCCACTGCAGCGCCTCGGTCTCCTTCGCACCGGGCAGCGTGAACTGCGTGCCGTCCTGGGAGAAGATGCCGGTCTCGCTGCCGTGGTTGACGGTGAACGTCTGCTCGTAGCCGGTGTCCAGGTACACGAGAGCGCCGTACTGCTTCTTCGCCGGGTCGGTGAGCTTCTTCGCGGCCGCCTCGAAGTCGGACCAGGTCCAGCCCTGCGACGTCCAGGTCGCCGGCGGCAGCGGTACGCCGGCCTGCTTGAACAGATCGGCGTTGTAGAAGATCAGCCGCGGCTCGTACCCGAGGACCCACGCGGTGTGCGAGCCGTCGGGCTGTCGCGGGAACTCGAACGTCTCCTTGGCGAACTGGGACGTGTCGAGCTTGTCCTTCTCGATGTACGGCTTCAGATCCAGCAGTGCTCCCTGCTGGGAGAAGCCGCGGACGAAGTCGTCGTTGATCCGCATCACGTCCGGCGGGCTGCCGCCGGCGATCAGGGTGCGCATCTTGGTGTCGTACTCCTGGGTGACCGCGGGCTGGATGGTGACCTGCGTTCCCGAGTCCTTCTCGAACGCCTGGATCGCCTGCTCCAGCGGGTTTCCCTTGACCTGTTCCCAGTTGAGGAAGGTCAGGCTCTTCTTGCCGTCGCTGCTTGCGTTGCCGTTGCCACCGCAGCCGGCCAGCAGGCCGGCGGCCGTCAGTCCCGTCAGACCGGCGAGAAACCTGCGGCGGTTCAGGTTGGAGAGGTTGGTCTGCACCGGAATCTCCCATCCGCGAGGGATGAATACGTATACACTTCCAGATACTGAATACGTATACACAGGTCTCTTGGCGTGGTCAACGCCTGGTGCGCACACTCTTCAGTAGGGTTCGGGGATCACGAGGGGAGGCGGACGATGACACGACCACCGACGAGTCGGGACCTGGCGCGTCTGGCCGGGGTGTCACAGGCGACCGTGTCCCGGGTGCTGACCAACAACCCGAAGGTCAACCCGGAGACCCGGGCCCGGGTCCTGCAGGTGCTGAAGGACGCGAACTACACGCCGAACGCTCTCGCCCGGGCGATGAAGACCGGGCGGACCGACACCATCGGCGTCTTCATGACCCGGGTGACCAGCCCGTTCCACGCCGAGCTGCTCGACGAGATCGGCCGGGTGCTGAGCTCGATGGGCCTGCACATGATCCTGTGGAACATCGAGCACGATCCCGAGGAGTCGGTCGCCGAGGTCCTCCAGCAGCGACTCGTCGACGGGTTCGTGCTGACATCGGCGACGTACGACTCGAAGCTGCACACGATGGCGCTCGCATCCGGGACGCCGACCGTGCTGCTGCACCGCGGGATCGACGGGCTGGACTGCGATCAGGTCGTCGGCGACAACTGGCAGGGCGCGTACGACGCCGGCCGGTACCTCGTCGACGCCGGCCACACCGACATCGGGCTGGTGACGCTCCGGGCGACCGGGAACACCTCACGCGACCGCGACGCCGGGTTCCGCGCTGCGCTGGCCGACGCCGGCGTGAAGCTGAAACCCAGCAACGTGCTCACGGTCGGCGTCCCGCACGCCGACGGCCACGCCGCCGCCGAGAAACTACTGTCCCGCAAGAAGCCGCCGACCGCGATCTACACGGTCACCGACCTGCTGGCCTTCGGCATCCTCGACGGCGCCCGCGCGATCGGCGCCCACGTCCCCGACGACGTCTGGGTGATCGGCTTCGACAACACCGACATGGCCGCCTGGGAATCCTTCGACCTCACCTCGGTCGAACAACCCATCCACGCCATCGTCGAAACCGGCATCGACCTCCTGCGCGACCGCATCACCGACCCCGATCGCCCCACCCAGATCGTCACCCTCCCCTGCCCCCTCGCCATCCGAGGCTCCACCGCAAACCGTCCGCTCAATGCGGCAAAGGATTGAACCGAGTCGCGATCAGCAGACCGCCCGGGCACCGCGCGTACGCCGCCCTTCCGTCGGGGAAGCGCCGGGACTCCGCGCGCCAGGCGGTCCGGCACTCCTCCGGGAAACCGGCTCGGTTCTTGCAGACCTCGCGCGTGAACTCGCGGCCGAGCTTGCTGATCCCTGGACCCGCAACGTCCAGCAGCGACCCGGCCTGCAAATACCGCGACAACAACGCCTTTGGCTTGCGGATCGCCACGTGCTCGAAGATCGCACGCTCGACCTGCTTGATGTCAGCGGCCGCAGTACCTTCTGGTGCGGTCGCTCGTGCGGCATCGGCCCCGGCGACCGTGAAACACCTATCCGGCAAGGGCTCCCGCAACCCGACGTCGTGCAACATCGCGGCCACGTAGAACAGCTCGGGCTTGAGCGCGACCCGGTCGAGGTGCGCGAGAGCCATCCCGAAAACCCAGACCCGCCGCGAATGCGCCAAGAACTGCTCACCCAGAACATCCTCGGCCAACTCATCCGCCGCACGGGTCCAGTCCGTCGCCCGCGGAACAGGCGCAGGCAACAACTCCGGCCCCCGCTTCCCAAGCCAATACGCACCCAACTCCCCAACACTGCACGCCATCCGCACCACAGCAACCGGCAACAAACAAACCTTGTCCGAGAAACTGAGGACCTCGCTCATACCTTTGCCGGGACCGTGGACGCCTCGGATTCTGGACGCACTCCCTTGTCCCACAGCTCGACGGTCTGGACCACCCAGAAGAGGAGGAACAGGCCGAGCAACACGGCCTCGACGGCGAAGAGTTCGGCGTCCAGCCGCCAGCAGATGAGTCCTGCGACGAGGCTGAGGCCCATCAGCCAGGCGATTGCCTGGTACAGCACGGTGTACAACGTCCGGCTCTGCGCCCTGGCGTTCTGGAACACGATGATGGTGAACAGGATGAACAGCGGGACCGCGGAAAGGTAATGGGCGAGATCCTCGAAGCTGTCCGGATCGGCGGCGAACCAGACGATCGCAACCACCAGCAGCACGATCGCGGCCAGCAAGCCGCGATTCTGCGCCGGAAGCCACCGCTCGCCGCCGCGGCGCTGCCGCCGCCAGAGTTCGATCGAGATCACGAGACCGAGGATGGCCGTGGCGAAGTACGCGAACATGTTGTTGGCGATGTCCGCCGTCGCGTCGCGGGACACGGCCGGCGCCGACGAGCAGTCGCCGGGGTTGGGCGTCGGCACGAAGGCGACCACCGGCGCGAGCATCCCGCAGATGTTCAGCAGAACGTCCTCCAGCCGCGGCTCCCCCTTCAGCACGATCATGCAGACGCCGATCGCGACCAGTGCGCCGACGAACACGGCATGAGCGGGCGTGTAGTAGTACGCGCTGATCGAGCCCTGCCAGCAGCCCGGCGCCTTCGCGCGTTCGCGCAGTACCGCGACCGTGAGCATGATCAGAAGCCCGACCAACGCCAACCGCAGATAGTTGTACGTCCGCTTCTCGAAGTTGTTCTGGGAGGCCATGGACGTCCCCTCTCCCCTGACGAAACTCCCTTACCTGTTCGGATACCCGGGAAGCCGCGGGAGATACATTCTCAGGTGAGTTTCGGGAGCACCTCTGCGAGGACCTGGGCGTGCTCCTCCGGGCGGGTCAGGTCCATCTTCATGGTGTTCACGCCGAGGTGGGTTGCGCCGAGGTCGCGCCAGCCGTCGGCGAAGGCGCGCCAGTCCTGTTCGGGTACGGCGCCGAGCGTCAGTCGCGCCTCGATGCCGATGGACTGGGGGTCGCGGCCGGCCGCTTCGGCTGCTTGGTGGATTGTTGCGATCTGCCGGCGGGCGTTCTCGTCCGGCGGGGACTGCGGCATCCACCCGTCGCCGATCCGGCCGGTGCGTCGCAGTACGGCGTCCGCGCTGCCGCCGAACCAGATCGGGATCTCGCGCCCGGGCAGCGGATTCAGCCCGGCCTCCTCGATCTCGTGGTACTTGCCGTCGAACGAGATCACCGGATCCGCCCAGAGCCGACGCAGTACGTCGACCTGTTCCTCCAGCAGCGCCCCACGCTGCCTGAACGGTACGCCGAGCGCCTGGTACTCGACCTGGTTCCAGCCGATGCCGACGCCGAGGCGCAGACGGCCGCCGCTCAGGACGTCGACCTCGGCCGCCTGTTTCGCGACCAGCGCGGTCTGGCGCTGTGGCAGGACGAGTACCCCGGTGACGAGCTCGAGCCGCGTCGTGATCGCCGCCAGGTACCCGAACAGCACGAAAACCTCGTGGAACAAGGACTTGTCGGTGTATCCGGTCCATCCCGGACGGTTCGCCGGATCCGCGCCGAGCACGTGGTCGTACGCGAGCACGTGGCTGTACCCGGCGTCCTCCACGGTCGTCGCCCAGTCGCGCACGACCTTCGGGTCCGCGCCGATCTCGAGTTGCGGAAACACCGCACCGATCTTCATTTCGCTCCCAACAGGTCGACGAGTCCCTGGACCGCGAGCTCGAACGGTTCGGTCGATCCGGCCGCCCGGGCCAACACATATCCACCCTGCAGTACGGCGGCGATCGTCGCGGCGGTCCGCTCCGGGTCCAGCGATTCCGGGAACTCACCCGTACGCTTGCCCTCAGCAACCACCTCGGCCAGCCGCGTCCGCAACCACTCGAACGTCTCCGCGACCGGTGCCCGCAACTCCGGATCCGCAACCACGTCCGGGTCCGCCGCCAGCCGCCCGACCTGGCATCCACGCAGCACGTCCCGTTCCCGGCCGAGATACCCGCTGATCCGCTCGGCCGCCGTACCCGCACCGGCCAGCTGCACGTCGGCGGCCGCCCGCAACTCGGCCCCCGACCGCTCGATCGCCGCCTTGGCCAGCTCCGCCTTCCCGGCGAAGTGGTGATACATACTCCCCTGCCCGGCCTCCGCAGCCCGCTGAATCGCCTTGGGCGAGGTCCCCACATACCCCCGCTCCCACAACAACTCCTGCGTACTACGAATCAACCGCTCAACCGTCTCCACCTGCCCCACTGTACTCAAAGGTACAGTGGGGCAGGGCCGTCAGCTGACGGTGACGATCTTGTTGACCGTGTAGGTCGGGGCGTGGTCGGCGTCGCCGGGGAAGTAGACGCGGTAGGCGATCTGGCCGCGGATCGCGGGCTTGATGCCGAAGGCGTACTTGCCCGAGGTGCTGAGTTTCACCGAGGCGATCGACTTCCAGACCTTGCTGCCGTACTGCTGCAGGTAGACCAGTTGGCCGGCGTGTGCCGGGGCGACGTACCCGCTGAAGGCGGTCGTTCCGCCGAGGCGGATCGAGGCCGGGGACAGCGTGGCCGAGATCGTCGGCTTCACCTGGACGGTGACGTCGACCGTGCGGGTGCCCATCAGGGTCGCGTTGCCCGGGAACGTCAGCATGTAGACCGACGACACGAGCGGCTTGTGCGTCAGCGACAGCGTGCCGGTCGACGACGTCTTGAGCGCCGCCAGCAAGGCGAACTTGGACGAGTTCTTCGGCCGTACGTAGACGTTGACCGGCAACCCGGCGTACGCCAGATTGTCGATCCGCAGCGTGCTGCCCTTGATCGTGATCGCCCCGCCGTAGCTGATCAGCGTCGACGTCACCGCGATCCCCGACTTCATCCCCAGCAGCTGCTTCACCGCGGGCTGGGTGCTGTAGTGCCCGGCCCGGTCCTTGATCCAGGCGGCGTACGTGTACGTCGTACCTTGCGCGAGGCCGGTGTTCTTCACCCAGTCGCCGGTGCCCGCGTACACGAGCGTCCCGGTCGTCGGCGTCGGCGCCTTGCTCCCGACGTTGCGACGGATGATCACCTGGTCGAGATCCGTGGTCGGCGGGATCGTCCACGTCAGGTTGGCGGCCAGGTAGGCGCCGGTCCCGACGAGCTGCACCGGACCCGGAGCGCGGTCCTCAGTGCTGAAGACCGAGCTGAACGGCACCATCGGCACCGTGGGATCGAGCGAGACGACACCATCGACGACGATCCGGAACGGCGTCGCCTCGGCCAACGGGGACGTCGGCGTGATCTCCGCCTTGCGGATGTCGTGGTCGTACGTGACGGTCGCCGGAATCATCGCACCGGTCTTGCCGTTGAGCAGCTTCACGCCGCCGTTGGTGACACTGTTCTCGTCGACGTTCCGCGGGAAGGTGACCGTGGGCTTGGCCAGGATCGAGACGCCGGAGGACAGGTCCCCGGGCAGCGCGTCCAGGATCGGGTACGGGTCGGGCTGCGCGGTGCCGACGGTGCCGTCGGCGTTGGTGACCTTCAGCGAGTACGCGCGGCTGTCCCGCGACCCGTTGGCGTTCCGGACGGCGACGTACATGGGTCCGGCCGGGACGGTGACGTACGTCGATGCGGTCAGCGGCTGCGGGATCTCGTACCCGTCGCTGTCGGTGGGAGGCTCCGGGTTCTGCACGAAGGCGAGCGGCTTGAGGTTCTCGTCGTACGCCGACACGACCGGGCCGAAGTTCTGCGCGTAGGCGCCCGAGTCGAACATCGGGCCGCTGACATCGATCCGGACCTGGTGCGCGTAGTCGGTCGGCAGCTTGTACCAGTCGACGTCGCCTTCGACGCTGATCGTCGAGGAGACCGCGACGCCGGCGATCAGCTCGCCCGCGCGGGACGGCTGGTCGTTCTTGTCCGCGACACCTTGGGCGAAGTCCGTGGTCCACTTGCCGCCGAGGGCCTGGTAGGCGTCCAGGATGCCGGCGCCGTAGTACGGGTCGTTGCCGCGCGGGCCTGCGTCGCGGGCGGTTGCCTTTAGCCGCGCCATCACCTGGGCGGGGGTGTACGACGGCCACTTGTTGCGGACCAGGGCGGCGACACCGGCGACGATCGGGGACGAGAACGACGTACCGGCGAGGCCGAGCCAGTACGGCTCGTAGCCGGCCGGGGTCTGCGCGCGGGGCGCGGTGCTGGTGATGTCGTAGCCGGGGGCAGCGATGTCGACCGCGGCGCCGTAGCTGCTGAAGCTGGTCAGTACGCCGGCCGGGGTCGTGGCACCGACCGAGAGGACCTCCGGGTAGGCGCCCGGGAAGTGGTTCGACGAGTCGCCGCCGGTGTTGCCGGCCGCGGCGACCAGGACGACTCCGGCGTTGACCGCGTTCTGGATCGCCTGGTGCAGGACGGGGTTGTCACCCTCGCCGCCGAGCGACATGTTGATCACCCGGACGCCGTTCTTGACCGCCCAGTTGATGCCGTTGATCAGGTTCGAGTCGTCGCCCGAGCCGCCGTCGTCGAGCACCTTGACCGGGCGGACCTTGGCGTTCCAGGCGACACCGGCGACGCCGATCCCGTTGCTGGTGCCGGCGGCGATGATGCCGGTCACCGCCGTACCGTGGCCGTCGCCGTCGTTCGGGGGCAGGGCCGTGTTGAACGTGTTGTAGCCCGGCAGCAGGTGCCCGGCCAGGTCCGGGTGACCGGCGTCGACGCCGGTGTCGAGGACGCCGATCGTCTGCGTTCCGGCGGTCTTCGAGAGGTCCCAGGCGGTGTTGACGCGGACGGTCGACAGGTACTTCTGGTAGTTCGTGTACAGCCAGTCGTTCGGGGTCGCGGACTTCTTCCGGATGTAGTTCAGCGAGGCGAGCTCGACCGACGGGTCGGCCTTGACCTTCTTCAGCAGCTCGGGTGCCGACGTGTCGCCGGTCACCGTGACCACATCTGAGGTGACGGACACGTCAGGCGTGCCCTTGGCCTTCGCCAGCGCGGCCTTCCGGGCCGAGGTGGTTGCCTTCGGCTTGAACTTCACGATCACGGACTTGGCGTCGTACGCGGGGCCGTCGGCGGTGCCGGGGCGGAACTTCGCGTGCAGGACGTTCGGCCCGGCGGAGATCGCGGCGGTGCCGGACGATCCGGACAGGGCGACCAAGCCGGCTGCGACGAGGGCCGCGGGCACGGCCAGGCGCAGCAGTTGGGTGGGACGGGACAACGGGACCCCCAAGTTGAGTGAACCGACCACTTTCGGTCCTCGCCTTAAATCGTTGGAGCGACCCTCGGCGTTACAACTTCCCGCGATCTATGATCCGGGGGTGCCGACCACGGTGCTCGCCACGAAGTTGTTCCCGCCGGCTCGGCGGTCCGGGCTGGTGGGGCGACCACGGCTGGTGGCGCGGCTGGACAGCACTCTGGAGCCCGGTCATCGGCTCGCTCTGGTCTCCGCACCGGCTGGTTTCGGCAAGACGACGCTCGTCGCCGAGTGGGCGGCCGGCCACGAGCGGGTGGGCTGGCTGTCGCTCGACGACGGCGACAACGCGCTTCCCCGGTTCCTGGCGCACCTCTGGGCGGCCCTGCCCGGTATCCGGGTGGCGCCGCCCGCGGCCGACGTACCGACGACGGCCGCGCTGACTGCGCTGGTCAACGACTACGCCGCTCGGGCCGACCTTCAGTCCGTCCTCGTGCTCGACGACTACCACGTGATCGAAGCGCTCGACGTCCACGAGGCGGTGGCGTTTCTGCTCGATCACCTGCCGGATCAGCTGCACCTGGTCGTGGCGACGCGGGCGGATCCGCCGTTTCCGCTGGCTCGGCTGCGGGGTCGCGGGCAGTTGACGGAGATCCGGGTCGACGACCTGCGGTTCGCCGGCGCGGAGGCGGGTGCGTTTCTCAACGACGTCATGGGGCTGCGGCTCACGGAAAACGACGTACGGGCGCTGGAAGGGCGGACCGAGGGCTGGGTCGCTGGACTCCAGTTGGCGGCGCTGTCGTTGCGCGGAGTTTCCGATATTTCCGGGTTCCTCCAGGCGTTCACCGGCAGCCATCGGTTCGTCATCGACTACCTGGCGGACGAGGTGCTGGCACGGCAACGCCCGGAAACCCGGGATTTCCTGCTGCGTACGGCGGTTCTCGAGCGGCTGACCGGGCCGCTGTGCGACGCGGTCAGCGGTACGGCGGGCAGCGCCCGGATCCTCGACGAGCTGGATCGGGGAAACGTGTTCCTGGTCGCGCTCGACGCCGACCGGACCTGGTACCGGTACCACCACCTGTTCCGCGACGTTCTGCGTGCGCGTCTGCTCGCTGAGCGCCCGGAGGAGCTGCCGCGGCTGCACCGGGCGGCAAGCGAGTGGTACGCCGGTCAGCACCTGGTGCCCGAGGCGATCCGGCATGCGCTGGCCGCGGGCGATCACGAGCGGGCGGGACGGCTGATCGAGGAAGCGGTGCCCGAAGCGCGTCGTACCCGGCAGGACGCGTTGCTCGTCGAGTGGATCGGGTCGTTGCCCGAATTCGTTGTCCGGCCGAATCCGGTGCTCTGCATCGTGGCCGGATGGGCGTCGATGACGGCCGGCGAACTGGGGCCCATGGAGCGGTGGCTCAATGACGCGGAGGCGGCGCTCGAGGCCGGGGCACGTGATCCCGCGGTAGCCGGGAGGTGGGCGGACACCGAGGATCTCCGGATGGCTCCGGCGATGGTCGAGGTCTATCGGGCCGCGTTGGCGCAGGCACGCGGGGACGTGCCGACGACGGTGCTGCGCGCCGAGCGGGCGCTCGACCTGGCCGGTCCCGACGATCATTTCGTCCACGGCGCGGCGGGCGGCTTCCAGGCGTTGGCGGCCTGGTCCATGGGCGACGTACCGGAGGCGTTGTCGATGTACACGGCCGCGGTCCGCAGTCTGCACGCGGCGGGAAACCTGACGGACGAACAGGACGGCGCCGTCGTGCTGGGCGACCTGTGGATGGCCGCCGGGCGGCCGTCGCGGGCACGGAAAACGTTTGACGAGGCGCTGGCGGCGGCGACCCGCAACGGCGAGCCGTATCCGCGGGTCACGGCGGACCTGCACGTCGGTCTCGCTGAGCTGGATCGTGAGCTTGACGAGCTGGATCGGGCGGAGGCCCACCTCGAGACCGCGCGAGTCCTCGCCGAGCACGGCTCCATCACCGAGAACCGGCACCGGTGGTACGTCGCGATGGCGCAGGTCCGCGTGGCGCGCGGGGACTTCGCCGATGCGCTGCGCCTGCTCGACGAAGCAGAGCGGTTGTACCGGCGCGGTTCGTATCCTGACCTGCGGCCGATCGCGGCGATGAAGGCCCGGGTCCACCTCGCGGCACAGGACCTGGTGGCGGCCGAGGCGTGGGCACGCGGCATCTCGGACGAGGTGTCGTACCTGAACGAGTACAACCAGCTCACGCTGGTACGGCTCCGGATCCGCAGCGGTGACGACGTACAGGAACTGCTCGATCGCCTGCGAGCGGATGCCGAGAGGCGGCCGGGCAGCCTGCTGGAGATCGGCGTCCTCCAGGCACTCGCGCATCACGTGCAGGGCGATCGGGCGACGGCCCTCGCCGTACTGCGCGAGGCGCTGGAGGCGGCACCCGAACCCGAGCAGTACAAGCGACTGTTCCTGGACGAAGGTCTCGCACCGCCGGAGCCGACCGGTCTGCCGGATCCGCTGACCGAGCGCGAACTCGACGTACTGCGCCTCCTCGACACCGAGCTCACCGGCCCGGAGATCGCCCGCCGGCTCTACATCTCGCTGAACACCCTGCGCACCCACACGAAGCGCATCTTCACCAAGCTCGACGCCACCAACCGCGCCGGCGCCGTACGCCGCGCCCGCGACCGCGGCCTGCTCTAGGTCCTGTCTGATGGACCACCAGACAGGACCTTGGTCACCACCTGAATCACCACATGTGGTGACGCCCGCTCCCCACCTCGCGGCCTACGTTCCGATTACCACGAACGAGGGAGCTGGGAATGACTGTCACCGCAACCACACTGACCCGAGCCGCCGGCGCCGCCGCCGTCGCTGCCGGAGCGATCTTCATCGGCGTACAGATCGGGCACCCGCACGTTGACGCCGACTCGATCCTCACGACCGAGCTCGCCGTACGGAACACGCTGAAGCTGCTGATGGCGGCGCTCGCCCTGGTCGGGATCACCGGCCTGTACCTGAGCCAGATCCGTCGCAACGGCGTCGTCGGCCTCGTCGGGTACGTCGTACTCGCGTTCGGCTACCTGTTGATCATCGGCACGACGTACGTCTCGGGGTACGTCCTGCCGTCGATCGCGGACACGAGCCCCGGGTACGTGCGAGACGTGGTCGAAGCCGCGACCGGCGGCCATGCGACCGGCGACATCGGGACGCTCGGGACGATCCTCAAGGTGCAGGGATTCGCCTACCTGGCCGGTGGCCTGCTGCTCGGAATCGCGCTCTTCCGCGCCCGGGTGCTGGCTCGCTGGGCGACGGTCCTGCTGGCCGTCGGCGGTCTCGTCTCGGCAGCGCTGGCCGTGGCGCCGGATTCGCTGTACCGCCTGCTTGCCTACCCGAACGGCATCGCGATGATCGCCCTCGGCTACTCGCTCTGGCGCACGACGACGTCGGTGCGGCAGCCTGTCGCGGTCGGGAGTTGACCGTCTACGAGGTCCGGGTCGCCGGTCGACTCGACCCGAGCTGGTCCGGCTGGTTCGCCGGCTTCACGCTCATCGCCGAACCCGACGACACCACCACACTCCGCGGCCCGATCGCCGACCAGTCCGAACTCCACGGCCTCCTCGCCCGAATCCGCGACCTCGGCCTCCCCCTCATCTCCATCACCCCCACCAACCCCTGAGCCGGCCGGACTGGGAACACCCCACGGAGTGCGGAGACATGCAATTGCCTGTTCCCAGTCTCCGGCGGTTGTTCTCGGACCTCAGACGGGCTCGTGACCGATAGTCTCGGGCGCCATGAGTCGGCGCGTGATCCGGATCGAGGCGTACGACGCTACCTGGGCCGACCGCTTCGCCGAGCTCGGTCAGCACCTCCGCGCCGCCCTGGGCGACGTCGCGCTCCGGATCGATCACATCGGCTCCACCGCCGTACCCGAACTCGCTGCCAAGCCCGTCGTCGACATCCAGATCTCCGTCGCCGCGCTGGATCCGCTCGACCCGTTCCGCGTCCCGCTGGAGGGGCTCGGGTACGTCTACCGCGCCGACAACGCCGAGCGCACCAAACGCTACTTCCGCGAACGCCCCGGCGATCCCCGCACCCACATCCACGTCCGGAAGCTCGGCAGCTTCTCCCAGCAGTTCCCGCTCCTCCTCCGCGACTACCTGCGGGCCCATCCCGCCGAACTCGCGCCGTACGAGCACCTCAAACGCCAGCTCGCCGCCCAACACCCCCACGACAGCGCCGCCTACACCGAAGCCAAACTCCCCTGGTTCTGGCAGACCATCCACCGAGCCGACACCTGGTCCCAGCAGACAGGCTGGGAACCAGGCCCCTCCGACGCCTGACGCAGCTGCCGCCGCGAAGCGGTGTCCTTTGGGCGGTGGCGCGTCATCTCACACGCGGTGGATGGGCGGTTGTTGGGTGGGACCGATAGTCTCGGGCGCCATGAGCACGAGTGTCGCCATCGCGGTGATTACCTTCAGGCGACCTGCTCTGTTGCGGGGGTTGTTGACCAGTTTGCAGGCTCAGGAGCTGCCCTCGGGCGGGGAGTACGCGATCCGGATCGTCGTGGTGGACAACGACGCGGAAGGGTCGGCCGCGCGGGTGCTGGAGGAGTTCGGGGACGGTACGCCGTACCCGATCGCGTCGGTCGTGGAAGCGGAGCCGGGGATCCCGTTCGCGCGGGAGCGTTCCGTCGAGCTCTGCTGGAACGACGACGCGCTGATCTTCGTCGACGACGACGAGGTCGCCCCGCCGGGCTGGCTGGCCACGCTGCTCGAGGCCTGGGAATCCACCGGCGCCGACGTCGTGACGGGCCCGGTGAAGGGCAATCTCCCGCCCAGCGCGCCGCCGTGGAACGCCTACAGCGACGTCCACGACTCTACCGGCCGGCACACCACCGGCGAGGAGCTCCGCAAGGCGTACACGAACAACACGCTGGTCAGCCGCCGCGTCTACCACGCGGTCACACCGGGATTCCACCCCGCGTTCCGGTACACCGGCTCCAGCGACCTGCACTTCTTCCTCCGCGTGCACCGCGCCGGGTTCCGCATCGTCTGGTGCGAGGAGGCGGTGATCGCGGAGGAGGTCCCGGAGGGCCGCACCACGCTGCGCTGGCTGGTACGGCGGGCGTTCCGTTCGGGCAGCGGCGACACGATCAGCCGCCTGCTGATCCGCCCGGGCGTGATCAGCTACGTCCTGGTACTGGCCTATGCTTCGGCCCGGGTGATCTCGGCGATCGGGTTCGCCCTCGCCGGGCTGCTGCTCGGCCGGAAGACGCACCTGCTGAAGGCAGTCCGCCGGTTCTTCTCGGGCGTCGGCAGTCTCGCGGGGATAGTAGGGATCAACCATGACGAGTACCGGGAACGGCACGGTTCGGCCGACGGTGGCGGAGCTGTGCCGGGCGATCTGGACGGTGGAGGAGGACCTGGAGCTGCTCGCGTGGCAGATCCGGGGAGCGCACCCCTGGCCGATCATCCGGATGCGCGTCTTTCATGAGCTGACCCGCCGCACCGGGATCCACGGCGCGCCGCATCCGGTACGCCGTACGCGGTACGACAAGGCCGCCCTGGTCGGGAAACACGTCGCCGGGATCGTCACGCGCACCCCGTTCCCCGGCCGGTACGACGCCCTCGTCGTACCGCATCCGCGGAAACCGAACGGTGTCGAGATCTACACCGACGAGCTCCGGGCGGCGCTCGGCGACCGCGCCCTGGTCCTGGACTCCGGGATCAACGGCACCCCGCTCCCGGGCAGCAAGAACCTGGACTTCTTCACGTCGGCCGCCGGAGCGATCCATCCCCGGACCGCCGACGACCGCGGGATCGCCGCCGCGCTGGAGAAACTCACCGGTGTCCGGGTCCCGATCGGCGCGCTGCTGGCCCGTGAGGTCCCGAAGCACCTGCGGCTCCGCGCTCTCTACCGCGCGCTCCTCAAGAAGCACCGGATCACGACGGTCTTCCTGGTGGTCGCGTACTTCCACCAGCACATCGTTGGCGCCGCCCGCGATCTCGGGATCCGCGTCGTCGAACTGCAACACGGCGCGATCAGCCCGTTCCACCTCGGGTACAGCTACCCGGGCCAGCCGGTTGTGGCGGATCAGCCGGACGAGCTGTGGTGCTTCGGGTCGTACTGGACCGATGTTGCGGACCTGCCTGCCGGAATGCGGACCGAGGTGATGGGCGCGCCGTTCCTGCCGCCGCCCGGGCCCAAGAACCCGCGGCGGGTGGTCTTCCTGTCCCAAGGCACGGTTGGCACCGAACTGGTGGAGGTCGCTGACGCCGTCGCCAAGGAGTACCCGGAGCTGGAGGTCCTCTACCGCCTGCACCCGAGTGAGCACCCCTACCCGATCCCGCCCGGCGTCCAGCTGTCCACCGGCGGCAGCACGCTCGATCTGCTGGCGACCGCGACGTACCAGGTCGGCGTCTCGACCACCGCGCTGTTCGAGGGCATGGCGCTCGGCTGCCGTACGGCGGTTGCGGACCTCCCCGGCCACGAGTACCTGGCCCCGGCGATCGCCAAGGGGCATGCCCTTCTCATGCAGGATCCGGGGCAGCTGATCCAGGCGCCGCTCTGCGACGACCCGAGCAGCTACTACGCCCCGAGCGACGTCACGCGGCTCCTGGCATAGCTCAGGGCTCGCGGCCGAGGAGGCCGAGGAGGCGGTCCTGCAGCGGGGCTTCCGGCTCGACCGGTACCTCGGCGCCGTACACCTCGATGCCCTCGCCGAAAGCGCCGGGCGTCCGGAACTTCGTCATCAGCTCCGGCGGGATCGCGACCGCCGCCGCCCACAGCCGCTGGACGTCGGCCGGGTCCATCGTCTCGTCCTGATCGGTGGCGCGGGCCAGGTCCCAGCCGTGCAGTACGAGGTCGTCGGACACCACCTGGTCGATGTGCTGCTCGGTGGTCAGCCGCCCGGACGGGGTGTCGGTCTCGGTCAGCGCGGCCACCGGGTCGTCGAGCACGTCCTCGATCGCGGCCCGTGCCTCCTGGAACGCGGTCAGCGGGTCGTCCGCCGGCTCCAGTTTGCGCGCGACCGGCGTCAGCATCACCGCGTGCATCGTGACCACGTGCTCGACCACGTCCCGCGCGGTCCATTTCGCGCACGGTGACTGGTTCTCCCACTGATCGGAACGCACCGCCGCGACCTTCTGCTCGAACGCCTCGGCCCGCCGCCGGTACCGCTCCGCGATCTCGCCCATCCCCGCATGGTGCCGTGCCCGCGCCCGCCGAGGGAAGCCCTCACCCTCGGCAGCTCGACAGTACGTATAGGTCCACTACGGGGATTGGCTTCGGCTCTCCACGCCTGGACGTCGGGCACGCCGACGGACACCTCCTGTCGAGCTGCCGACCATCGGATGTCGGTGCGGCCCTCTAACGTCTGGGGGCATGCGGACGGTCGAGCTGGGGCGGACGGGGTTGCGGGTCAGTGAGTTGGGGTTGGGGCTCGCCTCGCTCGGCGGGATGTTCGCGGCGGTGCCGCAGCGGCAGGCGGTGGCGACGATCGATCGGGCCTGGGAGCTGGGCGTGCGGTTGTTCGACACCGCTCCGGTGTACGGGTACGGGTTGTCGGAGCAGCGGGCCGGGCTGGCGTTGCGGGGGCGGCCGCGGGACGAGTTCGTGCTGTGTACGAAGGTGGGCCGGCTGATCGAGCCGGGCGGGCCGGATGTGCAGCCGATCTGGGCGGATCCGCCGGCCGGGATGGGGCCGCGGCTGGACTACTCGTACGACGCGACGATCCGCTCGTTCGAGGCGAGCCTGGAGCGGATGGGGATCGACCGGGTCGACGTCCTGCACATCCACGACCCCGAGCTCGACTTCACGACCGCGTCGACCGAGGCGTTCCGTGCGCTCGTCGACCTGCGCGGCCGCGGCACGATCCGGGCCATCTCCCTCGGCGTCAACCACGCCGACGTCGCCGCCCGCTTCCTCCGCGAAACCACCGGCGTGGACGTCATCCTGCTGGCGGGGCGCTACAACCTGCTCGATCAGTCGGGGGCGGACGAGCTGTTGCCGTTGTGCGAGCAGCTCGGGGTGGCGGTGCTCGCCGCCGGCGTGTTCCACGGTGGGGTGCTCGCCGACACCGCGGACGGTGCGCCCCACGGGTACGAGCGAGTCCCGCAGGACGTGCTGCGACGGATCGACGTACTGCGGGAGGTCTGCCACGCATACGACGTACCTCTGCTGGCTGCTGCGGTGCAGTTCCCGTTGACGCATCCCGCCGTACCGGCCGTGCTCGTGGGAGCGCGGAGCCCGCGGGAGATCGCCGAAGTGGCGGCGTGGCACGAATATGAGGTGCCGGATGCGTTCTGGACCGCATTAGACCGTGTCTGACGGTCCAGCGCCGTAGCGAGGAGGTGCTCGGCAGTAGGCGATGGACCGTCAGACACGGTCTAGGGTCAGCGCTATGAGGTACATGCTGCTGCACAAGACCAACGACAGCCTGGAGGCCGGGAACGCGCCGGATCCGGAGATCCTGGAGCGGGCGGACGCCGTGCTCGAGGAGATGCGTCAGGCCGGGGTGCTGGTGCTCGGCGAGGGCCTGATGCCGAGCTCTCGCGGCGCACGGGTGACGTTCCCCGCGCCGGGCCAGCCGCGCGTGATCGACGGGCCGTTCGCGGAGACGAAGGAGCTCGTCGCGGGCGTCTCGATCATCCGCGTCGACACCAAGGAGGAAGCCGTCCAGTGGGCCCTCCGTTTCGCCGAGGCCGACCCGTACACCGAGATCGACATCCTGGAGGTCGCCGGTTAGAGCTTGAGGTGCAGGATCGGGTACGGCTTGCCGGTGGTGTCGTGTGTACTGCGGGACACGAAGCGGAACCCGTGATGCTCGTAGAAGCCGACCGCGGCCGGGTTCTGCTCGTTGACGTCGACCGAGGTGGCGGCGAAGTGCGTGAACGCGTGCTGCAGCAGCAGGGTCCCGCCGCCGCGCCCGCGGTACGCCGGATCGAGGAACAGCATCTCGACGTTGCCGTCCGCCACCCCGATGAACCCGATCAGCAGCCCGTCGTCGCCGCGTAGCCCGGCCAGCTGCGCGATCTCCGGGAACGCCGCCCGGACCAGCGGCCGGAACACGTCGAGATCCGCCTCGGTGACGAACGTGTGCGTCGCCCGGACCGACGCCTCCCACAACGCGGCGGCCCGGTCGTACTCGTCCGGCCGGATCTCGCTGATCTCCATGCCGCTCACCGTCGCATCGCACCCAGCAAGCTGTCAGGCGAATTACGCCGCGCTGACGCCTTCCTCGGCGACGACGAGCGATTCGATGGCCGCGAAGAACCGTGCGATCCCGGGCAGGTTGGCGCCCTTCTCGCGCGACGCGGCGAAGTCCGCGGGAGTCGCCCAGTCGACGATGTCCAGCCACTCGTTGTCCGGCAGCTGCACCAGTCGCGCGCCGAGAAAGCCGGCGCGGTCCGCTTCGAAGTCCTTCAGCATGTCCGCGCGCGCCGCGAGCAGCTCCTCGGTCAACGCCGGCAGCACACGGAATCGGGTCAGTTCGACGGTCGACATTCGACGTACCTCTCAGGATCAGGTGATGTTGGTCGCCGCCCAGCCGCCGATGTCCTCGTGGCGGATGGCAGCGGCCATCAGGTCGGGGAACTTGTCCGGTGTGCAGGCGAAAGTCGGTACGCCGAGCTCGGCCAGCGCGGCCGCGTTCTCGGCGTCGTACGACGGGGTGCCCGAGTCCGCGAGCGCCAGCAGAGCAATCACCTGTACGCCGGACTCCACCAAAGAACGCGCCCGGCGCAACATCTCTTCCCGGATCCCGCCCTCGTACAGGTCGGAGATCAGCACGAGCACGGTCTCGGCCGGTTTCGTGACCAGTTCCTCGCAGTACGCGAGCGCCCGGTTGATGTCCGTGCCACCGCCCAGCTGTGTCCCGAACAGTACGTCGACCGGGTCCTCGAGCTGATCGGTCAGGTCCACTACCGCGGTGTCGAACACGACCAGCGAGGTCCGCAGCGTCCGGATCGACCCGAGCACCGCACCGAACAGCGACGCGTAGACGACGGACTCCGCCATCGATCCGGACTGGTCGATCGCCAGCACGATGTCCCGCTGCACACTGTGGTTCCGCCGCGCGTACCCGACCAGCCGGTCCGGCACGATCGTCCCGAGCGCGGGCGAGAAATGCTTGAGGTTCGCCCGGATCGTCCGGTCCCAGTCGATGTCCGAATGCCGCGGCCGCGCCGTCCGCCCGGCCCGGTCGAGCGCACCGGTCACCGCGGCCCGGGTCCGCTCGGCGAGGCGCGCCTCGAGCTCGGCCACCACTCGGCCGACCACGTCCCGCGCGGTCTGCTTGGTCTCCTCGGGCATCACCTCGTTGAGCGCGAGCAACGTGGACACCAGATGGACGTCGGGCTCGACCGCGCCCAGCAGCTCCGGCTCCATCAGCATCCGGGTGATCCCGAGCCGCTCGACGGCGTCCCGCTGCATCACCTGTACGACGGTGCTCGGGAAGTACTGCCGGATGTCACCCAGCCACCGAGCCACCCTAGGCGCCGACGCACCCAACCCGGCCGACCGTTGCGTACCGGCCTCCCCCTCGGCGGCGTCGTACAACGCAGCCAACGCGGCATCGACGGACTGATCGGCCTTGGAAAGCGTGGTACCGGTCTCCTCCTCGGCCTCACCACCCAGCACGAGCCGCCAGCGGCGGAGTCGCTCGTCACTCATGAGACCCCCAACAACTGTGCGACCACCGGCAACGCGGTCGCCGCCAGCCGGGCGTCGAGCTCGTTGTCGTCAGCAACGATCACGGCAGCGGGATCCGACAGCACCCGGGCCCGCGCGCCGATCGAGCGTCTCTCCGGCGCAGCGAACGTGCCGAACGTACGCCGCAGCAACGGCAGAACCTCCACGAACGCATCGTCGGGGATCTCCGCCAGCCATCCGTCCACCATCGCCAGCAGGCGCTCGTCATGCACCAGCAACAACCCGCCACCGGCGAGGAACCCCTCGACGTACCCGGCCGCGTCCGCCGTCGCCGTACCAGGTGACAGCGAACGCCCGAGCCGCAGTGCGACCTCGTGATCCGGCAACCGCGACGTGTCGAGCATCAACCGCGTCAACCGACCGCGGATCAACGGCGGCACCGAGGCCCGATCGCTCAACCCCTGCAGCGTGTTCAGCCACTCCGACCGCACGTTCTCGGCCAGCAGCACGGTCGCGTCCTGCACCCCGTCGATCAGGTCCTGTACGGCGGCGGCCGCATCCGGATCCAACCCGTGTACGGCCCGCGCCAGACCGGCGCACACGCGCGACACCATCCGCCCCGCGACTGAGGCCAGCCCGGCCGTATCGGTCCCGCGGACGTCGCCGTACCGCGAGGCTCGCGCGAGAGCGGGCAGTGCCGCCATCAGATGCCCTACGTCGGCGTCCGCCGCGGCGCGAGTGTCGATGCCCTGAAGCAGCGGAGGGAGCGCCTCCGCGAGGTCAGCGAGGAGCGATTTCTCCAACGCGGCCGTGACATCGGCCAGGGTCGGCGAATCCGCGGCCTTCAGCATCACGGACGTCGCGGCGCCGAGCACCGTCGTACCGTGAGCGCCCGCGGCCACCAACTCGACCTCGAGCCCGGGATCCCAGGCCAGCCGCCACATCTCCCGGAACGTACCCTGCGCCCGCCGCTCGTCGGCAGCCGGAACACCCCAGTGAATCCCGAGAATCCGCAACCGGTGCAGGAGTCTGGACTTCTCCAGGTCGTTCGGCTTCCGCAGATCGAGCTCGACCACCCGCTCGGCCGCATCCCGCTTCATCCGCAACCGCCGCGCATGGGCGGCCAGGTCCGCCGCGACCGGCGCCTGCGGCGTCTCGCCCGGCACCGTCCCGAGCAGTTCACCGACAACGGCCTCACGGGTCACGAGGTCGAGCAGTACGTCGTTCCCGCCGCAAAGGACCGCCCGCGTCGCCTCGGTCACCTCGCTCAACCCGGCGAGCGGACGTTCGCGCAACGCCGCCAGCGTGTCCGCGAGCCGCACGGCCTCGATCACATGCGCGCTGGACACCGGCAGGTCCTCGTCGCGCAGTACTTGCGCCACTTTGGAGAGCCAACGGGTCGTGATCTGGTCGGGCGCGGTGAACAGGTGGTGGTACCAACCAGGTGACGTGATGCCGGCGCCGTACCCGCTCGTCGCCGCCAGCCGGCCGTGCGTCCAAGGCACCCAGGTACAGGCAACCTTCCGCTTCGGCAAGCCTTTCAGGATCCGTGCGTCATGTGTTGCTGGAGGCAACGGTAGTTCCAACGCTGGCACATGCCAGGCGCCGCAGACCACAGCGATCCGTTCGAAACCTTCACGAATCGCCTTGCGCAGAACGGTTCGCATGTAGGCCTCACGCTGCGCCTCGCGACCTGTCGCTTCTTCGCCGTGGCGCAGTTCCCGCATCGCGTCGGCAATCACCGTGAACGGTTCGGCGCCACCGCGCCGCGACTCGATCACGTCGTCCCACCAGCGCTCGGGATCGTCGTACCCACCTGCCTCGGCCAGGGTCCTGAGCGGATCCATCGCGATCGACGACCGCCCGCCCGCGGAACCGAACTGCTGAGCCGCGGGCAGATCGCAGAACCGCACCGGCACCCCGGCCGCCAGCCCGTACCTGATCGCCTGCCATTCGGGACTGAACACCGCGAACGGCCAGAACGCCGCCCGCGTCGAGTCGTCCACCGCATAGGCAAGCAGCGCGACCGGCGGATCCATCTCCTCCGAGGCGGCCAACTCGACGATCTTATCGGCCTCCGGCGGACCTTCGATCAGGACGACATCAGGACGGAGTTCGGCCAGCGCGGTCGCCACCGCCCGGGCCGACCCCGGCCCGTGATGCCGGATCCCGAGCAGGTGAACGGTCATCCGGAAATCTCTCGGCAGGCCCGGTAGAACGGCGCCCAGTCGTCACGTTCGCGAACGACGGTTTCGAGGTACTCCGACCACACGACGCGGTCCGCGGACGGGTCCTTCACGACCGCGCCGAGGATGCCGCCGGCCACGTCCGTCGGACGCAGGACGCCGTCACCGAAATGCGCCGCGAGCGCGAGACCGCCGGTGACGACGCTGATCGCCTCCGCGGTCGAGAGCGTGCCGGACGGCGACTTGACCGCCGTCCGGCCGTCCTCGGTCCGGCCGGAGCGCAGCTCGCGGAAGATCGTCACCACGCGGCGGATCTCGTCCAGCGCGTCGTCCGGCTGCGGCAGCTCGAGGGCCGAGCCGAGCTGCGACACCCGGCGCGACACGATCTCCACCTCGTCCTCGGCGGAGTCGGGCAGCGGCAGGACGACGGTGTTGAAACGCCGCCGCAAAGCTGACGACAGCTCGTTGACGCCCTTGTCGCGATCGTTGGCGGTGGCAATGACGTTGAATCCCTTACGGGCCTGGACTTCCGTGGCCAGTTCGGCGATCGGCAGCGCCTTCTCGGACAGGATCGTGATCAGCGCGTCCTGGACGTCGGACGGCATCCGGGTCAGCTCCTCGATCCGGGCGATCTTCGCCTCGGCCATCGCGCGCTGCACCGGACTCGGTACGAGCGCGGCCTCACTGGGGCCCTGGGCAATCAACTGGGCGTAGTTCCAGCCGTACCGGATCGCCTCCTCCGCGGTACCCGCCGTACCTTGGACGAGCAGCGTCGAGTCACCGCTGATCGCGGCCGCGAGGTGCTCACTGACCCAGGTCTTCGCGGTCCCCGGTACACCGAGCAGCAGCAGCGCCCGGTCGGTCGCGAGCGTGGCGACGGCGACCTCGATCAGCCGCCGCGGACCGACGTACTTCGGTGAGATCTCGACGTCGCCGGCCTTCCCACCGAGCAGGTACGTGACGACGGCTGCCGGTGACATCAGCCAGGCGGGTGGGCGCGCTTTGTCGTCCGTTGCTCGAAGCGCTTGAAGCTCGTCGGCGTACTCGACTTCCGCGTGCGGGCGCAGTACTTCGGTTGTCATGTGAGCTCCTCGTACATTTCGCGGCGGAAGGTCAGGGTTTCGACTAGGCGGCGGCGCCAGGTGTCTTCCTCGCCGGTGGGTTCGCGGGTGATCGGATGGTCGAGTACGTCGGGCGGCGCGGCGCGGGCCGCGATACTGGCGAGGCGGGCCCAGGCACGGTTGGTGCCGACCTGGGCGAGCTGGTCGAGGATCATGCGCGCGAGCGGAGCGGGCCACGGCACCGGCAACCCACCGACCAGCTCGGCGACGTCGACAGTCTTCCGCAGTACGTCGACCGCGCTCGCCCACTCCTCCGCGGGCAGCAGCCGCAACAACTCGGCCGGACCGCGACTGCCGGTATTCGATCCGGCCTGCAGGATGGCGCGCGACCACTCGACTGATCGCTCCCGAATGGCTGCTTCGGTCCAGGCGGACTGCAGTACTTCGGCGGCGCATCCTTCGACGGGCGTCTGGAGCCAGGCGAGTTCCATCGCCGACAAGGGTGTGTTGGCAACGATCTGCTGGAACCACCACGCGCGCTTGCCGATACCTTCCGGGTTCTGCGAGTCGATCCCGTCGCGCTCCATCGCCTGGGTGAGACTGCGCGGAAGGTCGACGGCGAGCACACCCTGGCTGGGCACCAGGTGCGCATGCAGGCGTTCCGTCATCCGCGCGCCGTACTGCGATCCCGGCAACCGGGCGAGCAGCCGCGCCGCCACCCGCCGTACCTCACGGGAACGGTCGTCGAGCGCCGACTCCAGGAACTCCTCGTCCGTCGACGCGAGGTTGTCCGCGAGCAGCCCGAGGAAATCGGCCCGGGTGGCGGCGGACTCGGTCGGCCAGACCTCTTTGAGCGCTTCGCGTGCTTCGTCTGGGTCCTGGTGGCGGGCGGCGCGCAACCAGGTACGTCGCTGGATCGCGTTGCCGTGCGTCCACAGTTGCGGCTCGTTGCTCTCAGCAACTGCTGCGTGGAGGAATCGCCACTCGGGATTGAGCTCCGCGAGCCAGCGCGCACGACGGCCCGCGGCGGCAATGACGAGCGGACGGTACTCCGCGCGGTTGCGGGCGTAATCCGCCAACGCGGGCAAATGCTCGGGCGGGACACCCCAGCCGTGCGCGTCCGCCGTACGCAACCACTCACCCAGCGCGGACGTCTGGAACCCGCCCAGCATCGCGGCCAACCGCCGCACCGCGTTTGCCCGCGGCAACGGCCGATCCTCACCGGGCGCGGCGGGAAGCGGCTCGAGACCGTGCAACGGCTTGCGTCCGGCCCGCTTGTACACGGTCGCCAGCGCAGCAGCGTCGAGCAGGTTGCCGTCGCCGAGTCGCTCCTGGATGTGCTCGGGTAGTTCGTCGAAGTGCGGCGGGCGCCGGTCGGTACCGAGCAACGCCGAGCTGACCAGCCCGTCCCAGCCCTTCACAAGATCACCGGCCGATCGCCGTGCCAGCAGGTCATCGGGCGGAGTCCGGCGCGATTCCACTCGCCGGCGACGGTCAGCGGGTCACCCGCCGAGACCGCGAGCAGCTTCAACGCATCCCAGCCCGGCAGGATCTCCAACCCATCACCCGCCTCGTCGACCAGGGCCCAGCCGTCGCCGTGCCGTGCGGGTCGGACATCCTGCAGCACCAGCGGCCAGCGTTCGTTCCACGGGTCGGCCGCGAGCGATTCGACGTACGACGCCAACGCCTGGCGGACCGTGACTCCGACGGGACGTGGTGCGGGCAGGCGTGGATCGGTTTGGGTCAGGAGAGCGCGCATCGGGAGAGCGCCGGGATAGAACGAGAGCGCGCCGGGGACGTACTCACCAGGGCGAGCCGGGAGCGGGTCCAGCGGGCGACCGGCGGCCGCGAACGTGAGGATCAGCCCGATCCGACCGGTCGTTGCTCCGCGCAACCATAGGCGGCGGACTGTGAGACGGTCGTCCGGTTCGATCACGCGGCCGAGGACGAGCCAGTCGTCTTCGACTTTCTCGCCTTCCTCGCGTACGCGGGCCGTCTCGGTCGTCCAGCCGATCCGGCTCTGCACCGTGTCGGCGAGCGACGGCGGGAGCTCCGTTAGACGGCCGTGCGCCGCGACGATCAGGTGGACGAGGGACAGCTCTTCGAGCAGTTCGCCCGGCCAGCCGTGACCACGTCCGACCCCATTCGCCGCCCGGCGTACCGCTCCGGCCACTCCCGGTGCCTGGGCGTCGACCATCCGTGCGGCGAGGCGGCTCAGCTCGGTGTACGCGCGCTGGTCGAAACCGCCGAGACCCTGCCGTACCTGGTCGTCCAGCCACCCGGCAAGCTCGGCCAATCCCGCCGACACCCGATCCGCGCGCCGGGCAGCCCGCTCCTGCGCCGCGATCGGATCGGCCACCTCACCCGGCTTCCGCTCCGGCCGCTCCGCACGCTCGGCCCGCTGGTCGATCCAGCTCTTCGCCCAGTCCGGCTCATCGGTTTGTGCCACCTCGTGCTTCACCCAGAGCAGCAGGAGGCCGAGCGCGTGCTTGCACGGAAACTTCCGCGACGGACAGGAGCACTTGTACGCCGGACCGCTCAGATCCACGACCGTCTGATACGGCTGCTTCCCACTCCCCTGACACAAACCCCAAACAGCACGATCCGTAGCCCCGGCCCCCGACCACTTCTCCCCCCGAGCAAGCCCCTGCCCAGCCTTAGCGGACGCAGGATCAGCCGCCAGCCCGACCACCCGCTCCACATCCCACAACCCCACACCACTCCTTAACCCACCCAAAGCATGCCACCCCCCACCGACACCCCACCCCCACCACCCCGCGCACCCCCGCCCACTCCGCCGCCCACTCCGCCGCCCGAACCGGGCATGCGCTCGCCGAGTCGTGGATGCAGCACGCCCCAGCCAACCAGTTCCCACGACTCGCGGCCCCTCCCCGGAGCCGTCCTCCACGACTCGGCAAACGAACACCCGCCGCAGCACGCGGCCCGCAGCACGCGGTCGGCGGCACGTGGCCTGCGGCGGTCGGCGGCACGTGGTCGGCGGCACGTGGTCCGGGCCGCCGGCGCATTTGCCTGGCCCACCCACGAAATGCGGGGTTTCGCACCCTGATTGCGGGTGCGAAACCCCGCATTTGGTGGGTCAGCCAGCCAATTTCGTGGGTTGGCCAGGCAAATTGGTGGGTTGGCCAGGGAAATGCGGGTTAGCCGAAGGGTTGGCGGGTGTGGAGGTCTTCGGGGTAGCCGTTGCCGGACGTGGTGGGTGGGGTCGGCTGGTGGGTGGGGCGGGTGTGGGTTGGCGGGTGGATCTGGTGCTCGGATGCGTGGGTGGACGGGGCGGGCTCGTGGGTGAGCGGTGCGGTGGACGGGGCGGTGGACGGGGCGGAGGACGGGGCGGGCCTGTGCGTGGGCGGTGCGGGGGGTGGGGTGTGAGTGAGAGGTGTCGTGGTTGGGGGTGGGGTGTGGGTGGGTGGGGTTTGGGTGAGGGTGGTGCGGACTGTGGTTAGGAGGCGGGTTTCTATGGCTTGGAGTTCTTGGATTCGGGTGCGGATTTCTTGTTCTTCGGCGTGGGCTTCGGCGAGGAGATGGTCGGCTTCGGCTCGGGCGGTTTCGCGGAGGTGGTCCGCTTCGGTGCGGGCGGTTTCGCGGAGGTGGTCGGCGGTGCGTTGGCTGGCGCTCAGGACGCTGAGTTCGTAGCGGCGGAGCTCGTCGACCAGTTCGCCCGCGGGGCGGTGGGCGTCGAGGATCGCGGCGGCCGGCTCCGGGATCTCGGTGTCGGGCAGCGTGTTCTCCAGGTCGGCGATCTGCTGGTCCACGCGGGTGAACAGGTCCGCGACGTCGGTTCGCATCTGGCGGATCGTGTTCGCGGCGGCCTGCACCCGTTCACCGGCCTCGCGCTCGCGTTCACGCGCCGTACGCTCCGCCGATGTGATCACATCCAGCGCAACCACCGCGGCCCGCTCAGCAGGATCGTCAGGAACGGTCCCGCCCACAGCTGGTTCACCCTCCGACGCACTCATGGCGACGGTTTGACGCAGCGGGACCTCGCGGATGAACAGCACCGCCAGGAAGCTCACCACAGCAGCCCCGGCAGCGATCACGAAGATCCGCCCGGTCGCGTCGCCGTACGCGTGCCGCACGATCTCCTGAACCGGCGCCGGCAGCGAGTTCACATCCAGCAAACTGCCCGATCCACCAACCGCCGCGCCGGCCCCGAGTTCGCGCAGATGCTCAGTGATCAAGTCGGTCACCCGAGTAGCAAGGATCGCCCCCAGCACCGACACCCCGACCGCTCCACCAAGACTGCGGAAGAACGTGACCGAAGCACTCGCGGCCCCGACCTCGCTGACGTCCACGGTGTTCTGCACCGCGAGCACCAGGTTCTGCATCGTCATGCCCATCCCGATGCCCATGGCAAACATCCCGAGCCCGACATACCAGTACGGCGACGTGTGGTCGATCGTGCCGAGCAACCCGAGCCCCGCGGTCAGGAACAGCGCCCCGATCACGAGGTACCGCTTCCAGCGACCGAACCGGGTGATCAACTGCCCCGACCCGACCGACCCGAGGAACGACCCGAACATCATCGGGATGGTCAGCAACCCGGCCTCGGTGGCGCTGTACCCGCGGGCCACCTGGAAGTACTGCCCGAGGAACACCGCGCTCCCGAACATCCCCATCCCGACCGCGACACTCGCGAGGATCGCCAGCGCCGTCGTACGTTCCCGCACCACCCGCATCGGCACCAGCGGCTCGGTCGCATGGGTCTCGACGATCACAGCCAACAGAGCGAGCACCGCCGTACCGCCCAGATAGGCGCCGGTCTGCCAAGACCACCACGGGAAGTGCTCGCCCGCGAACGACACCCAGATCAGCGGCAGACTCGCCGCGCCCGCGATCAGCAGCGCGCCGGCGTAGTCCATCCGCACACGACGTTTGACCACCGGCAGGTGCAGGTACCGCTGCAGGACGATCAGCGACAGGACGGCGAGCGGTACGCACACGTAGAAGCACCACCGCCACCCGAGCCACGAGGTGTCGACGATGACGCCGCCGACCAGCGGACCGCTGACGGTCGCGAGCGCCATCACGGCGCCCATGTACCCGGAGTACCGGCCCCGCGACCGCGGCGGGATCGCGGCGCCGATGATCGCCTGTGCGAGCGCCATCAGCCCGCCCATCGCGATCCCCTGCAGCACCCGCGAGCCGATCAGGAACGGCACGTTCTGCGCGGCGCCGGCCAGCACCGAGCCGGCGACGAACATGATGATCGCGAGCTGCACGAGCAGCTTCTTGCTCATCAGGTCGGACAGCTTGCCCCACACCGGCGTGGACACGGTCATCGCGAGCAGGCTGGCCGTGACGACCCACGTGTACTGCGTTTGGGAGCCTTCGAGGTCCGCGATGATCGTCGGCAGCGCGTTGCTGACGATCGTCGAACTGAGGACCGCGGTGAAGAGCGCAGCGAGCAGTCCGGCGAGGATCTCCAGGATCTCGCGATGGGACAGCTCGGGGTCGGCGGCCGACGGTGGTGCCGTGGACGGTGCGGGGTCAGGGGCATCGGCGGCGTACCGCGAGCGGTACCGGGGCGGCGTGGAGCCGTCCGGTGTGGAGCCGGCGGCAGGTGCGGCCGGCGAGGCCTGGGTGGCAGACATCAGCTTCCGTTTCGTACGGCGGGAACGCGACGACCGGAGCAGCGGGGTGTGCTGCTCCGGGGCGGAAACGGCCGGCGATGCCCTCACCCGACCTGACTATTTGGTTGCAACTACCAACTTTAATCCCGCACCGTCAGCAACCGTTCACCGGGAGCCATCAAGCGCTCGTTCGGCGCATTATGAGACGGGCCCTCCTCGGAACGCGATTTCCAACGTACGATCCGGTGCTTGTTGAGTAATCAACACCCGGCCTCCGGCGGAGCTGTCAGGGCCCGCCGGAGGTCCTAAGAGAACGCTGCGACCAGTACGTCGACGCACTCGGCGGTCGGCCCCGGGCCGACGACCAGCTGCCCCGGCGAGCTCAACCCAGGCGCGAACGGCCCCATCCAGAGCGCACCCTCGGCGGCCTCGCACGCCGTGCCGTACACGACGGTCCAGGCCGGCGACCCGGTCGACATCTCGACGATCGCGGCCTCGAGATCGTCCGCCGGGCGGCCCATCCGCGCCTCGAACCCGGCGGCTCGGCAGGCGGCGAGCAGGTGGTCGTGCAACCAGGGGTCGCTGGGCAGCCGGAGCGGCAGGTCGATCAGGTCGAGCAGCTTGACCCCGTCGTCGGCGCGGTACTCCGTCGGCAGCAGGACAGAGAGGGGATCACGCCAGAGTTCGACCACTCGCAGGTCAGCGGCCGCCACCTCGCCCCGGACGAAGGCGACGTCGAGCTCCCCGGACCGCAGCGCCTTCAGGTACTCGGCTGTCGACCCGGAGTTGAGTTGGACGTCGAGGTTCGGCGTGTTGGTACGCAGCGCCGTCAGCCCCCGTTCGAGCCGGTCGCGGAGGCCCGGCGCGATCCCGATGCGCAGGACGCCGGAACGTCCGGAAACAAGTTCCGCGGCCACCTCGCCGGCCCGATCCGCGGCGGACAGGACCGCGCGCGCCTCGCGCAGCATCCGCTCGCCGTCACCGGTCAGCCTGACGTGCCGCGAGGACCTGTCGAGGAGCCGCAGACCGAGTTCGCGTTCGAGCCGGGCGACCTGCTGGCTGACGGCCGGCTGCACGATCTGGAGCCGCTCGGCCGCGCGGCCGAAGTGCAGTTCCTCGGCGACGGTCACGAAGTACCGCAGCTGCCGCAGTTCCATCGGACACCTCCGGCGATCACGATTCCTTATCGCTGCACAGCGTAACTGCGTCTGGGTCGGCGGCCTCCGGACCCGTTGACTGATGGACATGAGGATCGGACTGTGGATCGACGAAGAGCACCGGACCATCGACGAGATCGGCGCCGCCGCGAAGGCCGCCGAGGACGCCGGCATCGACCGGGTCTGGTTCAGCCAGCGGCTCGGGTGGGACGCGCTGACGCTGATCGCGGGCGTCGCACCGTACACCTCGACCATCGGGTACGCCGTCGGCGTCGTACCGGTGTACCCGCGGCACCCGCTGGCGCTCGCGGCGCAGGCGCTCAGCGTCCAGGCGCTGACCGGCAACCGGTTGACGCTCGGGGTCGGCTCGAGCCATCCGCACATGGTGGAAGGCATGCTCGGCCTGTCGATGGACCGCCCGGCGGCCTACGTCCGCGAGTACGTCGAGGCGCTCCGCCCGCTGCTGGCGGGTGAGCCGACCGACTACGTGGGCGAGCGACTGACTGCCCGCGGGCAGGTCGGCATCCCCGGCACCGAGGCGCCCGAGCTCATCCTGGCCGCCCTCGGTCCGCGGATGCTGAAGACGGCCGGCGAACTGACCGCCGGTACGACGACCAGCTGGGCGGGTCCTGAGGTCATCGAGAACTTCATCCGGCCCACGATCGACCGGGCGGCGACCGCGGCGGGACGGCCCGAACCGCAGGTGATCGCAGGCGTCTGCGTCGCGGTCACGGACGACCCGGATACGACCCGGCAGTGGATCCACGACCGGTTCGGGGCAGCCGGCGACATGCCGGCGTACCGGGCCGTCCTGGACCGCGGCGGCAAGGCGGGGCCTGAGGAAACCGCTGTACTGGGCGACGAAGAGGCGGTGGCCAAGGAGATTCAGCGCTTCAAGGACGCCGGTACGACGGAGTTCCTGGTCTGCCCGGTCGGGACGGACGCGGAGCGGGAGCGCACGATCCGGTTCGCCCTCGATTACGTGTAGAGCGGCCCGCGTCTGCTACGACGTATCGGTATGGAGCTTCAGGATGTGGTGCAGCGGCGGATCGACGAACTGGCGGAGACCGAGCTCGGTCTGCAGGTCGCGGTGTATCGGCACGGCGAGCTCGTCGTGGACGCGGTGGCCGGCGACGGCGTGACCCCGGAAACGCTGTATTTCGCAGCCTCCACCGGAAAGGGCGCGTCGGCGACGGTCGCCAACGTGCTGGTGGATCGCGGCGTCCTCGACTACGACCGGCCGATCGTCGAGCTCTGGCCTGAGTTCGGAGCGCATGGGAAGGAAACTGCAACCCTGCGGCATGTCCTGACACATTCCGTCGGCCTGCCCGCGCTACCGCCTGACGCGACCCGGAAAACGCTCCCCTTCCAGGCCGATCGGCTCGCCGCCGCGGAACCCTGGTGGGAGCCGGGAACGAAGATGACGTACCACGCGGAGACGTTCGGCGTTCTGGTCGGCGAGATCGTCCGCCGCGCGACCAGCCGGACGATCTCCGACGTACTGCGGGAGATCCTGACCCCGCTCGACCTGCAGGACAGCGTTTTCTTCGCGCTGCCCAGCGATCAGCGGCACCGGCTCGCCGAACTCGTGGAGCCCGAGGGCGCCGAGGAGACGTTCACGATGCTGGCCGGGATGTTCGAGAACGTCGTACCGCGGGCGATGCAGCCGCGGGCCGCCGTACTGAACCGGCCCGAGCAGCTCGCGGTCGAGGACCCGTCGAGCGGGATCCTCACCGCGCGTGGGATCGCCAAGCTGTACGCCGCCTTGATCGGCGAGGTGGACGGGGTCCGGCTGGTCCGGCCCGAAGCTGTCCCGGTGATCACCGGACCGGCGCTGGTCGCGCAGGACGAACTGCTCGGCAACCCGGCGACGTTGGCGCTCGGCTACGCCATCGGCCGGCTCGGGTCGAGCGCGGAAGAGAGCCCGGCGTCGTTCGGGTGGCCGGGGATGGGCGGCAGCGCGGCGTGGGCCGATACGCGGTCAGGAGTTACGTTCGCGCTGACCCGGGCACTGTTCGACCCGACCGGAGCGGCGTCGGCGGTCGAGATCGGCAACCTGGTTGCGAAAGCTCTTTGCTGAAAAGCCTTACCTGTAAGGGTTCTCAGCTTTCAGGAGGCGCGAACGGAACTCTGGTCGATCCAGACGAGATGGCCGTGGTGACTGACGAGAACCTCGTCGGTCCCGGCCGTCCCGGTCCGGCGACCCAGCTCCTGGCCCGCGATCCAGCGGCCGCCGATGCGGATCTGGACGGCGATCGGCCGCGCCGGTGAGGGGGCTACGGGCATGAGCACCTGCTTAGGGACAGGGGCGGATGATGGAGGAAGTTTGTGGGCCGGTTTCCCGACCAGTCGCAAGCGTACAACCGCAACATGACAGACCGTTAGCGGTAACTCGAATTCATCAGGAGCACCATGAGCAAGCCGATCTTCGTAGTGCAGTTGCACGACGCCAGGCGGCTGCATTACGACGTACGGCTCGAGGTGGACGGGGTGCTGAAGTCGTGGGCGGTGCCGCGCGGACCGTCGCTGGATCCGATCGTGAAGCGGCTCGCGGTGTTCACCACGGACCACGATCTCGAGTACGCGGCGTACGAGGGGGTGCACCGCGACGCGCAGTACGGCAGCGGCGCCGTGATCGTGTGGGACGCCGGCGTCTACACGAACCTCACCCGCGACGACCGGCGGCAGCTGGTGGACCCGGCCGAGGCGATCGAGCGCGGGCACTTGAAGGTGCAACTGCACGGCGTGAAGCTGAACGGGGCCTGGGCGTTCACCCGCACCGGCGGCGACTGGCTCCTGGTCAAGGTGAAGGACGCGGACGCCGATCCGGCCCTGGACCTGACCGTCACCGAGCCTCGCTCGGTCCTGAGCGGCCTCACCATCGAGGAGATGGCCGCCTCCTGATCACCAGCCGTCGATGTGCAGTACGTCGTCGAGCGGCTGCCGGGGCGCAGGCTTGAAGTTCGTGCCGATCGAGTACGCCGTCGGAATCAGTACGGTCTGCCGGATATCCTCGGGCAGACCGAGCAGCTCGGAGACCTCCTGCTCGTAGCTCAGGTGCAGCGTCGTCCACGCCGTACCGAGGCCGCGTGCACGCGCCGCGAGCATGTAGCTCCAGGCTGACGGCAGGATCGAGCCCCACAGCCCAGCCTGGTTGCCGGCCGGCAGGTTTCGTACCTGCAGACAGGGGATGACCAGCACCGGGACCTGCCCCATCCGCTCACCCAGGTAGGCCACGCTGTCACCCACCCGACGCTGCACCGGTCCACGCTCGGGGTCGTCCGCGTGGAGCTTCCCCGCTGCGCCCGGACCGGCCAGGTAGGACTCGACAGAGCGCCGGTAGTACTCACCAACCGCAGCGCGCTTCGCAGCGTCCGTGATCACCAGCCAATGCCACGTCTGCCGGTTGCTCCCCGACGGGCCCTGCAACGCGATCTCGATGCACTCCCGGATCAGCTCCATCGGCACCGGCCGCTCGAGGTCGAGCCGCTTGCGGACGGTACGAGTCGTTGTCAGCAGCTCGTCGGGGTTCAGGTCGAGTGAGTACGTCACGCCGAACAGTGTGTCAGCAGACGTACGTGCTGTTCGGGTGGACCTTCTCGCAGTAGCGGACGTGTAGGTGGTTGTCGTGTGCCGGCCAGTTCTGGGTGAGGCCCTCGCTGATCAGGGTCGGGTCGTTGAACCAGATGTACTTCACGTGCCCCGGCGCCGCGGCGCGAACGGCCTGGATGAGCTGGCGTGTGGCAGCCCGGTCGTACGTCGAGGACTCCCAGGTGATCCGGCCCGCGGTGCACTGGGCGTTGTCGGTACGGACCGGCCAGATGTCGATGTCCATCCCGTTCTCGTGGCTGCCGTGACCCGGGATGTCACCACCGTGCTCGAACCCCGCATCGCCGTACGGCACCTTGCCCTGGCCGGTGGACGCGAAGGAGCGGGCTGCCGCCTCCAGTTGCGCTACAGGCGCGGCAGCGGCCCAGTTGGCCGCCGTACCGTTGCCGTCCGGGTCCTGGTCGCACAGGTTCGCACTGAAGTCCGGGTAGTCGTAGTGCCAGGCCAGGTTGCGCCACGTGATCGGACCGACGACGCCGTCCGCGCCGATCCCCGCATGCGACTGGAAGGACACGACCGCGTCGCGGACCGCCGTACTGAAGACACCGTCGACGGGGAGGCTTAGGCGCCGCTTGGCGTTCAGCTCGACCTGCAACGCCTTCACCGCGGCATTGCTGTCGCCGGAACGGATGGTGGGCGCCAACGCGGCCCACGTCTGCGGTCCGACGATCCCGTCGACGCCGAGACCCTTCGCTGTTTGAAACGCCTTGGCCGCCGTCACAGTCGACGCACCGAACACCCCGTCCGCGGGGACAGACTGCCCGGCGTACTGCAGCAGGTACTGGATGGCCTGTACGTCGGCACCGCGGTTGCCACTGCTCTGCGTCGGAAAGAACGCGTTGGCGTAGGCCTGGGCGGACACCGGCACGAGCGCGGTGATGAGGAGAACGGTCAGAGCAAGCAGAGCACGTCGCATGAGTCCCTCCGGGGCGGATGAGGTAACTAACTAACGCTCATCCGCCACCATCGGTCATTTGCTACCACATCACAAGAGTGTGAGATAGTTCCGAAATAGACTATCTATTAGCGGAAGGATTCGGCGATGGCCTTGAACCTGTCGGCCGACGAGGTGCTGTCCACGACGCGCGCGGTCCGCAAACGGCTCGACTTCGACCGCCCGGTCCCGCGCCGGCTGATCGAGGAGTGCGTCGATCTCGCGACCCAGGCGCCGACCGGACGGAATCGGCAGCGGTGGCACTTCCTCGTCGTTACCGACGACGCGCAGCGGCGGGCCGTCGCAGACATCTTCCGGCGGGCGCTCGCGCAGGCGCCGGGGCAGCCGTTGAGCGCGGACGACGTACGGCGGATGAACCATCACGCTCGCTCGACGGAGCGGGTCTTCGACAGCCTGCGCTACCTGGCCGACAACATCCACCGGGTTCCGGCGTTCGTGATCCCGGCCGTCGAGGGACGCACCGATCGGGCCTCGACGACCGAGCAGGCGGGAACCTGGGGCTCAATCCTGCCGGCCGTCTGGAGCTTCATGCTCGCGGCGCGCGAGCGCGGTCTCGGCACCGTCTGGACGACCGCTCAGGGCCCGCTCGAACGGGAACTCGCAGGCGTGCTCCGCGTGCCGTACGACAAGGTGATGCTGGCGGCGTTCATCCCGCTGGCGTTCACGATCGGGACGGATTTCCGGCCGGCCAAGCGGGTCCCCCGCGAGCACGTCCTGCACTGGGACCGCTGGTAAGAGGGTGTCAGAGTCCTCAGACACCCTCTGGGTCACTCGAAGGGGGTTGGGTCTCCGGAGCCGACGCGGACGACCTCGGGGACGTCGTCGGAGAAGTCGATGACGGTGGTCGGGTCGGTGCCGGCCTCGCCCTCGATGACGGCGTCGATCTGGTTGTCGAGCTCTTCCTTGATCTCCCAGCCCTGCGTCATCGGCTCCTCGTGGCCGGGGAGCAGGAGGGTGCTGGAGACCAGCGGCTCGCCCAGCTCGGCGACCAGGGCCTGGGTGACGACGTGGTCGGGGATGCGCACACCGACGGTCTTCTTCTTCGGGTGCAGCAGCCGCCGCGGGACCTCCTTGGTGGCCGGCAGGATGAACGTGTAGCTGCCCGGCGTGGCCGCCTTGATCGAGCGGAAGACCGCGTTGCTGATGTGTACGAACTGACCGAGCTGCGCGAAGTTCTCGCACACCAGCGTGAAGTGGTGCCGGTCGTCCAGGTGCCGGATCGTGCGGATCCGGTCGATACCGTCCCGGTTGCCCAGCTGGCAGCCGAGCGCGTAGCAGGAGTCGGTCGGGTACGCGATCAGCCCGTCCTCGCGCAGCAGGTCCACCACCTGCCCGATCGACCGCCGCTGAGGGTTCTCGGGATGGATGTCGAAATACCTGGCCATGACCGCCGAGCCTACTGCGCGAGGCCGATCGGTACGGCAGTCACCACCAAGTTGTCCTCGTAGCCGCCGCGCGACGCGTCGTACGCACCCGTGCAGGTGATCAGTACGAGCCTGTGGTCGGTGGTCTGGTCGAACGCGCCGCTCTTCGTCGCGAGCGCGTCCTTCCGCACCGACACGACCGAGACGACCCGGTACGACGCCGTATGCCCGGACCCGTTCAGTACGACGACCTCACCGCGCCGTACGCCGAGCAACCGGGAGAAGAACCCGAGCCCCTCGGTCTTCGAATCGACATGACCGGCGAGCACCACAGAACCGAACGGGTCACCCGCCTCCGCCCCGCCGTCCCACCAGCCGACCCGACGCGCCCCAGGCACCTGAAGCTGACCGTCGACGGTAGTTGCCTTAAGCACCGGTGCGCCGGCGCCGCCGGGCAGCACCACCCGCTCCGGGACGAAACGGATGCGCTGGCTCGGTGCCGGCGTACCGACGCGTCCCGGTGGCACCGACCCCGGAGCGGTCGGCTCGGTGGGTGACGGCGTCACGCCGTGATTGAAACTGACCGTGGTCGTGGGTGTAGGCACTGCGCCGTCCGCCTCGGCCGAGCAGCCGGCCAAGGCGAGACAGCACAGTGCCGTACCTGCGAGTCGCCGGTTCAGCGACGGACCACCTTTCGGCCCGTGAAGACCGCCACCCCGAGCGCGGCGAGGAACACCACGATCCACAAGCCGGACTGGGCGGCGGGGCTCTGCGCCTGGTCGAGCCCCGCCGCCTGTCCGCCGGTTCCGGTGTTCACCTCGGACGGCTTGGCCGACCCGGTCGCCGGAACCTTGATCGTGCCGAGCGCGACCGTCATCGTCTTCTGCGCCGGAGCGCCGATCGCGAACACCCTGGTCAGGTACCCCGCCTGCACCGGTAGGTCCAGCGGCCCGAGGACGACCGGTGACGTCGCACCGGTCGGCACGATGTCGACCTTGTACGTGCCCGCCGGAACGACCACGTCCAGGGATTCACCGTTCGCGACGTTCTGGAAAAGTACCTTTCCGTTCACCCGGATGTCAGCCGGACCGACCGCCGCATCGTGCGCGACCCGCAATGCGGCTTTGTCCTTCGGCACCGCGGCCAACTTGTTCGCGTACGTCGTGATCAGCGGCGACCCGGACGGCGACACCGGCTGATGAATGACGACGTCCAGACTGGCCCCGGATCCCGCGGACACCTCGCGCTGGATCACCACCTTGCCGTTCTGCCGGGCGGTGATCATGCGCTTGCCGGATGCGACCCCGAACGGCCCGACAAGCTTCCCACCTGCAACCTTGCTGGCAACCTGACGCCCGTCGACGCTGATGTCCAGACTCCGCCCGGGCAGGCCCTGGACGAAGTACAGGTTGGCGCCGGCGGCCGCTTTCGCGGGCACCGTGAGTAGCGCCGGTGCCGCCGCGATGAGCACCGCGAGCAGCAACGGAAGCACTCTCCGAATTACCGAACTGTGAATTCTCGTAACATTGTTGTGCACCGCCCGAGATTGCTCGGGCACACTCCGTCTCCGCATTTTGTCTCCCCCTCGGAGTTCACCGGAAAATTGTGAAACAAACGCCCGACCCCATGAATTCGGGCGTATCGTATGCGGAAGTCCGACCCGATCGCCAGAGGTTGCGATTCTTCTTTGCGGTCGGGTCCGTTATTGGGGGGGGCGGAGGTGGAGGAGTCGCGACGTACGAGGACCCGCTACCTGACGACGGTCGCGCTGTTGCTGGGGTACAGCGCGACCGTCGCCTGCTCAACCGGATCCAACGGTCCGGCCGCGCCGAGCCCGGGACTCGGCAGCTCCGGCCAGCCCGCACCGATCACGTCGGCGTCGCCGACGCCGACGCCGGGCACCGGCGAGACCAAGCCAGGCATCGCGCTCACCGCGGTGCCGCGGCCGGACGGTTCGTTCGACATCACCGAGAACCTGATGTTGCCGGAAGCCACGGACATCCTGCCGGTGCAGCTGCCGGCGTCCGGTGAGCACCTGCCCGGAATCATGGCCCGGACGGCACCCCGGGTGACGAACCTGAAACTCCTCGCCGACAACCAGTCCGTGCGGCTCGAGACCACCACGCTGACAGCGGCCGACTACCTTCCGTTGACCGCCGCGGCGACCAGGATCCAGCTGACGTACCGGCTGTCCGGCTCGACGGTGCGCGCACTGCCGTTGCCGTCACCGTCGACCCGGGCCGCCGCAGCCATCCGTCCCCTGACCGCGGGCACGGACAGCACGCTGCCGACCGACGTGACAGTCACCGGCGGGCTGCTGAACGCGGTCTGCCCGTTGATGACCGAGACCCGGTGCGCGGTCGGCGATCCGCCCGACCTCACGATCCAGCCCGACATCCCGGCCGGCAAGGCCCTCGTCGTACTCCAACTGGATCTGCCACGCTGACTCCATGACTGATGAGCGGATCGCGCTGGGCACGGCGCGAGGGCGGTGGGTGCTGGCCGCCACCGCGCTGGGGTCGGGGATGGCGTTCCTGGACGGGACCGTCGTCAACGTCGCGCTGCCGGCGATGGGCGAGGACCTGAACGCCGACATGGCCGGCCTGCAATGGATCGTCAACGGTTACATGCTGATGCTGGCGTCGCTCGTACTGCTCAGCGGTTCGCTCGGCGACCGGCTCGGGCGGCGGCGTACGTTCGTGGTCGGCGTGATCTGGTTCGCCGCGGCCTCCGTCGTCTGCGCGATCGCCCCGAACCTCGAGGTGATGATCGCGGGCCGCGTGCTGCAAGGCATCGGCGGCGCATTGCTGACCCCCGGCAGCCTGGCCATCCTGCAGACGACGTTCCAGCACTCCGATCGCGGAAAAGCGGTCGGCACCTGGTCGGGTCTCACCTCGGTCGCGGCGGCCGTCGGCCCGTTCGTCGGCGGCAGTCTGGTCGACAGCGGATCGTGGCAGCTGATCTTCCTGCTCAACGTGCCGCTCGCTGTGGTGACGGTTCTCGTCACGCTCCGGCACGTACCGGAGACCCGCGACGAGGAGGCCGCCGGCAAACTCGACGTCAACGGCGCGATCCTCGCGACCGTCGGGCTCGCCGGCATCACGTACGGCCTGATCAGCGCCGGCGACCACGGTTTCGGCGACGCGATGGTGCTGACCAGCCTGGCGATCGGCGTCGTCGCCTTCCTGGCGTTCATCGAGGTGGAGCGGCGCGGCGCGCACCCGATGCTGCCGTTGAACATCTTCGCCAACCGCCGCTTCACCGGCGCGAACCTGGTCACCGTCGTCGTGTACGGCGCCCTCGGTACGGCGACCTTCCTGGTCGTCGTCTACCTGCAGACCGCCCTGCACTACTCCGCTCTCTGGGCCGGCGCTGCCCTGCTCCCGATGACCGTACTGATGCTCGGCCTGTCCGGGTACGCCGGTGGTCTGGCCGACCGGATCGGTCCGCGCATCCCGATGACCGTCGGCCCGGTGCTGATGGCCGGTGGGTTCCTGTTGATGCTGCGGATCAACACCGGTACGAGCTACTACACCGCCGTACTGCCCGCCGTCGTTCTGCTCGGGCTCGGTCTGGTCGCGACCGTGGCGCCGCTGACCGCGACCGTACTGTCGTCGGTCGAGGACCACCACGCGGGCATCGCGTCCGGGGTGAACAACGCGGTCGCCCGATCGGCGCAACTGATGGCGGTCGCGGCGATCCCGATGGCGGCCGGTATCACCGGCGACGCGTACCGCGACCCCGTTGCCTTCCACAACGGATTCGGGCACGCGTTGTGGATCTCGGCCGTCCTCGCGGCAGCCGGCGGCGTGATCGCGTGGGTGACGCTCGGCGACCGCGGCGTACCGCGCAAGCACGACGTCGTACACCACCACACCCATTGCGCGCTCGAGGCCCCGCCGTACGCCGACAGCCGCACGCCGAGCTGATTTGTCGACTTGGTCCTGTCTGGTGGTCCGGCGCCGTAGCGAGGAGGTGCTCGGTGCGGTGCATCGGCGTGCGGGGGCGAAGGTCTCGATGCGGAGCATCGTGGCCTTTGCACCCGTGCGGCGAGGTGCCGTGCCGAGTGCCCCGCAGTAGGCGATGGACCACCAGACAGGGCCTTATCTTGTGAGGTAGTGCGCGCGGCTTTCGGGGTCCAGGCGCTCGATGGCGTAGCGGAGCATGGTGCGCGGCATCCGGGTCGCGTACCGGTCCAGGAACGCGCGCAGTTCGTCCTCGGAAACCCGCTTGCCCGCCTCCCGCAACATCCAGCCGGAGGCCTTGTGCACAAGGTCTTCCCGATCGTCGAGAACCTCGGCGGCCAGCCGGTATGTGTCCGCGGTCTGCCCCTGGCCGATCAGGAACTGCGTGGCGACCAGCGCGATCCGGCGTTCCCACAGCTGGTCGGAGCGGATCAGTACGTAGAGGGGGTCGCGCGGCTTGTCGAGCAGGTACCCGCCGACGATCTGCGGAGCGCTGCAGTCGACCAGATCCCAGTTGTTGATGTACGCCGTACTTCTTGTGTACAGCTCGTAGATCGCCGCGAGCTCCTGCGGGTTCGCCGTACGGGGCTTGAGGCTGCGGGTCGCGCGATCGGCCAGTAGACAAAGGATCGCGAGCCGATGCTCGTGCACCGGGCTGGTCAGGGCCTGCTCGAGTTCGGGCAGCGGGAGGTCGGCGCGCAGGTACGGCTTGAGGATGCCGCGGATCGTCGAGAGCTTCACGCCGATCATCTGGTCGCCGTGACCGTAGCCGCCGGGCTGGAGCTGGAAGTAGCGCGCGAGGACCTCCGCCACCGCGGGATCCGCGGCCGCGTCTACGTCGGCGATCAGAGCCTTCGTACTCAGACCAGCATCCCTCCGGTTGCGCGGAGGTTCTGCCCGGTCATCCACCGGGCGTCTGGGCCGGCGAGGAACGCGACCACGTCCGCGACCTCGGCAGGCTCACCCATCCGGCCGAGCGCGGTGATGCCGACCAGGGCCTCCTGCACCGCGGGCGGATTGTGGTCGTGGAACATGTCGGTATCGGTCGCGCCCGGCGACACCGTGTTGACCGTGATCGCCCGCGGACCGTACTCGCGAGCAGCGACCTTCACGAACTGTTCGAGCGCTGCCTTGCTCGCGGCGTACAGCGAGATCCCGGGCCCCGGCATCACGGTGTTGAGGGTCGACAGCGCGACGATCCGGCCGCCGTCCGGGAGGACACGGCCGGCGCGCTGGATCGCGAAGTACGGACCTTTGACGTTCGTCGCGAACAGCTGGTCGTAGTCCTCGACCGTGACCTCGGCGATCGGCTTCACCATCGCCTGCGCCGCGTTGCAGACGAAGATGTCCAGCGTCCCGGTCGGCTCGGCCGCCTTGTCGAACAGCTCGTCGATCCCGGACAGGTCGGCTTGATCCGCCTGTACGGCGATCGCCTCGCCGCCGGCGGCCTTCACCTCCGCGACCACCTCGGCCGCGGCCGCTTCGCTGCTCGCATACGTGAAAGTCACCACGGCGCCGTCCGCGGCCAACCGCCGTACGATCGCCGCGCCGATCCCCCGCGAGCCACCGGTGACCAGCGCCGTCTTACCGTCGAGAACGCCCATACCGCCTTGTCTACCACCCGGCTGGGTCCGTCGTTTGTTTGACTCTGACAGCGCTTACAGCCGTCAGGTCACGCTCCGGCGTCCATCGTCGGTGGACCCGTTGTACGGCTTGCTCGTTGGGGCATACGGTGTGAGGACAGGGCAGTTCCATATCCGCCAGGACCCGCGTTCGTGGCGCTACCCGGGGGAGAGACCCGCGTGACCAGCCATCCAGAGCCACGGGACGGCGAGATGATCCGGACCACCTTCGAGGCGGTCACCGAGGAGCTGGAGCCCGGCGTACTGCTGGTCCGGATGTCCGGTGAGATCGACATCGCCAGCACCGACTTCGCCGCCGAGGCGATCCGCGCCGCGGTCGCACCGCCGGCCCGGCTGGTCCTGATCGACGTCTCCGCGGTCACGTTCTGCAGCTCCGCCGGCCTCGGCAACCTCGTCGAGGCCCGGAACCTCGCCGGTCAGCACAACATCACGCTCGCGCTGGTCGGCGTCGGCCGCCCGGTCGACCGCCCGCTCAGCGTCACGGGCCTCGGCGGTCAGTTCCGCATCTTCAGCACGGTCACAGAGGCGCTCACCCAGCTCTGACCGCGGATACGGTAGCTTTCGGTGTCTCCGACGAAGGAAAGTCATGGGTGAGCTAGCCAAGATCGTGGTCGTCGTACCGACCTACAACGAGCGGGAGAACCTGCCCGTGCTGGCCGGGCTGCTGTCCGACCTGAACCTGCCCGGCCTGGAGCTTCTCGTCGTCGACGACAACTCCCCCGACGGTACGGGCGACGTCGCCGACGAACTGGCGAAGGAGTCGCCGGAGAAGGTCGGCGTACTGCACCGGACCACGAAGGACGGGCTCGGCCGCGCGTACATCGCCGGGATCACCCGCGCGCTCGACGAAGGTGCCGACATCGTCATCCAGATGGACGCGGACCTGTCGCACCCCGCCTCGGTCGTCCCGACCATGGTCGAGATGCTGCGCACCACCGACGCCGGCGTCGTGATCGGCTCCCGGTACGTCCCGGGCGGCTCGGCCGCGGCCGAATGGGGCTGGCACCGCCGGGCGCTGTCCGCGTGGGCCAACTTCTACGTCAACGCCATCCTGCGCCTGCACGTCAAGGACGCCACCGCCGGGTTCAAGGCCTGGAAGGCCGACACCCTGCGCTGGATCGACGTCGCGTCGATCGAGAGCAACGGGTACTCGTTCCAGGTCGAGATGAACTACCGCACGGTCAAGCGCGGCCTGAAGATCGCCGAAACCCCGATCCGCTTCGAGGAACGCACCGAAGGTGTCTCCAAGATGTCCCTCAAGGTCCAACTCGAGTCGGCCCTCATGCCCTGGAAACTCCTGTTCGGCCGCTCCTAGATCGACCGCGCAACCGAGGCCAGCATCCGGTTCGCGTCACGGAACGCCTTGTCCGCGACGTCCGGTCGGGCCTGCACACACACCGACACCGTGACGTTGTGGATCGACTCCACTCCGGTCATCGTCGTGCACCGAGCGGTGACTGAGACCGACGCGCCGTTCTGCCGAAGCCGCCCGGTATACGACATCTGGGCCTGGCTCTGGATGTTCGAGTTGGCCGGGCTGAGAGACTTGACCGGCCCCTTCACCACCGCCGCCAACTTGTCCAGGGCGATCAGGTCGCGCGCGATGACCGGGACAGCTTTGGCGGCCGGATAGCCAACTGGGTTGACCACCACCAGCAGGAGCGATCCCTTGCTCGCAGGCCCGAGCGTCACCGTGTATTTCGACGTGTAGAGCCTCCGCCATCCACTGGCGGGCTTGATGTACACGTCGTCGTACACGGCGATGCCCTGATCGACATCTCTCAGCGTCCGGCGCCGCTCGGCGGGCGGCTTGGGGGTCGAGCTGGTGGATGGGGTGGTGGACGGCGTTGCCGAGGGTGGCTCGGTGGACGGGCCGGCGGTTGGCGTCACCACCCCATCGGTGAAGGTCGCCGTCGGGATCGGGGCACCGGCGTCGGCAGTTTCGTCGCCACGTCCCGTCAGGAGCACGACAGCACCGCCGATCAGCGCAACCACCACAACCGCCGCGCCGGCCAGTAGCCAAGGCCCCCTCGGACGTTTGGCGGGCGGCTGACCGCCGTACTGCGGTGGCTGGTTGCCGTACTGCGGCGGCGGGGCGTACTGCGGTGGGCCGTACTGCGGTAGTGGAGCAGTGTGTTGGGGCGGGGCGCCGTACGGCTGGTTGGGGCGGTGGTCGGGCTTCCAGGCAGGCGGTTGCTGATCGCTCACGGCGGGGCCTCACTAGATCGTTCAAAAGTCAGGGCGATCCGGTCCCCGAAACCGGCCGCCAGAGGCTACCCCACCGATCCGCGATCGGCCTAGGGTCAGCCGTAGCCGAGTTCGTGCAGGCGGGCGTCGTCGATGCCGAAGTGGTGCGCGATCTCGTGCACGACCGTGATGTTCACCTCATCGACGACGTCGTCGACGGTCTCGCAGATCGCGAGCGTCGGGCTGCGGTAGATCGTGATCCGGTCCGGCAGCACGCCGCCGTAGTCGTGCCCGCGCTCGGTCAGCGGGATACCCTCGTAGATCCCGAGCAGGTCCGGATCGCTCGCCGGCGGCTCGTCCTCGACGAACACCGCCACGTTGTCGATCAGCTGGGTGAGCTCGGGCGGGACCTCGTCCAGCGCCTGCGCCACGAGCCCCTCGAAGTCGGCCCGACTCATCTCGATCACCCCGCCAGTATCTCGTTTTGGAAGCTGGCGCGGTCTCCTCTATGCTTACGGCTGTCCCTGGAGCTTCGGCTCCCGCGGGTCCGAGTCCCCATCGTCTAGTGGCCTAGGACGCTGCCCTTTCAAGGCGGTAACGCGGGTTCGAATCCCGTTGGGGATACGGTCGAAAGACCGGTGCAAGAAGTACCTCGAAGATGCTGTAGGATCATCGAGTCATTTGGCCCAGTGGCGCAGTTGGTTAGCGTGCCGCCCTGTCACGGCGGAGGTCGCGGGTTCGAGTCCCGTCTGGGTCGCCAGGAGAAGGCGGCGGTGTCCACAACACCGCCGCCGAATTTTCTCCCCGGTCAGGTAGCTCAGCTGGTAGAGCGTCCGCCTGAAAAGCGGAAGGTCGGCGGTTCGAGACCGCCCCTGACCACCACCACCCTCTCCGCCCGCCGGGGAGGGATTTTTCTTTCCCACGCACGCTACGCAGGCGCTACCTTCGTCGCTCCGCTCCTCAGCGCACCCGCTACGCGAGCTCCCGCCCACCCTCCGGCTTAGCGCCGGCATCGTTGCGAGCTGTCGCTCGCGGTTGCGCGCTTAGCGCGCGCCTCGACGGCCAACGTCGGCCATCTCTCGCAACGCGACCGTGCAACCAGCAACTGCCGGGCCCGAGCAGGGATGGCGGCAGGTGAGGGGTGCGTGGACCGGCATACTCGGTGCATGACCGGGAGCGGCGACGGAGAGTGGGCGGCGCGTCCAGGCGTTGCGCCCTCCAATGTGACCGACGAGGCAGCGTCCAGGCTTGAAGTCGACGGTGAGGACTTCGAGCTACGGTCCGACGGGTTCGGTGGGACACACTACGACTGGATCAGCGGGCCTAACGCCGGCTATGGATTCAGCACGAGCCCGTCCCCCGGCTCGCTCGAGCAGCACCGGGCGAATATCCGGACCTTCCTCTCGATGGTCGACCCCACCACTGGCTACATCGAGGACGACTGACCTCTGCCTGGCACCAGCTCGCATTCCAGTGCCAGTGAGGACTCTTCTCACATGCGGCTTCTGGGGATCGCCAGTCACCTCGCGCCCAGGACTTAGCTGAGATGGAGCCCTTCGGCGTGGTTTGCTGGTGCGGTGACAGCGGAGATTCGCCTTGCGACTCAGGCTGATGTCGAGGGACTCGTTGGGCTTGAGGGGCAACTGTTTGCTGGGGATGCCGGTGAGCATGACCCTGGGGTCGATGTCACGTGGCCGGAGCGGTGTGGGGCTGCGGACTTCTTGGCGTTGTTGGGGAATGAGAAGGCGCTGGTGTTGGTCGCAACGGATGCGCTGGGGCCTTGCGGGCATTTGGTTGGGTGGGTGAGTGAGGCGAGTGAGGTACGCCGTGGTGTGGTGACCGGGTACCTGCGCAGCCTGTTCGTTGAGGAGCGTGCGCGTCGGCACGGCACTGCGAGCGGGCTCGTGGAGCGGTTTGTAGCGTGGGCTGAGGGTGAGCGTGGTGCGGTCTCGGTGTCGGTTACGGCGTACGCACGAAATCAGAACGCGCGCGCGTTTTATGCAGATCTCGGATTCGAAACCGTCAGCGTCGTGCTGACACGGGCGAGAGGCTGAGGGGATGGCTCGGGATCTTGTGGAAGTTGCGTGTCGGTGGGTTGAGGCGTTGGAGCGGGCGGATGTGGCGGGGGCCAATGCCGTTAGTGGGTTGGGTGGGTGGGATCCGGGGCCTTGGATCGCGGGGTCGTGGCGGCCGGATGTGGAGGGGCTTGCGGGGGCGGGGCGCGTGGTGGGTAGTGCTCGGCAGGTTAACGAGCGGATGGTTCGGGTTGTTCTGGTTGGGGAGCGTGGGCGGGCGTTTGTGAGTGTGGTGCTCGACGAGGACGGCAGGGTTGTTGGTACGTCGGTGGACTCCGACGAGCAGGACGGACGGTTTTGGGTCGTCGTGGGATGCCCGGAGGAGCGGGAGGATGAGCTGCGGGCGTTCTACAGGATGCTTACCCAGGGGCGGATCGGGACGGGTGAGGGGCGGATGCGCCCGCCGCGCTGGCGCGATCCGGCGTACCCGACGCAGATCCATCTCGACGTGCAGGTGGCTGACCTGGAGGCCGCCGAGCAGGCGGTGCTGGAGCGTGGCGCGACGAAGCTGGAGGAGTTTCCCGGGTGGCGGGTGTACGCCGACCCGGTAGGCCATCCCTTCTGCTTGTACCCCGGGCTTACCGAACCGACGGATCGACTCGGCACGCTCGTCCGCGTGGTGATCGACTGCGCCGACCCGCGACCGATGGCCGAGTTCTGGGGCGCCATGCTCGACATGCCCCGTACGGTCGAAGACTCACCCGACCGGATCGTGATCGCCCGCGACGACGACCGACTGCCGATGCTCGCCCTGCAGCGCGTCCCCGACTACCAACGACCACGCTGGCCGGACCCCGACTACCCGCCCCAGATGCACTTCGACATCGGGGTCGACGACCGGGCCGCGAAAGAACGCCTCGCACTCGAGCGAGGAGGGACACGGCTACCACCGCAGGGCGGCAGCTGCCCGGTGTACGCCGACCCCGCCGGCCACCCGTTCTGCCTTTGCTACAAGGGCGAGTGAGCCGAACACCGCTAGGGCTTGATGCGGCCGGTTTCGTAGGCCCAGATGGCTATTTCTACTCGGTTTCGGGCTGCTGTTTTGGCCATCACGCTGGCTAGGTGGGTTTTGACGGTGCTGAGGCTGATGTGGAGTTCGGTGGCGATCTCGGCGTTGGTTCGGCCGGTGGCGGCGGCTAGGAGGACTTGTTCTTCGCGGGTGGTGAGCGGGTCGACGGGCTGGATCGGTGTGCGGCCGGTGGGGGGTTCGGTGAAGGCGGCCAGGAGGCGGGCGGTGATCTTCGGCGCGATCAAGGCGTCGCCGTTGGCGGCGGCTCGGATCGCCTGGACGAGAAGGTCGGGGCCGGCGTCCTTGAGCAGGAACCCGCGCGCGCCGGCCTTCAGCGCGCCGTACACGTACTCGTCGAGGTCGAAGGTAGTGATCACCACGATCGCCACTGGGTCGTCGACGTCGGGTCCGGCGAGTTCGCGGGTCGCCGCGATCCCGTCCAGCCCGGGCATCCTGATGTCGAGCAGACACACGTCGGGCCGCAGCCGGCGCGCGAACTCGACCGCTTCGAGCCCGTCGGCCGCCTGACCGACCACCTCGATACCGGGCTGAGCATCGAGGATCATCGCCAGCCCGGTCCGGACGAGATCTTGGTCGTCGGCGACGAGCACCCGGATCGTCATCGCCCACCCGCCGTCCGCGGAAGTACCACGTCGACAGACCAGCCCCGGTCCGGATCAGGACCCGCCGAGAGCGTGCCGCCCAGCAGCGTCGCGCGTTCGGTCATCCCCACCAGGCCGTACCCGCCCGGGTTCCGCGAGGTCGCTTCCCCGTCGTCGCGGACAGTCAGCTGGACGGAGTCGTCGTACGACGCCAACCGTACGTCGATGCGCGTCGCCTGCCGGGCGTGACGTACGGCGTTCGTGATCGACTCCTGCGCAATGCGATAGATCGCTGCGCCGACCGCGCGGTCGAGATCACCGAGGTCGCCCGACACCTCGACCTCGACCCGCGGCCTATCCCCGGCGCGGCGGGCGAGTTGTTCCAGGTCGGCCACCCCGGGCTGTGGCGCGAGCTCCGCCGTACCGTCGTCACGCAGTACGCCGACCATCGCGCGCATCTCGGCCAGGGTCCGCGTGCCCTCCGCCTCGATGATGGCGAGCGCGTCGACCGCGGCTTCCGGGCGGGTGACCGCGACGGCTCGGCCGGCCTGGGCGCGGATGACGATGGCCGAGACATGATGAGCGACCGTGTCGTGCAACTCCCGCGCCAGCAGCTCGCGCTCCCGGAGCCGTACCTGGCCGAGTTCGCGGTTCCGGGCGGTCCACCGATAGCGGACTGCGAGCCCGAGCGTCGCGGGGAAGAGCAGGAACATGCTGCCCCCCACGACTTCGCCCCACCCGGTGAAGTCACTGGCGAATCCCAGCACCATCGCCACGATGATCAACACCAACCCGCAGAGGATCTCGCGGCCTGATCCCCAGCGAGCGAGGGAGTACGGCAACAGCACCACGCAGATCATCGAGTAGAGGCCGAAGGTCGCCTCGCCACTGATCAGGGTCGCGACGTTGATCAGGATCAGGGTGCCGAACACAGCGGCCACCACCGCGAACGGGCGGGTACGACGCCACAGCAGCGCACACGCGACCGCGACGGCGATCACGAGCGCGAACGGCCTCCAGACGACGTCCTCGCGGAGTACGCCTTCGAGAACGGCCGCCGTCAGCAGGCCGGCGACGAGCACCCAGTCGCGCCACACCCGCCTGGGTGCGTCCAGTGCCCGCGGCTCGGCCAGCACCGAGCGGACCGCGTTTCTCAACATGACCACAGCGTAGGGACTCCAGGCGCGGATCGGATCGGCTCAAAGTACGGGACGCGCCCCAGCTGTTTGGCCGAGGGAAGTCCGGCTCATCGCCCGAGGTGAGGGCCGCCTGCTCGACCACACCATGAGTCCAACTCCGCTGAAAGGGACGCACGATGAGGTCGAATCTGTACAGACTGGGCCGGTACGCCGCACGCCGGCCCTGGGTGGTGATCGGGGCGTGGCTCGTGATCGCCGCGCTCGTGGTCGCGGCTTCCGGAGTCTTCGGAAAGAAGCTCGAGGAATCGTTCGGAGCGCCCGGCGTGGATTCGCAGTACGCGACCGACCTGCTGTCGGCCGCGGGCGCGGATCAGGCCGGGCTGACCGCGAAGGTGGTCGTGACCCCGCTCGATGAGAAGGCGACGCTCAGCTCGCCCGAACTGCAGGCCGCGATGACGCAATTACGCTCGGCCGCAGCCTCCGTGCCGCACGTGCTGGAAGCCGGCGAACCCGTCGTCTCGCCTGACGGCCGCGTGGGGCTGATCCAGCTTCAATATCCGGTGCTCGACGAATTGGAGCCGAGCGACCTCGAGCAGCTCAAGACCTTGTCCGCGGTGGAATCGCCGCTGCGGATCGAGTTGGGCGGGGACCTCTTCTACGCGTTCGAGGAAGCACCGACCGGTCTCGGCGAGGCGGTCGGGCTGATCGCCGCGATGGTCATCCTGCTGCTCGCGTTCGGATCGATCATCGCGATGGGGCTCCCGATCGGGATGGCGGTGTTCGGCCTCGCGCTGGCGATCAGCTCCCTGTCCCTGGTCACGTACCTCATCGACCTGCCCAGCTGGGCGCCCGTACTCGGCAGCATGGTCGGGCTCGGTGTGGGCATCGACTACGCGCTGATCATCGTCACCCGGCACCGCGAGTACCTGGCCCGCGGGCTGGCGGTCGACGATTCGGTCGGGCGTGCCGTCGCCACGGCGGGACGGGCTGTGCTCTTCGCCGGCGGGACGGTGGTGATCGCAATCCTCGGGCTGGCGGTGGCCGGCGTACCGTTCATGACCGCCGGCGGGATCGCCATCTCGCTGATCGTGCTGACGATGGTGCTCGCTTCCATCACTTTGCTGCCCGCGTTCCTGGGCCTGGCCGGGCACTGGATCAACCGGCTTCGGGTACGTCGCGTGCGGTCGTCACACGGTGTGGGCTGGGCGCGGTGGGCGGGTCACGTGTCCAAACACGCCGTCGCGTACGCCGTGGGCGCCACCGTCCTCCTGCTCGCGCTGGCCGCACCCGTGCTCGCTCTCCGCGTCGGCACGCCCGACGACGGCGTACTACCCGAGCAGCGCACCGAGCGCCGGGCGTACGACCTGGTGGCCGCGGGATTCGGTGCCGGTAGCAACGGTCCGCTGGTGATCGCCGTCGACATCTCGCGCGATCCTGCCGTCGTACAACCGCTGTTCGAGGCCGTCCGCGCCGATCGGGGCATCGCGTCGGTCGCGCCTCCGTCGGTGAACACCGCGGCCGGTGTCGCGTCGTTGATCGCCGTACCGACGACGGGACCGCAGGACGCTGCGACGATGACGACGGTCGAACGGCTCCGCGCGGAGGTCTTTCCGTCGGTACTGCGGAACAGCCCGGCGAAGGCACATGTCGGGGGTCAGACCGCGACGCTCGCGGATGTGGGCGCGAAGGTCAACGATCGGCTGCCGTGGTTCATCGGCGCCGTGATCCTGTTGTCCGTGGTGCTTCTGACCGTGGTGTTCCGGTCGGTCGTCGTACCGCTGAAGGCCGCGCTGATGAACCTGCTCAGCATCGGCGCCTCGTTCGGCGTCCTGGTGATGATCTTCCAGTGGGGCTGGGCCGCGGACCTCATCGGGCTGGAGTCGACCGTTCCGATCCTGCCGTTCATCCCGATGTTCATGTTCGCGGTGGTGTTCGGGCTCTCGATGGACTACGAGGTCTTCCTGCTCAGCCGGATCCGCGAGGAGTACGTCCGGACCCACGACAACACCGCCTCGACCATCCACGGCATCACCACCACCGGCCGCGTGATCACGTCGGCGGCGCTGATCATGATCGCGGTCTTCGTCAGCTTCTCCCTCGCCGACGATCCGACGGCCAAGATGTTCGGCCTCGGCCTGGCCACCGCCGTCTTCGTCGACGCGACGATCGTGCGACTCGTTCTCGTACCGGCCCTGATGAAACTCCTGGGCGACGCGAACTGGTGGACACCTTCGTGGGCTGCCCCGAAGGTCCTACCTGAGGTGAGGGTAGACGTCGAGTCTCGTGCCGGTGTCGGCGCTGATGACGGGCTTGTCTCCGAGTGAGGCGGTGAGTGTGACGGTGGCTGGGGTGCTGAGGCCTATGGCTACGCAGGCGCCCTGCAGCGGGCCGTGACTTCCGCCGATGATCACCATGTCGTCGAGCTCGAGGACGTGGGCTCGCAGGTCGGGGTCGCACTTGCCGTGGTGGAGGTTGACGGTGAGCGTGTTGCCGTCGGCTCGAGTGAGGCTCCCGACCGAGAGCAGGCCACGGTCCGGCTCGGCGAGACCAGGCAGTGGGGTGGGCTGGGGCAAAGGTTTGAGCACCGCCGGGGAGATGGCCAGCGCGACGATCGGTCTCGACAAGCCCTTCGCGGTGAAGGACCAGGCCGGCACCGTCGCGCGGCCGGCGCTCGTGTCCACCTCGACTGTCTTCAGGGAGCCGCTGGTGATCACGAGTTTGCATTTCGATACCGGCACCGCCATGTGGCCGCAGTTGTCGTGCGTCGCTCCGATCGCCGCGGTCAGTGCGGGACGGGGAGCGAGGACGTCGACCGACATGCTCGGTCCGTCGGTGAAGTCGATGCGAGTCATGCCGGCGGATCTGAGTTGTACGCCGGGCGCGATGACGACGTACCCCGCCATCCACGCAACCTTCTGCTCGGTCGTGTCGAAGGCGAGGCCCGGCGTCCGGGACTCGTACAGGAAGATCCCCTCCGGAGGCTTCGGGAGCCCTGCGGCGCGGACGGCCTGTGCGACAGCACGAGCCCGATCGAGAAACGCCGGAGTCGCAGGGCCCTGCGGGATCTGCGTCCCAACCGCGTCACTAGGCCTCGGGGTGGTGGTCGGCGTTGCGCTGCTTTGGCTGGACGTTGGCGCTGCCTCGTTCCCACAGGCCGACAGCGTCAGGGCGGCGAGCACGACAGCGGGAACCAAGTGCGAGTGCCTCATAGCTGGAAGACGCACCGAGCATCACGATTCGTTGCGGCGGGTCAGGAGTACGGCGGTGGTGAGTAGCCAGAACCAGACGGCGACATACGGCACCAGCCAGGCGACCTCGACCGTCCAGACGAACTGTGCCAGGGCCAGGGCGATTCCGCTGATGACACCCCACCGGCCCAGCCAGCGCGGCATCGTCCCGGACGTCACCATGATCCATCCGCAGGCGAAGGCGAATCCGCCCATCGGGAGCCACACGTTGGCGAACCCCAGGTGACCGACGTCGTACGCGTACGCCAACTGTCCCGCGTCGAGGTCCGCGGATCGGCGGGCCGCTGCCTCCTCGGTCGAGTCGAGGATGACGAACCCGGCCAACAGCAGGGCCGACAGGAGCGCCATCGTCGACCGCAGCGGAACTTCCCCGTCGGCCTTTCGCAGCAGGAGAGCCAGACCCACCAGGAACCAGAGAAGTATGAACATCCCGATGTCGGCGACGACCTCCACCAGCCGGATCCAGGTCGCGTCCAGGCCACGCACATACTCGGCAGCCTGAGCGACGGTCGCATTGACCGGCGGCTCACCCGGCGAACCGGCGATCAACCCTGCGAACAGCACCACGGCGCCGACCAGCCCGGTCACCCCGATCACGCGCGCAAGCGGGTCAGCGCGCACCGGCAATACGTCACGATCCGTCATGCCCTCAGAATGCGCTCACTGTCCAGGTGAGGCTAGGGACGGAGTGGACCCACCAACAGGCGAATTACGAGGGCGGCCAGGAGTAGAGCGACCAGACCGGTCAGGGCTGTTAGGGAGAGGATGCAGGCGGCGGTTCTGACGATCGTCAGGGGACGGGTGGTCTTGGTGAAGCCGTCAGAGAGGATGGTGACTGCGGCCAGGGTAGTGAAGGCTGCGGCGGCTGTGGCCAAGACGATGTAGTGGTGGCCGCCCAGGGTCGCGGTGGCGGTGAACTTGGAGGCGTGGTCCAGCCACTCGCCCAGCGTGTACATCCAGATCACTGTGGCCAGGTCCGCAGCCATCAGGAACCACAGAACGATCGCGGCGCGTACGTCGGCGCGTTTGCGGACCACTGCGCGGTCTGAGGTGCGTGAGAGCAGTGCCGGCACCAGATAGCGCCGGGTGCTGTGGGTCCGGCCGCGGGTGGGGCCACGGCCGGCGCGGGGTGTGGTGCGGGTACGGCGGTTGTTGCCGGGGCGGGTGCGGCGGCTGGTGGCTCGAGAGACGACGGTCATGGCTCGCTCCTCGGGAGGTCGATCGGTCGCGCATTCCATTACGCGATGACCTGCACACACAGGGCGAACATCGATGCCGTGACGGCACCACCTGGTCAGTCGTGGTCAGTCGTGGTCGTACGCGGCGGCCAGCTCGGCCACCAAGGGACCTCCGGTCGCAGCCGTGGTGCTGAACCACGGGTGATTGCTGCTGCCGTTGACAAGGTCAGAGATGTCTTCGCGAGCAGGACCGCCTAGGAAGAGTGGTCCGGTCGTGGGAGCGAGTGCGTCGAGGAGGCGCGTGAGCCGGCGGTTGCGGGCCCGCAGACTGCGCGAGAGCCGCGACTCTGCCGCGGCACGTCGCCACTCGCTCAGGACGAGCTGTGCGCGTCGCTGACGCAGCAGGTCGGTGTCGGACGCGGCCGGCTCCGCACTGTCGGCGTCGAAGACGTCCGCGCGCAGGTCGTCCACCGACGCCCCGCGAAGCGGCACAACCTCAGTAAAAACAGCAGTGCTCGTGTTGAGCGTCAGCAGTGCCGGCGTCTGAGCCTCACCGGAGCGACGGTCGACGAGGCGCACCATCAGCCGGTCGGCGACAACAGGCGACGGCAGCGGCGCGAAAGCGGGCACGACGACGCGTACCGCCGTACCTGTGGGAACTAGTTGTACGTCGCTACCGACGACACGAGCACGCACTCGTCGCGGGTCAACTCCAGAACTCGCCAGCGCCGGCAACGCCCCGGCAACCGACGCCGCCGACTTCAAAGGCACCAGGGACACGCGCTCCCAGGCGGTCTGTACCGCGGCCAGCGCCGCGTCCGGCCCGTCGACCTCACGAGCCAGCGACGCATACCCCGCGGCCAGCCGGGACAACCCCGAAGAGAGTGCCTTAGGCAACGATGCGCCGGCGATCCCGTTCAGGTACGTGCTGACCTCGCCGGCCGACCGGCGGGCGAGCACCACGGCACGATCGACGAAGGTACGCCGGAGCGCGCCCGAGCGCAGCGACCTCGCGGCACGGGCGCGGACGATCGCGCGTTCCGCATCCAGGAGCCCCTGGTTCAACGGCAGCTGCAACCACCAGTCCAACGCGTCGACGACCGCGAGCCGCCGCCAGACCGTGGCCGGCGCGACCTCGAGCGGTACGCCGGCCTTCGCATCACCCGGCGCGAGCAGGCCGGTCACCTCCCGTACCGCGGCCGGCCCGAGCAAGGCCTCGAGCAGATCCCGGTCCGCCGCGTCCCAGCGCCGTACGTCGACCGCATGCCAGCGCGACGGGTCGGCGAGATCGATCTCGACGGCGACCCCAGGCGCCAGTTCCACCGCCCGCACCAGGTCGGCCGGCGTCGATCTCGTCAGCCGTACGTCGGGGCGCCCGACGATCCCCGGGGCAGTCCGGAGGGTCAACATCAGGTCGAACCCCCTTCACGCGCGGCCGGTCGGCGCTCGCCATCGTTGTCGAAGTCAACGATCTCGAACTGCGCACCATCGGATGGAGACGATCTCCAAAGGTTATGACCCAAGTTCTCCCTGGTAAAGGGGACGTAAAGACGATCAGCCCGCCTGGGTCAGCGTCCAGGCCAGCCGCGCACCGGTACGGGCCGGACAACTCGTCGGCGCCGGCGATTCGGTCCAGGGCGGTTCCGGGCGCTCCGCCAGCTCCAGCAGGGCCAGCCGGCGCAGACCGTGGTACCCGCCGGCTCGGCCCCAGACCGTCTTCGTCATCGTGCCCGCCCGCGGCAACGGCAACTGCCGCAGGTCGGTCGCGCTGCGCAGGAACCCCTCGCGGCGCCGGTCCCGCAGCTCACTGAGCTGCTGCCCGACGAGCGGCCGGGCCTCGTCGGTCGCCAGTTCGGTCAGGCTGGTGCCGAGATCGAGCTCCAGCCAGGACAGGTACTCGACGAAGGCCAGCACCAGGATGTGCCGGTCCTGAGGCATCCCACTCGGCCGGTCGGCAGCGAGGGTCCGCAGGTTGCTGAGCTCGCTCTGTTCCCGCCAGATCAGCCGGATCGTCCGGAAGGCAGGACCGGCATGTTCCGGCGGAAGCGCCAGCCGTACGACATCGGATTTCACCACTGGAACGCCCGGCTGATGGCGAGCGATACCGGCCGCGGCGACCCCTAGCGTCTCCCAGGCCCGCCCATGCTCACCGGCCGCGCGGAACGCCATCGCCCGCGCGACGGTCCGCAGATTCGTCCCGAGATACGCGTCCGCGACCCGGCCCGCACCGAGCACCCGCAAGGCGGCTCGCCAGTTCCCCGACTCCAATGCGCCGATCGCCTCGAGATCGCCTGCCGCGATCGTCGGTGTGGCTGATGATCTGCGCATCGGGCACCTGCTCAGGTTGGTACGAACACCCCGTCCGGATCCTCGGGATCTCCTTATCTCCGCGCGTCGCGTGGTTTCAGTTGGCTTCAGGTCGACTTCAGTATTACGGTAGATCCACGGTGTAACTGCGGTCAATCGCCAGTTTGTCAGGAGCAATGGCGATCCAAGCCGTATAAGAGAGCCCTCATTCCTAGGACAGCAGGTCGGCCGGGTGACCCCCGGCGGAGCGCAGTACAGCAGGGCTCGGTGAAGTCGGGTAGAGCGGGGTGTAGGATCAGCCGATCCGCCGCACCCGCAAGTTGGTCGACCATTTACGGGAGTGAGAGTGGCCCCTTCTCCAGAGGCCGTACGACTCGCCAGGCGACTCCGGGATCTTCGTGAGACCGAGCGACTGACCCAGAAGGACCTGTCGCGTGCCCTGAGCACCGGCGACGCCCGCGTCGCGGTAGCGACCATCAGCTCATGGGAATCGCAGACCAACCCCAAACTCCCGCCCGAAGAGCGCCTGCGCTCCTACGCACTGCTCTTCGCAATGTCCGAGGTCCCCGAGCGGCAACCGCGCGAGGGAGATCTGAGCGCAGCCGAGCGCGAGCGCTTCGACGCCCTGCACCGTGAGCTGGTCAGGCTGCGAGACGACATCCGCCAGCAGCAAACAGGCTCGCCGACGTCCAGCAGCTCGTACACCTTCGACTTCGAATCCGGGCGCATCACTCTGATCTGCCCGGAAGTCCCGGAACTGGGGCGTTCTCCGCTCGCGGACGAGAAGAACCCGAACCACACCAAGCTCTACAAGTACGCCGATCTCGACGCGCTGATCGAGATGTGGGGTCACGTCCGCGCTTCCAACCCGGAGCTTCGTGTGCGGCACCGCCTGCCGACGGAGGTGAGCGCGGACCACCTGTCCGGCCATCTGATCCTGATCGGCGGTATCGCCTGGAACCGGGTCACCAGCCGGCTGTTGCGGGTTCTCGACAACTTGCCGATCCGGCAGATGTCGGTCCCGGATCTGGCCGACGGCGAGATCTTCCGCTCCCGTGACGGTCAGGAGTACCGGCCGATCTGGGAGGAGAGCAAGGAACCCGTCCCCGAGGACGAGGCGCCGTCGCAGGAAGAGCTCGAGCTGGTCCAGGCGCAGGACGCCTGGCGAGACGAAACGCCCCAGGAACTCGTCGAGGACGTCGCGCTGTTCGCGCGACTGCCCAATCCCTTCAACCACAGCCGCACCATCACGATCTGCAACGGTGTCTACAGCCGGGGCGTGCTCGGCGCTGTTCGAATGCTGACCGACGACGCCGTCCGCGAGCGCAACGAGGCCTACCTGGCCAACAGGTTCCCAGGTGGCGTCTTCGGCTTGCTGATGCGAGTTCCGGTGATCAACGGCGAAGCCGTCACGCCGGATCTCGAAATCTCGGAGAACCGTCTCTTCGAATGGTCTCCCGAGGAGGATGGCGAATGAGCCGTCAGATCAGGCACGGTCAGTCGCACGCGGGACTGCTCCGTGACGGCTCCGCTCCGGTAGCAGCCTCTGCGAACACCCGGCTGGACGCGATCGTGGTCCCGGCCGCGCGCCCGGCCTTCGCCTTGCAAGAGGTCATCAGCCTGTCCGCTGCGTTGTCCGTGCCGCTCGTCATTCTGTGCAGCCGGCAGGCGCAGGTCGAGCAGGTCGCGCGCCGCGTGGAGAAGACCTTGGGCGCACAGGCCCTCGTCGTCGAGGTGCCCCAGAACTACCGGCCGCCCTGCGACGCGCCGCTGACGTCGAGCGCGGACTTCCAGGCGGCTTCGGCCAATCGATCCAGTGATCTCAGCGCGAAGCGCAACATCGGGCTGCTCCTCGGCCGGATGTGTGGATGGAACAAGCTCCTGTTCGTCGACGACGACATCAGGGGGTTCAGCCCACGCGACGTTCGGCGCCTCGCCGGCTATCTCGACCGGCACCCGGTGGCATCGATGGTCAGCCGATACTTCCCCGACAACTCGGTGGTATGCCACGCGCGGCGGCTCGCAGGCTTCCGGCAGGACGTGTTCGTCAGCGGCGCAACTCTCGGGGTGAACCTGCAGCACCCGGATCTGTCGTTCTTCGCTGACATCTACAACGAGGACTGGTTCTTCTTCGCCCGGCACGCCGCGGAGCGGTCGTTGATGAAGATCGGCGAGGTCAGCCAACTGGAGTACCGGCCGTTCGCGGACCCGCAACGCGCGGCCCGGGAAGAGTTCGGCGACCTCCTCGCCGAGGGGCTGTACGCGGCCTTCGACCGCCGCTCAGGACTGTGCTTCGAGGAGCAACTGGCCATCGCGACTCGGGCGAGCTACTGGCAGCACTTCAAGAGCGTCCGGCTCAAGACGATCGCCGAAACGATCGAAGCCCTTCCGCGCGCCCAGCTCAGCGAGGCGGACTACAGCGATGCGAACAAGTCGCTGAAGATCGCACAGGATCGGGCCGACAGCATTTCGCCGGATCTGTGTGCGGACTTCATCGTGAACTGGCAGGAGGACGAGCGTCGGTGGCAGAAGATGCTCGGCCATTTCCCGCAGGTCCGGAGGGAACGGGACGCGCTGGCCGAGCTCCAGCTGCCCAGATGGATCTCCTGTGGCTACGGTCTACCCACCGAATCGGAGACGAATTTCGCGGCGGCCGGAGCCGTCGGGTAGGGGTTGGCATTCTCCGGTGGCGTAGAAGCCCAGTCGCTCGTAGACCTGGCGGGCGATCGTGTTGGTGTCCAGAACCCAGACGCGCCACTCGGTGACGTCGGGTTCGACCGTTGCCAGGTGGCCGAAGACCGCTCGGAGTACGCCGTTGCGGCGGTATCTCGGGTCTACCCAGACGGACTCGATATGACGCTCGTACGGCGGGCGAGCGGCGACGCGGACCGAGCTTGCCAGGCCGATGATCCGGGTGGCGTCCCGGGCCACGGCCCACTGCATGCGGGTGAAACGTTCGCGCCAGCCGGCTTCGCCTACGGTTACCTCGTCCTCGTAGTCGGCGATGTACGCCGTCGGCGAGTCCTTCAGGGCCCGGAGACGGACGTCCCGGGCGATCGGCCAGTCGTCGGCACCGAGCATGGCGAGTTCCAAGGTCCCGGACCCCTTCGGGAGATGGCAACAAGGCATCCATACCAGTGTCGCCGTTTCCCTCGATCACCAAACCGCCGAGCGGACAATGTCACATCCGGTGACCGGTTTCAGCGACAGATTGCCTGGTCCACGAAGGCGTCGACCGACTTGTCCGGGTTGTCCGGGAGGTGCGGGGTTACGGCGACGGTGACCTGTCGCCGGGCGTCCTCCGTCGAGAACGAGTAGGCCTGGTACGCGAGCGCGTCGCCGTCGTTGCCGTACACCCGGATCTTGCACACGGTGTCGTGCCACGACAGCCCGAGGCCGTACGCCTTGTCCGCCGTACCCGGCGTCTTCATCGCGTCGAGCAGCCGGGCCGGGAGCAGGTGCCCGCCGAGCAGGGCGGCGAAGAAGCGGTTCAGGTCGCGGGTCGTGGAGATCATGTCGCCGGCCGCGCCGAACAGCGTCGGGTTCATCTCGGTGTAGTCGAGTTGGGCGCCGTCCTTCGGGATGTACCCGTGCGCGTGCGGTCCCTTGATGTACGGCGACGTACCGGGAAGCGTCGTACCGTGCAGCTTGAGCGGGCGGATCAGGCGGCGTTCGATCTGCTCGGCGTACGTCCGGCCGGTCGCCTTCTCGATGATCTCGCCGAGGAGCAGGTAATTGGTGTTCGAGTAGTCGTAGCGCGAGCCCGGCGTGTCGAACACCGGCGGATTCGCGAGGGCGCGCTCGATCTGCTCCGCGGCGGTCCAGGTGCGATAGCGCAGCGCGTAGAACTCCGGGCTCGGCGGCATCGGCAACGTCTTCTTGAAGTCGTACAAACCGCTGGTGTGGTTGAGCAATTGGCGCACGGTGATGTTCGCGCCGTTCGGCACGACGCCCGGCAACCAGTGTTCTACCGAGTCCTCGAGACGTATCCGCTTTTCGGCGACGAGTTGCAGTACGACGGTGGCGACAAACGTCTTGGTGATACTGCCGATCCGGAACCGCCCCGCCACCGGAACCTTCCGCGAACTGCCGAGTTCCGCAACACCGCTGCTGCCCCGCCACACCGCCCGCCCGTCCCGTACCTCGGCAACGGCCCCGATCCCCACCACGTCATCGAGCTTCGCCTGCAACGGCGAAGCCACCCCCGGCGTCAACCCAACAACCGCCGCCGTCACCAATGCCACCAGCATCCCGATCTCCTCTTGTCTGTTCCGTTGCCTCAACCCTTCCGGCAGCGGACAGCACAGGCATCGGGGATCGCCCTGGGTTTCACCCCGTCAGACGACTGGTCAGCGCATTCACTTGTTCAGTGGTCACCCCTGAATTCAACAGATACCGCCGCGTCCCGCCGTACCGCTTCTGCACGTGGGCAAGCAGACGCAGCATCGTGGCTGCGTCGACGTCGGAGTAGTCGGTGGCGATCAGGTTCTGGGGTACGCCGGACAGGTCCAGGGTCAAGGCGATGACGACGCCTGTTCGGTCCTTGCCTGCGTGGCAGTTCACGACCACGGCACCGGGCGGTGCATCGGCGATTGCGGTCACGGCGGACGCGACGCGAGTGTTGTAGTCGTCGATCAGGATTCGGTACATCTCGAACAGGTCCAGGTCCGACACGTCCGGGTCGCCCGGATCCCAGAGCGGAACGTTCCGCCACCGGGCGTCGTCGGCGTACGGCGACGGCCACGTCTCGCATTCCCAGGCGCTGCGCAGGTCCACGAATCTGCTGATGTCGAGGGCTTCGACAGCGGCGCGGCCGGTGGGGGTGAGTTGGTCGAGGTTGTCGCTGCGGATCAGGCGGCCCGGCTGGAGTTCGCCGGTTGTGGTCGGGAGGCCGGCCAGGTCGCGGACGTTGCGGCAGTCCGGCCAGATCAGGGGGTGCACGGCAATCACCCTAGATCGGCCGGACATTGCCTCGGGCAACTTATGCGGCGGCGGTGGCTTCGGTGAGTTGTTCCGTTGTGGGCTGGAGTTGTGGGGTGGCGAAGGTTAGTAGGACGTTGGCTACGGCGAAGGCGGCTGCTGCGAGTAGGCCGCGTTCGTAGCCGGACTGGAGCGCCTGGAGTTGGGTCGCGCCGTGGGTGAGTTCGTTGGTGGTGTGGGTGATGGAGAGCGTCGTGACGATCGCCAGACCCAGCGCGCCGCCGACCTGGTACATCGCGTTGACGACACCCGACGCCGCACCGGCCTCGGCGGGACGGACCTCGGAGACCGCGTTGATCTGGCCGGGTACGCCGACGCCGATGATGCCGAATCCGAAGACGATCAGACCGGGAAGCAACTGCGAACTGTAGCTACCGGCGGCGTCCGCCTGCGACAGCAACAGCAGCCCGACCACACTGAGAACCGCACCGGCGAGCTGAACCGTCCGCGTCCCGAACCGCTGCACCAGTTGCGATGCGAGGACCGCCCCGACGATCGCCGCGCCCCCCATCGGCAGGAAGTGGATGCCGGCATCGAGCGCGCTGTCGCCGCGAACCTGCTGCAGGTAGATCGCCGTCAGGAAGAACATCGACAGGAACCCGGCACCGTTCAGCGCGAGCGATGCACCGGACACGCTCAACGCCCGGGACCGGAACAACCGCAACGGGACGAGCGGGGCCGCCGACCGGGTCTCGACCAGGACGAACGCCGCCAGGAGGACAACCCCCGCGGCCAGTACACCGACGACCTCGAACGATCCCCATCCGGACGGCTCCGACCGCACGACGCCGTACACGACGGCCATCAAGCCCGTCGTACCGAGCACCGCCCCGAGCGTGTCGAAGGTACGGCGACCCGTCGCGTGCCGTACGTCGGGCACGAACACCGGGATGAGCGCGACGAGTGCGAGCACGATCGGCACGTTGACGAAGAACACCCACTGCCAACTCAGCGAGTCGACAAGTACGCCGCCCGCGACGACACCGAGCGTGCCGCCGAGGCCGGCCAGACCGCCCCAGACGCCCATCGCGATGTTGCGTTCGCGTCCGTGCGCGAAGGTCATGGTCAGGATCGCCAGCGCGGCCGGTGACAGCAGCGCGCCGCCGAGGCCCTGGACGGCCCGGGCGCCGATCAGGAACTCGGGCGAGTTCGACAGCCCCGCGACCAGCGAGGTGAGACCGAACAGCAGCAGGCCCGCGGTGAACACCCGGCGCGGCCCGAGCAGGTCGGCCATTCGCCCGCCGAGCAGCAGGAAGCCGCCGAAGAGCAGCGTGTACGCGTTGATCACCCATTGCAGGGAGTCGGCGGAGAAGTTCAGGTCCGCCTGGATGTGGGGCAGCGCGACGTTCACGATCGTCACGTCCAGCACCACGATGAACTGCGCGAGAGCCAGCACCGCCAGGGTGGCCCAGGGACTGCGTCGCATCGCCGTACCTCATTCGAAGTCTTAGGTCTACACCGTATGTATACGGCGTAAGCTTACGGAGTAGACAGTAGGTGTACGGTGTAGACTTGTCAACGTGATCACCAAAGAGACCTCGCGCCGCCTCGACCCGGAGAAGGTCGTCGACACCGCGCTGACGATCGCCGACGACGAGGGACCGGCCGCGGTCTCGTTCCGGAAGCTGGCCGCGCAGCACGACGTCACGCCGATGGCGCTGTACCGGCACTTCAAGGACAAGGACGATCTGCTGGCGGCGCTGGGCGACCGCCTGCTCGCGAACGTCGTACTCCCGGAGCCGACCGACGAGCCGTGGGACGTGCAGCTGCAGGCGCTGCTGGGCGCGTTCCTCAGCGCATTGCGCGCGCACCCGCGGCTGGCGGACCTGACGCTGTCCCGGATCCTGGTCACCGAGTCCGGACTCGCGCTGTCCGAGCGGGCGCTGGGACTGCTGATCGAGGGCGGGTTCTCCGCCGACGACGCAGCCGAGGTCGGCCGGCAGTCGATCTGCTCGCTGATCGCGCTGGTCACCACCGACCCGATCGTCCGCGAGGTGAGCGACCCGGAGGCCCGCGAGGCGTCGCTGCGGCGCAAGCGCGCCTCACTCGGCGCCCTCTCCCCCGAGCGCTACCCGCTGATCACGTCCGCGGCGAGCGCGCTGATCTGCCCGTCGTCCCGCGACCGGTACTACGACCTCGGCCTCGAACTCGTCGTCGCCGGCATCCGCGGCGTCGCCAAGTCGTAGGGCGTGTGCGGGCGGCGGAGGCGGCCGGAGAGGGCTACGCTCCGAAGCGGAGCGATACCACTCTCTATGGAGGTACACCGATGGCGGGGAAGTTCGAGCTGTACAAGGACAAGTCCGGCGAGTTCCGGTTTCGTCTGAAGGCCGGCAACGGCGAGGTGATCGCGACCAGCAGCGAGAGCTACAAGACCAAGGCCGCGGCCGAGAACGGCATCGAGTCGATCAAGAAGAACGCGGCCGACGCGAAGGTCGACGACCAGACCGACTGAAACCCCCTGCGATCCCCTGTAGAACCTGCAGAACCTCGTAAAACCTCGTAAAACAAGGAGGGTTTCTCCACGAGTCCGTGGGGAAACCCTCCTTCGTCGTCTCAGAGACCGTCCGCGAACTCGACCCCGCGGACCTCGACACCGAGCCCTTCGATCCCGGCGTCCGGAATCATCGCGGCCAGCTCGCAGGCGCGCTCCCGGGAGGCCACGTCGACCAGGTAGTAGCCGCCGAGGAACTCCTTCGACTCCACGAACGGCCCGTCGGTGACGGCCGGGAGCCCGTTGCGGACCCTGACCACCGCGGACTCGGCCGGCTGCTGCAGCGCGACCGTGCTGTGGAACTCGCCCGACGCCTTGATCGTGTCCATGAACTTCTGATGTCCACTGCCGATCGCCTGCTGCTCCGCCTCGGGCAGCGCGGCGATCACGTCGGGGTTGACGTTCAGGACCAGTAGGTACTTCACGATGACTCCTTCTCGTACGGTGCCCGGTGGTGGGCGCCTCTCATCCATCAGTACGGAGCGGCCCCACGCACTTTGACATCGCCCACGGATAACGTCGGATCGTGCTGAGTCTCACAGATGTCCAGGCCGCCGCGGAGCGCCTGAAGGGTGTCGCGCACCGTACGCCGGTCCTCACCTCGCGGACGCTCGACGAGCGCGTCGGGGCGCAGGTGTTCCTCAAGGCGGAGAACTTCCAGCGGATCGGCGCATTCAAGTTCCGCGGGGCGTACAACGCGATCAGCCGCCTCAGCCCGGAGCAGCTCGCCGCGGGCGTGGCGGCGTACTCGTCGGGGAATCACGCGCAGGCCGTCGCGCTGGCGGCACGCCTCGCCGGGACCTCGGTGGTGAACCTGATGCCGGAGGACTCCCCGCCGACGAAGCTGGCCGCGACCCGTGGGTACGGCGCTGAGGTGGTGACGTACGACCGGTACACGCAGGACCGGACCGCGCTGGCCCAGGAGCTGGCCACGGAGCGCGGGCGGACGCTGATTCCGCCGTACGACCACGAGGACGTCATGGCCGGGCAGGGGACGGTGGCGCTCGAGCTGATCGAGGAGGTCGGGCACCTGGGGGCGCTGATCGTCCCGGTCGGCGGAGGCGGGCTGATGGCCGGCTGTGCGACCGCGGCGACCATGCTGTCGCCCGGGATCCGGATGATCGGCGTCGAGCCGGCCGCGGGTGACGACCACGCTCGGTCGCTGGCGGCTGGTGAGCGGGTGGAGATCGCCATACCGCGGACGATCGCGGACGGGCAGGCGATCTCGACGCCGGGCGAGCTGACGTTCGCGGTCAACCAGCGGCTGGTGGAGTCGTTCGAGCTGGTCAGCGACGCCGAGATCCTGGAGGCGATGGTGTTCGCGTTCGAGCGGCTGAAGATCGTGCTGGAGCCGAGCGGGGCGAGTGCGCTGGCCGCACTGCTGGCCGGGCGGATCCACGGGATGCCGGAGCGCGTCGGAGTGGTGCTGTCAGGCGGGAACGTGGGGCTGGAGCGCTTCCAGGAGCTGCTCGGAACTAGCTGAAGACGCAAGGACTTTAGGGTGCCCTGACCACCCTCTGTGCCCGTTGTCACAGAAAGCCACCATCGAATGTGACCGGGGTCACGCGGAAGCCCGCATTTGCCGCCTCAGCCCCGCTCAGACGCGCTCAGGACACCTGGTGTTCACCACGGCTTGCTGACCCGTCAGCGGCCCCCTCAGGGCCATTTAGGAGCGACTTTGTCGATCTGAGGGTTTGCGTCGTGATCGTTCTGTTATACAGTCGTCGGCGGTTCGGTAAACAACACGAACTGCACACGGGTCAACGCCGAGCCCTGCCAGGGCCCATGTGCTCCCCTCGAAAACCATGGCAGGGGTGGGGGACCCAGGAAGTTGGGTCTCGACCGTGAGTGGCCGAGACCCTGGGGTGAAGTCCGCGGGAGCGGACCGGGCTATGAATCCCAGCCCGAACCCGACAGCTAACTTCACAGGCGTCGGGAGACAACCATGCCCGTCACTGCCCGACGGACGTCGCTTCTGCGCGCCGTCAGCCAGACCGCTGAGTCCAGTACGAACCGGCCTACCGGCCGGACTCTGGCGAAGCACCGTAGGACCACCACCCGTCCGGGGACTCCCCGGGCCGCAGCCGCCGTTCTGACGGTCGGCCTCGCGGTGGGCGGTGGAGCTGCTCTCACCGTCACCACCACCCCTGCTGCCAACGCGGCGACCACCTCCACCACCGCGACAGCGACGCCGCGTGGGTACTGGAGCGTCGCCAGCAAGCCGCTGCTCCGGTTCCGCGACCGCGGCCCGACCGTGAAGTACGTCCAGAAGGCCCTGCACCTGGGTCCGGACGGCTACTTCGGCACCAGCACCGTCCGGGTCCTGAAGAAGTTCCAGACGTCGTGGGGCCTGAAGGCCACCGGCTACATGGACAAGAAGACCTGGGGCCGGCTGACCTGGGCCGCCAAGCACAAGGTGCTCTACGGCAAGTACGGCGCCAGCAGCGGCACGACCACGTTCCGCGCCAAGGTGCTCCGCGAGGCGGCCAAGCTCAAGGGCACCCCGTACCGCTACGGCGGCACGACGACCCGCGGCTTCGACTGCTCCGGCTACACCGGCTTCGTGTACAAGAAGGCCGGCAAGAAGCTGCCGCGCACGTCGCGCCAGCAGTACAGCGCGACCAAGCACATCAGCCGCAAGGCCGCCAAGCCGGGTGACCTCGTGTTCTTCCGCAACGGTGGCGGCGGCGTGTACCACGTCGGCATCTACGCCGGCGGAAACATGCTGTGGCACGCCTCGAAGCCGGGTAAGCCGGTCGCGAAGGCGAAGATCTGGACCAGCAGCGTGGCCTTCGGCCGCGTCTGAGTCCTGACCGGCGGCGCCCTTCCCCCCATTGGGCGTCGCCGGTCGTCAGCGTCCTATCCCCCCAGGAACGCTGACTTCCGGAACCGGCCCGAACCGTCGCCCCCACCCCTCCGACGGATCGGGCCGGTTTCCTTTGCCTTTGGCTCAGTCGTCGAGCAGACCGGCTTCGTAGGCCAGGATCGCGACCTGGACGCGATTTGTCGCGTCGAGCTTCACCAGGGCGCGGGAGACGTGGGCCTTCACGGTGGCCTCGCTCATGAAGAGCTTTCGGCCGATGTCGGCGTTCTGCAGGCCGCGGCCGACCGCGACCAGCACCTCGCGCTCGCGGTCGGTGAGCTTGTTGATCCGCTCCTGCGCGGACCGTTTCCGGTCGGCGCGCGGATCGCCGGCGAAGTGCCCGATCAGCCGGCGCGTCACCGCCGGCGACAGCATCGCATCCCCGGCCGCGACCACCTTGATCGCCTGCACCAACTCGCGCGGCGGCGTGTCCTTGAGCAGGAACCCGCTGGCCCCGGCCTGCAACGCCCGGAACACGTAGTCGTCCAGGTCGAACGTCGTGAGGACGACGATCTTCGGCGGATCCGGCAGCGCCTGCACCTCCCGAGTGGCGGCCAGCCCGTCCAGCCGCGGCATCCGGATGTCCATCAGCACGACATCCGGCCGATGCTCCTTCACCATCCGCGCCGCGTCCGCGCCGTCCTCGGCCTCGGCGACGACCTCGAGCTCGTCGTCGGACTCGAGGATCATCTTCAGCCCGGCCCGCACCAACGCCTCGTCGTCCACGATCAGCAGCCGAGTCATCGCTCTCCTTCGTCTCCGTGCAACACCGCGTCACCGCGCAACGCCTCAACCTGGTCCGCGACCTGCTCACGGCCGTCAGCCCAGGGCAGCCAGGCTTCCACCCGCCAGCCGCCTTCCGTCGTCGGTCCGGTCCAGAGCCTGCCGCCGACCAGCTGCACCCGCTCCCGCAGACCGACCAGCCCGGCACCGGCACCAGGCAGCAGTGAACCAGCAGCCACCGGACGGACGTTCGTCACCCTGACCGTCACCCCTTCACCCCGGGCACCATGGACCTGTACGTCGGTCGCGGCGCCGCGCGCGTGTTTGTGCACATTGGTCAGCGACTCCTGCACCAGGCGATAGACGGTCCGCCCGACCGACACCGGTACGTCGTCGGGCAGCGAGACGTCGTACCCCACGGCCACTCCCGCGTCTCGGGAGGCCATGATGAGCCGCTCGAGATCCGAGGCCTTCGGGACAGGTGTCAGGTCCGTCCCGTCGACGCTGACGTCCGACCGCAGTACGCCGAGGACTTCCCGGAGGTCCTCCATCGCCTGCCGTGCGGTCTCGCGGATCAGCCGGGCCGAGCCCTCGACCTTGTCGGGGCCGACGGACGGATTCACCTCCAGACCGCCCGCGTGCAGCGCGATCAGCGAGACCTTGTGGGCGAGGACGTCGTGCATCTCCTGCGCGATCCGGGCGCGCTCGCCCAGCCGGGCCTGCTCGCTGCGCAGTTCGCGTTCGGCCTCGGCACGCTCGGCACGATCGCGCAGCGACGCCATCAGGTCGCGGCGCGCTCCGACATAGGCGCCGATGGCCACCCAGGTCCCGACCAGGAAGGGTGCGGTGAACACCGACACCCAGAACTGGTCTCCAGTCGCCGCGGTGTTCACGACGTAGGCGGCGTACGCGGCAAGACCCAGGACCGCGAGCACAAGATCGCGGCGGCGGATCGCCAGCGTCAGCAACGCGAGGCCCATCGGAACGAAGACCGAAGTCGTCAGCATCGCCAGGATCGTGATCGCGGTGACGGTCGCCGGAAAGCGCCGGCGCCAGAGCAGCACCACCGACGCCACCGCGCCGACTCCGAGAGTCCACCAGTCCTTGACCCCCCAGCCGCTGCCGGACGCGGCCTGCGCGACGATCGTCAGCAGGCTGAAGCCGACGTACAGGATGTCGCGCAGCCGCGGGGCATGCCTGACCCACCAGGCGTACCACCGGCGCAACCGTCGCATTCCGTCACTGTAGTTCGACGGTCGACGCGATCACGTCCCCCTTCCGGGTGGGTTCCGGAGCCGATCTCACGACTTTCGTAGGGGGTGGCGGCAGCCGCTCGTCCGATGTGCGACGGGGGTCGCTGACGGTTGACTCGATGTCATGATCACCGTCGAGAACCTGACCAAGCGGTACGGCAGCACCACGGCTGTCCAGGACGTGTCGTTCACCGTGCAGCCCGGCAGCATCACCGGCTTCCTCGGCCCGAACGGCGCCGGCAAGTCCACCACGCTGCGGATGCTCACCGGGCTGACGCCGCCGACCTCCGGCACCGCCACCATCACCGGCAAGCGGTACGCCGACCTGCCGAACCCGGGCCGCGTCGTCGGGGTCATGCTGGACGCCGCCGCGCAGCACCCGGGCCGCACCGGCCGCGAGACGCTGCTGCTGAACGCGAGCCTGCTCGGCGTACCGAAGACACGCGCCGACGAGATGCTCGAGGCAGTCGGACTCGCTCACGCCGCCAAGCGCCGTGTCGGTCAGTATTCGCTCGGTATGCGGCAGCGGCTCGGTATCGCCAGTGCCCTGCTCGGCGATCCCGCCGTACTGATCCTCGACGAGCCCGCCAACGGGATGGACCCGGAAGGCATCCGGTGGATGCGCGGGCTGCTGCAGGACTTCGCCTCCCGCGGCGGCACGGTGATCCTGTCCAGCCACCTGCTGGGCGAGGTCCAGGCGACCGTCGACCGGCTGGTCGTCATCGGCGGCGGCCGGATCGTCGCCAACGGCTCGCTGGAGGAGCTGCTCGCCGGCTCCGGCACGCTCGTCCGCGGTCTCGACCCGATCGGCCTGAACCAGGCCCTGACCGCCGCCGGCCTGAACCTCGAGCCGCTGCACGACGGCGCGCTGCGCGTCGACGCCACCGCCGAGCAGGTCGGGCGGGCCGCCGCCGGGGCCGGTCAGATCCTTCTCGAACTCCGCCAGAGCGACGGCGCCGGCCTGGAGGACCTGTTCTTCCAGCTGACCGCCACGCCAGCCGCCGCCTGACCTACTTCTTCCTTCCTGGAGACTTTCATGACCACCGTGACCGACGTCGCGCCCGCGACCACCGCCAAGCACCGCAGCGAGGTGGCGACCAGCCTGCCGCCCGCCCGCGGCCAGTCCTTCCTGAAGCTCGTGACCATCGAGCTCCGCAAGTCCGTCAACACCCGCAGCGGCCGGTTTCTGATCGCCGCGATTCTGTTGCTCGCAATCGCCGCCATCACGTGGCAGCTCACGCACCTGCCGGACCAGGGGCCGGTCGGGTTCGACTTCTTCTTCGGCGCCGCCTCGACCGGCGTGATGCTACTGCTGCCGGTGATCGGCGTGATGGCGATGACATCGGAGTGGACCCAGCGCACCGCGCTGACGACCTTCACGCTGTCACCGCGCCGGATCCGGGTCCAGCTGGCCAAGTTCGTCTCGGCCGTCGTGCTGACTGCCGCCGTACTGACGGGCGTCGTCGGCCTGACCTTCGTTGGTACGGCGTTGGCTGGAGCGGTCAGCGATCTCGACACGACGTACGCCGGACTCGGCGGGCAACTCGCCGGCGGCTACCTGAGCGCCGCGCTGAACGTCGTCATGGCGGCCGCCTTCGGTGCCGTGATCGCTCAGACCGCGGCCGGCATCCTCGTGTACTTCATCGCGCCGACCGCCTGGTCGCTGGCCGGGCCGGCGCTGTTCAAGGACAACGCGAACTGGCTGGACGTGTTCGGCGCACTCGGCCGGATCGCGGAGCGTGATCTGCACGGGATGGTGCCCGAGACGCTGGTCGCGGTGGGCGTCTGGATCGTTCTTCCGACCATCGTCGGACTGTGGGCTAGCTCACGTCGCGAAGTGAAGTAACGGGGCCCGGACGCGGTGGGGTGGGCCGGTTTGAGGGGATCGGCCCACCCCATCGACGCTGTGATCGGACCTCTGGTCGGGGGCGGTGCGTGTGTCGATCCGCCGCTCCGGGTATCCTTGAACCACGATTACTGACGACTGATCCGTGGGCGCCACGCAGCGTACCCGGTTGACTTGTGCGAGGGGGTCGACGCTATGGGGCGCGGCCGTGCAAAGGCCAAGCAGACGAAGGTCGCACGCGACCTGAAGTACCGCACCTGGGACACCGACTTGGACCAGCTCAAGCGAGAGCTGTCCGGTGACCAGGGTGGCGACCGTTCTGCAAACGGTGACAACGACGGCGACGGTGACGACGCCGACGACTACCACCCCCGTCGGTAAGCAACATCAGCCCGGCTGAGCTGCTCAGGTGCCCCTCGCGGGTGGCTGGGCGGTTCACCGTGTGCCGACGTGTTCCATCACACCAGCTCCACCTGTGACGGGACCAGCGATCCAGCCGCCCGAGGCGTCGGACGGCTGGACTCCGGAACCGCTCGCAGGTGGTGAGCTGACCTACTTGGCGCTGACCTATTTGGCGTAGGTGCCTTCGAGGGCGACCGTGCCGCCAGGCGTCGCGGTGACCTCGCCGCACACCCAGGCGGGGATGTCGCGCGCAGCCAGCTCCTGCACGGCTGCGTCCGCGGCGGACGGGTCCAGTACGGCGACCATGCCGGCGCCCATGTTCAGCGTCTTCTCGAGCTCGGGCAGCGCGACGTCGCCGAGGAGCCCGACGAGCCCGAAGATCGGCGCCGGCGTCCACGTCGAGCGGTCGATCCGCACGGACAGTTCGTCCGGGATCACCCGCGCCAGGTTCGCGGCGAAGCCGCCGCCGGTGATGTGCGACATCGCGTGCAGCGGCTTGTCGTCGCCGCCGTTCAGCTCCTGGATCAGCTCCAGGCAGTGCTTGGCGTAGACCCGCGTCGGTGTCAGCAGCACCTCACCGAGCGTCGTCCCCAGCTCGGGCACGACTCGGTCCAGCGTCCACTTCGCGCGGTCGAAGAACACGTGCCGCACCAGGCTGTACCCGTTCGAGTGCAGTCCCGACGACGCCATCGCCAGTACGACGTCTCCTGCGCGCACCCGCTCCGCGCCCAGCACCTCGTCGGCCTCGACCACACCGGTCGCCGCGCCCGCCACGTCGTACTCGTCCGGCTCCAGCAGCCCCGGGTGTTCCGCGGTCTCGCCGCCGACGAGCGCCGTACCGGCCTCGACACACGCCTCCGCGATGCCCTTCACGATCTGCGCGATCGTCTCCGGCACCACCTTGCCGGTGCAGATGTAGTCGGTCATGAACAACGGCTCCGCGCCGCACACCACCAGGTCGTCGACGACCATCCCGACCAGGTCGAACCCGATCGTGTCGTGCTTGCCCAGCTTCTGCGCGATCGCGACCTTGGTCCCGATCCCGTCCGTCGACGTCGCCAGCAGCGGCCGCCGGTACGCCGTCAGCGCGGTCGCGTCGAACAACCCGGCGAAACCGCCGAGCCCGCCGACCACCTCGGGGCGGGTCGCCTTCGCCACCCACTCCTTCATCAGTTCGACGGCCCGGTCACCGGCCTCGATGTCGACGCCGGCAGCGGCGTAACTCGCGCCTTGACTCACGTTTCTGTTCTCCCTACTACGGACGGCTGAGCGCGTCCGCGGCGCCGGCACCGCCGGAGACCGTGGCCAGGCCGTCGACATCGGTGGCCACCGGCAGCTCGAGCAGGTGCTTGCCGAGGTGCTCCGGATCCGGCAGCGCCACCGGGTAGACCCCGTCGAAGCAGGCCCGGCAGAGCCGCTCCTTCGGCACGGTGGTGGCCTCGACCAGGACATCCAGGCTGATGTAACCGAGCGAGTCGGCGCCGAGCGAGCGGCAGATCTCCTCGGTGTTCAGGCCGTTCGCGATCAGTTCGGCGCGGCTGGCGAAGTCGATGCCGTAGAAGCACGGCCACTTCACCGGCGGCGCGGTGATCCGGACGTGGATCTCCTTGGCGCCGGCCTCGCGCAGCATCCGGATCACGGCCCGCTGGGTGTTGCCGCGGACGATCGTGTCGTCGACGACCACCAGGCGTTTGCCCTCGATCACCTCGCGCAGCGGGTTCAGCTTCAGCCGGATGCCCAGCTGGCGGATCGTCTGGCTCGGCTGGATGAACGTGCGGCCGACGTACGCGTTCTTGACCAGGCCCGACCCGTACGGGATGCCGGACTCTTCGGCGTACCCGATCGCGCCCGGTACGCCGGACTCCGGCGTCGCGATGACCAGGTCCGCCTCGGCGGGGTGCTCGCGCGCCAGCCGGCGGCCGATCTCGACCCGGGTCGAATGGATCCGCTGACCGGAGATCTGGGTGTCCGGGCGCGCCAGGTACACGAACTCGAACAGACAGCCCTTCGGGTCCGGCTCGGCGAACTTGGTCGAGCGAAGACCTTCCGCGTCGATCGCGACGATCTCACCCGGCTCGACCTCGCGGATGAAGCTCGCGCCGACAATGTCCAGGGCGGCGGTCTCGCTGGCGATCACCCAGCCGCGCTCCAGCCGGCCGAGCACCAGCGGGCGGATGCCCTGCGGGTCGCGGGCGCCGTACAGCGTGTTCTCGTCCATGAAGACCAGACTGAACGCGCCCTTGACCTTCGGGAGGATCTTCGCGGCGGCCTGCTCGATGGTCAGATCCGGGTACCCGGCGAGCATCGAGGTCAAGATGTCGGTGTCACTCGACGCACCGTGCTTCGCGTTCGCCTTCGCGTGATCGACCTCGGCGTCCAGACCGAGATCAAGGTCACCTTCACCGTTCAGGCTCGCGGCGAGCTCGCTGGTGTTGGTCAGGTTGCCGTTGTGACCGAGCGCGATCGACCCGGTCGCGGTGGACCGGAACGTCGGCTGCGCGTTGGCCCAGACACTGGACCCGGTCGTCGAGTACCGGCAGTGGCCGATCGCGATATGCCCGCGGAGCGAAGCCAGAGTGGCCTCGTCGAACGCCTGGCTGACCAGCCCCATGTCCTTGTAAACGAGAATCTGACTCCCGTTACTGACCGCGATCCCGGCCGACTCCTGCCCCCGGTGCTGCAAGGCATAGAGCCCGAAGTAGGTGAGTTTGGCAACCTCTTCCCCCGGCGCCCAGACCCCGAAGACGCCACAGGCGTCCTGCGGACCCAGATCCTGCGGGTCGAGTTCATGAGTAAGCCGACCATCGCCACGAGCCACACCCGCAGTCTACGGGACGCGACGTGTACCCAAGACCAGCGTCTACCAGCAGGTCATGGGGACGCAGGCAGGCTCGTCGCCCGCCGCCGCGGCAGGGAGCGCGCTAGCCGCTACAAGGAAGAGGGCGCCAGCGGCTACACTCAGCAACTTCTTGATCACTATTCGACCTTTCGAAATAATCCGGTTCCGACCGTTGTGTCCTCTTTGTCGACGCTGTCTGTATATGGTCGGTTCCGACAAGTTCTGGAGGAGAAGATCGTGCTCGAGCCGCTGGGGGTGGACGAAGCCACTTTCGCGGTCTATCACGCCCTTCTCAACCACCCAGACAGTACGCCCGGGCAGATTGCGGCGCTAGTAGACCGTTCGGCCGGCGAAGTCGAGGAGCTGATGGACACGCTCCGAAAGCTGGAACTGCTGGTCCCGACCTGGACGAATCCGGACGGCGAGCATGCAGTCCATCCTCGCGTCGGGCTGACCGGCCTGGCGGAACGACGACGTACTGAACTGAACAGAGCACTCGGCGAGCTGAGAGAAGCCGAAGCCTCCGCCGAAGTCATCGCCGAGCAGTACAACGAGCTGCTGACCTCGCGGAGCAGCGGAGATGTCGAGGTACTCAAGGGCCGTGCGAATGCTTCGCGTCGGATCGAGGAGCTGGCGCTGAAGGCCAAAGACACCTTCTGGGGTCTGGTCCCCGCGCACTTCGACGACTCGGTCCCGAAGGCGGAACGCTCGCCCGACTTCGAGCACCTGGGGCGCGGCCTCAAGATGCGAACCGTGTACCTCCAGAGCATGACCGCTTCGAAACAGGCTCTCGAGTACGCCGCCATGATGCACAAGCTCGGCGGTGAAGTCCGGATGACACCCACGCTGCCGATGCGCCTGCTGATCTTCGACCAGGAGATCGCGGTCATGCCGATGGATCCGGAGAGCCCGACGGCTGGTGCGGTGATCCACCGCACCCCCGCCGTTGTCTCCGTCGCCCTCGCGCTCTTCGACGCCTACTGGTCCAGGGCAACAGAAATGTTCGACCCCGACGACCGCGACGACGAGACGCCGCTCACTCCGCACGAGGCCGAAGTGCTACGTCTACTGGCCGGCGGCGCCAAGGACGAGCAGGTCGCCCGCCTCCTAGGCATCTCCCTCCGCACCGCCCGCCGCATCACCGCCAACCTCTCCGAACGCCTCGACGCCGCCAGCCGCTTCGAACTCGGCGTCGCCGCCGCCAAACGCGGCTGGGTCTGAGGGGCGCCAAACACGGAATGTTCAAAGAGCTTGGGCTGGATGATGCGAACTTCGCGGTCTACCAGGCATTGCTGCGTCGTCCGGATCTGATTCGGGCTGCCCATCGGGACGAGTTGGCCTCAGCTGCCGGCATCGCCGAGGGTGCCGTGGACAAGCATCTCGATGCGCTGCGCGAACTGGGGCTACTTGTGCCGCGCTGGAACATCCCCGACGAGGATTATCCGCTCCACCCGCGGGCGGGATTCGAAATGCTGGCCGCCCGGCGGCAAGCTGAGATCGACTCCCTCGCCGGAGCGTTGAACGCGGACCGGACCGCTGCCGGACGATTCGTTGCCGATTACACCGAATTCATCGTCCAGAAGAACGCGGGCGGTGTCGAGGTACTTGAGGGCGAGCGCGCCTATCAAAGGATGCAGCATTTCTCGCCGACGGAACGCATGTGGGGAATGTTTCCACCTGATGTAATGCCTGCACGCGATCCTGAAGAATCTGGCGACAAAGCGGTACTGAGCCGCAGACTCGACGCCCGGTACCTGATCGTCGAGTCTCAGGTGAAGCTCCGTGGAGTGCGCGAGTTCGTCGACTTCGTCCAGCGGTACAGCGGCCAGTTCCGGGTAGTGCCGTCGGTCCCGCTGAAGATGATCATCTTCGATGATGCAGTGGTCGTAGGAATCGACCCGGACAACAACTCGATCGGTGCGATGGTCCATCACAGCGAGGCGGTTCTGCGCGTCGCTGTAGATCTCTACGAGCACTACTGGCAGCGCGGTCGCAGCCTCACACAAAGCCCTGTGCACAGCGACAGCGACTTGAGCATGCAGGAGAAAGAGCTCCTACGGCTGCTGGTGCAGGGGGCCACGGACGAGCAGGTTGGGCGGAAGCTCGGAGTTTCTCTGCGGACTGTTCGCAGGATGGCGGCGAAGTTGAGTGAGCAGGTGGGGGCTTCGGGGCGGTTTGAGTTGGGGGTTCGGGCGGCGCAGCGGGGTGGGTGGATTAGCCCCAGTCCCAGGCTCGGGTTGTGGGGCGGTGTGGGCAGCGCAAAGGGACTCCTTCAAGGGGTTGGCGAGAGGAATGGGTGCGCCGCCCGAGGTTCCCGCTTGCGGAAGTCAAACAGATCTACGACGGGGCGAACAACAGCTCCCGGTGGCCGGGCCAGGCCGTTGGCCGGGAGCGGCCAGGTGTGCGGGCCGACGCTCGGCAATTACCTGCACAAGCAATCGCCCACGTGCACCGGACGCGTGCCTGCTTCGCCGTCAGCCGCTTTGGGGAAACTTTTGGCGAGTGGGCGGCAAATAGTTTCCCCAAAGGCGTCGGCGGTGCGCGTCCAGACCGTTTCAGCCGTCGACAGCTGGTTGGGACCGCGGGCAGCACGTCAGGTGCCTGTGCGCTCCAGACGGAGTCCGCAACACCAGGCGCTGCCCGCAGTACCCACACACCCCTCACCCCCAGACACAGCCCGCAGTGTCGGGTGTTGGCCCGGGCTGGTGGTGTGGTGGGTTAGACGGTTTTGAGGGCGGTTAGGAGTTTTGTGAGGGAGTCTCGGGCGTCGCCGAAGAGGAGGGTGGTTCGGGGGTCGTAGAGGAGTTCGTTCTCGATTCCTGCGAAGCCGGGGCGCATGGAGCGTTTGAGGAAGATGACGCGTTGGGCCTCGTCGGCGTTCAGGATCGGCATGCCGTAGATGGGGGCCGACGGGGTGTTGCGGGCGGCGGGGTTGACCACGTCGTTGGCGCCGACCACCAAAACGACATCCGTCGTCTTGAAGTCGCCGTTGATGTCGTCCATCTCGCGCAGTTGCTCGTACGGGACCTGGGCCTCGGCGAGCAGGACGTTCATGTGGCCGGGCATGCGGCCGGCGACGGGGTGGATGGCGTAGTCGACCTTGACCCCGCGCCCCTGCAGTTCCTCGACCAGGTCGCGGAGGGTGTGCTGCGCCTGCGCGACGGCGAGACCGTACCCGGGCACGATGATGACCTTGTTCGCGTACCCGAGCAGGATCGCGACGTCCTCCGGTCCGCCGGAGATGACGGGCCGGTCGGACGCCGTACCCGCACCCAGCGTCGATCCGCCGCGGACCGCGCCGAAGAGGATGTTGAAGACGGAGCGTCCCATCGCGTCCGCCATCAGCTTGGTCAGCAACGTACCGGCGGCGCCGACCAGCGTGCCCGCGACCAGGAGCAGCGTGTTCCCGAGGACGTAACCGCCCGCGGCGACCGTCAGACCGGTGAAGGCGTTCAGCAACGAGATCACGATCGGTACGTCGGCACCGCCGACCGGCAGCACCAGCATGACACCGATCGCGAGACCGATGAGGCAGAGCAGTACGCCGACCCACACGCGCGGATCCGACACGAGCCAGACCGCGAGCGCGACACCGCCGAGTAGCGACGCGACGAACAGCACGGGCAGGCCCGGGAACGTCACCGGACGAGTCGTCATCAGCTCCTGCAGCTTGGCGAACGTCACCACCGAGCCGGAGAAACTGATCGCGCCGACCAGGATCGTGAACGCCGTGGCGATCGCCGCGACGGTCGCGTCGGAGGGGACGTCGCCGAGTTCGAGCAGGGCGACCAGCGCGGCCGCGCCGCCGCCGACGCCGTTGAACAAGGCAACGAGTTGCGGCATCTGGGTCATCTGCACCCGCCGCGACCCGATCACACCGCCGACGGTGCCGATCGCCAGCGCGATCAGGATCGGCACCAGGTGGTCGGGTTTGTAGGCGGCGAACGTGATGATCACCGCGAGGACCGCTCCGACGGCGCCGATCAGGTTGCCGGTCCGCGCGCTGCGCGGCGACGACAGCGCCTTCAGCGCGACGATGAAGCAGACCGCGGCGACCAGATAGCCGATCTGGGCCCAGGTGGGGATCACTTGTGCAGCTCCTTCTTGCGAGCCCCCGGACCTTTGAACATCTCCAGCATCCGGTCGGTGACCACGAACCCGCCGACCATGTTGACCGTCGCGAGGACGACGGCCAGCAGCCCGACGATCACCACGATCGCGGAGTCGGCCGCGCCGGTGACGATGATGGCGCCGACCAGGATGACGCCGTGAATGGCGTTCGCCCCGGACATCAGCGGCGTGTGCAGCGTCGAGGAGACCTTGCTGATCACCTCGACGCCGACGAACGCCGCGAGTACGAAGATCGTCAGCAACGCGATGGATTCCGTCATGCCTGGCCCTTCAGAAGCTCTCGGGTGGGCTCGTGGAGTACGGCGCCGTCGTGGGTGACGCAGCAGCCGCGGACGATCTCGTCGTCGAAGTCGGGATCGAAGGCGGCGTTGCGGGTCATCAGCCGGATCAGGTTCGCGATGTTCTGGCCGTAGAGCCGCGAGGCGGGCCCGGCCATCTGCGACGGCACGTTCGCGCCGCCCCAGACGAGTGCGTCACCGATCGTCAACTCGGTCCCGGCGACGGATCCTTCGACGTTGCCGCCCTGCTCGGACGCCAGGTCGACCACGACCGAGCCGGGCTTCATCTGCTCGACCATCTGCCGGGTCACCAGCATCGGCGCGGTCCGGCCCGGTACGGCGGCCGTGGTGATGAGGGCGTCCGCGGCGGCGACGTACGGCGTGAGCAGTTCACGCTGGAGCTGCGCGCGTTCCGGGGTCATCTCGCGGGCGTACCCGCCGGGGCCGTCGAGGGTGCCGAGTTCGAGCTCGATCGGTACGGCGCCCATCGACGCGATCTCCTCCGCGGCGGCCGTACGGACGTCGTACGCCTTGACCACCGCTCCGAGTCGTTTCGCGGTGGCGATCGCCTGCAGGCCGGCCACGCCGGCGCCGAGGACGAGGACCTGGGCCGGCGGGACGGTACCGGCCGCGGTCATGTTCAGCGGGAAGAAGCGCGGCAGCCGTTCGGCGGCGACGATCGCGGCCCGGTACCCGGCGACGAGCGCCTGCGACGACAGGGCGTCCATCGACTGGGCCCGGGAGATCCGCGGGATCAGCTCCATCGCGAACACCGTCAGCTTGGCCCGGGTTGCGGTCCGGACCACGTCTGGCGGGTTCGTCGGCAGGAACGACATCAGCGCCGTACCGGCGTGCAACCGTTGCAGGCGCTCGCGTTCGAGCGGCTGCACCGACGCCACGATGGTCGCGGCGTGGTCGGCGCCCCAGGCCACTTCGGCGCCGGCGTCGCGGTACTGGTCGTCGGAGAACAGCGCGCGTTCACCGGCGGCCGGCTCGACCGCGACCTCGTAGCCGAGCTCGATCAGTTTCGCGACTTGTTCCGGCACCAGCGCGACCCGGCGCTCCGCCGGTCTGGTCTCCCGTACGACTGCGATCTTCACTCGCCGAAACCTATGCCAAACACTGGGTCGCCGAAAAGCCCGGTCATGCCTGGTTTGCGAGGTTCTGCAGCAACAGGGCCTCCGCGAGGCAGACCTTGGTGAACTCCGCGAGGTGCAGACCTTCGTCGATGCCGTGGGCGCGGGTGTCCGGATCTTCCACGCCGGTGACCAGGATCGAGGCCTGCGGGAAGGTCTGCTGGAACTCCGCGATGAACGGGATCGAGCCGCCCATACCCATGTCGATCGGGTCGACACCCCACGCCGTCTTGAACGCCGACCGGGCCGCTTCGTACCCGGCGCCGCGCGCGTTCACGCTGCACGGCTGACCGTTCTGCCCCTCGGTGACGGTGACCTGGGCACCCCACGGCGCGTGGTTCTCGAGGTGCTCCTTGAGCGCCGCGCTGGCCTTGATCGCGTCGTCGCCCGGCGCGACCCGCAGGCTCACCTTGGCCCGCGCGACCGGCACGAGCGTGTTGCTGGCCTCCGCGACGGTCGGCGCGTCGATCCCCAGTACGGCGATCGCGGGCCGGGTCCACAACCGGTCGACGAGCGAACCCGAGCCGGTCAGCCGGACGGAATCGAGCACGCTCGACTCGGCCCGCAGCCGGTCCTCGGGGTACTCCACATCGGCCGCCCGGGACGCGTGCAGACCGTCCACCGCGACGTCGCCCTTGTCGTCGTGCAGGGTCGCGAGCAGCCGGCACAACGTCGACAGCGCGTCCGGGATCGGCCCGCCGAACAATCCGGAATGGACCGCATGATCCAGCGTCCGCACCTCGACGTACGCCTCGACCAGACCGCGCAGCGACACCGTCAGCGCCGGCCGGCCGACATCCCAGTTGCCCGAGTCCGCGATCACGATCGCGTCGGCGGCGAGGTCGTCGGAGTACTCGTCCAGCAACTGCAGCAGGGTCGGTGAGCCGATCTCCTCCTCGCCCTCGACGAACACGGTCACGCCCACCGGCAGATCGTTGCCGAAGGCCCGTACGGCGGCCAGGTGGGCGGCGATCCCGGCCTTGTCGTCGGCCGCGCCCCGCCCGTACAGCCGGTCGCCGCGCTCGGTCGGCTCGAACGGGTCCGACGTCCACTGCTCGACCGGTCCGGTCGGCTGGACGTCGTGGTGCGCGTACAGCAGCACTGTCGGCTTGCCGGCCGGTGCGGCCTTCTTGGCGATGACCGCGGGCGCGCCCTCACCGGCCCGGACGATCTTCACCGTGAAGCCTTCGGCCTCGAACAACGCCGCGGTCGCCTCCGCGGATCGCTGGACGTCGGCCGCACGGGCCGGTTCGTAACTGACCGACGGGATCCGGATGAGGTCCTCGAGGTCGGCACGGACGCTGGGCAGAACGCGGTCGATCGCCGCTGACAGATCGCTCATGCGACAACCGTACGGCGTCCGTTCGCGAAGCCGACGCCCGGTGAACCCTCGCGCGTTACTCATTGCCGATTTACTCTGAAAATCTCGTAGGTTTCCGCCCAACCTCCGGAGGTCACCATGCGCATTCTTGCCATCTCGACCGCCTTCATCACGACAGCTGCCGCTCTCACGAGCACGCTGTCTGCACACGCCGCGATCAGCTGCGACACCTCGACCAGCGGCGGCTCGACGTTCTACGACGGACCGTCCGCGTCCTACAAGTACGACGCCCGGTTCAGCAACAGCGCGAGCATCCCCAACCTCGGCACGCACACCCCGCAGGGCGCCGGTACCTGGTACAACTGGGACGGCTCCGGCACGAACCTGATCCTGATCGCGTCGTACCGCGAGGGCGCCGACTCGCAGATCTACGGCATCAACCCGGCCACCGGCGCGACCGTCGGCGTGGTCGCGATCGCCGAGTCCCACGTCGGCGGGATCACCGTGAGCAAGGGCTGGGCGTTCGTGTCCGGCCAGGGCAGCAGCATCCGCAAGTACCGGCTGACGGAACTGCGGGACGCGCTGAAGGCCGCCGGTACGCCGTACCTCGCGCAGGTCGGTACGGCGCGTGACGTGGCCGGATCGTCGTTCATCGGGAGCTACGGGGACTCGTTGTTCTCCGGGACGTTCAACGACACCGGCCGCGGGACGATGTACGAGTACAAGATCGCGGACGACGGCACCCTGACCACACTGGCCGGCGCCTGGGAGGTCCCGACGAAGACGCAGGGGCTGACGGTCACCGCCAACCACTTCATCTACAGCACGTCGTACGGGCGGGGGAACCGCAGCAACATCTACGTGGTGAAACGCGGTCAGAAGGACCTGGACGCGGCGGCGCTGAGCTGCTTCCGCGCCCCGAGCATGACCGAGGGCATCACCGAGTACAACGGCACCGCGTACCTGGTCTACGAGTCCGGCTCACACCTGTACGCGTCGGACCCCGCCACCCTGAACGTCATCCCCCGCATGCACAAGGCAACCATCTCGTCCCTGACGTCCCTGGTTCCTTAGGGCGCGTACGTCGCCGAGTCCACTACCGCTTGACGCCCTTGCGGGTTGTCGTCACGGACCTGGACCCGGAGGAGGGTCGTGTCGCTCACCTTCTTGTATTGCTCCAGCACGGTCGGCACGTTGTTGCAGCTGTACCTGAAGGTGACGACCTGATCCCCGGACGTCTCCGGGTCACCTTCCGGCGTGCAGCCAGGCGGAGTAGAGGTAGACGTCGGCAGTTTGGTGGCGTTCACCAGGCCCACGTAGACGCCTTCGGTGTTCGGGTCGGTCTGCCACGTTGAGGTGTCCGTGCTGACAACCAGTGACTTGTCCCCGTTCGCCTGCTGTCCCCACTGGCGGGGGACCTTGACCGACAGACCGTCGTTCTCCACCGTCACCGGGCGGGTCAGGACGTACTGGTAGCCGCCGTACCCGCCGCCTGCTGCCAGCACCACCGCAGCGAGTGCTGTGAAGACCCCTGCCCGCCTGCGACGCTGGGGCTTCGTAGCCACGGTGGACTGGCTTGCGCTGGCCAGTGCCGTGGCCTGGTCGACGGGAGCGGTTGTGGCGGCCGGTGTGGGCATGTCTGCGGCCGGCACCAGCCCCGCCGGGACCTTGCCAGTGGTGTGCGCCTCGCGCAGTGCGTTGAGGAAGCTGTCGAGGTCCGGCCAGCGCTTGTCCCGGTCCGGCTCGAGAGCACGCCGTACGACGACGTCGACCGCGTCCGTCACGTCTTCGCGCAGTGTGGTCATCGAGGGCGGTGGTGAGTCGATCTGCATCACCGCACCGAGGCTCATGACCCCGTGCGGCGCCTGGCCGGTGAAGGCGGCGTACGCGACCGCACCGAGCGAGTACAGGTCGGCACGGTGGTCCAGCCGCTCGCCCATCACCTGTTCGGGAGCGACGTACGCCGGAGTGCCGCCGGGCATCGTGATCCGCGAGACCTCGGCGAGCGACTTGCCCAGACCGAGGTCGGACAGCATCGCGCGGTCGCCGTTCGGATCGGTGCGGAACAGGACGTTGGCCGGTTTCACGTCCCGGTGCAGGACGCCGCGGGCGTGCAGGTGCTTCAGGCCGCGGCCGACCTGCGTGATGATCCGGACCGCCTCGCCGAACTCGAGCGGTCCGGCCTTGATCCGGTCCGCGAGCGTGCCGCCGTCGGCGTAGGTGAGGACCATGAACGGGCGGCCGTCGTCGGCCTCGCCGATGTCGTGCACGCCGACGACGTACAGCGAGTCGACCTTGCGCAGAAACCGGCCCTCGGCCAGGAACCGGCGGCGGACGTCCTCGTCCTCGACCCAGTTGTCGGACAGGATCTTGACCGCGACCTCGGCGTCCAGCTGCTCGTCGCGCGCCAGCCAAACGGTCGCGAAACCCCCGGCACCCACCCGGCGGACCAGGGAGTACCGGCCGATCCGCGGTGGCTGGTCCATGGCGTAATTATGCTCGATCCGTTCTGCGACCCGTTCGCTGGAGTGAACAAAGCAGTATTTTCCGACGTCTCATGTTCTACAGCGGGACCATGAATCAGTTGAGGAGATCGACGATGCGAGTGCAGAACGGCCGCCTGGTCGCCCTCGTAGCGGCTGTTGCCGTCGCCGCCGTCACGGGCGGCGGGGCCCTCGCCTGGCGCCAGGGCCCGCAGGCCAACGAGGCCGACGCGGCGCCCCTGTCCAGCTCCCCGACGACGGCCACGAGCACCCCGACGAAGACCCCCACGCCCACGGCGAAGCCGACGCCGACCCCGTCGTCGACTCCCTCCTCCAAGCCGACGGCCGGTCCGGTGAAGACGAAGATCGACCTGAAGAAGCTCACCACCGGCCGGACCCCGCAGATCACCTACCTGAGCGGCCGGACCATCCGCGGCGGCGCCGGCGAGGACGTGAAGGTTCCCGGCACCACCGACATCCAGGAGGTCGCCCGCCTCGGAGGGTCCTCGCTGGCGGTGGTCACCAAGGGCTTCGGCAACGAGATGCTGACCATCGACAGCGAGGGCAACGTCACCCGCCGGACGCCGGACATCACCCAGATCGTCACCACGGACGACGGCAGCGCCGCAGCGTACGCCGGTACCAAACGGAAGGACACCGGCGAGGAAACGGCCGGTGCGACCATCTACGCCGAGCAGGCCGAGGGGCAGGGCGGTCTCCAGAAGATCACCGTCCCGGACATCTGGAACACCACGCTGGAGGCCTACGTCAACGGCAAGGTCTACTTCGACGCCTCCACCGCTCAAGACGGGCCCTCCGCGCTCTACGAGTGGACACCAGGCGAGTCGAAGGCCGCACTGCTCAAGAGCATCCCGAGCGCACTGGCGGTGTCCAGCACGGGTACGGCGGGTTCGCTGACCACCCTGGCGGACCAGAGCAGCTGCAGCAGCCTCCTCACGGTGCCCGCGGGCAAGCGGCTGTGGCGCACCTGCGACTACATGATCACCGGCTTCACACCGGACGGCGCCACCGTCATCGGCGGGTCGAAGTACCAAGACGGGTACGGCGACGGCATCGCCGTGGTCCTGGACGCGAAGAACGGCAGTCTGCTGCACGAATGGTCCGGTGTGTTCCGGCAAGCGATCCCCGAGGACGACCAGCACCTGCTCCTGCTGGCCGACGACGGCGACGAGACACCGGCATCGATTGTCCGTTGCACCATCACCACCGGAGCCTGCGAGCTGGCCACTCCGCTCGCCAAGGGCCAGTTGCTGATCGGCGCATGAGGTGACAACTCCGCCCGCGCGACAGGGCATCGGCCGGCTGATCGTCGTCGTGGCGGTCACGGCTGTGGCAGCTGTTGCCGCGGGCGGAGCTGTTGCCGCCCGGCAAGTGCCACAGGCCGAGTCCCCGACCCACGCCGCACCGCTGGGCGGGACTCCAAGTCCCACGCTCTCCGCGACCCCACACGCGACCTCTTCGCCGACGCCGACGCCGACGCCGGTGAAGACCACCCCCAAGCCGCCGCCACCGACGGCCCCGAAGCCCACCACGGCTCCGCCTTCGACGCCGCAGCAGCCGTCCGGTCCGATTGCTCTGGAGGCGGCCAAACTGCCGCAGGGACAGGACCCTCAGGTGACCTACCGCTTCTGGCACACGGTGCGCGGGGCCGGAAAGCAGCTGACGGTACCGGGGTCGGAGAGTCTCGGGGACATCGCTCGCCTCGGACAGGGCGTGCTGGCGACAACCACAGGCGGCGAGCTGACAGAGCTGAACTCAGCCGGAGCAGTGGTCCGCCGCGTCCCACACGTCACCACGCTCGCCGGGCGGCCCGACGGGTCAGCGGTCGCGTACGCGGTCACCGCGCCAGTGGAGTCCGGCGAGTACGGCGCCACGCTGTACTCCGACACCGGTGACTCGGAGCGGTCCGTGAAGCTCCCCGACGTACTGAGCATCCAGATCCTGACGTACGCGAAAGGCACGGTGTACTACCGAGCCACGGCCAAGGGCAGTGAGCGCAGCGGGAAGCTCTACACCTGGACGCCGGGCGCCACCGCACCTGTGCTGGTGAAGACGGTCCCGGGCGAGGCGCTCGCTGTCTCGGGCGACGGCAGGCTCGCTGCGTCCTTGCCTGCGAACAACAACGGCGACGGCTGCTCCACGGTCGTCGAGGTCGCGACCGGCAAGAAGCGATTCCAGACCTGCGACTACCGGATCAGCGGTTTCACGCCTGACGGTGCGGTCGCGCTCGGCGTTCCGGCGTACGGGGACAGCTACTGCAGCAACATCGTGACCGCGCTGGACGCGCGCACTGGCAAGGTGCTGCGGCAGTGGAGCGGCTGCTTCTACCGCGTCGCCGCCGAAGACGACCGGAACGTCCTCATGGTCGCGGTCGTGTCCGGCGGCGGTCAGGCACCGTCGACCAAGAGCACCATCGTCCGCTGCTCGCTCGACAACGCCACCTGCGAGCGGGCGACCGAGATCACCTCGGCGAAGGACGTCGCCTTCACCAGCTGATCTGCTTTGAGCAGATTGGCCCGTGTTTGCTTGGGTTCTGGAGCAGACTGCGGGCATGACCACGGTTGCTGTGCTGGCTGATGTTCACGGGGTGCTGCCTGCGCTGGAGGCTGTGCTGGGCGAGGCGGAGGTACAGGCGGCTGATCTGATCGTGCTGGCGGGGGACATTGCCAGTGGGCCGCAGCCGGTGGAGACGCTGGATGTCTTGAGCGCGTTGGGCGAGCGGGTGGTGTGGGTGCGCGGGAACGCGGACCGGGAGCTTGTGGAGATGGCCCGTGGAACCTACTCCGCACAACCGCCGGATGCGGTGAGTCCTTGGGCTGCGGAGCAGTTGCGGGAGGACCAGGTCGAGTTGCTGGCCGGGCTGCCGACCACGGTGACCATCGGGGACGTGTTGTTCTGCCACGCCACTCCGCGCGACGACGAGGAGATGGTGCTGGTGGACAGCCCGATCTCCCGGTGGGCGCAGGTGTTCACAGGACTGCCGGATGAGGTGCGGACGGTGGTGTGCGGGCACACGCACATGCCGTTCGCCCGGCAGGTCGATCGGCGGCTGGTGGTGAACGCCGGCAGTGTCGGGATGCCGTACGGCGCTCCGGGTCCGAGCTGGGCGCTCCTGACCGAGGACGGCGTACAGCTGCGGCGTGCACCACTTGACGCGGCCAAGGCCGCAGCCAGGATCGAGAGCGAGTCGACGTACCCGGGACGTAGTGAATGGGTCGCGGAGTACCTCCTGCACAACTACTCCGACACGGAGGCGCTGGAGGCGTTCAGGCCGCGCGCGGAGAGCTGAGCGGTTACCGTCAGGGGGTGTTCGCGCGGCGGCGGAAGCATTTCGGGACTCCGGCCGACAAGGCGACGTATGCGACCCTGCATACCGCCTCGTTGGCCAGCCCTCACCTGCGCGAGGGCCTGACACCCGCAGCGGCCGGCAAGGCCAGCCGCCACTTGAGAGACCTCCTGGGTACGGCGGCCATCGCGATCTGCGACTCGTCCGGCGTGCTGGCGTGGGACGGCGTAGGTGGACCGTACGAGAGCAACCACCGCCGCGACGCCAAGGACCTCGCCGCACCGACACTCCGCTCCGGCCGTACGGCGGTACTCGGTGCGCATGACGTGGCGTGCGGCGACCCGCAATGCCCGATCCGTACAGCGGTCGTCACGCCCATCGTCACCGAAGAGCGCGTGGTCGCCGTACTGGTCGCGTACAGCAACAACACCTCCGCGGCACTCGTCAGAGCGACCGAGGAGGTCGCCAGGTGGGTCTCTGGTCAGGTAGAGCTCGCAGAGCTCAACAAGGAGCGCACCCGTGCCATGGAGGCGGAGCTGCGCGCACTACGAGCCCAGATCAGCCCGCACTTCATTTACAACGCTCTGGCGGCTATTGCGTCGTTCGTGCGCACTGACCCGGAGCGGGCGCGTGAGCTGCTCCTGGAGTTCGCAGACTTCTCCCGCTACGCCCTGCGGCGTGGTGGCGAGTACACCACGCTGGCTGACGAGCTACGCAACGTGGAGCGCTACCTGGTCCTGGAGCAGGCCCGCTTCGGGGACAGGCTCAAGGTGTCGCTGCAGATCGCTCCTGAGGTGCTCCCGGTGGTCATCCCGTTCCTGGTCGTCCAGCCCCTCGTGGAGAACGCCGTACGCCACGGTCTGGAAGGTACGACGGGAGTCGGCAACATCACGATCCGCGCCCGCGACCAGATCAACGAGGCGGAGATCAGCGTCGAGGACGACGGCGCCGGCAGCGACCCGGAGGTGATCCGGGCGGCCCTGTCCGGCGAGTCCGGCAGCGACTCGGTAGGCCTCGGCAACGTCGACGCGCGCCTGCGGCAGGTATACGGCGACACGTACGGCCTGGTCGTGGAGACCGCCGTGGACGCCGGAACCAAGGTGACGTTCCGAATCCCCAAATACTCCTCAGGAGTGCATGCGTCGCCGTAGTCTTCGCCTTATGGCGGATACTCCCCTGCGCGCGCTGGTTGCGGACGACGAGGAGCCAGCCCTGGCCGAACTGGTGTACTTGCTGGAGCAGGACCCTCGGATCGGCGAGATCCGGCGCGCCACCAACGGACCGGACGCGCTGAAGATCCTGCAGGCCAGCGACCTGGACGTGGTGTTCTGCGACATCAAGATGCCCGGGCTGGACGGCATCGACCTGGCCAAGGTGCTGTCCAAGTTCTCCAGGAGCCCGCAGATCGTCTTCGTCACGGCGTACGACGAGCACGCGGTGGCGGCGTTCGAGCTGGCGGCCACCGACTACGTGATGAAACCGGTGCGGCCGGAGCGCCTGTCCCAAGCGATCCAGCGCGTGATCGCCCAGGGCGCACCGCCCGCGCCGCCGTCACCAGATGAGCCGGACGACGAGGTGATCCCGGTGGAGCTCGCCGGCGTCACCAGGTTCGTCCAGCGCTCCACGGTCCAGTACGTCGAAGCACAGGGCGACTACGCGCGCCTGCACACCGGCGAGAACTCGCATCTGGTCCGTATCCCGCTCAGCACGCTGGAGGAACGCTGGCGCGACGCAGGCTTCACCCGGATCCACCGGAGCACCCTGGTCGCTCTGCAGCACGTGGACGAGATGCGGGTGGACGGCGGCCGTTGCGCGGTCCGGGTCGGTGACGACTGGCTCCCGGTCAGCCGCCGGCACACGCGCGAGCTCCGCGACCTCCTGGTCCGTTCGACCTCGTTGAGATGAAATGAGTACACCGGAAGGACCGCGCAGGGTCCGCGTCACCAGTCCACGGACCAGCGCGGCCCGGCGACCCATCCTGCCCACCGGTGCGCGGGAGATCGACGAGCAGACCCGCCTCGGCCAGGTCTACATGCAGTCGCTGATCCAGTCCCAGCTGCGGCTCACGCTGGTCGTCATCGGCAGTGTGGTGCTCGTGCTCGGCAGCATCCCGCTGCTGTTCTGGCTGGTCCCGCCGACCCGCACACTGTCGGTGCTGGGCCTGCCGCTGCCCTGGGTCGTCCTCGGCATCCTGGTGTACCCGGTCGTGTACGTCGCCGCACGCATCTACGTCCGCAACGCCGAACGAATCGAAGCCGAGTTCACCGAGTTCGTAGGGCGGCAATAGCGGTGTCGCCGGCGATCAGCCTGACCGCGATCGGATTGGTGGTCGTGGCAACGATCGGGATCGGGCTGTTCGGGCTACGGATCTCCCGGACCACCAGTGACTTCTACGTCGCCAGCCGCGCGGTCAGCCCGCGCTGGAACGCGTCGGCGATCAGCGGCGAGTACCTGTCCGCCGCGTCCTTCCTCGGCGTCGCCGGGCTGGTGCTGGTGAACGGCGCCGACATGCTGTGGTTCTCGGTCGGCTACACCGTCGGCTACCTGATGCTGCTGGTCCTGGTCGCCGCTCCCCTGCGCCGGTCCGGTGCGTACACGCTGCCCGACTTCGCCGAGACCCGCTTCGAGTCCCCCGTCGTACGGCGGATCTGCGCCGGGCTCGTGGTCGGTATCGGGACGCTGTACCTCCTGCCGCAACTGCACGGCGCCGGCCTCGCCGTCCAAACCGTCACGGGCGCGCCGCCGCAGGTGGGCGCGATGATCGTCGCGGTGATCGTGGTGATCAACGTGGCCGCGGGCGGGATGCGGTCGATCACGTTCGTTCAGGCCTTCCAGTACTGGCTCAAGCTGACCGCGCTCGCGGCACCGATCTTCGTCATCCTGCTCGCCTGGCACCATCCCGTCGGCGTCCTCGACTCGCTGCACGGCGCGGCCGCCGAATGGGCCGAGCCGCTGTCCCGCGCGGGCGGTCGCGACCACCCGCTGTACGCGACCTATTCGTTGCTCCTGGCCCTTTGTTTCGGGACGATGGGGCTCCCGCACGTCCTGGTCCGCTTCTACACCAACCCCGACGGCCGCGCGGCCCGGCGTACGACCGTCGTCGTCCTGGCGTTGCTCGGGTTGTTCTACCTCTTCCCCCCGATGTACGCCGTCCTCGGGCGGATGTTCGCGCCCGACCTGGTGAGCGCGGGCGGAGACACCGTCGTACTCGAGCTGCCCGGGCGAGTTTTCCCTGGTACTACAGGGGATCTACTCGGTGCACTGGTCGCGGCCGGGGCGTTCGCGGCGTTCCTGTCGACGTCGTCGGGGCTGACCGTCGCGATCGCCGGAGTGATCGACCAGGACCTGTTGCGGAGCCGGCTGCACCGGTGGACCGGGGGCGACTACGTCGCGGTGAACAGCTTCCGGATCGCGGCGCTGATCGCGATGATCGTGCCGTACCTGGCGTTCACGGTGACCGGGGCGCTGAGCCTCGCGGACACGGTGGGACTCGCGTTCGCGCTGGCCGCGTCGACGTTCTGTCCCCTGCTGGTACTGGGGATCTGGTGGCGACGGATGTCGACGACCGGCGCCGCGGCCGGGCTGGTCGTCGGCGGGATCGCGGCCAGTGCGGCCGCCCTCGTGAACGTGTCCGACGCGCCACAGGGCGGCTGGGCAGCGGCACTCGTCGGTCAGCCGGCCGCGTGGACGATGCCGCTCGCCTTCCTCACCGTCATCGTGGTCTCGAAGCTCACCCCGCACCGCATCCCGGCCGGCACCGCCCGCAGCATGGTCCGCCTGCACACGCCCGAAGCGGTCGACGTGGATCGCGGCCTGCCGACCAGGTAGCCGTTCGTCGCGTGATTCCTACCGCTCGGCGCAGTTGAGTGATCCACCGAACGACTGGTGTGCTCCGCTGAGCGACCGGAGCGCGCCGGTGCTGTCGGACGTGCCGTGAGCCAGGCCACAGTACGACGCAGAGCAACCTCGCCGGCCTCAATCCGCCCGGCTCGATCCCCTCTCTGGAGGTCTCGCGATGAGTGATATGCGCGATCCGGACCTGACGACGTACCGGGATGTCCAGTTATCACCGGACTTCTCCGAGCTGCGTCGCCGGTTCCGGCGCTTCGTGTTCCCGATGACCGCGCTGTTCCTGGTCTGGTACTTCGTCTACGTCCTGCTCGCCGACTACGCGCACGGGTTCATGTCGCACAAGGTCGGCGGGAACATCACCGTGGCCCTGCTGTTCGGCCTCGGGCAGTTCGTGTCGACGTTCGCGATCACGATGATCTACGTCCGCTGGGCGGACCGCCGGATCGACCCGGACGCCGAGAAGCTGCGCCACCAGATCGAGGGAGAACCGCAGTGACCGCCCCGCTCATGTTGCCGATGGCAACGGATATCGGCAACCCGACCGTCAACATCGCGATCTTCGCGCTGTTCGTGCTGGCCACGCTGGCGATCGTCTTCCGGGCGTCGCGGAACAACAAGACCGCGGCCGACTTCTACGCCGGCGGCCGGTCGTTCACCGGCCCGCAGAACGGCATCGCGATCGCCGGCGACTACCTGTCCGCCGCGTCGTTCCTCGGGATCGCCGGCGCGATCGCGCTGAACGGGTACGACGGCTTCCTGTACTCCATCGGCTTCCTGGTCGCGTGGCTAGTTGCATTGCTACTAGTTGCAGAGCTACTCCGGAACACCGGCCGCTTCACGATGGCCGACGTACTGTCGTTCCGCCTCAAGCAGCGGCCCGTCCGGATGGCGGCCGCGATCTCGACCCTCGGCGTCTGCTTCTTCTACCTGCTGGCGCAGATGGCAGGCGCCGGGGGTCTGGTCGCCCTGCTGCTCGGCGTGAGCAACCGGGCCGGGCAGAGCATCGTGATCGCGGTGGTCGGCATCCTGATGATCACCTACGTCCTCGTCGGCGGCATGAAGGGCACCACCTGGGTGCAGATCGTCAAGGCCGTCCTGCTGGTCATCGGCGCCGGAATCATGACGATCTGGGTGCTGGCGAAGTACACCTTCAACCTCTCCGGCCTGCTCGGTGCGGCCGTCGACAAGAGCCCGGCGGCCGGCGAGAAGTTGCTCAGCCCCGGTCTGCAGTACGGCGTCACCGGTGTCACCAAGCTGGACTTCATCTCGCTCGCGCTCGCCCTGGTGCTCGGCACCGCCGGCCTGCCGCACGTGCTGATGCGGTTCTACACGGTTCCGGACTCCAAGGAAGCCCGGCGCAGTGTCAGCTGGGCGATCTGGATCATCGGCATCTTCTACCTGTTCACGCTGGTCCTCGGGTACGGCGCCGCCGCGATCGTCGGACCGGACGCGATCAGGGCCGCGCCCGGCAAGGCGAACTCGGCCGCCCCGCTGCTCGCGTTCGAACTCGGTGGCGAGGTGCTGCTCGGGGTGATCTCGGCGGTCGCGTTCGCGACGATCCTGGCCGTGGTCGCCGGTCTGACGATCACCGCGAGTACGTCGTTCGCGCACGACATCTACGGCCAGATCATCAAGAAGGGCCAGATCAGCGGCGACGGCGAGGTCCGGGTGGCGCGGTACACCGCGGTCGTGATCGGCATCGTCGCGATCATCGGCGGCATCTTCGCGAACGGCCAGAACATCGCGTTCCTGGTCGCCCTCGCGTTCGCGGTCGCGGCGAGTGCGAACCTGCCGACGATCCTGTACTCGCTGTTCTGGCGGCGCTTCAACACCCGCGGCGCCCTGTGGAGCATCTACGGCGGTCTGGCCTCGACGATCATCCTGATCATCTTCAGCCCGGTCGTCTCCGGCAAGGTGGACAAGAAGACCGGTGCGAGCCTGTCGATGATCACCGACACCGGTATCGACTTCCACTGGTTCCCGCTGGACAACCCCGGCATCGTCTCGATCCCGCTGGCGTTCGTCCTCGGCTGGCTCGGAACGATCACCAGCAAGGAGCAGGTCGACGTCGACCGCTTCGCCGAAATGGAGGTCCGCTCCCTGACCGGCGCCGGCGCCGAGAAGGCGGTCTCCCACTGAAAGACCTGTCAGGCAGGCCCTGCTGAATCGACGCGGACCTGCCTGGCAGCCCCACCCCCGCCCCACGAGACGGACCCGGATTCCTCCCCCGGGTCCGTCTCGCACGTTCCAGGCCGGAAAGGTCAGTGGAACTTGAGGGTGGGCCAGAGTTTGTAGAACGCGTCGCGGGAGGTGTTGCCGCGGGATTCTTCGGCGGCGTGGAGGCGGCCGTAGGTGAAGGGGTTGCCGCCTTCGGCGTAGACCTCCAGGGCGAGGTGGTGGAGAAGTTCGCGGGAGACGACCGAGTCCTGGTGTTCGCCGAGGATCTCCTGGACCTCTTCGGCGCGGGCGGCCAGGTCGGCGGCGTCGGACAGAACGGGTACGGCGGACTCCGCGGCGTACCGCAGTCGCTTCGAGGACTTTCGTACTTCGTGCAGCTGGTGATCCTGTTCCGCCACGGTCTCGGCCTGCTGCGAACGGCGTACTGCCTTGCGCATCCGCCGGTAGTCGTGGTCGAGGAGTTCGCCGATCTGCTTGCTCGCCTTCCGGTCGTCGCCGGTGACGGGCGGCTTCGCGATCAGGTCGTCGAGCGCGTCGAGCAGCCTGAAGTACCGCGGGCTCTCCAGCGCGGCAAGCGCCCCGGCACGCCCGTCCTTGTACACCCGCCGCAGATGGTCGTCGATCCGCCCCGCGACGCGTCCCATCACGAGTTCGACCGGCTGTTCCGCGACCTCGGCCGCGAAGTGCTCGCGCTGCACCTCCGCGTCCCGGGCAACCCCGAGCTCGCCGGCCAGCCACTTCAGCTCGGCCCGCAACTCGTCCCCGGCCGTACGGTCGATCACCGGACGGTACGTCGCCAGCGCCGACCGCAGCCGCCGCGTCGCGACCCGGAACTTGTGGATCGAGTCGGGGACGTCCCGCCGTACCTCGGGGTCCCGTTCGCGGATCGCCTGCACCTGCGCGCCGGCGTACGCACGGAACAGGTCCGACGTCCGCGGCTTCTTCGGCAAGGTCCATTCGTCGTACGCCGGAACGCGATCGCCGAGCGCCCGCGCCAGCTTGCTCGGACCGCTCGCCGGACGGGCGCCCGCGGCCGTCAGCAACTCACCCGCGTCCTCGAGCAGCAGGCGGTCGCCGTCGACGAGCTCCACCTCCCACTCCCGCCAGCTCTCCGGCTCGCCGCCCTCGACCGTCGCGGTCACGTGGTCGTCGGCGAGCTCCGCGAGGACACCGCCGTCCGCGTCGAGCAACCGATGGACGATGCGCCGGGTCTGCAGTGTCACGACCGGCGTCAACGGCCGGTCGCGGACATGCACGCGGACCGTACGGACGACCGCGATCGGCACGCTGCGCACCGACCGGCCGAGCGGATGCCGAACCTCGAGCCGTCCGCCGGAGGACCCCGGGAACTTCACGTGCCACCCGTCGTCCTCACCGCCGGTCCGCCGTCGAAGCGTCACCTTGTTCGCGGCCAGGTCGAGCTCGGAGGTGTCGTAGTACACGGCCTCCAGCTCGAGCTCGACCGGTTGCGCGACGCTCGCGACCCCGGGCAACTCGTGCAGCGCCGGCAGGATCACGCTGGTGCCGACGTCGTACTTCGTCTCGATCTCGAGCTGCTCAGTCGGGGCCATACCCAAGTGTTTACCAGGCGTTCATGAACAAGACCTGAGATCGGCGACGAGCCGTTCCAGGTCCCGGTCGGTGACGCCGCCCACCGTCGGGCGGATTTCCCTGCGCTGGTTGCGATTCAGGGCCCAGCAGATGACGGCGATCAGGACGAGAAAAGCGATCATGTCCGTCCCACTCCTTTGAAGAAGGTGTAGTGAAAGGTGCCGCCGGGCGCGGCGGACTTCTCGAGGTCGCGGATGCCCGCGGCCCATTCGGCCTCGGTCCGCAGGCCGGCGGCGATGGCGCGGTCGCGCACGGACTCGACCATCGCGATGAAGGTCTTGCGGGTGAACCCGTCGACGAGATGCGGGAGGTTCTGGTCGGCGTACACGGTGCGCGGCCCGACCTGTACGTCGTCGTACCCGGCCTGGTCGAGCAACGGCTGGAGCCGACGGCCGATCAGCGAATCACCGCCCGCGGCGGCCTGCAGGTCGACGAGGCAGTCGATGACGGCCTGGGCCTGCGCGCTCCGCGGGTGGAAGAACGCGGACTCGTGGTCGCCCTCGATCACGGTGATCGTGCCGCCGGGCTTGAGCAGGCCCCGGAGCCGGTTGAGCGCGACTACGGGGTCGGCGAGGTGTTCGAGGACGAAGCAGACGAAGACGTGGTCGAACTTCTCGCCGGACAGGTCGTGGAGGTCGGCGTGCCGCCAGTCGACCGTCGCGTGCGGCGCGTGGTCGGCGACCCGTGCCTTGGCCTGGGCGAGCGATGCTTCGGAGATGTCGATCGAGACCAGGTCGATGCCGGGGCTGCGAGTGACCAGCTGGACGGTCTGCGCTCCCACACCGCAGCCGGCCTCCAGTACGCGACTGCCGGGTGCGTAGGTGGTGCCGCCGTGCAGCAGGTCGGCGAGCGTGCCGGCCTGGTCGGACAGCCGGCGGGTCTCCGCCGGGGTGTAGCCGTGGACGTAGTCGGTTCCCATACCTCCAAGGTCGCGCCACAATGGTCCTGTGAACAGGTCCAATCCGGCGATAAGTGGCAGGTCCAATGGCGGGGCGGACTTCCTTCAGCTGGACCCGTCCGAAGCGCCGCCCGGCGGTCTCGCGGACTGGCTCACCGACCGCCTCCGGACGGCGATCTCCACCGGCCACCTCCCGGTCGGCACCCGCCTCCCCTCGACCCGCACCCTCGCGACCGACCTCGGTCTCTCCCGGGGCGTCGTCACCGAGTCGTACCAGCGCCTCACCGAGGACGGACACGTCTCCACCCACGGCCGCCGCGGAACCATCGTCATGGGCAGCGCGACAGTACGTACTCGTCTACGTACACACCCTCGCCCGCCTAGCGTGCCTCCAGACGAAAAGGTTCTAGGCACTACCTCCTGTCGAGCTGCCGATCTCGATGACGAGATCTTCGACAATTTGCGGGCGGTCCCGGCGCGGATCGACCTGACACCAGGGGTCCCGGACCTGGCGGCGTTCCCGCGGGGAGCCTGGCTGCGCGCGGAGCGGGCCGTGCTGGCGGACCTGAAGTCGGCGGAGTTCGGGTACGGCGATCCCGCGGGTACGCCGACGTTGCGGCGCGCGGTCGCGGCGTGGCTGGCGCAGTACCGGGGGATCGCCGCGGATCCGGACGACCTGATCATCGTGGCCGGTGTGGCCCAGGCGATCGGGCTGGTGGCCCAGATGCTCGACCGGCACGGCATTCACGAGATCGCGGTTGAGGACCCCGGCTCGCTCGGTTCCCGTCAGCACCTGCAGAACTGGGGTATGCGGACGCCGCCGATTCCCGTCGACGATCGCGGCCTGCAGGTCGACGTACTGCGGACTTCCGGCGCGGGCGCGGTGATGGTGACGCCGGCTCACCACTTCCCGACCGGGGTCGTACTGGACGGCGAACGGCGGCGCGAGCTGATCCAGTGGGCGAAGGACGGCGGACTGGTCATCGAGGACGACTACGACGCCGAGCACCGGTACGACCGGCCGCCGGTCCCGGCGCTGCGCGCGATGCTGCCCGACCACGTGATCTACACCGGCAGCGTGTCCAAGCTGCTCGCCCCGGCGCTACGGATCGGCTGGATGCTCGCTCCCCCGCAGTACAAGGAAGAACTGATCGCTCGCAAGCGCCTGGCGGATCTCGGCAACGCCGGTCTCCCGCAGCTCACCCTCGCCGCCCTGATGGAGTCCGGCGAGCTGGAGCGCCAACTCCGATTCCTCCGCCGCCGGCATCGCATCCGCCGCGACGCGATGGTCAACGCCATCCGCAACCATTTGCCCACCGCAACCATCCACGGCGCGGCCGCCGGCCTCCACCTCACCATCACACTGCCCAACGGAGACGACACTGCCTTGGCCGCAGCTGCCTTGGAGGCAGGCGTGAAAGCGCACCCGCTCTCATGGCACTGCCAACTCCCGCACGCCCCCGGCCTGGTCCTCGGCTACGCGGCCCGCACCCCCACCGAGATCGCCGAAGCCATCGCCACGATCGCGAAGGTCAGCTGATCGGGCTCCACCAGTTCGCGCGTCCGGCGAGCTTCATGAACGCAGGCAACAGCACGCCGCGGACCGCCGTCGCGTCCACAAGCACCGCGACGGCCATCCCGATCCCGATCATCTTCAGGTACACGACCCCGCCGCCGGCATAGACCGCGAACGACAGCGCGAGTACGGCGGCCGCGCTCGTGACCAACGGCGCCGATCGCTGCAGCCCCGTCGCCACCGCCTGCTCGGTGTCCCCGGTCCGCAGGTACTCCTCCCGGATCCGCGAGACGATGAACACCTCGTAGTCCATCGACAGTCCGTACACGATGCAGAACATGAGGGTCGGCATGCTCGCCTCGAGTACGCCGGTCGCCGTGAAACCGAGCGGCCCGGACAGATTGCCGTGCTGGAACACCCACACCATGACGCCGAACATCACCGCGAGACTGAGCAGGTTCAGCACGGTTGCTTTCAACGGCAGCAGCACACTGCCGGTCGCGACATACAGCACGAGCACGCTGAGCAGCAGGATCAACCCGAGCACCAGCGGGATCCGTTCGATGAGTGCCGCACGCCAGTCCAGCATCTCGGCCGGCGATCCACCGATCACCGCGGGGTACGGCGCCTCAGCCGCGCGGACCTGGTCAACGAGGCTCCCGACGTCTCCCTCGAGCACCTCGCCGGTCGGAATGACCGTCAGGTACGCCCCGCCGTTGCGGACGTAGGTGTCGACCTGCGCCACCCCGTCCAGCTGCCCGAGAGTCTTCACGTACGGCGCCAATCGCGTCGGATCGGTGATCTCGGGCATCACGACGTACAAGGCATCGGACTCCTCCTGGCCGAAGTTCTCGCGCACCTGGTCCGCCATGATCCGGCTGCTCGCGTCCGCGGGGAGGATCCGCGCGTCCGGCAGGCCGAGGCGCAGGCCCAAGGCGGGCGACGAGAGCAGCAGGATCAGCGCGAGGACGGCGCCGCCGATGAGTGCCGGGCGGCGCATCACGGCGGTCGCGAGGGCTGCCCAGCGGCCCGAGCCGGAGCCTGTCGCCGAGGGCCGGACCGCCCGGCGGCCGAGGAGCGCGAGCGCGGCCGGGAGGATGACGAGCGCGCCGATCAGCGCGGACAGGACGACGAGTACACCGGCGTACCCGAAGGACCGGAGGAACGACAGGGGGAACAGCAGCAGCGTAAGCAGTGAGACCGCGACCGTCAGGCCGCTGAAGAAGACAGTCCGCCCGGCCGTACGGACCGCGGCCACCACGGCGTCGTCGACCTCGGCCCCGGCCGCCAGCTCCTCGCGGAACCTCGCGATCACGAACAGGCAGTAGTCGACGCCGAGCGCCAGTCCCATCACCAGCGCGAGGTTGGCTGCGAAGGTCGAGACCTCGGTGAACGTCGCGATCGCCCGCAGCCCGGCCAGCGCGCCGCCGACCGCGAAGATCCCGACGCCGAGCGTCACGAGGGCCGGCGAGACCCTGCGATAGATGAGGATCAGCAAGCCGAGCACCAGCGGGATCACGACCAGCTCGGCACGCAGGAAGTCCGCACGGGCCTGGGCTCCGATCTCGCGGAACACCTCGTCCTGACCGCCCGGCTGTACGGTGATTCCGTCGCGCGACCCGGCGTACTGCGCGGCGAGCTCACCGACCCGCTGACGCGCCTCGTTCACGTCGCCCGGCACGTGGACGAGGATCAGCGCCTGCCGGGAATCCTTGCTGCGCAACGCCGGACTGTCCGCGCGCGACCAGTACGACGCTGCTCCGGCGACCCCGGACTGCCGCGCTATGTCGTTGGTCAACCCAACACCAGCGGCCCGTACGGCGGGTTCGTCGACCGTTCCCGTCTGCGCCGTCACGAGGAACGCGAGGTTCGGCGGACCGGTCCGGAACTGGTCGGCGAGCACTCGGCGGGCGCGATCCGACTCCGCGGCCGGATCGGCGATCCGGGACAGCGAGAGGGCGTTGAGCGCGCCGGCCGCGACCGCGAGCACGAGCACCGTCAGGACGAGCGAGAGCAGCACGACAGCACGCCGGCGCCGAACCACCAACAGACCGAGACGCTCGAGCAAGCCGGGTTCCGGCGGGGTGTTTCGGGGCATGGCGGACCTCCGGGCGAGCGGGGGTAGGATGACCAAACACGAGCAGTTGCTCGCATACAGAAAATACGAGCATTTACTCGTGTTTGTCAACGGAAGGTCCGCTCATGCCCGAGGAGCCGCGTCGCCAGGCACGTGGGCAGCGGCGGATGGTGCAGCTGCTCGACGCCGCCGCGGTGGTGTTCGCCGAGGCCGGGTACGCGAAGGCGACCACCAACGCGATCGCCCGCCAGGCCGGTGTCTCACCGGGCACGCTGTACCAGTTCTTCGCGAACAAGGAGGCCCTTGCCGAAGCGCTCGCGGAGCGCTACCGCAGCGAGCTCGCCGCCGCGCACCAGAAGGCCTTCGACCCGGGTACGGCGCAACTGCCGCTGCCCGAACTGGTCGACCGAATGATCCGCCCGATGGTCGAGGTCAACCTGGAGAACCCGGGATTCAAGGCCCTGTTCGGCAGCGGCGACCTACCGGACAAGCTGACCGCGCCGACCCGCGCGCTTCAGAAGGCCGTCACCGGTCGCGTCGCCGAGGTCCTGGCCGCGCGCTACCCCGGGCTACCGACGGATCGCCTCGAAACCACGGCGGCTGTCGCCACCCAGATCTTCGCCGCCCTGCTCGGCACGATCGTCACCACCCCCGCCGCCCACCGCGAACGATGGATCACCGAACTCAACCAAGCCCTGGTCGGCTACCTCACCCCCCTTGGAGCCGACCTAGCCCCAACTTTGAGCACCCACCAACCACTTTCCGTGGCCGATTCTGGTTGATCCGTGCTCAAAGTTGGGCTAGATCCGGTTCGTGCGGGTGAGGAGGAAGAGCAGGTACGGCGCTCCGAGGAACGCGGTGACCACCCCGACCGGTAGCGACGCCGGAGCGACCACCGTCCTGGCGATCAGGTCCGACGCGACCACGAGCAAGGCCCCGATCGCAGCCGGCACCAGCAATCCGGGCCGTCGTGGGACGAGCCGGCGCGCCAGCTGCGGCGCCACCAATGCCACAAACCCGACCGGCCCTGCGGCAGCAGTCGCTAGCGCTGCTAGCCCGACGCCGATCGCGATCAGCGCCGCACGAGCGAGTTCGACCCGTCCGCCCAACGCCCGGGCCAGGTCGTCGCCGAGTTCCAGCAAGCGCAACTGCCGCGTCGAAGCCAGCGCGGCCGGCAGCCCGACCGCGACCGTGATCCCGACCAGGACGACGTGCGTCCAGGACCGCCCAGCGAGGCTCCCGGCCAGCCACATGGAGGCGGCCTTCGCCGTGTAGATGTCCGCCAGCGTGAGCAAGTACGCCGTCAGCGATCCGATGATCGCCGTCACGCCGATCCCCACCAGCACCAGCCGTTGACCGGAAACCCCGTTGCGATAAGCCAACAGGTACACGGCGATTGCCGCCAGCAACGATCCGGTCAGCGCACCGAGCGGGATCCAGCCGCTGCCGAGTACGGTGATCATCAGTACGGCGGCCAGCGCGGCGCCGGCGTTGATCCCGATCAGGTCCGGGCTGACCAGCGGGTTCCGGGCGAGCCGCTGAAAGATCGCGCCGGACACCGCGAACGCCGTACCGACGCCGATGCCGACCAGCACGCGCGGCAGGCGGTTGTTGACGACGACGTCGTACGTGATCAGCGTGCCGTGCCCGGACAGGGTCCGCAGTACGTCGGCCAGCGGCAACGCGTAATCGCCCCGGGTGAGCGCGAACGCCCCGATCACGGCGGTGAGCAGCCAGCCGGCCGTCGAGACCACGACGCTTCTCACAGCTCGGCCATTCGCCGGCGGCGGACCAGCGCGATGAACAGGGGCGCGCCGATCACCGCGGTGACGATCCCGACCTGCAGCTCCGCGGGCCGTACGACGATCCGCCCGAGGATGTCGGCCAGCAGCAGCACGATCGGCGCGAGCACCATCGACCACGGCAGCAGGTAGCGATAGTCCGGACCGACGATCCGCCGTGCGACGTGCGGTACGGCGAGGCCGATGAACCCGATCGGGCCCGCGATCGCGGTCGCCGTACCGGCCAGGATCACGACCGCGAACCCGGCGAGCACGCGGACCAGGTGCATCCGCGTCCCCAACGCCTGCGCCAGCTCGTCGCCGAGTGCGAGCTGGTTGAGCGACCGGCCGAGCACGACCGCGAGAACGGTGCCGATAGCAACAAACGGGACGGCCTGCGCGACGATCGAGCCGGTGGCGAGCGACAACGACCCGACCACCCAGAACCGGTACTCGTTCAAGGTCGAGAGATCGAGCAACGTCGCGGCCGAGGTGATCGAGCCGAGCAGTGCGGAGACCGCCGCCCCGGCCAGCGCGAGCTTCACCGGGGCGGCGCCACCGATCAGGTACACCACGACCGTCGCCACCAGCGCCCCGCCCATCGCGAACCACACGTAGCCGGTCAGACTGTGCACCCCGAGCAGGCCGATCGCCCCGACCACGGCCACCGCGGCACCCGCGTTCACACCGAGGATTCCCGGATCGGCGAGCGGGTTGCGGGTGACGCCCTGCATCAGCCCGCCGGACAACCCGAGCGCGGCCCCGACAAGTAGACCCGCGACGGTTCGCGGCACGCGCAGGTACCTGACCACGCGGTCGGTGTCGCTACCGCTGAAGTCGACCAACGCCCGGTAGACCTCACTCACCCCGACCCACCGGTTGCCGACACACAAGGACAGCAACACGACCATCGCCAGGACACCGACGCAGACCGCGAGGCCCGCGGCTCGCCTCAATCGACCAGGTCCGGATGCAGGAGATGGCCCAGGTTCTCCGTGGTGTACGCGCCCCGGACGCCGGCGGAGTGATTGGCGAACAACCACGGGATCACACGTTTGCCCCGCACCGCCTTGAGGTTCGCGTACGCCGGATTGCCGAGGATCTTGTCGACGTCCGGCTGTGAGGCCGCGGGCGTCAGCGATGCGTCGCAGCAACCGCTGACCAGCACGTAGTCCGGGTCCCGCTTGATGAACTCCTCCACGCTGATCTTCACGTTCCGCTTCGCCGTCAGGTCGGCGAACGCGTTCACGCCGCCCGCCTGCCGGATCAGCACCGTCCCGAAGTCCGGACCGCCCGAGACCGTGAGCTGTCCGCCTTCCAGCCCGGGCCGGACGATCGCCACTGTCGGCCGCGGCGCGTCCTTCACCGCGGTCTCGACCGCCGCGATCCGGCGCTGCTGATCGGCGATCACCTGCGCGGCCCGGTCCTCGACGCCGAAGAGCCGGCCGAGGTCCCGCAGGTCGGCGTACACGTTGTCCATCGAGACAGTCGACGGGTCGATCGCCTCGTCGCCCTTCCCGTCGGCGGTCGGGCAGAGCGGGCTGAAGATCCAGGTCCGGACGCCGAGGTCGGCGAGGCTCTTCCGGCTGCCGAAGCTCGAGTCGCTGCCGGCGGCGCTGAACACGTCGTTGAACCCGGACAGGACGAAGTCCGGGTTCAGACTGAGCAGTTCCTCGCGGCTCGGCAGATTCTTGAAGTACTTCGCCTTCGCCTGCGCGCCGGCGTACTCCGGGAGCACTTCGGCGTCCAGGTACGCCGTACCGACCAGGCGGTCCGAGATACCCAGCGCGTGGGCCATTTCGATGGCCGGCTGGTACGCCGCGAACACGCGCTTCGGCGGACCGTCGACGGTGACGCCGATCCCGCAGTTCTGCACGGTGATCGAGCGCGCACTGGAATCGGCTTCGGCGGCCGGACCACAGCCGGCCAGGAGCGACAACGACAGGACAGCGGCAACTACACGTACGGCGGCCATGGGCGGACCGTGCCTCCAGCACCTCGTGGACGGGTCAACGCCGTGGCCGGTCTCCTGGCTGACGGGTACCGCGTCCACCGGCCTGACCTTCCCAGCCGCACGCGGCCAGTGGTCCTCTTACGAGTACGACAGGTGCACATCCCGATCACAGTGGCGAGGGCCGCGCCGGTACTTCACCGGCTTCCCGAACACCACGGCGCGGTCACCTTAACACCCGCGACCTGGTCGCAGGTAGGGCGGTTCAGCGGGTGTAGCGCGGGACGACCGAGAGGGCGAACTGGGTCATCAGGTCCGGGTTGAGCTTGCGTGCGGGGAGCGGGACCAGGTCGACGATCTTGTCGTCGCCGACGCGGATCGTCGTCCGGCCGGTGGCGGTGTCGACGTACCCCTCGTCGCCGAGCGGGATCGACTGCGAGGTCGCGGCCTTGCGGATCGGGGCCATCAGGGCCTTGGCGTCCTTCTCCCGGCGCGCGGAACTCGAGATCACGCTCGTCGAGGTCACCCAGCCGCAGACCAGGTCACCGGCGAGGGTCTGACCGTCGCGCCGGGCCTGCGCCGGTACGCCGAGCACCTTCTCGGCCGCCGCCGTACTGCGGTCACATTCGGAGCGCGTGATCAGCCGATCGGCGTCCGGCAGCCCGGGCGCCTGCCGTACAACCTCCTGGGCGAGTACGACGTACTTCGCGGGCGTCGCCTGCGGCCCGGAGAGCTTGTACATCTTCCCGCCCAGCAGGAACACGATGAACGTCTTTGTGCCGTACCCGCCCTGGCCGACCTTGGCTGGCAGCGCAGGATCGCGCGGATTCGCGGCGTACGCCTTCTTGGTCGCCGCCAGCGTCGCCTGCGTCGCCGGAAGTACCGAGACCCCGACCCTCAGCACCGGCCCGTTGGGGCTGGCACTGAGCGAGAACTGGCACACGTCGTACGTCGGGATGTCGAGCTCGGCCGGCGGCGCCTTGGGCTGGATGTTCGCGACCGGCACCCCGAGCGTCGTCTGCACCAAGGTGGGGTTCATCCGCACGCACAACGTGTCCGCGACCTTGGAGGTCTCGGACGGCGTCGCCGAGGGCGTCACCGAAGGCGTCGGTGTCTCGGTGGTCGGCGCGGTACTCACCGACACCAGCGGCGGGACACTCGGAGACGTCTCGTCCGACGGTCCACTGCAGCCTGCGAGAAGTACGACGGTCAGCGCGGAAGCGGTCACTCGGCGGATACGCATGATGGCACGAACCTTAGCCCGCCGCCCGGAGTTCCCTTTCACGGACCGCGTGTTCGTCGGTACGGGCGTCGTACCGCCAGAACTCGCGCAGCCAGACGGATGTCGCGACCACCCCGGCGACGCACAGCACGCCGCCGCTGACGATCGCGGTCCGGACCGTGGTGAGGTCGGCGACCAGCCCGGAGCGGGCCTGACCGCCGAGCGGGCCGAGCGAGTAGCCGAGCATCTCGATCCCGGCCAGCCGGCCGCGCATCTCGTCGGGGATCGTCTGGTTCCAGATCACCGAGCGGAACAGCACCGACACCATGTCGGCCGCGCCGGCCACCGCGAAGAACACGATCGCGAACCAGATGTTCGGCGCCAGGCCGGCGATCCCGACCGCGGCGCCCCAGCCGATCGTGGCCAGCACCACCGCCCGCCCCTGATGGTGGACATGTTTCGCCCAGCCGCTGGTCAGGCTGGCGCACATCGCCCCGATCGCCTCCGCGCTGTACAGCAGGCCGAGCAGCTTCGGTTCCTTCAGGATGTCCGTCGCGAACGCCGGGAACAGCACGATCGGCATCGCCAGGAACATCCCGACCATGTCGACCAGGTACGTCGCCAGCAGGTCCTTGCGCCGGAACGCGTAGACGATGCCGCCGCCGATGGCCCGCAGACTCGGCGCCGTGGAGTGCTCGCCGGCGCGGTACGAACCCAGCCGCGTGTAGAGCAACGTCGCGAAGACGATCCCGGCCAGCTCGACCGAGAACGCCCAGGTCACGCCGACCGAACCGACCAGCACACCGCCCAGCGCCGGGCCGGCGAGCTGCCCGATCTGCGAGGTCAGTGAGCTCAGTGCGACCGCGGCCGGGATCTCCGCGTGCTTCACCACCCGCGGGAGGAGCGCCTCCCGCGACGGCCGCTGCAGCGAGGTCGCGATCGCGTTCAGTGCGCCGCAGACGTAGATCAGCCAGACCTGCGGGTTCGGGAGCAGGGTGTTCGCGACCATCAGCGCGGAGATCACGACCTGCGCGAGGCCGGTGGCGACGAGCAGCGTACGGCGTTCGACGTGATCCGCGAGCGCACCGCCGTACAGACCGAACACGACCAGCGGGACGATCGTCACCAGGCCCATCGCGCCGACCGCGAAGTTCGAGCCGGTGAGTTGGTAGAGCTGGTACGGCAGAGCGACGTACCCGACCATGCCGCCGAGGAAGAAGATCGACCCCGCGACGAGCAGGATGCGGAAATCGCGGGAACCACGCCACGGAGTCAGATCGACGCGCAACCGGGCCAGCCGCGCGCTCAGACTTGCTGCCACCGAGCCATAGTGACAGGCCCGACCGGCCTGGACGAACCTGTTTCCGTCAGGTGAGAGGGAGCAGCGCCGACAGGTCGGTGCGTTCGCCGCTGGCGCGGAGTTTGCCCGTCATCCGGGCGTCGGGCCAGGTGGTGCGGCCGAGCGCCACGTCGATCCACAGCCCCGGCGGCATCTCGATGACCGCACCCGGCGTACCGCGGGTGTGTCGCGGGCCCTCGATGCACTGCACGGCGCCGTACGGCGGGATCCGCACCTCTACCGCGTGGCCGGGCGCCTTCGCGACCAGGCGTTGCAACAGTTCCTTGGTGAGCAGTTTCAGGTCGGCGCGTTCCGCCGTACCGTCGTCGTAGCGTTGCAAGGCCTGCCGGAACGCAGGGTCGGACATCTCCACGACGTGCCAGCGTACGCGGCAGTTTGCGGTGACGCCCCTCTCGTCGGCGATAATCAGGCGGGAGAGAGGGAAGCGAGGCCGGAATGCTCACGCCCAGGCACCAGGCGCTGCTGATGACGCTGGCGGGAATGACCGTCGGCGTAGCCGTTTTCGGCACAGTCGTCGCCGTGAACGGTGGCAATCCGTTCACCGCCCACGACACGCCGGTGGGGATCGTGAGTCCGACGCCGTCCAGTACCCCGAGCCGCGGTGACGGGCTGCAGGCCGACGGACTCCAGTACGTCGTCCAGAACTTCGGCACCGACGACGACCCGGTGTCGTCCGAGGTCCCGACCGGGTGGAAGAGCGCGCAGAGCGGCACCCGCCCGAAGTTCGTCGACTCGACCGGCGTCTGGCAGATCCGGTTCGACACCCGGGGCAGCAAGCAGAGCCCGGACGAGCTGGTCGCGAACCGTGAGCGCAGCATCGACGAGCCCGACCTGAAGGTGCTCAGCCGCGACAACGGCACGCTGATCTACACGTACGTCGACAAGACCCGCGGTGCCCGGATGGGTCTGTCGCGCTGGGTCTCCCTCGACGACGGCAAGACGTCAGCGGTCGAGATCACCGTCGGCGGCCGCCCGCAGGACGAGGCCGGCCTCCGCGCCGTCCTCCAGCAGGCCACCGACACCCTCAAACTCCCGGTCGACCCGGGGGACACGCGGCCGAACTAGGTCCTGTCTGGTGGTCCAGCGCCGTAGCGAGGAGGTGCTCGGTGCGGTAGCTCGGCGTGCGGGGGCGAAGGTCTCGATGCGGAGCATCGTGGCCTTTGCACCCGTGCGGCGAGATGCCGTGCCGAGTGCCCCGCAGTAGGCGATGGACCACCAGACAGGGCCTAACACTTGATGTCGGCGGCTGGGGTGTTGCCCTGGACGAGGTAGCTCTCGACGACGTTCTTCACACACGGGTTGCCCGACAGGTAGGCCGTGTGGCCGTCGCCGTCGCGGGTGACGAGGACGCCGTTCTCGAGCTGGTGCGCCAGCCCAACGGCCCACTCGTACGGCGTCGCCGGGTCGCGCGTCGTCCCGAGGACCATGATCGGCTTCGAGCCGGCCGCCTTGATGGGATGCGGCTTGTCCGTCGGCTTCACCGGCCAGTTGATGCAGGACGCCGACGACCACGCGATGAACTCGCCGAACCGCGGTGACGCGGCCTTGTACTCCGGCACCTCCGCCTGGAGCTGCGCGATCGAGGTGACATCCGGCCGGTCGGAACAGTTGACCGCGATCTGGGCCTCGTTCGCGTTGTCGGAGTACCCGGACGGCTTGCGGTCGGTGTACTCGTCGGCCAGCGCGAGCAGCCGCGCACCGTTCCCGGCCAGCCCGTCGACGACGGCGTCCTCGAGCCGCGGCCAGAACTCCTTCAGGTACAGCGGGTAGACCATGCCGAGAACGACCAGGGCCTGCGTGACCTGGCGCTGCCCGTCACCCGGCAGCGGGTGCGCGTCGCTGTCCTTGATCAGCTTGTCGACCTTGGCCAGTACCTCGTTCTTGCTGCCGCCGAGCTTGCAGGAACGCTGCGCACAGTCCTCCGCGAACGCGTCCAGCGCCTTGTCGAAGCCCTTCGCCTGCGCCATCCCCATCTGCTGCGACGTGATCGCCGGGTCGACGGCGCCGTCCAGCACCAGCCGGCCGACGTTCTTCGGGAACAGCTCGGCGTACGTCGCACCGAGGTACGTGCCGTACGACATCCCCAGGTAGTAGAGCTGGGAGTCGCCGACGATGCCTCGCAGTACGTCGATGTCGCGGGCCGCATCCTTGGTGTTCACGTGCGGGAGGAGCGCGCCTGCCCGCTGCGTGCAGGCGGCCGCGAAGGCCTTCGACTGCTTCTCGACGTCGGCGACCTCGGCGGGCGTGTCCGGGGTCCCGTCGGCGGCGATCATCGCGTCCAGCTGCGCGGTGTCCAGACACTTCACCGGGGTGGATTCACCGACGCCGCGCGGATCCCAGCCGATGATGTCGAACTTGCGCAACAGCGGTGACCCGAACAGCATCGGCACCTGCGCGGCGAAGTCCTGCCCGGAGGCGCCGGGGCCGCCCGGGTTGATGAACAGCGTGCCGATCCGGCCGCCGCGGTCCTTGGCGAGCACCTTCCGGGCGCGCAGCTCAATCGTTTGCCCGGTCGGCTTCTTGTAGTCCAGCGGGACCTCGATCGTCGCGCACTGCTGGTTGGAGCCGCAGCGTTCCCAGTCCGGCTTCTGCTCGTAGAACTTCTCCAGCCCCGCCGGGATCGGACCCACCGGCCCGCTGGGCGGGTTGCTGCCGACGCCAGGCGCCGTACCGCCGTCCGCGTCCTGCGCGCGACTCGCTACCCCACATCCGCTCGCGAGCACCGCCAGAGTTGCCACCAGTACGGTTGACCTGCGGAATCTCACTGCGCGGTTTCTCCCTCGTCGTCATGGTGCAGGCGGCGCCGGCGGCGTGGTTTCCGCGCCCGCCGCTCCTCACGGCTCTCCGTCGGCTCAACGTCCGCCTTGGCCTCTGGTACCGGTGCCTTGGCTTCGGGGGCCTTGGTTTCCGGTACGACGGGTGCTGCGTCCGGTGTCGTCGTACCGGAGGCCTCGTACTGCTGCCTCGGCGAGCAGACGTCCGCCCGGCTGCACGCGCAGCGCCGGCCCGAGGCCGCGAGCCGGACGACCACGGTGTCGCTCGGCACGTTGTGCCCGACCACCACTCCATCACCCGCGGGGGTCTCCACCGCGGTCCCGAGCGCCGGAGCCTTCGCGTTGAACTCCTGGTACAGCGGGTGCTCGTACTTCAGGCAGCACATCAGGCGACCGCACGCGCCGGAGATCTTCAACGGATTCAGCGGCAGGTCCTGGTCCTTCGCCATCCGCACGCTGACCGGCTCGAAGTCCTTCAAGAACGTCGCACAGCACAGATCCCGCCCACACGGGCCGATACCGCCCTGCAGCCGCGCCTCGTCGCGAGCACCGACCTGCCGCAACTCGATCCGCGCCCGCAGCGCCCGCGCCAGATCCCGGACGAGCTCCCGGAAATCCACCCGGTGCGGCGCCGAGAAGTACACGATCACCAGCTGGTCGATATCCGGCCGCCGGTCGACGAAATCGATCCCGACCACCTTCATCGGCAGATCGTGCTCCCGGATGGTCCGCTTGGCGATCACCCGCGCATCCGCCCGCCGCTGCCGATTCTGCTCATCCCGGTCCAGATCCGTGGCGCTGGCGATCCCCGCGCACAACGGCAGCCCGCCGACGTCCTCAGTCACGTACTGCGGCGCCCACACACACTCCGCAACCTCAGGCCCGTCGTCGGTAGGCACCAGCACCTTGTCCCCCACCCGAGGCCGAAACTCCCCCGGGTCAAGGTAGTAAAGCCGCCCGTACCGCTCGAACGACACCGCCATCACCATACCCACGCCGTCAGAGTACTTGGAGACATGCAGCCCACGCGCCCTACGCACCCGCTTACTTCGTCGCTCCGCTCCTCAGCGCACCTGCTCCGTGCACTCCCACCCACCCCCGCTTGGCGCGGTGCATCTGTTTCCGGCTACCGCCGGGACTTGCCGGCTGGCGCCGCCTTGTTGCGAGCTGGCGCTCGCGTGCGACTGCGAGGCCCGCGTCAGCTGATGTACTGGCTGGGATGCCAAGCATCCGAACACGACAGGGCCATGGATCCGCCCGAGCTGCGCAGACAACAACCCTGCCGGAGGCTTGGTCGGCGGAGGCCGGCGACCCGGTGATGTCTGCTGGCGAGAGCGCGATGTGAGCAGCGCAGCAGTCGGGCAAGCTCCGCGATTTCCGTCACCACGGTTACCCAGGACCGGACAGCGCCTGAGCAGTTGCACGCGGGCGCCAGCTCGCAATACTCCGGCGGTAGCCGGTGCTCCCCGGCGTCAGCCGGAAGTGATGCTCCGGGCGCTAAGCCCGGGGGTGGGTGGGAGCACGCGTGGGGCTGGTCTGCGGTGGGGCTTATTTACCGGTGGCTGTTCTTTACGCTTTCGGTGAGTTTGTTGTCGTCGGGGCCGAAGGCGGCGCACAGGACGCGGTGGTCGCCGTCGTCCCAGGCCTCCTTGCTCGGTGTCCACCAGTCGAGGTACAGCTCGGACTGGTCGCGCGACTTCCCCACATACGTGCCGAACGCAGGAGCGCAGGCTCGGTCGGCTGCCTTGTTGATGGCGCTGTCGCCGGGGTACGTCGTACCGGGGATCGCGGGGATCGCTACGACCTCGGCGTCGTGGGCGTCCGTGCAGGGCTGCCGGATCACCTCGTCCTCTTCGGTGGCCTCGTCGAAGCATTCGCCGACGGTCAGGTCTTCGACGTACGTGGTCGGGGCGGTGTTCGACGACCCAGGGCGCGGTGCGCTGTAGTCGTCGTCGGTGGAGGAGCCGAGGGCGATCACGAGCACGATCAGCAACGTGTAGCCGAGCGTCACCAGGGAGCCCATCACCAGACCGGCGATCGCCATCCCTTTGCCTTCTTGCTTGCTGCGGTTGATCTGCACCAGTGCGGCGATGCCGAGTCCGATCGCCACCGGCGCGGACACCCCGATGACGAAGCCGCCGAGCCCGGTCACCAGCGCCGCGGTGGCCAGTCCGTTCGTCCCGCCAGAGCCGCTGTACCCGTAACCGCCGTACCCATAGCCGTACCCGTACGGTCCCGGCGCCTGCCCGTACGCCGACGGATACTGCCCCGGCCCGTACCCCGGTCCGTACGGCGCCTGCCCACCCGGCACCTGTCCGCCAGGCACCTGCCCGTACGTCGACTGCCCAGGCGGCGCCCAAGACGTCCCGCCCTGCGCACGAGGCGCCTCCGGCTGTCCCGGGCGGCCGTACGTCGGGAACGCACGCGTCGGGTCGTGCGGACGGTCTTGTGGCCTGTCCTGTGGTCGTTCCGGCTCCGGGCCGTACGGTGGCTGACTCACGCTACCCCCACTGAATCCCCCGCGGGCATTACCGCTGTGATCCGCGCATCGTACCTGTCAGGTGGGTCCCGGGCATGCCGACCAGGCACAGGACGTTGCCGTCAGCAACCGCGCGATCGCCGAGTACGACGTAGTACATGTCCAGCTCGGACCGCTCGTACGGCGTCCCCACGAACTCCACGAACGCGCCCGCGCACTGCTGGGTCGCGACCGTCCCGGTCTGCGCGGTCGACAACCCGACGAGCGCGGCCTGCACCTTCGCGTACGCCTCCCCGGTGTGCGCCACGGCGCAGTCCGCGATCCGTACCAGCCGCAGCGTCGAGGCCTCCAGGTCCGCGTCGAAGCAGCGGCCGACCTCCACCTGCGAGATCGACACGGTCTTGCCGATGCCCCGGCGGTGCTCACCGACCAGGTTGAGGGTGACGGCGACACCGATCGCGATCACCCAGCACAGCGACACCGCCAACGCGCCGTACGCGAGCCGTTTCCCGTGCCCGCCGGTGCGCTTGATCCGCCGTAGCGCCACCCCGGCCAGCACGACCGCGATCGGTACCAGCCCGGGCAGACTGGTCGCGAACGCGGCGACGGCGTACCCGTCCTGCCGGCCCTTCGGCGTCGGGATGCCCTCCAGCCAGGACTCAGCCGACGGCAACGGCTGCCGCGCAGGCTGGATCGGGGAGGGTGGCTGGGTCATTTCGGTCCGTTCGCGGCAAGGTCAGGCCGGGCGGACAACTCCGCCCAGTCACCCAGTCATCGGACCGGCTGGTCTCGGTGTTACACGTTCCGCCCACTTATCGGACGTGGCGTGATGCACGACTCAGCGCTGTGGGCGCCTCGGGATCGTGAAGCCGTCGCTGCGGCCCTCGAACAGGCCGACCGTCATCGCCTCGAGCGCGACCAGCGGCGCCACGTTCGCCTCGATCGCCTCGCGGCACATCGCGATCGCGTCGATCCGGCGGACGGTCTGCTCGGGCGTCGTCCGGCTGCCGAGCTGCTCGATGTTGCGGTGGAGTTCGGCGTTGATCAGTTCGCTGCCGGACCCGGTCTGCACCACCAGGACATCGCGGTACAGCGCCATCAGGTCGACCAGCGAACGGTCCAGGACGTCGCGTTCCCACCGTTTGGCGCGGGCCTTCTGCTGGTCCTCGAGCTCCTTCAGAGCCGCGTTCGCCTCGCGCGGCCGGGCGCCCTTCGTGCCGACGCCGAGCGCCTGTTCGAGTGCGGCCCGCTCCTTCTCGTCGACCTTCTCCGCGCTGGCCTTGGCCTCTTCCTTGGCCGCCTCGACCAGCCGTTGCGCCGCCTTCAGACAGGCCCCGAGGTCACGCAGCGCGAACGGCACCTCGAGGACCTTGTTCCGCCGCTCCCGCACCGCCTCGTCGCGGGCCAGTGCGCGCGCCCGGCCGATGTGCCCCTGCGCGGCCCGCGCCGCGAACCAGGCCAGGTCCTGGCCGATGTCGAGGGTCCGGCTCAGCATGTCCGCGACCGCGGCGACCGGCGGCGTCCGCAGCACCAGCAGGCGGCAGCGCGAACGGATCGTCGGTACGACGTCCTCGACCGTCGGCGCGCACAACACCCAGACGGTCCGCGGCGCCGGCTCCTCGATGCTCTTCAGCAACGCGTCCGCGGCCTGCTCGGTGAGTCGATCCGCGTCCTCGACGACCATCACCTGCCAGCGCCCCTGGGTTGGGCTCATCGCGGCCCGGCGGACCAGTTCGCGGACCTCGCTGACCCGGATCGACAGCAGTTCGGTGCGGATCAGCGACACATCCGGGTGCGCACCGCTGAGCGCCGTACGGCACTCGTTGCACTCGCCGCAGCCGTTGTTCGCGCACTGCAGCGCGGCTGCGAACGCTCGGCCCGCGTTCGACCGGCCGGATCCGGGTGGTCCGGTGATCAGCCAGGCGTGTGTCATTCCGGCCACTGCGGGACCTCGCTCACCCCGCAGTACGGCGGCGGCGCCGTCGACGGCCTTCCGCAGTACGGCGACCGCGGGCTCCTGCCCGACCAGGTCGTCCCAAATACTCATAGACCCACCTTGGGAAGCATCGGTTGGAGGCGGGCGCGGATCTGTGTCGCGATGTCCTCGCGGTCCTGGGTCGCGTCGAGCACCAGGTAGTGCTGGGGTTCGGCCGCGGCGAGCTCGAGGAACGCGTTCCGCACCCGCTCGTGGAAGGCGTCGGACTGCGCCTCGATCCGGTCCCGTTCGGCGAACCGGCCGAGACCGCTCGTCGGCGGCAGGTCCAGCAGGATCGTGAGGTTCGGGCGAAGGTCGTCGGTGGCCCAGCGATTCACCCGCTCGACGTCCGACAGGTCCAGGTCCCGCCCGGAACCCTGGTACGCCAGCGCGGAGTCGACGTACCGATCGGTGATCACGACCGCGCCGGCCTTCAGCGCCGGCTTGATCACCGAGTCGACGTGCTCGGCCTTGTCCGCGGCGTACAGCAGCGCCTCCGCGCGGTGCGAGATGTCACCGGTCGCCGGGTCGAGGACGATCTGCCGCAGGGTCTTGCCGAGCTCGGTCGCACCGGGCTCGCGGGTCAGCAGCACCTGCTGGCCCTGCTCCTCCAGCCACGCCACCAGGAGCGCGGACTGCGTCGACTTGCCCGCGCCCTCACCGCCCTCGAGCGCGATGAACAGGCCGGTCGTCGGATAGTCGCCGCGCGTCTTGCCGAAACTGCGCCGTACGTCGCGCCAGAACGGCACCCCCGGACGGTCATCCATCTGCCGCCAGGCGAGCAGGCCGATCACCCCGGCCAGGACCGCCGCCGCGACCATCGTCATCGAGGCGCCGTTGTACGTCGCCGAACGGCCGCCGATCGTCCATGTGTGCCGGCCGATCGCACCGGCCGCGAACGGCGCGATCGCCAGCGTGATCGCGAGCACCGTACGAACCGCGGACTGCACGAACGCGAACGTCCGCCCGCGAACGGCGTCCGGCACCTCGAGACCGAGCAGCGTGTACCCGGAGACCCACGAGCCTCCGGCGCAGAACCCGAGCAGGACCGCGATCATCGTGGCGATCTCGATCTGCTGGATCAGCGCCAGCCCGGCCAGGCAGATCCCCGACCCGACCAGCCCGGCCGCGAACAGCCGGCGCCGGGACAGCCCGGAGAAGATCCGCGGCGCGAACCCCATCCCGAGCGCGAGACCGCCGAACACGGCACCGAACAGCACGCCGTACCCGGGATCGCCGGCGCCCAGCCCTTCGACGTACGTGCGACCGAGGCCGATCACGACCGCACCGGCCGCGAACGCGCCGGAGATCCCGATCACCAGACCGCGAACCACCGGAGTGCCGGTGACGTACGACCAGCCCTCGACCACGGTCCGCCACAACGTCGGATGGTCCTCGTGCTCGTGAATCGCGCGGCCGATCTCGGCGACCGACACGATCGCGAACGCCGAGACGACGAAGGTCGCGGCGTTCACGTACACGGCCAGGTCGATGGCGAAGTCTCCGGCCCAGCGCGACACCAGCGTGATCGCGGTGAAGATGACCGCGGCCGGCAACGCCGTCCCGTACGTGGTGATCAGGCTGAGCTGGTTGGCCGCCTCGAGCCGGTGCCGGGGCACCAGGTTGGGCACGCTGGCATCCTTGGCCGGACCCCAGATCAGGCTGACGATCTCGATCAGCACCGTTGCCACCAGCACCCAGGTCAGCGTGCCGACGATCGGGATGCTGACGAAGAACGCGGCCCGTATCAGGTCGCCGACGATCATCGTCCAGCGCCGGTCCAGCCGGTCCGCGATCCAGCCCGCCACCGGGCCCATCACGAGCGCGGGCAGCACCCGCAGGAACAGCACGCCGCCGATCGCGAAGTTGGCCGCCTGATAGTCGTCGCCGGCGAACGACTTCGCCATCGCGGTCAGCGCCAGCAGGCCGATCCAGTCCCCGAGGCTGGACAGCCCGAACGCGATCCACAGCCGCCGGAACGCCCGGATCCGCAACACCGCCCGCACATCGTGCGCCGGTGCAGGATCGGTCAACGGGTCATAAACCTCCGGCACACCGCCAGCCTAGTGGGCGGGTCTGACAGGCCGTCGCAGCGCATCCGGCGGCCGCGGTCAGCGGGCCGCCCGGAGGGCCTCGCGGAGCGCGTCGAGCGCCGCCTTCAGGTCCTCCACCGGCAGGAAGCCGAAGCCGAGCCGGAAGACCCGCGGGTCGTCCCCGAACCAGTCCCCGTCCGCCAGCCGTACGCCGAGTTCCGCCGCCGTACGCCGGAACCGCTCGAGATCCACGTCCGCGGCCAACCGGACCACGCACAACGCCCCGGCCGACGGACGAACCCACTCCACGAGCGCGCTGTTCGCGTTCACCCAGTCCTCGGTGATGCGGAGGTTCTGTTCCAGCCAGATCCTTCGCTCGCCGAGGATCTTGTCCTCCTGCTCGAAGACCCGGACCGCCAGCGCCTCCGTGACCGGGGACGCGGTGACCACCGTGCTGAACTTCGCGGTCGTCAACTGCTCGATCAGGTCCTCATCGGTACTGATCACCCATCCGATCCGCAACCCGGCCGCCCCATGGCACTTCGACAGCGACGCGACGGACACCACCTTCGGCCCGAGCCGGAGCGCCGTGTCCACGATCGGGTCATCGCCGTACGCCGCGGTCCGGTAGGTCTCGTCCACCATCAAGTACGCGTCCGGACAGACCTCACCCATCGCCTCGAGGATCTCGCGCAGGGTCTCCGGCGGGACGGCGACACCCGACGGGTTCTGCGGAGTCGCCAAGCTGACCAGCCTGGTCTGCGGAGTGAGCTGCGCACGCACCGCCTCGGCCGTAACCCGGTAGCCATCGTCGAAGGTCAGCGGTACGGCCCGCACCGGCGCACCGACCGTGTCGAACGCGTTGCGTGTCATCGGGAACTGCGGCGCCGTCGTCACCACCTCTCCCTCCAGCAGGTAGGCGAGGAGGAAGATCCCGTGCATCCCACCGACGGTGACGACCACGTCCTCGGGCCGTACGCCGTGCCGGTCCGCGATCGCCGTACGCAGCTTCACGTCACCTGCTGCGGTGCCGTAGCCAAGTTCGAGGTCGCCCAGTTCGGGTGTGAGCAGGTCCGCGAGCCGGAGGTCCGGGCCGTAGCTCTCGCCCAGTTCGTGCCGCGGCTGCTCGGCGGTCAGGGACATGATCGGGTTTCTCGGGAAGGTCGGCATACCGCCATCGTTCTGGACGCGCGGTGGCGGGTGGAGAGCCAATCCGGCAGAATTGGTTCGCAGATGAGACCAATTGAGGTTGTCGACCGCTTGGGCCGCTGGTCGTCCGGCCGCGGCCCGCTGTACGTGCTGCTCGCCGCTCGCCTGCGGCAGCTGATCGACGACGGCGAACTGCCGCCGGGCGTACTCCTGCCACCGGACCGCGCACTGGCCGGTGCGCTGGCGGTCGGCCGTACGACGGTGGTCGCTGCCTACGACCTGCTCCGGGCCGAAGGGCGCATCACGCGGAAGCAGGGCAGCGGGACGCGCGTTGCCGGCGCACCTCGCAGCGGGCAGGTCGAGGACGCTCCGGTGGACCCCATCTTTCTGGACTCGCTGGAGGCCCGGGACGACGACGTACTGCTGGCCATCTGTGCCGCACCAGGTGACCCGCCGCCGCAACTGGCCGACGCGTTCGCCAGGATCGCGCCAGAGCTCGCCCGCGTCACCGACGACATCGGCTACTACCCGTACGGCTACCCGGCGCTCCGTGAGGCGCTGGCTGATCGCTACACGGCTCGCGGCGTGCCAACCGGTCCTGAGCAGGTTCTGGTCACGAACGGCGGTCAACAGGCCCTGTCGTTGCTGGCTCACGCTCTGGTGTCCCCTGGCGACCAGGTGATGGTCGAAGCGCCGACGTACCCGGGCGCGCTGGAGGTGTTCCGGGAGGAGGGCGCCGTACTGCGCGGTCTGCCCGTGGGACTCGAAGGGCTCGAGGCAGCGGTCCAGGAGCGGCGGCCGGCGCTTGCGTACGTGATCCCGACGTACCAGAACCCGACAGGCGCGGTGATGTCCGCACTCACCCGTCAGCGGGTGGCCGGCGCGGGGATCCCGGTCATCGAGGACGAGGTGCCGGCCGACCTCAGGTTCCCGGGCGGGGCGTTGCCGACGCCGATCGCGGCGTACGGCGACTCCGTGATCTCGATCGGCTCGCTCAGTAAGAGCATCTGGGGCGGCCTGCGCATCGGCTGGATCCGCGCGGCCCCGCCCCTGATCAACCGCCTGGCCCGGCTCCGCGCCGTCCACGACCTAGGTGGCAATGTCCCGACCCAGCTGGCCGCAGTCCACCTACTTCCGCTCCTGGACGGCCCAGCCCTGCACCAAACCCTCAAGACCCGCCACGACCACCTACACGCCCTGCTCACCGAGGCGCTCCCCACCTGGCAGATCCCGACCGTCTCCGGCGGCCAGTGCCTCTGGGCCCGCCTACCACACGGTGACGGCACCTCCTTCGCCCAAACCGCCCTCCGCCACGGCCTAGCCATCCTCCCCGGTGCCGGCCTCGACGTCACCGCCACCAGCGACGCCTACATCCGCCTGCACTTCCGCGCCAACCCCACCGACCTCACCGAAGCCGTCCACCGCCTAACCCAAGCCTGGGCGGCCTACCACCCACCAACCACCCGACCCCACCCCCGCCCAACCATCGCCATCTGACTGGCCGAGAGGCACGCAAACATGCCGAACGACGACACCGCCCGAGCTGAGATGATCCGCCGCGGCCGGCTGATCCCCGCCAGCGACCCCAGCCCACCGGCGCCCCCGACCGGTCCGGCAGACGCGTCGATCGACTCGACCGACGTCGTCTCCGACCTACGCGAAGAGAGGCTCTGACACGATCGCGGACCTGCAGCACTCGCTAACGCGATCGTTCGGCAGTGAGCGACCTGCGGCTGAGCGCTGATTCGCTGCGGCGGAGTCGGTTGATGAGTGGTGCAGGACCGCCTGGACGGATCGCCGGGCCATCACAATCGCCGGGTCTGCGGCATCCCCCGCGGCACTCGTTCGTATTGGGGTGATTGTGATGGCCTGGCTGTCGGCGTTCCGAAGCGGATCAGCTGGTGAAGCGGAGCGTCAGGTTGGCTGGGGCCGTTTTCAGTTTGTCGCGGTCGGGGAGTTTGGGGCCGCAGGCGGCGGTGCCGACGCCGGTTTGGGCCAGGTCGATCGTGACGTAGGTGGTGTCACCGGCGACCAGAGCTGCGGTATGGGTTGCGGTTTCCAGGTCGGCTGAGGTCCAGTCGCGGACGGTCAGGCCGAAGAGTTGGTCGACGGCCTCGATGCGCAGGCCGTCGAGGGTGGCCCAGCGGGTGTCGATGCGGTGGCCGTTCTCCTGCGGACGGACGTACGGCGTCTGCAGTTCGGCGACCGTGGCGGAGTACTTGCCCACCGCGGCGGCCTCGCGCGTGTCGACGTACGCCTCGTTCGGGCCGGTGCCGAACCACTCGACCTGCTGGACCTTCGGGAGTTCGAAGGTGATGCCGAGTCGCGGCAGCACCTCCGGGAACAACCCCTCCGGCACGACGCTCAATTCCAGCACCACCGCACCGTCGACGGCGGTCCAGCGCCACGTACTGCGCAGACCCCACTGCAGCTGCGGCGGCGCGGTCCGCGTGACGACCTCCCACGCACCGTCCCGCTCGCCCTGCGACACGATCCGGTGCTGCACCCGGTGCAGTCCCTCTTCGCGCCACGCGGCCGCGACGCCCGGGATTGCGTCGTTGTCGATCGGCGCTCGCCAAACATCCAGCCGGGCGTTCTGCACGCCCGCGACGGTGATCCCGTCGATCCCGGCCTCACCCGCGGCCGGTGAACCGCTCACCGCAACCTCGGCGGCGGCCGGCTCGTCCAGGCGGATCTGGCCCCAGGCGATGCGGTGCCCCGCCTCGACCCAGGACGTCGCCTCGGTCAGCGAGGCAGTCACGGTCACCCAGGTCTCGGGCTTCGATGCGTCCACGGACGGCAGGTCGACGACGACCGTGTCCCCAGCCGCGATCACCGGGACCGTCAGGGTCCCGGCGTCCACCTGCACACCCTCGGTCTCGACGACGTAGCTGAAGCTCAGGTGGCTGGTGTCGAGAACCTCGTAGCGGTTGGTGATCGACACGCGGTTGCCGTCAGCAACGATCCGCAGCGGCTCGATCACCTTGATGTACTCGTGCATCCCCGGCGACGGCGTCCGGTCCGGGAACAGCAGACCGTCGCAGACGAAGTTCCCGTCGTGGATGGTCTCGCCGAAGTCCCCGCCGTACGCGTAGACCTCGCGCCCGTCGATCGTGGTCCGCAGGCCGTGGTCGATGAACTCCCAGATGAATCCGCCCTGGCACCGCGGGTACTTCTCGAACACCTCGCGGTAGTCCAGCAACCCACCAGGCCCGTTGCCCATCGCGTGCCCGTACTCGCACAGGATGAACGGCAAGTTCCGATAGAGACTGGAATCGGCGCCGATCTCCGCGCAGCCCTCCGGCGAGGTGTACATCCGCGAGTAGATGTCGACCCATTCGGCCTCGGTGTCGCGCTCGTAGTGCACCGGCCGCGACGGGTCGAGCTCCTTCACGAGGTCGTACATCGCCTTGAGGTTGTCGCCCATCCCGCACTCGTTGCCGAGCGACCACAGCACGATCGACGGGTGGTTCTTGTCCCGGTGCACGGTCCGGCGCATCCGCTCGACCATGTCCTCACGGAACCGCTCGTCCATCACCGGGTTCGGCAGCTTCGGCGGCTGCGGCTCGTACCCGAACCCGTGCGTCTCCAGATCGCACTCGTCGACGACGTACAGCCCGTACTCGTCGCACAGCGACAGGAAGTGCGGGTGCGGCGGGTAGTGGCTGGTGCGGACCGCGTTGATCCCGGCCCGCTTCATGATCAGTACGTCGTCCAGCATGTCCTGCTCGGTCAGCGAGCGACCCCGATCCGGGTGGAACTCGTGCCGGTTGACGCCGTTGAACAGCACCCGATTGCCGTTGACCGTGAAGATCCCGTCCACGATCGCGACCGTCCGGAACCCGATCCGCAGCCGCACGTCACCACCCGCGGTCCGCAGTACGGCGTCGTACAACCGCGGCACCTCGGCGCTCCACGGCTGCACACCCTCGACGCGCACATGCTCACCCGTCGGCACCTCGAGACCCAGCTCGTCCACGACAACAGTGCCCGGTACGTCGGACTCGACCAGCAGCGTGCCGGCGCCGTCGAGGTGGTCCCACGCCGCCTTCACGAAGACATCGGTCGGCGCGTCCGGACGCAGCGCGAGCAGGTTGACCTCGCGGAAGATCCCGGACAGCCACCACATGTCCTGGTCCTCGACGTACGAACCGGTCGACCACTGGTGCACCCGCACCGCGATCCGCGCTTCCTTGCCCGGAGCAACCAACGAGGTGACGTCGAACTCCGACGCCAGCCGAGAGCCCGACGACCAGCCGACAGGCGAGCCGTTCACGTACACCGCGAACCGCGAGTCCACACCCTCGAACCGGAGCACGATCCGCGCGCCGTCGAAGTCGGCCGGCACCGTCACGGTCCGGACGTAGTCGCCGGTCGGGTTGTCGGTCGGCACGAACGGCGGCTCGAGCGGGAACGGGTAGACCACGTTCGTGTACGCCGGCGCGCCGTACCCGCTCAGCTGCCAGTGGCCCGGCACCGCGATGGTGTCCCAGCCGGAGGTGTCCGGGTCCTTCAGGTCGTCCGGCGCGTCCGCCACGGTCGGGGACAGCCGGAAGCTCCAGTCCCCGCTGAGCGCCACGCGCCCGGAGTCGTCATCCAGCCAGGCCCGCGGCGCCAGCACGTTCGAGCCCGATGCAAAGTCCTCGACATAGTCCGTCACAGGAATCGACCCTAAGGCAACTCTGTTCATGAATCCACACCGATGAACAGATATGGACAGCTATGACCGCAGTGGGCCACCCGGCTACTGACAGTTCTTGCAGACTCCGACCAGGGCGACTTGTTCCGGGGCGAGGTGGAAGCCGAGTTCGCGGGCGAGCTTCTTCCGGGCGGACTCGAGGACGTCGCCGGGAGCGTCGTACACGGTGCCGCACTCGGAGCAGCGCAGGTGCAGGTGCCGCGGCGCGAGGTCCCCGGCCAGGTGGTACGTCGTACCCGCCCGGCCCAGGTGCACGTGGGTGACCAGACCGAACTCGCCCAGCGCGTCCAGCGCCCGGTAGACGGTGGCGCGGTGGATGCCCGGGCGGAGCTGCTCGGCGCGTTCACCGATCTGCTCGGCGCTCAGATGCTCCTCGGTGCCGGCCAGCACCTCGACCACCGCGAGCCGCGCCGGCGTGACCCGCTCGCCCCGCTCCCGCAACCGCTGCGCACTGACCTCGACAGCACTCGTCACAGGCGCTCCTTTGCAATCAGCCTTCAGCTACCGAGCCGTCACCCGGTCAGCAACCAAACCAATGTACTTTCCGCGTACGACGTCTCACACCTTGGGGAACTGCGATGAGTGATCAGTCGAACGCGGTCGTACGCCGTGGCGCTGCCGAACTGAGCGGTGTGGTGCGGAACGTGCAGTTCCGTTCCGAGCTGCGCAGTGAGAACGGCTCCGTCCAGGTGCTGACCTTCCAGCTCGAGCAGCACGACGCCGTCGGCAAGCAGCTGCAGCCCGCGCTGGTCGAGCTGCGCGGGGTGTCGCTGGAGGGTCAGGTCGCCGACGGCGAGCAGGTGACCGTCGCCGGGAAGTGGCGCAACGGCCGCGTCGTCGCGAAGGAGGTCGTCAGCCAGACGACCGGCGCCTCGATCCGCGCCCGGCGGCCGCCGTTGTGGGTGGCGGTGCCGGTCGGGATCCTCTTCGCCGCGCTCTTCGGGTTCGTTCTCTACTTCATCATCCGCGGCTTCATCAGCGTCGGCGGCTGACGCCGTCAGCTCTTCTTCGCCGGCGCCTTCTTGGTGGTCGACTTCTTGGCGGCGGTCTTCTTGGCCGCCGTCTTCTTCGCCGCTGTCTTCTTCGCGGCAGTGGTCTTCTTCGCAGCGGCCTTCTTGGCGGCGGTCTTCTTCGCCGGGCGCTTCACCGGACCGCGGGCGCGCTTCTCCGCCAGCAGCTCGGCCGCGCGGAGCAGCGAGATGGTCTCCACCGAGTCGTCCTTGCGGAGCGTCGCGTTCGTCTCCCCGTCGGTGACGTAAGGACCGAAGCGGCCCTCCTTCACCACCACGGGCTTCTTCGACTCCGGGTCCTCGCCGAGCTCCTTCAGCGGCGGCGCGGCAGCTCGCCGACCCCGCTGCTTCGGCTCGGAGTAGATCTTCAGCGCCTCCTCGAGCGTGATGTCGAACATCTGCTCCTCGGAGGACAGCGACCGCGAGTCCGTGCCCTTCTTCAGGTACGGCCCGTAGCGCCCGTTCTGCGCGGTGATCTCGTCACCGGACTCCGGGTCCTTCCCGACCACGCGCGGCAGCGACAGCAGCTTCATCGCGTCGTCGAGCCCGATCGACTCCAGCGTCATCGACTTCAGCAGCGACCCGGTCCGCGGCTTCGCGCTCTTCGGCGCGTCCTCGGGCAGCACCTCGGTCACGTACGGCCCGAACCGCCCGGCCTTCGCGACCACCTTCAGGCCGGTGTCCGGTGCGTTGCCGAGCTCGTGCTCGACGCCCGACGGCTGCTCCAGCAGTTCCTTGGCCTTGTCGACGGTCAGCTCGTCCGGCGGCAGGTCCTCGGGCACGTTCGCGCGCCGCTCGTCCTTGTCCTCGACGTACGGCCCGTACCGCCCGACACGGACGACGATCCCGCTGTCGTCGCCGCCGACACCGAAGGTCGACATCTCCCGGGCGTCGATGTCGCCCAGGTCGGTGACCATCGACTTCAGGCCTTCGAGATCGTCGTCGCCGAAGTAGAACCGGGACAGTACGCCCTCACGCTGCAGGTCACCGGCCGCGACCTCGTCGAGCACATCCTCCATCGTCGCGGTGAACGCGTAGTCCACCAGCCGGGTGAAGTGCTCCTCGAGCAGCCGGACGACCGCGAACGCCAGCCAGGCCGGAACCAGAGCCTGGCCCTTCTTGTAGATGTACTTGCGGGCCTGGATCGTGCCGATGATCGAGGCGTACGTCGACGGCCGCCCGATCTCCCGCTCTTCCAGCTCCCGGATCAGCGTCGCTTCCGTGAACCGCGCCGGCGGCTTCGTCTCGTGCCCCGAGGCGAGCACCTCGAGCGCGGGCAGGACGTCGCCCTCCTCGACGTTCGGCAGCCGGGTCTCCTGGTCGTCGGTGCCCGCGGACGGGTCGTCCGCGCCCTCGACGTACGCCTTGAGGAACCCGTGGAACGTGATCACCCGGCCGGACGAGGTGAACTCGCACTGCTCGCCGGTGGCCGCGGTCGCGTCGATCTTGATCGACACGCTGTTCCCGGCGGCGTCCTTCATCTGGGACGCGATCGTCCGCATCCAGATCAGTTCGTAGAGCCGGAACTCGGCGCCGCTCAGACCGGTCTGCGCCGGAGTCTGGAAGGTCTCACCGGCCGGCCGGATCGCCTCGTGCGCCTCCTGGGCGTTCTTCACCTTGGAGGTGTAGACGCGCGGCTTGTCCGGCAGGTACGACGCGCCGTACAGCTCCCGGACCTGGGCCCGGGCCGCGGTGATCGCGGTGTCCGACAGCGTGACGCTGTCGGTACGCATATAGGTGATGTTGCCGTTCTCGTAGAGCCGCTGGGCGACCTGCATGGTCTGCGACGCGGACATGCCGAGCTTGCGGCCGGCCTCCTGCTGCAGCGTGGTGGTCCGGAACGGCGCGTACGGCCGGCGGGTGTACGGCTTGGACTCGATCGACCGGACGGTGAACTGCGAGTCGCGCAGCGCGGAGGCCAGCGCGGTCGCCGTCTGCTCGTTCAGGTGGACCGTGTTCGCGCCCTTGATCTCACCGGTCGAGCTGAAGTCGCGGCCCTGCGCCACCCGCTTACTGTCCACCGAGACCAGGCGGGAGCCGAACTGCCGCGGCGTCCGGCTCTCACCGGCGTCGAGAGTCGCGTCGAGGTCCCAGTACGACGCGCTGCGGAAGGCGATCCGCTCACGCTCGCGGTCCACCACCATCCGGATCGCGACCGACTGCACCCGGCCGGCCGACAGCTTCGGCATGACCTTCTTCCACAGCACCGGGGAGACCTCGTACCCGTACAGCCGGTCCAGGATCCGGCGCGCCTCCTGGGCGTCGACGAGCGCCTCGTCGATGTCCCGGGCGTTGCCGACCGCGTCCTGGATCGCCTTCGGGGTGATCTCGTGGAACACCATCCGGCGGACCGGGACCTTCGGCTTCAGCTCCTCCAGCAGGTGCCAGGCGATCGCCTCGCCCTCGCGGTCCTCATCTGTCGCGAGGAAGAGCTCGTCGGCGCCCTTGAGCAGGTCCTTGAGCTTGCGGATCTGGGCCTTCTTGTCGGCGGGCACGACGTACAGCGGGTCGAAGTGGTCCTCGACGTTGACGCCGAGCCGGGCCCATGGGAGGCCCTTGTACTTGGCGGGGATCTCGTCCGCCCCGCTCGGCAGGTCGCGGATGTGGCCGAAGCTGGACTCCACCACGTACCCGGACCCCAAGAAACCGGCGATCATCCGCGCCTTCTTGGGCGACTCGACGATCACCAAACGGGTCCCTGCGGCTGTCTTCGTCCCTGCTGCCCCTGCCACTGCGCTCCCTACTCTCGTCCTGCCGACAACGCCCCTACTCCGTCGTCTGTTCCCCCGGGCACAGACCGACCCCGCCCGAGGACAGAGTACGGCCGACGGCAACGCATTTCTCAACGCACGGTAACCGCTGCGGCCCCCTTTATGCCTCTCAGGGTTCCAGAAAGTGGCGAACAACCCATCGTCACCGCGAGTCGCGAGACTGCCACAGACCGCCCTGGGGCGCCTAACGAGAGTACGCCGTCTCAGCGCGTGAACCGGACCTCGGGGAATTTCGCGGAGTCTCCGCGCAGCAGAAGGGACGGGCGCCGGCGCAGCGTCTGGTCGAAGAACGCGGCGACGTACTCGCGCTGGGCCAGCACGCTGCGCGCCGGCTTGGCGCTGCCCACCAGCGCCTTCATCACCGACGTGATGATCGGGTCCTCGCCGTAGATGTCGTGGAACAGCTGGGAGAAGATGAACTGGTAGTCGGTGAACGCCCGCTGCTTCGTGCTCGCCAGCGTCAGGTTCAGCTTCCCGCCGCGCTGGGCGGCCCAGAAACTCGCCCACGACTTGTCGTAGTACTCCGCGCCCGGATCGGTCCGCTGCGTCTCGGCCGAGCCGAACAGCAGGAACGGCCGGTCCAGTCCTTTCTCCGCGACCTCACCGAGCGGTCCCTTCAGCCGGTCGTCCTGCAACGTGCCGTCCAGGTCGAGTCCGGCCAGGACCCGCTCGTCCTCGAGCATCGTGTTCGCGGCCGTGTACCCGCCGAGCGCGAACCCGAACATGCCGACCTTGCGCAGGTCCAGCCCTTCAGCCAGCCCGCCGGGGAGATCCTTGCCGTCGGCATCGATGTTCTCGCCGCCGGCCAGCCGCTCCAGCTGGTCCAGCACGAATTGCGCATCCGCGGTCCGGGTCTCGACCGCCTTCCGGATGTCCGCCGGCTCGGCCGGCTCCTCGGTCGACGCGCCGGGCAGGAACCGCCCGCCGGGGAACTCCACCGGCGTCTCGTGCGAGTGGTCCATCGTCACCACGACGTACCCGCGGCCGGCCAGATCCTCCGCCTGAGCTGTGTTCACGAACCGGCTGTACTGGTAGCCGGGTGAGAACAGTACGACGGGATGCCGCAGGCGCTGCATCGGTACGTCGACGCGCGCATGCGTCTCGGTGTTCGCGAAGTCGAACGACCCGCTCGGGAGGGCGAGGCCATAGTCACCCGTCCAGGTGTCGTCGACCTCCACCGCGGTTCTCGGCGGCATGTACTTCGCGAGCGGCGCTTGGCCGAACATGCCCGCCGGGTACCAGAGGCTGATCATCAGCTCCCGCTGCCCGCTCGGCATGCTGGGGTCCGGCCTGGACTTGTCGATCAGGTGGATGGCGGTCGTCCCGAGCGCCTTCCGTCCGGTCGGCTGGGGCAGCCGGAACTTCACCGGGTGGAAGTCAGGGTCGCCCTGGGGGCGGAGCCGCCCGGCGCGGGCGGGGTCCAGCAGGTCAGTCGTCGCGGCGTCGGGGTCGACGGGGCGGGCCTGTGCCACACCCGTGATTCCCGCCGTCAGCCCCGCCGTCAGCCCCGCCGTCAGCCCAGTCGCCAGACCGGCCCGCAGGAGGTGCCGCCTGGTGAGGTTGGGACTGCTGGGGCTGCTGGGACGAAAGTTCGTCATGCGACTCATCGTCATCGCGGAGTTTCACTCCGTGATAGCGACACCGTCTCAACTTGATGAAGCTGACCTGATGACAATCCGCGGCCGCTGGGTTTCAATGTGCGCATCTTGTTCATTGATGCGTGAAGTGAGGCAGTCGTGAGCATCTTTGTCCGCATGAAACGTTCAGTAGTCGCACTAGCTCTCTTAGCAGGCGCACTCGTGTACACCGCCGCTCCCGCACAGGCCGCCGCCACCACGCTCGGTGACGTGACCGGGTTCGCGGCCGACCAAGCGGCGTACACCCTCAGCGCCGGCGCGGCGAAGGTGCGAGTGGTGTTCCTGAAGGACGACGTCTTCCGGCTGTGGATGGCGCCGGACGGGAACTTCACCGACCCGGCGAACACCCCGCCCACCGATCCGGACGCCCCCGCGTCCAACATCGTCACCAAGACCGACTACGGGACCCCGCGGACGACCTGGCGGGACCGCGGCACGTACTACTCGCTGACCACCGGCAAGATCGAGGTGCGAGCGCAGAAGAAGCCGCTGAAGTTCTCGGTCTACCGCTCGAACGGTCAACTGGTGTGGTCCGAGGCGGCACCGCTGTCCTGGACCGACACGTCCACCACGCAGACCCTCGGCCGCGGCGCCAACGAGCAGTTCTTCGGCGGCGGCATGCAGAACGGCCGCTTCTCGCACCGCGACCAGACGATCAAGATCTCGCGGGACTTCAACTGGGAGGACGGCGGCAACCCGAACGCCTCGCCGTACTACATGAGCACCGCGGGGTACGGCGTACTCCGGAACACGTTCAGCCCGGGTAGTTACAACTTCACTAGTCCGGTTGTCACCACGCACGACGAGCAGCGGTTCGACGCCTACTACTTCATCGGCGACCTGAAGACCTCGCTCGACCGCTACACCGAGCTCACCGGCCGGCCGTTCATGCCGCCGATCTACGGACTCGAGTACGGCGACTCGGACTGCTACAACCGTGGTCATTACGCGACGGATCCGGACCCCAGCAACGACTGGAAGGTCAACCCGGACAAGGTGACGACGCTGGACGCGGTCAAGGTCGCGCAGCGTTTCAAGGACGAGGACATGCCCGGCGGCTGGATGCTCGTCAACGACGACTACGGCTGCGGGTACTCCGCCAACACGGAGTCCGAGCAGGTCGAGGGCACCTGGTGGGGCAAGCGGGACATCCCGGCGCTGAAGCAGGCCGGTGACGACCTGCGGGCGCGCAACATCCAGATGGGTCTGTGGACGCAGTCGAACCTGGACCGCCAGCCGGCCGAGGTCGGCGAGGCAGGTGTCCGCGTCCGGAAGCTCGACGTCGCGTGGGTCGGCCCGGGCTACCGGTACGCACTGTCTGCCTGTGACACCGCGCACGACGGGATCGAGCAGTACAGCAACGCCCGCGGGTTCGCGTGGATGGTCGAGGGCTGGGCCGGCGCGCAGCGATGTGCGGTGCAGTGGACCGGTGACCACAGCGGTTCGCTCGACGCCATCAAGTGGCAGATCCCGGCGATCACCGGGTCCGGCAACTCCGGCATCGCCTACAGCGCGGGCGATGTGGACGGGATCTTCGGCGGCTCTCCGACGTCGTACGTGCGGGATATGCAGTGGAAGGTGTTCAACCCGGCGTTCATGACGATGTCCGGCTGGTCGACCCCGGCGTACAAGCAGCCGTGGGCGTACGGCGATCCGTACACCTCGATCAACCGCAAGTACCTGAAACTGCGGGAGCGGCTGCTGCCGTACTTCTACACGTACGCCGCCGAGGCCCACCGGACCGGCGCACCGCTGAACCGGTCGCTGGTGCTGGAGTACCCGAACGACCCGCGCACCTGGGACGACACGACCAAGTACGAGTTCCTGGCCGGCAAGGAGTTCCTGGTCGCGCCGATGTACGGCGCGGACGAGGTGAAGAACGGGATCTACCTGCCCGCGGGCCGGTGGATCGACTACTGGACGGGCCGCGTGTACCAGGGCCCGACGACCGTGAACGGGTACCACGCGCCGCTCGACACGCTGCCGCTGTTCGTGAAGGCGGGCGCGGTCGTACCGATGTGGAAGTCCGGTATCAACACCGCCGCCGAGCAGAAGCCCGGCGACCCGATCAGCGTCGACATCTACCCGTCCGGGAAGTCGTCGTTCTCGATGTACGAGGACGACCGCGTGACCCGATCGACCAAGTCGGCCACGCAGACGTTCGCCGTCGACGCACCGACCCAGGGCCGCGGCGACATCACGGTCAAGATCGGGGCGAGCGTCGGTTCGTACGACAGCAAGCCGGCCGCACGCCCGTACGAGCTCACGCTCCACACCGGCAGCGCTCCGCACACCGTCCTGGTCGACGGCAAGGCGGTCAAGTGGACCTACTCCGACGGAGTGGTTCGAGTCCAGACCGCCTCGATCCCGACGTCCCGCAGCGCCGTCGTCCAACTCATCGGCACGTCCGCGGTCGGTGGACCTGACGTCACGAACACCTTCGGGACACCCGAGCTCACCACACCGTCGCTGTGGAACGCTCCGGGCCAGGCGACCGAGCTGACCGCGTCGTTCCGCAACGGCACCACCACAACGGTGCGCAACGTGCGGCTCGACGTGCAGGTTCCGGCCGGCTGGTCGGTCAGCGGCCAGAACACGTTTTCCGCCGTTTCCCCGGGGCAGACCGTGACGACGAAGCTGCAGGTCACGCCCGGAGCGGACGTGAAACCCGCGAGCTTCACGTTGACGTTGCGGGCGTCGTACGTTGCTCAAGGCAAGAGTTATGTGAACACCGCGACCGGTACGGCGCAGTTGCCGTACGCCTCGGTGTCGCAGGCCGCGAACGTGGTCGGCGTGAGCGACGCGTCGACGTACCAGCAAGGAAACTTCGACGGGTCGGGCAACAGCTTCAACGGTGAGGCGCTGGCGGCGGCCGGGTACACACCTGGTGCGACCGTGAACGTCCAGGGCGCCGACTTCACCTGGCCGAGCGGAGCGCCCGGTACGCCGAACCTGGTGAAGAACCAGTCGGCTCCGATCCTCGTATCGGGTACGGGATCGCATCTGGCGCTGCTGGGCGCCGGCGCGAGCCTGAACGCCCGTGGAACGGTGACGATCATCTACACCGACGGGTCGACATCCGAGGGCACGTTCCAGCTTCCGAACTGGTGCTGCCAGGATCCGACGACGGGCGGTGCCAAGCTGGCCGTGGCGGTCAAGGGCCGGTACACAGCCGCCGGGTTGAGCAACACGACGACGGACTACCGGGTGTTCTACACCGCCGTACCACTGGATCCCGGGAAGACCGTGAAGGCGATCAAGCTGCCGGGTGGCGGACTTGGCTTCTTCGCGGCCACGATCGCCGACAAGCCGTTGCCACCGGCACCTACCGGGGAGAACTGGGTCAGCGACCTGGAATTCCTTGACTCCACCAACGGGTGGGGCCCGGTCGAACGCGACCACAGCAACGGCGAGGACGCGGCCGGCGACGGCGGGCCGATCACACTCGACGGCGTCCAGTACGCCAAGGGCCTCGGCGCGCACGCGCCCTCGTCGGTGAGCGTCCGCCTCGGCGGCAACTGCACCAGCTTCACCAGCAAACTCGGCATCGACGACGAAATGGAGGACCGCGGCAAGGTCACGTTCAAGGTCCTGACCGACGGCACCGCCCGCTACACGTCGGACCAACTCACCGGCACCTCACCGACCGCCACCACCACGGTCGACGTCACCGGCGCCCAAACCCTGACCCTCCAGGTCACCGACGGCGGCGATGGCAACACCAGCGACCACGGCGACTGGGCCGACGCCAAACTCACCTGCAACCCGTAGCGAATCAGCAGGGCGCGCTCTTCACGGAGCGCGCCCTGTCCGCTCAGAACTTGCTGCGAGAAGTCGGCGTCGCCGCGAAGGCGGCGGTAGACCTGAGGTCCCTTGCGAACTCGCCGACCTTGTCCTCGGACAGGAAACCGTTCCCCTCGCCCGAGCCGAGGACGACACCGCCGCTCTCGAGGCTCAGCAGGTGCTCCTCCAAGCCACCCGGCAAGACCTGCGCCCTCCCCTCAGAGAGGTACGTCAGGTACCCGACCTTCGGACCCGGCGTTCCGCGAGGCTGCACCTCGGCCAGAGCGTCCATGAGAGACCTCGACGTCACGGCGGCCCAGTCCGGATCCCAAGCAGCGACAAGATGGCGGAGAATCGGATCTGCGAGCGGCTCGTCGTCGGCTGCACGCCACTTCACCAAGAACGCGTTGTGCACGTTCGGGGCGTCCGAGTATCCCCCGACGCCCATCGTGATCCTCAGCTGTCCAGCTGTTGCGCCGCGCGCATCGTACGCCTGATGGATCCCGAGATGCGGGGCGTCCGTGTTCTCGCCGAAAGCGTCGGAGATCACCTGCCGAGCGTTCGCCGGCTCAGTGAGCAACTTCCCCGGAAGGGCGTGCGACGACCACGGGAGCGACTCCCCGACCACCTCGTTCAGGGCTTCCAGGAACGGTACCAACCTGTCCGCAACCTGATCCGGCGACTCCCGCCTCGGACCCCAGAATCCCCGCGCTATCAGCAGGTCGTTCACCGTCATCAGCCTGTCCCCGCTCCTCGTCGTCGCACCCGAAGTCTGCCATCGGCAAGGTCACCGGAGAGCACGAATGGGAGAATGCGCCCATGCACGAACTGACGGGGACTGTGGTCGAAGGGTTGCGTACAGCGTTTTCCGGCGCGGGGTACACCACGGACGGGGTCGCCGAGCGGCTCGGCGTCCAGGCGAACGCGGCGTTGGCGCGGAACGAGACCTCGGCGGCGTCCCGTCGTACGGCGTCGGGCGATGCGCTCGACACGATGATCCGGTTGTTCCTGCTCCAGCGTTCCGTGCCGGAAAGCCTGGTAATCAAAGCATTTCCGGGGATTGATCTGGTTGCCCTGGGCATCGTCACCCGCAGCGGAGACGAGGTACGGGCGGCGCTCGACATCCGGCCGTTCGCGGAGGACGAGCGGGACTGGTGGGTCGTTGCCGACCTGACGCCGGGGCTGGACGGGCGGCGGGAGGCGATGCGGTCCGACTACGTGCTCGGGATCGCGCCGGCCAGCCTCAGCCTCATCCACCTGACCGTTCCGATCAAGGCAGACCGGGCGCTCGATATCGGCACGGGGTGCGGTATTCAGTCCTTGCACCTCGCCGACCGGGTCAACCAGCTGACGGCGACCGACGTCAACCCGCGGGCTCTGCAGCTCGCGAAGGCGACGGCCGCGCTCAACCACCTCGATCTCGATCTGCGCGACGGCAGCCTGTACGAGCCCGTGAAGGGCGAGCGTTTCGACCTCATCGTCAGCAACCCGCCGTACGTGATCTCCCCTCCCGGCGGCGATCTCACCTATCGCGAGACGGCGTACGCCGGTGACTCCGTTGTCGAGCAGCTGATCAGGCAAGCACCGGACCATCTGACCGACGGCGGGTGGTGTCAGCTGCTCGCCAACTGGACCTGTGTCCGCGGTGAGGACTGGCAGGACCGCATCGCCGGCTGGACGGGCGACCGCTCCGCCTGGGCGGTGCAGCGCGAGCAACTCGACCCGTCCGAGTACGTCGAGCTCTGGCTCCGCGACGCCGGCCTGCACGGCTCCCCGCAGTACACCACGCGGTACGACGAATGGATGCGCTACCTCGACGAGCACAGCGTCGAGGCGATCGGCATGGGCTGGATCACGCTGCACAACGTCGAGGGCTCCCTCCATGCGGAGGCCTGGCCGTACGAGATCGAGCGCCCGATCGGCCCGCACGTCCTGCACCGCTTCGAGCGCCTGGAAGGCCTCCCGGCCGACCTCACCACGCTCCACCTGCACGTGGCCGACGACGTCGTCCAGGAGACCACCGGGCAGCCCGGAGCCGAGGACCCGGCCACGATCGTGCTCCGCCGCCAGCGGGGCATGCGGAGAGCGGAGCAGGTCGACACGGTCCTGGCCGGGTTCGTCGGCGCCTGCGACGGCGATCTGAGCACAGGGCAGATCCTCGCCGCGCTGGCTGATCTCATGGACCGTCCCGTCGTCGACGTACTCGCCGACTACCTCCCCCAGATCAGAAACCTGGTCATCGAAGGCTTCCTGGACTACTGAGCAGCACGCCGGCGCCGGCGCTTCTCGGCGTACATGCGGCGATCCGCCTCGGTCAGCAGCTCAGCAACCGCAGTACCGTCCGTGCTGCTCGCCTGCCCGACACTCAGCCGCAGCAACGCGAACCACGGCTCCTCCGCCCGCTCCGCCTCACGATCCGCCGCGGACTTGATCCGCTCGACCAGCTCGGGCGCACCCCGCTCGTCCGGGTTGTCGAGGACGACGACGAACTCGTCCCCGCCCGCCCGCGCCACGACGTCCTCAGCGCGGCACTGCTCGGTCAGTAACGACCCGACCCGCCGCAGTACGTCGTCGCCGCTGGCGTGCCCGTAGCTGTCGTTGATCACCTTCAGGTTGTCCACATCGATCGCGACCACCGCGATCGAGCGGCCGGAGTCCTGCGCCACCGACATCCGCTCGTCGAGCGCACGCCGGTTCCCCACGCCGGTCAGCGGATCCTCACGCGCCGCCCGCCACTCGGCGTCGTGCCGGATCGAGAGCTCGTGGTTGGCCAGCGCACTCCGTACGGCGTACAACCCGCGCAGCCGCTCCGCCCACCAGCCGCGGCTGATGGCCCGCGCGTACTGCAGCCCGGACGACGCACCGGCGTCCCCGGACTCCGCACTGATCTGTACGGCGGTATGCCGGATCAGGGCCTCCACCGGCGGATCCGACGTCGGCGGCAGGTCACTCGCCGCCCGGTCCGCGGCGTCCATCGCCTCACCGATCCGGTCGCCCGCCAGGTACGCCTTGGCCAGGTACGCGCCCGCGATCGCCGCCAGCTCGAGATCACCGAGCTTGGCCAACTGGTCCCGGCAATCCTTCAAGATCACGGCCGCCTCACCCGCGTCGGCAGCGTCGTTGCTCGCCGCGAGCCACATCCGCCCGGCCATCGGCCAGTACCCGAGCAGGTCAGCGGCGAGAATCACCTCGACCGCCTCCCCGGCCCAGCGGTGCGCTGCGCGCCGGCGTTCCCTGATCTCCTCCGCGTACGACGTGTCGCCGAGCCGCTCGAGCTCGTGGGCCCAGCGCAGATTCGACTCGGCCAGGTTCAGCCGGTTGATCGCCGGCGCCTCGAGCAGGCCCAGCGGGTCGTGGTCGCCCTCGGCGGCGAGCTCGAAGTGCGGGATGCACAACTCGTAGAGCCGGAGCAGGTCGTAGGCGTAGCCGAGGCCGGTGTGCGCCCAGCCCGCGAGGCCGAGGTCGCGGGTCCGGGACAGGGCGTTCTCCGCGGCGACCAGGTCGGCGACCGAGTCACCGCCCTCGCCGGTCCGGATCAGCGTGACGATCCGGAGCGCGATCGCGTTCGCCTCCCAGCCCGGCTCGTCGATCGCGCGGGCGACCCGGATACAGCTGTCGACGGCGTCCAGCGCCTCGACCGAGTCGGTGGCGTGATGCGCCGCGACGGCCCGCACGTACTCCGCGGCGGCGCGTTCGTGCGTGGGCTCCGGGCCCAGCTCGGCGAGCAGCACGTTCAGGTCGAGCGCCGCCTCGTCCGGACTGCCCGACTGCGCCCGCGTCATCGCCGCCGCGATCCGCGTCGTCACCCCCGACGTCTCCCGCACCGCACCTCCCCACTTTTCGTCACTTCTTGCGGCGCTTCTCCGTGTACAGGCGCTGGTCGGCCCGGGAGATCAACTGCTCAACGGCGATTCCCTCGGCGGTCGCGGCGTACCCGATGCTCAGTCCGAGCCGGCGCAGCCATGGTTTCTCAGTCGTCGCCGCGATCGCGTCGACGGCGATCCGGATCCGCTCGGCCAGCGAGGCACCGCCCTTGGCGTCGGGCTGGTCCAGCACCACGAAGAACTCGTCGCCACCCGATCGAATCACGGCATCGGTCGCTCGCGCCTGTTCTACCAGGAGATTTGCCACAACCTGCAGCAATTCGTCCCCGCAGGCGTGCCCGAACGTGTCGTTGACGAGTTTCAGGTCGTCCACGTCGATCGCCAGCAACGTCACCGCCCGGCCGGAGTCGCGGGCCGCGGTCAGCCGCTCGTCCAGGGCGCGGCGATTCCCCACGCCGGTCAGCGGATCCTGCCGCGCCGCATGCCACTCGGCGTCGTGCCGGGCCGGCAGATCGTGCGCGGCAAGCGCATGCCGTACGGCGTTCAGCGCGCGCTGCCGCTCCTTCCACCAGCCCCGCGCGACCGTTCGCGCGTAGGCGAGGCCCGCGAGCGCACCCGGCGTACCGTCGACCGCCTCGACCTCCGAACGGGTCTGCAGCACCAGGACATGGGTCGATGGGTCGGCCAACGGAATCAGGTCGTCGGCCGCCCGGTCCGCCGCGGCCTTGGCCTCCTCGGACTTACCCTGCGCCTGCAGGGCCCGGGCCAGGTAGGCGCCGGCGATCGCGAGCCGCTCGGTCTCGCCCAGCTTGCTGATCTCGTCGCGGATCTCGGTCAGGTCGGCGACGGCCCGATCCGGGTCCTCAGCGGTCGCGGCGGCGGAGATCCACAGCCGGGCGCTGAGTTTCCAGAACTCCTGGGTCTCGTCGTCGACCACCACCCGCTCGGCCTCACGCGCCCAGTACGCGGCGGACGCCAGACGCTCCTCAATCTCCCTTGTATACAAAGGATCGCCGAGGCGTTCGAGCTCGTGCGCCCAGCGCAGGTACGTCTCGGCGAGGTTCAGCCGGTCGATCGCCTTCGACTCCGCCAGCTCGAACACGTCCTCGTCCAACTGGGTGGCGAGCTCGTAATGCGGAATGCACAGTTCGAAAAGCCGCAGGACGTCGTACGCGTAGCCGAGGCCGGTGTGTGCCCAGGCGGTCAGGCCGGCGTCCCGGGTGCGGTTCAGGGCTGCTTCGGCGGCGACCAGGTCGTTGACGGTGTCGCCGCCGCGGCCGCTGCGGGCGAGGTTGATGATGCGGATCGGCAGGGCGTTCGCTTCCCAGCCCGGTTCGTCGATCGCGCGGGCGATCTCGATACAGGCGTCGACCGCGCGCAACGCCTCGTCGGCGTCGCTGGCATGGTGCGCGGTCACACCCCGGACGTACTCCGCAGCCGCCAGCCGGTAGCTCGGCACGCCGCCCAGCTCGGTCCGGATCGCCTCGATCTCCGCCGCCGCCGTCGCATGCCCACCCGACTGCGCCGCGGTCATCGCGGCGGCGATCCGTGCGGTCAGCGCGTCGCCCGCCGCCATCTCGCCATTCCCCATACCGCCGACGGCCCTTCCCTGTTCCGTCACCCGCACCTCGGGCCGGACCGCCCATTGTGACCACCCACCCCCACTCCTGTCACGACCCGATCCGGCCACCGACCACCTAGTGCCACAAGAAAACTACCTAGAAGAACCACCAGTACAGGAAGTAGAAGCCTCCCACGCGCCACTACGCGCGGCTCCTCCGTCGCCGTGCTACGCACCGCTCCCACCCACCCTCCGGCTCAGCGCCGGCCCATCAGCCGGCTACCGCCGGCATCTGCGCGCTACCGCACGCGGCGACAGCCCTGTGGTGGCGCCGGTCGTACCGAGTCCGAGCGACTCGCAACGCCGGGGCGGCGTCCTCGTTGAGTGATCTCAGCATCGACTGGCGAATGTGCTGCCGCGCTCTCACGTGCCGTCGGTTGGGTGGGTACGTCGCTGACTGTCGCGTTGAGGATCCTTCGTGTCCACCCGGTGCGGGCACGCGAGTCTGGCTAGCGCCTCGCCACATCCGACTCGCCCGGACCAAGCGCTCATGGTGCGGTCGCGGCGCCGCGAAGCGGCCAAGAGGCAGCCGCCGCGAAGCGGCGACCTTTATCGCCCCCACCAGTACATCCGCCTCGCCTGGTTCAGGCGAGGCGGATGCCTTTAGCCGGCGACCTGTTCGGCGGCGGTGGCGTGGAGGCGGACTGGGAGGGACTCGACGCCGTAGACGATGGAGAAGTCTCGGAAGCGGAGTTGTTCTTCGGGGACGGCGAGGGACAGGTCGGGGAAGCGGTGGGCGAGCGCGGTGAAGGCGGCGCGCAGCTCCATTCGGGCCAGCTCTGCGCCGACGCAGCGGTGCATGCCATGGCCGAACGCCAGATGCGCGGAGGACACCGTACGACGCGGGTAGAAGTCCTCGGCGTCCGCGCCGAAGACCTGCTTGTCCCGATCCGCCCCGGACAGCGACACCGCGACCAGGTCGCCCTTCTTCACCTGCTGACCGAACAGCTCCTGGTCGTGCCGGGCGAACCGCGGGAACGCGACCTGCACCACGGTCAGGTACCGCAGCAGCTCCTCGACGATCACATCGACCGCACCGGGCTCGTTGCGGATCCGCTCGAAGTTCGACGGGTCGCGCAGCAGCACCAGCGTGCCGAGCGCCAGCATGCTCGCGGACGTCTCGTACCCGCCCAGGAACACCCCGTCCGCCAGCCCGCCGAGCTCGATGTCGTCGAGGTCGTCGCCCTGCTCGCGGATGATCGACCCGATCAGCCCGTCGCCGGGGTTCTCCCGCTGCTTGCGGACGATCTCGAACAGGAAGTCCCGCGACTCCGACGCCGAACCGAAGACGCCGATCCCGCCCCCGGAGAGATCGAACCGGGCCGGCCCGAGCGCCCGGAACCGATCGCGATCGGACTCCTCGACGCCGAGCAGGTCCGCGATCAGCAGGAACGGCACGTTGAAGGCGAAGTCCGCGACGATGTCGGCGACCGGGCCCTTGGCCTCCATCAGGTCCAGCTGGTCGTTGACGATCTTCTCGATCGCGGGCTCCAGCCGGGCCAGCTTGCGCTTGGTGAACTCGGGCGTCAGCAGTTTCCGCAGCCGCGTGTGGTCCGGCGGATCGGTGAACCCGAGACCCCCGATACCCTCCGACGGCTTGTTCGGGTCCGAGCCGACCAGCGGCCGGATGTCGTTGCTGAAGTTCGTGCTGTCGGCGAGTACGGCCTTCGCCTCGGCGTGACCGCTCACGACGAAGACGTTGAGCCCGAACAGATGAGCCAGTTTGTGCACCGGCTCGGTCTCGCGCACCTGGGCCAGCTCGGGGACCGGATCGAGCCCCTCGCGGCGCAACGGCATCGAGACCTGGCGCGGGAACATCCGCATCTTCGACAGGTCGAGGCCACCCTTGCGGGTGGTCCTGTTGAGAATGCGGTTGCCGACCCATCTCTTCAGGTATGTCGCAACCATGACTTCCACGCGCCCTCTCTAAAACCCCTGCCCCCAACGGCTGTGTAACTCAAAGCTAACCTCGCCGGGGACCAGATCTGATGGTGTTGGCACTACTGCGGTAGTGGCGTTGACACCACCATGGGAGGGGGCCATGGCGTGCCAGCTGAGACCTTGTCACGGACCGAGCCTCCACTGCCACCTGAAACCACCTGTACTCCGCCCTGGACCGCGACATGCCGTTCCTCGGGGAGGATTCAGGGAAAGTCCAGACGAAAGTCGGATGCGTCCTACCCCATCAGGTAGTTGCCGCCGACCACTTCAGGCTCAGAGATAGTACGGCGTGACGATCCGGAGCACGTCGGCGAGCTTTGTCTTGACCTGCTCGGCCTGGGGAATCCGTGTGAGTTTCTTCGCATCGCCGACCCGCAGACCGTGATCCGCGAAGACGTACAGCGCCCGCAACGTGCGGACCGTGTTCGTCACCTCGGGCGTGATCCCTTCGGCGGGTGGGTTCGACAGCTGCCGGATCGCCGGGTCGAGCCAGTCGGTCGCGTCGCTGCCGGTCAGCTCGTCGCGGGTCAGCGTCGCCGCGAGCGCGTACCCGAGCCGGTCGTCCTCCATGTCCCGCAGCACGTACGGCGTCGGCGTCAGCAACCGCCCGATCCCGAGCCGCAGCATCTGCACCGGCTCCACCGCCGCATGCTGCCCGAGCGCTCCGAGCAGGTCCGCACCGTGCGCCAGTGCGTGCAGCCAGCCGAGCTTCTCGTCGTACCCGCGGAGATCCTCCTCGGCGACGTACCAGCGCTCGAACGGCGGCACCCAGCTCGGCTCGAAGACCCCGGCCGTCACGATCGAGTCCAGGATCAGCGGGGCGAACGTCCGGGCCTGGATCTCGGGGTCCGTGAACCGCGGCACCATCTCGTCGCCGAGCGCCCGCAGCTGGTCCGCCGACAGCACACCACGCCCGATCCAGGTCGCGAGTATCGAGTACGCGTGCCGGTCCCGTACGACGGGATCCGGGGACCGCAGCATCCCGGCCAGCTCGGCCACGAGCTCATCGAGTGGCCGCCCTTCGGGTACCGCGAAACCAGCCTCACGCACCTGTGCCCAGTCCGTCATGCGCGGCACCGTAATCCGTCGACGGGCCACCCGGCCACCCCCGGACCACAAAGGGAAACGGCCCGTGGTTCATCCGGAGACCGGATGCACCACGGGCCGTCGCGGCCAGGACCCCTCAGCCCGGCCGGGCCCCTGCCCCGGTCAGGGCCCCTCAACTCCGACCGGGGTGGACTTTGTCATGCGTCGCGCTTGCTCGCCGACAGCAGGGCGATCGTCATCAGCGCGGCCGCCCAGCCGGCGAAGTACAGCAGCGCCCACCACGGGCTGAGCGCGAAGTCGCTGCCGCCCGCGCCCTGTCCGGCCAGACCGAAGTCCTGGCCCTGGTTGAGGAACGAGCTGCCGTTCGCGAACGGCGCCCACCGGGCCAGGTCGTCGCCGACCTTCGGGATCAGGTTGACCAGATTCTCGACCAGCAGCGGCCAGAGGATCAGGATCGCGATCGCACCGGCGCTCTGCCGGATCAGGATGCCGACCGCCACCGCGAACACGGCGGAGATCGAGAAGATCAGGCCCTGTCCGGCCAGCAGCCGCCACTCGGCGCCGGTGTTGATCGCCAGGTCCGCGTTGCTCGCGAACAGGCTGCCGATCCCCCAGGCGCCGAAGGACGCGATCAGGCCGATGACGCCGGCCAGGAACGCGACCACCGCGGTCTTGCCGAGCAGCAGCGCGGCACGCTGCGGAACGGCCTGGAAGCTGGTCCGGATGGTGCCGAACCGGTACTCCGTGGTGACGGCCAGCGCGGCCATCACCATCATCACCATCTGGCTGAGCTGCGCGCCCGGCTGGGTGATGAAGATCGTCGCCTGCTGCTCATCGGCGCCCTTGAGGAAGCCGGTCGTCAGAGCCGCGAAGCCCACGGTCAGGACAGCCGCGATGATCATGCACCACCACGGCGAGCGGGTGGAGAAGAGTTTGATCCGCTCGACAGTGATCACCGACATGTCAGTTGTCCTCCTTCGGACCCGCGGCCACCTCGGCGGCGTCAGGGGCGTCGAGCGAGGTCACAGCGGCGATCTCCTCGTGCGCGTGGTACTCGACCGAGTCACCGGTCATCTGCATGAATGCCTGCTCCAGCGAACCGCGCTGCAGCGTCAGCTCGTGCAGCACGATGCCGTGCGCGGCGGCCGCCTCGCCGATCTGGTCGGTGGTCAGGTCGCCTTCGACGAACAGCACCTTGCCCTGGTCCTCGACGTCCTCGATCCGGGTCGACAGGTGCTGCTCGTTCAGCACACCGGCGAACTGGTCGAGCTGCGGCGTCCGGACCTTCACCGTCGTACCGCTGGCACGGTCGACGAACTCCTGGGTGGTGCTCTGCGCGATCAGCTTGCCGCGGCCGATGACGACCAGGTCCTCGGCGGTGAGCGCCATCTCGGACAGCAGGTGGCTGGAGACCAGCACGGTGCGGCCCTCGTCGGCCAGCCGGTGCATGAAGGTCCGGATCCAGACGATGCCCTCCGGGTCGAGACCGTTCACCGGCTCGTCGAACAGCAGCACCTCCGGATCGCCGAGCAACGCGCCGGCGATCCCGAGCCGCTGGGACATACCCAGCGAGAAGGCGCCGGCCCGCTTGCTCGCGACCGACGTCAGGCCGACCATGTCGAGCGCCTTGTCGACCGATGACTTCGGCAACTTGTTGGACGCCGCCATCCACAGCAGATGGGCTCGCGCCGAGCGGTTCGGGTGCACCCACTTGGCGTCCAGCAGCGCGCCGACCTTGGTCAGCGGCCGGTGCAGGTCGCGGTACCGCTGGCCGTCGATGGTGACTTCGCCGGACGTCGGGGTGTCGAGTCCGAGGATCATCCGCATGGTGGTGGACTTGCCGGCCCCGTTCGGGCCCAGGAAGCCGGTCACCCGGCCGGGTTTCACCTCGAAAGACAGGTTGTCAACGGCAACTGTCGAGCCGTATCGCTTGGTGAGGCCTTTTGCCTCGATCATCGCCGTACTCCTCATTCGGTGGCGTGAAATTCGTCCCCAGTCGGGCGGGTTGTGTCGTGATGAGATCAGTATCGAGGCCAGAGGGGTGCCGAGCATCGGACCCCGGGCGGATCCGGTGTGTCCACCCGTGGGTTGATTCTGCCGCCGGTACGCGGGCGGCTGCTATCGGTTATGCCCCTGACCACAACCCCGACGATCCCCCATGCCGCGGCTGAGTACATCAGCCGAAAGTCGACGTAGGCCGTACTTCGGTCTGGAAGTCACTACCAAACGGATCAGTCAACCGGAACGCCGTACAGCACGAGGTTCTCGCTGTAGCGGTGCGTCTTGTGGTCGTACGAACCCGTGCAGGTCACCAGCGCCAGCCGGGGCTTGGCCGCGCCGTGGAACAGGTCGGCGGGCAGAGCCTGCTGCTTGTACGTACGACGCGCGACGATGCGGTACCAGTGCTCGTCGCCGTCTCCACCCGTCACCGCGACCCTGGCACCCACAGGCACCTCGGACAGGGGTGCGAACACCCCACGCCCTTTGACGGTGTCCACATGACCAGCAAGCAATACTGTGCCGCCAACAGCGCCCGGCGCCGCACCCGCGGCCCACCAGCCCACGTCTGCTGCCGACTTCGGCACCTGCAGCTGACCGGTGGCCCCAGTCGCAACCGGCTGCACCGTCGCCTCCAGTACACCGGGCAGCTTCAGACGGACAGGCGGTACGGCGGCCTCTCGGTCCGCCGTCGTCTTACCCGCGTCCGGGACCTTGCCGGTGTTGTTGGGCTGGCCGCCGAACAGCATGATGAGACCCGCAGCCAGTGCAGCGATACCCAGGAGACGCCGCTTGACCGGGATCGCTTTGCCGACCAGGAGCAGCACCACACCGATCCCCATCAGGATCAGTGCGGCCCGGGTGCGCGCCAGCTTGGCGTCTGCCTCCTGACCGCCCTCACCGGTCGGCACCACCGGCGTGGTGGTCTCGGCTTTGCAAGTACCCGTGACCGCGCGCTGGTGCATCTGGATCACTGGCTTGGCGCCGTCGGCCACTGCCTCGACGGCAGGCGATGCACTGATCGGCAGCTCGCCTTCCACCAGTGCGAGGTACTGCTGGTGCACCTGTCGCTGGAAAGCCAGCCACGCGGCGTCGTACGACCTGGTTCCGGCCTTGGCCGCTAGGAGGTCGAGCTGACGGCGCTGCGCCGCCGAAGGGGTCGTCGGCAGCAGAATGTTGAGCCGCGTGGCGACGTCGAGCTCCTGCGCGGAGAGCTTGCGATGGTCACGTTCCAGCTGCCCGGCGACCCGTCGTACGCAGGAGGTCCGGCCCTTGGTCGTCGCCGTGTGGGCGGCGTCGATGATCGTCAGATTGAGCTGGTGGGCCGTGTTGAGATAGGCGACATCCGGTTGCGGGTCGGCCGCGTTCGCCGGCTGCAGGGTTGCCAGAAAGCCGGCCACAACGAGCAGCAGCAGCGCGGGCACCCGGGCAATCCTCACAGGACCACGGTAAGAGAGCGGGCGGTCCGGGGTCCAGCCGAACGAAACGGCCCGCCGGTCGGAACCGGCGGGCCGTTTCGGGCAGATCCTGCGATCAGGCTGCGGCGTTCACCTCGGCCGGAGTGTCGGAGATGACCGACTCCCGGCGCTTCGAGACGAACACGGCCGCGGCCAGGATCACCACGGCGACGACCGCGATGACGATCCGCAGCGCGGTGTTGGTGTCATCGCCGATCGCCGACATGCCGACGACGGCCGGAGCGATCAGCACCGAGACCAGGTTCATCACCTTGATCAGCGGGTTGATGGCCGGGCCGGCGGTGTCCTTGAACGGGTCGCCGACGGTGTCACCGATGACGGTGGCCTCGTGCGCGGGCGAACCCTTACCGCCGTGGTTGCCGTCCTCGACCAGCTTCTTGGCGTTGTCCCAGGCACCACCTGAGTTGGCCAGGAAGACCGCCATCAGGGTGCCGGCGCCGATCGCACCGGCCAGGTAGCCGGCCAGCGCCGCGGCGCCGAGGCCGAAGCCGACGGCGATCGGCGCGGTCAGCGCGAGCAGACCCGGGGTGGCCAGCTCCCGCAGCGAGTCGCGGGTGCAGATGTCCACGACCTTGCCGTACTCCGGCTTGCCCGTGCCCTCCATGATCCCGGGGATGTCGCGGAACTGGCGACGGACCTCGTAGACGACCGCACCGGCGGCGCGGCCGACCGCGTTGACGGCCAGACCCGAGAACATGAACACGACCGCGGCACCGAGGATCAGGCCGACCAGCGTGCCCGGGTTGAACACCAGGGCGTCCGCCTCGAACTTGGCGTAGTTGTCGGCCAGCGAGGAACGGATCGCGTCGGTGTAGGAACCGAACAGCGCGGTCGCCGCCAGTACGGCGGTCGCGATCGCGATGCCCTTGGTGATCGCCTTCGTGGTGTTGCCGACGGCGTCCAGCTCGGTCAGGATCTGAGCCGCCTCGCCGTCCACGTCACCGGACATCTCGGCGATGCCCTGCGCGTTGTCGGAGACCGGTCCGAAGGTGTCCATCGCGACGATGACGCCGACGGTGGTCAGCAGACCACAACCGGCCAGCGCGATCGCGAACAGCGCGACCACGCCGGTCCCGCCCACCAGGAACGCGCCGTACACGGCCGCCGCGATCACCACGGCGGTGTAGACGGCGGACTCGAAGCCGACCGAGATACCGGACAGGATCACGGTCGCGGCGCCGGTCAGCGACGACTTGCCGACGTCCTTGACCGGCTTGTCCTCGGTGCCGGTGAAGTAGCCGGTGAGCGCCAGGATGACGGCCGCCAGCACGATGCCGATGATCACCGAGACGGTCGCGATCAGCCGCGGGTCGCCGTCGGTCGCGGCGATCGACTCGGTCGCGCCGGTGAGGTCCTTGAAACTGCTCGGCAGGTAGACGAACGCCGCCACCGCACAGAGCACACCGGAGACGACCGCGGAGATGTAGAACGCGCGGTTGATCGTGCGCAGACCGTTCTCGCCGGTCCGCGGACGGGTCAGGAAGACACCGAGCACCGCGGTGAGCGCGCCGATGGCCGGCACGATCAGCGGGAAGATCAGGCCCTGCTCGCCGAACGCGGCCTTGCCCAGGATCAGCGAGGCCACCAGCATCACGGCGTACGACTCGAACAGGTCGGCCGCCATACCGGCGCAGTCACCGACGTTGTCGCCCACGTTGTCGGCGATCGTCGCCGCGTTCCGGGGGTCGTCCTCGGGGATGTTCTGCTCGACCTTGCCGACCAGGTCGGCGCCGACGTCGGCGGCCTTGGTGAAGATACCGCCGCCGACCCGCATGAACATCGCGAGCATCGCGGCGCCGAAGCCGAAGCCCTCGAGCACCGTCGGGGCGTCGCCCTTGAACAGCAGCACGACCAGCGCGGCGCCGAACAGGCCGAAGCCCACGGTCGCCATACCGACGGTGCCGCCGGTGCGGAACGCGACCCGCATCGCCGGGTCGCGGCCTTCGTCCCGCGCGGCCGCGGCGACCCGGACGTTGGCGCGCGTCGCGAGCCACATGCCCAGGTAGCCGATCGCGGCGGAGAAGCCGGCGCCGACCAGGAAGAACACGGAGCGGAAGATCTTCAGCGTGGTCTCGTTGCCGCCGTCGGTGTGCGCCGGCAGCAGGAACAGCAACAGAAACGCGACCACGGCGAAGATCGACAATGTCCGGAACTGCCGGTTCAGGTACGCCGAAGCGCCTTCCTGAACCGCCGCGGCGATCGTCTTCATGTTCTCGGTGCCATCGTTCGCGGCAAGCACCTGGCCCCGGAAGACCATCGCGATGACGACCGCGAGAATCGCGATCACCCCGACGACAATCACCAGTGTGGTGTTGCTCGACGAAAGATCCACCGCTTGTGGAGCAAGCAGCGCGGACATCCGTCCTCCTTGTAGGCAACCCATCCAGGCGTGACGGCCCCCGTCTGCCGCAACCGAAGGGTTGGGGAAATACGACACAGCGCCAGTGGCCTGGCGCGGTGGGTTACTCTAACGGGTTCCCGACCAGACCTGACGACAGGGTGGTCTACGCCATACCCGGTCGGCCCGGCAAGTGCTGTGCCGGAACCTGGGCGCAACGATCACCGAACGTAGTGATGTGGACACCGTTTCGCTGGGTCAGATCGCCGAGGCGACGTCCGGGTGGATGTCGAAGACCTTGGTCAGGCCGGTGATCCGGAAGATCTTCAGCAGCCGTTCCTGGGTACAGACCAGGGACAGGGATCCGTCATGGGTGCGCACCCGTTTCAGTCCGCCGACGAGAACGCCGAGGCCGGTGGAGTCCAGGAACTCCACGCGTTCCAGGTCGATGACGAGGTCGTAGACCCCTTCTTCGACGAGCGCGGCGATCTTCTCGCGGAGCTTCGGTGCGGTGTAGACGTCGATCTCCCCCGCCACCTCGATGACGGTGCGCCCGCCCTCGGCGCGCGCGGTCAGCGACAGATCCACTTCGGCCTCCGATCCCGTGAACTGCTGCATTCAACCATGTACGGACCGTGAGTGAGACCCGTTGCCGAAAACTCTTTCATCTCGCCCACCCGAAGTCGATTCCCCTCCGGAAAAAGGCCGTGCATCCGAACGTGCATCTCTCAGCTGGTCCTCAGCAGCGCACTGTCCGTGCAAGGGCCTAGGGTGCCGGTATGCGTGCAGGTGGTGAGGCGGCTGCTGTCCTGAAGCGCCTGGCCGCCGGTCGCGACGACCGGCTGACGCATGTCGAGTCGGTGCCGCCGCGGGTTGGTCAAACGTGTGACTGGCCGCGCTGGGTCCCGCCCGAGGTCCTCGACCAGCTACGGGACGCCGGGATCACGGCCCCTTGGACGCATCAGGTGGCGACGGCCGAGGCGGCGTACGGCGGGAAGCACGTGGTGGTCGCGACCGGGACGGCCTCCGGCAAGTCCCTCGGGTACCTGCTGCCGGCCTTCGCCACGTTGAGCATCGCGCAGGCGGCTTCACCACACCGCCGTACTGCCTCTGTTCTGTACTTGTCTCCGACCAAGGCACTCGCCCACGATCAGCTCCGCGCGGTCTCGGCGTACACAGTGCCCGGTCTGCGGGCCACGACGCTGGACGGCGACTCGGAGCGGACCGAGCGCGACTGGGCGCGCGACCACGCGACGTACGTGCTCAGCAACCCGGACATGCTGCACCGGTCCGTCCTGCCGAACCATCAACGCTGGGCGCGCTTCCTGGGCTGCCTGCAGTACGTCGTGGTCGACGAGTGCCACCACTACCGCGGTGTCTTCGGTGCACACGTCGCCGGCGTACTGCGGCGGCTGCGACGGGTGTGTGCGCAGTACGGCGCGCATCCGATCTTCGTCTGTGCCTCAGCGACGGTGGCCGAGCCGGCGTTGTCAGGCGAACGTTTGACCGGGCTCCCGATGGAAGAGGTCGTCAAGGACGGCTCCCCGCGCGGCGGCATCGCTTTCGGTCTCTGGGAGCCGCCCCTGACCTCTCTACGCGGCGAGAACGGCGCACCGGTACGTCGGTCCGCGACGGCCGAGGTGGCGGACCTCCTGACCGATCTGGTCGTCACAGGTGTCCGTACGGTCGCCTTCGTCCGATCACGCCGTGGAGCCGAGTCGGTCGCGATGACGGCCCGGGAGAACCTGGCCGAAGTCGACCCGACGCTGATCGACCAAGTGTCGGCGTACCGGGCCGGCTACCTCCCTGAGGAACGTCGACGGCTCGAAGGGATGCTGCAGAGCGGTGAGCTTACTGGCGTCGCCGCGACGAACGCGCTCGAGCTGGGCATCGACATTGCCGGGCTGGACGCCGTACTGCTCTCCGGCTGGCCCGGCACGCGCGCGTCCCTCTGGCAACAGGCTGGCCGTGCAGGCCGCGCCGGCGGCGACGCGGTGGCGTTGCTGATCGCCAGGGACGACCCACTGGACACCTACCTGGTGCGACATCCAGCAGCGATCTTCGGACGCCCGGTCGAGGCGACGGTGTTCAACCCGGAGAACCCGTACGTGCTCGGTCCCCAACTGTGCGCCGCCGCCCAGGAGCTGCCACTGACACCCGACGACTTCGAAGTCTTCGGCGAGACCACGTCTACTGTCATCGCGCAGCTGGTGCGGCAAGGCGCGCTGCGGGAACGGCCGCACGGATGGTTCTGGACACGCCGCGAGCGCGCCGTCGACGCGATCGACATCCGGTCGGCCGGCGGGAAGACAGTGCAGATCGTGGAGGACCAGACCGGTCGTCTGCTCGGTACGGTCGACGGCGGGTCGGCCCACTCCTCGGTTCACGAGGGCGCTGTCTACGTCCATGCGGGTGAGTCGTATCTGGTGCGCACGCTCGACCTCGAGGAGCACGCCGCGGTCGTCGAGCCGGCCTCTCCGGACTACACGACCTTCGCGCGGGACGTGACCGAGATCAGCATCCTCGCGACCGAGGAGACCTGCTCGTGGGGTACGGCGGAGTTGTCGCGCGGCTGGGTCCAGGTGACGAGCCAGGTCATCTCGTACCAGCGCAAGCTGATCGCGACCGGCGACGTACTCGACGAACAGCCGCTCGACCTGCCGGAACGCACCCTGCGCACCAAGGCGGTGTGGTGGACCATGCCTGACACCGTTGTCGAGAGCCTCGGGCTGGACGACGTACCAGGAGCGGCCCACGCCGCCGAACACGCCTCGATCGGCCTGCTCCCGCTCTTCGCCACCTGCGACCGCTGGGACATCGGCGGCGTCTCCACCGCCCGCCACGCCGACACCGGCCAACTGACCGTCTTCGTGTACGACGGCCACCCGGGCGGCGCCGGATTCGCCGAACACGGGTACGCCGCGGCGCGCGAGTGGTTGACGGCGACACGCGATGCGATTGCACACTGTGAATGCACGGAGGGATGCCCTTCGTGCGTACAGTCGCCCAAGTGTGGGAACCAGAACAACCCACTCGACAAGAGCGGCGCGGTGGCGCTGCTGACCGTACTACTGAGCAGTGAGGCCTGAAAGGCCGGCGCTGAGGCCGGCGGAGAGGCGGATCGCGATGGCCGTTCTCGGAGTTGTCCTGATCGTCCTGGCCGTGTTGTTCGGGCTGGGCGTCTCGGTCTCGTCGACCGCTTCCACGAAGCTGGAGGTCTTCGGCGTCGACTTCGGCGTCTCGGTGCCGACCGTCTACTTCCTCGGCGCGGTCACCGGCGCCGCCCTCGTCGTCGGGCTCTGGCTGCTGAAGAAGGGCCTCGGGCGCGACCTGCGCCGCCGCAAGGAGATGCGCGAACTGCGCGCCCAGGCGACGAACGGCACCCCGGCGGTCACCTCGACTGCAGGCAGTGACACGGTCGGCGGCGAGATCACGCAGAGTGATGCATCCGCCGAGCTCCCCGTCAGCGTCGACAGCACCGGCGACACCCCCGCCGACGAGCGCCTGGCCACCGAGCGGGAGCTGGCGCCGGACCCCAAGGACACCAAACAGCACCACTGACCACTCTGTTGCCTAGGGCATCAACTATGCACTGACGACTACCGGCATCCCATCGGATTGCCGTAAGATCTCGAACGTCTCACAACCTCCGCACGGCGATCGCACGGCGAGCCGACGACTCGATGTAGATGCCTTGCGCAACGAACTTTGCCTGGCAGTTAGTTGCCATTGGCATCAAGTTTCGCAAGATCGGCATAACCCCCTCGGTCCCACCTGTGCCTTACTGGTTGTGGCGTCAACGTCGCGCTGAGTCACTGCCGGCATTCCCGGCTCGCGCCACGGGTCCCGACGACCTGACGCCACGAGATGGCACGACCTCTGGAGGTTGTCTTGATCACCCGAAAGCTGTTCAGCCGCACCGGCGTAGTGGTGCTCGCGGTCAGCGTGGCCATCGCCACCGCAATTCCGGCCCAAGCCGCGAACCCGGCACCCAGCGGTTCGAAGACCCCGGGCGTATCGGTGGGTGTGGCACAACAGATCGCCACGCGCTCCGACACGCGCTACTGCCTGACGTTCGTCGCGGCCCAGAAGGTCCCGATGGCGGTCATGATGGCGTGCGCCCCGGGCAAGGAAGGCAAGACCCAGGAGTGGATCTACACCGAGTCCGGCCAGCTGCAGGTCGCGATGAGCAAGAGCGTCGGTGGCGCCCTTGCGACGACCGGAGCCTGCCTGGACAGCGGCGCGGACCTGGCCAAGGTGCCGGCTTCGGCTCCACTACTGGTCCTGCCCTGCCGTAGCGGCGACGGGCAGAAGTGGAACTACGACGAGGACACCGGCACGTTCGTGAACGAAGCCAGTGGGCTCGCCCTGACGTCACTGCTTGGCAAGGGGAAGGCCAAGCAGGCACAACCGACCGGCACGATGAGCGCTGCCGGCACGCCGATCCAGGCCTGGAGCGGCCTTCCGGTGCCGGGGCTGGACATCCTCGGCGCGGTCCTGGCCCTCGTGAACGCGCTGCTGGCATCGCTGGGTCTGGCCCTGCCGCTGCCGATCGCCGGCGCGGCCGCGAGCCTGCTGTCGCTGCTCAGGCCGCAGGTCCCGATCCCGGCGCAGATGGAGACGCTGCCGAAGCAGATGATGCAGCTCGCTCAGAGCTGAGTCGCCTGCGACACCGACCAACGAGAGGACGGCCGGCCCCGACATCGTCGGGGCCGGCCGTTTCGCACTCCTTGTCTCTCGCGTTGTCTCCGGCGGTGGGCCAAGCGGTGCTCGGGGATGAGTTCCGGGATGCCCCGCTGCTTGCGCGTCAGCGGGAGCCCGGCATCGTCACCGCGCGGCCACTGTCACCACCAGCACCAGCAATGCCCGAGCAGGTCGTGGACAAGGCAAGCGACTCCATGGAGCAGGCTCACGTCTTTCACCTCCGATCCGCTGATCCGAACGGCTAGACAGTAGCTCGCCTTGTCACCCTCTGTATCTACTCCATTACCTGTTGTCGCAGAACCTTGAGCATCCTTTAACTCGTCCGCAACGCATCAGGCGGGATCCGAACTTGACAGTTCACACATGGTTGCCTACAGCACCTGACAACGTTCTTCTCAGGGTTGGGAAAAAGTCTTCACATAGTCGCGGATGAGTGCCAATGTTTGACCGGCACTGTGCTGGACCACTTCTGCAAGGAGCCCTGATGCGATCACTCTCGCGGTTGACCACCGCCGGCGTACTCGGCGCCGCGGCCCTCGCCCTGCTCACCGGATGCCTCGGCTCGTCCGACTCCGGCAGCGGCGACCAGGACGCGAACCGGAACGCCGACGCCAAGAAGGTCGAGCTGACCTTCGGGTCGAACTCGGTCAAGGGCGGCAAGAGCAGCGCCGGGGCAACCTTCATCGAGGACGTGCTGATCCCGAAGTTCGTCGCCGAGCAGAAGGGCAAGGGCGTCGACGTCACGGTCAAGTTCCAGGGCGACGGCTCCGACGACGAGGTCTACAAGCAGAAGCTCTCCCTCGACCTGTCGAACAAGTCCGGACCGGACCTGTTCCAGATCGACGGCATCTGGGTCGGCGAGTTCGCCCAGGCCAACTACATCAAGCCGCTCACCGAGACCGTCGGCGACGCCGCGAAGGTGGACGACTGGGACGGCTGGAAGCAGATCCCGGAGTCGGTCCAGGCGCTCGGCAGCTACAACGGCCAGCGGTACGGCGTACCCGGTGGCACCGACGGCCGCGTCCTGTACTTCAACAAGAAGCTGTTCCAGCAGGCCGGACTGCCCGCCGACTGGCAGCCGAAGTCCTGGGCCGACATCATCTCCGCGGGTCAGGCGCTCAAGAAGATCTCCGGCGTGACGCCGATCCAGATCAACGCCGGCACCGCGATGGGCGAGGCGACCACCATGCAGGGCATTCTGCCGCTGCTGGTCGGCACCGGCGCCACCGTCAACTCCGACGGCAAGTGGCTGGGCAACACCGCGCAGCTGCGCCAGGTCCTGGACTTCTATCACCAGGTCTACTCGACGGGCCTCGGTGACCCGGTGCTGCAGCGCGAGGCCAAGGGCCGCGACAAGTCGTTCGCCGAGTTCGCCGCGAACAAGATCGGCATTCTGCTCGAAGGCGACTACTTCTGGCGCAGCGTGGTCGAGCCCAAGGAGGGCGTCGCGAAGATGGCCGACCGGGACACCGCCGTCGGCTACGCCCTGATCCCGGCCCGGCAGCCCGGCGCCGGCGTGAAGGGTCAGGACTTCGTCTCGATGTCGGGCGGCGGCGCGACGGCGATCAACCCGAACACGAAGTTCCCGCAGCAGGCCTGGGAGTTCCTGCAGTTCATGAACTCCGCGGAGATGGTGAAGGAGTCGCTGGCCGGCGCCGCCAAGATCACGCAGCGGTCCGACGTCAACAGCGAAGTACTGAAGAGCGACCCGATGCTGAGCTTCGTCGCCGAGAAGGTGCTGCCGATCACGCAGTACCGTCCGGGCCGGGCCGAGTACCCGAAGATCTCCGCGGCGCTGCAGCAGGCGACCGCGGACGTGGTCGGCGGCAAGTCGACCGACGCTGCGGCCCAGGCCTACGAGAAGGCCGTCGAGGCCGCGGCCGGCGGCAAGGACAAGGTCACCAGCAACTGATGACGTCTGCTACCGCACCCGCGCGGGGTCGTGCCCCCGCGCGGGACGTCGCGGGCCTCGGGGTCGGCCGCGCACTCGGCTTCGTCGCGCCCGCGATGCTGCTGATCGGCGCGTTCCTGATCTTCCCCGCGCTCTGGACCATCTACATCGGCATCACCAACTACCGGTTGACCGGCGTCGAGGCCGTGTCGCCGTCGATGGTCGGGCTGTCGAACTACACGAAGGCGCTGAACGACGCGCTCTTCCACAACGCGTTGTGGCTGACGCTGCTGTTCGTGCTCGGCTCCGCGATCATCGGGCAGAACATCCTCGGCTTCACACTCGCGTGGGTTCTTCGCCGCGCCCGCCCGGCGGTCCGCCGTACGGTCGAGGCTTTCACGCTGCTGGCCTGGATCCTGCCGTCGACCGTGGTCGCGTACCTGTGGGTCGCGTTCTACGACCGCGACGGCGGCACGCTGAACAGCATCCTGGGTACGCCGGGGACCGCGTGGCTCATCGACTACCCGATGGCGTGCCTCGTGGTCTTCAACACGTGGCGCGGTACGGCGTTCTCGATGATGCTCTACTCGTCGGCGCTGCAGGCCGTCCCGCCGTCCCAGCTCGAGTCGGCGCGGATGGTCGGGGCGTCGGGGTGGCAGACGCTGCGGGACATCGTGTTCCCGCACATCCGCGGGCACGTGCTGACCAACACGCTGCTGATCTCGCTGTGGACGGCGAACGACTTCTCACCGTTCCTGCTCACCAAGGGCGGGCCGAACCACGAGTCCGAGACGGTGCCGGTCTACATCTACAACGTGGCGCTGCAGGGCGGTGAGCTCGGGTACTCGTCGGCGATCTCGTTCCTGCTGCTGATCGCGAACCTCCTGGTCTCACTGGTGTACCTGCGACTCTTGCGGAGGCGCTCATGAGGCCCGGGTACGTCGTACGCCGGATCGGGTTCTACGTCCTGATCTGCGCGATCACGCTGTTCTTCGCCGTACCGATGCTGTGGATCGCGTCGGCGCCGTTCGATGCCTCGCCGGGCCTCGGCGTGCACTGGCCGGACTGGACGCTCGAGAACATCCGCAAGACGCTCGACCACCCGTATGCGATGCACTCGATGGTCAACTCGCTGCTGATCTGCGTGACGACCGCGGTCGCGGTGACTGCCTTCGCCGCACTGGCCTCCTACGCGTTGTCGCGGGTGCGGATCCCGGGCCGCGACGCCTTGCTGTACGGATTGCTGCTGCTGTCCTCGGTCGTCACCGGGACGGCGGCGATGGTGCCGATCTTCGTGATGATGTTCCAGCTCGGGCTGATCGACTCCCGGTTCGGCGTCGCGCTGGTGATGACCGGCGGCCTGTTGCCGGCCGCGATCTTCATCCTGAAGGACTTCGTCGACGCGGTCCCCAAGTCCTACGAGGAGTCGGCGCGGGTCTTCGGCGCGTCCACGGGCCAGATCCTGCGGGACGTCGTACTCCCCGTCGCACGCCCCGGCTTGGCGACCATCATGGTCTGGGCGTTCGTCAACTCCTGGGGCAACTTCCTGGTGCCCTTCCTGCTCATCCGATCGATCGACAAGCAGCCCGGTGCGGTGCTGATGCAGACCCTCACCGACGAAGGCGGCAGCGTGAACCTGCAGGTGCTGCCGGTGTTCTCGCTGCTGTTCTCGATCCCGGTCGTCGTGCTGTACCTGCTGGTGAACTCGCGTTACGGGTTCCGCTTCCACGGAGGGATCAAGAGCTGATGGCGGGCATCGACATCGAAGGCCTCGCAACCGTCTACCCGAACGGCGTCCGCGCCGTCGACGGGCTGGACCTGCACGTGGCCGACGGCGAGTTCTTCGCCCTCCTCGGTCCGTCCGGCTGCGGCAAGACCACGCTGCTCCGCACGATCGCCGGCCTGGAGCCCGCGAGCGAGGGCACCGTACGCATCGACGCTGCGGACGTGACCCGGGTGGAGCCAGGCAAGCGCGGCGTGGCGATGGTCTTCCAGGACTACGCGCTCTTCCCCCACATGAGCGTCTCCGAAAACATCACCTACCCCTTGAAGGTACGGCGGGTCGCTGCCGCCACTCGTCTGGAGGTCGCGTCGCGTACCGCGGGCGAACTGTCCTTGGACGGCCTCCTCGAACGCAAGCCCGGGCAACTGTCCGGCGGCCAGCAGCAACGTGTCGCCCTCGCCCGTGCGATCGCGTCCGAAGGCAAGGTCCTGCTGCTCGACGAGCCGCTGTCGAACCTCGACGCCCGGCTGCGCCTCGAGGCCCGTACCTTCCTGAAGAAGCTCCAGCGCGACCTGGGCATCACGACGGTCTTCGTCACCCACGACCAGGCCGAGGCCCTCGCGCTCGCCGATCGCATCGCGGTCATGGATTCGGGCAAGCTCCGGCAGCTGGGGTCTCCGCGGGAGGTGTTCGCCCGGCCCGCCAACACGTTCGTGGCGAACTTCATCGGCTCGACCCCGATGAACCTGCTCCCCGGCAAGGTCCTGGGCGACGGCACGGTCTCCGTCGCCGGTGGTTCGTTGCCTGCGACAACCGTCTCCACGCCGGCGGACGCCGAGGTCACGGTCGGCATCCGGCCCGAGTACCTGACCCTGTCGACCGGCGACGTCTCCGGGCCCAGCCTCCGCGGCGAGGTCGTCGTCGCCGAGAACCTCGGCACCCAGTCCCTCGTCAGCGTCGACTGCGACGGCACCCTCATCGGCGTCACCGTGCCCGAGGAAACCGAGCCCGCCCCCGGCACCCCGGTAGTCCTCACCGCCCCCGCCCCGCGTGTCCTCCTCTACGCCCAAGACACCGGCGAACTCCTCACCTCCGCAGACCACACAGCCGGAGCCCGCCCGTGACCCGGAGCTCGTTCGTGATCGGGGAGATCGCCTGATGGCCGTCACGTCGTACCGTCGACGCTGGACACTCGACGACCGCGCCGAGTCGGTCTGGCATTCGCTGCCCGTCGACATCCCGGCCGACTGCCCAGGCCTGCTCGTCACCCTCACCGTCCCGCCGGTCGAAGGTGCTGTCATCGACATCGGCTGCGAAGGCGCGGCCGGGTGGCGCGGATGGTCCGGCGGCGCTCGTCAAACCTTCGCGATCACCCCGAACGCAGCCACCCCCGGTTACGTAGCCGGGGAACTCGAACCCGGCACCTGGTGGGTCGTCCTCGGCCTGCACCGAGTACCGACCGAAGGCGTTGAGCTCCTCGTCGAAGCAGTCACCGGCCCAGTCGACACCATCCCCGGCCTCACGGAGTACGCCGACGCCTCGGCCGCAATCGCCGTACCCGCGCGACCACCGCGCCGTACCCTCCCCGCATCCTCCGGCCTGAAGTGGATCGCAGGCGACTTCCACGCCCACTCCCTCCACTCCGACGGCTCGACCCCAATCGCGAACCTCGCCGCCCTCGGTGTGTCGGCCGGCCTCGACGTACTGGCCGTCACCGACCACAACACCGTCTCCCACCACGCCGAACTCCCTGCGCTCAGCAAACGCTTCGACCTCGGCCTCATCCCCGGTCAGGAAGTCACCACCGACACCGGCCACGCCAACGCCTTCGGCGCCATCGGCCCGATCGACTTCCGCCAACCCGCCGCCACCTGGGTGAAGGAGGTCGCCGACCGCGGGGGTCTCCTGTCGATCAACCATCCGCTCGGCGGCGACTGCTCCTGGCGCCACCCGCTCCCCGAGCACCCACCGCTCGCTGAGATCTGGCACTCCTCCTGGCTGGACCACACGTGGGGCGGCCCCATCGCGTGGTGGCAGGCCTGGGGCCTCGAAGGCACGACCCCCATCGGCGGCAGCGACTGGCACAACCCGACCTCCATCACGCCACCCGGCTCACCCACGACCTGGATCGCAGTGGACGCTTCCGCCGAAGGCCCCGACGAACTCCCCGTCGCGACACTCGAAGCCCTAGCCGCCGGCCGCACCGCCCTGTCGTGGTCCTACACCGCCCCCGTCCTGGTCCGAGCCGACGACGAACTAATCGCCCTCGACGCCGCCAACTCGCTGGTCATCTCCCCCGACGGCACCCGCCACGCCATCCGCACCGACAGAGCTCACCTCCCCGCCGCTCCCGGCCCGCACCTCCTCATCACCCACACCGGCAAGGTGCTCTCCACCTGCGCTTAGCCCCTGGTCAAGCACCCGCGACGGCAGCCGAAGTCCGAGCTTGACGCCGCACGAGTGGCGGTGCCCCAAATCCCTTGGCGAACAGCCAGATCGGCATGAACACGAACTCGAACAGTCCGCCCGGAGCGAGCAGCGCCAACCCTGCTCCTTCGTTCATGTCGAGAACGCCGAGAAGGTCGAGAGGCACTCCTACCGAGAGCGAGAGGTACCCGATGAAACCGAGCACTGCGATGGGCCGGGGAACCAGCCTGGACGCGAACAGCAGGTAGGTGAGGATCAAGCCACCGATACCCGTCGGGATGTAGACCCACAGCAGGTGGTAGGGGACCACTGTCAGCTGTGCGAGCAGATAGATCCCGCACACAGCTGAGACGGTCAACTCAGTGATTCTGAGGACCGGGTACCAGAAGGCAAGCCTGCGATTGAACTCCTTCAGGACCTGGTACATCAGCAGGCCGATGCCCACGACGGCGATGCCTGAACACAGCATCAGCACTACGCCGGCGGTCAGCGGGGCGCGGTCGGTGTCACCGTCCACGAATGCTTGGATCAGTGAGGTTCCGAACAGGGCAGTGACCATCTGGACGACGAACAGGGTTCCGACGGCGACCGCGATTTTCCTTCTGGACATGACTCTCCTTCGGGGCGGCTCGTTCGAATTGATCCCGGCCTGGGATCTGTGGGTCGTCACGGGACGGTGATGACGAGCTTTCCTCGCGCGTGGCCCTCGATCAGGTAGCGGATGGCCTTCGGTGCCTCTTCGAGCGGGAACTGCCGGTCGACGACCGGGCGGACCTGCCCGGACTCCAGCAGCGGGGTCAGGTCGAGAAGGAACTCGTGCTTCTCGGTGTTGACGAAGGTGCCGAGTCGCTGGCCGATGAACGGGGACAGCAGCATCGCCCGGAGCTGCCGGTCAGTGCCGCCGAGCCACTTCCCGTCGGTCTCGCCGCCCATGATGACGAGCGTTCCGGTCGGGGTGAGGATCCGGCGCAGCCGGGACAGGCGGGTGTTTCCGGCGATGTCGAGGATGACGTCGTACCGGATGCCGGAGGCTGTGAAGTCCTGCCGGATGTAGTCGACGACCTGATCCGCGCCGAGCGACCGGACCAGGTCGAGTTTCGTGGTGCTGCACACGGCGGTGACCTCGGCCCCGAACGCCTTGGCCAGCTGGACCGTGTAGCTGCCCACTCCTCCCGACGCTCCGGTGATCAGGACCTTGTCACCGGACTTGATGCGTCCGTGGTCGCGAACACCTTGGAGCGCGGTCATCGCCGAAATCGGGACCGCCGCGGCCTGTTCGAACGTGAGGTTCGCCGGCTTGAGGGCGAGCTTGGCCTCCGGGCAGCGGGTGTACTCCGCGAACGTGCCCTTGCCGACGCCGAACACCTCGTCGCCGGGCCGGAACCGCGTAACGTCCTTGCCGATCGCCTCGACGACCCCGGCGACATCCATGCCGATCACGGGATTCTTCGGTGCACGGACGCCGTACCCCGCGAGCCGGATCGGATAGGGCAGTCCGGCCATCAGGTGCCACACCCCGCGATCGACACCGGCCGCGCGGACCCGCACCAGTACCTCGTCGTCGCCGATCTCGGGCTTGTCGATCTCGCGGAGTTCGAGAACCTCCGTCGAGCCGTAGTCCTCCTGCGTCATGGCCAACATCTGCTTTCCCCCTGCGGACACGCCGGTTCCGACCGGCATCGCAGCATACTTACAATGTATGCTTACGTTGTAAGCTACGCCTGTTCGGCGCACTCGTCCAGAGCCGACTGTCAGAAGGAGTTCGATGCCAACCCCGACCGGACCGAAGAGCGAGCGCCGCATCCCCCTCAACAGGGAGCAGGTACTTCGAGCGGCGATCGCACTCGCCGACCAGGACGGGATCGAGTCGCTGACGATGCGGAAGCTCGGTCAGGCGGTCGGGGTCGAAGCGATGTCGCTGTACAACCACGTCAGGAACAAGAGCGACATCCTCGACGGCATCGTCGACGTCGTCCTGGGCGGTATCGATGTACCGCCGGCCGGCACGCACTGGAAGACCGCCATGCGGCGACGGTCGATCTCGGCGCACGAAACGCTGCTGGCGCACCCCTGGGCGGCGATGCAGATCATGTCGCGGTTCAACATCGGACCGGGCATGACCCGCTACCTCGACGCGACGCTGGGACGACTGCGCGAGGGCGGCTTCTCGATCACCGGCGCGCTCGACGCGTGGCACACCCTGGACAGCCACCTGTTCGGGTTCACGCTCCAGCAGCTCAACTTGCCCTTCGGCGCCGATGAGGCCCCGCAGGTGTCAGCCAGCGTGCTGGGCGGGATCCCGGCGAACGAGTACCCGTACGTCGCCGAGGTCATCGGTCACGTGATGCGATCCGGCCGGGTGGAAGATTTCGAACTCGGTCTCGACCTGATCCTCGACGGCCTGGAACGAACCCTGCAGCCCTGACGACGCTGCTGAGCTATTCGGGTAGTGCGTCGAGCTCATCCAGTAGCCAACTGGGTCCGGTCGCGGTGGCGCCGGACTGTTCGACTCGCCGACGGAGTTCGCGGTCCGCGGTGACCACGGTGACTGCAGGATGATGCGACTGCGCAACGGCCTCGGCGGTCACGCTCACGATCGTGTCGTCACCCGACGCCGGCGCGAGCACCACCCGAACGCGACCGATCTCAGGCGCACCATCTTCCGACACAGCCCGGCAAGCAGCACCCTCCAGCACCACAACCACGTCCGTATCAGGCAACCGCTCCTGCAACGCCGCCAACCGAGTCAGCAACCGCCGAGCCGCCCCCACCCGATCCCGCCACCACCCATCCGGGCGTGACCCGACCACATTCGCAGCATCAACAACAACGACCTGACTCCGCCCACCATCCACCACACCCAGTCTGCCCCTCCAACCAGACCATCGACCGCATCTAGCTGGCGCGGGTCATGACGTCGACCGCGCCCATCGGTGGCGTCCAGTCCCGTCGGCGCGGTTCATGCGGGGTGCGTGGTGAGCCTTGAGCTGAGATCCCAGACCTGCTGTTGGACCCTGGCATCGTAAGCGTCCGGGTGGGCCCGAGCGACGCTGGTGCGGTCGTAGAACTGCCCGGTGACGCCTTCGAGTTCGGGAGCGAGGACGAGACGCAAGGTCGCCTTCAGTCCTGTTTCGAGGGAGTCGATGCTGTACCCGACCGAGTCCAGGACCATCTTGGTCGGCATGTACGTCGCCGGGTGCAGGGCGTTGACCGTGACGCGCTGCGGGTCGAGTCGCCTGGCGAGCAGGAATCCGGTGGTGATCATCGCCAGTTTGGACTGACCGTAGGCGCGGACGCCGGTATAGCCGTGCTCGAGCGACGGATCGTTGAGGTCGATCGGGCTTTGGCCGATCGAGGCGACGTTGACGATACGTGCGGGGGCCCCGCGGTCGAGCAGCGGCAGGAGACGCTGGGTCAGGGCGAACGGAGCGAGATGGTTGACCGCGAAGCGAAGCTCGTTCCCGTCGACGGTGACCCGACGGTCCGTTCCGTCGGGTTCGCCGGCACCGATTCCGGCGTTGTTGACCAGCACAGAGATGTGATCGGCCAGCCCTGCGATCTCGTCGGCCACGCGACGTACTTGCGCCAGCTCGGAGAAGTCAGCTCGGACAGTCTGGACCGATGCTTCGGCGTCGGCCAGCGTGCCGGCCAGCTCGTCGAGCCGAGCCTGGTCCCGCCCATGGAGGATCAGCTTTGTCGCGGGTTCACGGGCCAGCGCGCCGCTGAGCGCGCGCCCCAGGCCGTCGGTTGCTCCGGTGACGACGATGACCCGTTCAGACATGCCTACTCCTTCCCAGGACGGCCGGTCAGTAGTTGCTCGATGCCGACGATGTCGTCTTGGTCGAGCAGGCGCTCGGTGGCGAGAATCCGGTACCAGATCAGACCGAACACCACGTCGGCGGCGAACGCGCCGCTCAGACGATCGGGCTTGTCGCCGCGGGCCGCGGCGCGCTCGACGATGGTCTCGAGCGCCGCCCTGCGCTTGCTCAGGAAACCGTCGCGGAAGCGTCGGCGGAAGTCGGTGTCGCGCTGCGCCTCGGCCATCAGGGAGCGCAGGACGGGAGCCACTCCCGGGAACGCCAACAGGGCCGCGGAGTCCTGCAGGAACGCGTCCAACTCCGCCTCGAACGAGCCCTGGTCCGCCGTCGACACCTTCAGATCGGCCTTGAGCGCCAACGCTTCGAGCAAGACATCTGCCTTGGTGGGCCACCAGCGATACACGGTCTGCTTGCCCGCCCCGGCGCGGGCGGCGATGCCTTCGATCGTGAGATCTGGGTAGCCGACCTCAGTGGTGAGCTCGTACGCCGCAGTGAGGATCGCGAGTCTGGTCTGCTCGCTGCGCCTGCGGCCACGAGCGGGCGTCGAAGTACTGCTCATGAGCTTCACCCTAACCCCTAACGAGACGCGACGTCTAGAAATAGTGTTACCGTTGACGAGACGGAGCGTCTCGAATTGAGGAGTCAGCATGTCTACAGCACTTGTCATCGGCGGCACGTCGGGTATCGGTCTGGCGGTCGCCGAGCAACTGGCCCGTCGGGGAGGCTTGGTCCACGTCGCCGGCCGCAACCCCGAACGCTTGGAGAAGGCGATGACGGCCATCGATGCCGCCGTACCCGGGGAGGTCCAAGGGCACGTTCTCGACGCGGCTGACGCCGGGGCGGTCGCTGCGCTTGCGGCGAGCATCGGTCCGATCCGCCACCTGGTCATTACCCTCGCGGGCAGCGGCGGGGCCGGTCCGCTCAGCGACCTTCCCCTGGACGGCTTGCGGCAGGCGTTCGATCAGAAGTACTGGCCAACGGTCATCGCGCTCCAGGCCACGCTCGCTCACCTCAGCGAGGACGCCTCGATCACGCTCGTCGGCGCAGTCACGGCACGAGCCGCCATGCCCGGAACTGCCGGAATCGGTTCACTCAACGCCGCCATCGAAGGCCTCATCCAGCCACTCGCTGCCGAACTGGCGCCCGTCCGGGTGAACGCCGTCTCACCCGGGTACGTCGACACGCCATGGTGGGACGGACTCGACCCCGAAGCACGAACGACCTTCTTCAAGCAGGCAGCCGAGAGCCTGCCCACCAAGCGGATCGCCACGGCCGCGGACATCGCCGAGGCGATCGTGCTACTGGCCACCAATCCCAACATCACCGGGACCGTCCTCGAAACAGACGGCGGCGCACGCCTAACCGCCTGACCCCCGCGCACACCGAGCCGCCCCGGCCCGCCATGGCCAGCAAACCTCCGACGAACCGCGGGCGGCCGGGGCCGGCGTCGCTGGCTTCAGACCGGCGTTGCCAACGTTTGGGCTCAGGACCTAGTCAAGGAGCCAGCCGTTTCGTTCCGCAATCTCGATGGCGTCGGAGCGGGTGTGTGCGCCGGTCTTGCCGATCGCCGACCAGAGCCGGGTGCGGACGACCCGCTCGGACACGTCGAGTTCCTGGGCCATGACCGCAACCGATCCGCCGTCGCGTGCCGCGCGCAGCGTGTCGGTCTCGTCCGCATTCAACGGAGTCTCGGAGTACCTGAGGTTCTCGGCCGCGAGGTTCGCGTCGACCACCCGCAGACCGAGGTGCACCCGCCGTACCGCATCCGCCAGTTGCGGCGCCGGACTGCCCTTCAACGCGAACCCCTTCGCCCCGGCATCGAGCCCGCGACGCAGATGCACCGGCCGCCCGTACGTCGTGAGCATCACGACCCGGCACTCCGGCATCGACGTACGCAACCTGGTCGTGACGGTGATGCTGTCGCTGCCCGGACCGCCCGCATCGACCAGCGCGACGTTCGCACGGTGCCGTTTGGCCGCACCGACGACATCGTCAGATCGGTTGAGCTCGGCAACGATCTCCAGATCGCGCTCGCGCTCGAGACCGCTGCGAAGCAAGCCTCGGCTGAGGATCTGGTCGTCGACCAGCAGCAGCCGAATCCGGTTGGGCAAACGAGCCTCCGAGGTAACCGACCGGGCGTCGGGGAAGTACGTCCGGGAAGATGAGCAGTACTCGGTTCCCGATCATGGAGCGCCCTCCCGTACGTCGTCCACATCAACGCGGCATCTCTACCAGATTGCGACCAGATCGCGATCACACCAGAACCGAGCGCGCAACGAGTGGTTGACGAGACGAGCTCACAGCGGCCCGGCACGCGCCGCCGCGGTCAGGGTTGGACGCGTCACCCGGAGGTCTAGCTCAAGCGCCACTTCAACAGTCACTGCGCCGGCTGCGACAACACACTCAGCCAACCGCACCTTGTTAAGCACCGCGATCCGCTCTGCTGTCACACAAGGCGCGGCGGGCAGCGCCTTGCCCTCGGGCTCAGCGGTGCCGAGGGATTCTGCGGTGGCGTGGGATGGGGCGGTCCTGAGGGATGGTTCGGTCTCGAGGGGCTGGGTGGTGGCGAGGGATTGGGCGGCGCTTAGGGCGGTTAGGTCGGCTGCGGCGGTGAGTTTGTGGCGGGCGGTGGAGATCGCTGACCAGAGGATCGCTGCGGTTAGGGCTGTGAAGAGGAGCATGACGGCGAACAGGGTGTGGAGTGTGGCGCTGCCTCGTTCGGTGCGGGTCATGGCGTGTCCGGTTCCGCTTGGAGGGTGGCGGTTGCAGTGAGGCGGGTGGGAGACAGGAAGGCTAGGAGGGGCGGTTTGTGGGCGGGAGTGGCGGTGACTGTCACTTGGATGTCTGATGCATCGCGATGGATGACGATCGTCCCCGCGGGCACGGTGCGGTGACCGATCGCCTTTGCCTGATCGACCGACTCGCCACGTGCGACAGCCCGAGCTACATCGCGGGCGGCATCGATGCAGCGGATGTTCAGGACGACGAGACCGACAGACCAGATACCCAACAGCAGAAGAGAAACCAGCACAGGCAGCGCCAACGCCATCTCGGCCGTAACAGCCCCGCCCTGACCTCGAACCCCACGGCCAGCCCGAACCACGGGCCCAGCCCGGCTCGCACGCCCGCCTCGAGTCACCGGGCCGCCCCGGGTTGCGTCGTCAGCTCGGGCCGCGAGGTTGGCTGCGGTCGCGGGCTCGGCTTGGGTTGCGGGCTTGGCTTTGCCGGCGTGGTCGGGTCGGGTTGCGGGCTTGGTTTTGCCTGAGTGGTCGGGTCGGGTTGCGTGGGTGATTGTGAGGGCCGGGCGGGGTGCTGTGGGTTGTGCGGTGGGGGTTTGTGGGGGCGTTGAGGCTCGGTGGTGGGGCATGGGGTCCTTTGGGTGGCGGCCGGTCGTGGAGGGGGCATCGACCGGCCGCCGGACTGAGGGGGTGTCGGCTCGGCGGCGTCGTATGGCCGCCCGCAGGTGCGTGCGTGCCGGGCAGGGCGGGTCAGAGGTGTACGCCTTCTACGCCGGCGAGTTTCAGGCCGTAGTTGATGATCGATTTGAGGGCGTTCTGCATGGCTGGGGATCTGAGGAGGGCTACCAGGACGCCGCCGATGGCGCAGGCGCCGACGATCATGATGGCGTACTCGGCCGTTACGGCTCCGCGTTCTGCGCGGTGGCGGAGGCGGTTGATGCCTTTGCTGTAAAGGCGTCTGATGCCCGTGCTGCGGGTGCGGTCAGCTCCCACTTGGCGGATGAGGCTGGGTCCTGTGGTGTGGCGGGGGTTGGCTGCTGCGCCGCGGGTGCGGAGGGCTCGGAAGGGGGTGAGGCGTGGGCGGCGTACGCGGGTGCTGGTGTCGGGGGTGTTGGGCTCCGGTTGGTTGCGGGGGTAGGGGACGGGGTGCGGGGTGGCTTGGGTGGGGTGCGGCTGGTTGGTGGTGGCAACTGCGGGCGTGGGCATTTGGGCCTCCTGCGCGGGTGGGCTGCGGGGGTTGTCTATCAACATGCCGTCGTGGGATCTCCTTTTTTCAAAGGAGTTCTGGGCTGTGGATAAGAGGGCTCGGCGGGTGGCGGGTTGCTGGTCCGCTGGCGTCGTACACCCGGCAGTGGACACATAAGCCGCCAACTGGGTGGGTTAGGGGTGGAGGAGGTTGGGGATCAGGGCGTCGGCGATGGTTGGGACGATTGAGAGGAGGACGAAGGCGGGGAGGAAGCAGAGGCCTAGGGGGACGGTGGCTCGGGATTCTGCGGCTCGGGCTTGTTGGTCGGCGGTGTGGTGGTGGGATCGGCGGGTCTCGTCGGCTAGGTGTTCGAGGGTTTTGGAGAGTGGGGCTCCGGAGCGGAGTGAGCGGGTGATGGCTCGGGCCATGGGGGCGCAGGATGGTTCGGTGCGTAGGTGGGCCCAGGCGGTGGTTGGGTCGGCTCCTAGCGCCAGGTGGTGGGCGATTTTGGTGAAGACGTCGGCTAGGGGTCCGGGGAGGGCTTCGGCTACGAGGGTTAGGGCGTGTTGGGGTGGGCGGCCGGCTCGGAGGCAGGCGGTCAGGAGATCTATCGCTAGCGGGAGGTCTCGGGCTATGCGGGCGTTGCGGTGTTTGGTGGTGGCTGGTTCTAGGCGGGAGAGGGCTCGGGGGATGGTGTAGTACGCGATCGCGGCTGGGAGCAGGCCCCAGGGGAGGCCGATGAGTGTGAGTGCGGCGAGGGTCGCGGCGGCTGCGGCTAGGTGGTGGGATCGCGGGGATTGGGTGCGGGCGCGAGGTTTCGGTGGGGTCAGTCGGCGGAGGTTGGGGTGGGGTGGGATCAGGAAATAGATGCTTAGAGCAACAGCTGTGGCTGCGGTCAGGGCGTGGAGCATCCGGAGTCTCGTGGGGTGGCGATTTTGGTGGTCCAGTGGAGGCCGGTTGTGGTTAGGGCTAGGCCTGTGGTTAGGCAGAGCCAGCCGGGTGGAGTGGTGGTTAGGAAGGTGAGGGGGTGGGCTCCAAGGAGGTAGCCGAGGGTTATGCCGAAGGCTGGGAGGGTGGCGAGGATTCGGGCGGTGGAGCGGGCGCCGGCGAGGCTGGATTCGGTTTGGCGGTGGATTGCTTCGTCGGCTCGGAGGTGGTCGGCGAGGCGTTCGGTGAGGGTGGCGAAGGCGGCGCCGGATTCTTCGGTGACGCGCCAGGCTGCGGCGAGGGCGCGGAGGCTGGTTGCGCCTGGGCGGCGGGAGGCGCGGGTCAGGGCTGCGGGGACGTCGGCGCCGAGTTTGGCTGCGGCGTGGGGTAGTTCGAAGTCGGGGCTGATGGAAGCGGCGCCTTCCAGGGCGGCGATGGGTGGGCGTCCGGCGGTGAGGTCGGCGGAGAGTACGTCGAGGGCTTCGATGATGTTGGCTCGTCGGGTTGCGATTGATTTCTGTCGTCGGTGGTGGGCTCGTTGGTGGGCGATCAGGGCGAGTACAGCTGCTATTGCGAGGGCAGTGACGAAGGCTTGGGTTCCCAGGAGGGCTGCCGCTAGTGCAGTTGGTGGGGCTAGGAGCCAGATACGGGAGCTGAGGTAGTGGCGGGTTCGTTGGGGGCGGGTAGCCGGAGGTGTCAGGCGGTGGAGGCCTGGGGATCGGGGCGGGAGGGCGAACGTGCAGGTGACGAGGGTTAGCAATGCGGCGACGGCGGCTGGGGTCATGCGGCGCCTGCGGGGGTTGCGTGGGCGGGCTTGGTGAAGAGGTGGGACGGCGGGTGCAGGGTGAGGGTGTTGTCGGGGTGGAAGGTGACGGCGGGGTGGGTGGTCAGGGAGCCGTTGAGGGGTCTTGTGAGGGTGTGGATCTCGGTGATTCGGCGGTGGCCGGTGGCGGTTCGGGTCAGGTGGATCACGGCGTGCAGGGCAGAGGCTGCCTGACTGTGGACGGCGGACTGGGACAGGCCGGCCAGGGCGCCTAGGGCTTCCAGGCGAGCGGGGACGTCCGAGGCAGAGTTGGCGTGGATGGTGCCGCAGCCGCCTTCGTGGCCGGTGTTCAGGGCGGTCAGGAGATCTACTACTTCGGGGCCTCGGACCTCGCCGACGACCAGGCGGTCGGGGCGCATGCGGAGGGCTTGCCGGACCAGGTCTCGCAGGGAGATCTCGCCGGTCCCTTCGATGTTCGGTGGTCGGGCCTCCAGGCGGACCACGTGGGGGTGATCGGGGCGGAGCTCGTTGGCATCTTCGACCAGGACGAGGCGTTCAGCGGGATTTGCCAAGGAGAGCAGGGAACTGAGGAGAGTGGTCTTGCCCGTGCCGGTGCCTCCGCTGATGAGGAAGGCGAGGCGGGAGTCGAGGAGGTCTTGGAGGATGGCGGCGCCTGCTTGCGGGAGGGCGCCGGCGGTGACCAGGTCGTCGAGGGTGAAGACCTTGCGGGACGGGACGCGCAGGGACAGGCAGGTTCCTGGGGCGGCGATCGGGGCGAGTACGGCGTGGAAACGGGTGCCGTCGGACAGGCGGACGTCGACGTACGGGGTGGAGTCGTCGAGGCGACGGCCTGCTGCTGCGGCAAGGCGGGTGGCCAGCCGGCGGATGGCGGGTTCATCTCCGGTGCGGATGGCGACGAACTCGAGGCCGCGGCCGCGATCGATGTAGACCTCGTCGGGGCCGTTCACGAGGATGTCCGTGACGCCGGGCTCGGCCAGCAGGCTGTCGAGTGGGCCGGCTCCTAGGGCTTCTCGGCGCAGAGCGGTGACCACGGCCAGGACCATGGCGTCGCCGCAGACGGTGCCGCCGGCGCGAAGAGCTGCTGCTACGTGGACTGGAGTCGGCTCGGCGCCAGTGAGTGCGAGGGTGGTGCGGACGCGGTCGAGCAGACCTGCAGGTACGACGGTGTTGGTCATGGAGGCACCCGTCTTCACACTGGGCTAGGTGGAGGGAAGAGGTTCAGGAGGGTGGTGGCGGTCCGGGTCAGGGAGCTTCGGGGGTTGAGGGGGAGGTGACCTTGATCCATGGCGGTGGCGAGGCCTCGGACGTGGCCGAGTTTTGTTGCTAGCGGCAAGGAGAGATGGGTGGCGACGTCGGTGGGTGCCAGGCCGGGGCGGGAATCCCGGGCTACGACGCGGAGGTCGCCGGCGACGGCTCGGAGAGGGCCGGAGAGGCGTTTGGCGGCTGCGACCGAGCGGACGTCGCAAGGGACGACCAGAAGGGTCGCTGTGGAGCGGATGAAGCCCTCTTCCACGGCGGGATCCGCGCGGCGCGGCAGGTCGAGGACGACCAGGTCGGTGCTGCGCTGGGCGGCCCCGATCACCGAGCTCATCGTGTCCGGCGGCAGGACCGTGACGCCCGACTGATCCCAGGACAGGACTGACAGTCCGTCGACGGAAGGCAATGCGGAGCGGAGGGCGGCGGCGCTGACTCGACCGGAAGCGTTGAGGAGTTTGGGCCAGCGGTCGCCGGGGTCGTGCTCGATGCCGAGGGCAAGCTCGACGCCGCCGCCGAGCGGGTCGCCGTCGATCAGCATCGTGCGGAACCCGCGCCGGTTGCCGAGGACGGCCACCGCGGCGGCGAGTGTGGTCGAGCCTGCTCCCCCGCAGCCGCCGACGAATGCCAGGGTGACGGCGGAACGGTCGGCGCCGTCCAGGGCATCGGCAAGCTTGCCGGCGAGCAGCGGCTCGTCGTCGGGTAGCCGGCAGACGGCATCGGCACCGACATCGAAGGCGCACCGGTAGAGGTCGTCGCCGTCCGCGGCCGAGCCGACGACGACCACTCCTGGCCGGTGCGCGGGTTGAACCCGGGCCAGCGGCTCGGCGAGGTCGCGGCCGATGACGACCAGTGGGCTTGTGTGCCACTTGCGCCGCAGGCCGAGCAGATGCGTCTCAACCTGGGGCGTGACGGACGCGGCCGCGGACAGCCGGAGCAGGTCGTCGAGCAGGGTTTCGTTGGTAGTTGCCATCAGCACCGATGGGGGTGGTGAATTCGTGTCCATACCAAGAACATGCCGTTGCCGGGCCGCTTCCGGGAACGCGATCGGCTCCTTGTGGACAAAGGATTGTCGGGTTTCCGTCAGCAGCGGGAACCCGCCACGACGAGCCCGCGACCAACCCGCCGGGAACAGTTACCGTTCCTTTCGAAGCGTCTTTAACTAAATTTCACCGGACCGCTTCCGCCCCATCGCTCCGGAGGAACAGATGAGTCGATTACGCATGCTCGCCGCCACAGCCACCGTCGCGGCCACCGCCCTGATCACCGCCGCCGGCGTCTCGCTCGCAAGCCCTGACGCCACCACGGCGAACGCAGCCGTCGCGGCACCGCAGGCGACCAGCGGCGGCGTCAAGACGGCGTACTTCACCCAGTGGGGGATCTACGCCAACGCCTTCTATCCCAAGAACCTGATCACCACCGGAGCCGGCGCGAAGCTGGACTTCCTGAACTACGCGTTCGCCAACATCGATCCGGTCAACCACACGTGCTTCATGGCCAACAAGGCCGCGTCGCAGGACGAGAACAACCCGAACGCCGGTGACGGCGCCGGGGACGCGTTCGCCGATTACGGCAAGTCGTACGGCGCGGACATCAGCGTCGACGGCGTCGGCGACGTCTGGAACCAGCCGATCCAGGGCAACTTCAACCAGCTCAAGAAGCTGAAGGCGAAGGTGCCCAACCTGAAGATCCTGATCTCGATCGGCGGCTGGACGTACTCGAAGTACTTCTCCGACGCCGCCTCCACCGACGCCAAGCGCAAGGCGTTCGTCAGCTCCTGCGTGAACATGTTCCTCAAGGGCGACCTGCCGGTGATCGACGGCTTCGGCGGTCCCGGTACGGCGGCCGGCATCTTCGACGGTGTCGACATCGACTGGGAGTACCCGGGCTCGCCCAACGGTCACGTCGGCAACCACTACAGCGCGGCCGACAAGCAGAACTTCACGCTGCTGCTGGCCGAGTTCCGCGCACAGCTGGACGCGTACGGCGGCCAGACCGGCAAGAGGTACTACCTGACCGCCGCTACCCCGGCCGGCCAGGACAAGATCGCCACGATCGAGACCGACAAGATCGGGCAGTACCTCGACTACAACAACGTGATGACGTACGACATGCACGGCGGCTGGGAGGCCACCGGGCCGACGAACTTCCAGGACCCGCTCTACACGGCGCCGAACGATCCGAGCAACCCGATCCCACCGGGCCAGGGCAAGTACTCGGTCGACTCCGCGGTGAAGGCGTGGACCACCGGCGACCCGGCGTACGGCATCCCGGGCGGGTTCCCCGCGAACAAGCTGACCATCGGATACCCCTTCTACTACAGGGGATGGAAGGGTGTGCCGGCCACGGACAACGGTAAGTACCAGACCGCGACCGGACCGGCCGATGGGCACGCGCTGAGCGGCAACGTGCCGGGGGTCTCGTTCTACAAGGAGCTCACCGGCTTCGTGGACAACCCGTCCGCCACGCACTTCGACGACGCCACCAAGTCGTCCTGGTTCTACAGCAACGGCACGTTCTGGTCCGGTGACAACGCCCAGTCGATCAAGGCGAAGGCCGACTATCAGCACTGCAACGGGCTGGCCGGCGCGATGATGTACTCGCTCGAGGCGCTGGACCCGGGAGTCACCCTCTTCAACAACGTGGTCGACTCCGTCAACGCCGACACGGCCGGCTGCAGCGGACCGCCCACCACTCCGCCGACGACGCCTCCTACGACGCCGCCGACCACACCTCCCACCACACCGCCCACGACTCCCCCGACGACGCCGCCGACCACTCCGCCCGGCACGGCGACCCCGTGGGCCCCGAACACGACGTACGCGACCGGTGCGCTCGTGAGCTACGACGGCGTCACCTACAAGTGCATCCAGGGCCACACGTCCCTGGTCGGCTGGGAACCGCCGAACGTCCCCGCACTCTGGGGCCGGGTCTGATCACGTACCGCCCACTGATCGGAGCATCATGAAACGCATCACCTTGGCGATAGCGGCCGTCACGGCCGTGGTCATCGCCCTGCTGACCGCACAGGCAGCGAACGCGGCAGGTGTCACTGCCAGCTTCACCAAAGTGTCCGACTGGGGCAGCGGCTTCGAGGGCAAGGTGACCGTCACCAACGGCACCACCAGCTCTCTCAGCACCTGGTCGGTCGCGCTGGACTTCCCGTCCGGCTACAGCGTCAGCTCGACGTGGGACGCCATCCACACCAGCAGCGGACAGACGCACACGTTCACACCGCCGAGCTGGGCCGGTCCGCTGGCTCCCGGCGCGACTGTCTCGTTCGGCTTCAACGGCAGCCCGGGGAACTTCCCCGGCCTCGCCGCGTGCCGCTTGAACGGCGGTTCGTGCTCAGGCGGCGGTGGCGGCACCGTCCCGGGCGCTCCCACAGGCCTCTCCGGTACGGCGTCCGGTACGTCGGTGAACCTGAGCTGGTCCGCTGCATCCGGAGCCACCAGCTACAACGTGTACCGCAACGGTACGAAGGTCGGTTCGCCGACTGGTACGTCGTACACGGACTCCGGTCTCAGCGCGAACACGTCGTACAGCTATCAGGTCAGCGCGTCCAACAGCGCCGGTGAGGGCGCGAAGAGCAGCAGCATCTCGGTCACCACCGGCACCGGTGGCGGGAACACGGGGACCAAACGGGCCGCGCCGTACCTCTACATGGGCTGGGGCGACCCGCCGAACCCGGCGACCGTGATGAACGCGACCGGCATCAAGTGGTTCACCATGGCGTTCATCCTGTCGTCCGGTGGCTGCAACCCGGCCTGGGACGGCAGCCGCCCGCTGCAGGGCAGTGCCGACGCGACCGCGATCTCGCAGATCCGTGCGGCCGGCGGCGACATCGTGCCGTCGATCGGCGGCTGGAGCGGCAACAAGCTCGGGCCGAACTGCAGCACGCCCGAGGCGCTGGCCGGCGCGTACCAGCAGGTCATCAACGCGTACGGCCTGAAGGCGATCGACGTTGACATCGAGAACTCCGATGAGTTCGAGAACGAGGCCGTCCAGGACCGGATCCTGAACGCACTGAAGATCGTCAAGCAGAACAACCCGGGGATCCAGACCATCCTCACCTTCGGTACGTCGACCACCGGTCCGACGTACTACGGCAACCGGCTGATCGACCGGTCGAAGGAACTCGGCGCGAATATCGACATCTTCACGCTGATGCCGTTCGACTTCGGCAGCTCGAACATCTACAACGACACGGTCGGCGCGTCCACCGGCCTGAACAACAAGCTGAAGTCCACCTTCGGCTGGTCCACCGCGGAGGCGTACGCACACCAGGGCATCTCCGGGATGAACGGTCTGTCCGACCAGCAGGAGATGACCACGACCGCGACCTGGCAGAACATCACCAACTGGGCGAAGAGCAACGGGCTCGGCCGGCTGGCGTTCTGGTCGGTCAACCGGGACCGCGGCTGCGCCGGCGGCGGCGTGGTGTCCAACTGCAGCGGTATCGCCCAGGGCGACTGGGACTTCACCCGCATCACTGCAGGCTTCTGAGAAACAGGACGGCTGGGTGCGGCGTCAGCGCCGCACTCAGCCGGCCTTGATCGCTTCGATGATCAGGCCGTTGCGGGCGTTCTGCCCGAGCGGGACCGACGGGTGCAGGCCGTCGCGGAGCAGGCGGGCCAGGCGGTTGGGGCTGGAGGCCAGGTGCTCGGCCCAGTGCACGATCCGCAGGTTGTCGTAGCGGCGCTGGGCGTCGGCGAGCTGCAGGTTGATCCAGGCGCTGTTGCGCTGGTCCGCGACCTTGATGTCGGGGCCGTGTGCGGTGCGGGCCGCCTGTACGTTGACCCAGTACACGATCCGCTCCTCGCCGACGATCCCCATGGTCCGATCGACCTGGGCCTCGACGGCGGGCGGCGTGAAGATGTCGTTGGACCCGACCGACATCAGGATCCGGTGCGGCAGGCCGTACTGCTGCGCCCAGAGGTCCAGTGCGTCGACCGCCGGCGTCACCGGCCGTCCGGCCCAGTTGTGGACGGCGATGCTGATCCCGAGCTGGGTCAGCTGCCTGGCCAGCGCCGGCCCGTCCTGGACGCCGATGCTGTCGCCGAACATGAAGACGCCGTCGGTCTCCCGGGTCTTGCGGATCTGCTGCTCGTTCGAGATCGCCCGCGCCTGGCGCTCCCACGCACCGAGCACACCGGAGCCGTAGGCGCCGAGGGAGAGCAGCCCACTCGAGGTCGCCACCGGGGAGCCTGGGACTGCCTCTGCCGCGGTGGCGGCGACCGTCGACGCAGCTGCCGCGGTCCCGGCCGCGAACAGCAGCCGGCGACTCGGCCGGAACGAACCCAGACGCTTCCTCACGAGGGCAAGGGTGCGGGGGAAAGCCCTCTCTGTGCAAGTCGACACCGCGAAATTGGGACGAACGCTACGGAAGTCACCGTCATCAAAAGTCAACTGGCCGTCACCGGGCGCGATCGGACGAACGTCCGGAACCGCTCGGCCGCGGGCGTCAGCGGCATGCTCTGCCGCCACGCCATCCCGATCTCCCGCCGGGCCCGTACGCCGGCCAGCGGGACGGAGACCGCGCCGCTGTCGTTCCCGCGGACCGCACCGGCGGGCAGGATCGCCACACCGAGACCGGCACCGACCAGACTGTCGATCGTCGCGAGGTCGGTGGCCTCGAACGCCAACCGCGGGCTGAACCCGGCCTCCTGGCACAGCCGGTCCGTCACCCGCCGGAAGCCGAACCCGGGCTGCAGACCGACGAACGCCTCGTCCTCGGCCGCCTCCAGCTCGACCTGGCGGCGGGATGCCAGTGCGTGACCTGGCGGCACGTGGAGATGCAGCCGCTGCCGCTCGAGCAGGTGCCAGCCGAAGCGTGCGGGGTCCGGCCGGGGCGCGATGATCGCGATCTCGGCCTCACCGCTCTCCAGGTCCTGAACGATGTCGTGCGCCGGCTCCTGCCGCAGCGCGAACCCGATGTTCGGCGCCACCGCCCGGAAGGCCTTCAGCAGGTCCGGCAGCAGGCTGGTCGCGACCGAGTGCAGGAACGCGAGCCGTACCGTGCCCGACTCAGGGTCGAGCAACGCGTCGATCCGGCGCTTCGCCGTATCCACCGCCGTGGTCCCCGCCCGCGCCGCCTCCAGTACGAGCCGCCCGTACGGATTCAGCCGTACGCCGCGACGCTCCCGCTCGAACAGCGGCACCCCGAACGCCCGCTCGACCCGCTGCAGCGACCGGGACAGGTTCGGCTGACTCGTCCCCAGCGCGGCGGCCGCCTCGGTGAGGTGTTCGGTCTCCGCGAGGACGACGAACCACCGCAGATCCTCGACATGCATGCGGCAATCGTATCGATTTCTGCTGAGATCGACATTTTACGTATCGCTCCAGCCGTGCGACCGTCGAAGACATGCACCAGTCCGTCGCCCGCCAGACCGGGTACCTGCCCGGAGACCCGGAGTACCGCAAGCTGTCGGTCGCACTGTTCGCGGCCGGGCTGGCGACGTTCGCTCTGCTCTACAGCACCCAGCCGTTGCTGCCCCAGCTGGTCGACGCATTCCACGTCTCGCCCAGCCAGAGCGCGTTCAGTGTGTCTTTCGCGACCTTCGGCCTCGGTCTGGCGTTGCTGATCGCCGGTCCGGCGTCCGAGGTGCTCGGACGGACCAATCTGATGCGCTGGTCGGTCGCCGCGACGTCGGTGTTCGCGCTGCTCAGTGCGTTCGCGCCGACGTGGCACCTGCTGCTCGCGCTGCGCGGTCTGCAAGGAATCGCGATGGCAGGGCTCCCGGCGGTCGCTATGGCGTATCTGCGCGAAGAGGTGCACCAAGACAGCCACGCGCGGGCCAGCGGCCTCTACATCGCAGGCACGGCGGTCGGCGGTATGGCGGGACGCCTCATCGCAGGCGGGTTGTCGGACCTCGGCGGCTGGCGGTTCGCGACCGCCGGGATCGCTGTGGTCGGCGTACTGTGCGCAGCTGTCGTCTGGCTGTTGCTGCCTGCGTCGCGGAACTTCCACCCGAGTGCCGCGCGGCCGCACGACCTCTTCCGGGTACTGCGGGACCCGGCGCTGCTCGCGCTGTACGGGATCGCTGCGACGGCGGTCGGCGCGTTCGTGGCTGTCTACAACGGGGCGGTGTTTCGGCTCTCCGGGTCGCCGTACGAGCTGAGCGCCGGTGCTGCGGGACTGGTCTTCTGTGTCTACTTGCTTGGCTCAGCCGGGTCCGCCACCGCTGGGACGCTGGCGGATCGCTACGGCAGGCGCAAGGTGGTGCCGATCGGGTGCCTGATCACGCTGGCTGGTGTGGCGATCACTCTGGCGGCTCCGCTGCCGCTGATCGTGCTGGGTCTGGCTGTGATGACCGCTGGCTTCTTCGCGGTGCACGGGGTCGCCAGCGGCTGGGTACCTGCCCGCGCGCACGCGAGCGGCGTCGGGACCGGCCAGGCGTCGAGCATGTACCTCTTCTCGTTCTACCTGGGGTCCTCGGTCTTCGGAGGGCTTGCCGGTACGGCGTGGAGCCGCGCGGAGTGGAATGGGGTGGCGGGCGAGGCTGGAGTGTTGTTCCTCGTGACGCTGGTGCTCGCGCTGCTGCTGAAGAACGTTCCCAGTCGGGTGCAAAACTAGGCGGGTGACCAAAGCGACCGACGCGGCTGACCAGTTGGGGCTCTCCTACGAGGTGACCAGGCATGGCCGGGTGAACTCGCTGGAGGAGGCCGCGGCAGCGCGTGGCATCGAGCCGGCGCGGCTGATCAAGACGATCGTGGTGCGGCTGTCGGACGACGACTACCGGTTCGTGCTCGTGCCGGGTGACCGCGAGATCGCGTGGCCGAAGCTGCGGACCTTGCTCGGAGTGAATCGGATCTCGATGCCGGACAAGGACACGGCGTTCGAGGTCACCGGCTACGTCCGGGGGACGATCACACCGCTCGGGAGCACGCGTGAGTGGCCGGTGATCGCGGACGAGCGGATCACCGGGACCATCTCGATCGGCGGCGGTGACCACGGGGTCGGGATCACCGTCGAGGCGGAGGCGCTTACGAAGGCGCTAGGCGCCACCGTGGCGGACGTAACCGACTGAACTCAGGCGAAAGAAGAAAGATATAAGTGTGGCTAGACGAGTAGGCCTTGTTGGCCGGCTCGGAGGCCGGCTTGGAAGCGGGTGGTGGCGTCCAGGGCCTTGAGGATGCGTTGCATTCGGCGTTCTACGGTCCGTTGGGCCACGCCTAGGCGGCGGGCGATGGCTTGGTCTGTCAGGCCGGCGGCTGCCAGCGACAGCAACTGTTGGTCTTCGGTGCTCAAAGGCCCTTCCGAGACCGACGGAGTCAGCGGACTGGCCTGTCTCCACAGCAGGTCGAACAGCCGCAGGAGCGCGTCCAGGAGGCTGGACGGGCCGAGCTCTACGACAACGTCCGGCCCGGTCGGGAGGAGCGCGGTACGGCGATCTACGACGACCAGTGTCAGCGGTACGTCACGCAGCATCCGGCAGCAACCCGACGACCTGGCCGCGACCAGATCGCCGGGCTCGGACAGCGACGCCATGTCGTAGATCATCCGATAGGTCACGCCGTGCGGGGCGGACACGGCGTACGGCAGGCGGTCCAGTACGAGTACTTCGTCCTGTGCGCACTGCTGTGCCTGGTAGAACCGCTGGGCGATCGCCTCGGCGCCACGGATGACTCGGAACGCGTCGGGCTGTCTGAACTCGGCCGTCAGCGCCGCGGCACCCAGTCGAGCCTCCACGATCGCCGCCTGCTTCCGCAGCGCGAGCAGCTCGACGGCAGCCTCGGGTACGGCGGGCACGTAGCGGGCGGGACGGCCTGGCGTTCGGGACGCCAGGCCGAGGGACAGTAGTGACCTGAGGTGCCGGCCGACGCGATTGGCCGGCCAGTCGACTGACAAGGCCAGAGAAGTCGCCGTGGACTCCGGGCGGGCCAGAAGCGCCCGGTAGAGCTGCTCGTCCTCCGAGCAGACACCGAGCGCCTCCAGCAGCGGAGCCGGTCGATAGTTGTGCATGGTCAGGGCAGTGCGTGGACGTGGCCGCCGACCTGGGTCGCGAACTGGTTGCCGTTCGACGCGTCCCAGTTGGTCGACCAGGTCATCGCACCGCGCAGCGACGGCCAGGGGGTGCTCGGCTTGTAGTTCCCGCACCCGGTGCCCTTGGTGAGGCAGTCCAGCGCGTTGTTGACCACAGTCGGCGACACGTACCCGCTCCCGGCCGCTTGCGACGACGCCGGGAGGCCGAGGCCGACCTGATCGGGCCGCAGTCCGCCCTGCAGCATGATGCAGGCCTGGGCGGTGATGAAGTCGACCGAGCCCTGCGAGTACACCTGTCCGTCGCAGCCGTTCATCGAGCCCGAGTTGTAGTACTGCACGTTGACGATGGTCAGGATGTCCTTGATCGCCAGCGCGAGCTTGAAGTACTCGAACGAGGTGCTCTGCATGTCGATGGTCTGCGGCGCCATGGTGATCACCAGCCCGCTGCCGAACTGACTCTGCAGCGAACGGAGAGCCTGACCCATGTACTGCGCGTTGACCCCGTTCTCCAGGTCGATGTCGATCCCGTCGAACCCGTACTCCCGCAGCACCGAGAGAGCGCTCGACGCGAAGTTGGCGGCGGCCGTAGGGTCGGCGACCGAGATGGTGCCGTTCTGACCGCCGACGGACAGGATGACCTTCTTCCCGGCCGCCTGCTTCGCCGCGATGTCGGCCTTGAACTGCGCGACCGTGTACCCACCGAGCCCGGCGCTGTCCAGGTTGAACGTGATCCCGCCCGGCTTCGACGCGTCGGCGTCCGCGAAGGCCACCGCGATCAGGTCGTACGCCGCCGGTACGTCGGAGATCTTCTGCACCGTCGCGCCGTTGTTGAAGTTCTGCCAGTACCCGGTGAGCACATGGGCGGGCAGGCTGCCGACCGGAGGATTGGTGCCGCCGTCGGACGTGGTGCCCGACACCGCCGCGCCGTACGCCGAGCAGTTGCCGCTGGGGTCACACGCCCGGACCTTGAACGAGTACGTCGTGGCAGCCGAAAGACCCGTCGCGGTCCAGCTGGTGACGTTGCCGACGCTCTGCGCGGCCCCGGTCCCTCGTACGACGTCGTAGTGGTCGATGCCGTTCGCGTCGGACGCGGCGGACCAGGTCAGCTTGAGCGAGCTCGAGGTCGGGCTACCGACCGCCAGACCACCCGGGGTCGACGGCGGCGTGGTGTCCGGAGCGCCGCCGGGGCCGTCCAGTACGACGTCGTCGACCTGGTACGCCGGGAGCGCGTACCAGCTGTGCACGTAGATCGTCACGGAGGACGAGGCGCCGGTGGTGAACGGCACGGTCAGCTGGCTCCACCCGGACGATGTCGTCCACGTACTGGGACCACCGTCCACTCCAAGGTAGACGTTCGATCCCTTCACCCACGCCGACAGCGTGTACGCCGTATTGGGCTGGACCGCTATCGACTGGGAGCACTTGGCGATGTCACCGGAACTCGGCGTCGCCGACAGGGCGTAGGAACCGGAGTGTGGCGCGGACGTCGTGACGCCGCCGGCCGGGCACGACCAGCCGGAGAGCGTGCCGGACTCGAAGCCGGCGTTCGTGACGAGATTGGTGGCCGCGGAGGCCGGACCGGGGACCAGGAAGGCCATGACAACGGCGAGCAGGCTGATGACGACCGCTGCCTGGGGGCGGTACGCAGGCGGTTTCATGTTCTACAACCTGTGACCAGGCAATTACATTGTCAAGACCCTGCATAAAGTGGGAACGCTCTCACGCGCAGAAAAGCGAGAATCTTTACGCATACTTGGCCTGATCGTAGAAAGGCGACGGCCCCCGGCGGGGGGGTGACCGGGGGCCGTCTTCGGCCACGGGCTCGGGGGGAGGAGCCGGGGGCCGTTCAGGAGGCGACAGTCTGCCACTGTCAGGGGGTATGTACCCCCCGAGTTCGGACTTCACACATCTCAGTTCGATTTCAACTGATTACGTGTCGCCCAGGCTCCAGTCACGCCCGATCGGGCGCTTCCAGCCAGTGTCACTGTCACACTGCTCACCAGTCTAACGGGATACCGGCCCACGCAAAAGCCCGGGTCCCCCGGCGTTTCGCCCGGCTGCCTATTCTCGACTCCATGGCGCACCCCGGGACCGCTCGATCGGCGGCTTTCTTCGATCTGGACAAGACCATTCTGGCCCGCTCGAGCACGCTGGCGTTCTCCCGGCCGTTCTACGCCGGCGGCCTGATCAACCGCCGGACCGTCCTGCGCAGCGCCTACGCCCAGTTCGTCTACCTGCTCGGCGGCGCGGACCACGACCAGATGGAGCGGATGCGGGAGTACATCTCCGCGATGTGCACCGGCTGGGACGTCGCCACGGTGAAGGCGATCGTCGCCGACACCCTGGACCACATCGTCCGCCCGATGATCCACGCCGAGGCGGTGGAGCTGATCGAGCAGCACCACGCGGCCGGCCGGGACGTGGTGATCGTGTCGTCGTCCGGCGCCGAGGTGGTGGAGCCGATCGGCGCGATGCTCGGCGCCGACCGGGTGATCGCCACCCGGATGGTTGTTGCCGACGGCAAGTACACGGGCGAGATCGCCGAGTACGCGTACGGTCCGCTCAAGGTGACCGCGATCGAGGTCCTGGCCGCGACCGAGGGCTACGACCTCGCCAGCTCCTACGGGTACTCGGATTCGATCACCGACGAGCCGCTGCTGGCGGCCGTTGGGCACCCCCACGCAGTCAACCCGGACAAGGCCTTGCGCCGGGTCGCGGTCGAGCGCGGCTGGCCGGTCCTGGAGTTCGCGGAGCCTGGCGAGCGGGTCGGTCTCCCCGCCGTACGGCGACCCGCGCTGGCGGCCGGTCTGGTCGCGGCGATCGCTGCCGGGGCGCTGCTGCTGGCCTCCCGGCGACGGTCGCGGACGAGCTGAAACCTGAAGCCGGCTTCATTGTTCTCAACTCCATGTAGGACTCCGTATCCCCTTCCCAGAAAGGGGTTTCAGGAGTACAAAGGAATCAACAAAGGGCCTTCGGGTCCGGTAGAGATTGCACGGCAACCCAGGTACCCACGCGGCGACCAGCCCATCCCAAACGGGCAGCGCGACCCAGGCTTTGTCCTGTGGCGGCAAACAGGTGCACGCATGGTAACCAGGGCGACGTGCCAGCGACGGCGTTCTCACTCGAGAGCGCCGTTCGCACGTTCTGCGAAGACAGACTCACGAGGTGGACAGCGGCGAGAGCTCGGCACCTTTTGTCACGACCTCGCAGGACCGCAGCAACCAATCACGAACGCCGGTCAATCCTCGCGCTGTGTAGTCGGTGAGGCCGGACACATAGGTCGCCCGCAACACATAGTGACCACCCTCCGGGACCGTGACCGCCACCGGGTCGATGCCTCGGGCAACCAACAGCAGGCGTTCGGCGGCCCGGGCGACGAGTCCGTTGGCCGCCGGGAAGGGCCGGAGGACGGCGAGCTCGGCGTGGACGATCGCCGCGACCACGAGACCGGGCGCCTTGGTCGGCCGGGTCAGGTTCTGCGCGAGGGCGCTCAGCCGTTCCCACATCTCGTCGGCACCGGGCGCGGGCGGCAGCCCCGGAATGTCGTCGGGCAGGGGCTCCGCACTGGTCCGGAGGTGGCCCAACTGGTCTTCTGACACCAGATCGGCCGCGGCCAACTGGTGCAGTCTGGTCCAGACCTGCACCGGCGCCTTGTCCACCTGCGACGCCAGTGCCATCAGCTCGCTGGTCATCCGGACCGCGCCTGAGACCAGTCCGTCGGCGTCACCTCGCCGTACCTCGTCCAAACCAGCCGTGCTGCCGGCCAGCGCCGCGGAGGCGTGCGCGCCGCGCAGCAGCGCCTCGGCGGTCATGTCCGAACCGACCCGGCGCAGACCGCGATCCCGGAGCAGTACGTCGACCGCGTCCCGGGCCGCCTGGGCCGCCGACCCGACCCCCTCGAGACCGGCCAGTGGCTCGAACACATCAACACTCATGCCCTGACCTTAAGATGACGAGGCATGGCCCCCAAGTTCAGCATCGTGGTCCCGTGTCATGCCTCGCGGGCCTGGCTGCGGCCGTGCCTGGACTCGGTGCTCGGGCAGTCGTTCACCGACTTCGAGGTGATCGGGGTGGACGACGCCGACCCGGACGGCTCCGGCCGGATCCTGGACGAGTACGCCGCCGCCGACGCGCGGGTCCGGGCGCTGCACCTGGACGAGAACGTCGGCCTCGGACTGGCCCGGAACGCCGGTCTGAAGGAGTGCCGCGGCGAGTACGTGCTGTTCCTGGACGCGGACGACACCTACGCGCCGGGGTCCCTGGCGGCGATCTCCCAGCGGATCGACGACACTCGCGGGCCGGACATCGTGCTGTTCGACTACGAGCGGGTCTTCTGGGACGGCCGGGTGCTGGGCAGCCAGCGGCACGACGCGTTCGCGCGTGAGGGCGCCGGGGTGTTCACGGCGGCCGAGCGGCCGATCTTCCTGACCTTCCTCGAGGTGGTCTGGAACAAGGCCTACCGCCGCCAGTTCCTCACCCGGCACGGCTTCGCGTTCACGAGCGGTTTCTACGAGGACGCGCCCTGGACCTACTCGACGATGCTGACCGCCGAGCGGATCGCCACGCTCGACCGGCTCGTCGTGCACTACCGGCAGCACCGGACCGGCGGCAACATCCACGCGACCAGCGGCCGCCGGCAGTGGGACATCTTCGACCAGTACGACCGGGTGCACGCGTTCATCCAGTCCGACCCGGAGCTGGCCGGGTGGCGCCGGTTCGCGTTCGACCGGTCGCTGGACCACATCCTCGCCGTCCTCGCCAAGCCGGAGCGGATCGACACCGACGACCGGGCCGAGTTCTTCCACGCGGCCCACGCGTTCGCCAAGCGCTGGAAGCCCGAGGGGTACGGCGCCGACCGGACGGCCCGGGGGTTCAAGCGCTGGCTGCTGATCCACGACGACTACGCGACCTACTCGACGCTCAAGCTGAGCGCGCGGATGCTGCAGGTCCCGAGCCCGCGCAAGACGGTCGGCAAGCTGCTGCGGCGCAGCAAGCTCGACCCGAACCTGGTCGCGTACGCCGCCTACTGGTTCAAGCAGTACGCCTGCAATCCGCGCGCGATCTACGAGAAGGCGGCCGAGCTGGCGCCGCACCTGCGCGGCGTGTGGGTCGTCGACAACGAGCACGTCGGCGCGATCCCGGAGGGCGTCGAGTACGTCGTCGCGGAGTCCCCGGCGTACGAGAAGCTGCTCGGCAAGGCGACGTACTTCGTCAGCAACATGAACTGGCCGAAGAACCTGGACAAGCGCGAGGGCCAGATCCACCTGCAGACCCAGCACGGTACGCCGCTGAGGACCGTGACGTTGCCGGACGAGGGCCAGGACGAGGTGATGCGCGAGGTCGACCGCTGGGACTTCAACCTGTCCTCGAACCGGTACTCCTCGGAGATCTGGGAGCGCACCTACCCGTCGTACTTCGAGGAGCTCGAGTACGGCTACCCGCGCAACGACCGGCTGCTGACCGCGACGCTCGACGAGGTCCGGGGGATCCGGGCCCGGTTCGGGTACGACGACTCGCACCTGGTGATCCTGTACGCGCCGACGCTCCCCGACCGGGTCGACCTGCGCCAACTGGCCGCCGCGGCGGGTGCGCACGCCCGCGTGCTGGTGGCGTCGCAGCATCCGCGGATCGAGGACCTGATGCTCGCGGCGGACGTACTGATCTCCGACTACTCGTCGATCACGTTCGACTATGCCAACCTCGACCGGCCGATCCTGCTGCACCTCGACCAGAACAGCCGGCGCGGCACGTACTTCGACATCGCCGAGTTCCCGCCCGGTGTGGTGGCCCGGTCCGCGGAGGAGCTGTACGCCGCGCTCCGGAACGGCACGTTCGCCGCACCCGAGGCGGCGAAGCACCGGCACCTGTACCGGGAGAAGTTCTGCGAGTTCGACGACGGCCGCGCGGCGGAACGCGTCGTACGGCGGGTGTTCCTGGGCGAGACCGACGTACCGGCGATCGCGCCGCTGGCCGAGCGGTCCCCGGCGCCGTCGGCGTACTTCGTGCATAATGGCTGACATGTCGATCAGCCTGAAGCCTGTCCACGCCCGGCGCGTGCGCTTCAGCCTGCGACGACGACGCACTGTCTGAACACCTCAGCCTGTTCCAGTCGCGTCTCCTTCAAGGATCACGTTATGTCTGCACTTCTGCCTGTCCTGTCCGCCAGACTGTCCGCTGCCGCCGCGGCCGCCTTCGGCACGCCGTACGATCCCGAGCTCCGGGCGGCGACCAAGCCCGAGTTCGGCCACTACCAGAGCAACCTCGCGCTCCGGATCGGCAACGCCGTCGGCCAGCCGCCGCGGGCTGTTGCCGCGCGCCTGGTGGAGAGTCTGCAGCTCGATGACCTCTGCGAGACACCAGAGATCGCCGGCCCCGGATTCATCAACCTGACGTTGTTGCCGCAGACGCTGGCGACGGCCGTCAACAGCCCGGAAACCCTTGCCGGCAAGGGCCGGCGGGTCGTCGTCGACTACTCGCAGCCCAACGTCGCGAAGCAGATGCACGTCGGCCATCTCCGGTCGACGGTGATCGGCGACGCGCTGTGCAACGTGCTCGAGTTCGCCGGGTACGACGTGATCCGGCAGAACCACGTCGGCGACTGGGGAACGCAGTACGGGATGATGATCGAGCAGCTGCTCGAGGAGGATCTCGCCGCGGATTCGCTGGATCTGCAGGGATTGCAGCTGCTCTACGAGCGGAGCCGGAGACATTTCGATGCCGACGGCACCTTTGCGGACAAGGCACGGCTCCGGGTCGTCGCGCTGCAGTCGGGCGATCCGGCGACGCGGGCGATGTGGCGGCACATGGTCGACGTGTCGCTGGACGACTTCGACCAGGTGTACGAGTTGCTCGGCAGCAACCTCGAGCGGACCGATGTCGTCGGCGAGAGCGCCTACAACGACGACCTGCCGCGGGTGGTCGCGGAGCTGGAGGAAGACGGCCTGCTGACCGAGTCCGATGGGGCGATGTGCGCGTTCCTGCCAGGATTCCTCGGCCGCGACGGCGATCCGCTGCCGGTGATCGTGCGGAAGTCCGACGGCGGATTCGGCTACAGCGCGACCGACCTCGCCGCCGTACGGCATCGGGTGAGCACGTTGCACGCCGACCGGATCGTGTACGTCGTGGACCACCGGCAGGCGCTGCACTTCGACATGATCTTCACGCTGGCGAGGACGGCCGGCTGGCTGGACGTGCCGGCCGAGCACGTCTCGTTCGGCACCGTACTCGGGCCGAACGGAAAGCCCTTCAAAACAAGAGAAGGCGGCACCGTCAAACTCGTCGACCTACTGGAGAGCGCGGTCGCCCGGGCCGACGCGCTGCTGGCCGGCCGGGAGGGTGTCGACCGGGCCGCGACCGCACGGGCCGTGGGGATCGGCGCGGTCAAGTACGCCGACCTGTCGAGCGACCGCGGCAACGACTACGTGTTCGACCTGGACCGGATGGTCGCGATGACCGGCAACACCGGCCCGTACCTCCAGTACGCGCACGCCCGGCTCACCCGGCTCCTGTCCAAAACAGGTCCCTCAACAACCATCACCACGCTCAAGGACCCCGCCGAGCAACGGCTGGCCCTCCTGCTCACCGGCTTCGCCGCGACCGTCGAGCAGGTCGCCGAGACGCTCCAGCCGCACCGGCTCTGCACCTACCTGTACGACGTCGCGTCCGCGCTCTCCGTCTTCTACGAGCAGTGCCCGGTGCTGAGCAGCGAAGGCGAGACCAGAGCAAGCCGGATCGCCCTCTGCACCGCGACCCGAAAGGTGTTGCAGGATGGACTCGGCCTGCTCGGGATCGAGGCCCCCGACGCGATGTGAGTCACTGGAGGACCAATGCTGCCGTGGTCGGCCGAGTTCAAGGGACGCCTGGACCAGACGACGTACACGAGTGAGTTGCTCCGCGGGAACCCGCTGGGCGACCCGCACGAGCGCCCGGTGCTCGTCTACCTCCCGCCCGGGTACGACGACCCTGACAATTCAGGCGAGCGGTACCCGTCGATCTACGTGACGATGGGCTACACCGGCCACGTCGGCATGTGGTTCAACCGGGTCCCGTTCCGGCAGCCGTACCCAGAGCTGCTGGACGCGATGTTCCAGGACGAGTCCGTGCCGCGGGCGGTCGTGGTGTTCGTCGACTCGTGGACGAAGTACGGCGGCAGCCAGTGCCTCGACTCCCCCGGGACCGGGCAGTACCAGTCGTACCTCTGCGACGAGATCGTGCCGTGGGTCGATGCGACCTACCGGACCATCCCGGACCGCGACCACCGTGCGGTCACTGGCAAGTCGAGTGGTGGCTACACCGCGATGGTGACGCCGCTGCTGCGGCCGGACGTGTTCGGGGCGCTCGCTACCCATGCCGGTGACGCGCTCTTCGAGGTCTGCTACCGCCCGGAGTTCCCCGAGCGCGCCCGGACGCTGCGGGACAAGTACGACGGCAGCTACGAGAAGTACTTCGAGGTGCTCGCGACCAAGACCGGCCGGACCACCAACGAGGACCTGCACCTGCTGGAGATGTACGGCTACGCGTCGGCGTACTCCGCCGAGGCCGACGGCACCGTACTACTGCCGTTCGACGACCTCGGCGCGATCGTCCCGGACATCTGGGCGCGCTGGCTGTCCCGCGACCCGGTCGAGATGGTGAAGGAGCCGCAGTACGCCGACGCGCTGCGCTCGCTGCGTGCGGTGTGGATCGACGCGGGACGCCAGGACGAGTACTACCTGGACCTCGGCGCCACCGCGTTCCACCGCGCCGCGAAACAGGCCGGTGTCGAGGACGAGCGACTGCACTTCGAGCTGTTCGAGGGCACCCACGGCGGCATCGAGTACCGGTACCCGATGGCGGTGCGGTGGCTCGCCGAACAGCTCACTAATTGACGTGCTGTCCCCGAGCGGACGTCGTACCGTCGAGCCATGAACTGGCCGGAGGGGATCCAGGCGCGTCCGATCGACAAGGGCGACGTCGAGGCATGGGCGGCGTTGACCGCTGCCAAGGAGAAGGTCGACCAGGAGGGCGAGAACTTCAGCGCGGACGATCTCGCCGAACAGCTGGACAGACCCGGCCTCGACCTGACCAGGAACAGCATCAGCCTGTGGGCCGACGGCCGGATGATCGGCTACGGCATCGCCCACGTCTCGCCGTCCGTGGTGGACGTCGACCGGGTGCGCGCCGAGGGCACCATCGACCCGGAGTGGCGCCGGCGCGGCCTCGGTACGACGCTGATGCAGTGGCTGATCCATCGCGCCGGCGAGCTGCACGCCGCCACCCACCCGGAGTTCCCCGGCCAGGTCGGCGCCGGAACGAGCAGCAGCAACGTCAGCGCGATCAGCCTCCTGGAAGGCCTCGGTTTCAAGGCCGAGCGGTTCTTCTTCGACATGCGGCGGCCGCTCGACCAGTCCGTGCCCGAGGCGTCGATCGCCGACGGGCTGCGGCTGACGTCGTACGACCCGTCGTACGAGGAGGCACTACGGCTGGCCCACTTCGAGGCCTTCTCCGACCACTGGGGCTGGGCCCCGCCGAAGCCGGAGGTCTGGCGATCCCGGAACGTCGGATCGCGGGCGTTCCGCAGCGCGCAGTCGTACCTGGTGCTCGACGGGGAGACCGTCGCGGCGTACGTCAACGGCTACGAGTGGGAGGCGGACACCGAGGCGACCGGGGTGCGGGAGCTGTACATCGGCCAGGTCGGCACGCGGCGTGCGTACCGCGGCCGCGGTCTGGCCCGCGCGACGATCGCGAAGGTGCTGACCGAGGCCGCACAGGCCGGGTACCAGCGGGCTGCGCTCGGCGTGGACGCCGACAACCCGACCGGTGCGCTCGGCCTGTACGAGAACCTCGGTTTCACCACTCACAACAAGTTCACCAGCTACGCGCTACCGATCAAGTCAGACGTGTGAGTCCACGACCGCCGGGGTCTCGACCGGCTCCGGCGCGCCGCGGAACCACTTCCACGGCTGGACGGTGAAGACGATCATCGCCAGGCTCACCGCCGCGTAGACGAGCGCCCCGATGAACGCGGCATGTACGCCGTCCACCAGGACCTCCCGGGGCGCTGTCGCCGTCGAGTTGCGGCTCGCCGTACCGAAGACCGTGACGAGGATGCCCAGGCCGAGCGCGCCGCCGACCTGCTGGACCACGTTCAGCATGCCGGACGCGGCGCCCGAGTCCTCCGGCGCGACACCCGCGATGGCACGGCCGACCAGCGGGATGAAGATCATCCCGGCGCCCGCTCCGAACAGCAGCATCGGACCGACCACGTCGTGCAGGTACGTGCTGTGCGCGTCGAGCCGCGTCAGCCAGACCGTACCGAGCGCGACCAGCGTGGACCCGGCCAGCAGCAGCTTCCCGCCGTCGATCCGGGCGACCAGCTTCGGCACGATCCGCGACGCGGTGAACAGCAGACCGGTGAGCGGCAGGAACGCCAGGCCGGCCGTGAGCGGGCTCAGCGCGAGCACGCCCTGCAGGTACTGCGTGAGGAAGAAGAACATCCCGAACATCGTGCCGACCACCAGCAGCATGGTCAGGTACGACGCCGAACGCACCGGCGACCGGAAGAGCCGCAGCGGAACGATCGGGTGGCTGACGCGCCGCTCGATCAGCACGAACGAGACCAGCAGCACGACACCGACCGCGAACGCGACCAGCACCTCGGGCGACGACCAGCCCTTCTCGGCGACCCGGATGAACCCGAACACGAGCGAGGTGATGCCCAGCGTCGAGGTGAGCGCGCCGGCCACGTCGAACCGGCCGGTCTCCGGCTCGGTCTCGGTCAGCACACGACGGGCCGCGAAGACCAGCGCGATACCGATCGGGACGTTGATGAACAGACCCCAGCGCCAGGACACCCAGTCCGTCAGCATGCCGCCGAGCACCAGGCCGACGCTGCCGCCGCCGGACGACACGAGGCTGTAGTAGCCGAGTGCCTTCATCCGCTCGGGACCTTCGCGGTAGGTGAGCATGAGCAGGGTCAGTGCGGCCGGAGCCGCGATGGCGCCGCCGATACCCTGCAGCACGCGCGCGGCGAGCAGCAGTTCGGCGTTCGGTGCGAGCCCGCCGAGCAGCGAGGCGAGCGTGAAGACGGTGATACCGGTGATGAACACGCGGCGGCGTCCGAGCAGGTCCCCGGCGCGGGCGCCGAGCAGGAGCAGGCCGCCGAACGCGAGCGCGTAGGCGTTCTGCACCCACGACAGGCTGGACGGGCTGAAGTGCAGGGCCTGCTGGATGTGCGGCATCGCGATGTTCACCACGGTGCCGTCGAGGATGACCATCAACTGGGTGACCAGGATGACCGCGAGAACTACCCCCGGACGCCGAGCAGGCGCGCCGGAGCCGGCGCCTGGCGCCGTGGATGTTGCCGACATATTGCTCCTTACCCCGGAGGGGCTACAGTTGTGAGAGAAAAGCGGAGCGCTCCTCCGGATACGATACGGAGGCATCCTCCGCTTTGCAAGCGATATGTTGGGCGGACGCTGCGAGGAGGCTGGATGGCGCCACAACCCTTGCCGTGCGCACGGCCGACCCGTGCGGACGCGGCCCGGAACTACGACCGCCTGGTGACGGCCGCGCGGGAGACGTTCGCCGAGCACGGCACCGACACCTCACTCGAGGAGATCGCTCGCCGCGCCGGCGTCGGCATCGGCACGCTGTACCGCCGGTTCCCGAGCCGGACCGCGCTGCTCGAGGCGGTCTACGTCGACGAGATCCAGTCCGTCTGCGACCGCGCGTACGACTTCGCCCGGGAGCTGGAGCCGTTCGAGGCGCTGGCGGCGTGGCTGCGCAGCTTCCTCGGGTACGGGCTGTCCAAGGGCAGCCTGGCCGGCGAGCTGACCGTTGCGCTGGGCAAGGAATCGCCGTTCTTCCAGATCTGCAAGGCGAACGTGCAGGAGGCCGGGCATCTCCTGCTGGACAAGGCGAAGGCCGCGGGCGAGGTCCGCGCCGACGTGGACCTGATGGACGTCATGCGGCTCGTCGGCGGGATCAACATGGGCCGCGACATCGAGCCCGAGCAGGCCCACCGCCTGCTCGACATCGTGCTCTGCGGGCTCAGGCCCGCTGCCTCCTGAGCTCCGCCAGCGATGGGTTCCCGGCGTCCCGCTCGGTGTACTTGAGCTGCTCGAGCGGCCACGCGATCGCCAGCTCCGGATCGAACAGGTCCACGGCGGTCCGCTCCGGCGACCAGTGCTCGTTCACCAGGAAGTTGTACGTCGTGTGCGGCGTCAGCGTGCAGAACGAGTTCCCGACGTCACGGGGCACGTAGAGCGCATCCGACGTACCCAGCTCGAACGTCTCCATTTGGCCGAAGCCGTCACCGGAGCGGAGGTCGACGATCGCGACGAACACCCGCCCGGACGACGGCGACAAGTACTTGTCCCAGGGCTCCGCGTGAATCCCGCGGACGATCCCTGCCGTTTCGAAGTACGCGACGTTGTGCTGTACGACGTCCATCCCGAGCTCGGCCAGCTTCTCGCGGTGGAAGTTCTCCTTGAACCATCCGTCCGGGTTCGGCTGCAGCTCCTGCTCGATCCGCAGTACGCCGGGGATCGCGGTCTCCTCGACCTTCACCGGCGCACCTGCCGGCGACCCTCGAGCTGGGCCTGGTCGGCGGCCGTGACGCCCGCGTTCCACCCGGCGCCGTTGGTGATGCGGGTCCGCCGGGTGGTCGTGTTCGGGAACAGCTGGGCGAACAACGCGTCGACCTGCTCCTCGCGCTTCGCCAGCACCGGCAGGAGACGGTCCGCCGCCGCTTCGGGTACGGCGGCCTGGGTCGCCGCGGCAGTCTGCTCCAGGCGCTCACCGATCCGCTGCGCGTAGGCCATCAGGAACGACTGCCGGAAGGAGCGCGTCCGGGACTCGCCCCGGTGGCCGATGTGTTTGCCAGCGGCAAGCATCGCGCGATTCGCCTGCACCAGCAGGGAGGTGCTGAGGATCTCGGTGTGCTGCAGGTCCACCTCGGCGCCGACGATGGTGACGACGGCCAGGTCGTCGATCACGACAGTGCGGCACCGGTTCGCCGCGGCGACCGCGCCGACCAACTGCGCCTTCGCCGAGACGTACGGCGTCTCGACCCACAACCGCCGGCCGGCCGAATCGTCCGGGATCTGCACCTCCGCCTCCACCAGGGCACTGTCCAGCGAAAACTTCGCCATCAGCTCCTGCGCCTTGCCGGACAGCGCTTCCGCCTCGTCCGGGAACTCGGTCGCCTCCGCCTTCGCGAGCAGACCCCGGATCCGCGCCAGCATCTTCCCGTTCGCCGGTACGGCGGGCTGCGCGCGGCGGACCGTCGTACCGGGCAGGGGGTAGAGCCGGGCCAGGACCGGCAGAGTCTGCAGGAAACCGGCCAGGGACAAGGCGTGATGCAGCGTGAGGTAGCGGCCGACGCGGGCGCCGGCGGCCCAGGCGGTCAGGCTCAGCTCGGTGAAGGGCTGCGGAACGCCGAGATCTGTCAGTTGGCCGAGCCAGTTGGGGTCGATCGTGGAGGGCCGGTAGCCGCGGTGTTCGGCCGAGATCGCTGCCAGCAGCAACGGCTCGACGCCGGCCTCCAGCGTGCGGCGGCCGTGCTGGACCACGTCAGCCGGCGCCCAGCCACGCTCCCAGGCGCCGCGGACCAGCGCGTTCAGAAATCCTTGCAGGCAACGATCCACACTCGCCTGGTCGACCTCGTCGTACGCCCCCAGCCTGGCCAGCTGGGCGTCCGCGCGGTCGTCGCCGACGGCCACTGCGGCCGCCGCGATCGGCAGCAGCCGCAGGATTTCCTGATCTGTCACGCGGACGAGTCTGACAGTCGGTGTCCTTCGACCCAAACGGAGTTCGCTCGCCCTGTGGACAACTTCGTCGCCCGAAGGTCTGCCCGAAGGTCCGCTGTCACCGCCGACGCCGCTCCCTAGCCTGGCAACAGCACAATCGGGGAGGAAACGGAATGACGGATTTCGACGAATTGCGTGCGGCCCTCAGCGGCCGCGTGATCACACCGGGCGAGGACGGCTACGACGACTTGCGGCGGTTGTGGAACGCCGCGCACGACCGGCGGCCGGCCGTGATCGCGCAACCGCGGACGGCCGAGGACGTGCAGGCCGCCGTCCGGTTCGGGGTTGCCCAGGGACTGGAGCTCGCGGTGCGCGGCGGCTCGCACAGCCTGTCCGGGGCGTCGTCGGTGGACGACGGCCTGATGATCGATCTGAGTTTGCTGAACACGGTCACGGTCGACCCGGAAACCCGCCGGGCGCGGGTCGGCGGCGGCGCGAAGCTGGCTGACCTCGACGCGGCCACGCAGGCGCACGGTCTCGCCGTACCGGCCGGAATGATCAGTCACACGGGGGTCGGCGGGCTCACGCTCGGCGGTGGAATGGGTTGGCTGACCCGGAAGTTCGGGTTGAGCATCGACAACCTGGAGTCGGTCCGGATTGTCACCGCCGACGGCAGCATTCTGCGCGCGGCCGAGGACGAGAACCCGGACCTGTTCTGGGCCGTCCGCGGCGGAGGAGGCAACTTCGGGGTCGTGACCGAGTTCGAGTTCCGGCTGCACGAGGCGGGGCCGATGGTGCAGTACGGCCTGCAGTTCTGGGGCCTCGAGCAAGGCGCCGACGTACTGCGGCTCGCGCGGGAACTGATTCCGGCGCTGCCGCCGGAGATCAACGTGGTGATCGCCTGTCTCAACGCACCGCCCGCGCCGTTCGTCCCTGAACAGCATCACTTCCAGCAGGGCTACGGCCTGGTCGTGGTCGGCTTCGGCTCGCCCGAGCAGCACGGGGAAGTGCTCGAGAGGATCCGGACCGCGCTGCCGCCGCTGTTCGAGTTCGCGAGCCCGATGCCGTACGTCGCCCTGCAGCAAACGCTCGACGAGCCGAACCGCTGGGGTCAGTACTGCTACGAGCGGGGCAGCTACCTCGAGGACCTGAGTGACGGCGCGATCGACGTGATCACCGACCAGTTCCCGCGGAAGAGCTCGCCGCTGTCGATCTCCCTGCTGTACCGGCTCGACCACGCCTACTCCGCGGTGCCGGACGACGCCACTGCGTTCAGCGGCGGACGGACCGATCGGTACGCCATCGTCATGGTCGCCGTCTGCCCGACACCGGAGCCGTACGCGGCGGAACGTGCCTGGGTGCGCTCGTTCTGGGACGCGCTGCGACCGCACACCCTCGGGATCGGCAGCTACGTCAACGGAATGACCGAAGGCGACGACGACCGGATCCGGGCCGCGTACGGCGACAAGTACCTGCGGCTTCAACAATTAAAGGCGAAATACGACCCGGACAACGCGTTCCACCGGAATCAGAACATCAAACCGTTGCTTTGAGCCCCACTTCAGGACGATCCTGCCTGGAGGGGAACTCTCAGGGGGAGGCTTCGTCATGACTCAACTGGCCGACAGTGGGATCGGCGATCTGCGACAAACATTCGAAGGACCGGTGCTCGGACCGGACGACGACGGGTACGACGACGCGCGGCGGCTGTGGAACGCGAACCAGGACCTGCACCCGGCCGTGATCGCCCGGTGCCGGAGCGCGGCCGACGTCAGCCGGGCGGTGCTGTTCGCGCGCGACCACGGACTCGAGATCGCGGTCCGTGGCGGCGCGCACAGCATCAGCGGGATGAGCTCGGTCGACGGCGGGCTGATGATCGACCTGAGCGAGCTGAACGAGGTCACGGTCGACCCGGAGGCCCGCCAGGCCCGGGCGGCCGGCGGCGCGTTGCTCGGCCAGCTGGACGCGGCGGCGCAGGAGTACGGGCTGGCCACCCCGGCCGGCATGGTGAGTCACACCGGTGTCGCCGGTCTGACCCTCGGCGGCGGGATGGGCTGGTTGAGCCGGAAGTTCGGTCTCAGCATCGACAACCTGCTGTCGGTGGAGGTCGTCACCGCGGACGGCCGGATCCTGCGCGCCTCCGACGACGAGAATCCCGATCTGTTCTGGGCCGTTCGCGGCGGTGGCGGGAACTTCGGCGTCGTCACCGAGTTCGAGTTCCGGCTGCACGAGGTCGCGCCGATGATCCAGTTCGGCCTGATGTTCTGGGAGCTGGACAAGGGCGCCGAGGTGCTGCGGACGGCGCGCGAGGTGATCGCGAAGCTGCCGCCCGAGGTGAACATGGTGGTCGGCGCGATCAGCGCTCCGCCGGCTCCGTTCGTGGCGGAGGAGTACCACTTCCGGCCCGGGTACGCGTTGATCATCCCGAGCTTCGGGTCGGCCGACGAGCACGCCGCGGTGATGGCGGAGATCCGCGCGGCACTGCCGCCGCTGTTCGAGTTCGCGACCCCGATGCCGTACGTCGCGCTGCAGCAGATGCTCGACGAGGCGAACGGCTGGGGATTCCACTCCTACGACAAGGGCTTCTACCTCGACGACTTCACCGACGAGGCGATCGCGGTGATCACCGAGCACGTACCGCTGAAGCAGTCGCCGGGTTCGGCGATGCTGCTGTACCGGCTCGACAACGCCTACTCGGAGGTGCCCGACGACGCCACCGCCTTCAGCGGCAGCCGGGCGCCGGGGTACGCCGGCTTCATCATCGCGGTCTGCCCGACGCCCGAACTGCTCGAGCGCGACCGGGAGTGGGCCCGCGCGTTCTGGGCGGCGACGGTACCGGTCGGCCGCGGGATCGGGAGCTACGTGAACGCGATCAGCGACATCGACGTCGACGACCGGGTGCGGGCGTCGTACGGCGCGAAGTACGACCGGCTGGCGGCGATCAAGGCGACGTACGACCCGGAGAACATCTTCCACCGGAACGCGAACATCAAGCCGGCCTAGATAGAAGCGGCGCCGTCGACCACCAGCACCTGGCCGTTGAGGTTCGTGTTCTCCAGCAGGAGCATGCGGACGACCGGAAGGACGTCTTCCGGCTCGGTCAGGTGACCGGTCGGGGTCCGGCGGACGATCTGGTCGAGCTGGGTCTGACCGAGGACCGCGGACATCTCCGAGGCGAAGAAGCCCGGTGCGACGGCGTTGGCGAGGATGCGGCCACCGAGTTCACGCGCGAGTGAACGGGTGGCCGCGTCCATCCCGCCCTTGGTGGCCGAGTACGCGACCAGGCCGGGGTAGCCGCGTTGCGCGCAGATCGAGGTGATGTTCACGATCCGGCCCTTCAGGCCCTTCGCGAGCATTCGGCGCAGGACGAAGCGGGTGAGGATCAGCGGCGAGGTCAGATTCGTCTGAATGATCTCGGCCAGGTGGTCGGCGGACGTGTGCACATGCAACGAGTCCTGGCCGATCGCCGCATTGTTGACCAAGGCATCGATCGGCCCAAGCTTGCTCTCGACCGCCTTGACGAACGCCTGCCCGGCCGCGCTGTCGTTCACGTCGACGGAGCCGTAGTGCAGGTGGTCCGGGTACTTCTCGCCGAGCGCGGTCAGCTCCGGTGTGACGGTCCGGGCGAACGCGGCGACCTTGAGACCTGCTGTGAGCAGGTCGGTGACGATCGCCAGACCGAGACCGCGGGAACCGCCCGACACCAGCACGACCGAGGCCGGCGGGACGGTACTGGGGGCTTCAGACATCGCTCTTCAGGGTTTCCTTCTGCGGGATCTGGTCGAGGAACTTGATCCGCCGCGGTACGCCGTAGTCCGGCAACCGGGTCGAACACCACTGGACCAGGTCGGCGTCCGTGATCGGGCCGAGCGACCGGTTCGGGACCACCTCGGCCGCGACCATCCGGCCGACCAGCGGCGCCTTGCGGGCGAAGACCCGCGCCCAGGACACCCCCGGGTGCCCCATCAGCACGTTGCGGACCACGCCGGCCGAGACCTTGGACCCGCCGACGTTGATCTCGTCGGTGTCCAGGCGGCCGGTGATCAGCACCCGGTCCCCGTCGTACTCGATCCGGTCGCCGGTGTGGATCGGGCCGATCAGGCCGGCGCCGTGGTGCGGTGAGCGGATGACGAGTTCGTCGCCCTCGACGCTCAGGACCGGGCGTTCCGGGTGCGGGTCGCGATCGAGCCAGCTCCGCGGGAACCCGGCCTTGCCGTCGTGCACCACGATCGAGGCGCCGACCTCCGACGACGCGTAGATCCAGGAGATCCGCGACGCCGGGAAGATCTCCCGGAGCTGGTCGAGGATCGCCTGGTCGACGGGCTCGCCGCCGAGCGTGATCTGCTCCAGCGGTACGCCGGCGAGCGCGTCGGCGTCGCGGTAGATCGCCTGGCGCCAGAAGGTCGGCGTACCGGAGGCTGCCGTGACGCCGTGCTCGGCGGCGATCTTCGGCCATTCGTCCAGCTCGTGCGGCTCGATCACGACCAGACCCTGATCGGCCTGGGTCAGCGAGAGCGTGACGACCTGCCACCAGGCGTAGGTCCCGGGCGAGTACGGCAGTAGCCAGGTCCGCGGGGGCTGGTCGGCGGTGACGGTGGTCAGCGACTCCAGGGTGTGGCCGATGCGCTTCGGCCGGCCGGTCGAGCCCGAGGTGAGCAGCCAGGCCCGGCCGGACTCCTCGACCCGCTTCAGTCGCGGGAGAGTGACTGCCCCATCGGGCAGGACGATCGCGAAACCGGACTCACCCAGTTCCTCTCGCATGCGCTCGTCGACGCGGGACTCGGTCGCGACCAGCAACTCGGTGCCGTGCACCGCATGATGGCGCAGAGCCGCGAGCGCGTCGGCGCCGTTGTCGACCAGGACGGCCGCCGGCGACGGCAGTTGCGGAAGTTTGCGCAGCGTCCGCCAGGTCAGGCGCTTGCCCGCGACGACGACGGTGTTGTCGTCACCGATCAAGGCGGTGGTGCGGCGCCGCGTGTTCACGCTGACTGGAGTTGCTCGATGAAATCCAGTACGTCGCCGACCGTCGCGATCCGGCGCAGCCCAGGGGCATCGAAGTTCAGCTCGTCGCCGAGCTCGTCCTCCACCCGGAGGGCCAGCTCGGAGAAGTCCAGCGATCGGAACCCGATCTCCCGCAGGTCCGCCGTGTCCTCGGCCGGCAATGACCGGCCCTGGGCCGTCATCACCTCACCCATCAACTCCCTGACCCGACTCCGATCCACCGAACTCATAAGTCCGAAGCCTAGCGTCCCCGATCGGGTCCGTTCCGTTCCTCCGACCACGCACCCGGGCTTTCAGGCGTTTGATTCGGCTGCTGATCTCCCAGCCGATCAGGGCGATCACCGGGCCCGCCGCGGCGAGCGCCGCCAGCAGGACCTCCTCCACCGGCAGGCCGGCGATGTGCTGCACGACCATTCGAACCTCCCGAACGCTGCGGGGGCTGGGAGATTACAGAGTGTAAACGTGAACTTCCCACCGGTAAACGCCTCACCGGCCACAGATCGATCTTCTCCGACTCATACACTTGCGCGATGATCAGAGCGGGCAGGCGGCGCGCGCCCGGGCGCGGGAAGCGGACCGCGGCGCTGGTGAGCTTGCCCGTGCTCCCACTGGCGTGGTTCGTGGCGTTGCAGGAGCACCCGCCGTGGATGCCGGCCGCGTACCTCGGCTATCTGCTGGTCGTGATCGTCATACCGGGCACGATGTTCTGGCGGCGGCTGACCGGCGGTGTCGGCTGGTTGTCGGCCGACGTGATCCTGGGTACGGCGTTCGGGCTGGCCGTCGAGGCGCTGCTCTACCCGCTCGGGATGGTCTTCAAGATGCCGTTCGCGGCGTTGCTGATGCCTGCGCTGGCGTTCGGGATGTGGCGGGCGCTGCCGCGACGCACACTGCCGGAGCGGCCGACGCCGTGGTGGTCGATGGCCGGCATGATGGTCGCGGTCGGGGTCGCGGCCGCCTGGTTCGTCCGCGTCGGCTCGCAACTCGTCCCGCTCGACGGTCCGGACGCACTGCGGCCGAACTCGGACACCCCGCACAATCTCGCGCTGGCGGGTGAGATCACACACCACTTCCCGCCGAAGGTGCCGTACGCCGACGGCGGGTGGCTGACGAGCCACTGGGCGGCGTACGACCACATCGCGTCCACGCACTGGATCACCAGCATCCCGCTCGACGTACTGACGCACCGGATGGCGCCGTTCGCGTGGATTCTGCTGACCGTGCTGGGGGCCGCTGCGGTCGGGATGCTGCTCACCGGTCGTGCGGTCGCCGCTCCGATCGCTGCCGGGCTCGTGGTGGCTGGTGGCGATCTCGTGGCTTGGCCGTGGGCCGTGTCGGACCGGGTGTTCGCGGACGGGCCGTTCTCGCTCGGTGGGCTGACGAATCCGCCGCAGGCGTTCTCGACGGTGTTGCTGCTGCCGTTGATCGCGGTGACGACGGTGCTGTTGCGACGGCGGGCGGGGACGACGCGGGCCGAGTTGTTCCGGCTCTTTGTCGCGGCGGGTGTGCTGGTCGCTGCGTTGGCGTTGACGAAGGCGACGACGTTGCCTGTGTACGCGACTGGGCTCGCGGTGGCCTGGATCTATCTGACGGTTCGTCGCGGCCGGCTGAACCTGCGCGCGCTGGTGCTCGGCATCGGCGTCGCGGCGGCCTATACGTTGACGTTCTTCTTCGTACTGCGGGGCGCGGCGTCGAGCGTGCGGTTCGATCCGGGCGCGACGTTCGAGAGCCTCGCGGATCGGATGGGCGGTGGATCCGCGGTCACGGTGATCGCGGTCGTGGTCGTCGTCGGCTGGGCCATGCCGGTGATCGGCGCGTTGCTGATCAAGCGGCGGGTGGCGCGGGACCCGATGGTGGTGTTCCTGCTGGCCGGGTTCGTGGCCGCGGTACTGGGCGCCTCGCTGCTGGCCGATCGTGGGGACACCCAACTGTTCTTCGTGCGGACCGGGTTCGTGTTCGGCGTCCTGCTCGCGACCTGGGGACTGGGTTCGCTCGAACGCCGGCAGTACTGGATCGCCGGGATCGCGGGCGCGATCGGGGTCGCCGCGATCTACTGGGGCCGGCACCAGACGCCGCGTACCTGCACGTCGAACGACTGCTTCGGGCAGGGCCTCGCGGTCGCGCTGGTGATCGCGGTGCTCGGCATCGGCGTCTTCGGGCTGGTCCTGCGCGGTTCCCGGCGTACCTGGGCCGTGATCGCGGTGGCAGTGCTGGTCGGTACGACGGTGTCCCCGACGGTGGCGTCCGTACGGCGGTTCGCGAACCCGCCGCTGACGTCGTACGAGTCGATCGCCCCTGGCGGGATCGAGGCGGCGCGCTTCATCCGGCGCAACTCCGGCTCGAACGACCGGATCGCCACGAACATCCACTGCCACCAGGCGCGCGCGTCGCACTGCGGTACGGGTTCGTACTGGATCGCCGGGTACGCCGAACGCCGCGTCCTCGTGCAGGGCTGGGCGTACCAGGCACGCGTCGACGACACCTACCCCGCGGGCGTGCAGGGCCCGTACTGGAACCAGGACGAGCTGCGCCTGAACGACGAGGTGTTCAGCAACCCGAGCCGCCAGCTGATCGAGACGCTGCGAACGACGTACGGCGTCCAATGGCTCCTGCTCGACGAACGCGTCAGCGCCCCACCGAAAAACCTCGACAAACTAACCGAACTCCGCTTCCAACTGGGCACCGTCCGCGTCTACCAGATCTACCCACCACCCCCAGAAAACCCCTTCCCCACCCGAACCCCAACCCCCGGGACACCGAGTTCCCCGTCGAGCACGCCCACCTCCCAGACAACCGGCTTCCCAACAGGCACCCAGTCCCCCGGTGAGACCCAACCAACACAACCCTCCCCAACCGGCCCTCTCCCGACAACCGGCACCTTCCCCACCACCCCGATCCCGACGCAATCCACAACCACGCCGGGACCCACAAGCCCGTAGCGGCTCAGCGGAGGGTGACGGCTGGGATGGGGATGCTCTGGTTGGCGAGGCGGTCCAGGGCGGTTACTGAGTAGATGTACGCCGTGCCCGGGGTCGCTGTGGTGTCCGTGTAGGACTGGGTGGTGCCGGTGGAGCGGAGGGTGGTTAGTAGGTTGCGGGCGTCGTTGTCTGGGCAGTGGTCTCCGCTGCGGAGTTCGCGGCGGTAGATCGCGTACGACGTGGTGTCCTTCGACGTTCTGGACCACTTGAGCTGTACGCCGTTGCTCGTGCGCGACGCGTGGACGGCGTGTGCCGGGAGCGGCGCCCGGGCGTCGAGGGCGGGCATCGCCGGGATCAGTGCCGGGCGGGTGTACCAGGTGTTGTTGAGCAGCGTGGTCGCGCCGAGGCGGTCCGCGCGGACGTCCTTGGCGGAGAAGTAGATGTTGCCCTTCACCTCGGGGATCGCGCTGTCGAACGCCAGGTGGTCGCTCAGCTCGGCCGGGTCCGACCAGTCCGGTGACTGCGTCGACGTACCGACCTTGTACGTCGCCTCGCCGATGTAGAGGTGGACGTGCGTACCGCGGACCTGCTCCGCCCACCACGGCACGATCTTGTTGTAGTCCGCCGGTGCGAACCCGCCGGCCCAGTACACCTGCGGGACGATGTAGTCGATCCACTCCTCGCGGACCCACTTGCGGGTGTCCGCCGCGAGGTCGTCGTACGTCTGCACGCCGGCCGTGGTGTCGGTGCCCTCCGGGTCGGTCGCCTTGTTCCGCCAGACGGCGAACGGCGAGATACCGAACTTGATCCACGGCTTGACCGCGTGCATCTTCTGGCTGAGTTCCTGGATCAGCAGGTCGATGTTGTTCCGCCGCCAGTCCTGCAGGTTGTCGAAGCCGGCGCCGTACTGTGCGAACGTCGCGGCGTCGTCGAAGACCTGACCCGCCACCGGGTACGGGTAGAAGTAGTCGTCGAAGTGGACACCGTCGATGTCGTAGTTCGAGACCGCGTCCATGATCGCGTCCTCGACCAGCTTCCGGGCGGCCGGGATGCCGGGGTTGTAGTAGAGCTTCCCGCCGTACGTGACCACCCAGTCCGGGTGCTGCCGCGCCGGGTGGGTCGGGAGCAGGCCGTTGATGTTGGTGTCCATCGAGAGCCGGTACGGGTTGAACCACGCGTGCAGCTCGAGGTTGCGCTTGTGAGCCTCGGCGACCGCGAAGGCCAGCGGGTCGTAGCCGGGGTCGCCGCCCTGCACACCGGTCAGGTACTTCGACCAGGGCTCGACCTTGGACGGCCAGAACGCGTCCGCGGTCGGCCGGACCTGCAGGATGACCGCGTTGTGGTGCTGCCGGACCGCGTCGTCGAGCCAGCCGACCAGCTCGGCCTGCTGCTGGGCGGCACTCAACCCGGTCTTCGACGGCCAGTCGATGTTCACCACCGACGCGACCCAGCTCGCCCGGAACTGCCGGAGCGGGGTGGACGCGCTCGGCGCACACGTCTGCTGACCGGCCGGCGCCGGTACCGCGGACGCCGTACCGCTCAGACCACTCAGCAACAGCCCCGCTGTCACGCCCAGAACACCCATGGCTCGCCAGACTCTCATGTCACTCTCCGACCGTCGTTCAAGGTGAAGTCGAAAGATGTTTACACATCCACGTGCTTGAAGAACAGTGCTCGGTCTCTTGGCGCTAGGTTAGGAGCATGCTGCGCGCCGCGACGGAAAACGATGTCGGCACGATTCGGCGACTGCGGAACCAGCAGGCGAACCGTGACGTGAGCATCACCTCGCACGAGATCACCGCCGACGAACACGCGGCGTGGTGGGCGAAGACCTCCGTGGATCCAGCCCGGCGGGTGCTGATCTACACGCGCGACGGCGCGACCGCCGGCGTCGTGAACTTCTTCGACCTCGACGGGACGACCGGCGCGTGGGGGTTCTTCCTCGACGCGGACGGGCTAGCGGAGCGCGGCGAGACACTGCCGGCGTGGATCGAGATCATGCGCGAGGCCACGGCGTACGCGTTCGACGAGCTCGGCCTCGAGGTGCTCACCGGCGAGGTGCTCGAACACAACACCGTGGTCCGGCAGATGAACCGGCGGTTCCGGTTCGTCGAAGGTACGCCGGAGACGCTGTACGGCGGCGGCCGCGAGATCACCGTGATCCCGATCAGCCTGCGCAAGCAGGATCGACGCAAGGGGCAGAGCACATGAAAGGCGTGGCATGAGCACCATCGAGATCGGCGGCGTGCCGATCGGGCCCGAGCACCAGCCGTTCGTCATCGCGGAAATGTCCGGAAACCACAACGGTGACGTGGAACGCGCGCTGGACATCGTCCGTGCGGTCGCCGAGACCGGTGCGCAGGCGATCAAGCTGCAGACGTACACCGCGGACACGATGACGCTCGACCTCGACCTGCCGGCGTTCCGGCTGCCGGCCGAGCACGAACTGTGGAGCGACGCGCGACTCTACGACCTGTACGAGGAGGCGCATACGCCGTGGGCGTGGCACGAGCCGATCTTCGAGCTCGCGAAGTCCCTCGGTCTGGTCGCGTTCTCGTCCGCGTTCGACAGCACCGCGATCGATTTCCTGGAGAAGCTCGACGTCCCGGCGTACAAGGTCGCCTCGAACGAGATCGGCGACCTCCCGCTGGTCCGCGGCATGGCGGAGACCGGGAAGCCGATCATCATCTCCACCGGTTCGGCGACCCTCACCGACATCGACGCCGCGGTCCGGGCCGCGCGGTCGACCGGTAACGAGCAGATCATCGTGCTCTCCTGTACGGCGAGCTACCCGGCGCCGCCCGAGCAGTCCAATCTGCGTGGCATCCCGGTCCTTCGCGACGCGCTCGGCGTACAGGTCGGCCTGTCCGATCACACGATGGGCATCGGCGCCGCCGTGGCCGCGGTCGCGCTCGGTGCGACGGTGATCGAGAAGCACGTGACGCTGAAACGCATCGACGGCGGCGTAGATGCAGCGTTTTCCTTGGAGCCGTGGGAGCTCGAACTGCTCGTCGAGAGCACGCGGGTCGCACAACTGTCACTCGGTGAGCCGGTCATCGGCCCCAAACAAGCCGAACAGAACGTCCTCCGCTTCCGCCGCTCCCTCTTCGTCACCCAGGACGTCCGGGCAGGCGACCTCATCACCTTCGAGAACGTCCGCTCCATCCGCCCCGCCGGCGGCCTCGCCCCCGACCTCTTCACCCAGGTCGACGGCAGGCCGTTCCGGATCGACGTGAAGGCCGGCACGCCCCTGACATGGGACCTGCTCTAGCCCTTCAGCTGAGCGGCGAGCCGATCGCGGGTCTGCTGGGCGAAGGCAAGGAATGTCGCCTCCGGGTTGTCGAAGGCGTCCAGGCGGATCGATACGACGTACTGGTCGGTGCGGTACTGCAGCAGGCGCTCCGTGCAGATCTCGTCGCCCACCGGGAGGGTGCGGACGTAGTAGCGCGCCCGGACGCCGTGGCATCCCCGCCGGCTGACGGTGTCCGCGGATCGACGAGGTCGCCGATGACGCCGGGGACGCCCCGGGAACGGATGACGGGTCGGGTCGGCGGTCCGCGTCGTACAACCGGCGAGCACCAGCACCAGGCATCCGGCCGCCGAGATCCAGCGCGCCCTTAGGATCATGCTCTGTCTAACGCATGCAACGCAGGAAAGGTTGGCTTCCGTGGCCGAATACTTGCTGTTTCCGGGACGGCATCACGTCCTGACCCGGTTTCAGGGCGAGTTTCTCCAGCGGTTTGCGGATCGGACTGTGGTGTGGGCGGTGACGTCGGCGAATCATCGGACGACGAAGCGGAATCCGGTGGCGTTCGATCGGCGGGAGGCGGCGATCGAGCGGTTCAGTGTGGCGGAGGGGATTCGGTCGCTGGTGGTGGGGGTGGTCGACACGCCGCCGACGGACGAGTTCGCCGAGGTGACGGTGAAGGCGATCGAGGCCGGGACCGACGATCTCGTGCGGTTGACGCCGGAGAACACGGTCGTCGCCTGCTCGACGCCTGAGGTGAGCAAGCTGTACGAGCAGCTCGGGTACGCCGTGATCGGGGTGGAGCCCGAAGGTACGGCGCGCCCGTGGGACGTGCTGCTGATGATTGCTGCGGGCAACGAGCAGTGGAAGGAGCTCGCGCACCCGGCGACCGTGAACGTGTTCGAGCGCTACGCCCTGGACGCGCACGTCGCGCGCTGCGTGAACGACCCGGTGGTCGGCGACGACGGCGGGCTCACCACGACCCGCGACTACAAGACGTACGCCGACGCGTTCGAGACCGCCGCCGACCGGAAATGGCAGCAAATCAAGGCGTTTGTCCGCCCAGGCCGGATTCTCGACATCGGTTGCGCGACCGGCGCGACTCTGCAACTGGTCGATGCGGACCCGCGCTTTCACGAATCCGATCTGATCGGCGTGGAGGTCGCGCGGCACCTGTTCGCGGAATGCGAGCACAAGAAGGAACAGGGTCTGTTCAGCAACCCGAACGTCTACTTCTACCAGCGCAACATGCTCGGATCCGCCGTGTTCCCGCCGCGATCGATCGACACGACGCTGACGCTCGCGCTCACCCACGAGATCTGGTCGTACGCCGACGGTTCGCGGCCCGCCACGGTCCAGCGGTTCGCCGACGCGCTCGCCGCGCACACCGCCCCGAACGGTGTCTGGATCAACTCCGACGTCTGCGGCCCCGACGAGCCGGACCGTCCCGTCGTACTGCGCCTCGACGACAGCGACGGCGCGAACCCGTCCAGCGTTGCGGAACTCGAGGCGCTCGGCGACCCTGCGGCGTACGTCGGCAAGCTGTCCACGCGGGCGCGCTTCTTCCAGTTCGCCCACGACTTCCGGCGGAACGCTCGGGTGCCGTTCGAGTACGCCGTACGTGGGGACGGGCTGGTGCTGCGGCTCGCGGACGCGATGGACTTCCTCACCCGGAAGGACTACGTCGACAACTGGCTGAGCGAGACCCACGAACAGTTCTGCGGCCTGAACTTCGCCGGCTGGACCGCCGTCGCCGAACGCGCCGGCTTCACCATCGACCCGTCCTCAACTGCCTGGCGCAACGACTGGGTCATCGACCACCGCATCGCCCCGGTAGCCACCATCGCCACCCCCGACGGCGCCCCCATCGACTGGCCAGTCACCCACCAACTGCTGATCGCCCGCCGCTAACTCATTTGCTGGGTCAGCCAGCGAAATGAGGGGTTCCACACCCTGATCACGGGTAGCAAACCCCCGATTTGCCTGGCCCACCCACGAATTTGCCTGGCCTACCCACCAAATGCGATCGGCCTGCGGACGGTGGGACGAGGCGGGTGAGGGTGTGCAGGTCGACAGGAGGTGTCGCGACGGGTGTGGGGTGTCCACGCTCAGGTGAGCGGGGTTTTCGGCGTAGTGGGCGTATACGTACTGTCGAGCTGCCGGTCGGTTACGTGACTTCGAGGTGGAGGGTGCCGGCTAGGGGGCGGATGGTGAAGGTGTGGTGGGCTCGGCGGGTGGTCAGGGGTAGGCGGGTGGAGAGGAACGGTTCGCATTGGACCGCGTGGGACGTGCCGTCAGGGGCGGTGGCGAACAGGATCCACTCGGCCGGCTCCAGTGCGGCCATCTCCACCACGGCGGCCCAGCCGTCGTCCGAGACGGTACGTCGGCACGCGACGTCCACGTGGTCGTCGGAATCCGGTAGGTACCGCCGCCAACTGAAGTCGACGTCGCCCCAGTCCGGGCCGCGCACCACCAACATGTTGCCCGCGGCAACCGCTGCGGTGGCGGTCATCCGGATCGGGGACTCGTGCAGGTTCACGTACCCGCCGGTCGACCGGGTCAGCATCACCGCACGCCCGTTCTCGGCGTGTGAGACCAGGCGATCGCCGGCCGTCCACAGCAGCACCTGCTCCTGCCCCTCCGGCCCACGGACCCGGAACGCCCGCGTCGTTCGCTGGCTGAACGGGTCGTCCGGATTGATCTCCGCGAGGATCGGGCCGATCGGCAACCACGCGGTGAAGTCCCGGCCGTGCACCGTGAGCGGCACCGCCTCCTCACCACCCGCCAACGGCCGGCTCACGAACAACGACGGCTCGTCGAACGTCGACCGCCCGTGCAGCACCAGCGCGTCGGGCGTCTGCTCGACCGACGTCAACCGGCACGGATCCGTCAACCGCCGTACGGCGAACGCGCCGTCCTTGCCCGGACCGGGCTGGATCCAGTTCGTGCCGTCGATCCACGACCCCGGCGGCCACCCTGGACTACCGGCCTTCTGCCCGCGCAGCAGGTCCCGTCGCCGGATCCCGCCGACGCGGAGCCGTACGTCGAAGTGCGACGGACCGGCCGTGCACTTGGCGAGCAGTTCGCGACTGACGCGAACCTCGAACCCCACCAGGCTTTCCTCGCCGCGGAGGTCGGTCGCGGGACAGCGCCGTACCGGAAGCCGGTAGTTCTTGCCGGCGATCACCAGGCCGATCCGGAGGTTCGACGGCTTCGACTGCAGGTGGCGGATCTCGGCGGTGCCGCGGATCGACAGCTCGCCGTCGATCCAGTTCACCTCGCGCACGCTGGTCGCCATCGTCAGGTCGTCGTTGGTGAGCTGCAGGTGGTGCTGGGCCGCGTCCGGGTCGAGTGCGACCTTGTGCAGCAGTTCGAGATCGCCCGCTCGCAGGGCCGCGAACTGCAGCTGGGCGAGGCGTGGCGAGTTCGCCAGCACGGCCTCGTCGAGACGGTCGAGGAGCTCGGTGGTGAGCTCGACCAGGTGCTGCTCCTCCTCGGGCGGGACCGTGCCGAAGGCCGAAAGAATCGCGTGCAGGTCGATCTGCCGGAAATGCGCATGTACCCGATGCCGGATCGTCGGCAGTGCGTCCTCGATCTCGTCGAGCACCAGACCGGCCGAGACGACCCGGTCCCGGATGTTCGCGAGCTGGAACTTCTGTTGCGTGATCGAGTCGCCCGACTCGCGCTCGCGCCAGAAGTACACCGGCGCCGCGACGGTGTCGACGGTCACCGCGTCGAGATGCGCCTTCAGCGTGACCGGATAGTCCTCGTACCGGATCGCCGGGAACCGGTAGCCGTACTCGTCCCAGAACGACCGCCGGTACACCTTGTTCCACACCATCCGGTCCAGCACCAGCTGTGGCGTCTCGGAGATGTGCGTGGCCGGCCGGTCGGCGGTGAAGGCCTGTGCGTGCAACCACGACGGCCGTACGCCGTAACTGTTGTTGAACCGTCGCGCGTTGCCGGCCGCGAAGTCCGACCCGGTCTGGTCGAGCGACCGGATCAGCATCCCGAACCCGTGCCGGGTCACCAGATCGTCGCTGTCGACGAACGTGACGTACTCCCCCGACGCGTGCTCGACGCCGGTGTTCCGCGCCGGTCCGAGCCCGGCGTTCTGCTGCTCCACGATCCGGAACCGCGGATCCCGGAGGCAGAACTCCTTCGCGATCACGGCACTGTCGTCCGGTGAACCGTCGTCGACCAGGATCGCCTCGAAGTCACCGAAGGTCTGCCGCGCGATCGAGTCCAGGCAGTCCTCGATGTAGGCCCCGACGTTGTAGAACGGCACTACCACGCTGAGACGCGGCGTCGTCATCGCTTCCGGATCCGGCGGATGAGTTTGCGGGCGACCACCTTCGGCTTGCGGACCTGGGCGGCGTGGAAGATCACCCGGGAGACGGCGTACGTGCGGGATCCGCGGATCCGCTCGTGGGCAGTGGTCAGCCGCTGGAGCTGGCCGCGGAGTTCGCGTATGCGGTTCTCGCGGGTCTTCATCGCCTTGTTGCGGAAGCCGAGGGTGCGTTCCAGGCCGTAGACATGGCCCTTCAGTTCGAACAGCTCCTGCTTGGCCTCTTCGGCTTCGGCTAGGGCGGTGCGGACGTCGACCTTGGTTGTGGTTGTTTCCAGTGCGACGTCCAGTGCAGCGGCCAGGTCTTTGCCGCGGGCAACTTGTTCGGTGGTGGCGGGGAGGGAGTCGGGTGACGTGGCCTGGGTCTGTTCGGGGGCCTCGACGCCGGACATGCCGAGCCAGGCGGAGATGAGGTCGTCGCCCAGCATCCACGGTGGCCAGGGGTGGCGGCGGTGCTGGCCGATCAGGCGGTCGTGGAACCTCGCCCAGGCGGCGGCCAGTAGGTCCTCCTTCTCGACCGAGTCCTCGGCTACCCAGCCGGAGACGCCGTATGCGAAGGAGTCGCCGTCGTAGATCACGTCGTCCCATCGGACGATCACGCGAGAGGTTGTCACCCATTCGCCCAGGTCGGCGACCAGCTTGCGGAAAGCGGGCACGTCTTCGGCGGAGGCCAGGCGGAACAGCACACTCTCAACCGACACACCCGAGGGGACGGTGGCGGGGACAGCTGAGGGGTCGAAGGAGAGCGAGCCGACGCTGGTGGGTGTGGCGTCGGTGGGGATGGTGGTGTCCCAGCCGGTGAGGGTTTGGGTGGCGGTGAGGGTTGTGGTGGCGGTTTGGGCGTAGAGGTCGTGTGGGGGTTGGGCGCCGACGATGGCCAGCCAGCCAGTGGGGATTGCGGCGAGGAGGCCGGCTCGGGCGGCGGTGTCTACGCCCTCGGCGGCGGGGGACAGCAGCGGGACGTCGACCGTCTCGAGCGCGGCGCCGGCCAGGCGGGTGGCGAGTTCGCCGGGGCGGGCGGTGGCGGCGACGTCGGCCCGGACGAAGGTGCGGGAGCCGAAGTCGGCGTACACCTCGGACGCCCACGGAAGCGCGGACCTGAGCTGCTCGACCGACACCGGGCGGGTCGGGTCGTCATGCAGCGGACGCCACTCGTCGTCGCCGTGACGTTCGTCCGCGGGACGGCTGTCCAGCAGGTTGAGCAGCGAGAACTCGTTTTCCAGCCCGAGTACGACGACCGCGTCCGGAGCCGCCAACGCGGCAAGCGCGTCCAGACGCGCGGTCCACGACAGGTCGGCGCTGTCGTACCCCAGCACCCGATCGAGCCCGTCGGAAGCGATGATCACGTCGTACGGCTCCGTCTGCAGACCGTCCAGCGCACCGGCGATCACCTGCAGGCACGGCCCGAAATCGTCGCCCAACTGCTGCGCGTCCGCGACCGAGCGGACCAGGATCGTCACGTCCGAGGAGTGCGCGAGCACCGACTCGATCAGCTGCGGGGCATGCGGCCCGAGGATCAGCGTCCGCCGGTTGGCGGGTACGACGTCGGTCAGCAGCGCGGCAAGCGCCGGCCGCGGCGCCGTGCGATCGGTCCACGGCTGCATTTCCCCGCGGACCACCTGGACCCCAGAAGCCAGCTCAGACACGCTCTCTCCAATCGAACAGCGACCGCAGTTCCGCGGGCGGCATCATCCAGGGTTTGCCGAGCTCCAGGTCGGTGGTCGCCCGGGCCGCCTCGAGATCGACGGTCTTTCCGAGCATCTCCGGCCACAGCCGCTCGATCCGGCTTTGGCCGCCGAACAACGGGTTCTCGCCGTCCATCTCCATCGGGTCGCCGTACACCGCGGGCTCACAGCCGGCCGCGACGCCGTAGAAGATCGCGGTCGACAGCCGGTTGGCCGCGACCCGCTTGTGTTTGCGCAGCTCGGCCAGCTGCTTGAACAGGAACCGCCGGTCGGTGCCCTCGTACGAGAACCCGCGGCGCCCGAACGACACCACCCGGAACCCCGCGTCCTCGTAGAAGCCGCGCACCTCGGGCCTGTCGTATTCCGTGTAGTACAACGAGAAGGTGACCGGACCGGGCTCGGTCTCGCGGATCTCGTCGATCAGCCGCTGGTGGTCGCCGTGGATCTTGCCGCCCTCCCACCCGTGGAAGAGGAACCACAGCGTGCCCTCACGCTCGACGGGCTCGGCCTGCTCCAGCTCCTGCAGGTAAAGGAACGGCGCACCGATGCTGTGGTAGTTCCGCCGGCCGAGCGCATGCCCGCGACGTCGCGGCGCGTCGCTCCAGGTGAAGCGCCAGGCGCCGTCGTAGAACTCGTGTACCGGGTTCCAGCCGCAGCCGATGTTCCAGCCGTGCTGCAGGTAGCCCCGTAGCCGCGGCGGGTGGTCGAAGTCGAATCCGGCGTACCGGGACAGGATGTGCGTCTGACCGTAGTAATGGTTGTGGTGATGCATCAGCGCACCTCGACGTGCAGAGTGCCGGCATGGGGTCGGACAGCGAGTGCGTGCGACCCGTGAGTGATTGCCAACGGCAACCGGCTGCACAGGAACGGCTCGCACTGTACGGCGTGGGCCGCACCGTCAGGAGGGGTGGCGAACAGGATCCAGTCGGCCAGCGCGGCCAGCGGATCGACCGAGACCTGCACCGCGGTCACCGGAATCAAGGCATCCAAGGAAACCGTCGCGGACCAGCCGTCTGCGGTGCGGGTACGACGACATTCGACGTCGAGATGATCGTCGGAGTCGGCCAGGTACCGCCGCCAGCCGAACGCGACATCGCGACCCTCCGACCCGCGCACCGTCAACTCCCGACCGTCGGAAAACGCTGTAACTGCGGTCGTCCGGATCGGTGACTCGTGCAGGTTCACGTACCCGCCGGTCGAGCGGGTCAGCGTGACCACCCGGTCGTCGACGACCCGCGAGACCGCGGTGTCGCTCGCGGTCCACAGCAGCACGCGCTGCTGGCGCTCGGGCCCGCGGACCCGGAACACCCGGGTCGTCCGCTGGCCGAAGGGGTCGTCGTGGTTCGCGGCCGCGAGGATGTCCCGGACCGGCACCCGGGCGGTGAAGTCACGCCCGTCGATCTCCAACGGAACCTCTTCCTCACCGCCGACGACCGGCCGGCTCAGGTACAGCTCCGGCTCGTCGAACGAGGCCCGCCCGTGCAGCACCAGCTCGTCGCCCGACTGCTCGACCGCGGTCAACCGGCACGGATCGGTCAGCCGCCGCAGCGAGAACCAGCCGTACTTCCCCGGCCCCGGCTGAATCCAGTTCTCCGCGTCGATCCAAGCGCCAGGCGGCCAGCCGGGGCTCCCCGGGCCCTGTCCGCCGAGCATGCCCTTCCGCTCCCGCCGGCCCGACCGCATCCGCACCTCGAAATGCGCCGGTGCGCCCGTGCACAGGCCGAGCGTCTCCTGGTCGAGCAGCACCTCGAACCCGACGAGCGTCTTGTCCCCGTGCAGGTCCAGCGCGTCGTACCGGCGTACCTCCAGCGGGTACTTCGTCGTACCGACGGCCAGTGCGACCTCGAGGGTCGACGTACGCAGCGTCTCCAGGTGGCGGATCTCCGCGGTGCCCTTGACCGACAGCTTGCCGTCGATCCAGCCGACCTCGCGCACGCTGGTCGCGAGGGTCAGGTCCTGGTCGCGGAGCTTGTACAGCGCCTGAGGTACGGCGGGCTCGCCCAGGCCGGGGTAGTTGTACTCAAGCCGCCAGCCCCGCGGTACGGCGCGCGCCCCGCCGCGGAGACCGCCCGAGTTCCGGAAGGTCGCGAGCCGCCGGAGCAGCTCCACGTCGCCGGCCCGGAGCGCGGCGTGCTGGATCCGGTCGTACCGGTGGGTGGCAGCCAGAACGTCCTCGTCGAGCTGGTCGAGCAGCTCGCGGGACAGATCCACCAGGGCCTGCTCGTCCGCACTCGGGACCGAGCCGAATGCGGACATCAGCGTCAGTACGTCGATCTGCGCGAGATGCGCGTGCACCCGCCGGCGGACCACCGGTACGGCGTCCTCGACCAGGTCGACGACCATCCCGGCCGAGGTCACCCGGTCCCGGATGTTGCCGAGCTGGAACTTCTGCTGCGTGATCGACTCGCCGGACTCGCGCTCGCGCCAGTAGTAGACGGCCTGCGTGATCGTGTCCACGGTCACCGCGTCCAGATGTGCCTTGAGGGCGACCGGGTAGTCCTCGTACCGGATCGGGGGGAACGTGTAGCCGTTCTCGGTCCAGAACGACCGGCGGTAGACCTTGTTCCAGAGCATCCGGTCCAGGACCAGATCGGGGAACTCGGTGACGTGCGTCGCGTGCCGGACGCGCGCGAACGGCTGCTTGTGCAGCCACGACGGGCGGACGCCGAAGCTGTTGTTGAACCGCCGCGCGTTACCGCCGGCGATATCCGAACCGGTGCGATCCAGGGTCCGGACCAGCGCGGCGAACCCGTACCGCGAGACCAGGTCGTCGCCGTCGACGAACGCCAGGTACTCGCCGGTGGCCTCCCGGATGCCCGCGTCCCGGGCCGGACCGGGGCCCGCGTTGTCCTGCTGGATCAGCCGGAAGCGGGGGTCCCGGGCGCAGAACTCCTTGGCGACGACAGCACTGTCATCAGGCGAGCCGTCGTCGACGAGGATCGCCTCGAAGTCGGACCAGGCCTGCCGGGCGATCGAATCCAGGCAGTCCCCGAGGTACTCGCCGACGCCGTAGAAGGGCACCACAACGCTCAACCGCGGGGTCACTCCGGTGTGCCCTCCTCCGCGGTTGCTACGAATCTCTACGTAGCCGCAACGAGGTGGAGTGTCAGGAGGTTATGCACGGGTTCGAACCCGTAGCGGGACCAGACCCGCTGGATGCCGATCTGGTGGGCCTGGGCGGTGACGACCAGGCGTCGCGTCGTACAGACGTCCTCGATCGCGGCCAGCAGGTGGCCGTACCGGCCGCGGCCCTGCTCGGCGGGGACGACACCGGCCAGCTGGATCTCGGTCCACGACCGCTGCTCGTCGACGGCCGCCAGCGCCAGCACCCGCCGGTCCGGACCCCGCAGTACGACGGCGCCCGCGGCACCGATCCGCCGCCGGGCCCATTCCTGGCGCCCGGCCAGCGCCAGCGCCCGGTCGAAGATCGGGTTGGAGCAGTAGTGGTTGCCGGAGTCGCCGAAGACGTCCGCGACCAGGTCGTCCACCAGATCGTCGTCGACCTCGGGCTCGAGCTGCGCGGTGAAGCCGGCCAGCGGCGCGGGGCGCCGGCCCTTGCCGACCGGCAGCGCCCAGGCGGTGACGGCGTCGGCGAGCAGCGCCCGGCGCGGCCCGTCGGCCAGCGCGGCGAACCAGGTGGTCTCCCGCGCCGGGTAGCGCAGCACGATCACGTCCGCGGTCGACTTCTCGACGGCGGCCAGTACCTCCGCGAGCGGCGTACCGGCCGAGGCGGACACCGACATGCGGTCGATCGACACCCCGAACCGCTTCGCCGCGTCCACAGACGGCCGAATGGTCAGCTCACCGGCTTCGAGGGCGTCGTACCAACTCATAGGCCGCCGAGCTTAAAGCATCAAGGTAGATCGCGCTTCACTGGCAGCGACACGTTGCATTCGTAGCGCGACTGATTTCACATTAGTGTTACGGCATGCGCGCGAAAGCGAGGCGGCGGGGGCCGCGGACCGCGGGGCCTTCCCTTTCCGGTCTGCTGGCCGGGCTCGCGGTCGCGGTGCTGGCGATCGTGCTGCTCGCGCTGCATTCGACGGTCTTCGAACTGGCCCGGTTCGCGCTGTTCACGGTGGTCGCGGTGCTGCTTCCCGGGTTCGCGCTGTGGCGGCTGATCGGCGGGTACGGGCGCAACCTGGTCGAGGACCTCGCGGCCGGGTTCGCGGTCGGCACGGCAGGGCAGGTTCTGGTCTACCTCGCCAGTGCGTCGATCGGGCTGCAGGCGTGGTCGTGGGTGTGGGCGCCCGTGGTTCTGGTGATCGCCTTCGTGGACGGCGACGCGCGGGCCCGGGTGTGGCGGCGGGTCGAGCAGCCGTTGCGCCCCCTGCAGGCCTGGTTGCTCGCGGCGTCGACAGCGGCGGTGCTGCTGATCGTGTACCGGCGCGGTCCGGGACAGTTCCTGCCGGCGTACACCGATCCGCTGCGCGCGTATCCCGATCTCGCCTTCCAGCAGGCGCTGGCCGCCAGCGCGAAGTACGACGTACCGATCTCGACGTTGTGGCTCGGCGGCGAGCCGATGAGGTACCACACGTTCTTCCACCAGGCGACGGCCGCGACGCAGTGGGGGACGCGGATCGACCTGACCGATCTGATCCATTCGCTGAGCTGGCTGCCGTTGTTCCTCGCAGGGTGCGGGCTGGTGTTCGCGCTCACCAGCCGGCTGGCGCCGACCGCCGAGTCCGGTGCCACGTGGGCCGGACCGCTGGCGGTGTTCGTCGCCGGTCTCGGTGGGGCCGTGCAGCCGCTGGCCGGTTCCGGGCTGGGCGGGATCTCGACCGCGGTGGCGGCGTACCTGAGTCCGACGCAGAACCTCGGCGTCCTGATCGCGCTGGCGCTCTGCGTGGTGGCGGTGGACCTGCTGCGGGCCGACGGCAGGCCGCGCGGCCGGTGGGTGTTGCTGGTCCTGCTCGCGCTGATCGCGGCCGGGGCGAAGTCGACGATCCTGCCGTTGGTGGGTGCGGGCTTCGCGTTCGCGTTCCTGCAGTTGGGGTTGGCGCGGCGGAGTACCCGGCCCGCGTTTCTGGGTGGGCTGTTGTCGTTGACGGTGTTCGTGGCGGCGTTGATCGCGATCTTCGGCGGGAGCACGTGGGGGACGGAGATCAAGCCGTTCGAGACGTTCGTCCAGCTGGCGCCGTACCCGATGCTGATGGCGAACCCGCACGCCCAACTGTTGTCGGGGGCAACGACTCTGCTGAGTTGGGCGCTGGCCGCGTCGGGGCTGTTCTTCCTCGGCCGGAGGTGGCGGGACACCGGCGCGGTGTTCCTCGCCGGGGTCGCGGTCGCGGGTTTGCTGGGCACGGTGCTCACGACGCAGTCGGGCGTCAGTCAGCTGTACTTCCTGCGGACGGCCTTCCCGGTCATCGCCGTACTCGCGGCTGTCGGGCTGGCGAATCTGGTCGGGCGGCTCGGGGATCGACGGGCTGTGGTCCTCGTCGGCGTGGCCGGGGTGCTGGGTCTGGTCGCGTTCGCGATTGCTCGCTCGCAGTCCGCCTCGATGCCGGGCATCAGGGGTCCGTGGTTGTGGACGCTGGCTGCGGCAGGGGCCGTCGGGGTGCTGGTGGCGGTTGTTTGGAAGGTGGCGCGGCGACCGGGCAACTTCCTCGTCGCCTTGCTCGGGGGCGCGGTGGCGGCGTGCATGATCGGCGCGACTCTGGTGCCGTTGCAGGGGTTCGTGTCGGACAAGGCGTCGAGCTTGGTCTTCGCGCGGCCGTTCCGCGGTGGCGCGACAGCGGCCGAGGCCGGAGCGGCGCAGTGGCTGCGGCGGAACAGCAATCCCGGGGACCTGATCGCGACGAACGCGCATTGCATCATCCAGCGCGACGGTCTGTGCGACAGCCGGCACTTCTGGCTCGCCGCCCTGTCCGAGCGGCCGGTGCTGATCGAGGGCTGGTCGTACTCCAACCAGGCGAACCGGATCGCTCTCGCCAGCGACAGCAACCCGAGCCTCATCCCGTACTGGAACAGCGAGGAGCTCGCCGCGAACGACATCGCGTTCAAGGCGCCCACGCCGGCGGCGATCGAACGCCTGCGAGAGGCCGGAGTGCGCTGGCTGTACGCCGACCATCGCGCCGGCGAGGTGTCACCAGCGCTCCGCAACTACGTCCGCCTGAAGCACGCGACGCTGGACGCCACGATCTACGAACTCAGATGAGCTGCAGGAGGGCGTCGGCTACTCGTTCTCGGCCTCGGCCGTCGACCAGCTCCCAGCCGGCTCTCGCCAGTCGCCCGCGTTCGGCCGTGTCGGTGAGCAGACGTTTGAGCATCGGGACCGCTTCGGAGTTGTCTTGCTGCAGCACGCTCAACAGGCCGAGTCCCGCCGCCGCGCCGGTGTCGATGGCGCGCTCGTACCCCATCTCCTGGTTGTCGACCACGCACACCAGTCCCGCGGTCGCCCCGAGACACAGCAGTTCCCAGGTCGACGTACCGGATGCACTGATCGTCAGATCCGCCTCGCGCACGCGGGCCGCGAGCTCGGTCGTGGGTCCGATGACGTCGAGGTGCTGGTGCGATTGCAGCCCGACAGCAGCGAGCTTCGCGGCGAGATCCGCCCCGGGCGCGACCACGGTGGCCTCGAACGGCAGACCGGTCGCGGCCAGCGCACGAGCGACGTACGGACCGGCCCCGAAGGCATCCGTGCCGCCGAAGAACGCGAACACCTGCGGTACGGCGCTGCGCCTATCGCTGGGTGGCGCGGCGGGACGATGGTCGAGGATCTCGTCGCGGATCATCACGTACGGCAGGCCGGCGAGCCGGATCGAGTCCCGCGGCAGCGGCGGGTGGTCTAGCTCGGCGGCGAGGTTCTGGTCCACCAGCACGTCCGCCTCGGCGCCGCGGAGATCACCGTCGACGATCGCCAGCGTCGGCACACCGGTCGCGCGGACGGCTGTGTAGACCGCCGCGTCCAAGTCGTACGAGTCGAAGACCAGAGCGTCCAACCGGGCGACCAGCTCGACGTGCTCGGCCGGCCCCCAGACCGCGGGATGTACGGCGATCCCACGGGCCGCGATCTGCTCCGCGGCCCACGGCACGGTGTGCGCGTCACACACGAAAACGAGCTCGACGTCGCGGCGACGTACCTCCTCGGCCAGCGCCAGACAGCGCATCACATGACCGACGCCCCGGGACGGCCCCACATCACATCGCACCCCGACGCGTTTCACGGGGCCCAGCGTACGTTTGATCACGTTCCGCTGAGACGGTGGATTGAAGGGGTCCTTCAACGGGCAGCTATTGTTTCGAGGTCCGTACCGCGTGTGTGCGGTTCGGAACTGTCCGTCAGAAGGGTCCCGCTCGCGTGTCAATCCTTACCGGCTCCGACATCCTGGTCACCGGCGGTACCGGGTCGTTCGGCCGGTCGTTCGTGCGGCACGCGCTGAACCACCTGAACCCGCGACGGATCATCGTCTTCAGCCGCGACGAGCTGAAACAGTGGGAGGTCCGCCAGTCGTTCGGCGACGACCCGCGGCTGCGGTTCTTCCTCGGCGACGTCCGCGACCGGGCCCGGCTGCTGCGGGCCATGCACCGGGTCGACTACGTCGTCCACGCGGCCGCGCTGAAGCAGGTGGACAGCGGCGAGTACAACCCGTGGGAGTTCGTCCAGACCAACGTGATCGGGTCGCAGAACGTCATCGAGGCGGCCATCGACTCCGGCGTGAAGCGGGTCGTGGCGCTGTCCACGGACAAGGCGTCCAGCCCGATCAACCTGTACGGCGCGACCAAGCTGACCGCGGACAAGCTGTTCATCAACGGCAACCACTACGCGGCGGCGTACGACACCCGTTTCAGCGTCGTCCGGTACGGCAACGTGATGGGCAGCCGGGGCTCGATCATCCCGAAGTTCCGCGCGCTGCACGCGGCCGGCGAGTCGCTGCCGATCACCGACCTGCGCTGCACCCGGTTCCTGATCACGCTGCCGCAGGCGGTCGAGTTCGTGGTCGACTCGTTCGACCTGATGACCGGCGGCGAGCTGTACGTGCCGCGGATCCCGTCGATGAAGGTGACCGACCTGGCCGAGGCGATCGCGCCCGGCGCGACCATGCACGACGTCGGCCTGCGCCCGGGCGAGAAGCTGCACGAGGAGATGATCAGCCCGGAGGAAGGCCGCCGCGCGCTGTCCCTCGGCGACCGCTTCGTCCTGCAGCCCGACCTCGCCACCTGGGGCTACCAGCCGCCGACCGGCGGTGCGGCGGTGTCGGACGGCTTCCACTACGCGTCGGACACCAACGACCAGTGGTACTCGATCGAGGAGATCCGCAAGATCCTCGAGAGCGATTGCTGACGTGCTGCCGTACGGGCGCCAGTCGATCTCGGAGGAGGACATCGAGGCGGTCACCGCCGTACTGCGGGGCGACTGGCTGACCACCGGACCCGCGGTCACTGCCTTCGAGGACGCCATCTCCGAGCTCGCCGGCGGACACCGGGCAGTGAGCTGTACGTCGGGCACCGCGGCACTGCACATCGCGTACGCCGCTCTCGGGGTCGGCCCGGGCGACGAGGTCGTCACCACCCCCATGACCTTCGTCGCCACCGCCTCCTGCGCCGCGATGCTCGGCGCTCGCGTGATCTTCGCCGACATCGACTACGACACCGGCCTGATCGATCCGGCCGCCGCGGCCTCCTGCCTCTCCGAACGGACCAAGGTCGTCAGCGCAGTCGACTACGCGGGCCAAGCCGCCGACTACCCGGCACTTCAAACGCTGGCGGATCAGGTAGGCGCTCACACGGTGGCCGACGCGGCCCACTCCGTCGGCGGATCGGCCGGCGGCCGTCCGGTAGGCGACCTGGCCGACGTCACCACCATGTCCTTCTTCCCGACGAAGAACCTCACGACCGGCGAGGGCGGCGCGGTCGTCTGCAAGGACCCGGCTGTGGGGCAGCGGGCCCACGAGTTCCACTTCATCGGCCTGGTCCGGGATCCTTCGCGCTTCGAGCTCACGGACGAAGGACCGTGGCACCAGGAGGTTCACGAGTACGGCGTGAACTACCGCCTGACCGACCTGGGCGCCGCACTCGGGCTGTCCCAGCTGCGTCGGCTCGCGGAGTTCAAGCGCCGCCGGACCGAGATCACCGCCCGCTACAACGCGGCGTTCGCCGGAACCGACGGACTCCGTACGCCGGTGCAGCGCGCCGGGGTCGACCCGATGTGGCACCTGTACCCGATCCGCGTCCTCGACGGCCGCCGGCGCGAGGTCTTCGAGGCGATGCGCGCCGCGGGGATCGGCGTCCAGGTGAACTACATCCCGGTGTACTGGCACCCGGTCTTCGCCCACCAGGGCTACCAGCGCGGCCTCTGCCCGAACGCCGAGCGTTTCTACGCCGAAGAACTCTCCCTCCCCCTCTACCCGGACCTCACCGACAGTGAGGTCGACCGGGTGATCGAGACCCTCTTGAACTTGGTTGGTTAACGTGTCGGATGTGACCCGGTCGAACCTGATCGGCGGCGAGATGCTCAACTGGTCGGACCTGCACCCGGGCGACGCCCGTCCCGCGGCCGCCGGACCCGCAGCCACGGCACTCCTGGCCGCCGCCCTCCAGCCCGACGACGCCGTCCTGATCGCCGGCCCGCACGCCGCCGATCTGATCACGGCTGCCGCCGCGCAGGTCACGTCGGTCGACCTCCTGCTCCGCTCGGCGCCCGACGCCGAGGAACTCGCCGAACTCCTGACCGAGACGAAGGGCCAGGTCCACTGCGGCTCCCTCGACCGATTCGCGGCGCAGGACGGGAGCGAGACGTACGACGTGATCGTGGCGCTGGACGGACTGGAACGGCTGGTCGGGCCTGACACGGCGAACTTCCCGTGGGCGGAGGCGCTGGACCGGCTACGCGTGCGGCTCCGGCCGGGCGGACGGCTGTTCCTCGGCGCCACCAACTCCTTCGGTTTCGAGCGACTGATCCAGCCGGACATCACCGCAGCCCTCCCACGCGACGAGGACTGGGGCCGCGCAGTCGAGGACAGAGCGCCGGCAGGTCTCAAACCCCTCCGCTCTGCTCTGAACACCTCCGACCTTCAGACCTTTGCCGTCTTCCCGTCGCTTGTGCAGGCTGATGTTGCGGTTACCTCGGTTGACGGGTTCGCGGCTGTTGTCGCGGCGCGGGCTGTTGCTGCGCGCAACGAAGGTCCGGTGTTGATGGACCCGTACCGGGTCGTGCTGGATGCGGCCGCGGCCGGGTTGGCCTTCGAGCTGGCGCCGGCCTGGTACTTCGTGATCGGCGCCGACGCACCTGCTGTACTGCCTGCAGGTGTGGTGCCCGAGGGCGCAGGCGTTCTGTTGGAGGAGCACCTCCTGGCGGCCCTGCGCTGTGATGATCAGGCAGAGCTCCGGCGGGTGGTCCCGGCGTACGTGGCGTGGCTGGGGACGGGCGGTGCCGGCTCGCCCGACAACGTGATCGTGGACGGGACGTCGTACCGGCTGTTCGGGGAGTCGCAAGAGCTGGATGTGGTGGAGCATCTGGCGCGGTTTGCTCGGCGGGCCCTGGAAAGTGGCTCGCGGCAGCCGTGGCCTGCGGCGGGCGACCCGCACGCGTTGACCGCGCGGCTCGCGGCGATGGCCGGGATCACCGTGCCGGAGCAGGAGTTCGCGCCGGACGAGGTCGTCCGCCCGCGCGGCAGCGCCGAGCAGTTGACCACCGTCGCCCGGCTCGCCGACGAACTCGCCCATGCGAGCGCCCGCGCGATCCTGTTCGAAGGCACCGTCAGCGGCATCCGACGCTCACTCCCCTATCGCGTCGGCCACGCCGTACTCAACCCGGCCCGCGTGATCCGCCGCCGCCTGAAGCGGGTGCTGCGGAAGGTCCGCCGCTGATGCACCACGCCAACCACTTCTACGGGCACGCCAACATCATGGCGACGTACGCCGGACTCCCGAAACCGCCGCGGATCTGGGGCTACCTGCAGCACGGCTGGAACATCCTCGACGGTTTCGCGCACGGCACGAACTTCGCGCCCGGGATGCCGAAGTTCGTCTGGTCGGACAGCGTCCGCCGCCGCGGCCACGCCCTCGGCCTGCGCAACTACTCGGTGATCGGCTCGGTCTGGCTGTACCTGCTGAAGACCCATCCGGAGCTGGCCACGCGAGAGAAACGGGCCAAAGGCACCATTTTCTACCCGTTCCACGGCTGGGAAGGCCAGCACGTCCTCGGCGACCACGCCCGGATCGTTGCCTCGATCAACGAGCACGAGACCGGCCCGGTGACCGTCTGCCTGTACTGGAACGAGTTCGACAAGCCGGCCATCCGGAACGTCTACGAAAACGCCGGATTCCGGGTCATCACGCACGGCTACCGCGGCCTGCACTGGCGCAAGACCGACGCCAAGTTCCTGGTCAAGCAGCTGCGCGAGCTCCGCAAGCACGAGCGGGTCGCCTCCAACCGGCTCAGCTCCGCCGTTCTGTACGGCGCCTCGCTCGGACTCGGGGCAGGGGTCTACGGTGATCCCATGGTGCTGGAGAACGAGCACCCGTCGTTCGGCGGACAGGCGCGGATCAAGCGGCTGTGGCCGGAGATGGACCAGCCGTACGTCCCGCCGGCGGTCGCCCGTGAGTTCACCGACACCGAACTGGGCGTCGACCACGTCGCCGGACCCGCAGAAATCCGGGAGATGTTCCGATGGAACCCGTGACACCAGCACTGAAGATCGGCATCGTCACGCAGGTCCGCGTGACCAGCACCCGACTGCCGGCCAAGGTGCTGCTGACCGTCGGCGGCCGCTCGTACCTCGAGCACCACCTCGACCGGCTGAGCCGGACCGGCCTGCCGGTGATCGTCGCGACCACCACGAACTTCAACGACAACCTGGTCGAGAAGCTCTGCGAGGAAGACGGGTTCCCGGTGTTCCGCGGCAGCGAGGACGACGTCCTCAGCCGGTTCGCCGGCGCCGCCCGCGAGCACGACCTGGACGCCATCGTCCGGGTCACCTCGGACTGCCCGCTGATCGATCCGGAGATCGTTGCCGCGGGCGTCGATCGGTGGCGCGCCGAGAACGACCCCGACCTCTACATCTCGAACTGCCTCGAGCGCACCTACCCGCGCGGCATGGACTTCGAGATCTTCTCCACCGCCCGGTTGTACGACGCGGAGGCGAACGCCACCCTCACCGCGGACCGCGAGCACGTCACTCCGTACCTGCACCAGAACCGGTCCGGCGCGATGCGGCTGCTGAACCTGCCGTGGTCCGGAGGCGGAGCACAGTACCGGCTGACCCTGGACACCGCGGACGACTGGAAGTTGCTCGACGCCCTCATCGAGGACTTCGGCGCGAGCACGCTCGGCTGTGCCGAACTGGTCGCGATTCTGGACGAGCACCCGGAGCTGTCCGCGCTGAACGCGCACATCGAACAGAAGAAACTCGGCGAGTAACAGGTTTCATGCCGTGCGCTACGGCATGATTTACCGTGATGACCACCAATGATCCGGCCGGGGACTCCGCCGCTGCCCCGGACAACGGCGCGCACGCCGCGCGGGCCAAGTCGTTCGGCGCCGTCGCGGCGGCGTACGACGTGGGCCGGCCGACGTTCCCGGTCGAGGCGCTGACCTGGATCCTGGGCCCGGGCCGTGGTCTGCAGGTGCTCGACCTGGGCGCCGGCACCGGCAAGCTCGCCGCGGTCGCCGCGAGCCTCGGGCACGACGTGATCGCCGTCGACCCGTCGCAGGAGATGCTCGAGGTCTGCCGCCGGCGACCGGGGATCGACACGATGGTCGGGGCCGCGGAGTCGATCCCGCTCGCGCACGCCTCGGTGGACGCGGTGATCGTCGGGCAGGCCTTCCACTGGTTCGACCACGCCCGCGCGCTGCCGGAGATCGCCCGGGTACTGCGCCCGAATGGCGTCCTCGGCCTGCTCTGGAACAACGCCGACACCGTGGTCCCGTGGGTCCGCCGGATCTTCCAGGTGCTGCAAGGTGACGGCTTCGGAGGGACCGACCGGTTCGACCCGGTGCCGATCATCGAACAGTCGAACCTGTTCACGCTGCTGGAGAGCGGCCGGTTCCGGCACTGGCACGACCTGAACCGCGACGGGTTGCGGCAGCTGGCCCAGTCGCACTCGCGGGTCGCCGTACTGAAGGACACCCGGCGTGATCAGGTCCTGGATCAGATCGACCTGATCTACGAGCACACCGCACGGCCGCCCGAGGCGCTGCGGATGCCGTACTTCACCGACTGCTTCCGGGCCCACCCCAGCGAGTTCGCGAACTACCGCCGTACGGTCGACGGCCCGGTCGCCCCGCATCTGTAGAAACATTTTGGTTGCGGAAGGTCACAAACAGGCGACTTGCGGCTAACGTGCACCTGTTCGTGTCCAGTGAAGGGGAACTCATGGACGAGGAAGTGGTGCGCGAGCGGGACGCCCGCGCCTATGAGGCGGTGCACGACGCGGCCGACTTCAAGGAACTGAAGCGGCGGTACAAGAACTTCGTCGTACCGTGGACGATCGCCTTCATGGCGTGGTACCTCGCGTATGTCGCCTGCAACAACTGGGCCCGCGGGTTCATGGACCACCGGATCGGCGGCAGCCACATCAACGTCGCGCTGGTCTTCGGCCTGTTGCAGTTCGTGTCGACGTTCGTGATCGCGGCGCTGTACGGCCGGTTCGCCAACCGCAAGCTCGATCCGCTGGCCCACGGCCTGAACGCCAAGTACAAGAGGGAGCGCCGCCGGTGAACGTCCTTCTCGTCCCGCTGGCCACCGAGCCCGGCAACCGGACACTGACGATCTCGCTGTTCACCGCCGTCGTCGCCGTGACGCTGTACATCACCTGGTGGGCGTCCCGGCAGAACAAGACCGCGGCCGACTACTACGCCGGCGGCCGCTCGTTCAGCGGCGCGCAGAACGGCCTGGCGGTGGCCGGCGACTACATGTCCGCGGCATCGTTCCTGGGCATTTCCGGCCAGATCGCCCTCTACGGGTACGACGGTTTCCTCTACTCGATCGGCTTCCTGGTGGCCTGGCTGGTCGCACTGCTGCTGGTCGCCGAGCTGCTGCGGAACTCGGGCCGCTTCACGATGGCCGACCAGCTCGCGTTCCGGATGAAGCAGCGACCGGTTCGTACGGCGGCCGCGACCTCGACGATCGTGGTCTCGATCTTCTACCTGCTGGCCCAGATGGTCGGCGCCGGTTCGCTGGTCGGACTGCTGCTGGGTGTGAAGAGCGAGGGCCTGAAGGCCGCCGTGATCGTGCTCGTCGGCGCGCTGATGATCGTCTACGTGACGATCGGCGGCATGAAGGGCACCACCTGGGTGCAGATCGTCAAGGCCGTCCTGCTGATGGCGGGCACCGTGGTGATCACGTTCCTGGTGCTGCTGAAGTTCAACTTCAACCTCTCCGAGCTGCTCGGCTCGGCCGCCGCCAAGTCCGGAAAGGGCGAGGAGTTCCTGCAGCCGGGCCTGCTGTACGGCAAGGACCTCACCGGCCAGATCGACTTCCTGTCCCTCGGCCTCGCGCTGGTCCTCGGTACGGCGGGGTTGCCGCACATCCTGATCCGCTTCTACACGGTGCCGGACTCGCGGTCCGCGCGGCGCTCGGTGCAGTGGGCGATCGGCCTGATCGGCGTGTTCTACCTGATGACGCTGGCCCTCGGGTTCGGCGCCGCGGCGCTGCTGGACACCGCCAAGGGCTCCGCGGTCGAGACGTCGAAGGGCAACGTGGCTTCACCACTACTGGCTGAAGCCGTCGGAGGCGGGGCCGGCTCGACCGGCGGTGCGATCCTGCTCGCGCTGATCGCGGCGGTCGCCTTCGCCACCATCCTCGCGGTGGTGGCCGGGCTGACGTTGACCTCGGCATCGTCGTTCGCGCACGACCTGTACGCGAACGTCATCTCGAAGACGAAGCCGACCGAAAAGCAGGAGCTGCGGGTCGCGCGGTTCGCCGCGATCGGGATCGGCGCGGTGGCGATCGGGCTGGCGATCCCGGCACAGAAGCTGAACATCGCGTTCCTGGTCGCGCTGGCGTTCGCGGTCGCGGCCTCGGCGAACCTGCCGGCGCTGCTGTTCAACCTGTTCTGGAAGCGGTTCAACACCTCGGGCGCGGTCTGGAGCATCTACGGCGGCCTCATCTCGGCCGTCGTGCTGGTGGTCTTCTCGCCGGTGGTGTCCGGCAACGGCGACAAGTCGATGATCACCGGCGCGGACTTCCACTGGTTCCCGCTGTCGAACCCGGGCATCGTGTCGATCCCGCTGGGCTTCCTGTTCGGCGTGCTCGGGACGTACCTCGGCCGGGACAAGTCGAGCGAGACCCGCTACAGCGAACTCTCGGTCCGCGCCCTCACCGGCGCCGGCGCGGAGGGTGCCGCCAAGCACTGACGCAGTACACCCAAGGGCCGGCTCGCATTCATTGCGAGCCGGCCCTTCGCTGTCACGAACCGTTGACGCACGGTTGACGGTGCCGTAACAATGAGCCAATCGCCGCGCAAGAATTGAGCAAGCCTACGAAACTTTTGGACTCTCAGGCGGCGGTTCTTCCTGTCCCGCCCACCAGGAGAGGCCCATGCGAATCCCGAAATGGCGGTTGCTGACCGCCTTGCTGGCCGCGAGTCTCGCGGCGGCCCCACTCGCCCGCCCGGCGCCCGCCGCGCAGGCCGCCGTACTCGCCGGTCCCAATCTCGCCGCCGGCAAGGCCGCCTCGGCCAGTAGCAGCACCCAGAGCTATGCCGCGCCGAACGTGACCGACGGCAACCAGAGCACCTACTGGGAGAGCGCGAACAACGCGTTCCCGCAGTGGGTCCAGGTCGATCTCGGTACGTCGGTCGCGACCAACCAGGTCGTGCTGAAGCTGCCGACCGCGAACTGGGGCGCCCGCGACCAGACCTTCGCCGTTCAGGGCAGCACCGACGGGCAGAACTTCACCGACCTGTCCGCGTCCGCGGCGCGCACGTTCAGCCCGCCGACCAACACGGTGACCGTCGACTACGGCACCGCCACCACGCGGTACGTCCGGATCCGGATCACCGCCAACACCGGCTGGCCGGCCGGACAACTCTCCGAACTCGAGGTCTACGGACCGGCGACCGGTGACACCCAGGCTCCTACCGCCCCGGGCAGCCTGGCCTTCACCGAGCCCGGCGCCGGGCAGATCAAACTCACCTGGGCCGCCTCGACCGACAACGTCGGCGTCACCGGGTACGACGTCTACGCGAACGGGCAGCTGCGCACGAGCCTGACCGGGCTCACGTACACGGACAATCAGCCGGCCAACGTGTCGGTGTCGTACTTCGTCCGAGCGAAGGATGCTGCCGGCAACCAGTCGCCGAACAGCAACACGGTCACCCGCAACGGTAGCGGCGGTCCGGGCAGCAACCTGGCGCTGCACAAGCCGATCACGGCGTCCGGGTCCACGTTCACCTATGTCCCGGAGAACGCGAACGACGACAACGTGACGACGTACTGGGAAGGCAACGCCAACCCGGCCACGCTCACCACGCAGCTCGGCGCGAACGCCGACCTCAGCTCGATCGTGGTGCGGCTCAACCCGGATCCGGTGTGGGGCCCGCGAACGCAGACGTTCTCGATCCTCGGACGCGAGCAGAGTGCGTCCGGATTCACCACGATCGTTGGTTCGGCCACCTATTCCTTCGATCCGGCGAGCGGCAACAGCGTGACCATCCCCGTCAGCGCGCGCGTGGCCGACGTACGGCTGAACTTCACCGGGAACACCGGCGCACCGGCCGGGCAGGTCGCTGAGCTGCAGGTGCTCGGCGTACCGGCGCCGAACCCGGATCTCACGCTCTCGAACGTCACGTGGACGCCCACGTCACCGGTCGAGACGGACGCGATCACGGTCCGCGCGACGGTGAACAACGGCGGTACGGCGGGGTCCGCGGCGACCGACGTGAACTTCTACCTCGGCACGGCCAAGGTCGGTACGGCGGCGGTCGGCGCGCTCGCGGCCGGGGCGTCGACGACGGTCAGCGCCACGATCGGGACACGCGACGCGGGCTCGTACGCCTTGAGCGCCAAGGTCGACGAGGGCGGCTCGGTGATCGAGCAGAACGACGGGAACAACACGGCGGCCGCTTCCGGCCCGCTCGTGGTGACGCCGGTGGCGAGCTCGGACCTGGTCGCCGCCGCGGTCAACTGGACGCCCGGAAATCCGTCGGCCGGAAATTCCGTCGCGTTTTCCGTGTCGCTGAAGAACCAAGGCAGTGTCGCCTCTGCGTCTGGTGCGCACGGGATCACGCTGACGGTGCTGAACGGGTCGTCCGTGGTGACGACGCTGACCGGTTCGTACAACGGCTCGATCGCCGCCGGCGTGACCACGCCAGCTGTTGCTCTCGGCAACTGGACGGCCGCGAACGGGCGCTACACCGTGCGTGTGGTGCTGGCCGAGGACGCCAACGAGCTGCCGGTGAAGCGGTCGAACAACACCAGTGAGCGGCCGTTCTTCGTCGGACGCGGCGCGAACATGCCCTACGACCACCTCGAGGCGGAAGACGCCGCGGTCGGCGGCGGCGCGTCCGTGATCGGGCCCAACCGCACCATCGGCGACCTGGCCGGCGAGGCCTCCGGGCGGCGCGCGGTCACCCTCGGCGCGAACGGCGCGTACGTCGAGTTCACCACCCGCGCCAGCACGAATACGCTCGTCACCCGGTTCTCGATGCCGGACTCGTCGGGCGGCGGCGGGCAGACGTCGTCGATCAGCGTGTACGTGAACGGCAGCTTCGCGAAGACGTTGCCACTGACCTCGAAGTACGCCTGGCTGTACGGCGCGGAGGCCTCGCCGAACAACTCACCGGGGTCGGGTCCGGCGCGGCACATCTACGACGAGGCCAACCTGATGCTCGGCCAGACCTACCCGGCCGGGACGAAGATCCGGCTGCAGAAGGATCCGGCGAACAGCCTGACGTACACGATCGACTTCCTCGACACCGAGGCCGCGACACCGGTCCCGAACCCCGGCGCGGGATTCGTCACGCCGGCCGGCTTCAGCCACCAGGACGTGCAGAACGCGCTCGACCAGGTACGGCAGGACAGCAACCTGCAGGGCGTGTACCTGCCGGCCGGTGACTACGACACGTCGTCGAAGTTCCAGGTGTACGGCAAGGCGGTCAAGGTCGTCGGGGCCGGTCCGTGGTTCACCCGGTTCCACGCGCCGACCACGCAGGACAACACCGACGTCGGGTTCCGGTCCGAGGCGTCCGCGAACGGGTCGACGTTCAGCGGGTTCGCGTACTTCGGCAACTACACGTCGCGGATCGACGGTCCCGGGAAGGTGTTCGACTTCTCCGGTACGGCGAACATGACCATCGACAACATCTGGGTCGAGCACATGGTCTGCCTGTACTGGGGTTCGAACACCGACAGCTCGACGATCAAGAACTCGCGGATCCGGGACACGTTTGCCGACGGCATCAACATGACCAACGGGTCGGCCGGCAACACCGTCAGCAACAACGACGCGCGGTCGACGGGTGACGACAGCTTCGCGCTGTTCAACGCCACCGACAACGGCGGCGGCGAGGTCCGGGACAACGTGTTCGAGAACCTGTCCGCAACGCTGACCTGGCGGGCCGCCGGGTTCGCGGTGTACGGCGGAACGAACAACATCTTCCGGAACCTGTACGCCGCGGACATGCTCACCTACCCCGGGATCACGATCAGTTCGCTGGACTTCGGGATCCCGATGAACGGGTTCGGGGCGACGCCGCCGACACAGTTCCAGAACGTTTCCGTCGTACGTTCCGGCGGGCATTTCTGGGGCAACCAGGCGTTCCCCGCGGTGTGGGTCTTCTCGGCGTCGAAGATCTTCCAGGGCATCCGCGTCAGCGATCTGGACATCGTCGATCCGACGTACAGCGGCATCATGTTCCAGACCAACTATGTCGGCGGCCAGCCGCAGTTCCCGGTCGCGGACACCGTCTTCACCAACACGACCATCTCCGGCGCCCAGAAATCCGGCGACGCCCTCGACGCCAAGTCCGGCTTCGGCATCTGGGCCAACGAACTCCCAGAACCCGGCCAAGGCCCCGCCGTAGGCTCGGTCACCTTCAACAACCTAACCCTCACCAACAACACCAAAGACATCCAAAACACCACCACAACCTTCACCATCAACCGCAACTAACCCCATCCCAGGGGCCGCCACCCCCGGCGGCCCCTGGGCCACAACCCCTTGTTTCACACACTTCTGATCTGCCCCACACTGCCCCGAGATGCCCCGGTGTCACACCCACCAACCCGTCACCCCACGTGTGAAGCTCAACCCTTGCCACCCACCAAGGCGAGGAAATGCCAATCCACGTATTCGTCGACGAAACCAAGTCCCGGGGCCTCCTGATGGCCGCCGCCCGCTGCCCAGCCGGCGACGTAGCCGTCAACCGAAAGTCGCTCCGAGCCCTCCTCCTACCAGGCCAGGAACGCCTGCACTTCAACCACGAGACCGATGCTCGGCGTAAGCAGATTCTCGGCGTGGTGGCCGAGTCTCATCCGGTGGTGGACCTCTACCGCGCCGACCGGGATACGTTGGCGGGCCGCACGCGTTGCCTGCAAGCGATCGTGCGCGATGTCGCGGGCACGGCGGAGCGCTTGGTGATCGAGCGAGAGGAGTCGAGCTACGACCACGACCGCCGCACTCTGCATGCCGCGGTCCTCCAACGCAGGTGCTACGACCTGAGCTGGGCGCTCATCGCCCCCAAGCTCGACCCGCTGCTGTGGATGCCTGATGCGGTGGCGTGGGCCTGGGCTCGCGGCGGGCTGTGGCGACAGCGGGTCGCGCAGTTCTGCGAGGAACGCGAGCTCTGAAACGCGAGACCCGGCTCGTCCACCGTCCGGTGAGCTGCCGGGTCCACTTCAGGGGACTATTCTGTCCGCAAGCAAGTACCACTTTAGCGGCTGCCATCCGTTTGGGCAGCCGTTTTTGCGATCTGCCCCGGGATGCCCCTGGATGCCCCGGTTAATAGGTTGTGGGCGGTGGGGGTTAGGGCGTGGAGGGCTGTGCCTTGGGTTCTGTGGGTGGTTATCAGGGCGGCGGCTCGGAGGGTTTTGGTGTGGTCTGAGGTGGAGGCGAGGGAGATGCCTACTCGGCGGGCCAGTTGCGTGGTGGTGGCGGGGTGGGTGAGGGAGCGGAGTACGGCGGCTCTCGTGCGGCCCAGTAGGTCAGCTAGTGCGTCGGTTCCGGGGTCGTCGGGGGTCGGGTCGGTCAGGTCGGCGCAGGGGTAGACGAGGACGGGACGCCGGCCGGGGGTGTCCATCGCGAGGCAGTTGCTGACCAGCGGGGACGGGTAGAGCTCCAGCCCGCGGCCGTTCAGGTGGATGTCCGCGGTCCAGTCGTCGACCGGCCCGTACGTCGTCAGCACCGGGGTCGTCCACTCGACATCGGGATGCAGCGACGACAGCAGCGCATCGGTGCCACCGTGCAGTACCGCGCGGGACCGGATCCCGAGGTCAGCGCCGTACCGCCGCTGCAACTCCCCCGAGGAAGGCCCCAGCACCTCCTGGTGAAAGTCCCGGACCGCGCCGCCCAGCGCCCGCCGCGACCCGGCGCGTCCGTCCAATAGTCCCCGCATGTACCGGTCGATCTCCGGCGGCAGCCACGGCTCCAACTCGTCCCGGATGACGGAGGCAGGCGTCTCCATCAACGCCTCGACGGCCGGTTCCAGACCGGGCCCGGCCACGTCCGGAATCAGGAAGTCCGGAAACAGTCCGCCCGGCGAGATCAGCTTGAACAGCGGACGCATCGACCCCCGCACCCGCGGCGCCGCGGTACGCCGCCAGCGCCGTGCAACCGGCGAGATCGACCGGTCACCGAGCGCGCGGGCCGCGAGCGCGGCCTCCCACAGCGGGTGCGGCGCGGTCGGGAACGTGACTCGGCCGAGGTCCGCCGCGGTGAAGTGGACGCGGATCATCCCCCGATTGTGACGGTCGCTAGGCCCCTCGGACAGACCTCTTCGGTTCAGACCGAATCCGGTCGCGACGCGCCGCCGTACGCTCCCACGCTGGCCCGATGAAACGTCTAGCGCTCCTCACCGTCCTGGTCCTCGCCGCCGCCACCCCATCGGCCACAGCACAAGCCGTCCACCGACCAACGCAGTACGTCGTCTCAACCACTCCCGGCGAGAACCTCGAGGGGATCGCGGTGACGCCCGGCGGCACGATGTACGTCACCAGCGTCGCCACCGGCGCGGTGTACCGCGGCACCACCCACTCGTCCCGGCTGAGCCTGTTCCTCCCGGCCGGCAGCGACGGACGGACCGCCGCGACCGGCATCCACCTCGACCGCTGGGGACGGGTCCTCGTCGCCGGCGCGGGTACGTCGAAGCTCTTCCTGTACGACGCCCGCGGCCGGCTGCTCGGCGTACGGAAAGCGTCGGACGGTTCGTTCCTCAACGACTTCACGATCGCGGGCGACGCCGTCTACGTGACCGATTCGGCGCACAACCAGATCTGGCGGGCACCGCTCACCCGCGCCGGTCTCGGCGAGCTCGAACCATGGATCACCCGCGACCAGATCAAACCGACGCCGTACTTCCTGAACGGCATCGTCACCGACGGACGCGTCCTCCTTGTCGGCGAGCAGGGCCAGGACGTCACGTACCGGGTCGACCTCCGCACCAAGCAGGTCACGGTCCTAGACGTCCCGAACGGGATCCTGTCCGGCGACGGGTACCTGCTGGAAGGACGCCGGTTGTACACCGTCTACAACGCCGGCGGCGGGAAGTACGTGACCCGGCTAGCGATCTTGAACGACGATCTCACCGCAGCGACCCTGGTCGCGGACTCGGGCCCGGGTGCGACCGGTGCGACTCCGACGACGATCGCCCGCGACCACGGCCGGCTGCTGTGGGTGAACAGCCAGCTGGACATCGCACCCGGTACGCCGCCGTACACGGTGACCGTCGTACCGGGTTTGCGTTAGAGATCGTCGGTGACCCGCGCCAGAACCACTCCTGCCTGCAGAACAAGGGTCCGGTCGGCGTCGTCGAGGCGGCTGAGGAGATTGGCGAGCTCCTCGGCGGCCTGACGGCCGGAGGCCTCGACCGTCTCGGCGCCCGCGTCGGTGAGCACGACCGCGGTCGCCCGGCCGTCGACCGGGTCCGGTTCGCGCCGGACCAGGCCGGCTTCCTCCAGTCCCGCGACCGTTGTGGTCGCGGTGGGTTGCGAGCACGGGACCCGGGCGGCGATCTCGCCGATCCGGATCGGTTGCTCGTCGGCGATCAGCATCAGCGCCAGGAACTGCGTCGGGTGCAGGAGCGTGGTGGTCCTGCTCCGGCGCAGATGTCTGACGATTCGGTGCATGCTGACCAGCAGCTGCAGTGCCTCCTGCGCCATCCAGATCACCTCCGTCGGGAAGCGCAATCCTGGCACAGGCACCCAAACATCTCCTACCAGCCGGTCCGATGCCGGGGTCAGGAGGGCGGCGGCTCGCCGTTGGCGGGTGCGGCGACGACGCGATTCCGCCCGGCGTCCTTGGCCTGGTACATGGCCAGATCGGCGGCCATCTGCAGCTCGTCGAGGCTGGTACCGGACTCCGGGTACGTCGCGGCGCCGATCGAACACGTGATGGGCCCACACAGCACCGGGCCGTTGGGCGCGGCAACGGTGACCGCGAGACCCGCGATGCGGCGGCGGATCCGCTCGGCGGCCAGGGCGGTGTCGGCCGCCGAGGTCTGCGGGAGCAGGATCGCGAACTCCTCACCGCCGAGCCGCCCGACCAGGTCGTTGTCGCGGACCTCGTGACGCAGCTCGGCCGCGACTGCTTTCAGCGCCTCGTCACCGGCGTGGTGACCGTAGGTGTCGTTGATGGCCTTGAAGTGGTCGAGATCGAGATAGAGCACGCCGAGCCGGGAGTTCGTGCGTTCGGCGCCGGCGAACTCGCGGCGGGCGATCTCGTGCCAGAAGGCGGCGTTGGCCAGGCCGGTCTTCGGATCGGTACGGGACGCGGTCTGGAACTGCTCGACCAGCAGCGCACGGTGCAGGCCGAGGATGGTGAGGAGCAGGACTGCGACGGCCCACGGCTGGCTGAGCAGCAACGCCGCGGTCGCGACTCCCAGACCGAGCGAGCCGGCCACGATCAGCTGGTCCGAGAGCCGCCCGAGTGCGTTGCGGCCCGGGGAGTCGGGGTTGGCCATCATGATCGCGCCCGCGACCAGGGCGTAGTTCACGAACCAGTACGCCAGGCCGGCCGCGACGACGGCGACAAGTCCGAGCGGGCCGGACGGGTAGCCCGGGTAGACACCGGGACGGATCGTGGCCAGGACGACAGCCCCTGCCGCACCGGCCAGCACGAGTGTCGTCGCGGTGAAGACGGAGCGGTACGGCGGAACCCGTCGTACCCGCAGCCAGGAATGCAGATAGGTGCTGAAAATCAGCGCCGCGGCGAGCGGCGGCGGCAGGATGAGGACGCCGGCGAAGGTCCACATCCCCTTGAGGTTCACGTACGGGATGCCTTCGGCGCCGACCTTGCGCAGCCGCTCGATGTCGCGCGCGGCCTCGAGATGGATCGCCGATCCGCCGGCGAGCACGAGCAGCCGGATCCAGTCACCGCCAGTGACCGGGACGAGGTCGAACGTCGACGCGACGACCACGACGGTGATGAGTTCGACCGCGAGAACGTAACCGAGCACGCTCCGGGGCTGCGACCACAACGCCCACCTGGCCGGGCTCCAGCCCACGTCCTGACGCCGGCGTAGGCGACGCCGCGCCAGCCGATGCCGGATACTCATGAAAAAGACCTCCGCCTCACAGTCGGTCCTTGTCACAGAGTAGCCGTGATGTGCACGCAATGTCATGGCTTCCCTGTTATTGCCTCGCTGCGCTCACCCCCACATGCGCCCAGATCCCGCGAGAGGAGGCCGCCGCCATGCAGAACAACGACTGGTGAACCGTCACGCAGGTTGCCGCGTGGCGCCGACGTACCCGTACGCCGCGCCCGCCGCGACCAGAACGCCCAGAATTCCCGCAGCCGCGACCACCAGGGCCGGCGTCCACCGGTCCGCCGCGGCTCCGGCAACCAGCACCCCTATTCCCTGGGACACGATCAGCGCAGTGCGCGCCAGGCCGAACGCCTGGCCGCGCTGCGCGTCCGGCACGTTCAGCACGAACGCCGCACTCGCGGCCAGCTGGTACGACGCACACAACCCCGATACGAACCACAACGCGACCGTCACCCACAGACCCGGCTCGGCGATGCAGCCGATCAGCGGTGCACAGGACCCGATCGCGAGCGGGCCCATCAGCGTGAGCCGCCGCGGCGGCGCGGCCCGCGTCAGCAGCAGCATTCCGACCATCTGCCCGGCCGGGTTGGCGGCGAGCAGGACCCCGACAGCGGCCGGTCCGCCTCCGACCACCGCGGCGTACGGCGCGGCGAGTCCTTCGATGCTCACGTAGAAACCGGCGACACACGCCAGCGCGACCAGGTACCTGAGCCGCCGGTCGCCCCAGACGAGGCGTGCACCGGCCGACAACGACGGCCACCATCCCGGGCGCGCATCCGTCGTACCTGGCAACGGGCGTTCGCGAACTCCGAGCTTCAGCAGGAGCGCCGACAGTGCGAACGTCACGGCGTCGGCCAGCAGTGCGTTGCCGACGCCGAAGGCCGCTACCAGGGTGCCGCCGGTCACGAATCCGGCCAGTTGCGAGGCCTGCGCGGTGATGTTCGACACCGAGCTCGCCAGGACGTACTTGTCGCCCGTCAGGATCGACGGCAACAAGGCGGCTCGGGCGGACTGGAACGGCGACGCGAGCAACTGCACCGCGACGAGCAGCACGCACAGGATCCACAGCGAGGCGCCGGGGATCGCCATCGCCGCGACCAGCACCGCCCGGGCGATGTCGCAGGCGATCATCAGCCGGCGGCGCGGATAGCGGTCGGCCAGTCCGGACAGCAACGGGCCGCCGACGATGTCGGGCAGGAAGGTCAGCGCGTAGGTGACCGCGGACAGCCCGGCCGATCCGGTCCGGTCGAAGACGAGTACGGCGAGCGCGACCCGGGCCAGCTGATCCCCGATCACCGACCCGAGCTGCGCCAGCCACAGCCACCGGAACTCGGCCACGCCGAAAACCTCGCCGTACGTGGCGGGCTGATCGGCGGGATCTGCGGACGATGGATGTGCGGGGCGGGTCACCCCGTCAAAATACCCACGATCCGCAACCACCCGCGCACGCACCGGTGGGTCGTTCAGAGGTGTACGGCGATGACGCCCAGCGCGAAGGCAGTGCCGGCGAGGCCGAGCATCGTGGTCGCGAGCGTGATGAGCCGCGCCTGCAGCTTGGGCAACTCGGCCGCGGTCGCGAACACGCGCTGCGGCCAGTGCCGCCAGGAGACGTACCAGAAGATCGCGGTCGCAATCAGCAACAGAAGCCCTTTGACCGCGTGGATCCACCAGTGCTCGTGGTTGATCGCGAGCAGCCCACCACCGCTCACCGCGATCGCGGCAATCAACCCGACCACCTTCCACCGGTTGCCCGAGGCAATCACCGCCGTCAGCATCTCGCGACCTTCCTGGTCCGCCCCGAAGTACTTCTTCAACTTCGGCTGCACCACAAACAACGAGTACGCCATCCCACCCACCCAGGCGGCGGCGAGGCCGACGTGAACGATCGCCAGAAGCACAGTCATGCCACGACCCTAGAGCCAGCGGGGTTATCGAGGTCACGTCGCGGTTAACACGCCCGTCACATCGAATCAACAGGTCCGAAATGGCCGGTTGGCACTGTCGAAGCAGGCTGGCCGCCCGATGCGTCGGCTGTGAGGAAAGGACCGCCGGTGAGCTACAAAGCCGAGTACATCTGGATCGACGGGACCGAGCCGAGCGCACGACTGCGTTCGAAGACGAAGATCCTGCCTGACGGCGCCGCGTTGCCCGACTGGGGCTTCGACGGTTCGAGCACCAACCAGGCGCCGGGTGACAACTCCGACTGCGTGCTCAAGCCGGTCTTCAGCTGCCCGGACCCGATCCGCGGCGGAGACCACAAGCTGGTGTTGTGCGAGGTCTACCTCGTGGACGGTACCCCGCACCCGACGAACCACCGGGCCGAGCTACTTCCGGTTGCCGAGGCGTACGCCGCGCAGGACTCCTGGTTCGGCATCGAGCAGGAGTACACCTTCTTCCAGGAGGGCCGCCCGCTCGGCTTCCCGGCCGTGGGCTTCCCCGCGCCGCAAGGCCCGTACTACTGCGGTGTCGGCGCCGACGAGGTCTTCGGCCGCGAGATCGTCGAGAAGCACCTGGACGCGTGTCTCGAGGCGGGCCTCGCGATCTCCGGTATCAACGCCGAGGTCATGCCCGGCCAGTGGGAGTTCCAGGTCGGCCCGGCGGGTCCGGTCGACGTGGCCGACCACCTGTGGATGGCCCGCTGGCTGCTGTACCGCATCGCCGAGGAGTACGACGTCGCTGCGACGCTGGACGCCAAGCCGGCCAAGGGCGACTGGAACGGCGCCGGCGCACACACGAACTTCTCGACCAAGGCGATGCGCGAGGGGTACGACGCGATCATCACCGCCTGCGAGGCGCTCGGGGCCCCGGGCAAGGTCGACGAGCACATCGCGGGCTACGGGCACGGCATCGAGGAACGTCTGACCGGAGCACACGAAACCGCTCCGCACGACGTCTTCAGCTACGGCGTCTCCGACCGCGGCGCCTCGGTCCGGATCCCGTGGCAGGTGGAGGTCGACAAGAAGGGCTACATCGAGGACCGCCGCCCGAACGCGAACATCGATCCGTACGAGGTGACGCGCCTCCTGGTGAACACCTGCTGCGCCGCACTGGAGAAGGCCGGCCAGGTCTGACATCCACGCCCGCACAACAGCCCCCGGTAGCCGGGGGCTGTTGTAGCCTCCCGCCATGGACCCGTGGCAGACGCTGACCACCGCGTACGAACAATCCCGGGCCCGCGAAGACTCCCTCGACCAGCTGATGGAGTGGGACGCCCAGCGCTCACTGATCGGCCCGGTCGAAGGCAAGACCGTTCTGGACATCGGCTGCGGCAACGGCGAGAAGGCGATCGAGCTCGCCCGCGACCACGGCGCGACGTCGGTGGTCGGTGTCGACATCGCCGGCCAGTTCCTCACCCCACCTGACGGCGTCGACGTCACTCTGCTCCCAGGCGACCTGTCGACCCTCGACGAGATCCCGGCGCTCGACGGCCGCCGGTTCGACGTGGTGCTGTTCCTGCAGTGCCTCGCCTACGCGCAGGACCGAGGGCGGACGCTTCGCGCGGCGCGGTCGCTCCTGACCGATGACGGCGTACTCGTCGTCTCGATGGCGCACCCGATCCGCTGGGCCGTGGAACGCTCCGAACGGGACGCGATCGGACTCGGGGACGCGTACCACACGGTCGGCCCGTACTCGTACCCGTCGCGATGGAACGAGGACGTGACCATCACCCACACCACGGACACGTTCTCGTCGATCCACAACTCCTTGACCGACAACGGTTTCCGGGTCGAGCAGGTCCTCGAACCGCAGCTGTCCGAGGAGAAGAAACAGCGTTTTCCGCACAAGCAGGCATGGCTCGCGCAGTACGTCGGAATCATCGTTTTCCGCGCGAGGCCGGTGTGAACGTCCAGGTCCTTCATCGCAGCGGACAGTGGTGTCCGGGGCAGCGTGTCGGGGATGTGGTTGCGTACGACCTGCGGATCTTGCCGCAGTACCAGGTGGCTGGGCGGCCGACTGTCGACCGGTGTTACCTGCTGCTCGACGAAGCGGTGCAACTGACGAAGCCGGCTGTTTTCGAGGGGCCCGTCGAGGGCTGGTGGTACGTCGACCTGGTGGAGATCGAGCGCACCGATGACGGGCTGGTCGTCCACGACATGTACGTCGACCTACTGTTTCCGCCCGCCCTGAACCGGTACCAGATCCTGGACCTGGAAGAGCTGGCCGACGCCCTCACCGACGGGAAGATCTCGACCGCCCAATGCGCCGGCGCGCTGACCGCGACCCAGCAGTTCGTGCACCGCTACCTCCGGGGCGCCGCAGAAGGCCCGAACGGGCCCTCCGCGACGTTCCCGCCACCCGAGGTCGTTGCGCTCGAACAACTCCCCTCGTTCCTCTGACCTTCAGTCCTCGTCGGACTTGCCGGCCTCCAGGTTGGTCTTGATCAGGTCCATGACCGTGGAGTCGGCGAGCGTGGTGACGTCGCCGACCTCACGGTTCTCGGCGACGTCGCGGAGCAGGCGGCGCATGATCTTGCCGGAGCGGGTCTTCGGGAGCTCCGAGACGACCATGATCTGGCGCGGCTTCGCGATCGGGCCGATCTCCTTCGCGACGTGGTTGCGCAGCTCCTGCACCACGTCCGGTCCGCCGTCACCGGCTTCCGAGCGCAGGATCACGAACGCCGCGATCGCCTGGCCGGTCGTCGGGTCGGACGCGCCGACCACGGCGGCCTCGGCGACCTTCGGGTGCGAGACGAGCGCGGACTCGATCTCGGTCGTCGACAACCGGTGACCGGACACGTTCATCACGTCGTCGACCCGGCCGAGCAGCCACAGGTCGCCGTCCTCGTCCTTCTTCGCGCCGTCACCGGCGAAGTACACGCCCGGCCAGCGCGACCAGTACGTGTCGACGAACCGCTGGTCGTCGCCCCACAGCGTCCGGAGCATCGCCGGCCACGGCTTCGTGATGACCAGGTAGCCGCCGGACCCGTCCGGCACCGGCTTGCCTGCGTCGTCGACGACGTCCACGCTGACACCCGGGATCGCCTTCATCGCGGCGCCCGGCTTCCCGGCAGTCACGCCCGGCAGCGGCGAGATCATGTGCATACCGGTCTCGGTCTGCCACCAGGTGTCGACGACCGGCGCGTTGTTCCCGCCGATGTGCTCGCGGTACCAGACGTAGGCCTCCGGGTTGATCGGCTCGCCGACCGACCCGATCACGCGCAGCGAGGACAGGTCGAACTTCGCCGGGATGTCGGCGCCCCACTTCATGAACGTCCGGATCGCGGTCGGCGCGCAGTACAGGATCGAGACCTTGTACTTCTGGACGATCTCCCACCAGCGGCCCTGGTGCGGCGTGTCCGGCGTGCCTTCGTACAGCACGGAGGTGGTCGCGTTCGCGAGAGCGCCGTACACGATGTAGCTGTGGCCGGTGACCCAGCCGATGTCGGCGGCGGTCCAGTAGACGTCGGTGTCCGGCTTGAGGTCGAAGACACCCCACTGCGTGTACGACGTACCGACGAGGTAGCCGCCCGTGGTGTGCAGGATGCCCTTCGGCTTGCCCGTGCTGCCCGAGGTGTACATCACGTACAGCGGGTGCTCGGCGTCGAACGCCTCCGGGGTGTGCTCCGTCGACTGCTTGGCGACGAAGTCCTCCCACCAGAGGTCGCGGCCCTCGACCATTTCGGTCTCCTGGCCGGTGCGCTTCACGACGACCACGTTGCGCACGTCCGGGCAGTCGGTCAGCGCGGCGTCGACGGCCGGCTTCAGCGCGGCCGGGGCGCCACGGCGGTAGCCGCCGTCGGAGGTGATGACGACGCGGGCGTCGCAGTCCAGGATCCGGCCCTTGAGGGCGTCCGAGGAGAAGCCGCCGAAGATCACCGTGTGCGGCGCGCCGATCCGGGCGCAGGCGAGCATCGCGACCACGGTCTCGGGGATCATCGGCATGTAGATGGCGACGATCTCGCCGGGCTTCACGTTCAGCTCGAGCAGCGCGTTCGCGGCCTTGCTGACCTCGTCCTTGAGCTGCGCGTACGTGATCTCGCGGGTGTCACCGGGCTCGCCCTCGAAGTAGTACGCGACCTTGTCGCCGAGACCGTTCTCGACATGCCGGTCGACACAGTTGTACGCCGCGTTCAGCTTGCCGTCGGCGTACCACTTCGCGAACGGAGGGTTGCTCCAGTCCAGCGTCTCGGTCGGCTCCGTCGCCCAGGTCAGCCGCTTGGCCTGCTCCGCCCAGAACCCCTCGAAGTCGGCCGCGGCCCGGTCGTAGGCGTCGGCCTTGAGGTTCGCGTTCGCCGCGAGCTCGGCGGGCGGCTCGAACCGGCGCTCCTCGTGCATCAGGTTCGACAGTGCCTCGGACTGGGCCCCGGACTGGCCCTCGGCCTGGGGTGACTCTGCATTCGTCACGTCGACGACTCCTCATCGCTGGCTTCGGCGCGCCGGCGCGCCCGGTTACCTTTCTACCAACGCCGACCCCGCCACGGGAACCGCGGTAGCGCCCAGCCGCTCCGAATCTGCGCCGAACAGCCCCCGTCAGAGGACGGGCGGCCGCGGAATTCCGGCGTACGGCGGAACCAAACGCCCGCACCGTGCATCGGACCTGGTATGAACCCGATGCAGCCGATCGCGCAGCCGCAGACGCTCGACGCCGAGGGACGCCGGAAGATCTCGCGGGCCGCGCGCCGCCGGGTACACGCCCGGGAACTGCGGGTCCGCCGGACGCAGAAGACGGCCCGCGCCGCGCTTCCGCTCTGATCTACTCCTGGTGGTACGCGAGTAGCTTGCCCAGGATCGTGGTCAGCCGCGTACGGTCGGTGGCCGACAGCGGGGCGAAGATCTCCTCCTGCGCCTTGCCGACCAGGGTCGTGAGTCGCCGGTAGTGGCGCTTGCCGGCCGTGGTGATCGTGATGACGTTCCGGCGGCCGTCGGCCGGGTCGGCGCTGCGCTCGACGTACCCGTCGGCCTCGAGTTCGTTGAGCGCGGCAACCACATCGCTGCGGTCGATCGAACTGCGCCGCCCCAGGGTCGCCTGGCTCGCCGGCCCGAACTCCACCAGCGTCGCGAGCAGCCGGAAGTGGTACGCCCGCGCACCTCCGGCGGCGAACGACTCGGTGACGATCCGGTGCGCCTGGGCCGCACTCTGGGTCAGCAACCAGCTCGGCAATTCGGTCAGGGCGGTCGGGGTCTGCTCATCCACCCGCGCAGTCTAGGTCGTCAACGGTTCGCTTCCGTCGATGTTGGCTCGACCTACGATTCCTTGACAGATTCTTTGGCGTCGAGCAACTCGTCCCAGTGGTTCTCCGCCCATGCGCAGATCAGCCGCAGCGGTTCGAGCAGGCTGCGGCCGAGGGCGGTGAGCTCGTAGCTCACGCGCCGGCCGTCGATCGTCCGGGAGATGAATCCGTCGCGTTCGAGCGTGCGCAGCGACTGGGTCAGGACCTTCGGGCTGACGCGGGCCATCGGGATCCGGAGCTCGGAGTACCGGCGCGGGCCGTCCTCCAGGCAACGCAACACCATCCCCGCCCATTTCTCGGCGCCGATCCGGAACGGCAGGAGCGTCGACGGGCAGATCTCCTCGAACATGTCCGCTCGCAACGCCACCATGCTCACCACGGTATCCAATCGGTAACCACCCCTCCTTCTACGGTCGCCGTACCACTTTGTCGAGGAGGTTGCGGTGAGCAAGATTCTGGTGATCGGCGCCCGCGGACGCGCCGGATCAGCGGCCGTCGCGGAGGCCCGGGACCGCGGGCATTCCGTGATCGGCGTCGCTCGTACGGCGTCTGCGGGTCAGGTCGTTGGGGATGTGACCGATGTGGGGCGGGTGGCGGAGTTGGCGGTGGGGTGTGATGCGGTGATCGCGGGGGTGTACGACGGTGGGAGCGACCCGGGTGAGTTCTTCCCGCGGGCCGCGCGGGCGCTCGTCGACGGGCTCGAGAAGGCCGGCGTACAGCGGCTCGTATGGGTCGGGTTGGCGTCGATCCTCCCGACCGCGGACGGCACGCTGCTGATGAACACCGACGGATATCCACAGGAGTACCGCTCGTTCTTCCTCGCGCACCAGGCGGCGCTGGACGTCTTCGCGGAGTCGTCCCTCGACTGGGTCTCGATCGCACCAACCGGCGACTTCAACCACGCCGACCCGTCCCGCAAGGGCAGCTACCGCGTGGCACCGGCGAACGCCCAGGACCTGATCTCGTACGCCGACCTCGCGATCGCGCTCGTCGACGAGGTCGACCACCCAGCACATCACGGCGAGGCGATCGGAGTGGCTGTTTAGCTGCAGCTCGACAGTACGTATACGCCCACTGCGCCAGCTTCAGGCGTGCGGGCGGGGTCCGTGGGCGTATACGTACTGTCCGCGTGCAGATCGCGGCTAGTGGTCTAGTCGGGATTGACGATAGGTTCGCCGTATGGCTGGGGCTGAGGAATACCTGGGTAAGGCGTTGGCGATCGCGCAGCAGGCGGCTGAAACGCAGGTGGGCGCGATCCGGGTGGCGGCGGAGCTGGTCGTCGATGCTCTTGCCGACGGGAAGCGGTTCTGGGTGTTCGGGACGGGGCACAGCCACACGCTGGCCGAGGAGCTGTACGGGCGCGCCGGCGGACTGGCCGACGTACGGGCGATCCTCGAACCCGGGCTGATGCTCCACGAGGGCCTGCAGAAAAGCTCCCTCCTCGAACGCCTTCCGGGTCTGGCCGACGTTCTGCTGGAGATCAACCCGTTGGAGTCCGGCGACGTGCTGCTCATCGCGTCCAACTCCGGGCGGAACGCCGTACCCGTCGAATTCGCCCTCGGCGCGCGCGCACGTGGAGTGAAGGTCATCGCCCTGACCTCACTCGCCCACTCCAACGCGACCACGTCCCGCGCCCCCGGCGGCCAACGCCTCTTCGAAACCGCAGACGTCGTCATCGACAACTGCGGCGTACCAGGCGACGCCCTCATCACAGTCCCCGGTACGCCGGAACCCACCGGTGCCACCTCCACCCTCGTAGGCGCCCTGCTCCTCCAGGCCCTGACCGTAGAAGTAATCACCCGCCTAACAGCCCGCGGCCAAACCCCCAACGTCCTCCGCAGCCTGAACGTCTAGGAGGATTTCCGCACCTGGAGCCAGAAATCCTCCAGGTATTTCCGCTGTCAGGTAGCGCGGTACGCGACCGTGATGTCGTAGCGGTCTGACCTGTAGATGGAGCGGCCGAATTCGATGACCTGGTCGGTGGCGGTTCGGGGAGCTGACGTGATGATCAGACAGGGGGTCGAGCTGTCGATCTCCAGGAGTTCGGCGTCGCCTGGTTCGGGTGGGGCGGCGACGATGGAGGCGGAGACCATGCCCAGTGAGACGCCGTACCTGGTGGCCAGGACCGTGTAGAGAGACTTCTCCGCGAAGTCGATCTCGTCCAGCCCGGGGTAGCGGTTGAGTGACAGGGCGGTGCGTTCGATCGCCATCGGGTCGCCGTCCGCCGTGCGTAGCCGGACCAGGTGCAGGACGGGCGCGCCGACGGCCTCTTCGAGTTCGCGGGCGAGGTGCTCGTCGGCGGCGCCGACGCGGTGTTCGAGGACTTTGGCGCCGGGCTCGATGCCGCGGTTGATCATGTCCTGGCTGAACGAGGACGCGAGCATCCGGGACGGGCGCGGTTCGGCGACGAAGGTGCCGCCGCCGGGGCGGCGGTTGGCCAGGCCCTCGGCCACGACGCGGTCGACCTCTTGCCGGACGGTCATCCGGGCGACGCCGAAGCGTTCGGCGAGGACGCGTTCGGACGGCAGCACGGTGCCGACGGCCAGCGAGCGGGTGAGGTTCTCCAGAATCTCGCGAATCTGGTCACCCTTCGGTCGATCGGGCCGCAGCTCGGTAGGGAGCTCGGCTAGATCGCCGGGGTTGTTCCGTGGGCGGGCCATGAGGTCAGTATCCCTGGGAATTTGCCCGGCAAACCAGTGCCGGGGGGCGCGGGCCGCGGTGTGTCGTACCGCGCAAGGGGCCCGCGACCACGTTGTCCCGGACGTCCTTGTCAGCCTGACTGTAACGTCCGGTGCCGCCTCACGGCCAGTGACGATCCACAGGCTCAGCCAAATCCCAGCGGGGGTAGTTTTAACGCTATGACCCCGGGACAGTTCGTGCAGGAGACGTCGTCGACCGGTGAGTGGAAGCGGCAGGGCAACAGATTCACCGGCCGGATTTCCCGGGATTCCGCGGCGGCGCCCGGCGAGGGCCCGGACGCGCAGGGCCGGTGGCCGGTCGAGCCGGGCCGGTACCGGCTGGTGGTCAGCCTGGCCTGCCCGTGGGCGCATCGCTCGATCATCGTCCGCCGGCTGCTCGGGCTCGAGGACGCGATCAGTCTCGCGGTAGTGGACCCGGTCCGCGACGAGCGCGGCTGGCGGTTCACGCTCGACCCGGAGGACCGCGACCCGGTGCTCGGCATCGCGTACCTGTCCGAGGCGTACCTGCGGACCGACCCGACGTACGACGGCCGTGTGACGGTGCCCGCGATCGTCGACACGACGACGGGTGAAGTGGTCACGAACGACTACCCGCAGATCACTCTCGACCTCTCCACCGAATGGACGGAGTTCCACCGCGCCGATGCTCCGCAGCTGATCCCGGCCGACCGCGCGGAGATGGACGAGTTGATCGAGGAGATCTATCGGGACGTGAACAACGGCGTGTACCGCTGCGGTTTCGCGACCAGCCAGGAGGCGTACGACGAGGCGTACGACGCACTGTTCGCGCGGCTCGACGTACTGGAAGACCGTCTGAAGGACCGCACGTATCTCCTCGGCGACACGTTCCGCGAGGTCGACATCCGGCTGTTCACGACATTGGTCCGCTTCGACGCGGTGTACCACGGGCACTTCAAGTGCAACCGCCAGAAGCTCACCGAGTTCCCGAACCTGTGGGCGTACGCGCGCCGCCTGTACCAGCTGCCCGGCTTCGGGGAGACCGTCGACTTCGGCCAGATCAAGCGGCACTACTACGTCACCCACCACAACATCAACCCGACCGGCATCGTCCCGAAGGGCCCGGACCCGCTGGCCTGGATCAGGTAGCGAGTGCGGCCAGCGCCGCGGTGACCGCGGACCTCAACTGCGCGCGGGTCGCCCCGGATCGCGACCGCAGGTTGATCGCGTACGCCAGCAGCGTCAGCAACTCCGCCGCACCACTCACCTCCACGCCGGATTGCAACTCCCCATTGCCCTGAGCAACCTTCAGCGCAGCGGCCAGCGAATCCCGCAGTACGGCGTGATGCTCCGACAGCACCGCCCGTACGGCGTCCGGCGGGTTCTCGGCGTTCGCGTTCGCCATCATGCACCCCCAGCCGGCGTACTCCCCCGAACACCGCAACCTCAGCAACTGGTCGAAGAACCCGCGCACCGCAACCAGCCCCCGGCCGTCCGCGGCCAGCTGGTCGAACATGGGTCGCGACCGATGCTCGAGGTACCGCTTTGCTGCCGCCGCGTACAGGTCGTCCTTGCCGCCAAATGCGTTGTAGAGGCTCGACCGACTGAGCCCGGTCGCCGCGACCACGTCCTGGATCCCGGTCGCCGCACTCCCGCGGCGCCAGAACAACTGCTCGACGGCGGCCAGCGCTTCCGCCTCGTCGAAATGTTTGACATCCGGCATACCCGGCATCATATCTTGGAACGACCGATCCAAGATAGCGAGGAGTCGTGATGATCGACGTACTGGTGCTCGACGTCAACGAGACCCTGACCGATATGGAGCCGCTGCGGGACGGGTTCGAGGCGGCCGGGCTGCCCCGGCACAGCCTCGACGCGTGGTTCGCCGCGACGTTGCGAGACGGGTTCGCGCTGGCCGTGGTGAACAAGTACGGCGCTTTCCGCGACCTGGCCGCCGAGCTCCTCGAGGCGCAACTGGTCGCCGCCGGGATCGAGCCCACCGAGGAAACCATCGAGAACGTACTTTCCGGATTCACCCGCCTCCCGTTGCACCCCGACGTCGCACCGGGCCTGCACAAGATCCACGAGGCCGGCGTGCGCATCGTCACCCTGACGAACGGCGCGGCGGCGATGTCAGAAAACGTGTTCAGGGACGGCGGCATCCGGCCGTTGCTCGAGCACCGGCTCGACGTGTCGGCGCCGCAACGGTGGAAACCGCACGCCGACGCCTACCGGTACGCCGCCGAGGTCTGCGGAGTGCCCATCGAACGGATGGGCCTGGCCGCCGTCCACCCGTGGGACATCGACGGCGCCCAGCGCGCCGGGCTGCAGGGTTTCTACATCGACCGCCGGAAAACGCCGTACCCGAAGGTGTTCGGCGCGCCGGATCACACGGTCGCAGACTTCGAGGCACTGGCCGAACTGCTTCAGGAGAAGGCGAAGTAGCGCAACCAGAGGTACGGCGCCGCGACGAGGATCGTAATCGCGGTCATCACCACGCCCTTGCGGGTGAACGTCCAGAAGCTGATCGGGTGACCCGCGCGGAGCGCCAGACCGATCACCACCACGTTGGCGCTGGCGCCGATCGCGGTCGCGTTGCCGCCGAAGTCGGCGCCGATCGCGAGCGCCCACCAGAGCGCGTCCGAGTGCGCCGGGTCCGTGACGCCCTTGGTCAGCTCCAGTACGACGGGACTCATCGTCGCGACGTACGGAATGTTGTCGATGACGCCCGAGAGCAGCGCCGACACCACCAGGATCAGCATCGCCGTGAGCAACGTGTGGCCGGCGGTCGCCCCGCCGACCCATCCGGCCAGGTCCGCGATGACGCCCGTCCTCACCAGCGCGCCGACCATCACGAACAGCCCGGCGAAGAACAGCAGCGTCTGCCATTCGACCGCGGACATGTAGGCACGCGTCGGCACCTTCGAGACCAGCACCAGCACACCGGCCCCGAGGAGCGCCACGATCGACGGCTCGATGTGGAAGGCCGAGTGCCCGATGAAGCCCACGAACACCAGCAGCAGGACGACGCCGCACTTGATCAGCAGCCCGCGGTCCTCGATCGCCTCGCGCTCGTTCAGCCGCAGGACGTCGTTGACGCGGTCCGGATCCACGGTGAAGGACCCCTTGAACAGCCACGGCAGGACGAGCGTGAACACCAGCAGTTCGATGGCCACGAGCGGCGTCATGTGGAGCAGGAAGTCGTTGAACGTGAGCCCCGACCGGCTGGCGATGATGATGTTCGGCGGGTCGCCGATCAGCGTCGCGGCGCCGCCGATGTTGGACGCCATCACCTCGGCGATCAGGAACGGGACCGGGTCGATGCCGAGCCGGTCGCACACCAGCAGCGTGACCGGGGCGATCAGCAGCACGGTCGTCACGTTGTCCAGGAAGGCCGAGGCCGTCGCCGTGATCAGCGTCAGCAGGATCATCACCCGCAGCGGCGATCCCTTGGCCCGTTTGGCCGCCCAGATCGCGACGTACTCGAAGACACCGGTACGCCGGAGCACGCCGACGATCACCATCATCCCGAAGAGCAGGAAGATGACGTCCCAGTCGATCCCGGTGTCGGGCGAGTAGAACGCGTGGTCGGAGTCGGTGACGCCGAGCGCGAACAGCACACCGGCACCGCCCAGGACCGCGAGCAGCTTGTGCGTCCATTCGGTCGCGATCAGCACGTAGGCGATCACGAAGACCGCGATCGCGACAACGGTCATCGAACCGTCCCCGCGGCCGTCGCCCAGGTCGTCGCCGCTGTCAGTGCGGCGTGACGGCCAGTTCCAGCAGCCTGGACGCGGTGACCGCGCCGATGATGCGCCGGTCGCGGACAACCACGACCAGCGGGCTCCGCAGCCGGGCCATCACCGCGGCGATCTCCAGGATCGTGTCGTCGTGGTTGACCACCGGGATCTCCCGCGGCTCGTCCGGGAGCAGCTTGCGAACGGTCAGGCCGGTCAGCTTGTCCGCGACCCGGTCGGCGAGCGACTCGTCGATTACCCGGGCCAGCGAGGGATCGTCCTGAACGTACGACGGGACGAGGAAGCGGACCACCTGTGAGGCCGGCAGCACACAGCACGGGCTCCCGTCGGCCTGCGTCACGATCAGCCCGGGCAGCCGGCGCGACGCGAGCAGCTCCACTGCCTCCCGGGCGTCGTCGTCCAGCCCGACCACCGGGAACTCCTCGGCCATCTGCTCTCCGTGCACGCCAGCAGCGTACGTCCGGAGCGAACCGATTGGTGATCTCTCTCACGCGGCTCTGACACAGAGTGCGCACACGACCTCCCGGGGCAACGGTCATCGGCTCGTACCCGGGGCGGGCACGAGCATGCCGACCAGACTTCCCGGCGCACCGCGCCCAACCCTGCCGGAAACACCCGGCGCAGGCAAACACCAACCGTTAGAATCGGACGGTCGGAGTCGCCGCCCGACGGACTCGGCGGCTCGGGCTCACGGTGTGCCGGGAAGTCTGGTCGGCGATGTCCGCAACGACCCCAAACAAAGGGCCGCCAGCATGAGCCAGACCCGCAGGACCTCGCAGAAGAAGCGCGCGTTTCCACGGATCCTGGGCCGGGAACGGGCCTTCCTGGCCGATACGCTCCGGGCCGAGACGACCGGTGGCCTGCTGCTGATGGCGGCCGCGGTGGTCGCCCTGGTCTGGGCCAACTCGCCCTGGCAGGACGCCTACCACCACCTGCGCGAGATCGAGGTCGGGCCGCTCACCGTGGAGGCCTGGGCCTCTGACGGGGCTCTCACACTGTTCTTCTTCCTGGCGGGCCTCGAACTGAAGCGCGAGCTGGTGGTCGGCACCCTGTCGAAGCTCAGCGAAGCTGTCGTCCCGGTGGCGGCCGCGATCGCCGGAATGGTGCTCCCGGCAATCATCTACCTGGTCACGAACCTGGTGGCGGACGACGGCAAGCCGCACGGCTGGGCGGTGCCGACGGCCACCGACATCGCGTTCGCGCTCGCCGTCCTCGCGATCGTCGGCTCGTCGCTGCCGAGCGCGCTGCGGGCGTTCCTGCTCACCCTCGCCGTGGTCGACGACTTCGGGGCGATCCTGGTGATCGCCGTGTTCTTCTCGCACGGGTTCCACCCGCTCCAGCTGCTCGCCGCGGTCGCCCTGATCGCACTCTGGTACGTCCTCCAGCGCCGTCGCGTCCGTACGCCGTTCCTCTACGTGCCGATCGCGATCGGGGCCTGGTGGTTCATGCACGAGTCGGGGATCCACGCGACGATCGCCGGTGTCGCGCTCGGGCTCGTCACGCGGGTGGTCGCCGATCCCGGTGAGGACGAGGCACCGGCCGAGCGGATCGAGCACCGGCTGCGGCCGTGGTCCGCGGCGGTCGCCGTACCGCTGTTCGCGTTGTTCGCCGCCGGGGTGACGTTGAGCGGCAGCGCCGTACGGCAACTGCTGACCGACCCGGTCGCGATCGGTATCGTCGCCGGGCTGCTGGCCGGGAAGGCGATCGGGGTGTTCGGCGGATCGTGGTTGACCGCGCGCTTCACCCGGGCCGAGCTGAACTCCGATCTGGCCTGGCGGGACGTCGCCGCGGTCTCGGTACTGGCCGGGATCGGGTTCACGGTCGCGCTGCTGATCGCGCAGCTCGCGTTCGGGTCGGACATCGCCCAGGTCGAACGCGCGAAGGCCGCCGTACTGATCGCCTCGGTGCTGGCTGCCCTGATCGCCGCGCTGCTGCTGGCTCGCCGGAACCGCGCGTACACCGATTGACGCGCGGGCGTGGACGGTAGTGTCGAGCCACAGGACGTGCGGGAAGGAGTCGCGATGTCGATGAACGGGGACGAGCCCACGGTCGGCCAGCTGGTCGCGAATGCCAGCAAGGACCTGTCCAGCCTGGTCCGCAGCGAGATCGAACTCGCGAAGACCGAGCTGAAGAAGACCGCGATCGCGGCCGGTACCGGAGCCGGGATGTTCGCGGCGGCAGGGTTCCTGGCGCTGCTCGCGGTCATCCTGCTGTGCATCTCCGCGGCCTACGGCCTGACCGCGGCCGGGCTGCACCCGGCGATCGCGTTCCTGATCGTGGCCGGCGCGTTCCTGCTGATCGGCGCGATCCTGGTGTTCATCGGGATGCGGGCGCTGAAGAGCGCGAAGGGCCCGACGCGCGCGATCGAGACCTCGAAGGAATCGGTCGAGGCCCTCAAGGCGATCGGTAAGGGCGACGACGAGACGTACGCCCTGCCTGAACCGGGCGTACGGCGCTGAGCCCGGCAGGAGTCGTCGACCTCCTGGTCGACGGCCCCTGGTCGCACTCACTGGTCGCGGCCAACGGGGCCCGGTTCCACGTCGCGGAGTGTGGCGCGGCGAACGATCCGCTTGTCCTGTTCCTGCACGGCTTCCCCGAGTTCTGGTGGGCCTGGCGGCATCAGCTGCCCGTTGTCGCGGCCGCCGGGTACCGCGCGGTGGCGATGGACCTGCGGGGGTACGGCGCCAGCGACAAGACGCCTCGTGGTTACGACCCGTACACCGCGGCCGCGGACGTATCCGGCGTGATCCGGTCGCTCGGGGCGACCGATGCCGTGATCGTCGGGCACGGGTGGGGCGGGTTCATCGGGTGGTCGGCCGCCGTACTGACGCCACGACAGGTCCGGGGGTTGGCTGCCGTGTCAGCACCGCACCCGCTGCTGCTCACCCGGTCCGGCCAGACGAAGGCGCTGACACGCAGCGCGTGGTTCCAGCTGCCCATCCTGCCCGAACGCCGGCTGCTCGCGCAGGACGGGATCCACATCGAGCGCCTGCTCCGCGCCTGGGCCGCGCCCGGCGGCACGTTCCCCGACGCGGAGGTGTCCAGGCGGTACCGCGCGGCGCTCCAGGTCTGGCCGGCGCCGCATTGTGCGCTCGAGTACCACCGCTGGTTCGCCCGGTCACGATTGCGACCGGATGGGCGGAAGTACTCGGCAAGGATGCGCACACCGATCGCCGTACCCGTCCTGCAACTCCATGGCGCTCAAGACCCAGCTGTCTCCCCCACCTCGACCACACCGCCCCACCTGGTCACAGCACCACTCCGCCACGAACTGATCACCCCATCCGGCCACTTCCCGCACGAGGAAGCGCCGGCCGTGTTCAACGCGCTCCTGGTGGACTGGCTCAGCGGTTCCACGGGCCTAGGTTCTGGGTGATGACCCAGTGCGCGTCCCTGGGCTCGACCCGGTACCTGGCCGAGGTCGCCCCACTGCACCCAGCCGGCATCGACAGCGCGACGTCGACTTCCAGATGGTCGCCCTTGTCGAGGACGTCGCTGAGCCGGATGATCGCCGTCTTGGGGTACGTCGTACAACTCGCGTTCTCCGGTAGCGACCGGCTGAGAATCGTCACCGGCATGATCCGGAGCGTGTGCGAGAACATGACCACGCGCTGGTTCGGGGAGAACTGCGGCCCGGGTCGCACCCGGCCTGGCGCGGTGCTCGGGCTGTCCACCACCATGGCCTTCGTGAAAGGGCTGAAGCCTCTCGGCTTCTTGCCCGGCAGCTGGAACGACCGGAGCATCGTTCCGATCGCCAGGCCCCAGACATCGGCGTCCCTGGTCGTGTAGGCAGATGATGCGGTGGGGGTCACCGCCGCACTCACGCCGGCGGCAGGTTCGCCTGCGTCGGCCGGACGCAGGCGCTGGACGCCGTAGAGGGCTCCCGTGAGCACAACGAGAACCACTGCCGCCGCGAGCAGGGCAGGCATCGCCCTGCCGGGTTTCGTTGCCGCCTGCACGGAGCGGTCGTCCAGGACCGCGCGGGGGATCAGGGCCTCGCGGGCCGCGAAGGTCTCCCGGAGCAGGGTGCCCAGCTCTTCGTCGGTCGGATCAGGCATGTCCGTTCGCCTCCTCGGCAGTCAGATGTTCGCGCAAGGTCGCCAGCGCGCGGGCGGCATTCGATCGGACGGTCGCGGCCGCGACGCCGAGCACTTCAGCGATCTCCGCGTCCGGGAGGTCCTCGTAGTACCGCAGGACCAGGACGGCGCGTTGTTTGCGCGGCAACCTGGCCAGCAACTGCCACGTCGCGTCGCGCTGCGCCTGCCGGAGGCCGAGATCGTCGTGGGCCGGCCGTTCGATCGGCTCGGCCAGCAGTACCTCGTTGTTCTTCAGCAGGCGGCGCCAGCTGAGGAACTCGTTGACCACCATCGTCCGCAGGTAGGCCTCCGGACGGTCGAGTCCGCTGATCCGCTCCCACTTGCGATGAGCCCGCGCCAGGACCGTCTGGACCAGGTCCTCCGCGGTGTGCTCGTTCCCGGCCAGCATCACGCCCAGCCGCAGTAACCGGCGCTCGCTCGCACGCACCAGATCGACGTACGAGAGCACCGGCCCCACATCATTCATCATCAGCACCGTCACACCACATCAACGTGGTGACCGCGGCAAGCTGCTGCAAAATCAGGTGCAGGACTGGGTGGAGACCTCTTGGGTGGCGTTGGCGCCGGCGCGGGCGTCGGCGGCGACCTGCTGGGCGGTGAGGACGTAGCCGGTGCGGTTGTCCTCGACGGAGGCCGCGAAGACCACGCCGTACACGACGCCCTTCGCGGACAGCAGCGGACCGCCGGAGTTGCCCGGGCGGACCGAGGCCCAGATCGAGAACGCCTCGCGGGTGACCGTCTTGTCGCCGTAGATGTCCGGTCCGCGGAGCCGTTCCTCGGAGCGGATCCGGGCCGGCTCGGAGTCGAACGGGCCGTTCTCCGGGTAGCCGAGCACGACCGCCGGGTCGTCGGCCTTACCGGTGAGATCGAACGCCAGCGGCGCCTCGGTCATTTTCGGCACGTACAGCACCGCGATGTCGGTCTCCGGGTCGAACACCACGACCTTGGCGTCGTACTTCTTCCCGTTCACCTCGACCTGCGGCGAGCTGACCCCGGCGACGACATGCGCGTTGGTCATCACGCGCTTCGGCGCGTAGACGAACCCACTGCCCTCCAGGCCGCGCGAGCAGCTGGCGACCCCGGTGACCTTGGCGATCCGGGTGTAGGCGTCCCGGACCGACTGCTGCCGGGCGATCGCGCTGTCCGGCGGCTGCGTCTCGCGGATCCGCTCCGGCACGAACGGGTCCAGGAACCGCGGGAACAGGTCCGTGTTGACCACGTCGTTGAAGGACTGCAATGCGCGGTCGGCGCTGTCCGGCAGTACTTCGTCGACCTTCGCGAGCACCTCCGACCCGCGGACCGCGGACGTCACGCTCGGGATCCGGGCGCCGCTCACCGCGACACCGAGGACCCAGGCCACGATCAGCACACTCGCCGCGGCCAGGACGGCGCCGCCGAGCGCGTCCAGGAACCGGATCGGCCGCCAGGACAACTGTCTGCGCACCTTGGTGCCGACCAGCGCCCCGAGCATTCGGCCGAGCGCGGCGAGCCCCACCACGAGCACCAGCGCCGCGAACGACACCGTCACACTCGGTGAGAAATGGTCCAGCGCCTTCGGCACACCCCAGACGCCGATGGCCGCGCCACCGAGCAGGCCGAGCGTGGCGCACGCCCCGAGCACGAATCCTTCGACGTACCCCGAGATCGCCACAAGTGCCGCCGTACCCAGCACCGCCCAGTCGAGCCAGCTCATTCCACGCCTTCCGACTTGTCACCTGGCGCCCGGCCGAGATCGTGCTCGATGGCGGTCATCCGCCGCACGTCCTCCGGCCGTCGTCCCTCGCTCCGCCAGGCCGCCTCGACCAGTCGGTCGGGCAACGGTACGACGTTCGAGGGGTCCCAGTCGCGGTACCAGCCGCCGAGCTGCAGCATTTTGTCCAGCAACCCGGCCGTGAACCCCCAGATGTAGAGGTCACCGACGGTGAACGCCGGGCCGGTGAAACCGCTCGGATGCAGGCAGCTGATCCGATTCGCCGGGTCGGCGAGCGCGCTGATCGGCACCTCGTGCACGGACGCGACCTCGGCCGGGTCGACCACCGCGACCGGCGACGGCTCCCGCCACCAGGCCAGCACCGGCGACACGCCGAAGTTGCTCACCGGCACCCAGAGCGCCGGCCAGATCGCGAACGGTACGACGCCGTCCGGGTCGAGACCGGTCTCCTCCTCGGCCTCGCGCAACGCCGTACGGACCAGACCACTGTCCCCGGGGCCGTCCTCCGGGTCCGCGCCGCCGCCCGGGAACGCCATCTGCCCGGCGTGCTTGCGCAGCGTCCAGGCCCGCTCGGTGAGCAGCACCTCCGGCCCGTCGTTGCCGTCAGCAAGCAAGATCAGGACGGCGGACTTCCGCACCGACGGGTCGTCGGGCGGCAGGAACCGGGACAGCACGTTCGGATCCACGTTCTCGGAGGCCTTCGCCAGCGGCTTCAGCCAGTCGGGGATCTCGGCGTCGATCACGGCGTCACCCCGAGCTTGTCCTTGACCAATTGGTCTAGCTGCTGCTGGGACGTGAGTACGCCGCGGTGCACGTAGGCGACGGTGCCCTTGTCGTCGATGAAGGCGGTGAGCGGCGGGCCGCCGACCTTGAGCGCCCGTTGGATCGCCTTGTCCTGGTCGGTCACATGCGGGTACGCCAGGCCCTCCTCGCCGGCGAACTTCACCGCGAGCTCCGGCCTTGGGTCGTCGTAGTCGATTCCCAGCATCGTCACCTTGCCGGACTTCGCGAGCGCAGCCAGGTACGGCGCTTCGTCGCGGCAGGGGCCGCACCACTGGGCCCACACGTTGATCACCAGTGGGCCACGGAGATCCGCGAGCCGGACGTCCGGGCCGCTGCCGAGACACGGCAGGCTGATGTCCGGCAGCCCGTTACTCACCGGCGGCTTCGACGGCGCCGACGGACACGCCTTGAGCTGGTCCGCCCCCGCCACCTTGCTCCGCCCCGCTGACGGCGTACCCGCCCCGGCCGGCGTCTCCGACCCACAAGCCGCAGTCCCCACCAGCACCACCGCCACCGCCAACCCCACAGCAGTACGCCACACCCGCCCGCTGTCGGCGCGGTGCGCCGGCGGGGTGCGGGGCGGCGTACCGGATGGGGGTGTCACGCGGGGACCTTCACCAGCTTCGCGGCGGCCTCGGGGTCCGTGGGACCGGTGCCGTACGACGGGCACCACTGGGCGATCGGGCAGGCGCCGCAGGCCGGCTTCTTCGCGTGACACCGGCGCCTGCCGTGGAAGATCAGCCGGTGCGACAGCATCGTCCAGTCCTTCTTCGGGAACAGGTCGCCGATGATGTGCTCGACCTTGACCGGATCCTCCTCGGCGGTCCAGCCGAACCGGCGCACCAGCCGGCCGAAATGCGTGTCGACCGTGATCCCGGGGACACCGAACGCGTTCCCGAGGACCACGTTCGCCGTCTTCCGCCCGGTGCCGGGGAGCTTCACCAGCTCCTCGAGCTTGCCCGGTACGACGCCGTCGTAGTCGTCGACGAGCGCCTGACCGAGCTTCATCACACTGTTGGTCTTCGCCCGGAAGAACCCGGTCGGTTTGAGGATCGCCTCCATCTCGTCCCGGTCGGCCTCGGCGTACGCCTGCGCGGTCGGGTACTTCGCGAACAGGGTGGGGGTCACCTTGTTCACCGTGACGTCGGTGGTCTGGGCCGAGAGGATGGTGGCCACCAGCAACTCGAGCGGGGTGGTGAAGTCCAGCTCGCAGTGCGCGTCCGGGTAGGTCTCGGTCAGCACCTTGTGCATCTTCCGGGCCCGGCGGACCAGCTGGGTGTGCGTCTCGTCGACGTACACCGGGGCCTTACGAGGGAGGTTCAGCGAGACCGTCGGGAGGGCTCCCGGGACTGGTTCCGCGGCAAGCGGGGATGGCATGCAGGCCAGCCTACGTCCGCCCGCCGACAGCCCGCGCCGCCCGGCTAGGACGTCGGCAACGGCACGACGACGGCGAGATGGCTGCCGTTCCCCAGCGGCCGCGGCACACCGACCGCCTCGTGCCGAGCCGCCAGGTCGTTCACGACTCCGACAGTCAGCGCGAGGTCCACAACTGCCGTACCTTCAGGCGCCAACTCGGTCTCGGCGTCGTCGGGCGGGTTGTTCCCTACGTACCGCGCGAAATCCCGGTAGACGTGCCAGCACGCCAGCGCGATCTCAGCCCGTCCGGGTTCGGTACGGCGTACGCGCAGGTCGCCGTACGCGGCCCAGTCGGTGTCGGCCATCCAGAGCTTCGTGCGACCGCCCTGCTTGTTCGCCAGCAGGTCGGGCAGCGCTTCATCGGCCCTCTTGGTGAGGAAGTACTGAATCGCGGAGACCTGATCGCGGTCGGCCGCCCGAACGGCCGGAATCCAGTCGGTCGCCCACTGCTCGCCGGCGCCCACCTTGTCCTGCGCGTACTCGATGGCCTCCTCGAGCCGGCCTTCCCCGACCAGGGTCCGAAGGATCCGCTCGCCGTTGTCCCGCTTGTCGTCCATTTCGCCCCCTCGTCCGCCAATCCTCCAGCAGGGAGCGGGGCAGCGGCGCGGTAGTCGGCGGGTCGGGGGTTACCGAGGGTGCTGAAGGGCACACTGTGTGGTGCTCCGGCGAGTCGAGGCGAGCCTACATGGCGGTGCCGACACCGGAGGAGCTACGGTTTTGGGGCGACCGGGTGTACACATATCGGTCGACGGACGTGGCGGATCCCACGTTCGTAGTCGTGGTCGAAGGTCCTAGGAGGCCCAGAAGTGGATGCCGCAGTGCTCCGACAGGCACCGCTGTTCAGTCAGCTCGACGACGAGGCGGCCGACGCCCTGGCCGCGTCGATGACCGAGAGCCGGCTGCGCCGCGGTCAGGTGCTGTTCCACGAGGGCGATTCCGGTGACCGGCTGTTCGTCGTGGTCGAGGGCAAGGTCAAGCTGGGCCGTACCTCCGCCGACGGCCGGGAGAACCTGATCGCGGTCCTCGGCCCGGGACAGATGTTCGGTGAGCTGTCGCTGTTCGACCCGGGACCGCGGTCCGCGACCGTCACCGCCGTCACCGACGCCCAGCTGATGTCGCTGACCCACGACGAGCTGCTCCGCTGGCTCGACGGCCGCCCGGCGGTCGCCCGCGGCCTGCTGCTGCAGCTCGCCGGCCGGCTCCGCAAGGTCTCGGACGTAGTGGCCGACCTCGTGTTCTCCGACGTACCGGGCCGAGTCGCGAAGGCCCTCCTGGACCTCGCCAGCCGCTTCGGCCGCACCGCCGACGACGGCGTCCACGTCCACCACGACCTCACCCAGGAAGAGCTCGCCCAACTGGTCGGCGCCTCCCGCGAAACCGTCAACAAGGCCCTCGCCGACTTCGCCTCCCGAGGCTGGGTCCGCCTGGAGCCCCGCTCAGTAGTCCTCCTAGACGTAGACCGCCTCCAACGCCGAGCCCGCTAACCCCCACCGCCCGCCACCCCGCCCGCGCCGCGCGCCCCGCGCCCGCACCTCGCGCCGGCCCGCACCCCCGCACGCCCCGCCCGCCCGCTGCGCGAACCCTCCAACTCGGTGGGCATCCCCTCAGTTGGAGGGTTGCCCACTGAGAATCTCAGGGGGCAACGCTGCATCTCAGGGGGCAACCCCGGGAGCCACGCGGCGGGAGTCACGCGCGGGCGAAGGCGCGGCGGATGTGTGCGATGAGTTGCTCGGGGTGGTTGAGGTCGGCCCAGGTGACGCGCACGACCTGCAGTCCGAGGGCGCGGAGCCGGTCCTCCCGGAGCTTCTCCCGGATCAGCGTCTCCCGCGCGCCGTCGCCGTACTTGAGTAAGCCGTCGAACTCGACGACCGTCCGCTCGGCCGCGAAGAAGAAGTCCACCCGCCCGATGAAGCCGGCGGCATCGTCGAACACGGCCTGGAGCACCGGCGTCGGCAGCCCGTGGGTGTGCAGGAGCACTCTCAGCCGCGACTCGCCGACGGACTCCGACGACGGATCGCTGAACTTCAGGGCCGCTCGCGCCGTCGCGCTCCCGGTCCAGAACTCGGTGACCTGAAGCAACCTTTGTACGACGGCCTCGTTGATCGGATGATCACGCCGTACGGCGTCCGCGCTGACCACGGCCGCTTCGAAGGACGACGTACACCCCATCTCGAACAGGGCCCGCGGCACCGTGGTCGCGGGCAGACCGGCCACCACGGTCAGGTCCGCGTCGGTGAGCTTGCCGCGATGGTGCCGAACGCCGGCGATCCGGCCGCCGCGGTGCCGGTCGAGACGGCTGACCTGGACTTCTGCGAGGTCAGGGCCCCACAGCGGTACGCCGTGCAGCGCCAGGGCGGACTGATGGCTCACGGCAACGGTGCTGGGGCGCATCGAGTTCATCACCGCGTGGACGAGGCGGCGGTGCTTCAGAAGGTCCCGGTCCCACGGCTGGAGCAGGCCCAGCTCGACCGCTTCGGCGTACTGCCCGTAGCGGATCCGCTCCCAGCGGCCGTCCTGGATCCGGTCGTGGATCTGCCCCCGGGTGTAACCGCAGTCCGCGGCCTGACGACGGCTGTACACCCCGCCTTGCTTCTCAGCGAGCAGCTTCAACTTCGGATTCATCCACCAAGCATGGGGCGATCCACCCCGCCCGCGCTGCCGCTTGCCACCGCCTGTGGATAACTCCGCTCAGGGGGCATCCCCTCAGTTGGAGGGTTGCCTACTGAGAATCTGAGGGGGCAAGGCGGTAGCTCAGGGGGCAACCCCTATTTCAGGTAGTCGAGTTGGGCGCGGACTGAGCGTTCGGCGGCGGGGCGGAGGGGTTGGGGGACGTCGGCGTAGACGTGGGCGACGATCGACTCGGGGGTGGTGTGGCCTTCGGATAGGGCGGTTCGGACTTGGTTCAGGCGGTCTTGGCGGTGGTCCAGGTAGTACGTGAGGACTGCGGTGGGGTCGTCGATGACGGGGCCGTGGCCGGGGAGTAGGCGGAGTACGTCGGCGGGGGAGGTTGCGAAGGCTCGGAGGCGTTCCAGGGAGTCGAGGTAGGGGCCTAGGGCACCGTCCGGGTACGCGACGACCGACGTGCCGCGGCCTAGGACGGTATCTCCGGTGAGGAGGGAGCCGTCCTGGGGTAGCCAGAAGCAGACCGAGTCGAGGGTGTGGCCGGGTGTCGGGAGGACCTCGATCCGGAGGCCGTCGGCGGTGATCACGTCGCCCTCGGACAGGCCGTGGGCGTGGTCGGTGGGGATGCGGAACTCGGGATCCACCGCGCGTACGCCGCAGCCGGCCTGGTTGGCGAACCACGCCGCGCCCTCGGAGTGGTCCGGGTGCTTGTGGGTCAGCAGTACGACGGCGACCTTGCCCGCCGCGTCCAGGACCGCGCGGAGGTGGTCCTCCAGCATCGGGCCGGGGTCGACGACCACCGACTGTTCCGCGTCGGGGGCGCGGAGGATCCAGGTGTTGGTGCCCTCCAAAGTCATCGGGCCGGGGTTGTCGGCCCGCACCAGGGTGGCGTACTCGGTGACGTTCATTGGGTCTCCAGATAGGCCTGGTCGCCGTCGACGCGCACGGTGGGCATGATCGCCCGGATCTCGCGCTCGCCGGCCGCGTTCAGGATCGCCGCGACGTCGCCGTACTGCGAGAGTTCGTGGCAGCAGATGTACGTCGGGGGCAGCATCAGCATCTCGCCCGCGTCGACCGAGGTGACCGCGTCCGCGGGGCGGATCCAGGTGACCTGGTCGGACTCGCTCGTGACGTCGCGGGTGACCTGGCCGGCGGGGAGCGCGGCGACGAAGAACGCGGTGTCGTAGCGCTTGGGCTCGAATTCTGGGGTGATCCAGTGCGCCCACGGGCCGAGCAGGTCGGCGCGGAGGACCAGGCCGCGGCGGTGCAGGAACTCGGAGAAGCCGAGTCCGCGGGTTTCGAGGGCGACCCGGTCGGCTTCCCAGTCGGCGCCGGTGGTGTCGCCCACCACGGCGTCCGGGGTTGGGCCGGCCAGCAGTACGCCGGATTCCTCGAAGGTTTCCCGTACTGCGGCCGCGACGTACGCCGCTGCCGTGTCCGCGGAGCAACCGAGGCGCTTGCCGAACCAGTCCGGCGACGGCCCTGACCAGGAGTCGGCGACCGTCGAGTCTGTCGCGTCGACCCGCCCACCCGGGAAGACGGTCATCCCAGCAGCAAACGCCATCGTCCGCTGCCGCCGCAGCAGGTAAACCTCCGGTCCGGCCGCCGCAGGGATGGGGGGTGTGTTGCGGAGGAGGATGACGGTGGCGGCGGGGCGGGCGGAGGTTGGGGGGCGGGTGCCGGCGGCATGCTCGAGGGCTGCCTCGAGCATGCGGCCGGTCATCCGTTGCGACTTCAGGTCCCGCACGAGGGTTTAGCCGACCTCGACGATCAGTTCGATCTCGACCGGGGCGTCGAGCGGGAGGACCGGGACGCCGACGGCGCTGCGGGCGTGCTGCCCGGCGTCGCCGAAGACCTGGCCGAACAGCTCGGAGGCGCCGTTCGCGACCTGCGGCTGGCCGGTGAAGTCCGCCGTGGAGGCGATGAACGCGACCGCCTTGACGATCCGCTTCACGTTCCCCAGGTCGCCGATCTGCGCCTTGACCGCGGCCAGGGCGTTCAGCGCGCACTGCTGGGCGCACTCACTGGCGACCTCGGGCGTGACCGCGTCGCCGACCTTGCCGGTGGCGATCAGCGTGCCTTCGCGCAGCGGCAGCTGGCCGGATGTGTAGACCAGGTCACCGGTCCGGACGGCCGGGACGTACGCGGCGACCGGCTTGGCCACCTCGGGCAGCTTCAGGCCGAGCTCGGCGAGCTTCTCCTCGGGGTGGCTCATTTGTCCTCGATCTCCCGCTTGAAGTAGGCGACCAGGTTCTCCGGGTTCATGCCCGGGACGACCTGGACCAGCTCCCAGCCGTCCTGGCCGAAGTTGTCCAGGATCTCCTTGGTCGAGTGGACCAGCAACGGCGCGGTGAAGTACTCGAACTTCTTCATAGAACGGGACTCTAACGGTGTGGTGTGGACCACGCCCTACCCTGGGACCTATGGCGCGACTGCACGTGGTGACCGGCAAGGGCGGCACCGGGAAGACCACCGTCGCGGCCGCCATGGCGCTCGCGCTGGCCGAGCAGGGGAAACGGATCCTGCTGGTCGAGGTCGAGGGCCGTCAGGGTCTCGCCCAGCTCTTCGACGTACCTCCCCTGCCGTACGTCGAACGCCGGATCGCGCACGGCCCCGGCGGCGGTGAGGTGTTCGCGCTGGCCGTGGACGCCGAGGCCGCGCTGCTGGAGTACCTCGACATGTACTACCACCTCGGCCGCGCCGGGAAGGCGCTCGAGAAGGTCGGCGCGATCGACTTCGTCACCACGATCGCCCCGGGACTCCGCGACGTACTGCTGACCGGCAAGGTGTACGAGGCCACCCGCCGCAAGGTGAACGGGAAGCTCGCGTACGACGCCGTGGTGGTGGACGCCCCGCCGACCGGGCGGATCGCGCCGTTCCTGAACGTGAACACCGAGGTCGCCGGACTGGCCAAGGTCGGGCCGATCCGCAACCAGGCGGACGCGATCATGGGGATGCTGCGCTCGGACATCACCCGGATCCATCTGGTCACGCTGCTCGAGGAGATGCCGGTCCAGGAGACCCTCGACGCGGTCGGGCAACTGGAGGCGCTGGACCTGCAGATCGGGTCGATCGTGGTGAACCTGGTCCGGAACAGTCCACTGGACGACGACGCACTGGCCCTTGCGGTGAAGGAGAAACTGCCCATCGCCGAGCTGACCAGGGGTTTGAAGGCGGCCGGGCTCACGATCGGCGACGACCTGGTGGAGACGCTCGCCGGCGAGGCGCACGACCACGCGATCCGGGTCGGGCTCGAACGCGAGAACCGCGACCGGATCGATGCCCTGGGCAAACAGGTGACGGAGCTGACGCTCCAGCCGGACGGGATCGACCAGGGCGTCCTGCTCGACCTGGCTGAGGAGTTCCGGGCATGAATCTGGATCTGGATGCGTTGATCGACGACCCGGACACGCGGATCGTCGTGACCTGTGGGTCGGGCGGTGTGGGCAAGACCACGACGGCGGCCGCGCTCGGGCTGCGGGCGGCGGAGCGGGGGCGGAAGGTCGTCGTACTCACGATCGACCCGGCCCGGCGGCTGGCGCAGTCGCTGGGGCTGACCGAGCTCGACAACACCCCGCGTGCGGTGGCCGAGGTGAACGCCGCGAACGGCGGCCGGCTGGACGCGATGATGCTCGACATGAAGCGCACGTTCGACGACGTCGTGCTGCAGCACGCGACGCCGGAGAAGGCGGAGCAGATTCTCGCGAATCCCTTCTATCAAGCGCTTTCCTCGTCGTTCGCCGGTACGCAGGAGTACATGGCGATGGAGAAGCTCGGGCAACTGCACAAGCAGGCCGAGCGGACCGGCGAGTGGGACCTGATCGTGGTGGACACTCCCCCGTCGCGGTCGGCGCTGGACTTCCTGGACGCGCCGGAGCGGCTGGCGTCACTGCTCGAAGGCCGTTTCCTCCGGCTACTGCTGGCGCCGGCGCGCGGCCCGTTCAAGCTGATGTCGGCCGGCGTGAACATGGCGATGTCGGTGCTGAACAAGGTCCTCGGCGCCCAGGTGCTGACCGACGTACAGACGTTCGTGGCGGCGTTCGACACGTTGTTCGGCGGGTTCCGGCAGCGGGCCGAGCAGACGGTCGCGCTGCTCCGGGAGCCGCACACCTCGTTCCTCGTCGTAGCCGCGCCGCAGAACGACGCGCTCCGGGAGGCGTCGTACTTCGCGGAGCGGCTGCGGGCAGAGGGAATGCCGCTGGCCGGCGTCGTGCTGAACCGGGTGACGAACACGCAGGCGCCGGAACTGTCGGCGGAGCGGTCACTCGCCGCGGCCGAGAAGCTGGAGGAAGCGGACAAGTCGCCGCTGACGGCCGCCGTACTGCGGTTGCACGCGGACAAGATGCAGCAGGTCGTCGGCGACCACAAGCGGGCCGAACGGTTCCGGCGAGGTCATCGCTCGATCCGGATCGTCGAGGTGCCCGCACTGGCCGACGACGTCCATGACCTGACCGGTCTGCGCCGGATCGGCGAGCTGCTCACCGCCTGATTTCACCGTCAGCGAACACCTGAAGCGCCGGGAATTACTTGCTTACACCCGTGGTTGAGCCCATCAGACTCAACTTGGAAAAGGGTGTGACAGCGTGACCGATACGTTGAATCTTCCGGTACTGCCGCTGGACGACGTCGTGGTCCTGCCGGGAATGGTCGTGCCGGTCCGACTCGCCGACAGCGAGGCCCGGGCGGCGATCGACGCCGCGCAGGCCGCGGGTTCGGACCAGGTCCTCCTGGTGCCGCGGCTGGACGGTAAATATGCCAAGGCCGGGGTGCTCGGTGAGATCGAGCAGATCGGCAGGCTGCCGGGCGGTGCCCAGGCGGCTGTGATCCGCGGGGCCCAGCGGGTCCGCATCGGCGCCGGGACCACCGGCCCGGGTGCGGCGCTCTGGGTGGGCGCGACGGTGATGCACGAGATCACCGACGACCGCTCCGTCGAGCTGGCCCGCGAGTACAAGACTCTGACCACCTCCGTGCTGCAGCGTCGCGGCGCCTACCAGGTGATCGATTCCATCAAGGGCGTCGACGACCCGGCGGAGCTGTCCGACCTGGCCGGCTACGCGTCCTACCTGAACAACGAGCAGAAGTCCTGGCTGGTCGAGAACGCGAACGTGTCCGAGCGGCTGGAGAAGCTGATCGGCTGGGTGAAGGACCACCTCGCCGAGCTCGAGGTCTCCGAGACGATCCAGAAGGACGTCCAGGAGGGTATGGAGAAGCAGCAGCGCGAGTTCCTGCTGCGCCAGCAGATGGCCGCGATCCGCAAGGAGCTGGCCGAGCTCGACGGTAAGGCCGAGTCCGAGGAAGAGGACTACCGGGCCCGCGTCGAGGCGGCCGACCTGCCCGAGCACGTGAAGAAGGCGGCGCTCTCGGAGGTCGACAAGCTGGAGCGGACCTCTGAGCAGTCTCCCGAGGTCGGCTGGATCCGGACCTGGCTGGACACCGTCCTCGAACTGCCGTGGAACGAGCGCACCGAGGACAGCTACGACATCCGCGAGGCGCGGGCCGTGCTGGACGCGGACCACGCCGGTCTGGACGACGTGAAGCAGCGCATCACGGAGTATCTGGCCGTACGGCGTCGTCGCGCGGACCGTGGTCTCGGTGTCGTCGGCGGTCGCCGCAGTGGCGCCGTACTGGCCCTGGTCGGTCCTCCTGGTGTGGGTAAGACCTCGCTGGGTGAGTCCGTGGCGCGTGCGATGGGCCGGAAGTTCGTCCGGGTCGCCCTGGGCGGTGTCCGCGACGAGGCCGAGATCCGTGGCCACCGGCGTACGTACGTCGGTGCGCTCCCGGGCCGGATCGTCCGGGCGATCACCGAGGCAGGCTCGATGAACCCCGTCGTACTGCTGGACGAGATCGATAAGGTCGGTGCGGACTACCGGGGCGACCCGACGGCCGCGCTGCTGGAGGTCCTCGACCCGGCACAGAACCACACCTTCCGGGACCACTACCTGGAGGTCGAGCTGGACCTGTCCGACGTGGTGTTCCTGGCCACGGCGAACGTGCTGGACTCCATCCCGGCGCCGCTGCTGGACCGGATGGAGCTGGTGCAGCTGGACGGGTACACCGAGGACGAGAAGGTCGTCATCGCCCGTGACCACCTGCTCCCGCGTCAGCTGGAGCGGGCGGGCCTGACGGCGGACGAGGTGACCATCGAGGACTCGGCGCTCCGGGTACTCGCGGGTGAGTACACCCGGGAGGCCGGCGTACGGCAGCTCGAGCGGTCGATCTCCCGCGTACTGCGGAAGGTGACGGCCAAGCTGGCTCTTGGTGAGGACCTGGGCAGCCTGACGATCGGTGGGACGGGTCTGAAGGAGTACCTGGGGTCGCCGAAGTTCACACCGGAGTCGGCGGAGCGTACGGCGCTTCCGGGTGTGGCGACCGGGCTGGCGGTGACCGGTGCGGGTGGTGACGTGCTCTTCGTGGAGGCGTCGCTGGCCGACAAGGAGACCGGCCCGACCGGGGTCACGTTGACCGGGCAGCTGGGTGACGTGATGAAGGAGTCGGCGCAGATCGCCCTGTCGTACCTGCGCTCGCACGGCGCGGAGCTGGGGCTCCCGGTCGGCGACCTGGCCGAGCGGAACGCACACATCCACGTGCCGGCCGGTGCCGTCCCGAAGGACGGACCCTCGGCGGGTGTGACGATGACGACGGCGCTGGCGTCGCTGCTGTCCGGGCGGCCGGTCCGCTCGGAGGTCGCGATGACCGGTGAGGTGTCGCTGACCGGACGGGTGCTCCCGATCGGCGGGGTGAAGCAGAAGCTGCTCGCCGCGCACCGGGCCGGGCTGACCACGATCCTGATCCCGAAGCGGAACGAGCCGGACCTGGACGACGTACCGGCGTCCGTGCTCGCGGAGCTGACCGTGCACCCGGTGAGCGACGTCCGTGAGGTGCTGGAGCTGGCCCTGGAGCCGGCCGAGGTGCAGGCACACCAGTACGCCGCGTAACGACGTACCGGACGAGGCCCCGAGCGATTGCTCGGGGCCTCGTCCTTTTGGATGAACTTTGTCCAGACAGAGTGACCGAACTCACAGCCGCAGCGGTAACCCGAATCAGCGGTCACGTAGTCTTAACAACCATGCGCGTCAGGGAAAAGGGCGACCGGGGAGTCGTCCAATCTGTGGTTCTGTTCCTAGGGGTGAGCGTGCTGTCGGGGGCGTTGGCCGCCGGTCTCGCCATCCCGTTCGCCGGCCTCGCCGGATTCACCACGGAGAAGACTTCCGACACGCTGCAGGACCTGCCGCAGCAGTTCGACGAGGTGCCGCTGAAGCAGAAGAGCACCATCCTGGCCGCCGACGGGTCGGTGATCGCCACGCTCGCCGAGCAGAACCGGGTCCCGGTCAAGCTCAAGGACGTCGCGCCGATCATGCAGAAGGCGATCGTCGCGATCGAGGACGACCGTTTCTACGAGCACGGCGCGCTGGACGCAAAGGGCACGCTGCGCGCGCTGCTGCAGAACCAGTCGTCGGGCTCGGTGCAGCAGGGTGGTTCGAGCATCACCCAGCAGTACGTGAAGATCAGCCTGGTGGAGAAGGCGAAGACGCCGGCCGAGGTGGCCGCGGCGACCGCCGACACCTACCAGCGCAAGGTCGCCGAACTGCGCTACGCGATCGCGGTCGAGAAGCAGTACTCGAAGAACGAGATCCTGGAGAAGTACCTCAACCTCGCCAACTTCGGCGACGGCGCGTGGGGGATCCAGGCCGCCGCGCAGCACTACTTCTCGGTGAACGCCTCCCAGCTGACGCTCCCGCAGGCCGCGATGCTGGCCGGCCTGGTGAAGAACCCGACCGGCTACGACCCGACCAACAGCCCGAGCCGCGCCAAGGAGCGCCGCGACGTGGTGCTGCGCCGGATGCTGCAGCTGAACGTCATCTCGGTCTCCCAGGCCAACTCGGCCCTGAAGACCCCGGTCATCGACCCGAACAAGGTCCGCCCGAACAAGCTCGGCTGCGCGAACGGCCCGTACCCCTTCTACTGCGAGTACGTCGTCTCGCTGCTGGAGGACAACCCGGCATTCGGCAAGACCAAGGCCGAGCGCGCCAACTACATCAAGACCGCGGGCCTGACCGTCAGGACGTCCCTGGACCGGAAGATCCAGGCCGACGCGCAGCGGTCCATCGACACGCACTCCCAGACCACCGACCAGGCGGTCGCGGCGATCACGATCGTCGAGCCGGGCACCGGTCTGGTGAAGGCGATGGCCCAGAGCCGCGGGTACGGCAGCAAGCGCGGGCAGACGTCGTACAACTACAACGTCCCGAAGAGCTACCCGGGCGGGTACGGCGGCTGGCAGAACGGCTCGACGATGAAGGCGTTCACGATCGCGGCGGCGATCCAGAAGGGCATCCCGCTCAACTACAAGATCAACTCGCCGAGCCCGGTCCACCTCGAGGGCCAGACGTTCAGCACCTGCGACGGCCCGTACAAGATCACCAAGCCGTACGACCCGAAGAACTCGACGCAGAACGTCGCGGTCCCGAACATGATCCAGGCGGCGCAGAAGTCGACCAACACCTACTTCCTGCAGCTCTCGCAGCGCACCGGCCTGTGCCCGATCGCCAAGATCGCCGCGTCCCTGGGTCTGTACCAGGCCCAAACGGGCGAAGCGCTCCATCAGGTCCCGTCGATGACGCTGGGCATCGACAACATCTCGCCGCTGCAGCTGGCGAACGCGTACGCCGCCTTCGCGGCCCGCGGGATGTACTGCCAGCCGTGGCTGATCACCGCGGTGAAGGACTCGGCCGGCAAGGCCGTGAGCATCCCCGGTGCGCAGTGCAAGCAGGCGCTGTCGCAGGAGGTTGCCGACGGCGTCAACGCCGTACTCCACCAGGTCATGGAGACCGGCGGTACCGGCAGCAAGCTGAAGTTCGGCAAGAGCGACCTCGCGGGCAAGACCGGAACCATCAACGAGGCCAAGGCCGTGTGGTACGCCGGTTACTCGTCGAAGCTCGCCGCGGCCGCCACGGTGGCCGACGCGTCCCCGCCGTACCACGAGCTGCAGGGTCAGACCCTGAACGGCAAGAAGATCAACGACCCGTCGGGTTCCGGCACAGCCGGACCGATCTGGGAGGCCGCGATGAAGGCCGCCCTGCAGGGGCTCCCGACCACGCGCTTCGTCGCGCCGTCCAGCGTCGTCCAGCGCGGCAACGTGAAGGACCTGCCGTTCGTGAACGGCATGAACCCCGAGGACGCGGCGAACAAGCTGCGGCAGGCCGGCTTCGAGGTCGCGATCGCCTCCGGCACGGTGAACTCCGAGGAGACCGCCGGCACCGTCGCGTACACGGATCCGCGGCAGCGCGACGGCGCCCCGGACGGCTCCCTGGTGACGATCTACGTCTCCAACGGCAGCAAGAGCAAGCCGACAACGCCGACGAACACGACCAAACCGCCGGGCACGACGAAACCACCCGGCACCCCGACCACCCTCAACCCCAACTGCCCACCGTGGAACCCGAAATACCCCAACTGCGGCGGCCGCGGCCAAGGCTGACAGCACTGAGGGCCTCGTCCACTCTGGACGAGGCCCTCAGTCGTTCGCTCAGGCGCCGAGTTGGCGTTTGACTTCGGCGGAGACGACGGAGCCGTCGGCCTTGCCCTTGACCTTGGGCTGGAGGGCGCCCATGACCTTGCCGATGCCGCGCGGGCCGAGTTCGGCGGCGCCGGTGGCGGCGATGGTTTCGGTCACCAGGGCCTTGATCTCGTCCTCGGAGAGCTGCTCGGGCAGGTAGTCGGCCAGGATGTCCGCCTCGGCCTGCTCCTTCTCGGCGAGCTCGGCGCGGCCGGCGTCGCGGTAGGCGACCACGGACTCGCGGCGCTTCTTGGCCTCGGAGCTGAGTACGTCGACGATCTCGGCGTCGGTGAGCTCGCGGGCCTCCTTGCCGGCCACCTCCGCCTTGGTGATCGCGGTGAGCGCCATCCGCAGGGTCGACTTGCGGATCTCGTCGCGCGCCTTGAGGGCGGCGGTCATGTCGTCGTGCAGGCGCTGCTTCATTCCGGAGTTGGACATGACCACGATTGTGGCAGGCTGGTGAAATGAGCTTCGTCAGGACCGCCCTCAAGACCGCAGCGGTGACAACCGCCATGGGGGCCGCTTGTGTCGCGTATGCGGCCGCTATCGAGGTGCGGTGGTTCACGCTGCGCAGAGTGACGGTGCCGGTGCTGCCCGAGGGGACCGCGCCGCTCAGGGTGCTGCATCTGTCCGACCTGCACCTGATGCCGACGCAGGAGAAGAAGATCCGCTGGGTCAACGAACTGGCCGCGCTCGAGCCGGACCTGATCGTCAACACCGGCGACAACCTCGCGAGCGAGTACTCGGTCCCTCCGCTGCTCCGTGCGTACGGCGACCTGCTCGACCTGCCGGGCGTGTTCGTGTTCGGCTCCAACGACTACTGGAAGCCGCACTTCAAGAACCCGGGCAAGTACCTGTTGCCCGCGAACAAGCAGCGCCACAAGCCGCACGGACCCGACCTGCCGTACGAGGAGATGCGCCGCGCGTTCAGCGGCGCCGGCTGGACGGACCTGAACAACGCCAAGGCCACGCTGAAGGTGAACGGCCTGCGTCTGGACTTCGCCGGCACCGACGACCCGCACATCAAGCGCGACCGGTACGACGAGGTCGCGGGCGAGATCGACCCGACGGCGGACCTGTCGATCGGCGTCACGCACGCGCCGTACCAGCGGGTCCTGAACGGCTTCGTCGGCGACGGCTATCCGCTGGTCCTCGCCGGGCACACCCACGGCGGTCAGCTCGCGGTGCCGTTCTACGGCGCGCTGGTGACCAACTGCGACCTCGACACGTCCCGCGTGAAGGGCCTGTCGACCTGGGGGTACGACGGCCGTCAGGCAGCCCTGCACGTGTCGGCAGGGCTCGGTACGTCGCCGTACGCGCCGGTCCGTTTCGCCTGCCGTCCGGAGGCGACGTTGCTCACCCTCGTCCCGCGCAATAACCCGATTTCGTCCGGACGCTGAGCCCATGTAAGCTACTCGCGACTTCGGGCTGTGGCGCAGCTTGGTAGCGCGCTTCGTTCGGGACGAAGAGGTCGCAGGTTCAAATCCTGTCAGCCCGACCACCATTGAGGGTCAGTCACTGCGGTGACTGACCCTCAGTGCGTTCTGTCGTGTCGTGGAGGTGCTGGGGTGGGCGGGGCCGATCACTACGAAGTGCTGAACGTCGAGCGCACGGCCAGCGCCGCCGAGATCAAGACCGCGTACCGGAAGCTGGTCCGTCAGGTGCACCCGGACCAGGGCGGCAACGCGGCGCTCTTCCGCCTCGTGCAGGAGGCCTGGACCACGCTGTCGGACCCGGTCAAGCGCGCGTCGTACGACCGCCTGCTCGCCGGCCAGTCGACCACCCGCGAGCCGGATCCGCGGCCCCGGCCCGATCCGCGGCGAGAACCCGATCCACAGCCCGATCCACAGCCTGAGCCTGAGCCCACCTGGACCTGGTCGACCGACCAGCCCTGGTCGAACGAGCCGTCCAGCGAGCAGGCGTCGAGTGAGCAGCCGGAGCAGTCCAGGACAACCGGTGAGCGGACCCAGCCGGTCAACACAGGCCCGATCCACGCCACCCCGACCTTCGGCCGCTGGCGAGTCCCCGCCCTCGTCGCGCTGACCGTCTTCGCCGCCCTGATCATCTGGATCCTCGCCACCACCGACTACAACGGCTTCTGGGACGTCGTCTTCGGAGTCGGCACCGCCGCGATGATCGTGGTCGCGATGCCACCGCACTGGAGCAGGCGGGTGCCTCTCGGCGGCCTGTTCAAGGTGCTCGGCGTCCTCACGGCGGCCTTCCTCCTCGTGGCACTGTTCCTGACGTTCAACCCGTTCGCGGCGAGTGGCGTCTCCACAGTCGGTCGAGTTCTGGTCGGAGTGGTGGTCGCCGGCCTGATCGTCGTACGGATCCTCACCGGGCGCTGGTCGACGGCGCATGCGCTGGATCAGGCGATCGACCGGACCGCGGCGTACGAGTTCAACCTGTGGGGCCGTCCCGGTGAGCCGCTCATCGACGATGCGCTGGCGGCCCCGATCTCGGCGTACGACGTGCTCCTGCAGCGGCGTACGGCCAACCTCCTCGACCCTGTGATCGGAGCGCTGCCTGCCGCGAAGCTGGTGCACGGTGCGCAGCTCGGTGCGGTCGCCGTCGATCACATGCTGCTCAACGGGAACCGCGTCGCGCTGATCGTCTCGCTCACGGGACCGCCCGGTGCCTACTCCCTCGACGCCTACGGGTCGCTCGTCTTCAACGGCCAGCCGATCGACAGCCCGGCGCCCGCGCTCGAGGCCGCTGTCACCGCCTGGAGCGGGCGGCTCCGAACGGCTCAGGTGCGCGGCTTCCTGATCGTTCACCCGACCGTGGACGGGCAGGGCGGGATCATGACGCAGGGCGGCTCCGAGGCCGCCGTGACGTGCCTGTCGGCCCGGTCCGCCGATCGTGAACTCCTCAACTGGCTGGAGCCGGAGGGCAACGTCCTCGACCGCCGCCTGCTGTACGACGTCCTACGCCGCGCGCCGTACGGCCTAATGTGAACGTATGCAGCGGGTTGATCTCGGTGAGGTGGAGTACGACGTTGCCGCGAAGGACATGCGTGGCTGGGTCGAGGAGCGTGTTGAGGGCAGGGCCGAGGACCGGCTGTTCCTGCTGAGTCATCCGCCGGTGATCACCTACGGACCGCGGACGGTGCTCGACGACCTGCCCGCGGAAGCGGCCGCGATCCCGGCTGTGCAGGTGGACCGCGGCGGGTTCGCGACGTACCACGGCCCCGGCCAGCTGGTCGGGTACCTGGTGATCAATCTGCGTCAGCGCGGCCCGGTCGACATCGTGCGCTGGGTCGAGAACGGCCTGATCGACGCCCTCGGGTCGCTCGGTTTCCCGCTGGTCCGCCGGGACACGCCGAAGGGCGCCAGCAGCCTGGTCGGTGTCTGGACCGAGGACGGCCGGAAGCTGTGCTCGATCGGCATGCGGATCCGGCGCGGCGTGACCAGCCACGGGTTCTCGGTCAACGTGAACCCGGACATGACCGTGTTTCACACGTTCACCAGCTGCGGGCTGCACGACGTCACGATGGTCTCGCTCGCCGAGCTGGCCGCGGAACAGGGCCTGGCCGCACCCACCGACGCCGACGTGCGCGATGCCATCGCGAACAACCTGGGAGCCCGATAGCCTGCCGCAATGAGTCAGGAGGAGGACGGCGACCGGATGCCGGACGATCTGGAAGCCGTGCTGGAGGCCGCCGACGACGAGGCGGAGGAGGCCCGCCCGGGGCGGTACGACGCGCCGCCGCTGCCGCCGGGGCTGATTCTGGCCGTTGTCGGGCTGCTGTGCGGGTTCGCGACCATCGCGCTGGTGTGGCTGAGTGAGCGCGGCTGCGAACGGTTCCGGGACACCACGAACTGCGGCGCCCTCGGGCTGCCGCTGCTGATCGTGATCGTGGTCGTCACGATGGTGCTCGGCGGTACGGCGCTCAGCCGGCTGGCGATGCCGCACCCGAAGCTGATCCCGTTCCTCGGCGTCGCGTTCATGGTCGCGCTGGTCGTGGCGTTCCTGACCGGCCACCTGGACTCGCCGTGGATCCTCGCCGTCGTACCGGTGCTGACCGCCGTGACCTTCCTGCTCGCCAACCTTCTCGCCCGACTGCTGGAGCGTGCCGATGCCTGACCTGCCCGTCTACGAGTGCCCGCGGACCGCCACCACGCCGAATCTCGACGGCACCCTGACCGACCCGGCCTGGGAGACCGCGCCGTGGACGACCGGCTTCGTCCCGATCCACGACGGCCCCACGCCGCGGTTCCTGACCCGGGCGAAGCTGATGTACGACGACCAGTACCTGTACGTCGGCGGCCTGCTCGAGGAGCCGCACGTCTGGTCGACGATGACCGAGCACAACAGCAAGCTGTTCCACGAGAACAACTTCGAACTGTTCCTCGACCCGGACGGCGACGGGCAGAACTACTACGAGTTCGAGATCAACCCGCTCGGGACGATCTGGGAGCTCACCCTGCCGAAGCCGTACGTCGACGGCGGCGTCCCGATCGACCCGACGAATCTGGCCGGTCTACGGACCGCGATCCACGTCGACGGCACCCTCAACGACCCGTCCGACACCGATACGGGATGGTCGGCGGAGATCGCCGTACCGTGGGCCGAGTTGGCGCCGTACAACAAGGGCCGCGCGACGCCGCCGAACCCGGGTGACGAGTGGCGGATGAACCTGATGCGCTGCGAGTGGCCGCACGAGGTCGTCGACGGTGCGTACGTGAAGGGCGACGACTGCGAGTTCTGGGTCTGGTCGCCACAGGGCATCGCGGACATGCACCGCCCGGCGACCTGGGGTGTGCTCCGTTTCTGACCCCGTGACACGGCGTTAACACGGGCGAGCGACAATGAAGCACGTGAACTTGGGGGGCTCCGGCGAACCACACAGTCTGGAGGCGGACCAGGTCGTCAGCGCGATCGAGCGCGCGTGTGAGAGCGACCTGCGGACCGCCCTACGGCTCGTTGCGCGTTATTCGGCGTACTGGTGGTCGAACGGGCTCCAGGACGAGGCCGCCGCGGCGGCAGAGCGGGTGCTCAGCATGCTCGGCCGGACCGTCCCGGTCGGGCTGGACGAGGAGTACCTGCTCGCCGTCATCCACGGTGCGGCGTCGGCCGAGCAGGAGCAGGTGGAGCTGGCCCAACAGGTCGTGCTGACGTCGACCGGCCCGTTCCGGTACTCCGTGACGGTGCTGCTGTGGTCACTCGTGTTCGGACCGTTCGAGCCGGCGGCCGTGGTCGAGGACGTACTGGAGCGCAACGAGGCCGGTGACGCCTGGACGCGCGCAGCCGTCGAGCTGTGCCGTGGCTACCCCGGTCTGACGACAGCAGCACCGGGTGACGCGGCACAGAGCCTGCGTACGGCGCTGGGCCGCTTCCGGATGCTGGAGGACCGGTGGGGCATGTTCCTGGCCGTGAACGCGCTCCGTCAGGTCGTCGACGAGCCGCTGGACGTCACGACGGAGGCCCTGAGGCTCGCGGAGCACCTGTGCCTCGCGGAGGAGACCGGGCTGCTGCTGTGTGAGCGCGCCGAACTCTACCGGCGGATGGGGAAGCTGGAGGACGCGCACGAGGACTACGGCCAGGCGCTCTCCATCGGTGAGCACGCCGATCTCCCGGAGACCGTGGCGGCGGCGCGCGTCGGGCTCGCGCGGACCGCTCGTGGCGCCGGCAATCTCCCGGCGGCGCGTGCGCATCTGTCCGCCGTCCTCGCGATCCCCGGCCTGGAGCTCGCCCACGACGAGGCGATCCTCGAACTGGCCGCGCTGAACGCCTCCGAAGCCTCGGCGTAGGACCTGACCACACCTCGCGGTGGTACGCCACCACACTGTGGCACCGCCCACATCGCGGGACACGGGTCGGCTGGTTAGAGTCGGAGCGAATCGGACGACAACAACACCGGCCACTGCAACGGAGCAGCTGATGGACAAGACGTACGGGTCGCCGCAGGAAGCGGTGGCGGACATCGGGGACGGCGCGAGTCTGGCCGTCGGCGGCTTCGGGTTGTGCGGCAACCCGATGCAGCTCATCAGCGCTCTGCACGACAAGGGGGTCTCCCGGCTCAGCGTCGTGTCGAACAACTGCGGCGTCGACGACTGGGGACTCGGTATCCTGCTCGCCGACAAGCGGATCGCCAAGATGACGTCGTCGTACGTCGGGGAGAACAAGGAGTTCGCCCGGCAGTTCCTGTCCGGTGAGCTGGAGGTCGAGCTGACCCCGCAGGGCACGCTGGCCGAGAAGCTCCGGGCCGGCGGCTGCGGGATCGCCGCGTTCTACACGCTGGCCGGTGTCGGGACGCAGGTCGCCGAGGGTGGGCTGCCGCAGAAGTACAACGCGGACGGTTCGGTCGCGAAGGCGTCGGCGCCCAAGGAGACGCGGGAGATCAACGGTACGACGTACGTGCTGGAAGACTCGATCACCACCGACTTCGGGCTGGTGCACGCGCTCAGGGGCGACACCCACGGGAACCTGGTCTTCGACCGCAGCGCGCGGAACTTCAACCCGCTGGCCGCGATGGCCGGCCGGGTCACGATCGCCTCTGTCGAGGAGCTGGTCCAGCCTGGTGAGCTGGACCCGGACTCGATCCACCTGCCCGGGGTTTACGTCCAGCGCGTGGTTGCCGTCGGCAAGGACATCGAGAAGCGGATCGAGAAGCGCACCGTCCGGAAAGAGGTCTGAGATGCCACTCACGCGTGAGCAGATGGCCGCCCGGGCCGCCGCCGAACTCGAGGACGGCTCGTACGTGAACCTCGGCATCGGTCTGCCGACCCTGGTCCCGAACTACATCCCGGACGGCGTCACCGTCGTCCTGCAGTCCGAGAACGGCATCCTCGGCGTCGGCCCGTACCCGGTCGACGGCGAGGAGGACCCGGACCTGATCAACGCCGGCAAGGAGACCGTCACCACGCTGCCCGGCGCCTCGTTCTTCGACTCGTCGCTGTCCTTCGGGATGATCCGCGGCGGCGCGATCGACGCGGCCATCCTGGGCGCCATGCAGGTCTCGGCCACGGGCGACCTGTCGAACTGGATGATCCCCGGCAAGATGGTCAAGGGGATGGGCGGCGCGATGGACCTGGTGCACGGCGCGAAGAACGTGATCGTGCTGATGGAACACGTCGCCAAGGACGGCTCCCACAAGATCCTCGCCGAGTGCGACCTCCCGTACACCGGCCGCGGCGTCGTGAACCGGATCATCACCGACCTCGCCGTCCTGGACGTCACCGACGACGGCCTGCAACTGGTCGAACTCGCGGAAGGCGTCACCTTCGACGAACTCCAGGAAAAGACCGGAGCCCCGATCAAGCGATGAACTTCGTCTCCGGCAGCGCGCGGGTCCAGTCGTACGGGCGGTGCCGGAGGTGCTGGTCGAAGAACGCCGGGATGTAGGTGCGCATGGCGCGGAGTACCTGGTCCGTGTTCGCCGTACCGATGGTGTTTGCGATCAGCTCCGGCGGGACGGTGAAGAAGCGCTGGAACCACGGGATCAGCGCCTGGTAGTCGACGAAGCTGTAGTGGCGGCCGTTCGGCAGGTTCAGGTCGCGCTTCCAGCCGCTCGAGTGGTCCCAGAACAACCCCCAGGACGGGTCCGTGTGGTGGTCGTGCGGGCCTGGGCCGATCGCGCCTGAGCCCATCAGCAGGAACGGGCGGTTCGTGCCTTGCGCGACGGTCGGCGCGTCGGCCGGGTCGTCGTACCCGTAGCCGAGCTCGCCGTCGAGGTCGATCGCGGCGCGGACCCGCGGGTCGGCGACCAGGAGGTCGATCGAGCTGAGCCCACCGGCCGAGTGGCCGTACGAACCGACGCGGTCGAGGTTGAGGATGCCGCCGAGACCGGCCGGGAGGCGGCGCTGCTCTGCATCCGGGTTCTCGCCGCGGTCGAGGCCTTCGAGGCAGTCCAGGACGAAGCGCAGGTCGGCGTACCGCGTGCTGCGGGCGAGCAGGGCGTACGGCTTGGGCGGAAGGGTTTGCACCTCGACGCGGTGGCCCGGGAACTCGACCGCCGCGGCTTCGTACGTGTGGTCGACGGTGACGACGACGTACCCGCGGCTCGCCAACTCGGCCACCCCGATCGAGGCCAGCCCCCGCGGCACACCGAACCCGGGCGAGAACAGCACCACCGGCCGCTTCCCCCGGCACACCGGGGCCAGCAGCCCACCGTGGCTCTTGGCCCCGGCCCAGTCGACCGTCCCGACCGGTTGCTGCAGGGCGATCGCGGCGCCTTCACCGAACACCTCCGCGGTCAGCGGGAGCAGGTACGGCGCGGGCGCGGTCACGCGGCTCGCCGGGTACCAGACGCTGATCATCAGCTCGCGCGGGCGACCGGGAACGAACGGATCGTCGCGGCCGGCGTCGACCAGGTGCAGTTCGGTCGTGCCGACCGGATGCGGCCCCGTCGGTCGAGGCAAGCGAATCGGCACGGCACCGGCGGCAGCGAACGCGGCTCCTCCACTCAGTGACGAGCCGGCGAGGCCGGCGAGTGGGGTGAGGACGGCTGAGGCGATGAGCTTTCGGCGGTTGAGCATGGACCGACTGTGCCCGAAGACCAACTATCCGTTCAGCTTGCGAAAGACACCTGTGATCCCTGGCGAAAGTCGGGTATTACGGGACGGGTGGAGTTGGATGTGCTGGTCATCGGCGGAGTAGGCATCGACACGATCGTGCGGGTGCCCAGCCTGCCGTTGGCGGATGTGGACACGGTTCCGGTCGAACCGATCGAGTCGTACCTGGCGCACACCGGTCACGGCGTCGCGCTCGGCTGCCACCTGCTCGGGCTGAACGCCGGGCTGGTGGACGTGATCGGCGACGACCCCGAGGGCGCGCGAATCCGCCGTACGTACGACGAACTCGGCATCCCGCTGCGCGTCGTCCTGCACCCGAGCGGCACCCGCCGGTCGGTCAACCTGGTCTCCCCGGACGGTCGCCGGCTCTCGATGTACGACGGCCGCCACCCGCACGGCCTCCGCGTCGACCCGAACCTCTGGCGCCCGGTGATCCGGCACGCGCAGCACGTGCACGTCTCGATCATGGACTTCGCCCGCGACGCCCTTGGGGACGCGATCGCCGCGGACCGTTCGATCTCCACCGACCTGCACGACTGGGACGGCCGCAACGACCACCACAAGGATTTCGCGACCGCGTCCGACATCGTCTTCGTCTCCGCCGCGGCCCTGCCCCCCGACGGCGTCGAGTGGATCCTCGCCAACGGCCGCGCCGACGTTGTGGTCGCCCTGGCCGGCGCCGACGGCAGCTACCTGCATGTCCGCGGCGAACCGGTCCACCACGTCCCCGCGATCACGTTCCCCGACCGCCCCGTCGTCGACACCAACGGCGCCGGCGACGCCTACGTGGCCGCCTTCCTGGCCCGCTACCTCGACGGAGCCCCCTGGCAAGCCGCCGCCACCGCCGGCACCGTAGCCGCCGGCTGGGCCTGCACCTCCCCCGGCACCCACACCAACCTCATAACCGCCGAAGACCTCGCCCTCCGCACCAGAGAGCTCGCATGAACCCACGTGGATCGAGGTGACGGCCTGTATAGTGGTGCGTAGCTCAGGGCAGTAGCCCTCGGGAAGTGAACCCGGCAGTCATCCGGACGGTTGGCGAGCCGGGTTTCGCGCGTCTAGACCCGGATCACGGTCGAGTACGGCGCGACGAGATCGCGCCATTCACCACCCTTCGCCCACGACCAGGCCACCGCGTCGGGTATCCACAACAACGGATCCGCGTGGGCAGCGAGCAGCTCGTACTGCAGACTCTCGGAGCAGTCGTAGCGCCGCGCGGCGCGGAACAACACCTGCTTGTCCAAGGTCGCGGTGGACTCGTCGCGTTCGACCACCAGCCGCTCCGCCGACCCCGCGATGTCACGCACCATCGCGGCCAGGCAGTCTCGGCGAGCGGCGACATCGTTCTTGTCTGCCTGGTACAGCCGCGCCGCGATCCCGAACTCGGCAATCACACCGAGAATCTTCCGCCGCCGAGGCGGGGACTCCTTGGTGAAGTGAATCCGGCGCTCGCGAGGCAGCAGAAGGCTTGCCATCGTTCGGCGGTATGCGTTCACATCCACCGCGGGGCAAACGGTTGCCGCCATGAGCAGGCCCTTGGCCTTGCTCTCGTCGACAAACACGTGCGCAGGCATGGAGAGAACTCTAAGTGCCTGTATCTACAGCACAAAGTCACCGTCAACAGGTCAGGGGCGGGTCATGGGTGGGTGGAGGGTGGTGGCTGTGCCTCGGTGGAATAGTTGGGCGGGGCGGCCGCCGTCTCTGGTTGTGGTGGTGCCGGCGGGGGTGACGAAGTCGGGGGTTTTGGTGACTTTGCGGTGGAAGTTTCGGGGGTCGAGCGGGAGGCCCCAGACGGCTTCGTAGACGCCGCGGAGTTCGGAGATCGTGAACTCCGGGGGGCAGAACGCGGTGGCCAGGGGTGAGTACTCGAGTTTGGCGCGGGCGCGTTCGACGGCGTCGGCGAGGATGCGGTGGTGGTCGAACGCCAGCCGACCGGAGTCGTCCAGTACGTCGGTGGCGTCGACCCAGCTCGCCGACGCTGCGTCGGAGCCCGCGACGGGCGCGGGCAGATCGGGTACCAGGGCCAGGTACGCCACGCTGACCACCCGGCCGCGCGGGTCGCGATCGGGAGCGCCGTACGTCGCGACCTGCTCGAGGTGAATGCGCTCCGCGGACAGCCCGGTTTCCTCCGCGAGCTCGCGGCGGGCGGTTGTCTCCAGGTCCTCGTCCGGACGCACGAACCCGCCGGGTAGGGCCCACCGGCCCTGGTACGGCGGGATGCCGCGGCGGATCAGCAGCACCTGGAGGCGGCCGTCGCGGACGGTCAGGATGACCAGGTCGGTGGCCAGGCCGAGCGGCTCGAAGTCCATCGTCATACTCTAATCGTCATCTTGACGAGAAGTCACTCGACCCCTTATCGTCATAGTGACGACAAGGAGAACGAAGAGATGGCAGACATCACCCGGTTCCGGTTCATCAGCCACCTGCGGGCCAACCCGACCACCCACGTGCGGCACCTGCGCAACGGCAAGGTCGCGCACGACGGCGCCGGCCAGGCGTTCTGGTTCCGGGCGCTGAACTCGTCGCTGAGCGAGATCCCGGTGGACGACCGTGAGCAGCCGCTGCTGTTCCACGGCCGCACGCAGGACTTCCAGGACGTCGTAGTGCAGGCCACGGTCACGTACCGGGTGACCGACCCGGCGCTGGCCTCGGCCCGGCTGGACTTCGGCATCGACCCGGACACCGGGCTCTGGCGGTCGACCCCGCTCGAGCAGCTCGGCGGGCTGCTGACGGAGCTGGCGCAACAGACCGCACTCGATCTGCTGGCCCGGATGACGCTCACCGAGGCGCTGTCGGAGGGCATGACCGCGCTGCGTCAGGCGGTCGGCACCGGCCTGCGGGAGGACCAGCGGCTGACCGGGCTCGGCATCGGCGTGGAGGACGTGCGTGTGGTTGCGGTCCGCGCGGAGCGGGACGTGGAGAAGGCGCTGCAGACGCCGACGCGCGAGATGGTGCAGCAGGCCGCGGACAAGGCGACGTACGAACGCCGTGCGATGGCCGTCGAGCGCGAGCGGTCGATCGCGGAGAACGAACTGCAGAACCAGATCGAGCTCGCCCGTCGCGAGGAGCAACTGGTCAACCAGCGCGGTCAGAACGAACGCACGCGGGCCACCGAGGCCGCGGCGGCGGGTCAGATCGAGACGCAGGCCGCGGCCGCTCGTCAGCGGGCGCTGGCCGAGGCGGAAGCGGATGCCAAGCGGGCGATCGGGGCGGCGGAGGCCGCGGCCGAGAAGGCCTTGCTGGAGGCGTACGCCGACCTCGACCAGGCAACCATCCTCGCGCTCGCCATCAAGCAGGGCGCTCTACCGGAGATCGGCACCCTCAACCTGACCCCAGACCTCATCACCCCACTCCTCACCAAACTGACAGCAGGAGCAGACGCGTGAGTCTTCCGCCTCGGGCAGTGATTGTGCATCGGGCGACTGAGTTGGCGGAGTTGGTTGCTCGGCATGGGACGCGGCAGCAGGCTGGGTTCTTTTTGGCTGGGCGTGGGCGGGATCTGGCGGAACTGGATGCGCGACATCAGGCGCAGCAGGACGCGCTCGCGACCGTGTCGGCGGCGATCCCGCTCGACTGGCGGCGTGCCGTTGCCGAGCGCAACGACCTGGACAGGTTCGGGTTCGGGCCGGAGGACGTGGTGATCGCGGTCGGCCAGGACGGGCTGGTCGCGAACGTGGCGAAGTACCTGGACGGGCAGCCGGTGATCGGGATCAACCCCGAGCCGGCCCGCAACCCCGGCGTACTCGTCCCGCACGAGCCCTCCGCTATCGCCGATCTCCTGTCCGAGCGTCAGGTCGCCGAGCGGACAATGGTTGCCGCGAGCACCGACGACGGCCAGCAACTGATCGCGTTGAACGAGGTGTACGTCGGCCACCGGACGCACCAGTCCGCGCGCTACCGGCTGAGCTCCCCCGACGGACTACCCGAGCGGCAGTCCTCGTCCGGGATCCTGGTCGGCACCGGCACCGGATCGACCGGCTGGTGCCGATCGGCGTGGCAGGAACGCCGCAGTCCGTTGGCGCTGCCAACGCCGACCGATCCGGTGCTGTGCTGGTTCGTCCGCGAGGCCTGGCCGTCGCCGGCGACCGGCACCGACAACACCGAAGGGTTGCTGAAGGCACCGGATACGTTGACGATCACGGCCGAGTCGGACCTGGTCGTGTTCGGTGACGGAATGGAGTCCGACACCTTGAGCATCGGCTGGGGTCAGCGGATCGAGATCGGCGTCGCCCCGGTCAAGTTGCACCTGGTGGTCTGAATCGTGGCGTGCCACGCCGAGTACAGCCGCCGCGCCGACCCACCGATCGGGCCGACCGCGTTGAACACCGCTCCCCGGCTAGCCGGCTTGGCGTTCTCGATCGCCTCGACGGCCTGCTCGGGCGCGGCGATCGTCGACGAGCAGACGTCCAGGATGTAGCCCGGCACCTGCAGCTTCGGGTCGACGCAGCCGACCAGCGGTACTCCGACGGCCGCGACGATCGGGAACACCGTGCCGGGGATCCCCACCGCGCATTCCACTGTCGCCGACTCCGGTACCGAACCCAGCGCGCTGATCTCGTACTGCTCCCAGAGCGTCCGGTCCTCCCGCGGATGCAGGCCGACCACGATGTGTTTGCCCGCTGCCTCCAGCTTCGCGGCCGCGTCGAGCAGCAGCTGCGTGCCGGGCGCCGCGTCGCCGGTCTGGTCGGGGTGCGTGACGCTGGTCAGCACCAGCACCCGGTCCTTCCGCGGCGCGTACGCCGGCAGGTTGTCGGTCTGCGGCGACCCCACCATCCGCACCCGACGCCGCAAGCCCAGGTACGCCGCGAACACGTCCGACTCGGCCGGCGACGCGGCCGTCACGAGCTCCAGCCGCGACCGGAACTCCTTGGCTCGCGGCGCCTCGACCGGCTTGAGATACGCCAGCGAACTGGCCGCCATCGGCAACCGCTTCAACGCCGCCGCGACGTCTGCGGGCCAGTCCGAAGCGCCGTTCACCACCAGCAGATCAGCCTGCGGTACGTCGTTCAGCGTCGCGACCGGTACCGGGTCGCCCGGCTTGATCTGGGTCAGATCCGGAACGACCTGCACCAGCTCCCACCCGCGCCGCGCAGCCTCGGCCAGCAACGGTTGCGCGTGATAGGTCCCCCACGGCTCATTCGTTGCCAACAGCACCCGAGTCCGCCGGGGCCGAGCAGCCACCGAAAGCCCCGGCACAGCCGCAAGCCCAACCCCGAGTGCCCCGGCCTTCAACACCGTACGTCGCGTCGCAATCATGCCCGCGACCCTACGAATCCCCGGTGAACAAACGTTAGACCTCCTTCGACGGCTGGATGATCAGGTGCGGGAGATTCACGTCCCGGGGACGGCTGACGACGTACGCGATCAGTTCGGCGACCTCGGCGACGGGTACGGCGGGGAGGGTTGCGCGGAGGTCGTTGACCGCCGCCTGGAGTTCGGGCGGGAAGCTGTCGGCGAGTTCGGTGCCGTCGATCATGCCGGGCTCGAGGTCGGTCACGCGGATCCCGTCGCCGGCCAGTTCGGCGCGCAGGGTCCGGGTCAGGTGGCTGACGCCCGCCTTCGAGGCGCCGTACACCGCCATGCCGGGGTTGATGCGCTCACCGGCCAGCGACGACACGTTGATCAGATCGGTCGTGCGGGCCGCGGCCGACCGGCGCAGGGCCGGCAGGAACGCGTGCGTGACGTTGATGACGCCGGTCAGATTCACGTCGACCGTCCGGCGCCACGCGTCGATCGGACCATCGGCGAACGGTTCCACGTGCATGAGCCCGGCGTTGTTCACCAGCAGGTCGATGTCGCCGAACTGGCTCTGGACGAGGTCGGCGGCCGCGGCGACGGACTCGTCGGAGGTGACATCGGCCGGTACGACGAGCGCCGTTCCGCCGGCCTCCGCGATGTCGGCGGCGACCTTCTCGAGCCGGTCGCGGCGCCGGGCGAGGAGTGCGACGGACGCGCCGTCGGCGGCGAGACGAGTGGCGACGGCGGCGCCGATTCCGCTGGCGGCGCCGGTGACGAGGGCGATGCGTGCTGTGCTCATGGCTTCAGCCTCGCCGGGATCACGCGAGCGCAGGAGATCCCCTTCCACCGTAGGTCTGGCAGTACCACCCAGTCGGCGATACTGGTCAGATGAGCGCGCGACCGCAGCTGGGAGAGTTCCTACAGAGCCGACGCGCCCGGGTGCGGCCGGAGGACGTCGGCCTGCGGCCGGGAAACGACCGACGGGTCGCGGGCCTGCGTCGCGAGGAGGTCGCGCTGCTGGCCAGCGTCAGCGTCGACTACTACGTCCGGCTGGAGCAGGGCCGCGCCGGGAACCCGTCGACCGCCGTGCTGACCGCGGTCGCCGACGCGCTGCGGCTGGACCAGGCCGAGCGTGACCACCTCCGCCAGTTGGCTTGCTCGGCGCCGCCCGCCGTACCGCCGACGGCGCCCGTACGGCCGCAGCTGAAGGCGATGATCGAGGCGATGCCCGGGCCGGCGATCCTTGTCGACCGGCTCAGCAACGTGCTCGCCTGGAACGCCGCCGCGCTGGAGGTCGTCGCGGACTTCAACGACCCGGCCCAGCGCAACCTGGCGCGCCTGTACTTCCTGGACCCCAGCTCACGCGAGTACTACGCCGACTGGGAGACCGTGGCGCAAGACGCGGTCGCACTGCTTCAGCGAGCAGCGGCGGAGTACGCCGACGACACGGAGCTCGACGATCTCGTCGACGAGCTCCGCACCGCCAGCCCCGACTTCGACCGGTTCTGGACCACCCAGAACGTCCAGAACCGGTCGCACTGCCCGAAGACCCTCAACCACCCGACGGGCGGCGAGCTGACCTTCACCTTGGAGTCACTGCAGCTGCCCGGCGACGACGGTCAGTACGTCATCACCTACACCCCCGCCGATCCCGCCACCACAACCTGGCTGACCGACCTTCATTCGCCGTTGAGCCAGTCGTAGAAGGAAACCCCCGACAGCCGGAAGTGGACCGGGTCGGTGAAGGTGCCGTTCACCTTGCCCAGGCCGTTGATGACCGTGGCGGTTCCGTTGGCGTGACCAACGGCATACGCGTAGCCGGCGCCGGTGTCCTTGTCGATGCCGAGGAGCAGCGTGCCGTACTGCCCGCACGCGTCGGCGATCAGCGTCTCGAAGCCCTGCCAGGTGCCGGCCCGGACCTGCTTCACGATCGGCTTCATCGGCGACGTGGTGGGGATCCGGATCGTGTAGAGCCCACCGCTGCGGGTATTCGCGATGAAGGTGTCGTAGGTCTGCGTCTTGCTGATCACGGCCATCGACTTGACGGCGGAGAAGCCCGGGTACGAACCACTCGCGCGCAGGCCCGCGGACGTCCAATGCCAGCGGAACAGCACCCCGTCCTTGCGCAAGCCGTACAGCTCGGTCCGCGGGACGATCCCGGACCCGACCGGTTTGTCGAACGTGGCCCGCTCGACCTGGGTGAAGTTCGACCAGCCGCCGCCGATCCGCGTCGGCGCCCATCCCGGCTCGACCTCGCGGTCGCCGTTCAGGTAGTACCCGCTGTTGTACAGCCCGTCCCCGATCACGACGTACCCGGACCGCGAGGTGTCGTTGCCGGCCCCTGGGTAGTCCTCGAAGTAGGTGCTGAGCCGAACTGCCCCGGGCGCGTACAGCTTCAAGGCCGTTGAGCCCCCGCTGAGCGACGGCGGGTTCGTTGCCTTCAAACCGCGGAAGACGTGCTCACCCTGCGCCGTGACCGCGCCGATCCCCGCCGAGCACGCCTGCGTTGTCGCCTGCGGGGCGCCTGAAGCGGCCGACGGGACGAATCCCGCCGCCAGGACCGCGCACCCTGCCACGGCCACCATGCGTCGCCACATGTCAGCCTCCGTTCAGGGGGTCGTAGGCCGGGGTGAAGCGGAAGTGCTCCCAGTCGGTGAAGGCGCCCGGGGCTTTGCCGAGGCTCTTGATGACGGTGGACGCGCCGTTCGCGTGGCCGACCGCGTACAGGTAGGCGGTCTTCGTGTCCTTGTCGATGCCGAGCAGGATCGAACCGGTCTTGCCGCACGGCGCCGCGACGAGCTGTTCGAAGATCTGCCAGCTCGACGTCCGCACCGGTGTGATGACCGGCTTCAGCGGGACGCTGGTCGGGATCTTGACCGTGTACAGCCCGCCCGCGCGGTTGTTCGCCAGGAACATGTCGTACGTCGGTGTCGTGGCGATCAGCGCGAACGACTTCATCGTGCTCATCCCGGTCACGTACCCGGTGTTGCGGAAGCCCTGGCCGACATCGGTCCAGCGCCCGAACTTGCCGTACATATCCTGCGAGTACAGCATCGTCCGGGTCGGCTTGCTGGTCGCGGACGCCTTGTACTGCGACTGGATCAGGAACCGGCCGCCCCACCCGTTCCCGATCCGCTTGAACACCGGCGTACCGACGAGCTTCCCGTCGCTGCCGATGGTGTACGTGCTCTCCATCAGGTAGCCGGCGCCCCAGACGACCTTGCCGCTGCGGGTCGTCCGGCCGTTGCCCGCGGGGACCGCGGTGAAGGAGGTCGGATTGATCACGGCGTACGGCGACGTGTACACGTCCGGAGTTTGCAGCGCCGGACTCACCGTCGGCGGCGCGGTCGCGGTGACGACCCGGCTGTTGACGTTGGACGACGAGTCCCACGACCCCAGCCCGAGTGCGCAGGCCGCCGTGGCCGCCGCGGGTGTGGCCGCGGCCGGCTGGACCACCGGGCCGAGCGTGAGCGCCAAGCCGGCGGCGCCGACGAGCCCAAGGGCCTTACGGAACATCATGCAGATTCCTTTCGGAGGGGGTCAGTCGCCGTTGGCGACGTCGAACTCGGGGATCGGGACCCAGCGGAAGTAGACCGGGTCCGCGAAGGTCGCGCGGACCTTGCCGCGGGGTTGGATCAGCGTCGACAGGCCGTTCGCGTGCCCGACGGCGTACAGGTAGGCCGTCTTCGTGTCGCTGTCGATGCCGAGCAGGACCGTGCTGTTCCGGCCGCAGGCGGCCGCGGACAGGGTCTCGAAACCCTGCCAGGTCCGGGTCCGCACCGGCGTCACGATCGGCTTCGCGGTACCGACGGGGATCCGGATCGTGTAGAGCGCACCACCTCGCGTGTTCGCGAGGAACGTGTCGTACGTCGCCGTGTTCGCGATCAGCGTCATCGACTTCACCGCCGCGAATCCGGCGTACGAACCGGCCGCGCGCCAGGTGCCGTTGTCGACCGTCCAGCGGTACAGCACGCCGTCGTTCCGGAGCGCGTACGCCGCCCCCCGGCGGAGCTTGCCCGGGTACGGCGCCTGGTACTGCGAGACCTCGAGCGTCCGGAAGTTGCCCCAGCCGCCGCCGATCCGCCGGAGCACCGGTTGGTCGATCACCTGCCCGTTGAAGGTCAGGTAGACGCTCCAGTAGAGCGCGTCGCCGATCACGACGTACCCGCCGCGTTGCGTACCCTGCGGCACCGGCTCCTCGGTCTGCCGCGCGCTGAGCCGGACCTGCCCGGGTTTGTACACGATGGGCGCCAGGTCGTGTGACGTGCTGATCGGCACCGTCGTCTCCACACCGAGCTTGCCGTGCGCACCGTCGGCGGTAACCGAACCCTGCCAGACGGCGCAGACCGGGTTAGCGGCCTGGGCGCTCATCGGAACCAGCGCGGTCAGCGTGAGTACTGCGGCTCCCGCCAGGGCAGTCAGTCGTCGGTTCATGTCGCCCCCTCTCAGAAGATCTGATACGAGGCGGGCACGGAAAGTTGCGGGTGAAGTATTACCCGTGCTGTTCACGAAAGGTGAGCGCGCGAGTGAGTTCTGTGCACAGAATAGAGCCTCACCTACCGCCCATAGGGGGATTCACGTATGCGCAGAACTCGGTTTCGGGCCGGGATGGCCCTGGTGCTCGCGGCTATGGTGGCACCGGCCGCCTCGTTGACCGCGGTCGCGGTACCGTCCAGACCCTTCGTGCAGGGCACCGCGACGGTGGCCGCGTACGACTACGACAACGCGATCCGGGAGAAGGTACAGGTCGACGTACCCCGGCTCGACGGGGACGCGAACGGAATCACCGACCAGATCACCGTCGACATCATCCGGCCGGGCGAGGCGGCCCAGGCCGGGATCGACGTACCGGTGATCATCCAGGCCTCGCCGTACTACGCGGGGGACCCGACCACCTACTTCGACGCGACCGGCACCCGGCAGGTGTTCGGGAGCTGGCTGGACAACTACTTCGTGCCCCGGGGGTACGCCGTCGCGTTCGTCGACATGCCCGGGACGTTCCGGTCGACCGGCTGCTCCGACGTCGGCGCCGACCTCGAGGTACTCGGCACCAAGGCCGTCATCGACTGGCTGAACAACCGGACCACCGGGCACAAGCCGGACGGCAGCGCCGCGAAGGCCGACTGGTCGACCGGTAAGGCCGGCATGATCGGCGTGTCCTGGAACGGGACGATCGCGAACTCGGTCGCGAGCACCGGCGTCCGCGGCCTGGAGACGATCGTGCCGATCGCGGCGATCTCCAGCTGGTACGACTACACCCGCGGCTTCGGGGTGCCGTTCTACGACGAGTACATGGGCTTCCTGCACGACTACGTCAGCAACGACGCCTCGCCGCGGTGCGAGGAGCTGACGAACGAGATCGAGCAGGACTCCGACACCCGCACCGGCTCCTACAGCAAGTGGTGGGACCCGCGGAACTACCGCCTCGACGCCTCGACGGTCCACTCCAGTGTGTACGTCGTGCACGGGCTCGGCGACGAGAACGTGAAGACCCGCCAGTTCGGCGAGTGGTGGGACGAGCTCGCGAAGCGCAACGTGCCGCGGAAGATCTTCCTGCACCAGGGCGTGCACCTGGACGGGTTCAGCTTCCGCGACGAGTGGGTGGACAAGCTGCACCCGTGGTTCGACTACTGGCTGCAGGGCCTGAAGAACGGCGTGATGGACACACCGCAGGCGACGGTCCAGCGAGAGGACGGCTCGTTCGTCGACGAGGCGAAGTGGCCGGCGGCCGGCGCCAAGCAGACCATGCTGAAGCTCAGCAAGCTGACCGGTACGAGCAGCCCGGTCAGCTTCACCGGGACGGACAAGGAGTCGGCGGACACCGTCGTACTCGATCCGACCACGCCGCGCACCGACCGGGCCGTGTTCCTCAGCGACGAGCTGGAGAAGGCTGTTCGGGTCAGCGGCACCGGGAAGGTGTCGGTGCGGGTCAAGGTCAACAAGGTTGCCGCAGGCATCAAGGCGCGGCTGGTCGACTACGGTACGGCGAACCGGTACGTAAACGTCACGAACGTGCCGGACACGCGCGTGTGCTGGGGTGACGGCAACGCCCTCGACACTGGCTGCTACGCGAACACCCAGATCAACACCGCGGTCTCCGACACGTCAGTCGTCGTACGCACACTGGCGGACATCGGGCACTACAAGTCCCCGTACGTGAAGGAATCGCTCCGCTCAGACCGTTGGTACGACCTATCATTCGAGCTGAACGCGGACGATGTGGTCTTCACCGCCGGCCACCGCCTGGGCCTCGTCCTGACGGTCGAGCCCGACAACCCCTCCATCCCCTTCACTGGAGCGACAATCACCCTCGACCCCACCCGCTCCTCCCTCACCCTCCCGTTGACGAGCTACACCTCGTCCCTCCAAACAGCCGAACAAGCCCGAGTCCCCTCCACCCGCCTGGCCCAGCCCGAGCCGGAGAAAGACCCCGTCAAACTGATGCAACAGATGGTCGAAGCGTCCCGCTGACCGAGCTAACGTCCGAAGAAGTGTGGGCTATACGCCGCACTTCTTCGGACGTTGCGGGTTCAGAGGTCTTCGTACGCTGCGACCAGAGCGGCTGCGTCGTGTTCCCAGTTGAGCTCTTTGGCGGCGGCGCGGATTCCGTCGGTGTAGGTCGGGTAGTTCTCGATCACCGTGCGGACTGCGGTCGCCAGGGAGTGGGGGTTGCCGGGCTCGTAGAGGGCGCCGAGTTTGTAGTGGGTGACGACCGCGCGCAGTTCGGGGAGGTCGGCCGCCACGACCGGGACGCCGGCTCGGACTGCGTGGAAGAGTTTGTTGGGGAGGGCGAGGCGGTGGTTCTCGCAGGTGTTGGTGAGGGTGACGAGGGAGATGCCGTAGGAGCGGAGGGTGTCGTCGACCTCGTCGATGGAGCGTTCGGGGACGGTTTCCACCGGGCCCAGATCCAAGCGATAGTTGGGGTCCACCGACCCCATCAGCACCGTGCGGAACGGCGCCAGTTCACGGGCCGCCGCGACAACAGTCGGCAGGTCACGCCCGGCGCCGACGCGTCCGGCGTACAGCAAGCCCTCGGGCTGCTCGGGTGCCGGCGGTACGTCGTCCGCACGCGGGAACGTGTTCCGTACGACGCGCACATCGGTCAACCCACGTGACCGCAGCCGCGCCGCGATCCCGTCCGACACGGTGAAAACCACCCGCGCACGAGAAGCCAACGACACCTCGTACCGCCGACCGCGCGCCCGCCACAGCGGCGTCGGCCGTCCGGGCAGCGCCCGGTCGAACCACAGCTCGTGACTGTCGTACACCAGCGCCGCGGACCAACGAGCTGCGTACTCAGCGGCGAGCTCCAGCGTGTTGAAGTCGTGCGCATGCACCACGTCGACCGGACCGGCGTCAGCCACCCGAGGCGCCGCGGCGACGCGCCACTGCTTCTCGGTGCGCAAACGGTGCTCCGGCAGCAACAGCCAGCGCCCGAACCGCTTGGCCAGCACCTTGGGCCCGGTATGCCCGTGCCCGACCGTCAGCCCGCCGTTCCCGGCCCGCAGACCGGAAGAGCGGGAGACCGACTCCACCGTGATCCCAGGCCCCACTTCGAAGCCTTCAGGGACGTCCCGGCCGATCACATGCAGCGTGTGACCGGCCGCGGCGAGCGCCGTCGCCTCCCGCAGGATCCGCGAGTCCCCGGCGATCGGGGACTGCGCGATCATCAGAATCCGCACTTACTCGCTCTCGTCCTCATAAACCAGTTCGTTGTTGAGGAACGGCAGCAGTTCCGCGACCGACTTCCGCCCGTCGTGCAGGTCGCGCACGAACGACGGTCCCGCGTCGGCGATCTTGCGGGCGGTGTCGCGCTCGGCGACCAGCCGCTCGATCACCTCCGACAGGTCGTCCGGCGTCGCCTCGGCGATCGGCAGGTCGGTCGGCAGCAGGTCCCGGACCGGGTCCGCGATGTGCCCGACGGTGACCCGGCCGGCCGCCATCGCCTCGCAGGCGAACACGCCGTACGAACCGAGCAGCAGCTGGTCGACCACGATGTCGGCGCTCTTCACCATCTCGGCGAGCTCCGCGTGCGGTACGCCCTGGACCCGGTTGTACTTGATCAGGCCTCGTGCATCCAGGTCCGTCAGTACCGGGTCGACGTACGCCGAACCCTTCAAAGCAGAGGCCGACGGCGCGTGCAGCACCACCGGAACCTCGCGCTCGAGCACCGGCTGCGTCGACACGAACCCTTCGACGTCGACGGCCAGCGGCAACCAGATGCCGTTGTCGACGAACTCCAGCAGGTCCGGCGTGGTGACGAAGACCGGTCCGCGGTAGCCCTCGAGGTGGTGCCGCATCAGGTTGTTCGCGGCCTGCAGGCGCACCGTCAGCTCGTCGTCAGGGTTGCGGAACGGCGAGTACCGGTACTGCTCGCGGTGCTGGGCGGGATCGCGGATCTCCGACCCGTGGAACACCAGACCGTGCTTGATCCCGGCCTGGTCGAGCATCGGTACGTCGGTCGTCCACATCTGCCCGCGCTGCTGGCCGAACATCGGCCGGCCCGCCTCGAACAGCACGTGGGTGACCTCACGCAACGCGTACGCCGTCAGCTCCAGCTGCCAGCGCAGATCCGACCGGTACTGCCGGTAGGTGCCCGTCCGGTGCACGCGGAAGTCGAACGCGCCGCTGCCCGTGGTGAGCGACTCGGCCTTGACGTCCGGCACCTCACGCTCGAGCGCCGTCGCCCACAACCACGCCTGGCCGGCGCTGTTGACCGGACCGAGCAGCAGGTGCCGCCCGGTCTTGTGCGCCTTGCCGCCCGGCCGCGTGATGTCGAGCTGCCGCCCGGTCAGCTCGGCGTACAGCTCCCGCAGCTTGGTCGCCTGCCCGGCCCAGGACACCTCCTGCTGGTACGCCGGATCGGCGACCCGCTCGCGGTAGGTGTCCAGATCGCCGAGCACCGTGCGGACCTTCGACGCCAGGTCGTGCGCGTCGGCCGCGGTGAAGACCTCGCCGATCTTGGTGCGGTCGACGAACTCCTTCATGCTCGGCATGTCGCTGACCACTACCGGCAGCCCCGCGAACGCGTACTCGAACAGCTTGTTCGGCAGCGCCATCTCGTGGCTCGGGTAGCGCAGGATCGGGATCAGCCCGACGTCGGCGGTTCGCAGGAACGCGACCACCTCGTCCGGCTTCACCGGGTCCAGGCAGTGCAGGCGGTCCTGCACCTCCAGCTGCGCGGCCTGCGCCTGCAGCTCGCGGACCGCGTCCGTCGCCACGCCAGGGACGCACACGACGGCCAGGTGCGCGTCCGGCAGGTCCACCAGCGCCTGGACGGCGGTGTGGATGCCACGCGCCCGCGTCACCCCGCCGCTGTAGACCAGCAGCGGTACGTCGGAGGCCAGACCGATCTGGCTGCGAATGTCGGACACCTCGACCGACACGTCAGCAGGGTTCGGCGTGTTCATCACCACGGTGGGCTCTTGCCGCAGGTTGTGCTCGCGCCGCAGCCGGGTCGCGATGGCCGGGCTGACGGTGATCACCCGGTCCGCGTCGCCGATGTACTCGGCCTCGTGGTTGGCCCAGGCCGCGATCGAACGCCGGGTCCGGGCGCCGTACTGCGAGAGTCCGGCGACGTACTCGTGCGCGTCGTACACGACCTTCAGCGTCCGCCCACGCAGCTTGGCGCGGCCGGCGGCGCGGGTCGCGACGCCGATCACGTGCATGTCGTGGGCGTGCACGACATCCGGCTCAAGGCGGTCGATCAGGTCGCCGAACGCGATCTCCAGGTCCAGCGCCTCCGGGTGCAGCTTGCGCCACGGCGCCGGCCAGGGCAGCCGGTGCAGTACGCCGTCGTACGCCCGCCAGCCGAACTTGAACGGTCCGTCCGCCTTGTTGCCGACGCCCTTGCGGACCCAGGCGGCGCGCTCGGCGGCCTGCCAGCGCGCGCGGCGGAGCAGCCGGGTGGCGACACCGGCCTTGAACTTGACCGGGTTGCCCTGGCCCGCCTTGGCGCGCGCGATCGCGTGCCCGGAGTCCGCCTTGAGTTCCTTGAGCTCGGCCGCGATCCGCTGGCTGCGCGCCACATAGGTTGCTCGGTACCGGTACCCCACCAGTGGCGGCCGCCAGTTGCGGCGCGCCGTACGGCTTCGTTTCCGTTCCTCACGCAGCGTGAAAGGCACCGCTACCCGGACGATCAGCGCTCCGTCGAGCATCTCCCTCGACGGCAGGCCGCTGGCCGAGACCCCGAGCACAGTCACCTCTGCTCCGGTCTCGGCCAGTGCTGCGGCCTCCTTGCGGACCCGGCTGTCGTTGGTGACGTCGTTGGCGACCATCATCACGACCCGCAGGTCGGCATGTGTCACTGGCTGACCGACCTTCCGATCACAATCCGACGCACGCCGGCCCACTTGGCCGGGTCGGTGCGGTCGCGACCGTCGACGAGCACCTTCACGCCCGGCAGGTCGGCCGGGCTCAGCTGTGCGTACTCCGCGTGGTCCGCCTGCAGCACCGCCGCGTCCACCGGCGCGCCCAGCGTGTACGGCGTGAAGCCGAGACCCTGGAGCTCGTCGTCGGTGTACAGCGGGTCGTGCACGGACACCTCGGCACCGCGCGCCTTGAGCGCCTCGACAGCCGGGAAGACTCCGGAGAAGGCGGTCTCCTTCACGCCACCACGGTACGACGCGCCGAGCACGACGACCTTGGCGCCCTTGAGGTCACCGAACGCGCCCTCGAGCAGACCGATCGTGTAGTCCGGCATACCGGCGTTCGCCTCGCGGGCGGCCCGTACGACGGTGGCGTCCGGGTCGGTGTACAGGTACAGCCGCGGGTAGACCGGGATGCAGTGACCCCCGACCGCGATGCCCGGCCGGTGGATGTGGCTGTACGGCTGCGAGTTCGACGCCTCGATGACGGCGTGCACGTCGATACCGTTCTGGCCGGCGAACCGGGCGAACTGGTTCGCCAGGCCGATGTTCACGTCGCGGTAGGTGGTCTCGGCCAGCTTCGCCAGCTCGGCCGCCTCCGCGGAACCCAGGTCCCAGACACCGTTCGCGCGGTCCAGGTCCGGGCGCTCGTCGAAGTCCAGGACGGCCTCGTAGAACGCGGTGGCGCGCTTCGCGCCCTCCTCGGACAGGCCGCCGACCAGCTTCGGGTACTTGCGAAGGTCCGCGAAGACACGGCCGGTGAGCACCCGCTCCGGCGAGAACACCAGGTGGAAGTCGGTGCCCTCGGTCAGGCCCGAGATCTCCTCGAGCATCGGCTTCCACCGGTTCCGGGTGGTGCCGACCGGGAGCGTGGTCTCGTAGCTGACCAGCGTGCCGGGGCTCAGGTGCTCGGCCAGTGAACGGGTCGCGTTCTCCATCCAGCCGAACTCGGGCTGCCCGGTCTGCTCGTCCACGAACAGCGGCACGACCACGACGACCGCGTCGCTGTTCGGGATCGCGTCCGCGTAGTCCGTGGTCGCCCGCAGGCGGCCGTCGGCCACGGTCTCGGACAGCAGCTCCTGCAGGTGGGCCTCACCCGGGAACGGCTCCTGGCCGGCGTTCACCAGCTCGACGAACTTCTCGTTGATGTCGACGCCGACGACCTGATGGCCCTTGGCCGCGAACTGGACCGCCAACGGCAGTCCGATCTTGCCTAAGGCAACAACACTGACACGCACAGCAACTCCACTAGGTAGTGATTCTTCATCGGGGGCCTCGGAGCTTTCGTTCCAGCGGGTGCTCGACGAACTTGTAGAGCAGCCACGAGGCAATGATCGAGAGGACGAGGACACCGGCGTACCACGTCAGGTTGGACCAGCCGATCGGGCCGGCGATACCGTGCTGCTCCTTGATCGCGTACAGGATCGTGGCGTGCACGAGGTAGAAGGCGTACGACCACTGGCCGAGCGCCACCATCGGCTTGCTGCGCAGGATCGACCGGCCGCCGCGCATGTCGCGGGCGGCGACCGCGAGGATCAGGAAGCCGTACAGGAACGTCAGGACTTCCTTCTGGCACAGGCCCATCGTGACCGCGCCCGGGACCTGCGTCGGGTGCGCACCGGAGTACCAGAGCAGGTACAGGCCGCCGCCGGTGACCAGGAACGCGAACCACACCGGGATCCGCGGCTTCCAGCCGGATCGCAGCGAGATCGCGAGGCCGATGCCGAACAGGAACGCCACCGAGTGCAGCACCGGCTGCGGCAACACCGGTACGTCGGCCTTGTAATGGAACAGCGCCAGGCGGTACGCCCCGCCGAGCACGAGCACCGAGACACACAGGATCAGACCGCCGACCGTCTTCAGCCGCTGCGTGGCCCGCCAGACGAACGGGAAGTACGCGTAGAAGAACGCCTCGACCGACAGCGTCCAGCCGGCCGGGTTACCGCCGTACAGGATGGTCGGGTTGTTCGACCAGCCCTGGACCAGGAACGCCGACAGCACCAGCACGGTCATCGAGACCGGCTTGATCCAGGACATCCCGGTCGGCGGCTCGAACCGGTAGAAGACGAAGATCGCCGCGACCAGCGTCAGGAAGTACAGCGGGAAGATCCGCGCGAACCGCCGCCGGTAGAACGTGCTGATCTTCGTCCCCGGCCGCGACGACCAGGTGAGCACGAAGCCGGACAGCACGAAGAAGAACGTGACGCCGGACGTGCCGTACTTCAGGAAGTCGTAGATCGGCAGTGGCGCCAGCTGCGTCATGTGGTGGCAGAACACGAAGAAGGCCGCCCACCAGCGCAAACCGGTGAGCGACTCGACTCGTGGCAACCTCTTGCCGGGATCCGGCGGTGAGGTGGTGGTGACAGGCGCGCCCGAAGACGGGCTCGTGACACCGGCCGACCCGGGCATTTCCTGGGTCGGCGGCGTCTGGTTCTCTTCGGCGGCCTTCGTCATGTAGTTACTCCGCGAGAGTGGAGACGACACGCTCTGCAGCGTGGCCGTCGCCGTACGGCATCGGGCGGTCCCCCGTGGGCGTCGGCCGTGCGGCCAACTCGGGCAGCTTACTCACGTCGGATGTCAACACGTTCCATCCGTCGTCCAGCGTCTCGACCCACTCGGTCTCGGTGCGCAGCGTGGTGCACACCCGGCCGAGCAGGAAAGCCTCCTTCTGGAGACCGCCGGAGTCGGTCACGACACCGGCCGAACCGAGGACGGCCGCGACCATCTCCGGGTACGCCAGCGGCTCCCGGACGTGCAGCGAACCGTCCGGACGCTCCAGCTTGATGCCGTGCTCCGCGCACTTCGCGACCAGCCGCGGGTGGGCCAGCAGCAGAACCGGCGTACCGGCCCCGGCGAGACCGTCGACGATCGCGGCCAGCCGGGCCGGGTCGTCGGTGTTCTCGGCCCGGTGGATGGTCGAAACGACGTACTCACCGCGCTTGAACGGCAGGTCCAGCGGCTTGTCCGCCACCGCGTCGCGGACCCGGAAGCACACGTCGGTCATCACGTCGCCGACCAGCCGCGACCTGTCCTTCAGGCCCTCGTTCGCCAGGTGGTCCATCGCGACCTGGGTCGGGGCCAGCAGCAGGTCTGCCGCGTGGTCGGTGAGTACCCGGTTGTGCTCCTCCGGCATCAGCCGGTTGAACGAGCGCAGGCCGGCCTCGAGGTGCGCGACCGGCAGGTGCATCTTCACCGCGGACAGCGTGCCGGCGAGCGTCGAGTTCGTGTCGCCGTACACCAGCACCCAGTCCGGCTTGTGCTCGTCCAGTACGGCGTCCATCGCGGCCAGCATCGCGCCGGTCTGGACACCGTGGCTGCCGGACCCGACGCCCAGGTGGACGTCCGGGTCCGGGATCCGCAGGTCGGCGAAGAACACGTCGGACATGTTCTTGTCGTAGTGCTGCCCGGTGTGCACGATCACGTGCTGGTGCTCCGTGGCGGCAAACGCCTCCGCCACGGGTGCCAGCTTCACGAACTGCGGGCGCGCCCCGACAACGCTCAGAACCTTCATGGCTACTGGGACTCCCCGGCGACCTTGACGGTTCGATCCTCGGACGCCGACTGCAGAACGGCCTCGGCGACCCGCACGGTGGTCAGACCCTGCTGCAGCGTGACGATGTCCGCCTCCTTGCCGAGCACCGCGTCGCGGAACTGCTCGTGCTCGGTCTTCAGCGGCTCCGGCTTGCTGATCGCGTAGCGGATCATGTCGCCCTCGCTGACACCGCGGAAGTGCGCGACGTCGTCCCACGCGGTGGCGACCGTTCCGTTGGAGTGGAAGGTCAGGTCGGCCAGCAGGGTGTCGGCGATGAACGCGCCCTTCTCACCGGTGACGACGGTGAGCCGCTCCTTCATCGGGGACAGCCAGTTGACCAGGTGGCTGGTGACGGTGCCGTCGGCCAGCTTGCCGGTCACCGCGATCAGGTCCTCGTACTGCCGGCCCGACTTGTGGGCGCTCTGCGCCGACACCGAGACGAACGGCGACTGGGTCACCCAGGCGGTCAGGTCGATGTCGTGGGTGGCCAGGTCCAGCACCACGCCGACGTCGGCGATCCGGGCCGGGAACGGGCCCTGGCGGCGCGTGGTGATCTGGTAGATGTCGCCCAGCTCACCGGCCTCCAGCCGCACCCGCAGCGCCTGCAGCGCCGGGTTGTACCGCTCGATGTGGCCGACCGCGCCGACCAGACCGGCCGCCTCGAACGCCTTCGCGATCTCGGTCGCCTCGGCCGAGGAGCCGGCCAGCGGCTTCTCGATCATCGCGTGCACGCCGGCCTCGGCCAGCGACTTCGCGATCTCGGCGTGGTACTGCGTCGGTACCGCGACCATGCAGTAGTCGATCTTCTCGGCGATCAGCTGCTCGATGTTCTCGTGCACCGGACGACCGCCGGCGACACCGAACTTGTCACCACCCGGGTCGGCGACCGCGACCAGGTCGACGCCCTCGAGGGACGCCAGCACCCGGGCGTGGTGCCGGCCCATCATGCCCAGGCCGATCAGGCCCGCACGCAGGTTCGCCATCTCACGCACCCGCCTTCGCCACGGTGTTCACCGCGGCCACGATCCGGTTCAGGTCTTCCTCGGACAGCGAGGGGTGGACCGGCAGCGAGAGCACCTCGGCCGCGGCCTTCTCGGTCTCCGGCAGGTCCAGCTCACGCTGGAACGACGGGAGCCGGTGGTTCGGGATCGGGTAGTACACGCCGCAGCCGACGCCGTACTCGGTCCGCAGCGCGTTCGCGAAACCGTCGCGGTCCTCGGTCACGCGGATCGTGTACTGGTGGTACACGTGGGTCGCCTCGGCGGCGACCGCCGGAACGGCGACACCCTGCAGGTTCGCGTCCAGGAAGGCCGCGTTCTCCTGCCGCTGCTTGGTCCAGCCGCCGACCTTGGTCAGCTGCACGCGGCCGATGGCGGCGTGCAGGTCGGTCATCCGGTTGTTCAGGCCGACGACCTCGTTCTCGTACTGCTTGAGCATGCCCTGGTTGCGGAACAGCCGCATCCGGCGCTCGAGGTCGGCGTTCGCGACCGAGTTCATACCGCCCTCACCGGACGTCATGTTCTTGGTCGGGTAGAGGCTGAACATCGCGAACTCGCCAAAGGTACCGACCGGCGCACCGTTCCAGGTGGCGCCGTGGGCCTGCGCGGCGTCCTCGTAGATCTGGATGCCGTGCTTGTCGGCGATCGCCTGCAGCGCGGTGACGTTGGCCGGGTGACCGAACAGGTGCACCGGCATGACGGCCTTGGTCTTCTCGGTGATCGCGGCCTCGACCGCGACCGGGTCCAGGCAGAAGTACGTCGGCTCGATGTCGACGAACACCGGGGTGGCACCGGTCAGCGCGACGCTGTTCGCGGTCGCGGCGAAGGTGAAGGACGGGACGATGACCTCGTCACCCGGTCCGACGCCCGCGGCCAGCAGGCCGAGGTGGAGACCCGACGTGCCCGAGTTCGTCGCGACGCACGCACGGCCGGAGACCAGCGCTGCGCCGAACTCCTGCTCGAACGCCGCCACCTCAGGACCCTGGGCGAGCATGCCGGACTGCATGACACGGTCGACAGCCTCGCGCTCCTCCTTCCCGATGATCGGCTTCGCGGCCGGAATCGGCTGCACCATCAGTTCTCCTCCTGTGCTTCATCGGCCGGCCGCAGCCGTCCGTCGGTTTCGATGTACATCTCGCCCGTGTTCGGGCACTTCCACTCGCCGTCCCCGACGGAGAGCAGCGGAACCCCGGCCTTGCCGACCCACTTGAGCCGGCGCGCCGGGACCCCCGCGACCAGCGCGAAGTCTGGCACGTCCTTGGTGACGACCGCACCCGCGGCGACCGTCGCCCAGCGGCCGATGGTGACCGGGGCCACGCACACGCTGCGCGCACCGAGCGAGCAGCCTTCCTTCATCGTCACCCCGACCGGTTCCCAGTCGTGCCCGCTCTTCGGCGTACCGTCCGGGTTCACCGCGCGCGGGAAGTAGTCGTTGGTTAGCACCACCGCCGGGCCGATGAACACGCCGTCCTCGAGGGACGCGGGCTCGTACACCAGCGCGTAGTTCTGGATCTTGCAGTTGTCGCCCATCCGGACCCCGGTCCCGACGTAGGCGCCGCGGCCGATGATGCAGTTCTCGCCGAGGACCGCGTTCTCGCGGATCTGGGCCAGGTGCCAGACCGACGAACCGTCGCCGATCTGGGCGCTGTCGTCGACGTCGGCGGAGGGCGCGATGCGGGCCGTCACAGGGTCTCCTTCTTGGTGAGCCAACTACTCAGTACTTCGGCCGAGCGGCGTCCGTCGTGCAACGCCGCCACGAACTCGGGGCCGGTGGCCGCCCGCTCGGCAGCCGCGTCACGATCCGCGATCAGACCGCTGACGACATCACCCAGGGTGTCGGGATCCGCCTCCACGATCGGCACCTCTCGCCCGGCCAGACTACGCACCCGGTGGCGCACCCCGTCACCGACGTACGAAACCACGATCCGCCCGGCCGCCAGCGCTTCCGCGGCTGCCACGCCGTACAGGCCGATCCGGAGCTGATCGACAACGATGTCGGCGTCACCGATGACGCTTGCCATCTGCTCGTGCGGTACGCCGGTGATCCGCCGGTACTCGACCGCGCCGCTCTCGTGCAGCCGGGTCAGCACCGCGTCGATCTCCTCGGTGCCCTTGAGTTTCGCGTTCGACGGGACGTGCGCGACGACCGGCTTCGCACCGGAGAACAACGGCCGTGCGGCCTGCTGCCAGGGCGCCGGATCGATCGCGACCGGCAGCCACTGGGCGTTCGGTACGTCGTCCAGCAGGTCGACCGTGGAGACGAACACCGGAAGCTGCAGCGACTCGACGAGCTCCGCGTGCCGGCGGGCCTGCGGCTCGAGGCGGTCGGTCAGCTCGTCACCCGGAGTGAACGGCGACCAGCGCTCGCGCTGCGCGTGCCGGCTGGGCAGGCGGATGTCGGAGCCGTGGAACAGCAGACTCAGGTTGATGCCCTTGGCGAGCATCGTCTCGATGTCCGCGGACGCGTCCGAGACGCCGCGGGCGCCGAAGAGCGGACGCAGCGACTCGACCATCACATGCGTGTAGTTCTCGACGACGTACTGCTCCTGGGCGCGCTGCCAGCGCGGCTGACCGAACCACGCCAGCGGTACGCCGTAGTCGTCGGCGAACTGGAACTGTCCCTTGCGGTGCAGGGAGAACGCGACGGCGCTGACGTCCGGCAGGGTCTTGGCGGCCTGTGCCCAGGCGTACCCCTGACCGGCGGAGTTGGTCGGTCCGACCAGCATCCGTACCCGTGTCGCCGCTGCCGGCGGGAAGGCCGGCAGCTGCGCGTACGAGTACCGCAAGCCCCGCAGGCGCCGCCGGACCGCTCCAGCGGTCCGGGCCAAGGGCGCCGGCAGGTGCTCGCGGATCGTCATCGTCGTCGTGTCACCCATTACGCAGAAGGGACCTTCATCATGTCGAGCTCGCGACGGGCCGCGGGCAGACCGAGCACCACCGGGGTGCTCGCCTTCCGCTGGCCGAGGTTCCAGCCGGCCCAGATGGCGCCGGCGTCGAGCGCGATCACGACATCGGCCTGGTCGATGGTCGACAGCACGTCGCGACGGCTGAGCACCCGCTCCCAGTACGTCTTACCGAGGTCGCTGGTCGCCCGCTGCCCGCGCAGGAACTTCACCGGCGCCGAAGTCTTGATTGCCTTAGGCAACATCCGCCCAGCAACCTTCTTGGCCCGCCGCGCGCGCCACTCAACAGCCTTCACCACCCGCTTGGCACCCGTGGGCTTCGGCTTCGGGGTTGGCGCCGCGGGCGGCGGGGTAGGAGTGGGAGCTGCAGGGGTAGGAGCCTTCTCGGCCTCTACCTCAGCAGGCTTCTCCTCAACAACTGTTTCCTCAGGCGCCGGCTCGGCCGGCATCCGGCCTGGGCCGATCAGCGTGAAGGTGTTGACCTTGTCGGCGACCCAGGCGGACGGAGCGACCCAGCCGACGACGTCGATGGTGATGTCCTGGTCGCCGAGGTCCTCACGAACCTGGTCGAAGTACGTCGGCGGCAACTTCCGCGTGGACAGCAGAACAACCTTGCTCATGCGGCGACCCCCTTCACACTCGCGGCCAGCGATTCGATCCGCGGATCCAGCTGCAGGTCCCGCCGGTACGACGCACCGAACTCGCGCGCCTTCGCCCGGATCCCCTCGTCCGCGGTCCGCGCCGCGTGCGCCGCCTCGATCAGCGCCGCCGCGATGGCCTCCGGCGTCACGTCCGCGACCGGGAACCACAACGGATGCCCCCGCAGGACGTCGGACGCCGCGTTCTCCGGGTCGTGCACCGACACCACCGGCAACCCGGTGGCGAGGTACTCGAACACCTTGCCGCTCGTCACGTACCGCCCCTTGCCCAGCATCAGCAGCTGCGCGTCGAACTCGTCGTACGCCTTGGCGATCTCCGCCTTGCCGACCGGGCCCTCGTAGCTGACCCCGTCCTCGGTCGCAGCGTTGATCGTCGCGAGCATGTCCGCCCGCGGCTGCGCGTAGTACCCGAGGTAGCCGTAGATCTTCGCCTTCGCGCCGGCGAGCTCCTCTGACTGCTCCTTGGCGAGCTGCCAGCCCTTGACGAAGTCCGCGAGCGGCACCTTCGGCGACACCGTTCCGACGTACCCGAAGACCAGCGGCCGGTCGGTGACCGCGCCGCGGTCCTGCGTGTCCGGCACCAGGTCGGGGTCGAAGCCGTTGGCGACCGTGTGCATCTTGCTCGCGTGCGCCGGGTAGAGCTTCTCGTGCCAGTCCTTGATCGGGTCGTTCACGAACCAGACCTCGCGGGCGGACTCGACCAGCTTCTTCTCCCACTTGGCCGCCCGGCTGTTCGGCTCGTGCAGCCGGTCACCGGTGAACACGTCCAGCAGCCACGCGTCGCGGTAGTCCATGACGTACGGCACCTGGAACTTCTTGTGCAGGTGGTACGCCGCGGTGAACGCGACGTGCGGGTTGGCGGTGGCGACCGTCAGGTCGACCTTGTGCGCCTGGTGGATGCGCTCCGCGGCCTTCTCGATCACGGAACGCCACGGCCCGTAGCCGCTCTCCGGGAACGGGATCTGGTCCTGCTTCGTGCGCCACTTGGCCCAGAGCTTCGGGTTCGACGCCCGGCGCTTGGACCAGCGGCGCAGGTCGGCTTCGAGAATCGGCCACTCGAACGGGACCCGGACAACCTCGACGGACGGGTCGACCCGTTCCTCGAGGGTCAGGTCCGCACCGGTGAACCGGAAGAACGTGTCGCGGTCGGCCGTCAGCACGGTCACCTTCCAGCCGAGCGCGGCGAACCGGTTGGCCGTGGCCAGGGCCCGGTAGACGCCGCCGCCTCGGCAGGGCGGGAAGCCCCAGGCGACGTACAGCAGGTGTGGGCGGTCGGTCATGCAGTTCCTCTTAAAAGATTGAGAATCGCGTCGGCCAGGTCGTCGTACGGCGTGTTCGTGGGCAGATGGTCCGCCGCCCACTGCAGCGCGTGGTCGCGCAGCTTCTCCAGCTCACCGGGGTCCGCGGACCAGCGCCGCAGGGTCTCGGACGCCTCCGCCACCGAGTCCACCAGGACTCCGCCACCGGACTCCTCGATCACCTTCGTCTGCCGGGGCAGGCGCGTGGAGAGCACGGGAAGACCGCTGGCGAGGTACTCGTAGATCTTGGACGGCATCGCTTCCACGAACGCCGGGGTCGGCTGCAGCATGGCCAGGCTCGCCCAAGCTCCCTTGGTGAGCTGCCACGCGTCCGCCGGTGGCTGGCGCCCGTGCAGCCGGACCCGACCGTTCAGGTCGGGCCGTGCGACCCGGGTCTCCAGCTCGTCCCGGTCCGACGGTGCGACCGGGCCGATCAGATCGAGAGACCAGTCCGGCGCCGCGGCGACGGTCTCGACCATGTCGAACAGTCCACGGCTCCTGCGCAGGTCCCCGACGTACACCGCGCGCGGGGCGCCGGTGGGCGGGGACGGGGCCAGGAAGCCGCGGTTGGGAAGGTTCTGCACCACGATGCGGTGCTTCGCCTGGTGCGGTGCGAGATGCGAGTCGGCGACGACGGTGAGGTCGGCGCCCGCGGCCAGCTTGGAGCCGGCGCGCACGATCATCCGGGCCGGCAGTCCCGCCGGGCCCTGCGCCCAGGCACGGTCGGCGAGAAGCCGCTCGTAGTCCTCGTGCACGTCGACCACGAACTTGCGCCGCCGCAGCGCGGTGACGAGCCGGGTGACCGGGATCATGTCCGGGTCGACCGTCATCACCACCTTGGCCTTCGTGCGCCACGGCAGTACGGCGGTACGCGCGAGCCGCTGCACCATGTTGCCGCGCGGTCCGGCGTGCACCACAGCACCCGCCGGTCCACCGTCGGCGTCGCCGAGGCCCCACAGCTCGACCGACAGGTCACGGTGCTGCAGGGCAGCGGTGATCTTGTGCAGGCGCGCATCGGCCACGTCGTGGCCGGTCGTGATGATCCCCACGTCCGGCGCGGTGCTGCGTGACATTGGTCAGAGGTCCTCGAGTGAGACAGCTTCTGCTTCGCCGACCTGCAGGAACTTCGTGTAGGCCTGGATGACCTCGTTCGGCTCGCCGCGCATCATCAGCTTGCCCTTGTGCAACCAGATGCAGTCGTTGCACAGCTCGCGGACGCTGCTCATCGCGTGGCTGACCAGGAACATCGTGCGGCTGTTGGTGACGAGCTCCGACATCTTGGCCGCGGCCTTGGTCTTGAACGACGCGTCACCGGCGGACAGCGCCTCGTCGATCAGCAGGATGTCCGGGTCCATGTGCACCGCGACGGAGAACGCCAGCCGGCTGAACATGCCGGACGAGTACGTCCGCATCGGCATCTCCATGAAGTCACCGAGCTCGGCGAACTCCGCGATCTCCTCGTACCGGGCCTCGATCTCCTTGCGGCTCAGGCCCGCCGCGAGTCCACCGAGGACCACGTTCTCCTTGCCGGACAGGGCGGCGTTGAAGCCGACGCCCAGCGACAGCAGCGTGGAGACCCGGCCGTGCACCTCGATCCGGCCCGAGGTCGGCGGCAGGATGCCGGCGACCGCGCGCATCAGCGTCGACTTGCCGGCGCCGTTCGCGCCGATGATGCCGATCGTGGTCCCGTGGTTGACGTCGAACGAGACGTTCTGGACGGCCTTGACCTCACGGACCGCCCGCTCGCCGCGACCGAAACGCACCAGGGCGCTCTTGAAGGTCGGCACCCGCTCGAACGTGGTCCGGTAGGTGATGGACACGTCCTGCACCTTGACGGCCGGAATGTCCGAAGGGCTCTTCTGCATCGGCTTCTTCTCAGTGTCAGAGACGGACAACGAACTCACGCTCCCTCGACATGAAGAACAGCGAGCCGACCACGAAGGCGACGATCGCCCAGAACCCACCGCCGGCCCACATCTGCCACTTCGGGATGTCGCCACGCACCAGCAGGTCCGCCCAGCCGCCGATCAGCGGGTAGAGCGGGTTGTACTGGATGAAGCCCTTGAACTTCTCCGGGGCCTGCTCGGCGAACCACAGCACCGGCGACAGGTACAGCCAGATCCGCACGAAGTACGGCAGGAAGCTGGTCGTGTCCCGGAAGTACACCTGCAGGGCCGCGAAGATCATGCCCATGCCGGCGGCGAAGACCGTCAGCATGATCAGGAACACCGGAGCCAGCAGCATCGCCCAATGGAAGGGCTGCCGCATCGCCAGGTGGATGACGAGGTAAACGCCCAGGGTCGGCAGGAAGCGGAAGAACGCCGTCCGCACCGCGGACAACGGCAACAGCATCCGCGGGAACGACTGGTTCATCAGCAGCTTGCCGCCACCGACGACGCTGGCCGCACCGGCCGTCATGGCACCGGAGAAATAGTAGAAGGCGAAGAGGCCGCCGCACATGTGCGCGAACCGCTCGCCGGCATCGATCTTGGAACTCCCACCGGCGATGATGTCGACCAGTAGGTAGTAGACCGCTGCCAGGAGCAGTGGGTTCAGCACCAGCCACACCTGGCCGAAGAAGGTGTTCGTGTTGGCGGCCCGGATGTTGGTCCGGGACATCTCCGCTGCGAACTCCCGCCGCTGCCACAGCGCCTTGAAGTACGGGCGCAGTTTCGGCAGGCCGACCTTGTGTGGTTCGTACACGTGCACCGACGGGTTGAACTCCTCGTCGACGCTAGTCGCGTTCATTCAGGCGATGCCTCTCTCTGCCGGAAAGTTGGATCCACGATGGCCGATCACCTGGGTTTCGGCGGTAGCCGCCCGGGGTACGGCGACGTGCCACGCAGACCGGGAAGCAGAGTAGCGGATCGGCACGGACGCCGACGACACAGCGGTCCTCCTTAGTGAGCAACGACGTACGGACGGCTACCAAACGTCGTACCCCGCTGCGTCCACAACACCTGCGTCGTCCTTCGCCGATCGTTATCCGGAATATACATTTGACAGCCTGGGACGACCAAAACGCCTTCCAGCCAAGTCAAATCGCGGTCAATTCACGAGGTACGACGCTACCCCGGCGCGCGAAGTTGACGTGACCTGTCACACCGGCCGTGTGATCAGCGAGGTCAACGGGGACGGGTGTTACGAGCGGGACCCCAGGAAGTGCGTCCTGGCCGGGGCGTGCCGGGCGGCGGACGTGACACGCAACATCACATCCGCGCTCCCCATGGACAGCCTCACCATCCACGGAGCACCCTTCAGCACCCCCTGGGGTTCCACCGTCGATCCGGGAGCACGTCCGCAGTGGGCGGTAGCGGACAGCCGCGCCGGATCGGGCAGCACGATGACCAGGGCGGCGGTCATCGCGCATCGAGCCCGTCGGGAGACGAGCTCGTTCGTCCGTCCCCAGAGGTGCTGCGTTCGCCGGCAGGTGCGCGCAGCAGGTGTGGGGACGGACCGGAGACCGCAGGAGGACAACGCCCGCCGGGATCCCTGCAAGGACCCGCGGGCGCTGGGGACGGCGGCACCGGTACGGTCGGCGGCACAGGGCGGAACCGGTCGCATCGGGCACTCCTCCTCATCGGCCTCACGATTGGAGATGCCACATTTTGTACACCCTCCAGCACAGCCAGTGATGGCACGGAAGTGCGAGGGCACCGATGCGCCGGGATCGAGACCCAACCGAAACAGGCTCCGCTGACGAGACAGCCAACTCGGGCCAGAATTGGAACAGCAGCCCGGCGGCGCTCAGGTGGTCCGTCGCCGGGCTGCTGGACCTCAATTCTCGCTCACGACTGCGCGGAAATGGTGGCCAGATGGTGACACGGCACAACAATGCTGACAGGACAACAAATATCGCTGCGTGCATTTGGGTCGACACGTTCAGTGCCGACGGCTCTGGATCGCCCCGTCTAGGCTGGAGGGGCGGTAGCGGACGGTGACAGCAGCCGGAAGGGAGGGGAGCGTTGTGAGCACAACGGACACGGAGCGTATCGGCCATTTGAAGGTGCTCGGGCTCAACGACGACGAGATCAAGGTCTACCAGCATCTGCTGCGGACCGGCCCGTCGTCGATCACCGAACTGGGCGAGGCGGTCCCCGACCGGGAGCGCTCGATCGACGCCACCCTGGGCGGCCTGGTGCAGGCCGGGCTGGCACGGCGATCCGGTTCGGACCACTCGCGCTACCTGCCGGTGCCGCCGGACGCGGGTCTGGAGGCGATGACACTGCGCCGCGAGTCCGAGCTGAAGCAGGCCCGGATCGAGGTCCTGAACGCGTACGACGAGTTCCGCCGGACCGTGCACAACGAGTCGACGACGCACCTGATCGAGGTGGTCACCGGCAGCGCGATCGTCGAGCGGATCCACCAGATCAAGAGCGGCGTACAGCGCGAGATCCTGGCCATCGACTCCCCGCCGTACTACATCGGCGGACCGAACCAGGAGGAGATCGACCAGCTCCGTCGCGGTGTGTCCTACCGGGTCGTGTACTCACCGGAATCGGTCGAGGTGCCCGGGTACCTGACCGAGAACATCCTCCCGTGTGTGGAGGCCGGCGAGCAGGCGCGGGTGCTGCCCGACGTACCGGCGAAGCTGACGATCATCGACGGCGCGATCGCGTTCGTGTCGATGTCCGCGCGCGACACCGACGTGAACCGGTCACTGCTGATCATCCGGCCGAGCAGCCTGCTGTCCGCGCTGATCGGGATGTTCGAGCTGTGCTGGCGCAACGCGCTGCCGCTGCACGCGTCCGTCGGCGCCGAGGACGACCGCCTGGAGCCGATCGAGCGCCGCCTGCTGGCCCTGCTGGCGACCGGCGCCGCCGACGACACCATCGCCCGCACCCTCGGCATCAGCCGCCGGACGTTCTTCCGCTACCTGGAGCGCCTGATGAACCGCACTGGCGCCAGCACCCGCTTCCAACTAGCCCTGCACGCAGCCCGGGAGAACTGGTTGTAGGCCGTTCCTAGGCTTCGGCGGGGATGAACTCCTTGGCGACGACCTCTGCGATCTGGGCCGTGTTCAGGGCGGCGCCCTTGCGGAGGTTGTCGCCGCAGACGAAGAGTTCGAGGGCGTTCGGGTCGTCGAGTGACTTGCGGATCCGGCCGACCCAGGTCGGGTCTGTGCCGACAACGTCGGCCGGCGTCGGGAACTCGCCCTCGGCCGGGTTGTCGAAGAGCAGCACGCCGGGAGCGTCCCGCAGTACCTCGCGAGCGCCGTCGGCGTCGACCTCCTGGACGAACCGGGCGTGCACCGACAGCGAGTGCGTGGTGACGACCGGGACCCGCACACACGTCGCGGACACCTTGAGATCCGGCAGCCCGAGGATCTTGCGGGATTCGTTGCGGACCTTCAGCTCCTCCGACGACCAGCCGTCGTCCTTGAGCGAGCCGGCCCACGGTACGACGTTCAGCGCCAGCGGGGCCGCGAACGGGCCGAGGTCGTTCCCGACCACCCGCCGCACGTCACCCGGCGTACTCCCGAGCTCCCGGTTCCCGGCCACCTTCGCCAGCTGGTCGTGCAACGCGTCGATCCCGGACTGCCCGGCACCCGACGCGGCCTGGTACGACGCGACCACGAGCTGCTCGAGCTCGTAGCGGTGGTGCAGCGCGCCCATCGCGACGATCATCGACAGCGTCGTGCAGTTCGGGTTGGAGATGATGCCCTTCGGCCGGTTCCGGGCCGCCTCGGCGTTCACCTCGGGGACCACCAGCGGCACGTCCGGGTCCATCCGGAACGCGCCGGAGTTGTCCACCACAACGGCGCCCTTGGCGGTCGCGATCGGCGCCCACTGCGCCGACACCTCGTCGGGGACGTCGAACATCGCCACGTCGATCCCGTCGAAGGCCTGCTCGCTGATCGCGACGACCTCGACCTCCTCGCCGCGGACCTTCAGCCGTTTCCCCGCGGAGCGCTCGGACGCGATCAGCCGGATCTCTCCCCACACGTTCTCGCGGGTCGAGAGCAGGGCCAGCATCACCGACCCGACGGCACCGGTCGCACCCACCACCGCCAGCGAAGGCAGGCCCGTCCGGTCGTCGATCTCGTTGTCCAATGCGCTCACAGGGGTCACCGTCCAGTTCCTCCGTACACGACAGCCTGGGTGTGCTCGTCGTCCAGGTCGAATGCGGTGTGCGCCGCGGTCACGGCAGCGTCCACCAGGTTCTCGTCCACGACCACCGAGATCCGGATCTCCGAGGTGGAGATCATCTCGATGTTCACGCCGGCGTCGGCGAGCGCGGAGAAGAACTTCGCGGAAACGCCCGGGTGCGAGCGCATTCCGACCCCGACGACCGAGACCTTTCCGATCTGGTCGTCGTACAGCAACTGCTCGTAGCCGACCTCGTCCTTCATCCGCGCCAGCGCGGACATCGCCCGGGCGCCGTCGGCGCGGGGCAGCGTGAACGAGATGTCGGTGCGGTTGGTGGCGACCGCCGACACGTTCTGCACGATCATGTCGATATTGGTGTCGGCACCGGCGACCGTCTCGAAGATCCGGGCCGCCTCACCCGGCTTGTCGGGGACGCCGACCACCGTGATCTTGGCTTCGCCGCGGTCCTGCACGACGCCGGAGATGATCGCCTGTTCCATCTGATCCAGTTCCTTCGCATCGACGACCCAGGTGCCTTCCTTCTGCGAGAAGGAGGAACGCACATGGACGGGGACGTTGTAACGCCGCGCGTACTCCACGCAGCGCAGGTGCAGCACCTTGGCGCCGCAGGCAGCCATCTCGAGCATCTCCTCGTAGGAGATCTTCGGGATCTGCTGGGCGGCCGGCACGATCCGCGGGTCCGCGGTGAAGATGCCGTCCACGTCGGTGTAGATCTCGCAGTAGTCGGCCTCCAGCGCGGCGGCCAGCGCGACCGCGGTGGTGTCGGAGGCGCCGCGGCCCATCGTGGTGATGTCCTTGGTGTCCTGGGCGACGCCCTGGAAACCGGCCACGATCGCGACGTGGCCCTCGCCCAGCGCGGCCTCGATCCGGCCGGGCGTGATGTCGATGATGCGCGCGTTGCCGTGCGCGGCGGTCGTGATCACGCCGGCCTGCGAGCCGGTGAAGCTGCGCGCCTCGTAGCCCAGGTTCGCGATCGCCATCGCCAGCAGCGCGGCCGAGATCCGCTCACCCGAGGTGAGCAGCATGTCGAGCTCGCGCGGCGGCGGCAGCGGAGAGACCTGCTGGGCCAGGTCCATCAGTTCGTCGGTGGTGTCGCCCATGGCGGAGATCACCACCACGACGTCGTTCCCGGCCTTCTTCGTCGCGACGATCCGTTGGGCCACGCGCTTGATGCAATCGGCGTCGGCGACCGAAGAACCGCCGTACTTGTGTACGACGCGTCCCACAGTGTTTCTCCTCAAACCACTGGTTGCGGTACGCCGTGCGGCGTTGCACCAGGCGTAGTCGTTCGGTTCATTCTAGCCGTGACCTGACCGTTGCCTACCGGCTGACCAGCAACCGGTCAGCGGTACTTGTCCATATAAGTCATCACTGAAATACTGTACCGGTGCACGCGTTCGACATTCTCGGCGACCCGGTCCGGCGCCGGATCCTGGAGCTGCTCGCCGACGGCGAGCTGCCGGCCGGCAGTATCGCCGGCACGATCGGCGCGGAGTTCGGCATCAGCCAGCCGGCCGTGTCCCAACACCTGCGGGTGCTGCGCGACAACGGGTTCGCGACCGTGACCGTCGACGGCACCCGGCGGCTGTACGCCGTCGATCCCGGGCCGCTGCGGGAGATCGACAGCTGGTTGGACCGGTACCGCAAGTTCTGGACGAACCGGCTCGACGCCCTGGAGACCGAACTGCACCGCGGCCGCCGGACATAACCTTCGAGGCATTAGCTGCATCTCAGTTGGTATGCGGAACATCGTGGCCAGACTGTGCATGTCCGAGGACGGAATCGTCGAACGCCCGGAGCAGTGGCTGGCGCGGCCGGCGATCGGCCAGCTGATGCCGTCGACCGGGAGCGTGCTGTTCGGCCGGCGGACGTTCGAGCGGTACGCCGGCTCGCTGGGACTCGACGACACCCGGAACCTCGTGGTCGGATCCCATCCCGTGGTGGCTCGCCCCCGCACCGAGATGCTGCAGGGCGACACACGCCGGGTGCTGAACGCGCTGAAGTCCGTTCCTGGCGACGACCTGCACGTGGTCGGCAGCCTGACGCTGGTCCGCTCGCTGCTGCGCTGGCGGCTGCTCGACGAGATCTCCCTGCTGATCCACCCGGTCGCCGCGGGTCGCGGCATGCTCCTGGACCGGCGGCACCTGCAGCTGATCTCGATGTGCGCCCGCGACGGCGGCGTACTGGAGGCGAACTACCGTGTGCGCTACGCCGCGACCGCAGCGCCGTCGACCGCACTGGTGTCGACCGGCCGATGGGGCGGGACCCGCAGCAGGGACAGGGTCGCGAGCACCGTGAGGCCCGCGGTCAGGACCCACGCGTAGCGAACGCCGAACCCCTCGACCACCGCACCGGCGACGGCGGATCCGACGGCCGACCCGACCATTCCACCGCTCTGCGTCCAGCCGAAGATCTCGGTGTGCGCGGACGTCGGCGTGAGCGCGCCGACACGTTCGTAGAGCGCGGCGACCGTCGGCGCGATCATGCAGCCGGCGGCGAACATCGCGATCGCCAGCGCGACCACGGACGACGTCACGAAGATGCAGACCGCGACCAGTGCGGCAAGCAACAACATCCGCCGCCACACGGCCGACGTACGCCCGCCGGGCAGGGCGCCGTTGATCACACCGCCGGTCACGCTGCCGACCGCCGCGACCGTCTCGAGAATGCCGGCGATCAGCCGGTTCCCGTGCTCGTCGGCGACCGCGACCATACCGAGTGACATCGACGCGAACCCCATCACCAGACACGCCCAGGCGAACAGGATCGGCGTACGGTGCGGATGGAAGATCAACTGCCAGGCAGTGGGCCGCGGACCGGCCTCCTCGTCATGCGGTACGCCGGCTTGCTGGTTGAGACCGAACCACCAGATCGCTGCCGCCGCCGTGACCGCACAGGCCAGCAGACCGGCCCGTGGACTCGCGAAACTGACCATGATCGCGCCGAGCATCGGGCCGAAGACGAACAGCAGCTCCTGTGCGGTGGCGTCCAGCGAGTACACCGCACGGAGGCGGGAGCCGTGCACGATCCGCGGCCAGTTGGCGCGGAGCGCGGACGTGACGGGCGCTACGAACACACCAGCCAGCACAGCCGCGACCGGGAGCACCCGATACCAGCTGTACGGCAGTAGAGCGAGCACGGCCATCCAGACGCCCCAGGCCATCCCGGTGCCGATCACTACCTTGCGTGCACCCTTACGGTCCGCCATCCGGGACCAGACGACACTCGCAACCGCCGTACCGACCGAGTAGGCGCCTGCGACCACACCAGCCCAGCCGAAGTTGCCGGCGGCGTCCTTGGCGAGGAACGCCAGCGGGACCATCGTCGCCAGCACCGGCAGCCGCGCGATCAAGGCGGAGGCGAGCAGCGCCATCACGCCTTGGGTCTGCCAGAGATCGCGGTATGCCGTCAGGTCCATAAGGCTCATTCTTTCCTGACATCGATGTCCACCGCGTCAGGAATTCTCCCTATCTGTTTTGTCGGTGGTATATGCGAACATATGTTCGTGCACGGGCTGGCGACGATTCTGCATGCCGATCTGGACGCGTTCTACGCGTCGGTCGAGCAGCGCGATGACCCGCGCCTGCGCGGGCGGCCGGTGATCGTCGGCGCCGGTGTGGTGCTCGCCTGCAGCTACGAGGCGAAGGCGTTCGGCGTGCGGACCGCGATGAACGGCGGGCAGGCGTTGCGCCGCTGCCCGGGCGCGATCGTGGTCGAACCACGGATGTCGGCGTACTCCGAGGCCAGCAAGGCGGTGTTCAAGGTCTTCGAGGACACGACACCGCTGGTCGAAGGGCTCTCGATCGACGAGGCGTTCCTGGATGTGGCCGGCCTGCGAAAGATCCGCGGTACGCCGCTGGAGATCGCTGTGCGGTTGCGCGCCGAGGTGATGTCCCGGGTCGGGCTGCCGATCACCGTCGGCGTGGCGCGGACGAAGTTCCTGGCGAAGGTGGCGAGCGGCGTCGCGAAGCCGGACGGCCTGCTCGAGGTGGCACCGGAGCGGGAGCTGGAGTTCCTACACCCGTTGGATGTTTCGCGGCTGTGGGGCGTCGGCGAGGTGACCGCGGAGAAGCTGCGGAATCGCGGGCTGACCAAGGTGGGCGACGTCGCGATGCTGCCCGAGGCGGCGCTGGTCGCGATGCTCGGGCGGGCCTCCGGGCGGCATCTGCACGCCCTCGCGCACAACCGGGACCCGCGTCCGATCGAAGTCGGCCGCCGGCGCCGCTCGATCGGATCGCAACGGGCGTTGGGGCGTTCGCCGAAGTCCCCGGCCACGCTGGACGCCGTCCTCGCCGGGCTCGTCGATCGCGTCAGTCGCCGGATGCGCTCCGCGGGCCGCTCCGGCCGGACCGTGACGCTGCGGCTGCGGTTCGACGACTTCACCCGCGCCACCCGCTCCCATACGTTGCCGCAGGCAACAGATCAGACACGCGCGATCCTGGTTACCGCCCGCGCGCTGCTCCGCGCGGCCAACCCGCTGATCACCGCCCAGGGCCTGACCATGATCGGCATCTCCGTCGGCAACCTGGAGAACGAGGCCGCCCTCCAGCTGGCGCTCCCGTTCGACAAGGCCGCCAACAACGAGCTCGACTCCGCCCTCGACCAGGTCAAGGACAAGTTCGGCACCAACGCGATCACCCGGGGCGTCCTCCTCGGCAAGTCGCAGGGCCTGGAGATGCCGATGTTGCCGGACTAGAAGGTTTTGTCGTGGAGGTTGGGGGCGTACCAGTTGAGGGCGGCGCGGAGTTCGTTCACCTGGGTTCGGCGGTTGTTCGGCGATCCGCCGTGGGCGATCGGGTAGAGGCGGAGACCGCCGTGATGGTGCCGGGAGACCGGGAGCTGGTTCTGGTACGGCGGCTCGAGCCAGGCGACCAGCCACGGGCGCTTCATGTCTCCGCCGACGCGGAGCCTCGTCACGCCTTGCCACGGGACGGTGGCCTGGCGACGTCTGCGGTTGACCGTCAGTCCTGCTGACGAGAGGCGGAATACGACCTTTGGTCGGAGGGCGAGGATCCAGTAGCGGACGGCCAGGCAGAAGAAGGCGAGGGAGATCAGGGCGGAGAGCGATGACAGGACCGGGTGGAGGGCTTTGACCTGTGGGTCGGCGGGGATGAACGCCAGCCAGAGGAAAGTGCTGATCGCCGCGAAGACGGTTGGTCGCGTTCGGCTGGTCGCGAAGGTCGCCTCGACGAGCTGCGGTTGCGGGACTTTGGTTGGTGGCAGGACTTTGGTGGGTGGTGGGAGCAGGGTCGTCGGCGGGTTTGTAGTTGTGGGGCCGAGGATTCGCAGTACCTCGGCGGGCGTCGGCCGGTGGGCGGGGTCGCGGGCGAGGCATCGGCGTACGACGTCTGCCACCGGCTCCGGCAGCGGCGGGAGCTGTGGTTGCTCGTTGACGATCCGATGGAGCAGCGACGCCGGACTCCCGGTCGCGTACGGACCGCGCCCCGACGCGGCGAACACCAGCACCGCGCCGAGAGCGAACACGTCACTCGCCGGTCCGACCCCCGTCCCGGTGATCTGCTCCGGCGACAAGTACCCCGGCGTACCGATCACCATCCCGGTCGCGGTCAGGCTCGCCTCCTCCAGCGCCCGCGCTATCCCGAAGTCGATCACCCGCGGCCCGTTGCCGGTCAGCACGATGTTCGACGGTTTGAGATCGCGGTGCACGAGACCGCTCGCGTGAATCGCCGCCAGCGCCTCGGCCAGCCCACTCGCCAGCGATCGCACCGCGTCCGGCGGCAACGGCCCGGACGTCTCGATCGCCTTCTGCAGCGTGGGTCCCGGCAGGTACTCCGTCGCCAGCCAGGGCCGATCCGCCGACGGATCGGCATCGACGACCGGCGCCGTGAACGCGCCGCTGACCCGCCGCGCCGCATCGATCTCGCGAGCGAACCGCGCCCGGAATCCCGAGTCGCCGGCGAGCTCGTCGCGCACCACCTTCACCGCGACCAGCCGCCCGCCCGGCGAGCGCGCGAGGTACACCGCACCCATCGCACCACGGCCGAGCCGCCCCTGGATCGCGAACGGCCCGACCACCGCCGGATCCTGTGGATGCGTTGTCATCAGGCGTCACGCTAACGCGCCTCAGGACCGCGGGTAACCGATCTCGGCGATGGATTCCTTGAGATCCGCCAAGCGGCGCTGACGATTGAGCGACGTGACGACGTACTCCGTCAGCGGCATCAGCGCGTACACGTGCCGGACGGCGTCGAGGTCCAGCGCTTGCTCGTAGTAGTCCTCGGCGAAGGACAGGTACGCCTCGGGGCGCCCGTCCGCGACCAGCTCGAACAGCTCATCCGCGCCGTCCGTACCGGCGTTCTTCACCGGCCCGCAACGCCAGGCGGTGTCGTCCGTCGTACGCCAGAAGCACACCGTCGCCCGCGGCGCCTCGTCCCAGAATGCCTTGTCGTCCCGCTGCGCGTGGAACACCTCGGGTACGCCGTCCAGCAGTCCGGGCCACGGCCGCATCTCGTTCACGTACGGCGACATCGGCGACTCATGGTCGAACCCGTACGCGAACGCCCCGTCCGGCGAGAACACGATCGAGTACTCGTTCCCCGACCCGTCCCGCATCAGGGCAGCCTCTTCGGTCGCGGACCAGCGCGCGTCGAACTCGTAGTACCTGGTCGACGCGTCGTCGTTCAGCACCAGATCGAGCACCGCGAGCGCGCGGCTCACCCGCCGTACGACCTCCGGCTCGGGCAACCGCCGAACCAGCTCGTGAACAGACATCCCGTCAGCGCCGCTGGACGGCCTCTTCGGCGACCTCGACGAGTTCACGATCGGTCGCCTCGGTCTCCGCGTCGTGCGCCGGCTCCAGCCGGTCGTGCGCGATCAGCGACTGAATGGCCCGCAGTACGGCGCTCGCGGCCGCACCCCACGTGGACACGTAGGAGAACTGCCACCACCACAGCGCCTCGACAACCCGGCCGTCCTCGTAGTGCGCGAGGCCGTGCACCAGGTCGGTCGCGATCGCGGTGAGGTCGTCGGAGAGCCGGTTGACGGTGATCTCCGGCGGAGCGGCGTACGGGTCGAAGACCTCGGCGTACTCGTCCAGGCCCTCGAACAGCACCGCGAGCCGGTCCCGCATCGCGTCCAGGTCCGGGTCCGGGCCGGCGTCGCTCTCGAAACGCTCCTCCGGCACGAAGTCCTCGAACGCGCCGAGCCGGCCGCCGGCGAGCAGCAACTGGCTCACCTCGAGCAGCAGGTACGGCAGCGAGGCGAGGCCCTCGTCGACCCCGTCCTCGTCCGGTTGCGCCGCGATGTCGCGGACCGAGATCAGGAAGCTCCGGACCTGGTCGGCGATCTGCTCGGCGAACTCCTCCAGATCCTCGGAGTCCGTGCTCAGTGCCCGCTCTGCAATATCTGTCGGTTCAGTCATCGATCGATCGTCGCCCTTCAAACGCCCGTCCGAGGGTCACCTCGTCGGCGTACTCGAGGTCACCGCCTACTGGAAGTCCACTAGCCAATCGGGTCACGCGCAACCCCATGGGCCGCAGCAGGCGGCTCAAGTAGGTCGCGGTCGCCTCACCTTCGAGGTTCGGATCGGTGGCCAGAATGATCTCGGTCACCTCACCGCTCGCCAGCCGCTGCATCAGCTCCTTGATCCGCAGCTCGTCCGGCCCGATGCCCTCGATCGGCGAGATCGCCCCGCCGAGCACGTGGTACCGGCCGCGGAACTCGCGGGTGCGCTCGATCGCGACCACGTCCTTGGCCTCCTCGACCACACAGATCAGGCTCAGGTCGCGGCGCGGGTCCCGGCAGATCCGGCACTGCGTCTCCTCGGAGACGTTGCCGCAGATCTCGCAGAACTTGACCTTCTCCTTCACCTGCACGAGCACATGCGCGAGCCGCCGTACGTCGGTCTCGTCGGCCGCGAGCAGGTGGAACGCGATCCGCTGCGCGGACTTCGGCCCCACACCGGGCAACCGCCCCAGCTCGTCGATGAGATCCTGAACGGCCCCCTCGTACACGTCAGCCTGGGTTCTGGCCGGGCTCGCCGGCCGAATTCCCCGGGTTCACGAACCCGACGCCGCCACGGTTGTCGCCACCGTCCCGGCTGTCGCCGCCGACTCGCTTGTCGCCGCCGTCCCGGCTGTCGCCACCGGTCAGCTTGTCGCCGCCGTCCCGCGTGGCGCCGCCGGCGCGGTTGTCCTCGTCGGCGTCGCTGTCCGGCTCAGCCGGCGCGACCGCTGGGGGAGCGCTGGGCAGGCCGAAGCCCGCGGGAGCCGTCGGTGCGTCACCGCCGAAACCGGGGAAGCCGCCCTCACCGCCGAACGCGCCGCCCAGCCCACCGGCCAGCGGTCCCATCGCGGCGGCCGCGGCCTGCTTCGCGTTCTCCGAGGCATCCCGGACCGCAGCGACGATCAGGTCGGCCAGCGTCTCGGTGTCGTCCGGGTCGACGGCCTCTTTCTTGATGTTCAGGCTCAGCAGCTCGCCCGTGCCGGACACCAGGGCAGTCACCAGACCACCGCCGGCGGATCCTTCGATCTCCTGACCTTCCAGGTCGGCCTGCGCTTCCATCAACTGGTTCTGCATCGCCTGCGCCTGCGCGAGCAGGTTGGACATGTCGAAGCCCCCAGCACCGCCACCGTCGAACACCGCGATCTCCTCGCCCGAACCACCCAACAACCGGAGCCTCAACACTAGCCGGTCCTCCCGACAACCCCACCCACCCCCAGAAACCGACCAGTCTCCCCACACTTATCCACAGGTCTGTGGACATCTCTTTCCACAGCCCTGTGGATCCTGTGGACCCCCAGTGCAAGTCCCCCACACCCCGTGTGGACGACCCCGAGTGTCCACACCAGCTAGTTGGGTTCTAGTTGGGTTCCTCGGTGATGATTTGGGCGCCGAGGGTTTCGCGCAAGAGGTCGGTGTGCGAGCGGGAGTCCTCCTCCAGCACCATGTCGTCCTCCCCGATCGAGTCCGCCTCTTCCTCCGGCGTCAGCGGTACCTCAGGAGCAGCCGCGGCCGCAGACGCCGCCTGCCGCTTCTGCTCAGCGGCAACAGCAGCCTCAGCCGCCCGCCGCTTACTCCCCGCCGGCTCCCGCTGCTCCACCCCGCCCGCCTGCTGCCGCGAGGGCCGAGCCACCGGCCCGTCCTCCCAAGGATCTTCCGGCGGTACGTCGTACTCAGAATCAGGCGGCTCCTGCAAAGCAACCGCCCCCGCAGCGCCTCCGACAGCCGCGGCTCCCCCCACAAGACCCGCAGCGGCGGCTACGCCGGAACTACTCACGCCGGCACCACCTGTTTCCGGCCCACTGGACCCGCCTGCACTCGAACCACTCGGCCCCGGCCTACCTGCACCCGGGCCGTCAGCCGCAGGACCAGCTGCGCCCGAACCGTCTGTCCCCGGACCACGTGCTGCTGGGCCGTCGGTGCCGGATCCAGTCGTGCCTGCGCCGCTTGGAGCGGCTGTCGGGCTGCTGGGACCTGCAACGGCGGGGCCGCCACCACCGGGCTGCGGGCTGGAACCGCCCGAGTTGCCAGGTCCGCCGGACTGCGGACCTGGCCGCCCCGCAGAGCCGCCACCTCCCGCCCCCGGATCGGTCGACGGGTCCACTACAGCCTCGACTCGACGGTCGACACCAATCGTGTCGATCATCGCCTGACGAAGAATCTCGTCACTCCCGGACCGCGCAAAGCTTTCCCGAGCACCGGCATTCACCAGCCCGAGCGTCAGCGTCTGATCGTCGATCGCGATCACCTGAGCGTTCTGACTCAGCATGATCCAAGCGAACCGCCGCTGAGCCTTCACAGCCTCCAAAACCTCAGGCCACAACCGCCGAATATCCCCCAACCCCACAGCCCCAACGCCACCAGCCGCCGGGGCCTGGACAGACTGCGCCGGCGAACTGGCCTGCACAGGCGAACCCGCCTGCGCGGCTGGACCGGCCTGAGCGGGCGGACTGACCTGGGCGACTGGTTCGTCGCCCCAGGCTCCCGTACGCGCTCCACCACCAGACGCACCCGCCGAGCCTCCGCCTGCCGACTCAGCACCACGCCCGGCCGCACCTCGCGAGCCACCGCCCGCCGATCCAGCGGCACCACCGGACGCACCCTGCGAGCTGCCTGTCGACTCGGCACCAACCCCCGCCGGGCCCCGGGAGCCATCGCTCGCGGACTCGGTGGCACCACCGGACGTGCCTTGCAGGCTGCCTGTCGACTCGGCGCCGCCACCGTCCTGGCTCGCGGTGGACTGTTCGCCAGCATGCCCCGCACCACCACCGGCCCGATCGCTCACTCCGGCCGGACCACCTGGACCCGCGCCACCCGGAGCCGTGCCAACGGGACTCGTGCCAACGGGACTCGTGCCAACCGGAGCCGAATTGCCGTCTGGGCCGCCTGGGGTCTGTGCCGCGGCGGGGGGTTCGGTTGGGGCCGACCTGTTGCCTGAGGTTGCGGCTGCTCGGGCGGCTGCTCTGCTTGTGGCGGCAGCGCCCGGTGTACCAGCAGATGCCTGAGCAGAGTCCGGCGTACCTCCGCCGACCGCGCCAGCCTCTGCCGTCCCCCCAGGGACCCCGATCGCGAGGCGGCGTTCCATGCGGTCGAGGCGCGCCTGAATGCCGTTTGTTGAGTCGTCGGCGCCGGGGAGAAGCACCTTGGCGCAGATCAGCTCGAGCTGCAAACGAGGAGCAGTCGCCCCGCGCATATCCAGCAAACCCTCAGCGACGATGTCCGCCGCTCGCGTCAGCTCAGCCGCGCCGATCCCGGCGGCCTGCGTCTGCAGCCGCTCAGCCTGGTCCTCCGCAGCCTCGATCAGCCCAGAAGTCACAGCAGTCGGCACGGCAGACAGGACCACGAGATCCCGCAGCCGCCGCAGCAGATCCTCGGCGAACCGTTTCGGGTCCTGGCCGGTCTCGATGACCTTCTCGACCGTCTCGAACACCGCCGCGCTGTCATGCGCCGCGAACCCGTCCACGCACGCGTCGAGCAGCGAGTCCGGCGTGAATCCGAGCAGCGCGACCGCCAGCTCGTACGTCACCCCCGCCGGCCCCGCGCCACCGATCAACTGGTCGAGCACGCTCAGCGAGTCACGCACCGACCCGGCGCCGGCCCGCACTACGAGAGGCAGCGCGGCGGGCTCGATCGACACGCCCTCGGCCTGGCACAGGGTCGCCATGTAGTCCGCGAGCGCCTTCGGCGGCACGAGCCGGAACGGGTAGTGGTGCGTACGCGACCGGATCGTCCCGATCACCTTGTCGGGCTCGGTGGTGGCGAAGATGAACTTGAGGTGCGGCGGCGGCTCCTCGACCAGCTTCAGCAGGGCGTTGAAGCCCTGCGTGGTCACCATGTGCGCCTCGTCGATGATGTAGATCTTGTAGCGGCTCTCGACCGGCGCGAAGAACGCCCGCTCGCGCAGGTCACGGGCGTCGTCCACACCACCGTGCGACGCCGCGTCGATCTCGATCACGTCGATGCTGCCGGGCCCGCCGCGGGCCAGGTCGGTGCAGGACTTGCACACCCCGCATGGCTCGGCGATCGGTCCCTTCTCGCAGTTGATCGCCCGGGCGAGGATCCGCGCGCTGGTGGTTTTTCCACACCCGCGCGGCCCGGAGAACAGGTAGGCGTGATTGACCCGGTTGTTACTCAGCGCGTTCCGCAGCGGCGCCGTGACATGGTCCTGCCCGATCACCTCCGCGAACGTCTCCGGGCGGTACCGGCGATACAAGGCAAGGGGCGCTTCCACGCCGCAACCCTAGCGCCGCCCCCGGACAATTCCCTGCCCCCGCCCTGCTGCGCGTCCTAGGGTGGTGCGGGTGACGACTGGGGATGAGCGGCAGCAGGCGGTGATCGCCCGCGCGGGAGAGGTACTGCGCGACGACAAGCGGGTGCTGGGCGTGTACCTGATCGGTAGTTACGCGACAGGAGCAGCCGACCGCTTCAGTGATGTCGACGTACACCTGGTGGTGACGGACGACAGCACCGAGTGGTTCAGGGAGCACTGGGCCGACGTACTGCGGGAGCTCACCGGGCCGACTGTGCTGGCGGATCGGCTGCCGGGGATGATCGGCGGACTCGGGATCACGGCGGACTGGTTGCATGTCGACCTGATCGTGCACCCGCTCGCGTCGTTCGACCGGTTCCAGTACGACGGGGTGCGGGTGCTGTTCGACCGGGAGGGCACCCTGTTTCCAGAGGGCGATCTCCCGCCGCAGGGTGGTCGGGCCGGCGAGCCGTACTGGCCCGCCGCCACCGTGAACCTCTTCTTCTATTTCCTCGGGAACCTGGTCACGGTCCTCGGACGGGACGAGCGGATCGTCGGCAACCAGGGCATCGGCGCCGTCCGCGACCAACTCATCGCGCTGATGCTCGCCGAGCGCGGCGTACGCCGAAACAGCGGCGCCAAACGCCTGAACGCGTTCCTGTCCGACGAGCAACGCGCAACGCTGGAGTCGATCCCGGCCGCCGGCACCGATGTCGCCGACATCATCGCGGCGAATCAGTACATCTGCCGCCAGTTCATCACCCGCGGTACCGCGCTCGCCGAACGGACCGGTGGCGAATGGCCTACCAAGTTCGTGGAGGCGACCCTCGCCCACCTCCAGAACCATTTCGGCACGAGCTTCGACTGACCATTTTTACTTGAGGTGGTAGTTGGCGAAGCGGCTGCGGAGGTCCTTCTTCGAGAACTTGCCGACTGACGTCTTCGGCACCTCGTCGATGAACTCGACCGCGTCCGGGAGCCACCATTTGGCCACCAGCGGCTGCAGGTACTCGAGGATCTCGTCGCCCGTCGCGCTCGCGCCCTCCTGGAGGACGACGCAGGCGAGCGGCCGCTCGTCCCACTTCGGATGCGGTACGCCGATCACCGCGGCCTCCTTCACCGCGGGATGGGCCATCAGCAGGTTCTCCAGCTCGACCGAGCTGATCCACTCGCCGCCGGATTTCACCAGGTCCTTCGTCCGGTCGACGATCCGCACCGACCCGTACTGATCGATCGCGGCGACGTCCCCGGTCTTCATCCACCCGTCCTCGGTGTTCAGCTGCACCCCGTCGTCCGGCCGGTAGTACTCCGCGGCGATCCACGGACCACGCACCTGCAGCTCGCCAGTCACGTCGTCGTCCCACGGCAACGGCGTGATCGAACCGGGCTCGACGATCCGCACCTCGACGCCCGGCAACGGCAGACCGGCCCGCGCTCGCAGGTGCGCCTGCTCTTCCTCGGGAAGGTCCTTGTTCCGCGCGGCGACGTGCGCCGCCGTCGCCACCGGGCTCGTCTCCGTCATCCCCCACGCCTGCAGGATCGGCCGGCCCAACTTCGCACGGAACGCCTCCGACAGCGCCTCCGGTACGGCGGAACCACCGCACGGAATCCGCCGCAGCTTCGGCAGCTCCACCCCGTCCAGCAGCGGCAGCAGCCCTTGCCAGATCGTTGGTACGCCCGCCGACAGCGTGACCTCCTGCTCCTGGAGCAGTTTGAGAATCCCCTGCGGGCTCATGTCCGGTCCTGGGAACACCAGTGACGCGCCGGCCATCGGCGCCGCGTGCGCCAGACCCCAGGCGTTCGCGTGGAACATCGGCACGACCGGCATCACTGTGTCCGTCTCGGCGAGTCCGATCCCGGCGTTGGTCAGGACACCGATCGAGTGCAGCCAGGTGGACCGGTGTGAGTAAACGACGCCCTTCGGGTTTCCCGTCGTACCGCTCGTGTAACACATCGCGGCGGCCTGGTTCTCGTCCTCGACGTGGAACTCCACCGGTTGGGCCGCGGCGAGCAGTTCCTCGTAGTCGTGGAACCGCGGGTCGTCCGGGATCTCCGCCGACGGCGCGCCGGGTGGCAGGTCGTCCATCACGACGACGTGACGAACCTCCGGCAGTCGCTCCAGCAACGGCAAGAACAACCCGAGCAGCGACCGGTCGACGAACACGACCTCGTCCTCCGCATGGTTCGCGATGTACACGACCTGGTCGGGGAAGAGTCTGATGTTCAGCGTGTGCAGCACCCGGCCGGTGCAGGGCGCCGCGAAGTACAGCTCGAGGTGACGCCCCGAGTTCCACGCGAAGGTGGCGACGCGGCCGTCCGGGCTGATCCCGAGCGTGTCCAGCACCCCGCCCAGGCGTCTGGTCCGGTCCGCCCACTCGCCGTACGTCACCTTTGTCGGCGCCGGACCGCCCGTATAGACGGTCTTGTCCGGGTAGAACTGCTCAGCCCGCCGGAAGATCGTGTCCAGGGACAGCTGGTAACTCTGCATCAGACCCTTCATGCAGACACTGTGCCAGTCGCGATGTCACCTTGACCATGACCTCAACCGGACTTTCTCCGGCACTCATCCGGAACTTTTCCGGAACTGTCGCCTCAGGCAACAGTCCGCGAGACACTCAGAATCAATAGATGACATGACACACGTGTCGTGTAATATGTCTGGCATGAAGGTTGTCGAGGAGCTTCGTTATCTCGTGCTGGCGATCCAGCGTGAGGGCAACCGCCTGCTCGCCGCGGAGCTGCGCCCGCTGGGCATCACGCCTTCCCAGGCAGAGGTTCTGCGCGTGCTCCGTGACCACGGCCCACTGACGCTGAACGCGCTCGGCGGACTGCTCGTCTGCGAGACAGGCAACAGCCCGAGCCGTCTCGTCGACCGGCTCGTCGCCCAGGGCCTGGTGAAACGGGGCATCGACACGATCGACCGGCGTTATCTCGCGCTCAGCCTGACTCCGCAGGGCCGCGCGCTGCACCGCCGCATCATCACCGCGGAGAACCGGCTGCACCGCACCATGGACGACCGTCTCGCCGGCCAGGCGCTCGACGAGACGATCTCGACCCTTCGTTCGCTCGCCGACGCCTTCCCGACCGGGGCTGCCCTGGCCCGCCGTCGGGGTCCCGCACTCGCCCACCAGGAGAACTAGTCATGGAACAGGCCACCGAGACCATCCACGCCGGCCAGGCGGCGATCCGGCAGGTGCTGCTGGACGCCCTGGGCCTGCCGGAGTGGAACGAGGCGTTCATCGCGATCGACGGCCCCCGCGAGACGAACCCGGGGACCCGCTACGCGCTCCGCGTGCGCCCGGGCTTCTCCGGCGAGCTGCAGTACACGGTGGTCGAGGTGGACCGCGTCGAGATCGTCTGGCAGGTCCCGGGCTTCCGTGAGGTCGGCACCTGGACCATCGGAGCCGACAGCCGCGTGACCCACACGTTCGAGCAGTCCGGACCGCTCGCGACCGTCCTACGCCCCGCGTACCGGAACATCGCCACCATCCGCCTGGCCCGCCTCGCCAACCGCGTCCGCCAACTCCAACTCGCCCACACCGCCTGAGCCAGGCACGCACTACGCTCCGCTCATGCTGACGGAGGTCCGCGACACCAGGCTGTACGTCGACCAGCGCGGCAGTACCGACGCGCCGCCACTGCTCTTCATCCACGGCGGCCCTGGTGCGGGCTCGTACGACTTCATGGCGTTCCAGGGCGACCGGCTCGCCGGCGACTTCCACCTGATCGGTGTCGACCAGCGCGGCGTGCAGCGGTCCGACCCACTCACCGGACCAGTCGACGAACAAGACCTGATCGCCGACTTCGAGGCCCTACGCGAGCAGCTAGGCATCGAGCGGTGGGCGCTGCTCGGTCATTCGTACGGCGGACGCCTGGCGCTCCGGTACGCCGTCAGGCACCCAGGCTCGATCACCCGGGTCGTCTTCGAGAACCCCGCCTGGGACATGGCACTCGCCACCGAGAACCTCGTCCGCGCCGCACTGCCGCTGCTACCGGGAGCCGAGCTCCCCCCGCACACCGGGCCGGCAACCAAGCAGATGTGGGACGAGCGGATCGCACTGCTCGCCCAGCTCGGCGACAAGCGCATGGGGATGTACCTCGGCCCGGACTATCAGGACCTGCAGCTACCCGCCGGCACTGAGCTCTCCGACGAGTACCACGAGCGCTCCGGTCAGTTCTCCGGCGAGATCACCAAGTCACCCAGCTTCGTCGAGCCCCTCCTGCAGCACTTCGCTCAGCTGACCCAGCCGGCTCTCCTGATCAAGGGCGAGCACGACCCGGCCACCAGCCCGCGGGAGTTCGAGCTGTTCCGTTCCGACGTACCGGACGGCACCTACTACTACGCGGCCGGCGCCGGGCACTTCGTGCACGCCGAGCAGGGCGAGCTCTTCGCGCGGCTGGTGACCGAGTTCCTCAGCTGAAGGCGAGGGGGACGGCTCGTTTGTGAGCCGTACGGCGGTGCGTCGCGATGATCGTGGTCGCGGCCTTCTCGTCCACGTCGTGGCCCTCGAGGAAGTCGTCGATCTCGTCGTAGGTCACGCCCAGCACGGCCTCGTCGGGGACGCCCGGGTTATTGGTCTCCAGGTCTGCGGTGGGCACCTTGCCCGTGATCTCCGGGGAGGCGCCGAGCCATTCGCCGACCGCGCGAACGCGACGCTTGGAGAGCCCGGACAGCGGGGTCAGATCGCAGGCGCCGTCGCCGTACTTGGTGAAGAACCCCATCACCGCCTCTGCCGCGTGGTCCGTGCCGACCACCAGACCGCCGCGGGCGCCGGCCACGAGGTACTGCGCGACCATGCGCTGACGAGCCTTGATGTTGCCGACGTGGAAGTCCTCCCGGTCGCCCAGACCGGAGTGCCGCACCGCCTCGACCATGGCGTCCGTCGCCGGCTTCACGTCGACCACCAGGGTCTCGTCGGGCTTGATGAACTCGAGCGAGCGCTGGGCGTCCGCCTCGTCGGCCTGCACGCCGTACGGCAGCCGCATCGCGACGAACGTCGCCTGACCGCCCTCCGACCGGACCCGCCCCGCCGCGAGCTGGCAGAGGCGGCCCGCCGTGGCGGAGTCGACACCGCCACTGATCCCGAGCACGTACGCCGTCGCGCCGGTCCGCCGGAGCCGGTCGGCGAGGAACTCCACCCGCTGCTCGACCTCGTTGTCCACGTCGAACGCCGCGGGCACACCGAGCTCCGCGATGATCAGTTCCTGCAGGTAACGGCTCTCGGGGTTCATCGCGCTCCTCTGTCTCGGGAGGACCAAGCCTAGACAGTGCCCGGACATGAGGATTCCCCGCGCACCCGGAAGAGCTCACTTACCCTTGCTGCCTTCCGGCCCTGGGGGGATTGGGCAAGATACCGCCACGCGGGGAACCAGCCATGAGTGTACGGGATCCCATCACCGCGACCGAAATCCGCCGGTGCATTCGCCGGCCTCTGAGCTCTCAGCGAACAGACGTGCGCGGTCCGGGTGTGAGGGTCAAGCTTGGTGGGTGACGGATCATCAATTCGGGCCTTTCGGGATCACGACAGGGCTCGACAGCAGTGCGGAGTCCATTGCGGCGGCGCGGGCGGCCGAGGAGCTCGGGTACCCGGCGATCTGGCTGTCCGGCGGGCCGCTGCCCGGGTTGCAGACCATCACCGATCTGGTGGGTGCGACGACGGCGATCAAGTTCGTCAGCGGGATCCTGGCGGTGGTGAAGTACAGCGCGGTCGACGTGAGTACGACGTACGCCGCGCTGGAGGCTTCCGCGCCGGGACGGTTCACTGTCGGTCTGGGTGGAGCACATGGGGCCAAGCCGATCGCCACGCTCAACGCGTACCTGGACGAGCTTGACGTACCTGTCGAGCACCGGCTGCTCGCTGCGCTCGGTCCCCGGATGCTGAAGCTCGCTGCGGACCGGTCCGCCGGCGCGTACCCGTTCCTGACCAGTGCGGCGTACTCCGCCGAGGCACGGAAGGTCCTGGGGCCGGACAAGCTCCTCGCCGTCAGCCACCTCGTGGTACTGGAGTCAGACGCCGACCGAGCCCGGGCGATCGCACGGGACACCATCAGCTTCTTTACGACCATCCCTGGCTACATGAGCTCGCTCAAGCGCCAGGGGTTCAGTGAAAGCGACCTGTCCTCGCTGCCGGACCACATGATCGATTCACTCGCCGCCTGGGGCAGCCCGGCCGACATCAGGACCAAGCTGACCGAGCACCTCGACGCAGGCGCCGACCACGTCGCAGTCAACGTCATCACCGGAGTCACCGGCCCCCAGCCAATCGAGCAGTGGCGCGCACTAGCCCCCACCCTCCTCGGGTAGCTGTTTCTCGTACAGGCGGGCGGTCGACTCGAGCTTGTCGTAGCGGTACGGGCGTGCCTCACCAGTCGCCTGAAAACCCTGGCGCTGCCAGAAACCGGTAGCGACCTGTGCGTTCGTGTCCACCACGGCCAGCCGCATCATCCGGATCTCAGGCCACGTGCTCTCGACGTACCGCTGGACGAGCTCGTACGTCGTTCTGCCGTGGCCGCGGCCCTGGTGGTCCGAGTGCACCTCGAGGAGACCGATGAACGCGGTGCGCTCGTTCGGGAACCCCCTGAGCAGATCGACAACGGCGACGAGTTGACGCCCGGCGAACGCGCCCAACACGACCTTCGCGTCCTCAGCGAGGCCGTCCGGCCGCATCATCAACAGACTCTGCGCATCCGCCTCGCCGGGCGGGTACCCGGTGATCCGCTCCGTGTACGCCGGATCCGACTCGATCAGCTCCTGCACCGCGTCGACGTCCCCCGGGGTGATCGGGCGCAACTCCATGCAGCCGACCCTAGATGAGCAGCCCCACCACCAGCAGCAGGATTAGCACGGCTGCGATCACTAGGCCGGCGCGCTTGGTGCCGAAGCGCCTCAGGGCAATGGCCAATGGTCCGATCGGTTTCATCGTCGCTCCAGTCGTCTCTTTGCTAGATGGGTGAACAAGAGGTAAGCCACTGCTGCTGGTACGAACGGCAGGCCGAGTCGGCCGTGCCCGGCGAGTGCGAGTCCGATCGACAGGAGTACGGCGAAACCGGAGGCGATCCAGCCGGCGATCACTCGGTCCTTGGCGAACAGGTGACCGCGCTGACGAAGTACGTAGACCGCTCTGGCCATGACACCGAGCCCGACGAGCAGGATGGCGGCGAATCCGACCTGTGCCCGTGCCGGCAACCTGTCCTCGGTCAGCCAGAGCACTCCGACCAGTGCGACCACAGCACCCGCACCGCAGAGCTGGACCACGGACCGGACGCGTCGCCGCAGTGAGAGCGAGTCATGCAGTCCCGCGATGGTTTCCTCTGCTGAGATCACGACCCTGCCTCCTCTCGCAACAGCCGGCGTGCTCGGTACAGACGCGACTTGACGGTCCCCACCGGTACGCCGAGCACCTCCGCGCACTCCTCCAAGCTGAGGTCCTCCAGGTGGAACAGCACCAGCACCTCCCGCTCCATCACAGGCACCCCGCCCAGCAACCGCCGTACGTCGATCCGCTCGACCACGTGGTCCGCCGGGTCGGGTTCCTCGTCTACGTCGACGTGCGGCTGTTCGGCGTACCGCTGCCTCAGCTGGTTGACCACACTGCGCCGGGCGATGGTGAAGAGCCACGCAGCGAACCGCTCCGGCTCCTTGAGCCGCGGCAGCCCACGTACGACGGCCAACCACACCTCCTGCGACACGTCATCGGCCAGGTCAGCCTGCCCGAGCATGTGGCGCACGTACCCCCACACCGCCTCGTGCCACCCCCGCACCAGCTCAGCAACCGCCTCCCGGTCCCCCACCTGAGCCCGCACCACCACAGCCACCCAAGCCGACTCCACACGCCACCTCCCTCACCCCACAGTCGCGCCGGCCCGCCTCCAGGTTCACACCCGATTTCGGAATCCCGCGCCGCCTCGGTATTCTCTCCGCTTGGAGGATTCGCCTAGAGGCCTAGGGCGCACGCTTGGAAAGCGTGTTGGGGGCAACCCCTCACGAGTTCGAATCTCGTATCCTCCGCCAGGGAACACAGAGGGTCGACCGCAGTCGCGGCCGGCCCTCTGAGCGTTCACGGCCTCGGCGAAGGTCTCAAGACCCCCCAAGCTGAGAAACCTCAGTCTCCTCGTGCTCGGAAAGCACGGCTGATCGAACCCTGGCCAAGGGTGGCGGGCCGGGGTTCAATGGCCGGCAAGGGCGGCACGTGGGGGAATGTATGAGGGGAACGCTGGTAGGGCTGGCAGTGGTTTGCTGGCTCATCACTGTGCGGCTTGTGGTCGGTGCGGTAGCGGCAACGCATCAGGGTCAAGCATTGGTTTGTTGGGTGCTGGCTGCAGCCGGTGGTTACGGCGGATACGCGCTCATTCGGCGAGCCCTGAGACCGGAATACCGGCACGTTCCGCCGGCGGAGTCAACCCGCGACTGGGACGCCTACCTCGCACCGAAGCCGCCGGTCTCCAGGCCGACCATGTCGAGTCCGGCTCCGGGAACAGGAGCAATTTCGCCGACTTTCGACATCCCTGAGATCCCGATGTCTCACCCTCCGGCTGAACCGCGATCACAGACCAGCGATATGCCTCGATCTGGTCACCAGAAAGGACTCGTCGTGCGCCCCGACATCATCGTTGCCATGGAGGCTGCCTCAGCCGACGTCCAAGCCAAGCTCGGCGGCACCGGCCTGAGCGCAATGAAGATTCTCGACGAGCATCTACCGGAGACTGAGCGAGTTCAGCACATCGTCAGCGCCGGCGTCGAACCGTTGAACACAGTGGAGAACTGCGCGCTGGTGATCACCGACGCGCGCCTGTTGTTCGTCAACCCGTTGCCGCAGGTCCTCGCCTGGAATCTGACCCAGATCGCCAATGTCCATGCAAGTCTGGGCTTCATGGTGACAACGCACGGCGGTGATCAGACGCACCTCGGTATCAACCGCAGCGGGGGCAACGCGTTTGTCGAACGCTTGCACGTCGCGATGGCAATTGCCGTACTGCGCGCAACAGCCTAGTGTCGCGGGTTTGAGGGAGGTCCTGCTTGCGCTGGGTCTTGTCCGATGTCATCCGAACTCCTGGAACGAAGCGCTAGCCGCGGTAGGCGCCCCAGGAGTGGATTGTTACGAGGCCGGATTTGGTGACCTTGTTGAAGCGGACTCGGTAGGTGCCGCTGGCCACTGTCCCGAAGGACAAAGTGTCTACGGTCTTGTAGGTGGTGCAGGGGACGTCCTTCGTCTGTTTCGCATCGCCCCACACGCCGTTGACGAGCTTCTGCAGTCTCACGTCCCAGTAACCGCCTGCGGACAACACGCCGTAGTCGCAGGAAGCGTAGTAGGAGAGCTTGATCACGCCGCCGTTCCCGCTGAAGGTGCGATAAGAAATGACGCTGTCCCGGAATTGGTAGTTCGTTCCCTGAGCCAGGTACGACACCGCGTCACTTTGCTCGGCCTTCGAGATGACGCCCACGGATAGCACCGTCGCAAGGGACAGCACCGCCAAGGTCAGAATTCTCAGCTTCTTCTTCAATTGACTGCCTCTTCTCCGCGAGTCCGCCCGTTGACGCCGGTGACTTTATGAGCCGGCCCAGTCGGATCGCTGCCCGTACCTCGCCCGTACACCGGGGGTCAGCGAGCTACCGGACTGCAACCACTCGCATTGAGCCGCTGGTTACGCGGATTCGGCGGGTGTGGAGGGCTGGGAGGCGCTCGATGGGTGGGATGAGGCGGGAGGCGGGGGCGAGGAGTTCGCGTAGGCGGGTGGCTACGAACGGGAGGGCGTAGTACTGGTAGGCGCTGTCGACGGCGCTTACGGTGAAGCCGGCTCGCTTCAGGAGGGCTGCGATGGTGTCGGGGTCGTAGTAGCTGACGTGTTCGGGGATCTTGTAGGAGACCCAGCGTCGGCCGGATGCCCGGGACAGCAGGCTTCTGATGTTGGGCGTTACCAGGACGAGCAGGCCGCCCGGCCGGAGCAGGCTGCCGGCGCGTTCGAGGAAGGCACCCGGTTCGGTGAGGTGCTCAATGAGATGCGATCCGAAGATCACGTCGTACTGCTGCTCCTGGATCTCCGGCACCTCCTCGAGCAAGCCGCAGAAGACCCGGTTCGGTAGCCGTTCTGAGGCCCACTTGACCGCGGTTGGTGAGAGATCGATGCCGTAGGCGTCGTATCCGGCCTGCAGGGCGCACTGCAGGAAGTAGCCGTAGCCGCAGCCCACCTCCAGCACCTTGCCGGACGGGACGAACTCGGCGATCCGGCGGACGTCCTCCCGGAAGGTTGCGAGGTACTCGGGCTCCTGGCTCTCGTACTCCGAGTAGCCGGAACCGTCGCCGCCGAAGTACGAGTCCGTCTCGTACAGGGCCCGGAGGGTTTCCGGGGTCGGTGTGGGTTGGAGCTGAACGAGGCCGCACGCCTGGCACTCGGCGATTCCGTAGCCGTCCTTCGTGAAGCGACGGCGGAAAGGTCCGCGCGCCGCACACAGAATGCATACCGTTTCATCACGCATGGCGACCGGTCCCCCGTGATCGAGAAGGGGCGAATCTAGTTGACCCAGAAGCCAATCGGCAACAGGTTCAGGGCTGGAATACGCGGGCGCAGGTCTTGGTGACGCGGGTGATCAGGCTCGGAGGGACTTCGGCCGGGGTGGGGCTTGGGGGTACGTAGGTGCGGCTGACCACCTGACCCAGGACCGCGGAGGCGAGCATGTCCGGATCCGGGCTCACGTACAGGTTGATCTGGTGTGTGGCCGGGAGTTCGGTCATCGCCTTGAGGGCCGCGGTGAGGTCGGCGTCGGTGATGTCGTGGGCGATGGTCAGGTTGGCGGATGCCGGGCCGACCCGAATCCCGGTCACCCCGGCGACGTCGGCAACAGCCACATGGACCCGGTACTGCGGGCCGGTGTCGAACGGCGAGCCCGTGAAGACCGGGTTGCCCAGTTGCCCGACGAATCGCGATTGCCCTCTGATCAGGTCGATCGGCAGATAGGAGCCCCAGCCTTTGCGCAGGCTCGCAACCGCGGCGACGTACCCGGCGCCGTTCCGCACGGTGACCGATCTCGGCCTGTCGGCACCGAGATCGATCTGAATGACGTCGGGGATCTTCATCAGGTCCGCGGTCAGTCTGCGGACCTGAGGAGTGAACGCCTTCGCGAAGTCGGTGTAGCGCGCCCGGGCCGGTCCCCAGCCGAGCTTCAGATCCCCGAACTGCCGCGCGATCGCCAGGGTCGGCAACGCCTTGAGCAGGGCGTCCAGGCCGATGTCAGCGGCCGAGAAGTAGATCCCCGCCCCGCTGTCCGGCGCCGCGGTCCACCCGGTCAGGTGGGGGTACCGCCGCTGGAGGTCGGCGAAATGCCGGGTCGCGGCACGATCGAGGCGGAAGCCGAGGCTGGGGCAGTCGGTCCACTCGACGACGACCTGCCGATCACTGGATTCGACCCGATGCGTACGCCGGCCGTCCTTGCTCGGCACCACCTCGTCCAGTCCGACGGCAACGCCGGCCACCGCGGCCGGTGGAGCGGTCACGAGCAGTCCCGACGATCCGTACCTGGACGCCGTCGCCCGGCCGTCACGACGGAGCCAGAGCACTCGCTCCACGTCCTCGTTCCGGTCTGGAAGCGACATGTAGAACTCGGCGCGGAACGTGTCGATCTCCAGCTCAACCCTGGGGAGGTCCTCGTCTTCGCGCTGCGCGTACTCCTCTCTGATCTTGGCGATCAACGCGGTCACGTCCTCGTCCGACCGCTGCTTCGCCAGCGTCATGAGGATGTGCCGGCTGTCGGCGGGACCAGCCAGCTCAGCCTTCTCGACACCGTCGAGCCGGCGCATCCACTCCAGGAGGCTCGCTGCGGCGTCGGGTTTGTCGCATCCGGTCAGAACTCCGAGTACGACGCCGCCGGCCAGCGTCCCGAACGCACGGCGATTGATCTGCACGCGCTGATTGTCGGCGAGCCACGGGTCACCGGCGCCCCCATAAGGGCCGGACGCTTGGTGCGCCCGGCCCTTCTCTCAGGCTCCCGGGGTGATGTTGTTGTTCAGGCGGAAGAAGTTGTCCGGGTCGTACGTCGCCTTGATCGCGGCGAGCCGTTCTAGGTTGGCGCCGAAAGCGCTCTCGACGCCCACGGTGACTGCCTCGTCGGCGACGCTGTTGAAGTTCAGGTACAGCGAACCGGTTCCGTGCTCGTGGACCTCGCCCCACGCGCCGCGGACCCACGAGATGACCTTGTCGTCGTCAGCGGCGTCCTCCCAGTTGCCGTCGATCGACACCATCCACTTCGCCGACCGCTCGCTGTAGGCGGTGTCTGTTGCTCCGACCTGGTTGATCGCGCCGCCCATCAGGAAGGTGACCACGAAGACCCGGTCGTGCGGTCGCGTGCGGGCCTTGGCCACGATGATGTCGAGTACCGGGTCGGTGAGGTCCTCCACGAACGTCGACTTCCAGTAGCTGCGCAGCGTTCCGCGCCGGAAGAACTCGTCGAAGGCGGTCTGGACACCGACGAACGGGAGCGGGCCGGAGATGTCGACGAGCGGCGTACCGATGTCGCGGAGCGGCTGAATGATCCTCATGCCTTCCTCCGGGTCGCCGGAGTACACGGCGCCGGTGACGATCATCGGTACGTTGTGGATCTGCGGCGGTGTGTGCTCGCTGGCCGGAAGCGTCGTACATCCGATCAGGGCCGAGATCTCGTCGGGCACCGTCGCGGCCCAGTCGCGGAACTGCCGGTACACGTTCTCGGCGTCCTCGACAGGGTGGAAGACGCCGGCGAACGCCACCGTCGGGCCCACCGGCCGGCATTGGAACGTGAACGAGGTGACCACGCCGAAGTTGCCGCCACCGCCGCGGATCGCCCAGAACAGATCAGGGTTCGAGTCCGCCGACGCTGTCCGGACCTGCCCGTCTGCGCACACCACCTGCGCGGACAACAGGTTGTCGATCGCCAGCCCGTACTGACGGCGAACCCATCCCTCACCACCGCCGAGCGTCAGCCCCGCGACGCCGGTGTCGGAGACGACGCCGCTCGGGGCGACGAGCCCGAAGGCCTGGGTCTCGTGGTCCATGTCGCCGATCAGCGCTCCACCTTGGACGCGCACCGTCCGGGCCTCGGGGTCGACGTCGACGCCGTTCATCCGGGCGAGGTCGAGGAGCAACCCTCCGTCGACACTCGAGAGCCCGGCGACCGAGTGACCACCTCCACGAACGGCGACCAGGAGACCGTTCTCCCGGGCGAAATTGATCGCGCCGATCACGTCCGCGGTGCCGCTGGGACGTACGACCAGCGACGGCCTCCCCGGATACATCGCGTTGTAGGCCGAGCGAACCCCCGCATAGCCCGGGTCCTCCGGCGTCAGCACGTCACCCCGGATCGTCATCCGGAGCTCTTCGAGCATCTCGTTGCCGATCTTCGTCTCGACGCCCTTCAGCGTCGTCACCGTGACAGTCATCCCCTTGCCCCCTACTCCTGAACGGGGGGAGCACATCACCCCATTACCGAGGCTAAACCTGGATGGGCAGGTAGGCACGGGTCCAGCGACGGTTGCCGTAAGCAACCGTTGGGCTACTGCCCGCGCTCAATGGTCGCCGGGGGTGATGAGGCCGGTTTCGTAGGCGAGGACCACGGCTTGGGAGCGGTCTCGAAGGTTGAGTTTGGCGAAGATCCGGGCCACGTGGGTTTTGACGGTGGCTTCGCTGAGGGTGAGGGCGGTGGCGATTTCGGCGTTGGAGCGGCCTTGGCCCATCAGGGTGAGGACTTCCAGTTCGCGCGGCGTGAGGTTGGACAAGTCGCGGTGGAGGGCGGGTTCGGGGGTGGCGAAGCGCTCGACGAGGCGGCGGGTGATGGACGGGGACAGGAGAGCGTCGCCCGTGGTGACCAGGCGGACGGCCGCAGCCAGGTGTTCGGGTGTCACGTCCTTGAGGAGGAAGCCACTGGCGCCGGCGGCCAGTGCGGCGTACACGTAGCTGTCCAGGTCGAAGGTGGTGAGGATCAGGACGCGGCAGTCGGTCGGGGTGGCCAGGATGCGGCGGGTGGCCTCCAGGCCGTCCATGGTGGGCATGCGGATGTCCATCAGGACGACGTCCGGGTGCAGGCGTCGTACGGCGTCTACCGCTTCCAAGCCGTCCGCGGCCTCGCCCACGACCTCGATGCCCCGGGCAGTGAGGATCATCCGGAAGCCGGTGCGTACCAGGGCCTGGTCGTCAGCGATCACCACTCGGGTCGTCATGGGCGTTCCAGCGGGAGCTTGGCGCGGACGCGGTAGCCGCCGCCGAGGCGCCGGCGGGCGTCGAGCTGGCCGCCGTACACGCCGACGCGCTGCTTGAGGCCGAGGAGCCCACGGCCGTCGCCTTCGGAGACCACCGAACGGCCGCTGCCAGTCAGGACGCTCGGACCGGAGTTGAGGACTTCGACCCGCAACGCGTGCGGCGCGTAGCGGACGGTCACCTCGGCCCTGACACCGTCGCCGTGCTTGAGGGCGTTGGTGAGCGCTTCCTGGATGACGCGGTACGCCGTGACGTCGACGCCGGTCGGCAACGGGTACGGGTCTCCGGAGATCCGTACCTCGACAGGTAGACCCGCGAACGCGATGCGGTCGATCAGCTCGCTCAGACGAGTCAGGCTCGGCTGAGGGGCCAAGGCGTCGTCCTCGACGCCGTCAGCCTTCGGTGCGAGTAGCCCGAGCAGATGGCGCAGCTCAGCCATGGTGTCGCGGCCTGCGGCTTCTACCGCGAGTAGAGCTGCCTCCGCCTCGTCCGGTGAGGTTCCCAGCACCTGCCGGGCCGCACCGGTCTGGATGACCATGACACTGACGTTGTGGCTCACGATGTCGTGCAGGTCGTGCGCTATCCGCGCCCGCTCCGCGTCGACCGCCTTGCGCGCCGCTGACTCCCGTTCCCGCTCCAGCAGCCACCCGCGCTCCTCCAGCGCGCGACCGTGAGCACGCTGAGCGCGCAACCATAAGAGCGCGAGCAGACCGGCCACCACCGCCAGCAGCACCACCAGGAACCACATCACGAGACCACTGTCCCAAAGCTGTACGCCACATCGCATCATCCGCCAGACGCACCGCCGTACATCTCCAGGATGACAGCGCGCCGACATTACCCCGGCAGCGTGACGTCAGCGGTCGCCTGCCGGCCCTAGCGTGAGCAGCATGACGGAGGACAACGGACAGGCGGTCGTACAGCTCACCGCCGTACGCAAGGAGTACGGCGAATCCGCCGCACTCGATGGAGTGTCGCTGGAGATCCACGCCGGTGAGGCGGTCGCGGTGATGGGACCGTCCGGCAGTGGCAAGTCGACCCTGCTCAGCATGGTCGCCGGACTGGACCGGCCGACGTCAGGGTCCGTCGTGGTGCACGGCGACGACCTGGGCGCGCTTGACGAGAAGGGGCTGGCGCTGTTCCGGCGCCGACGGATCGGCATGATCTTCCAGTTCTTCAACCTGCTGGACGACCTGTCCGCGCTCGACAACGTCGCACTGGCCGCACAGCTCACCGGTACGTCGGCGGCGCACGCACGGAAGCGTGCACTCGAGCTGTTCGAGGAGCTGGGCATAGCCGGTCGCCGCAACATCTACCCCTCGCAGCTGAGTGGTGGTGAGCGGCAACGAGTCGCGGTCGCCCGCGCGCTCATGAACCGCCCAGCGATCCTCCTCGCCGACGAGCCGACAGGTGCGCTCGACACTCGTGCCGGCGAGCAGGTGATGGACCTGCTCCTGGACCTCAACCAGATCGGCCAGACCCTCCTGCTGGTGACACACGACCAGCAGCTCGCGACACGGTGCGCCAGTCGGGTCATCGACTTCGTCGACGGGCAGATCGCCGGCGAACGCAGCCTGGAGCGTACGGCGTGAGCGCCGTCTGGCCTGTCGCGCGAGCGGCCGTACGACGGCGTCGTGTGCAGACCGTGGTGATCGGCGTGGTCGTACTGCTCTCCACCACGATGATCGTCGTCGCGCTAGGCCTGCTGGCCGCGTCGAGTGGTCCGTTCGACCGCGCGTACGCGAAACAGAGCGGCTCGCAGCTGACTGCGTCGTACGACCGCAGCAAGGTGACTGATGCGCAGCTGACCGAGGCTGCGCGGAGTGCGGCGGCTGTCGGCGGGCCGTTCCCGCAGGCGACGCTCGAGCTCGCGCAGCCCGCGATGATGGGGTCACTGGTGACCGTGGGGCGCGCGGATCCCGGTGGCGCTGTCGACCGGCTCAACGTGTGGAAGGGCCGCTGGGCGACCAAGCCCGGCGAGATCGTGCTCAACCGGAACCCGACCGAGTCCAACGGCCGCGGTGCGCCGCAGCTGAACGGGACGATGACTGCCGGCGGTCAGACGCTCACCATCGTCGGGTTCGCGTACAGCGTGAGCCAGTCGGCCGATGCGTGGGTCACGCCGGAGCAGCTGAACGCGCTGCACCCGACGTCGACGCAGATGCTCTACCGCTTCACCCACGCCGACACGAACGCCGAGGTGACGGCAGGCCAGCAAGCTGTGACCAAAGGACTGCCCAGCGACGCCCTTCTGGGTACGCAGTCGTACCTGGCGTTGCGGGCGCTGACAGCGGGTCAGCCGAACACGTTCGTACCGTTCCTGATGGTGTTCGGGTGGCTGGGCCTCGCTGTCGCAGTACTGATCGTGGCGAACGTCGTCAGCGGTGCAGTGGTCGCAGGGTTCAAGCACATCGGTGTGCTGAAGTCACTGGGGTTCACACCGACACAGGTGATGGCGGTGTACCTCGGGATGATTTCGATCCCTGCTGTCATCGGGTGCGCGGGCGGTGTTGTCCTAGGCAACGTACTCGCCACCTCCTTACTGGCAAGGGCTTTCGAGAACTACGGCGCAGGCGGGACCACTGTCCCGATCTGGGTCGACGTGGCCACGCTGGTCGGCGTACCTGCGCTCGTCGCACTCTCCGCCTTCCTGCCGGCTCTGCGGGCCCGGAGCCTGTCAGCAGCCCAGGCGATCAGTGCCGGGAGCGCACCGCGAGCTGGACGAGGCCTGCGGGTGCAGCGGTGGCTGAGCGGCACCCGGCTGCCCAGGCCGATCAGTCTGGGGCTGGGACTGCCCTTCGCTCGTCCTGGACGTACGGCGCTGACTCTGGCGGCTGTGGTGCTCGGTGTCACCAGCGTGACGCTGGCGGTGGGGCTGGGGAAGTCGCTGACGACGTACCAGACCGCCGCGAGTCGGGCGGGCGCTGTTGACCTGACGATCTTCGCTGGTCCCAACGGCTCCGGGCCTGAAGGACCGAACGCGCCGCCTGGTGCGAAGCTGACCGATGCCGAGGACGAGGCCGCATTGCGTTCTGCGCCCGGTGTCACGTCCGTGGCGGCGATGGCGGACCTGGAGATGCGGCTGACCGGTACGCAGGCCGACCTCCGCGTGTCGTTCTACCGCGGGGACTTCGACCAGGTCGGCTACCGGATCCTCGCCGGGCGCTGGTTCGACGGCCCGGGCCAGGTGGTGGTGTCGGAACGCTTCCTCAAGCAACGCGGTCTGGCCGTCGGCGACACGATCACACTGCAGTCGAAGGGCAAGACGGTACGGGCGCAGATCGTCGGGAAGGCGATGTACAACTCCGCCGACGAGGTGCTGTCCAACTGGGCCACACTCGCGCTGATCGCACCTGAGCTGCGGGCGAACATGTACGAGGTCAACGTGAAGCCCGGGACGGATCTGGACTCGGTAGTCAAAGCCGTGCAGGCGAAGGACTCCGGGTTGCAGGAGTCGGAGGGTCAGGACGCCGGCACCTTCGTGGCCGTCGTACTCGCGACCGTCGTACTGCTCACGCTGATGCTAGGGACCGTTGCGGCGCTCGGTGTGTTCAACACCGTCGTCCTCAACACCCGCGAACGCCGCCGCGACCTGGGCATGCTCAAGTCGATCGGTATGACGCCCGCACAGGTCACCGGGATGGTCGTGACCTCGATGATCGCGCTGGGAGCCATCGGCGGCCTGCTGGGCATCCCGGTCGGCATCATCGCCCACCGCCTGGTCGTCCCCGCCATGGCGAACGGAGCCCAGATAGAACTCCCGGACTTCATGCTCGACGTCTACCCAGCCGGCCTCCTCGCCCTGCTGGTCCTCGCCGGCATCGTCATCTCCGCCGCGGGCGCCTACTTCCCGGCCCGCACAGCCGCCCGCACCACCATCGCCGAGGTGCTCCACAACGAGTGAAATGCGCTTGCTCGCAGGCGAAGAGTCAGGCTGACTGTGAGTATGGACAAGGTGGTGGCGGGTAACCGGGCTGTCTGGGAGCAGGCTTCTACGAAGCATGTTCGGGAGTACGACGAGCTGCTTGAAGAGGCTCGTGGGGAAGGCAGGTTGTTCGCGCGGGAGCGGGAGCTGTTGGCGCCCGTGCTGGCGGAGGCTCCGGTAGTCGTGCACTTCCAGAGCGGGCACGGGTTGGATGATGTGGCGCTGGTGAAAGCCGGAGCCAAGAGCGTCGTGGGGGTCGACTACAGCTCGGTGGCGGCAGGTGCTGCGCAGCGACGGGCGGGGGACGTGGGAGTGAGCTGTCAGTACGTCGTGGCCGAGGTTCCCGGCGTACCGATCAGAGATGCGTCGGCCGACCTCGTGTACACGGGCAAGGGCGCGCTGATCTGGATGCGCGACATCGACGCGTGGGCGCGCGATGCGGCGCGCGTGGTGCGGCCGGGTGGACACCTCTTCGTGTACGAGGGCCACCCGGCCGTACCGCTCTGGACCTGGGACGAGGACGAGCCGCGGATCCGGCCGGACCGGAGCTACTTCGCCCAGTCCCACATCAACGACACGTTCCCGGGCAACGGCGCCCAGGAGTGGCAGTGGACACTCGGCCAGATCGTCACCGCGGTCACCAGAGCCGGCCTACGACTCCAGATCCTCGAGGAGTACGCCGAGCCGTTCTGGCGCCCGCAGGACGACACAACCGCCGCAGCGTGGTCCGGCCGGCTCCCCAACTCCTACGCTCTCCTGGCGCACAAGCCCCTATAGATAAGGCAGGAGCGCTGCCTCTTCGCGGTCCAGGTGGGCGTTGAGCCGAGCGATCAGCTCGTCCACCTGGCCCAGGAGGTCTGTACTGACCAACTGCTCGAGCTCCGCGAGCAGCACTGCGATCTCGTCGTGCTCCTTCTGCAATACGGCGATCACGTCCGTCAGCTCCGGGTGCTGCTCGACCAGGGCCGGGAACAACCCGGTGGACTCGCCGGTGTGGTGGTAGTGCAGGCCCTGGCACATGGTGAGGCAGTTGATACGGAGCTGCGCGCCCAGGGTCCCGGACGTCGCGATCTCGTGCCGGATCAAGGCCAGTTCCCGCCGGAAGGCTGCGTGGATGGTCTTCAGCATCTCGGCAAAGGACCCTCGGACTGGTGGCCCCGGTTGCTGAACAAGCGCCACCACCGGAATGGTCCGCGTGGTTTGCTCCTGGTACTCGCCCCACCCCGGATCGGCCTCGACGAGCCTCGCGAACACCTCGTCCCGCTCGGCGCCCCGCAGTACGACGGCTGTGGCGTCGTACTCGAAGAGGCCGAGGTCGACGTGGACCGACGGATCGGCGAGCAGGTTGTGGTACCAGGCCGGGTGCCTCTGGCTGCCGCCGGCCGAACCGACGACGAGGACGCGGTCGCCGTCCGGGTAGTACCCGAGGATCGCGGTGCGCGATTGCCCGGTCCGCGCGCCGGTGGTTGTCAAAAGCAACAACCTGGAGTTCTCGAAAGGCCCGCCGACGCGACCGTCGTTCGCCCGGAACTCCGCGATGAGTTGTGCGGTGAAATCGTTCAGGATTCTCTTCTCTCTGGTGTCGTGAAAGGGTTTTGCAGACATCAGAGAAGCGGGGCGGGGCCCGCGCGGCGCTCAGAACGCAGCCGGGGACCCAACTCGGTAATGGCTGGAAGAAGCCGACCCGGCAGTCACGTCGGCGATACTACCGTATGTGTCCCTGCCGGATCGGCTCGTCCAGGCCGGGGTCGAACTCCTCGAGGAGGACGGCCTCGCCGACCTGACGCTGCGCGCGATCGCCCGCCGTACGGGCGTCTCGCACGGCGCACCGCGGCGCTACTTCCCGACCCACGACTCGCTGCTGGCCGCGATCGCCGCCACCGGACTGCAGGATCTGGCCGCCCGGCTCGGTACCCCGACCGACGGACCGCCCGAGGAACAATTGGTAGTGGCTGCCAGAAACTACCTGCAATTCGCCGCGGACCGCCCCGGCATGTTCGACCTGATCTTCCGCCACGACCTCCTGGCCGGCGCCGGGGGCAACCTCCGCGCGACCTCGCTCCCGCTGTTCCAGAATTTCGTCGACCTGGTCGCCCAGCTCCATCCTGCCGACGCGGGACTCCGCGCCACCGCCCTGTGGACAAACATCCACGGCCTCGCCACGCTCCGCGCCACCAACGCCCTGGAACTTCTCGGTACGACGGATCTCGAGCCGATCATCCGGTACGTCGTCCACAGCCATGTGCACTGATTGTGTACAAGTGGTCGCGATCAGTCGTGATTCCTGCCGTCTTCGGGAAATCATTTCGGGAAGCGGCGAAAAATCCTCACGAATGCTGTAACGAGCGGCACACTCCGCCGATAAACGGGTGAACGACCCAGCAGGGGGGGACCTAGTGGGAAGTTCCGGTGTTTCTTCGGGACCACCGCATGTGGAGGGGGCCTCGCAGGTGCTCACCCGGGGCGGGGTGAGCACCTGTTCGAGGATCTGCCCCCGATCCGTCAGCCCTTGATTCCGACGTTCGCCATTCCTTCGACGAACCGCTTCTGGGCGAAGACGAACAGCACGATCATCGGCAGCGTCGCGAGCGCCGTACCGGCCATCAGGTACGGCCACTGGATCTCCGCCGGGTTCTGGGAGAAGATCGCCAGCCCGAGCTGCAGCGGCCGCATGTCGTCGGACGTGGTGATCATCAACGGCCAGAGGAACCCGTTCCAGGCCGCCTCGATCTGGAACACCGCGATCGTGATCAGCGCCGGCTTCACCAGCGGCGTCATGATCCGCCAGAAGATCCCGAACTCACCGAGCCCGTCGACCCGGGCCGCCTGCGCCAGCTGATCCGGGAGCGAGACGTAGAACTGCCGCGCCAGGAACGTGAACAACGGCGCCGCGCCGAGCGGGATGATCAGGCCCCACCACGAGTTCAGCCAGCCGATCCCGCCCTGGCCGAGGATGTTGTTCCCGCCGAACAGCGGGATCGACTTCACGATCAGGAACAGCGGCACCAGGATGATCTGGAACGGCACCAGCAACAGCACGATGAAGTAGTTCAGCAGCGCCTTGCCGCCGCGGATCGGCAGCTTCGCCAGCGCGTACCCGGCCGTCGTACAGACCGCCAGCGTGAACGCGGTCTCGCCGACCGCGATGAACAGGCTGTTGCGGAAGTACGTCAGGAACGGCGCGGTCCGCATCGCGTCGACGAAGTTGTGCCAGCGCAGCTCCGACGGCAGCCAGCCGAACTTCGCGATCTCCAGGTTGCTCTTGAACGCGGTCAGCAGCATCCAGACGAACGGCGTGATCATCAGGATCGCGCCGACCGTCAGGACGACGTACAGCGCGATGCGGCCGGGCCGGAGTACCGGCGGCTTCGAGGCCGCGACGGTCAAGCTAGTCATTGGCATCCGCCTTCTGGAGCAGGCGTCCGGCCGCGATGAAGATCGCGATCACGAGCATCATGATCACGGTCTCGGCGGACGCATAGCCGAGTTTCAGGTCCTGGAACGCGTTCTGGTAGATGTCCATCACCAGCACCCGCGTCTCCGATCCGGGCCCGCCCTGCGTCATCACGTACACCAGGTCGAACACCTGGAAGGTGCCGACGATCGACGTGATCAGGACGAAGAACTGGACCGGGCCGATGGCCGGCCAGGTGACGTTGACGAACCGCTGCCAGCGGTTCGCGCCGTCCAGGTCGGCCGACTCGAGCAGGTCGCGGGAGACGCCCTGCAGCGCGGCCAGGTAGATGATCACCTTGGTGCCGAGCCCCTGCCAGATGCCGACGACCATCAGCGACGGCAACGCGGTCGCCGGGTCGGCCAGCCAGCGGTTCGGGGCGAACCCGAACAGGCTGAGGAACCCGTTCGCCAGCCCGGAGCCCGGGTTGTAGATCCACAGCCAGATGGTGGCCACGGCGACCGTCGCGGTGACGGTCGGGATGTAGAACGCGGTCCGGAAGAAGCTGAGCCCGCGGATCTTCTGGTTCAGCCCGACCGCGACCGCGAGCGAGATCGCCATCGAGATCGGGATCACCACGATCGCGTACAGCACGGTGTGCCACAGCGACGCCAGGAAGTCGACGTCGCGGAACAGGTCGGCGTAGTTGCCGAACCCGACCCAGGCCCAGGTGTCACCGAAGCTGTAGTCGCTGAGGCTGAGCACCAGGACGGCGATCACCGGGATCACGATGAAGACGGCCGAGTGCAGCAAGGCCGGGGCGAGCAGGGCCCAGCCGGCCCGGACCTGACTGCGGATCAGGGTCCGGCCGTCCTTGGACGGGCTCACCTTGCGGGGCGTGCTGAGTGCTGGACGTTCGAGTGTTGTGCTCATCGGGACTGTCCTGCCAGGTTGTGCAGCACCTTCGCGGGATCCTTCTGTCCGAGGACCGCCTGGGTGAGCTGGATGTCGAAGTTGCCGCGCATCTCGAGCCAGTTGGACGGAACTTCGTTCTCGTTGACCGCGTACTTCAGGCCGTCCGCGACGAACTGACTCAGCGGGTTCGACTTCGCCTGCGGCGAGTTGCTCGCGTCCTTGTAGGCCGGGACCTTCTTGTTCAGCTTGGCGATCGCGTCCAGGCTGGACGTCGTGGTCAGGGTCTGGATGAACGACCAGGCCGCGTCCTTGTGCCGGCTGCGGGACCCGATCGAGGCCAGGTCGCCGCCGACGTACTCGATCTCCTTGCCGCTGTTGAAGCGGAAGAACTCCAGGTCGTCGCAGTTCTTCTGGCCGATGCCGTCGGCCGAGCAGTCGACGCCACCGTTGACGATGCCCATCGCGGCCTCACCAGTCAGCACGAGGGGTTGCTGCGCCGCGTTGGTCTGCCCGTACGGCTGGACGTTGTTGATCATCGACTTGATCCACAGCAGCGTGTCCAGGCCGGCCTTGTTGTCGAAGTTCGGTTCGCCGCCGACGTAGAGCGGCGTACCGGTCGAGGCCAGGAAGGTGGTGAACGACTGCCGGAAGCCGGTCGCCGAGGCGAGGTCGAACCCGCTGCGGGTGATGTTGCCGTTCTTGTCCCGCTTGGTGAGTTTTTCGGCCGCGGTCTTGATCTCGGCCAGCGAGGTCGGCGGCTTCGACGGATCCAGGCCGGCCTCGATGAACGCGCTCTTGCGCAGCGCGACCGCCCGGGCGTCCGCGACCAGCGGGTACGCGTACAGCTTCTTGTCGTACGTCACCGCCGGGATCAGCGCCGGGGTGCTCTTCTCCTTGATCACGTCCGGCGTGACGCCGTACTTGCCGAGGTCCTCGAAGATCCGCTTCGACGCGAACGGCTGGACCCAGCCGACACCGGTGACGACCACGTCGTACGGGATCCCGGCCGCGATCGAGGTCGACAGCTTCTCGTTCAGGTTCTTGTACGTCGCGAAGTCCGGCTCGACCTTCATCTTCGGATAGGTCTTGTGGAAGTCGTCGACGACCTTCTGGAACGCGTCCCGGCCCTTCGTACTCGGCGGGAACGACGGGATCAGCACCCGCAGGGTCCCGGTAGCCTCGGCCGGCGGGACACCGTCCGTGCTTTTGTCGATCACCCCGTTGCCACAACTGCTGACCACGACGCTGAGCGCAGCGGCCAGCAAGGTCAGTCCCACACCTCGTCTCACAGGGGAACTCCTTCGCTGCCTGTTTCAGCCGGGGGCCCGCGACCCCTCAAGTGCAGCGAAAGTATGGGAAAGGGCTTTCCTCGTCAATACCTCACCGCTCGAATGATCACATTCGATCAAGATCGGAACGCGGAGAGATGTTGTTCCGCCGTCGCGACCCCGCACGAGGTGCGGATGTTGAGCCTGGGCAGCAGGCTGAGGTGCTGGACCGGGAAGGCCGGCGACTGGAGTTTGCGGAGCAGCAGATCGCAGGCGGTCTCGCCGAGCGCGCGGCGGGGCGGCGAGATCGCGGTCAGCGGGACGACGGCCAGCGACGCGGTCACATCGTTGTAGGCGATCACGGCCAGGTCCTCGGGGACGCGGAGGCCGAGCTCCATCGCACGCTCGACCAGGCGGGCGCCGTGCTCGTCGGAGTGGACCAGTACGGCGCGACTGCCGAACGACTCGCACTCGGCGAGGAACGCGTCCAGCTGCCCGACCGCGCCGGGGTCGTCGCCGCGCATCGGCAGGTCGACCGGCGAGAGGAACACCTCGACACCGAGCGCCTTCGCGGCCGACTCGATCCCCCGGCGCAGCCAGTACGCCGTGACCGTGGCCTGCAGGTTGATCGCGATCCGGCGATGCCCGAGCGCCACGAAGTGCCGCAGCGCCAGCATCGCGCCGTACGCGTGATCGGTGCGGACGTGGTCGTACTCGCGGGCCACCTGCGGAAACCCGAACGCGCGCTCCATCAGCACCACCGGTACGTCGATGTCGTCCAGCCGCGTGTCCAGCCGGTCCGCGTCGGCGTCGCCGAGCGCGGTGCTGATCAGCAGACCGGCGACCCCGATCCCGAGCACCTTGTCGAGCCGCTCACGCTCGGTGGCCACGTCGTACCCGGAGACGCCGAGGACCAGGCGGGCGCCGTACCGGTCGGCCATCGCCTCGGCGCCGCGGATCACGTCGGAGTAGTACGACGCCGCGCTCGGCACGACGATGCCGATCGTCAGGCGGCTGCCGTGCGTCCCCTGCTCGGCGGTGCCGGTGCCGATCGCGCCGCCGTGCACCCGGCGGAGCAGGCCGGCTGAGTCCAGTTCGGCCAGGTCCCGGCGTACTGTGATCGCGGAGACACCCAGCTCGGCGACCAGGTCGGCCACCCGGAGCCGGCCGTGCCGGCGCAGGCTACGCAGGATCAGTTCGTGGCGCTCCTGTGCAAGCATGCAGCCCCCTGGTCTCTCCGTGATTGTTCGTGATCATACGATCAGGACCCGCCCGTACGGAACGAGGAGACGATCGGTGGAGAAGGCCAACCGGACGACCAGCGTGCTGTCGAGGCTCGCGGTCGTCGGCGACCTGCTGATGCTGCAACTGGTCTTCGTGGTGATCAGCCTGGGCATCCTGACGGTGTTCCCGGCCGCGTTCGCGCTGCAGCGGGTAGTGCCGGACGCGATCAGCCAGGAGAAGCCGAAGCTGATGCGGCGGTTCTTCAAGGAGTTCCGCTGGGCGATGAAGCGGTTCTGGCTGCCCGCGTTCGGTCTGTGGGTCGGGGCCGTCATGCTGGCGTTCGGTCTGTCCTTCTGGGCGAATGCCACCGGACCGGCGCGGATCTTCGCGCTCCTGATCCTGGTCCCGCTCACCGGGATGATCCTCGGGCTGTACCTGGGCGGACTGGCGATCCTGCCCGCGGCGCCGGAGACCTCCACGTTCACGTCGCTGTTCCGGTCCGCCAACCTGTTCCTGCTCCGTCGGCCGCTCCCGGTAGCCGGCGGGGTCGTCGTACTGCTCACCTGGTTCGCTCTGGCGGCCGTGGTGCCGACACTGCTTCTTGTCGGGTCCGGACTGGTCCCGGCGCTCACGGCGTACGCCCTGTCCCGGCCGCCTCGAGAAAAAACTTCTGAAGACGTGTCAATCTGACTCCTCCTGGTTCGACGTAGAGGTGTAAGGCCACTACGACGAACTGCAAGGAGACCGGAATGTACGCGACGACCGACACCCTGGCGACTGCGCCGGCTGCGCAGGGCGGCCGCTCGCGCTGGCTGGCGCTCTACACCCTCTGCGCGGGCATGTTGATGATCGTGCTCGACGTGACCGTGGTGAACGTAGCCCTGCCGGCCATCCAGGACGACCTGGGCTTCACGAGCTCCTCCCTCGCGTGGGTGGTGAACGCGTACCTGATCGCGTTCGGCGGCCTCCTGCTGCTGGCCGGCCGCCTCGGCGACCTCCTGGGCCGGCGGAACGTCTTCGTCGCCGGACTGGTCGTTTTCACCGCCGCCTCTGTGCTCTGCGGTCTGGCCGGGTCCCAGGAGGTGCTGGTCATCGCCCGCTTCATCCAGGGTGTTGGCGGCGCACTGACCTCCGCGGTGATCCTGGGCATGATCGTGACGCTGTTCCCCGAGCCGCGGGAGCAGGCCAAGGCGATCGGCATGTACGCGTTCGTCGCGTCCGCCGGTGGATCGATCGGTCTGCTGGCAGGCGGCGTACTGACGCAGGCGATCAGCTGGCACTGGATCTTCTTCGTGAACCTGCCGATCGGCGTCCTGACCGTCGTCGTGGCGCTCCGGTACATCGAGAAGGACAAGGGCATCGGGATGAGCCGCGGCACTGACGTACCGGGTGCGGTGCTGATCACCGCGGCGCTGATGGTCGGTGTGTTCACCATCGTGAAGCCGGCCGCCGAGCTCGGCTGGACCGCTCCGCGGACCCTGGTGCTGACCGCGGTGACGCTGGTGCTGCTGGCCGGGTTCATCGTCCGCGAGGCGACCGCTGCCAACCCGCTGGTCCCGCTGCGGATCTTCCGCTCCCGCACACTGACCGGCGCGAACCTGGTCCAGGCACTGTCCGCCTCCGGGATGTTCGGCATCTTCTTCCTCGGCTCGCTGTACCTGCAGCGCGTGCTCGGGTACGACGCTCTGGAGATCGGACTGGCGTTCCTGCCGACCACCGTGGTGATGGGGCTGCTGTCGGTGAAGTACTCCGAGAAGCTCGTGATGCGCTTCGGCCCGCGCCGCCCGCTGATCGTCGGACTGTCGCTGATCGTGCTCGGACTGGCCCTGTTCACCCAGGCCCCGGTCGGTGGCAACTACTTCGTCCACGTCCTGCCGGTGCTGGCGCTGCTGGGTCTGGGTGGCGGCATCTGCTTCCCGGCTCTGATGGGCCTGTCGATGTCGGACGTGAAGCCTGAGGACGCCGGTCTGGCTTCCGGCCTCATCGGCACCATGGGTGAGGTCGGCGCCGCCCTCGGCCTGGCCGTCCTGGCGACGCTGTCCGCAACCCGCACCGCCGCGGTCGCCGACACCAAGCCCGCCCTGGAGGCCCTGACCGACGGCTACCACCTCTCGTTCGCCATCGCCGCCGTGATCGTCGCCGCCGCGGTCGCCATCGCCGTCACGGTGATGCGCCCCGCCAAGCAGCCGACCGACGCGGCCACCGAGACCGAAGAACTCGTCTGCGAAGCCGTCTGACCCGCCGACCGAACTCCCCGCGACCACACCGGTCGCGGGGAGTTCGTCGTACCGCGCTTGTCCACAGGGTGGGGGATCGAGTTTCGGAGTGAGGGCGGGATGGGGAAGGATGTGGGTCCGGCAGGGTGGCAGAACGCTCGCCGGGTGTTGTCGGTAGAGGGGAATCGGACGTGGTGGTGCAGTCGATCGAGCAGCGGATCGCCGGGGAGCTGGAGGTCGGTGAGAACCAGGTGCGGGCAGCGGTGGCGCTGCTGGACGAGGGGTCGACGGTCCCGTTCATCGCGCGGTACCGCAAAGAGGTCACCGGGATGCTGGACGACGCCCAGCTGCGCACCCTCGAGGAGCGCCTGCGGTACCTGCGGGAGCTCGAGGAGCGCCGGCAGACCGTACTCGACTCGATCGAGAGCCAGGGCAAACTCGACGACGCGCTGAAGGCGTCGATCCTGGCGGCCGACACCAAGTCGCGGCTCGAGGACATCTACCTGCCGTTCAAGCCGAAGCGCCGGACGAAGGCGATGATCGCCCGCGAGAACGGCCTCGAGCCGCTCGCCGACGGGCTGATGGCCGACCCGGACGTCGAGCCGATCGCCGCCGCCGCGGTGTTCGTGAACGCCGAAGTACCCGACCCGCAGGCCGCCCTCGACGGTGCCCGGGCGATCCTCGTCGAGCGGTTCGCCGAGGACGCCGACCTGATCGGCTCGCTGCGGGAGCGGCTGTGGGAGCAGGGCCGGCTGGCCTCCGCGGTGCGTGAGGGCAAGGAGACCGACGGCGCGAAGTTCTCGGACTACTTCGAGTTCGACGAGCCGTTCACGAAGATGCCGTCGCACCGGATCCTCGCGCTGTTCCGCGGCGAGAAGGAGGACGTGCTGACGATCACCGTCGAGCCCCTGCCCGCGGGCGTCGAGGCGGACGGTCCGACGGAGTACGAGACCACCATCGCCCGCAAGGTCGGCATCGAGAACCAGGGCCGCCCGGCCGACAAGTGGCTGGTCGAGACGGTTCGCTGGGCATGGCGGACGAAGATCCTGGTGCACCTCGGCATCGACCTGCGGATGCGGCTGCGGCAGGTCGCCGAGGACGAGGCGATCCGGGTGTTCGCGGCCAACCTGCGCGACCTGCTGCTGGCCGCCCCGGCCGGCACCCGCGCCACGATGGGCCTGGACCCGGGCTTCCGCACCGGCGTGAAGGTCGCCGTCGTGGACGCGACCGGCAAGGTCGTCAACACCGGCGTGATCTACCCGCACGTCCCGCAGAACCAGTGGGACAAGTCGATCGCCACTCTCGCCGCGCTGGCGGCCGCGCACGACGTACAACTGATTGCGATTGGCAACGGTACGGCGTCGCGCGAGACGGACAAGCTGGCGGCCGAGCTGATTGCCAAGCACCCGGAGCTCAAGCTCACCAAGGCCGTCGTGTCCGAGGCCGGGGCGTCGGTGTACTCCGCGTCGGCGTTCGCGTCCCAGGAACTGCCCGGGATGGACGTCTCGCTGCGCGGCGCGGTGTCGATCGCGCGCCGGCTGCAGGATCCGCTGGCCGAGCTGGTGAAGATCGACCCGAAGTCGATCGGCGTCGGCCAGTATCAGCACGACCTCCCGGAGAACTCGCTGTCCCGCTCGCTCGACGCGGTCGTCGAGGACTGTGTGAACGCGGTCGGCGTCGACCTGAACACGGCGTCCGCGCCGCTGCTCACCCGGGTCTCCGGCATCACGCCCGGCCTGGCGGACAACATCGTCCAGCACCGCGACGTCAACGGCCCGTTCGCGTCCCGTACGGCGCTGAAGGACGTGGCACGCCTCGGGCCGAAGGCGTTCGAGCAGGCGGCCGGGTTCCTCCGGATCCCCGACGGCGACGACCCGCTCGACGCGTCCAGCGTGCACCCGGAGTCGTACCCCGTCGTCCGGCGGATCCTCGACGCGACCGGGTCGGACGTGAAGGCGCTGATCGGGTCGGCGGAGCTGAAGCGGCTGAAGGCGGCGGACTTCGTCGACGACATGTTCGGTCTGCCGACGGTCACCGACATCCTGGCCGAGCTGGAGAAGCCGGGCCGGGACCCGCGGCCGGCCTTCAAGACCGCGGTGTTCGCCGAGGGCGTGGACAAGATCGCGGACCTGAAGCCGGGGATGCGGCTGGAGGGCCAGGTCACGAACGTGGCCGCCTTCGGTGCGTTCATCGACATCGGTGTGCACCAGGACGGGCTGGCGCACGTGTCCGCGCTGTCGAAGACCTTCGTGAAGGACCCGCGCGAGGTGGTCAAGCCGGGTGACATCGTGATGGTGAAGGTGCTCGAGGTCGACATTCCGCGCCAGCGGATCTCGCTCACACTGCGCCTGGACGACGAACTCGGCTCCGGCGGACGCCAAGGAGGCGGCCAGGGCGGACGTCAATCGGGCGGCCAGAACCGAGGCCAAGGCGGTCAGAGCGGTCAAGGCGGTCAGGGCGGCGGTCGTGGGCGTGGACCGGGCGGTCAGGGTCGCGGTCCCGGCGGGTCCGGCGGTCAGGGCCGCGGCTCGGGCGGTCAAGGTGGTCAGGGCGGTCGTGGCGGCAACCGGGGATCCGGTGGTCGCGGCAACCAGACCGAGACCCCGATGGACGAGACCTCCCTCGCCGACGCCTTCCGCAAGGCCGGCTTCACCGTCCGCTGACGCCGACGGGTGACGACCAGCGCCGTACCTGCCTGATCGTCACCCGCCCACTTGATCGCGGCTGACCCCGCCTCCTCACCCCTCGACCTCGTAGCCGGCCACCTCCACCGCCGTACGTACGGCGGCTGCATCGAGGGGTCCATCGGTGACGAGGGCAACCATTCCGGTCGGCAGATCCACTCGCACCGACTCGACACCCGGCAGCGTCTCGAGCTCCTCGGTGACGAACCCGACGCAGTGACTGCACGTCATACCCAGCACCCGGAACGTCTTCATGACGTACTCACAGTGCGGGTCGCCTGCGTCGTACGGCGCATGCGGCCGTCCGGCGCCAACTCGCCGAACAGGTACACCTCGGTCGCGATCTTTCGCCCGCGCCGCAGTTCCGCGTGAATCGTGAATCGCGCAGCCACCTGGTCGCTCGTACGGATCGCCTCGTGCACGTCGTACGAGCAGGAGACCACGTTCTTCCGCACCGGGCGGAGGTGGTCGATCAGCCGCTGCCGGTCGAGCGTGATGCCGTCGGCGACCTGTTCGATATCAGCTGTGTAGTACCGATCCACGACCGCCTCGGCGTCACCGCCCGCGATGACCTCCCGGGTGAACGACTCGAAGAAGCCCGCGACGAACTCCCGTGCGCTTAAATCTGACATGCCGTCAAAGATAAGCAGATCCATTAACCTTGACAAGGTGTCAGAGAACAAGCCGGTACGACGCCGGCGCCGAGCGGATGCGGACCGAAGCCGTACGGCGATCCTGGCGGCGGCGATCGTCCTGCTCGACGAGCAGCCCGACGCGAGCCTGGAACGGATCGCCGAAGCGGCCCACGTCACCAGACAGACCGTGTACGCGCACTTCTCGTCCCGCGACGTACTGCTGAACGCCGCCCTCGACGAGGTCACCGCCGAGACACTCGAAGCGATCGACGCCCTCGACCTCGATCAAGGACCGGCACTCGGCAACGTGCTACGCCTCATCGACCTGGCATGGCGAACGTTCGAACGCCACCCCCTCCTCCTGCACCTACCGCACACCGGCACCCACAATCCGCCACAGCTCGGTTCCCGCGACGAGCGCCATGACCCGGTCGCGGACCGCCTGGAGCGCCTGATCCGCCGAGGCCAACGCGCCGGCGAGATCACCCGCGACCTCCCCGCCCACTGGCTGGTCACCACCCTCATCGCCCTCGGCCACGCAGCCGGCGAATCCGTAGCCACCGCCCGCCTCACCACCCGAACCGCCAACAAGACCCTCAACAAAACCATCACCCGCCTCCTGCAACCGAGCTAGCGCCCGCAGGTAAACCCACGCCGCCCGGCCCCATGCCATCCCATCCCGCGCCATCCCACCCAACGCCATCCCACCCAACGTCACATCTGCCGTCGTCGCGCCGCCCGCCTCACGCGGCCCGCTCGATCCGTAACCGGGAGCTCGCGGCAGCAGCCGCCACTCGTCCGAATCCGTGCGGTGGCTGAACTGCGGTCGCAGCGGCGCGTCATGGGTCGGTTCGGTGGGTGCCGTTGGGGTCGACCTGGAACGTGAAGCCGTGGGGTGTCCTCCACTCGAGAGTCCTGTGGTCGATCCGGCGCACGCTCCATCCACGCGCGTGGGTCTTCACCCGGTGCCCGAAGCGTCCGAGAGGGGCGAGGTTCGTGGTGCTGGTCTGTCCGCTGGGTCCGTGTGGGTCGTAGGTCTTGATGTGGTCGAGGTCGATGGTGTTGGTGGTTTCGCGGGTGCCGTACGGAAAGAGCTCGACGGGGTGAGTGAATCGGACGCGGTCGCGGATCCGGGTGGGGATCTCGTAGGCGTCGACGCTGACGGCGTCGTTGAGGTCGATCACCGGTTTGACGGTGTACGGGCCATACCCGACAAGCTCGCCGAGCTGCGCCGCGAGCAGCGGCCCGATGTCCTCGGCACGCAGTACGCCGCTGCCGGTAGCCAGCGTGTAGTCGGTGAGATGCACAACCACCTCGGTCTGCCCCGGACGCACCTGGCCCGGACGCACCTGCCCGGCCCGCACCCGACCTACCCGCCCCGAATCCGGACGCACCTGTCCCCTGTCCTCGTCACCCGGCCGCACCGGCACATCCGAGCACGCGCCCTCACCCGACCCGGCCGGATCACCTGACCTGCCCGAGTCACCCGAACTGTCCAGGATCGGCGTCCCCAGACATGCCGCCGACACGGCGGGCGGACTTGCCGGGTGGATGGGATAGCTCGGGGTGGCGTAGGCGTCTTGCTTGATCTGCGCGAGCCGGGCACGGAGTGCTCGCCGCGCGGCAGCATCCATCGCCGAGCCCTGGTCGGGTTCGGTTCGTGGGTCCGTTGGATCGGGTGAGGTTCGCCGGTCGAACGGGTCGGTTGGTGGGTCGGGGTCGTAGGGCGCGGCAGCTTCCAGCCACGGATCGTCCGGCGGACCTACGGGCTCCACGTCCTCCTGCGTCATCGGGTCGTTGCGCACCACCACCCCGTCCTGCGCCACCGAGTCGTCGTGCACCCCGTCCTGCACCGCGTCGTCCTGCGCCACCGGGTGGTTCCACATGGCCATGTCGTCCTGTACCACCGCGTCGTCCTGCACCGGCGGGTCGTTCCGCACCTCCACGTCGTCTTGCGCAATGTCGTCCTGGAGCGGCAGGTCGTTCCCCTGCGCCACCTCGTCCTGCGCCACCTCGTCGTACTGGGGTGCTGCGTTGTGGGCGGCCGCAGGGTTGTCGGAGGTTGTGGGGGTGCGGGGTTCGTTGGTGTTTGGTTCGAGGGTGGTGGGGCTGGTTGGTGGGGCGGTCGGGTTTGGGTGGGGGTGGTTGCGGGCTTGGTTGAGGAGTTCTTGGGTGTAGCGGGGGTCGGCGAGGATTTCGATGGCGTCGGCGCGGCGGTGTTGAACGGGGCGGGTGTCGCCGAAGGTTTTGAGGGCTTCGGCGATGTCGGTGATGGTTGCGTTGCAGCGGTTGACGGCTGCTGCGGCGGCTTTGATGTAGATGGTTTTGTTGCCGTGGCCGTCGCCGCGGCCGATGTGTACGCCGCGGTCGTCGGCGGCCGCTGCGGCCTCGTCGGCTGCGGCTGCGGGGTCTGCCTGTTGGCGGGCGGCGCGGGCGATCTTTTCGAGTCGGTGGGGTGGGATGGTGTCGATGATCGCGGCGACGCGGCGGTCGACGTACTCCGCGGCGGCGTGGTCGAGTTTGCTGCAGGCTCGGACGATCTGGCGGGCTTTCCAGGGGGTGGCTTCGCCGGCTTGGATGCGGGACCAGGTGCGGGGGAAGCGGTGGCGTAGGGCTAGGGCATCGGCGAGGAGGTCGCGGCCTACGCCGGGTGAGACACCGAGCACGACGGCGAACTCGGCGATCGCGAACTCGGCGATTTCTGGGCAGCCGTCGCCGCCCAGGATGACGGCGCGTTCGCGGCCGTCGTGGGCGCGGCGGGTTGGGCGGGTTGGGCAGATGGAGGGGTGGAAGCGGTCGGCGTAGGTCTGGGCGCATTCCAGGAGGCGGGCGTCGGCCAGGTTGGCCACTGTGCGGCAGTCCGCGGCCTGCTCTAGCAGGTCGCGGGTGGTCAGCATATCCAGATCTTGCTCGAACATGTGTTCGATTCTATGTGATGCATGGTTGGGTGATCAAGTTGGTGGCGGGGTGTTTTCCCTTATCCACAAGGGGAAACGTCACAGGTTCGGCGAACCGGGAAACGTGTAGTTAGACCGGGCCGGTGATGGCGAAGATGTGGTCGGCGTGTGCGACCAGAGCACCGGCGCTGTCTGGGCAGTTGGTGTCGGCCCAACGGCGGAGGCTGTCCAGGAGGCCGCGGAGGTCGGTCTGGAGCGAGCGGCGCAGTTCAGGTAGCTGGCTGTAGAGGATCCGCACGGGCGGCCCTTCGCGCACCGGATCCGAACGCCAGTCCTCTGCGCCGCGCGGCCAGATCGTCAGCGCTTCGGCGTCGCGTTCCAGCCACGGGCCGTCATGGCCGACGTCCGGCCACCCGCCGTTCTCGACCCCGACCCAGCTACGCCAGTCCTCCAGCAGCAGGCAGCATCCCGGATCCACCCGCGCGCCAGAATCCGTCAATCGCACCCCACCGAACACACTCCTGTCGCCGCCCAACACGCGCTCGACAGACTCCCGCGGCGGCACGGCCTCCCCAACCCAGAGCGCGACCAGCCGACTCACCTGCTCATCGGACAGCTCACCGCACAGCCGGAGCCAGCCCGCGCCGTCCTCGGCAACAATCTCCGCTCGCAGCGCCATGATCAGCGCAAGTCGGCCAGGTGCCCGCCGGGGTCGCCGAGGTGCACGGCCGTTGCCCTAGGCCCATACCCCAGCCGCCGGTACACCCGGTCCGCACCATCGTCCCCAGGCGTCAGCCAAGCGAGCGTCACGCCGCCCAGTTCGAACGCCTTCAACGTCGCGTACGCCGTCGCGATACCTCCGAACCCGCGCCGTCGATGACTGTGCACCGTCCCGACTCCGGCAACCTCGGTCACCTCGTCGGCCACCGCGGTCCACGCCGCGGTCGCGACCGGTACGTCGTCGGCGTACACGAGGACTGCTCCGCCATCGGCGGCATCCGGCTTGAACACGAAGCCCGCGGTGTCCATCGCGTATGCCTCCGCCGCCACTGCATTCGCCGCCTCCTGATCCGACTCCGAGGCCACGACTCGCACGGTCACGCCGTCCGGCAGTTCGGGAAGGACCAACTCGGCCGGTGAGACGACGAGCAACGGCAGGCGGGACACGAGCGTCATCCCGTTCGCCGCGAGCGCCTCGGCGAGGCCGGGGTTCGCTTCCTCGACCAGCTCTGCGCTCAGCCAGCGCCCTTCGGCCGCGAACGCCTGGCGGATCGTGTCGAGCGCCCACGGGAGGTCGTCCGGCGAGAACGGCCTGCCCGGCTCGGCCGCGAGCAGACCGGACAGGTACCAGTCGTCCTTGTCGTGCAGCAGACCGGCGAGCGGGCCGGCGATCACCTGACGTTTCGATCGTGCGGCTCCGGTCAGTTGAGCCGCGGCGATCCGCGCACCGATCTCCATGACCGCGACCCTACGGCCCGCCGATCACCCCGCGCGACCAAGATCACCACAGGACCGGGTCAGGCGAGCTGGAGGAGGTCGAGGAGACGGCTCAGGTCTGCGGGGCCCGGCGGTCGGCCCAGCAGTACGGCGAGGGCGTCGAGCGTCGCGATCAACTCGCGCCGGGTGGCGGCCCGGGACCTCCCACCGGCCACCGCGGCGAGGACCTTGTCGACCCGGTCGGAGCCCGCGACAAGTTCGGCGCCGACCGACGGCGACGGCAGCGGATCCTCGTCGCCGATCCGTACGTCGAGCCGCGCCCCGAGCGCGGTCGCGAGCCGATCCAGCGCGGAGATCGTGGGGTTCCCGCGCCCGTTCTCCAGGTTCGCGATGTACGGCACGGACAGGCCCGCGTCGACGGCGACGGACGCGATCGTCCGCCCGGCCGCCTTCCGCCGGTCGCGGAGGACATCACCAAGCTCCATGTGACATATCTTCACAGAACACTCTTGCCGTTGTCTATCTCGACAGGATAGATTCCGGCGCCGTGAGAGATTTCCGGCGACTCTGGTTCAGCGGCGCGGTCTCAGGGATCGGGTCGTGGCTGCTCGTGGTCGCGATTCCGTTCCATGTGTTCGCGCTGACCGGGTCGGCCGTCGCGACCGGCCTGACCCTGGCCCTCGAGGCCCTTCCGGCACTGCTCATCGGTCCCTGGGCCGGCGTCCTGCTGGACCGCTGGGACCTGGCCCGGGCGATGTGGATCGCGGATCTCGTCAGCGCGGCGGCGGTCGGGCTGATCCTGTTCGCCGACAGCGACCACCTCTGGCCGATCTACCTCGCGATCCTGCTCGAGAACACCGCGACCACGGTGTTCCGTCCGGCCGCGCGCGCCTTGCTCCCGGCCGTCGTGGGAACCGGCAAAGAACTGGCCACCGCGAACTCGATCAACGCCGTCACGGGCAGCGTGATTCGCCTGGCAGCACCGCCGCTCGGCGCCTTGCTGCTGGCCGGCCCCGGCATCACGTTCGTACTCGCCGTCGACATCGCCAGCTATTTGTTGTCCGCAGCAACGATCGCGACGGTCCGCACCCGCCGGCACCCGACCACTGGCGCTCCACCGCGCTCACTCGAAGGACTCCGCACCACGATCCGGCATCGCGCCCTGCGCGGCATCCTGATCGGCCAGACCGTCTTCCTCACCGCCAACGCAGGCCTCACCGCGCTCCTCGTACCGTTCACCGTCGGCCGCCTGCACGCGCCCGGGTACGTCGTCGGCTACCTGATCTCCGGCCTCGGCGCCGGGTACCTGATCGGCGCCGCCCTGACCACCAAAGCCGCCCGCGTGCTCGGAACCCGCGCGCTTCTCACCGTGACCCAACTCGCCACAGCCGCGGCGTACTTCGCGCTCTTCAACGCCCCGAACGTCCCCTTCGCGATCGTCGCCGCGGCCCTCATCGGCCTGCCGGGCAGCATCCTCCTCGTCACTGCCCAGACGACGATCCAGCGCACCGCCCCCCGGGAGGTGCTCGCGAGCGTCAGCGCGATCTTCTTCGCCGCGGACTCACTCGCACTGCTGATCGGTGCGCTGGCCGCGCCCGCGACGACGACTGCGCTCGGTCTGCCGATCACGCTGAACGTCATCGCAGGACTCGCGGTCTGCGCCGCGGGCCTCACGCTGTTCGTCGTACCAGGTCATCCAGCGAGCTTCACACGGTCCCCGAGCTGAGAGCGTCGTACCTGGCCCGCGCGGTCGCGATCTCCGACTGGTGGGTCTCCGTCCAGGTGACGAGCGACTGGATCGTCGCGTGCAGCGTGACGCCGAGCGGGGTGAGTTCGTAGTCGACGCGCGGCGGCACGACCGGGTGAACGGTCCGGCTGACCAGGCCGTCGCGTTCCAGCTGGCGCAGCGTCACCGTGAGCATGCGCTGGCTGATGCCGTCGATCGTCTTCTTCAGCTCGGTGAACCGCATGCACTGGGTGTCCAGCAGCGCGATCACCAGCAGGGACCACTTGTCGCCGATCCGGTCCAGGATCTGGCGGACCTCACAGTCCTCCCGGGTGTCCCACTGGAACGCCTCCTCGGTGCAGCAGGAGTGACTCGGTTCCTCTGAAGTGCCTTCTTCCACAACTCCCGATAGTTCCTGATGATGGGGTCAGTTACAAGAGGTAACCATGAGAAGGAGTCTCCCGTGTCGTCAACCGTCACCCCGGAGCGGCTGACCGGCCGCGCCTGGGCCGTTCTGTTCGTCCTCTGCGGCGCGATCTTCCTGGAAGGTATCGACGTCTCGATGATGGGCGTCGCGCTGCCGTCCATCCGGGCCGAACTCGGCCTGACCACCAGCGAACTGCAATGGATCGTCAGCGCCTACGCCCTCAGCTACGGCGGGTTCGTCCTGCTCGGCGGCCGCGCCGCCGACCTGCTCGGCCGGCGCCGGATGTTCGTCGGCTGGCTGGTGGTGTTCCTGCTGTTCAGCGGCCTCGGCGGGTTCGCCACCGAGGGCTGGGTGCTGATCCTGGCCCGCTTCGCCACCGGGATCGCGGCCGCCTTCATGACCCCGGCCGGTCTGTCGATCATCACGACGACCTACCCGGAGGGACCGCAACGCACCAAGGCCTTGCTGGTGTACGCCGGAACCGCGGCCGGCGGATTCTCGCTGGGTATGGTCACGGGCGGACTGCTCAGCGCGATCGACTGGCGATGGGTGTTCTTCGCGCCGGTGATCGTCTCGGCCGTCATCCTGGCCGGCGCCGTCGCGCTGCTCCCCCGGGACCCCGCGCGGCCCGCCCATCGCGGCGGCTTCGACCTGGCGGGAGCCTTCACACTGACCGGTGCGATGTTGTTGCTGGTGACAACCGTCGTGCGCGCGCCCGACGTACCGGCGGCACAGACGTCGGCAACTGCCGCCGCCGGACTGGTGCTGCTGGCGGCCTTCGTGCGGATCGAACAGCGGGTCGCCACTCCGTTGATCAGGCTCGGTCTTTTGCGGAACTCCGCGCTGATCCGCGCGAATCTCGGCGCGATCCTGCTGGTCGGATCGTTCGTCGGATTCCAGTTCATCGCGGTGCTTTACCTGCAGGAACTGCGCGGCTGGTCCGAACTGGAAACCGGACTAGCCCTCATGGTGATCGGCATCGACGCCGTACTTGCTCCGACCCTCACGCCACGGCTGGTCGCCCGGTTCGGCAACGGACGCGTGGTGCTCGGCGGATTCGTGCTCGCCGCCGTCGCCTACACGGCCTTTCTACCGCTGGGAACGACCTTCGCGGTCATGCTTCCGGCGTTCCTGCTGCTCGGGCTCGCCTTTGCGCTCACCTATGGGCCGCTGACGATCGCTGCGACCGAGCGAGTCGCCGAAGACGAGCAGGGCTTGGCGAGCGGCGTGCTGACGACGTCGTTCCAGTTCGGATCCGCCCTCGGACTGGCAGCGGTGGCGGCCGTTCTGGCGGCGGGCGACGAGCTGACGAGCGCCGGCTTCCGCACCGGTCTCGCAGTACCGCTGGCGGCCGCTGCGCTCGGTGTCGTGGTGAGTTACCTTTCGGTGCGTGAGCGGACTGCTGCAAACGGTTAGCAGGACATCCGAATTTCTCTCTCCGCCGAACAATTCGCGACGCCGAATCGTTATCTGCAAATAGCTGCAGCCATTCTTGACAGAGTTTCCGGTCCGCCTCACGATCCGGCTGAGAGGGCGTTGACCTGCACGTTCGTAGGGTTTCCCTACTCTGCGTTAGGCCTCTGTAAAGGTCCTTACCAAAGTGTTCCGAAGGTACCCATCGGTGAGGTGTTCTTTATCTCAACGCCGGACAAAGCCGTCCGGCGAGGACCGAGACTGCCGAAGGAACTGCGATGACCGAGACGCTGGAGACCCCCACAACGCACCGTCGCGTGCGGGTCTGGTTCGGCGCTCACCCGATCGCGGATCACACCGCCATGGCGGAGCAGGCAGTGCAGTACGAAGAAGCCATGCGCCGCCGGTTCGCGTCCCTCCGGGTGACGAGCGAGCCGGTGCTGGTGGACGCAGACCGATGACGACCCGGCCGACGCTGCTCGGGTATGTACGGGCCGACGCGCTGAACTGCGCGGAGGAGCTGGCCGCGGCGACCGATTCACTCGCCGCCTTCGCCAGCGCCGAGGGATTCACCCTCGGAACCGTCTACACCGAGCGCGATGCGGCCGAGTCCGCGGCGTTCCACGCACTGCTCGACGAGGTGAAGCGGTCCGACGTCCACGCGGTCGTCGTACCGACCATGAACCACCTCGGGTACGTCAGCCCCGGCGGTACTCCGGCGGCGATGCGGCAGCACCTCGAGTTCCACCAGGCGCACGTCTGGGCGGCCGACTCGAGATAACTCCACACAGGCAAGCGGAGCTGACGTCTTGACCCCTGCATCGGCGTCGGTTCCGCTCTCCACCTCCACAGCTGCACCGGGGATGCCCGGGCGGTAGTGGACCACCAAGGCCCCACCGGCTGCTACCGGTGGGGCTTTGTCGTTTGGTCCTGTCGAAGGAAGGAAAGAAAGAAGATGAGAGGTCCCACCGGCTGCTACCTGTGGGACCTCGTCGCTGCTCAGGCGACGATCTTGTAGCCGTAGCGCTTCATCACGCCGGCGACCGCGGTGTTGAAGATGCCGGTCACCTCGAGCTTGAAGTGCAGTTGCACCTTCCGGATCACCCGCTGGAAGTGCAGGTGCCACGGCACGCCGGCCGCCGGTACCGTCTCGGCCTTCGTGATCGCACCGACCCGCGGATGCGCCGCCCAGGCGATCACCCGGGCCCGGTCCGCACCCCACACGCCGGTCATCGCGTCGTGCGTGCGCGCGTACTCCATCGCGGCCAGCGAGATCGTCGAGTCCGGCACCGGCTCCTTCGGCGGGTGTGCCTTCAGGTACAGCTCCCACGTCATCCCGTAGTACCCGGGCGGTCCGTCGTCCGGGCCGCGGTTGGCCAGCCCGTTCCGCTTCCGGTGGTACTCGACCACCTGGATCGCCGCGCCGCGGGACAGGTCCTTGTCGCCGACCGCGATCGCGTGCACGTGGTACGGCCAGTTGCCCTGCGCGGGCGTCCGCAGCCAGGCCGCGAACCCGACCTGCCGCAGCGCCTTCACCACCGCGACCCGCTGCGCGGCGCTCTTCGTCCGTACGTCGACGTCGACCGCGCCGCCGCCGTCGTGGGTACCGGCCGAGGCGTCCACGCCGCCGGCGTTGTACGACCCCTGCAGGATCGCGAACTTCGAGTGGTACAGCTGCTCCGCGGCCTCGACCATCGCCACGGTGCGCTTGTTCATCGTGAAGCCCCGCCAGGGAATCCTTGCCTCAGGCATCTTTTCCACCGGCCCCGGCTCCGAGGATCCGCTCCGCGTCCTCGGCCGCGCCGAGCGCCTCCAGCTCGTCCAGCTGCTCTTCGGTCAACTCGTCGTCGAACACATCCGGCATTGCCGTTCCTTCCCCCTTGGTGTCCGCACACCGACCCCTGGTGCACGAAAATCGCGAACCAGCCTAGGCCGCTGTCAGGTCAGGTACTACCGGCGAAGGTTTGAGGAATGTGAAGTTTTCCGGCCGAACCGCGTGCCGGGGTGTGTGCGAAACCGCGAACTGGGGTACCTGTAGGTGGTCCCGCGGTTCGGTCAGTGCCATTCGGGCATGGGTGGTGTTCACCGAGCCGCGAGTTCTCCCACTGAGGGGCGGGAGAACGACCGGCCCGGCGGGTGTGTCTCTCCCAGGACGCACCCGCCGAGGTCGACAGCGTCCAACCGGATGGGTCAAAGCGCCGACGCGACGAACAAGTACCTGTTCAGGCTGAAGAAGTAGCTCGCGCCGAGACCGCGCAGATCGTCCGCCCAGGCGCGGGCCTCCTCCTCCGTCACGCCGGCGTGACCCGGGACGAACTCCGACACGATGTCGATCAGCCCGCCGCTGTACGTGTGCTGGTCGTACGCCGTGTTGAGGATCGGCACCACCTGCTGATGCGTCGGCGTGAAACCGGTCTTCGCCAGTACGTCGGCCAGCGTCCGTGGCAGATGCGGATCCGCCAGGTGGTCCTCGAACGCGGTCAGCACCCGCGCCATCCGCTCATCGTCGCTCGATCGCCACACCACCGAACCCCAGTCCGTGTCCAGCAGTACGACGCGACCCGCCGGCCGGAGCACCCGTCGTACCTCTTCCAGCGCGTCCGCGACCGCGTCGACGTACTCGAAGACCTGGGTGGAGACCACCACGTCGAAGCTCTCCGCCGGGTGCGGGATCCGCGCGACCGAGCCGAGCTCTAGCTCGAGCCCCGGTCCGCCCGGGACGTCGGCGCGAGTGCGGGCGATCGCCAGCATGCTCTCGCTGATGTCGATCCCGCAGATCCGCCCGTTCGGCCCGACCTCCGCGGCCATCTCCGCGGCCAGCAGCCCCGGCCCGAAACCGACGTCCAGCACCCGGTCGCCGGGCCGCAACGCGAGCGCCGCCCGCACTGCCCTCCGCTGCTCGACCACGTCCGACGTGGTGTAGACCGCCTCGATCTGCCGGGACACCGCCGCGTCGAACCGCAACCCGTCCTCGTCAACCTCTCCGCCCATGCCCAACATCATGATCCTCGATCGCGCCGCCGGGGAGGGCATTTGAAAATCGGCTGATGCCCCGGGTTGCCCCGGTTACGGTGTCCGGATGATCGAGTTGCCCGAGGAATTTCTGCGGATGCCGCGGTGGTGGACCGAGGGCGCGGACTGGCTGCGGGAGCTGCCGAGGGCGGTCGAGCGGCAGTGCCGGCAGTGGGATCTGACGGTCGTGGGAGCGGTTGCACACGGGTCGAACGCCGTTGTCGTACCGGTCACGCGCGGCGGCGAGGAGTTCGTACTGCGGATGTCACCGCCCGGACAGGAGGTCGCCGAGCAGACCTGGGCGCTCCGTTGGTGGGCAGGTCGGGGCATGGCCCACCTGTACGACGCCGATGTCGACGCCGGCGCGATGCTGCTGGAACGGCTGTTCACACCGTTGACGACCCGGCCCGTCGACGAAGCGGTCGTCGTACTCGGGCAGCTGATGCGCAGACTCGCCGTACCCGCTCCGGCCGATGCGCGGTCGACCGCGGAGATCGTGACCACGCGATCGGCCCAACTGGAGCCGGAGTGGGAGCGACTCGGCCGGCCGTTCGACGAGGCGATCCTCCGCGAGGCGCTGCGTGTCGCGCCGACCGAGACCACCTCGACCGCGGCGGTGAACGGCGACTTCCACTCGGCGCAGGTGCTCGCCGGGATCCGCGAGCCGTGGCTCACCGTCGACCCGGTCCTGTTCCAGGGCGACATCGAGTACGACCTCGGCCGGGTGCTGTGGACGCGGCTCGACGAGATGCCGAACATCGTCGAGTACTTCGACAGCGTGGTCCGGGAAGCCGCCTTGGACCGGGACCGGGCGCGCGACTGGGTGATCTGGCGGACTGTCGACTACTGGCTCTGGGGACTGTCCGTCGGCCTCACCGAGGACCCGGTGCGCTGCGCGCGACTGGTTACTGCGCTCTCCGGATGAACCGGCTGCGCATCATCCGCGGGGTGTCGGCCGCGTTCGGTGCGATCGAGTGCAGGATCCACGGATGGGTCAGGTACACGTCGCCGGCCTGACCGGTGAGCTCGACGACCCGGACCGGCAATCCGTCGAGATCGGCCGGCTCCATCGGGTCGACCGTCCGCTCCTCCGACGTCAGGTTGCGGAACCACGGATCCGACCGCAGCACCTGATCGCGCACCGCCTTGAACTCCCGCTCGTCCGTCGTACCCAAGAACCGCTCGATCACCTTGTGCGAGCCCGCGACCTGCGGAGTCCCGCCGCCGCCCGGCCCGATATCGCCGTACAACGCCCAGATCTTCACCGCGCCGGTCTCGGTCTCGAAGCCGACGTCGGTGTGCCACTGCCGATGCGGCACCGCCCACGGCACGTCTTCCGGCATCGTGACCAGTACCTGCCCCTGGTCCTTCGGCTCGATCCACTCGCCGAGCAGCCCATCGAGCACAGACCGCACGCGCGGACTGAGGATCGCGTGGGCCCCGCGTGAGGACTTCGTGGTCTTCAGGCCGGTCGGTCGCGACGGCGTCCAGGTCGAACGGTCGTCGCGATCCATGGCATACCGCGCGGACAGCTCGTTCCACAGCACGTCCCGCATCCCCGCGGCCTCGTCGGAGGTGAACGCGGACGGGATCTTCACGATCCCGTCGCGCTCGAAAACGTCCAGCTCTTCGGTAGTGAGCATGGTCCATCCTGCGCACGTCCGGCGAGCACCTTCCACCGAATTAGCAGTTCGCGGTCGGCAGCCTCCCGTCCAGCAGGTAGTCGGCGATCCGGTCCCGCGCGCAGGCCGAGTTGAAGTACGCCGTGTGCCCGTAGGCGTCGGCGGTCAGCAGCCGGCTGTTGTCGATCTGCCGCGCCAGGCCGCGGGCGTTGGTGATCGGCGTGGACGGATCGTGCAGCGTGGAGGTGATCAGGATCGGCGGCGTACCGTGCACCGGCGTCGCACCCCACGGGTTGCTCGGCGGGATCGGCCAGCCGGCGCAGGCGGCCGTGATCGCCCAGGCCTCGACCGCCGCACCGACTCGTGGCGCCACGGTCTTGGCCAGTGCGAGCCGGGCGCGCGCATCGGCGTACCCACGCAGCTCACCCGGCAGGTCCATGCAGGACACCGCGGCGTACGCGGTCTCGGGATCACCGACGTAGCTGACGTTCGCGAAGTCGGTGCCGTCGCCCTTCGCCGCCTTCGCCAGCGCGGTCGCGAGCACCGGCCAGTTGTCCGAGACCATTGATGTCAACGGCAACAAAGTGGGCAGCGCCATCCGGAGTACGTCGCCGTTCACCGGACCGTGCGGACCGGTCAACGGGGTCTTGTCGGCCTTGCGGACGGTCGCGTCCCAGACGGCGCCGACGTTCTGCCCGTGCAGGGCGCACGACGCGTCCTTGGCGCACCACGCGGCGAAGCGGTTGAAGCCGGCCTCCATCTCCTTCGCCTCGTCGAGCATCAGCCGCACCGGGCCCTGCTTGTGGTCGAGGATCCCGTCGAGCACCATCCGGCCGACGCGCTGCGGGAACTGCTGCGCGTACAGCGTGCCCAGGTACGACCCGTAGGACAGCCCGATGTAGTTGAACTTCGACTCGCCGAGTGCTGCCCGGATCGCGTCCATGTCGCGGGCGACCGTCCGGGTGTCCAGGTTCCGCATCAGGTCGCCGTGCTGCTTCAGGCACTGCTCCCCGGTAGCGCGACTCGACGCGACCAGTGCGTCGTACTGCGCCTTGGACTTCGGGAACACCGGTACGCCGCGACGCAGCACCGGACCGCAGTCGAGCTGACTGCTGCTCCCGGTCCCGCGCGGGTCGAAGCTGACCAGGTCGTACCGGTCCCGGTACTGCGGCAGGACCGCGTCCGCGAGCCCTGCCGCGAAGATCGAGCCGCCTGCGCCGCCAGGCCCGCCCGGGTTGAAGAACAGCGCGCCGAGTTTGTGTTTCTGATCCTTCGCCGGGACCTTCGCGACGTACACGTTCGTCGTCGGGCCGGCCGGTTTCGACCAGTCCAGCGGCACGGTCAGTGTCGCGCACTGCTCGACCGCGCCGGGTTTGCAGGCCTTCCAGTCCAGGGTCCCCGCGGCGGCCGCCGTACTCACCGGAACGGCGGCCGCTACCAAGGACCCCACTATCGATGCCGCTGTCAACGATTTCCACATGCCCGCCAACCTAGGCGGCGGGTCTGGCTCGTCGCATCCGCCGATCGGCTATCCAGGAACAGCCCCAAGTCGGATGCGCCACAGGTTGTGCCCGAAGGTTCAGTGCGCCGGGGCGAAGTCGTGGAACCCGATCAGCTGCTGGATCTTGCCGTCGGCGTCGAGGACAACGATGTCCGTGCCGCCGGCCACCGCCTCCTGCCCCTCGGCCTTCAAGTGCCAGGTCCAGCGCAGGTAGTTGTGGTGCTCGTCGATGTCCCCGATCCGGACGAACGACAGCCCCGGGAACATCTGCTGCGCGGCGCCGACCAGCTTGTTCAGCTCGTCGTGGCCGGTGGTCTCGAAGCTCGGGTCCTGGAAGGTCGCGTCCGCGGTCCAGTTCGCCGCGATCAGTTCGGCCCGGCGGTCGGCGTCGGCGGCGTTCCAGGTCGCGAAGTACTGGTCGGCGAGAGCGGTTGCGTTCATGGTGTTTCCTCCTCGGTTCGTTGCGATGACCAGAACCTTGCCGCCACGCCCGGCGTACCGTCGATGACGTCAGAGGTAATGGAGCTGTCTACGCGGCCCGCTACGGTCAGGGGTATGGCAGCGACGATCGAGGAGACGTTCCAGCGCCCGGTGGGTGAGCTTCTGCGCGGCTGGCGGGAGCGCCGGCGGCTCAGTCAGCTCGAGCTGGCGAACCGCGTCGAGGTGTCCACGCGGCACGTCAGTTTCGTGGAGACCGGTCGGTCCAAGCCGAGTCGCGAGATGGTGATGCGGCTGGCCGAGCATCTCGACGTACCGCTGCGGGACCGCAACCAGCTGCTGCTGGCGGGCGGGTTCGCGCCGGTCTACAGCGAGGCGTCGCTGCACTCGCCGTCGATGCTCGCGATCCGTACGACGCTGCGCCGCCTGCTGAAGGCGCACGAGCCGTACCCGGCGCTGGTCGTCGACCGCTGGTGGAACATCGTCGAGGCGAACGCCGGGATCGCGATCTTCACCGCGGAAGTCGACGAGAAGTTGCTGCAGGCACCGATCAACGCCCTCCGGCTGACCCTGCACCCGGACGGCCTGGCCCGGCGGATCGCCAACATCGCCGAGGTCCGCTCCGCCGCGCTCGCGAGCCTGCAACGCCAGGTCGCCGGCACCGCGGACCCCGACCTCCAGGACCTGTACGACGAACTTCGCGGGTACGCCGTCGACGACAAGCCGGCGCCGCCCGGGCCGGCCGAGGTCGTCGTACCGTTCAACCTCACGCACGACGGCCGCGAACTGTCGCTGCTCACTACGATCGCGATGTTCGGCACACCGCTCGACGTCACGGTGTCGGAGCTGATGATCGAGTCCTTCTACCCGGCCGACGACGCGACCGCCGAGTACCTGCGAGCACTGTCATGAAGCCGCCGCGCGATCTCGCCGACACCCTCGAACTGCACCTGCAGTACCTCGACCGCTACCGGGACATCATCGAGAAGAAGCTTGTGGGGTTGAGCGATTCCGACCTGCGCAGCAGCAGGCTGCCATCGGGCTGGACACCGCTGGAACTGCTGAAGCACCTTATTTTCATGGAACGCCGCTGGCTGCGCTGGGGCTTCACGGGCGAGCAGGTGGAGCACCCGTGGGGTGACTCGGCGGACGACCCGGACGGGCCGTGGACGGTCGAGGCGGGAGACACGCTCGAAGGGCTGCTGGCTCAGTTGCACGCGGGCGGCGAGTTCACCCGGAGTGTGGTGGCCGGCGAGGATCCGGCGACCGTCGCAGCGCCGGGCGGGCGGTTCACGACTGACAATCGCCCGACGCTGAACTGGATTTTGTTCCACGTCCTGCAGGAATACGCACGGCACGCGGGCCACCTGGATGTGGCCCGCGAACTAGCGGATGGTGCCACCGGCGAGTAGGGCTGCGTGAACCTACTCGCCGGTGGCGGGGTGCCCTACCGGCCTGAGGAGGGTTGGCCGGTGGGGAAGGTCGTCGGAACGCTCGGCGTCGGGAAGCTCGGCTTCTCGGACGGAACCGTCGGCTTTGCCGTCGGGAAGGTCGGCTTGGTCGTCGGCACCGACGGCTTGCTCGGAAGCGTCGGCTGAGTGGTCTGCGGCTTACCCGGGTCGACGGTCACCTCGACACCACCAGAGACCGTGACCGTCGGCAGGGACGGCGCAGTCGGCTTCGCGGTCGGCTTACCCGGCACGGTCGGCAGCGTCGGCTTCGTCACGGTCGGCTTGGTGGTCGGCACGCCGTCCACGCAGTCCGGCAGCGTCGGCACCGGCTTGCCCGACGGAACCGTGGTCGGCAGGCTCGGCTTGGCCGTCGGAACAGTCGGCTTGCCCGGGACCTGCGGCTTACCCGGCAGCGTCGGCTTGGCGGTTGGCACGGTCGGCTTACCCGGAAGCGTCGGCTTCGCGGTCGGCACGGTCGGCTTACCCGGAAGCGTCGGCTTCGCGGTCGGAACCGTCGGCGTGCCCGGAAGCGTCGGCTTCGCGGTCGGCCAGCTCGGCTTGGTCGTCGGGAGGCTCGGCTTCGCGGTCGGCAGCGTGGGCTTGGTCGTCGGGACCTGCGGCTTACCAGGCAGCGACGGCGGGGTGGTTGGCAACGACGGCTTCGCGGTCGGCAGGCTGGGCTTGCCCGGGAGCGTCGGCTTGGCCGTCGGCGGGTTGTTCGGGTCGATGGTCTTGTGCACCGAGACCGTCGCCTTGGGCAGCTGCGGCTTCTCCGGGTTCTGCGGCTTCTGCGGCAGGCAGGTCGGGTCCACCGACGGCGCCGTCGGCGTACCCGCCGGAACCACCGCCGGCACCGGGGGCTTTCCCCCGCCGGCCAGCAGGTTCTTCACCGGCAGGGCGGGTCCGCCGACCGCGGCGGACACCGTCGCAACGGTTCCGGCCAGTGCGGTGACACCCGCCGCGGCCAGTCCCCGGCGCAGCCAGGTCAGCCGCTTGCCGCGCCGCATCAGGTCGCCGGCGTCCGGCTGCCACGGCTCGATCTCGTACGTGAGCGCGTCGTGTACCCGCTGCTCGTCACTCATCAGTTTCCTCCAACTCCGGTATCGATCAGGTCGGGTGCCAGACGCAACTTGGCCAGCGCCCGGGAGGCCGTGCTCTTCACGGTCCCGGCCGCCATGCCGAGCAGCTCGGCGGTCTCGGCCTCGGAGAGATCCTGCGAGTAGCGCAGCGCGACCACGGCTCTCTCCCGGACGGTCAGACCACTGAGGGCCGAGAGCACGGCCTCCCTGGTCTGGACCGCCCCGGCGAAGTCCGCCACCGCTCGCTGGTCCCAATCGTTTGCTACCGGATCGCTGGGTACTTCGTTGTTCCAGCGCCGGCGGGCCTGGGAGAGGAATCGGTTGACCAGCACCCGCCGGACGTACCGCAACGGGTCGCCCTCCAGCCGGTGCCACTTCGGATAGGACCGCATCAACGCTTGCTGCACCAGATCCTCGGCGGTGTGCCGATCGCCGCACAGCATCTCCGCGAAGCGGAGCAAGGGGGTCGACTGCGCTACGACGAATCGCTCGAAGTCGGCGTCCGCGGTCCGGGTCATCGATTCTCCTCAGCCTCTGTCACACCGGTCCAAACCCGCTGGGTGACCGATCGGGTTCTGCGCAGTCACGAGAAATTTATTCACGGTCTATGCAGAAGAGGTGTTTGTGAGTCACATTGGGTGCACGAGGGTGTGTCTCCCAATCCCACGCCGTAGCGAGCAGGTGCTCGGCGGAGTGCCTCGGTGAGCGGGAGCGGAGGGGTCGATGTGGTTCATCGTTCCCTTCGCTCCCGCTCGGCGAGGTGCCCGCCGAGTGCCGCGCAGTAGGCGTGGGATTGGGAGACACGCCCTAACCTTCACCGCCCCGGAGGTTCCGCCCATGCGTATCACCCGTGCAACCGCGCTCACCGCCTGTCTGGCGATGACCGCCGCGATCTTTACGGCAACCTTGCCCAGCAGCGCTGCGACCCCAGATCCCGTCGCGGTCGCGGCCCAGCCCGTCGCCGGATCCAGCAACGTGAAGGTCGAGGGCAGCCGCATCGTCCTCGGCGACGCACCGGCCGCGATCGGATCGACCGAGATCAGGCAACGCTCCGGCCTGGCGGAACTCACGCCGGTCCGCTTCCCGGATCCCACGTCCGCCGTGGTCGTCGGCTACACCGCCGGTACGCCGGACAGTTCGTCGGCGGAGGTCGACGTACGGGCGTGGGTCAACAACAGGTGGTCGGAGTGGACGGCCGCCAAGGCCGGTACGCCGACCGCGCTGCCGAGTGCGAGCGACCAGGTCCAGGTCCGCATCATCGTCAGCGCCCCCTCGACTGCACCGTCGACCGGCGCGAGCCCGTGGGTCGGCGACGTCACCGTCCAGCCCACGGACCAGGCCGCCGCGCCGCGGATGACCGTTCAGGCGGCACCACTCAAGTCGCGCGTCTTCGCCACGCGGGAAGGTCTGGTCGGCGGTACGACGGCCAACGGCCACGTGATCGTCAGCCGGGACCACTTCGTCGCGCTGCCGTCACGGCGCGGGCTGTCCAGCGCCGGATCGGGCACGTACTCGGTGAAGGTCTGCACCGCCTCGCGCTGCGCGTTCGAGCCGGTGTGGGACGTCGGCCCGTGGAACACCAAGGACGACTACTGGAACCCGAGTGCGACCCGTGAGATGTGGAAGGACCTGCCGCAGGGCAAGCCCGAGGCGCAGGCCGCGTACCAGAACGGGTACAACGGCGGGAAGGACCAGTTCGGCCGGACGGTCGCCAACCCGGCGGGGATCGACCTCGCGGACGGGGTGTTCTGGGACGCGCTGAAACTGGCCGACAACTCGTGGGTCGACGTCACGTACCTGTGGACCGGCGATGGTGGGCGCGGGACGGTGTCGATCTCGTCCGGGTACCTGAACGTGCGGAACGCGCCGAACTCGACCGGTGCGGTCGTCGGGATGGCCGGGAAGTCGGCGCAGGTCACTGTCGAGTGCCAGACCACTGGGCAGAGCGTCACCGGGTCGCAGGGCACCAGCAGTGTGTGGCTGCGGGTTCACACCGGGATGTATGTCGCGAAGGCGTGGGTGTCGGCGGGGAGCTTCGGCGCCTGCTGAACCTGCACCACTCACCAACCTCCAGCAGCACCACGGCCGCACGCTCACCGACTGCTCGGTGGGCGTGCGGCCGTCCCCTTGGTGAGTGGTGCAGGTCCGCCTACTTACCGCGCGACGGGACCGTCGGCGGCTGCGTCGGGGTCGCGCGCGGCTCGGGCGTGCGAGTCGGCGCGACAGACGGCGTACCCGGCACGGTCGGCGTCGGCCGCACCGCCCGCGGAGACCGCGTCGGAGTAGCCCGCGGCTCCAACGGCGTCACACACGTCGGAGCCGGAGCCGGCCGCCGCGGCGCCCGGGTCGGCACTGCGGTCGGCGGCAGACTCGGCGTCGCCCTCGGCGAACGGGTCGGGGTCGCCGGCACGGTCGGCGTCGGCCGCGGCGCGCGGGTCGGTACCGCGGTCGGCGGGACGCTCGGGGTCGCTCGCGGCGAACGGGTCGGCGTCGGTTTCGGGGCGCGGGTTGGGGTGCAAGTGGGTGACGGGGTTGGCGGGAGGGTCGGGGGAACCGGGCGTGCCGAGGATGAGCGCGTCGGCGTGGGCACCGCGCTTGGGGTGGCCAACTCGCTCGGGGTGGCGGGGGTTGGGGTTGCTTCGGAGGGGGTTGCGGCGGTTGGTCCGCCTTGGGCGGTTGTGTCGGCGGCTGAGTTGCCGCTGCGCGCCATCGCCGTACCGGCGACCGCGACACCCACCACCGCCGCGGCGGCCAGCCCGCCCAGCAGAATCCGGGTCATCCGCCGCTTCCGGCCTACCTCGTCCATTGTTGCCCTCCGCACCTATTGATGTTCGGTCGGGCTGAAGGACGCAGCCGGGTGGCGAAATGGTTCTGCCGGCCTCAGCCCGGACTACGGGACGACAAGCTGGACGGCGTAGGCAACCCAGTCGGCGTACGTCGCGGCGGCCGCAAAGGCGTGCTCGAAGTCGGAGTACTGGTAGGCCGCGCCGTCGGCATCCTCCGAGGCGGCGCCGTCGGCGGCACAGTAGACGGCTCCGTCGGCGTCGGGACCGGCGTAGTCGGCGTCGCAGTCACGCGACTCGGAGTAGGAAGAGTCGGAGGCGGCACCGTCACCGACGGACCAGGATTCGCCGGCTGCGGTACGTCGCCACGCAGCTGACCACTGCCCGCGATCCCCGCGACCGCGACCACCGCGACGACCGCAACCGAAGCCCCGGCCGCAGCAACCCGCCCCCGAGCCCGCCGCCGACGCGCACCAGCGATCACCCGCGCCGGATCCAGCGGCGCGATGGAATCGTCCGGCGCCAGCACGACCCGAAGCTCCTCCTCGGCCGGCGTCCCGCGCTCGTCGTTCATGTTCGCTCCCCCACACCGCTCAGCTCCGGCGCGGCCCGTAGTTTGTCCAGGGCCCGCGCGTTCGCGCTCTTCACCGTCCCGATCGCCACGCCGAGAACCGCCGCGGTCTCCCGTTCGGTCAGGTCCTCGACGTACCGCAGTACGACGACCGCTCGCTCGCGCCGGCTCAGCGTGGCGAGCGCGGCCCCGACCGCGACCCGCCGATGGACCCCGCCACTCGGATCGACCTCCGCCTCGAGCAGCAGGTCGAGCTCGGCCGGGTCCCCGGTCGGTCGCTCACGCCACGGCCGCCGACGTACCCAGGACAGGTGCTGGTTGACCACCGCCTGCCGGACGTACGCGAACGGGTCGGCCATCTCGATCCGGTCCCAGCGCAGGTACGCCTTCTCCAGCGCGGTCTGCACGAGATCCTCCGCGAGGCCCGCATCACCACACAGCACCCGCGCGAAGTGCACCAACCGCGCGGATCTGGCCAGCACGAACGCCGTGAAGTCGTCGTCACGACTCCCCGTTGCCGCCATCTGCACTCCGTCCTGCCGTCCTCACCTCACAGGACGCTGAGCGGGCGCCAAAGGTTCTGTGTGTTCCGAGAATTGGGTCGAGGCGGTCAGCCGGGGCAGCGGGACGGTGTCGGCGGCCAGGCGGACCCGGTTCCGACCGGCGTCCTTCGCGGCGTACATCGCACGGTCGGCGCGGAGCAGCAGGTCGTCGACGGCCGTCCCGTCGGCCGGGTACACCGCGACGCCGATACTGACGGTCAGGTGGAAGGTGTCCGGGTCCAGGTCCGGGTCATCGAGGACGCCGGCGCACATCGCGGCCAGCGGGCTGTTCGCCACCGCGTTGCGGAGCCGGTCGGCGGTCACCGTCGCCTCGTCGAGCCCGGTGTCCGGAAGCGCGATCACGAACTCCTCGCCGCCGAACCGGCCGATCACGTCCTTCGCGCGGATCGCGCTGCGCAGGATCGTCGCGACCGCGCGCAGCGCCTCGTCGCCGACCAGGTGCCCGTGCCGGTCGTTGACCTGCTTGAAGTGGTCGATGTCGAGCAGCAGCACCGCCATCGGCTCGTGCTGGTTCCGCGAGGTGCGCAGCATCTGCTCGGTCCGGCGGCGCCACCAGTCGACCCGGGTCAGGCTGGTCTTCGGGTCGGTCTGCGCCTCGGTCTCCAACTGGCCGAGGAGCAGCGCGCGCTGCGCGGTCAGCGTGATCGGGATCGCGACGAACGCGAACCACGGGCTGATCAGGCAGGCCGCCGCGAGCAGGCAGCCGAAGGTGGCGGCGGTCGCGTCGGTGCACAGGTCGTCGAGGCCGCCGACTGTCTCGCGGCGGTTGCTGCCCGGGATGATCAGCGAGATCGCGAGCCCGCAGAGCAAGGTGTCGGTCACGACGTACGCGATCGCGCCGGCGACCATCGACACGACCAGACCGAGGTTGCCGCCGGTCAGGCCGCGCGCGGAGACGAAGACCGCGTGGGCGGCGCCGACGGCGAGGACGTGGACGGCGGTCGAGAAGGCCCAGCGGTACGGGATGCACTTGCCGGCCCGGATCCGCCACCAGATCCGCAGCAGCACCGCGACCAGGATCGCCAGCGCCGGATGCAGGATGAGCGCCGCGGCGATCATCCAGGCCGGGGCGAAGTCCTTGTGCAGCGCGCCGCCGCGCCGCCGCCGGCTCTCCACCCGGCGCGCGCCCTCGACGGAGATCAGCGCGGAGACGGTCAGCGCGAACACGACGTCCAGTCCGCGCCAGCTCGGGCGGTCGGTGAACGCGTGCGCGCCGTACCCGATCGCGGCCAGGTCGACGAGCACGACAACGGCGAACGCCGGGACCGTCAGGGTCCAGAGCGCCCAGGAACGTATCGCTCGCCTACTCTGTGCAACCATCACTTCACACGGTACGACGAGTAGGCGTCAGGTCCCAATCGGTGACGGCGCGGCTGTGGATGACGACTTGAGAACGATCCTCACAGCCGAGAATTCAGTCGTTTGATCAACTATAAAACGCAGGTTTTCCCTTGCGGGCAAAGGAAATCAGCGGCGACGGCGGGCGGCGCCGAAGAGGCCTCGGACGATTTCCCGGCCGGCCGAGCGGGCGAACTGTTTGAAGGCGGAGGACCCGACGACCTGTTCGACCATCGACTTCTCCTGCTTCTGCGCCCGCGGCCGCGGCTCCTCCTGCTGCTTGGCCTGCTCCTGTTGCTGCTTCTCGGCCTCGGCCTGCGCGGCCCCGGCCTGCACCTTCGCCGCGAGCACCTCGTACGCCGACTCACGGTCGAGCGTCTGCGAGTACTTCGCGTTGTTCGCCGACGCCTGCACCGTCGCGGTCAGCTGCTCCGCGGACGCCGGCGCCATCAGCGACTGCGGCGCCCGGAGCCGGGTCCACGCGACCGGAGTCGGCGCGCCCTTCTCGTTCATCACGGTCACGATCGCCTCGCCGATCCCGAGCTGGGTCAGCACCTCAGCCAGGTCGTACGACGAACTCGGGAACGTCGACACCGTCGCCTTCAGCGCCTTCGCGTCGTTCGGCGTGTGCGCCCGGAGCTGGTGCTGCACCCGCGAACCGAGCTGCGCCAGTACGTCGTCCGGCACGTCCTTCGGCGTCTGGGTCACGAAGAACACGCCGACACCCTTCGACCGGATCAACCGGACGGTCTGCGCGATCGAGTCGAGGAACGCCTTCGAGGCGTCGTTGAAGAGCAGATGCGCTTCGTCGAAGAAGAACACCAGCTTCGGCTTGTCGACGTCGCCGACCTCGGGCAGGTCGTGGAACAGATCGGCGAGCAGCCACATCAGGAAGGTGGAGAACAGCGCCGGCCGGTCCTGCAGGTTCGGCAGCTCGAGCAGCGAGATGACGCCCTTGCCGTCGCGCTGCTGCAGCAGGTCCGCGGTGTCGAACTCCGGCTCACCGAAGAACGCCTCGGCGCCCTGGTCCGCGAACCCGATCAGCGAACGCAGGATCACGCCCGCGGTCGCCGCGGACAGACCGCCGAGCTCCTTCAGGTCGCCCTTGCCCTCGTCGGACGTGAGGTGCGTGATGACGGCCCGCAGGTCCTTGAGGTCGAGCAACGTCAGCCCGGCCTTGTCGGCGTAGTGGAAGATCAGCCCGAGCGACGACTCCTGGACGTCGTTGAGCCCCAGCACCTTGGACAGCAGCACCGGGCCGAACGACGTGATCGTGGCGCGGATCGGAACGCCCGAACCCTGCCCGCCGAGCGCATAGAACTCGGTCGGGAACCCGGTCCCGACCCAGTCCTGGCCGATCGACTTGGTCCGGGCCAGCAGCTTGTCGTTGCCCTCACCCGGCTGCGAGACGCCGGACAGGTCGCCCTTGATATCGGCGGCGAACACCGCGACACCGGCCGCGGACAACTGCTCGGCCATCAGCTGCAGGGTCTTCGTCTTACCGGTACCGGTGGCACCCGCGACCAGGCCGTGCCGGTTCATCATGCCCAGCGGGATCCGGACCGCCGCGTCCGGTTTCGGCTCGCCGTCGACCAGCAGTGCGCCCAGCTCGAGCGCCGCCCCCTCGAACGCGTACCCCTGCTTCACGGTCTCCACGACGTCGGCTTTCTCGGCCATCTGAGCGCGCCTTTCCCCGGTTGACGGAACTACCCGTCGGCATGCTAGCCGTCCGGAGTCAGCGCATCACGACCACACGCGTCGCGCCGGCCGCGAAGGACCAGATCGCGACCGACATCGAGGCCGAGACCCGGATACAGCCGTGCGAGGCGCGGTAGTTCGTCCCGAGCAACCAGTCGGCGTGGATCTGCTGCCCGTTCGACTTGTACGTCGGGATCTGGTGGAACCCGATGCCGCACGGTGCGAACCGGACGAAATGGTTCAGGTAGAGCCGTCCGCCGTCGGTGTTCCGCAGTACCCGGGCCGCCCGCCCGCACTTCGAGCCGCTCGTGTACGTGCCGGCCTTCAGGTACGTCGGGTTGTCGATGATCCCGCCCTGCCGGACCACCTTGCCGCGGGCATCGATCAGCCACACCCAGTTCTGCGTCTGACTGATCACGATCCGGCGCCCGGTCCCCGAGCGTCCCGGCACCGCGCGGACATCGCAGCGTTTCGCGGTCGAGGCCATCAGCCGGGAGTACGTCGTACTGTTCAGCGACCCGGTCTGGCTCAGGACGTTGGCGGACTGGAACCGGACCGTGGCGGCCTGGGTCATCGCACCGGCCTTGCCGTCGACCGGGCCGGAGGCACAGCCGAGCTTGTTCAGCCGGGTCTGGGCCGCCTTCACCTGAGACACCGTGATCGCCTCGGCCGGCACCGTCGTACCGAGCGCGACCACCGTGATCGCCGCGGTCGCGAGGCCGAGTTTCGGAAGAATTCGCATACCGGTCACCCCCATGCTCGTGGGTGCGAGACCGCGCCCACTGCTCCCTGTTCCGTGGGACGCCCAACGGCCGCAAAAGGTTGCGTCGTGTCAGCGGACTATTCCGGTGACATTCATGACCTCCTCGTAGGACCTTTCACACCGCTAGACTTCGGGGGGTGATCTTCAAGCGTGTCGGGGACGACAAGCCGTACCCGGACCATGGGCTGCGGCCGAAGGACTGGTCTTCGCTGCCGCCCAGGCAGGTGCGGCTGGACGAACTCGTCACGACGAAGGGCACCTTGGACCTCAACGCACTGCTCGACGAGGACTCGACCTTCTACGGCGATCTGTTCGCGCACGTCGTGGAGTGGAAGGGCGACATGTACCTCGAGGACGGCCTGCACCGCGCGCTCCGGGCCGCGTTGCAGCAGCGTCAGGTCCTGCACGCACGGGTACTGGTAGTGGACTGACCAATGGCTGCCGCTCACGGGGGGTGGAGCAAATGACAGCGATCCATCCGCAACCGAGACCGCATTCGCGGATCCGGTGGCGTACGCCGATCACGATGGTGATCCTGCTGGGGATCCTCGTCGGTGGAGGCTGGTGGGGCTGGAACTCGCTCGTGAACAGCAGCGCCGAGCCGACCTGCACCGAGCAGAAACTGGCGAACAACCGTCTGGTCCCGAAGCAGGTCGTGCTGAACGTCTACAACGGCGGCGCCCGCGCGGGCTCGGCCGGCCGGGTGGCCGACGCGCTGAAGCAGCGCGGGTTCAACATCGACAAGATCGCGAACGAACCCAAGGGCGACAAGGTCGACGTGGTGGCGCTGCGCGGTGCCGCCGCGAACGCGCCCGAGATGCTCCTGGTCGCGGGTCAGCTGAACCAGAAGGCCGTGATGATCGCCGACGGCCGCACCGACCACACCGTCGACCTGGTCATCGGCTCAGGTTTCGGCTCCGTGAAGCTCAAGGGCATCCCGTCGGTCACCGTCGCCCCCGGCTCCACGGTCTGCCTCCCGGTCATCCACACCCCGAAGCCGATCCCGTCGGGGCAGAACCCCAACTGACCCGTCCGGCCGCGGTCAGAAGATGAAGAACCCGGTGACCGCGGTCGGGAGGACGCCCGGCAGCAGCCAGGCCGAGACCAGTCTGCGCCGATGGATGGCGAGGATGCCGGCCGCGGTCAGCACACCGATCACGCCGGACATCAGCCACAGGCCGACGCCCTTGCCGAAGGTGTCGCCGGCGACACCGATGCTGTAGACGGCCAGCGTGACGGCGGGAACGCTGCCGACGTGGAAGAGGACGGCGGAGACCACCCAGCGCTGCACGGTCTCGATGTTCATCGGCCGCGGGGTCCGGCGTCGTATCGCTGGCATCCTCACTCCCTCATTGACTTATCGCACTAATAGTTAGTGTACATAATGTTGCTACACTAACCGCATGGCAGGGACGAAGATCACGCCGCCGGACAACCCCCTCGCGCTGGAGCACCAGGTCTGCTTCGGACTCGCGGTCGCCGCGCGGACCGTCGTCGCGCTCTACCGCCCGGTGCTGGAGCCGATGGGCCTGACCCACCCGCAGTACCTGGTGATGCTCGCGCTCTGGGAGTTCGAGCCGGTCTCGGTCAAGGACCTGTCCGGGATGCTGCAACTCGAGCCCGCGACGCTGTCGCCGCTGCTCAAGCGCCTCGAAGCGGCCGGCCTGCTGCGCCGCGACCGTTCCAGAGCCGACGAACGTTCCCTCGCCGTAGCGCTCACCGACAAGGGCCGGGCTCTGCGCGACCAGGCACTCGAGGTGCCGCCGGCGATCGTCGAGCGGCTGGGCATGGACGTCGACGAACTGATGGACCTGCACGCCCGTCTCACCAAGGTGATCGCCGCAGCCACGCGCACCTAGCTCTGTTCGCGGCCGCGTTCGCCGAACCAGCCGGCCAGGCGCCCGGCTCGGGAGACGGCGCGGAGGCGGCGTACGGCCTGTTCGCGGACCGGGCTGGGCGCGACCACGAGGAGGTTGTCGGCGGCCCGGAGGACGGTACGGCGGTCCGGGACAAACGCTCGTTCGCCGCGGATCACCAGCGCGACCGAGACGCCGGGCGGCAGCCGCAACTCGCCGATCTCGACCCCGGCCAGCCGGGACTCGCTCGGTACGTGCACCTGGAGCATGTCCGCGCCGAGCGACTCCAGCGGCGCCACGTCGATGTCCACCTCGTGTGCGGCGTTCTCGTCGAGGACCTTCAACCGCTTCGCCAGCCACGGCAGCGACGGCCCCTGCAGCAACGTGAACAGCAGCACCAGCACGAACACCACATCGAAGATCCGCGCCGCCTGCGGCACGCCCTCGGCCAGTGGGATGGTCGCGAGCACGATCGGCACCGCACCCCGCAGTCCCGCCCACGAGATGAACGTCCGCTCCCGCCACGGCAACCGGAACGGCGCCGCCGAGATCGCCACCGACGCGAACCGCCCGACGACCGTCACCGCGACCCCGATCACCAACGCGACCAGTACGTCGTTCAGCTCGAAGTCCCCCGGCGACGCCAGCAGCCCGAGCATGACGAACAACCCGATCTGCGCGAGCCAGGCGATCCCGTCGACGAAGGATCGCGTCGCCATCCGGTGCGGCAACTCCGCCCGTCCCAGCACCAGCGACGTCACGTACACGGCCGCGAACCCCGACACGTGGAGCAGCACCGAGCCACCGGCGTACGAGATGAAGGCCACGGAGAGCACCGCGAGCGGGTACAGGCCGGCGGAGCCGAGCGCCATCCGGCGGATCAGCCCGACGCTCACCCACCCGATCAGCAGCCCGAACAGCGCGCCGACCACCAGCTCGTAGACGACCAGGCCGCTGAACCACAGCAGGCCCTTCTCGCTGACCTCGCCGGTGCTCACGAGCGTGACCAGCAGCACGGTCGGAGCGTCGTTCAGGCCGGACTCCGCCTCCAGCGCCCCCCGCAGTCTTGGCCGGATCGGCACCCGTCTGAGCACCGAGAACACGGCCGCGGCGTCCGTCGGCGACGTGATCGCCCCGAGCAGCACCGACAGCTGCCAACTCAGCCCCAGCCCGAAATGCGCCACACAGGCGACGACCCCGACACTGACCGCGACCCCGAGTGTCGCCAGCAAGAGCCCGAGCGGCATGACCGGCCGTACTTCGTTCCACCGGGTCGTCAGACCGCCCTCGGTGAGGATCACGACCAGCGCCGCGAACCCGAGCGCGTGCGCCAGCTGCGCGTCCTCGAAGTGGATGTGCCCCGGGCCCGACTCCCCCAGGAGCAGACCCATCCCGAGATAGATCAGCAGCGACGGGAGCCCGAGCCGCGCGGAGAACCGCACCGCGACCACGGCGACCAGCAGAATCACCGCGCCCGCGAGCAGAATCCCGTCGAGCTCCGCAACATCCATAGGGGCCCTCTCGTCGAGCGTCCCGAGTCAGGTCCAGAGAGACGAAAACCCTGACGCATCACACAGCATCAGGGTCTTCGGGCTCGCTGCCGCCCCGGAGGGCGGTTTTGGCGGTGGCGGAGGGATTTGAACCCTCGGACGGGGGTTGCCCGTCACGCGCTTTCGAGGCGCGCTCCTTCGGCCGCTCGGACACGCCACCGCCGAGGACAATATCAAGGTCTGTGGCCGATGAAGAAATCGCGCAGCCGGGCACCGGCCTCGTCGGCCATCACACCGCCGATCACCTCGGGCCGGTGATTGAGCCGACGGTCCCGTACGACGTCCCACAGCGACCCCACCGCGCCGGCCTTCTCGTCGTACGCCGCGAAGATCAGCCGGTCCAGCCGGGACAGCACGATCGCCCCCGCGCACATCGTGCACGGCTCCAGCGTGACCACCAGCGTGCACCCGGTCAGCCGCCACTCGCCGACCTTCCGGGCCGCGTCGCGGATCGCGAGCACCTCCGCGTGCGCGGTCGGATCGCCGGTCGCCTCCCGCTCGTTGTGCCCGCGCCCGATGATCTCGCCGCCCTCGTCCACCACGAGCGCCCCGATCGGTACATCGGGCAACGCCCGCTCGGCCTCCTCGAGGGCCAGCGTCATCAACCGCGACCACGCCTGCCGCAGGATCGGGCTAGCCAACGGCTTCGATCGCGTCTTGGAACTGGTTGCCGAAGCCAAGCGTCTCGGCGATCTCCTCGAGCATCTCGTACGGGTAGAGATCGACGTCGTCGCAGAGCGCGCCGAGATCCATCGCGGCCATCCCGAGATCCGCGACGATCGCCAGGTCGCCGGCCGGCACCTGCTCGTCGTCGTCATCGGCCAGCGGGATGTCCAACTCGTCCACGACCTGCCGAGCCAGCGGCCACTCGGTCGCGGCGGTCACGTCGGAGATCAGCAGCCGGGCGCGGCCGCCGAGCACCCTGACCAGGACGAAGAAGTCCTCGTCGACCGACACCAGGCCGAGCACCCCGGCCTCACCGGGATACCGGCGGAGTGCGGACACCAGCGTGGACAGATCGGGCTCACCGCGCAGTACCAGCGGCGTGACGGTCCAGTTCCCGTCCTCGGTGTACGCAGCGACCGCGAAGTCCAGGTCGGTAACCGTGGCATCAGACACCGCATCATCGTCCCAGACCAGCGGCGTCCCGGCGATCTCAAGCCGATATCAGATCCACCAACACCGGTCAACGGTCAGAGGTGGTCTGAGAACTCTGCGTCGTCGCGAGGAGGTGCTCGGTGCGGTAGCTCGGCGTGCGGGGGCGAAGGTCTCGATGCGGAGCATCGTGGCCTTTGCACCCGTGCGGCGAGGTGCCGTGCCGAGTGCCCCGCAGTAGGCGCAGAGTTCTCAGACCACCTCTCAGTGATGGTACGTCGCTCTGCGCATCGCCTCGCGCAACTGGCGGACCCGAGCCCGCCGGGGAGCGATCCGGTCGCGGAGGGCGCGCGCTTCGTCGAGCTCACGCAGAAAGGCGGCACGGCGCCGCAGCCGCTCGAGCTGTTCGGGCGTCTTCTCGGTCATCGAACTACTCCCTGGTGGGCGAACAGGGGCAGAATCCAATGCAGTTTCCAGTTTCGCAGCGAGCGCGCTTTCCCGCCGCGAATCGCCGAGAGGGCGTCTGAGAACTCTGCGTCGTAGCGAGGAGGTGCTCGGTGCGGTGCATCGGCGTGCGGGGGCGAAGGTCTCGATGCGGAGCATCGTGGCCTTTGCACCCGTGCGGCGAGGTGCCGTGCCGAGTGCCCCGCAGTAGGCGCAGGGTTCTCAGACGCCCTCTCAGGTACCGTTCGGCCTTATGCAGATCCTCGTCGTGGACCACCCGCTCGTCGCCCACAAGCTCACCGCGCTGCGCGACGAGCACACGGACTCACCCACGTTCCGGCGGCTGACCGAGGAACTCGTCACGCTGCTCGCCTACGAGGCGACCCGGGACGTGCGCACCGGTCCGGTCACGGTGCAGACCCCGGTCGCGGAGGCCGAGGGCGTGAAGCTCGCCGCGCCGAAACCGCTCGTCGTCCCGATCCTGCGGGCCGGCCTCGGCATGCTCGAGGGCATGACCCGGCTGCTTCCCACCGCCGAGGTCGGTTTCCTCGGCATGGTCCGCAACGAGGAGACCCTGACCGCGTCGACGTACGCCGAACGCCTCCCCGAGGACCTGTCCGGACGCCAGTGCTACGTCCTCGACCCGATGCTCGCCACCGGCGGCACGTTGGCCGCCGCCATCCAGTTCCTGGTGGACCGCGGCGCCGACCACATCACCGCGATCTGCCTCCTGGCCGCCCCCGAAGGCGTCAAACGCGTCGAAAACGAACTAACCCACCTCGACGTACCGTGCAACCTGGTCATAGCCGGCATGGACTCCCACCTCAACGAAAAAGGCTACATAGTCCCCGGCCTAGGCGACGCCGGCGACCGCCTGTACGGCGTAGCTCACTAATCGAGAGCCTCCAGTGGCGGGTTGTTTGTCGAGTGGCGGGTTGCAGAGCCTGTTGCGGAATGGGGTTTGGCTTGGGGCTGGTGCTGGGCGGGGGTGTTGCAGGGTGGGGCTCTCGGGGGCTTGCTAGGTGGTGCAGGTGCGG
>NZ_SJKC01000005.1:0-653132 GCF_004331375.1 Kribbella speibonae | reverse complement strand
CACGGCGAGAATCGACTTCCCGCTGACCAGCGGGAACGTCAGAAACCCGACACATCTCACACCGTCGCCAGATCGCATCCAATCGTTTCGGCGACAGAAACGCCTCGAGTGCCAGATGTGTGACAGCTTCTGACCTGTGTTCGGCGGTCAGTAATTGAATCCTGGTCTTCCTCGTGGTCAAGGCTCGGGCGATCTGGTTAGACCGCGATTGAGTTCACGAGCGGTGGACGTCCTGGATAAGGTGATCGAGGATCCGGCCCGCCTTCGCTCCGGCGGATCGTGAGTTCGCGGGGGCGGCAGCCGGACATGACGCGTCGTCGCCTCGCCTGCAGCCGCCGCGGGTTGGAGAGCTGGAGCCGCCCGGCGCTGCTAGCGCCTGTCTAGAGCTGTAAGCGGAGCAACCCGTCGCCGCACCCTGGCCGTACGGGTGGCGCGAAGTTTTTGTGGAGAGCTGGTCGTCATGCCGCGGAGCGTCATCCAGATGCTTGAGTCGACGGAGCATCCGCGCCCGCGTGTGGCGGATGGACAGTTGAGAGCCTTCTGCACGACACACATGTGGGAGAGATCCACCAATTCGACTGATCAGTCTCGGGCTGGAGGAACGGAGAACGGGAGTGGGCTCAGTGGTCGACGGCAGGGCTCGGGTCGGCGGCCGACGATGTAGGGAGGCCGGATCCACAGTCCTGCCTTGAACGTAACAATTCGACGTTCGGATCGGTGCGGCTACGTCTGTACCTGGACCGGGATGTCGACGAGGGGCACCAGTGCCTCTAGCTGGCCGGCGTAGAGGGCGCTGACTCGGTCGTACAGGTCGGGTGTCCGTGGTGAGAGCACGTCGACGACCAGGGCGTATCTCATGCGCGGCGCGTGCCTAGCTTCACCACCGCCCTCACGGGCGTTGTAGTGGATGTCGAACACGGGTCGCATGAGGCTTGTTCCGCGAAACCGCTGCTCATGATGCAGGATGGTTTCCCATTTCTGTGCATCCTTGCGGAGGTCATGCTCTGGATCGAATTCCGTGCGTTTGAAGAAGGTATGGGGGGCCGGGTCGACAGCGTCGTCCTTCTTGAACCTCTCCGCGTGTGGGCGGAAGGTGACCTCGAGCCCGGCGCGTGTGTAGTTCCCGGGGTCTTGCGGGTCCACTGGCGTCGCGTAGCAGAAGGTCGCCCGCAGGGTGACAAAGCCAGCCATCGTGGCGGCAGGTGTGGGAATGACGGCTCGCAGAAATTGTCTGGGGCTCAACTCGCCCTGGTAGATGACGCGGACCATGCCGTCGCTGCACACGGCGATCTCGTCGAGGTCGGAAGGTGTCTTACCCCAGCCGACCTCGTGTCGGAGGAGCTCTTGCGGATCGGCAGCGTGGATAAGCAAGGCCTTCAGCGCCAGCGGGCTCAACCGGCTTCCGAAGTGCGCGCGCAGCCCTACGGCCTGGCGCAGCAGGCTCGGCGCCGCAAGGGAGGTCCCGCTGGTACGCGAGAGTGACGGCGCGGAATCGCGGTCGATCACAAGGAACGGTTGTGTTGCGGATCCGCCGAAGTTCAGGAGATCTGGCTTCACGACTCCAGGGCTGCGTCCGGGACCGATGCCGCTGTAGGGCGCGCGCGTCCACCCGGCGCCCGTGCTGTCGGCGGCTCCAACGGAGACGCCGTTCACGCAGTCGCTAGGAACCTGAATGCGCGGCTCGGATGTCGCTCCGGAGTTGCCGACGGCGATGCTGGCAAATGCGTGACCGTCGGCGAGGTGTTCGTCGAGCACAGCGGTCCAGGGATGGACCTCGTCGTTCTCGGTCGGGACATGCGGCCCGAGACTGAGGTTGAAGAACTCGTAGCGGCGGTCACTCAAGACCTTCTGGATGCGACCCAGTACGTCGTACAACTCGAATGGGTCCGCTTCGGTGCTGTCGTCAAGGACACGGAAGTGGTCAACGGTGCAGTAGGGCCGGGTGACCTCCGCTCCGGGTGCGAGCGAGCCGAACAGGAGGGCAGAGGTGACCTCGTGGCCGTGTCCGAGGAAGGTGTCGACTGGTTTGCCGACCCCATCGGTGTCGTGACCAACCGCCCACGGCGCGAGGGGCGACCCGTCAGCGAGGCCTCCATCGAACACGGCAACCCGAAAATCCGGGTCGAGGGGTCCTTCCGTGGGCAAAGTGACGTCGGGAAGGTCAGGAGAGGGCACAGAGCGTTCGATGGGCGTCGCGATGTCGCGCATGCGACTGACCGGTCGTGCGACGCGCAGGAAGGAGAACTGGCTCAGTCCGTCGATCTGATCCACTGATGCGACGACGGGGATGAAGCACAGTCCGCCGGCGTAGAGGCGCATGCCGAGGCGGGCGTCGACTCCGAGCTGGTCAGCGTACTCGGCGAACGCTTCCACGATATATCCGTCATCGCCGGTGTCAGCGGCGTGCAGGACGACCTCAAGGTAGGCCGTCCTGGCTATGCTGTCGCGCGCATCGAGGCCGCGAACTCGCTCAGCGACAGTGAATGGATGGATGTCCTCGATCCGGCGCAGGCCCTCGGGCACCGCGGTGTCCAAGGTGTGTAGCGCCTGGGCGAACGCGTTGAATGACTCGCGCCGTCCGGCGATGAACAGGTCCGTCGATGGTGTGGCGGCGACTTCGTCCTGGCGAGTCCACTGCTCCGGCGTGACCAGAACGGGCCGGCTGCCGACGTGCCACAGTCCGTATTGGTTCAGCAGTTGGGCGGGGAAGTACGACTTCGCCACCGCCTGAGGGTGCATGGTCATCACTGCAACTACCTGTTCGCGCGGGCATGCTGCTGCCGGTAGTTCGTCCAGGCGGTCCACGGTCTCGCCGAGCCGGGGTGCGAGCCGCTCGACAGCCTCCTCGAGCGTGTACGGCGGCTCGGTCCCCCGCCCGCCGGGCGGGGGCGGGACGCGGCCGGTCAGTCGCTCGCCGTAGCCGAGGAAGTATCGAGGCTCACTGGGCATCGGTGCCTCCATCGTCCGCGCGCTTGCGCAGGGTGTCGCGGCTGACGCCGGTCAGCCGCGACACCTGACGCTGGCTCATGCTGGTTTGACTCAGCACACGGGTCGCGAGCTTAATGCGCTCTGGTTGGGAGAGTCGTTCGATGTGGCCCCTCTGGATCTCCAGTAGCGACTCATCGAGGGCCAGGTCACCAATGGCGGCAAGGCGACGCGCGGCCAGCACGTCGCCCTCGAGCGCGCTGAGCGAGCTGCCATCGGAGGCTGCGACCACCATTTCGGTCACCACAGGATCGACGCACTCGTCGGCTAGCAGTTGACGAACGGCCTCGGCCCGCGCGGCGGCGGTCGGCAGCGGGAATTCAAGCACAGCCTCGAACCTGCGCCACACCGCCGGATCGAGGAGGTCGCCGTGGTTGGTGGCCGCGATGAGCAGCGAACCTTCGGGCCAGCGGTCGATCTCCTGGAGAAGTACGGTGACGAGGCGTTTGAGCTCGCCGATCTCGGTGGCGTCGTCGCGCCGCTTCGCGATGGCGTCGAGTTCGTCGAGCAGCAGGACGCAATGGTTGGCTCGCGCGTGGTCGAGCACGCGACGAATGTTGCTGCCAGTGCGCCCGAGGAAGCTGCTCATCACCGAGGACAGGTCCAGTGTCAGCAGCGGAAGGTCGAGAAGTTGGGCAATCCAGCGGGCGGCTAGCGTCTTGCCGACACCGGGAGGACCTACAAAGAGCGCAGTGCGCGTGGGAGCGAGGCCGACGGCGTAGAGAGCTTCGCTGCGGAGGTGCTCGGCAATGATCTGCTGGATCGCGGCGGAGAGCGCGTCGTCGTAGATTGGGCTCACCCGCATCGCGACCGGCTCTTCGCGGCGAAGCAACGGGAGACGGGAGTCGACATCGACCGGGTCGGGCGTCGACGCTGCTGCACCCCGGACTGGGCCTGCCCGAAGGATGGTGACGAGCTCTTCGGCGGCCCGCCCGTTTTCGGTGCGGTATCGGCGCGCCAGCCGGCGGAGCAGGATGGGAGCCGCTGGGCTGTCGCTGGAGGCCGCCAATGCTGCCAGCTGGACGAACTCGTCAACCGCGAGCGTAACTTGGTCCGCACTAGCTGTTGCCTTCTTTACGCTCACGCACGCCACTGTAGTCGGCGCGTATGGACGATCCACAGTTGGACTCACGAAGAATGGTCCACCAAGTCTCCTCAAGCTTCCGCCTTCCGCGTGATTGAAAGTTAAGGGGCCGGTCCGCGCCGCACCGAGACAGCGTTCGGGATGTGCGGTTCGCGACGAGGTCATTCGACGAACCGGTTCTGGACGCGCGCCCAGTCGAGGTAGGCCCGGTTCGGATTGAAATGGTGGGGACGGGACGGCGGCGTCGTCCGGTTGTAAGGCGATTGGTTCGTCGGCTTCAGAAATGTGCCTTGCCGTTGGGTCTGGGAGCGGACGGCGTTCTCGCTGCGGCCGATCTTTAGACCTATGACGCGGGCCGGTGCGCTCGTCTTCGCCAAGCTGGGCAGTTCGCCCTTGTCGGACGAGGTCTAGGGCTTTTCGTTGTTGCGGGTCGACTTCGGCATGAGGTCCTCCTGCTGGTTGGTGTTGTTCGGCGGGTCTGGGAGAGCCCGGCGCGACCTAGCTCGCGGTCCTGGTGAAGGCGTCTGGATAGAGAGCGTGCATCCAGCGGGTCCGGATGGCGCGGGCGCATGCACAACGCCCGGTGGTATCGGCAGGGCGGATGTGGACGAAGTCGCCGGGGTAGCCCAGCAGGTCGACCTCTACGCGTCGGTTCACCGAGGCGAGGCCGCGGGCGTATTTGGCGACCTCGGCCGCGAGTAGCACGCCAACGGCCCAGGACACGAACGGCGCCGAGAGCGGGGCAGGCGGCGCAGCGTTCGGGTCGGCTGCGGGAATGGCGGCCTGGGCATAGAGCCGGTTCCGCAGGTCGGCGAGGCGGGCCCCGAGGAGGCCCTGAGCGGTCTCGGGAGTGAGTTTGCCGGCGCTGAGCATCTCGTTGATGTCCTGCTGCTCTAGGCCGGTGTCGTTGTGGAGGAGCTCAACGATCCGCTGCTCGCCGAGACCAGTGAGCTTAGCGTCGGCTGCTGCCTGCGCGAGGGGTGAGGCGGCGGTGACGAAGTCGCAGAACGGGCAGCGGAGCCCGTCGCCGAGGTGTTCGCGCTGGATGTGGAAGCTCAGGGCGCGCACGGCCGCGGACAGTGTCGTGCGGGCCAGGAGGTCTGCGACCTCGTACCGTCCGTCGACATCGTCGACGGACGACACAACGATGCCGTCGAACCCGGGGGCGGGCTGACTCGTCGTCCAATTGCGGATAGGTCCGACGAGGTGGTCGGTGGTGGCGCCGGCGGCCGCGAGGATGTCGCTAACCCAGCTCGCCTTGGCGGTTCGAGCCATACGGTTGGTCGCCGCGGGATAGCGGAACGTGTTCCGGACGGGGTCGAAGTCGTCTCCGTCGACCGCGACGGCGTTCATCCCGGTCAGGTCGTCGCATGCGAGCGCTGCCGCCGCGCTCGAGCCCACCGACCCGCACCCGCCGAATAGCACTGGCGCCCAGACCGGCGGTCCGAGCTTGCTCGCGGGCGCGGACTCGTAGGTGTAGTCGAGCAGGTTCCAAACGAACGTCGGGCGCCGAGGTGCGACGGGCAGGCCGAGCGGTGCGAGCGCGTCGCAGAACAGGTCGGCGGCCACGATGGCGGCGGCGAACATGCCGCCGTACGGCGCGACGGCCATCTCGATGCCGTCCGCCGGGTTATCTGCGAGCGCGCTCGGGGTATCGGTGACAGAGACAGTCCACGCGGCCGGAGCGATGTAGCGGTCGGCGCCTGGGGCGGTGCCGGTACTGATGGTGAGAGTGCACTCCGGCTCGGCCTGCGCGATCGGCCGGACTGCGGCGAGGCTGGTGAGGAGCTCGGAGAGGGTGACGACACCCCATGGGTTGTGCGGCAGGGCTGCGTCACCGTATACGTCGACATGCGCGTGGGTGCGTGCGAGGAGTACGAGCGCGGCGGCGGCCGTCAGGGCTGCCGCGGGCGAGCCGCCGGGGACGATGACGACGCCGACATGGTCGAGCGCCTGCACCGCAGCGACAGCGTGTTCGGGGAGGAGCTCGTCGCTCAGGTCGACGCGGGGGTCACGCTCACTCACTGACCTTCACCCACGTCTCACGCTCGGGGCCTCCTGCCGGAAGTTCGCGCCAGCGGCCCTTCTCGCGCACGTACACCGCGCACGCGTCGAGCCCGTGCCGTAGCCCGAGCCCGAAGAAAGGCGCGACGATGGAGATGGCGCTCTGATGGGTCAAGGCAGGGTTGTTGTCGTCCGTGCGGGAGTGGAACGCGAGGCCCGGGTGGCTGTGGATGCGCGCCAAGTACCGCTGCTCGGGGCGCAGTGCGGTCAGGAGCTCCAGGTCACCGGTTGGGGTGACCGTCACCGACACGTGCGGGGCCGCGGTCGAGGCCTGGTCGGGAATGACGAGGGTGTCGCCGCGCAGGGTGCTGTTTTCGCTGACGGTGCCGGCGATGAGGGCGGTGCCTTCGCAGCCGTGCACGCCACAGGCCTCGAAGAACGTGCCCGCCTCCTCGAGGACAGCGGCGGTGAGCAGCAGAAGCCGGCGCGTCGGCCGGGGCTTGGTGATGCTCATGCCGTGCACCTCTGGAGGACGTGCTCGATCACATCAGGCACGCGGAGATCGGCGCGACTGGCGTCCCAGCTGTCCGCGGCGGCGGTGTGCCCCGCGTACAGGTGGTACTCCAGCGTGCCGCGCAGACACGTCCACGGCGTGCCAAGGACAGGGTGGTGCCCGCCCGTGGTGATTGGCGGCCACCCCTCCGCGGGCAGCGGGTTGCCCGTCTCGTCGACGAACGACAGCGACAGAGGGCGTCGGTCGTAGTCGGCGCCGGTCAACCGCATCCGGCGCTCGACACCGTGCGCGATGAAGTGAACCTCGACGTTGTTGGCGCCGACGCTGATGTTCGTGACGCGGTCGCCGAGGCGCTCCCGTGCGACGTCCGCTTCGGCCTCGAGGAGGTCTCGAAGCACTCGAGGGTGGAGGCTCACCCGTCAGTCTTCGGCTGCTTGGGGACAAGGGCGAGGCGGGAGTGCTTGCGCACGCCGGCTTCCTCGAGACGGGCGGCGTCGTCGAGGGTGCTCGCGGTGCCGTCGACGATGAGGACGAGGCTGCACTCCATCTGCTCCATCTCGTGGGCGCGCACGAAGATGCGCACGGCCTCGCGCGCAACCTTGTCGACACGGTCGTGGAGGTCGACCTCGAAGGCGCGGGAGGCGTTGTTGGGGGCGGCGATCGTGACGACGACGTCGTGGTCGTGGCCGCTGTTGCCGCCCTGCTCGTCGGGCTTGGCCTCGGTACTCACGCTGGTGGTCCTTCCTGGTTGGGGCGCCGTCTTCGGCGCGTCACATCGACTGGGGATGGCGGACCGCGCCGTCTTGTCCAAGTCCGGCCCGAACTTTCATGACCCGCCTGGGGAACGCCCGGACGGCGGGGAGTCTTGTGGGGCCTCGACAGCGGTTCGGTGCGCCTGCCCGTCTGCTCGGTGGCCTAACATCGGTCGCACGCCTGAAGGCGTGCCGCGTGTCTGGGCCGACCGAGGAGGTGCCAGCGATGTCGCTACTAGGTGTCCCTGTGCGTCGCCCGGCGCTCCAGACCGCGTACTGGATGCCGCACGAGTTGTACGACGAGACCGACGACCGAGACCACCCCGTTCTGGTCGTCTCGGTCGACGAGGTGACTCGGATGGCTCAAGTGGTGACCCGTACGAGCAACGTCGGAGCGGGCGGCCCGAGGGCTGTCTCTCACCCGCCGGAGCCGCAGCTCCAGCTAGACAAGCCAGGGTGGTGGCGTGTGTTCAAGCGCCACCACGTGCCGTGGGTGCACTTCGCCGACGAGGATGTAGACGTGCTCGGGAAGATCGACGCCAAGACGTGGGAGAGGGTGCTGCAGGCACTGACCGGGACGGAGGGACCGCTGTGACCGCGCTTGAGGAACTGCGCTCCGGCCAACTCGGCGAGGAGTTCGCCAAGCTGCTGTATCGGCGCGTCCTCATCGTCGGTGTGAGATACCGCTTCCCGCCGCCCAAGGGCTACGCGAAATGGGGCCCGGACGCGGCGCATGAGGCGGCACACGAGTACCTGACGCACGCCGAGAACTACCCGAGGCTGGTCGAGTTGGCCGCAACGGTCAGCGATAACGCCGGCCTGGAGCGGAAGCTCACCGTCATCCTCCGCAACTACATGCGCGCAAGCGGCCGCCGAACGGTCATCGGGAAACTGATCCGTCGACTTCGGGGTCTACTCAAGGACGACGATGGTTTCGTCATCGTCGCCGACGGGGTGCCCGGCGAGGGGAACGCCGCCCTTGTCGACGGTCCCACCGAGCAGTACAGCGGCGACCCGGCGCTGCTGCGTGCCGCAGCCCGGACCGTGCGTGACGTCACCATCGTTCGGTGGGGCGCCAACGTGCCTCGAGAAGGTCCGGTCGCGGACAGGCCCTCGCTGGTCGCTCTTTCGAAGGCCGTGCTCGAGGCTGCCGGTGGGTCACTTCCGTTCGTCGACCTCGCCGAGGTCGTCGCCGCTCGCCTGAGCCTCGACCCCAACAATGTCCCTGGGGCGCTGCCAGTCGAGGATGTCGACGAGCTTGCCGGCCGCGGCGAAATTGACGCGGTTCCGGACGCGTTCTCGCCTGAGGCAGCGATTGGCGCGGTCGGGGTCTCTATGGAGGACGAAGAGATCGCGCGGGCAGTACTCGAGGAGTTCAGCGAGAAGGAAAAGCTTGTCCTGGCGTGGCTTCACCTCAAGGTCCGCGATATCTCCAAGGAGACCGGGCTGGCGGTCTCGACTGCAGGGGCCGTTAGCCAGCGCGTCCGGGACAAGCTCTCACATCGGCTCGCAGGAATGGGCGAGGCTTCGATGGAGCGTATCGCGTTCGCGGTTCGTGACGCTGCCCGAGCGGAGCTTGGTCTTGACGCCCTCTGACGGCCTGGCGCGCCCGTTGTCTCCAAACGCGGTCGCGCTCGTCCTGGGGCCGACCCTCGCTGAACGTGCCGGAGACGGCGTCCGCGAAGCGCCATATAAGAGGTGTTCCCGGAGGCGAACTTGGATAGCGGCGACGATGTGGACACCGGACGCGACCGTTGCCGTAGCGGCGTGCACGAGGCCCGGTCTGCGGATGAGTGCGTTGCGAGTCGTCTCAAAGAGAAGGAACATCGTGTGTGTCGCTGGAAACTGGTTTAGGAATCTTCACAACTGGATTCGGACAGATGCATCTGGTCCGCCACTGGAATGTGTTGTCCACGTCGGAAGGGTTGATGTCAGCAAAGATGGCTTCGCGAACGTCTTCGCAGGAGCGCGGAGAGAGCGCTGGGACAGCATGGCGACGACCCCGACGAGACGCAGACTGCAACCGTGCGAGGGAGGTGAGGGTGGCTACGAATAGGTTGCCCGTCGGCAATGAATGAGCGTCGAAACCGGCTCGGCTCGCCCACCGCAGCCGCTTGGGCGCACCTTGGCGACGCCGAGCTCGCAGGGGTCGCGCTGAGTCAGACGGCCGAGGAGCACCTCGCAGGCTGTCCCTGGTGCCAGCGGCGCCGGCAAGCGATGTCCGCTCAGGACCGCGACGAACTGAGCGCCATGCTCGAGGAGCTGGATGCTCAGCCTGTGTCGTCCGCAGCGCTGGAAGCAGCTGCCGCTTGGTCACTGCCCAGCGAATTAGAGGCCTTGCTTCGAACCGATGAGGCTGGGCGGCCCGACGTCGCCCCGGCACAGCTGTGGCGATTGTCCTGGCGAGGCGAGGACGCACTTGTGGTCGTTCTCGAACGCGACAGTTGGTGGGTCCGCGTTGCTCCGCTGACTACAGACGTAGCCCTCGCGGACGAGTACACCTTCGTCGCCGATGAGAACAGCACCACGCTGCGCCACCCGACAGGCATCTTCCTGCGCGCCGCCGCGACTGTCCCGATGTACACGTTCGCTCGGTTCCTCGGCGATGTCGGCACGGCTGGTAGCGACGATGTGGGCGAGAGTCTTCGCCGGTTGGAAGCTTCCTGCATTAGGCAGGCAGCGCCCCCGGACGGGCTAACGACGGGCTCTCGGCTCGAGCCGGACGACTGGGACAGGCTCGAGGCTTTGGATGCGCTTCATGACCAGATGCGCTGGTTCGAGTCAGCAACCCGCGGCGTCGTCGACAAGTCTGGACTGATCGTCGGAAGAGACGGCGAAATAGAATCGTCGCCAGACGCAGTCGATGCGAGTGAACTGCTGAAACGACCCGGCGGGACTCTCGGAGAAGTCATGGCCGCTACGCACATAGAGGCTGTACGGCTGCAGGCGCTCAAGACTGGCCGCGCCAAACCAACGCGCGACGAGCGAGCGGTTCTGGAGCAGTATTTCGGAGTGCCCGTGAAGACAGCCCATCCGCCGAAGAAGCGCCTGGCGTTGCTTGAAGTCCTCTCGCGCCCTTCGCACCGAGACGACTGGCTCGAGTGGCAGCAACAAATTGATGCGTTGGACGTCGAGGTTGAAGACGCCCTGGTCCCGTTCATGGAGCACATGCTTGAGGCATCGCCCGCGATGCGGAGCGGCGTCACTCGCTCTGTCCAACCCGAAGAGGAGTGGAGTTTGGACGATTGGCGGCGATGGTGGGAAGAGCGCTTCGCACTTCGTCGCAAGTAGCATCCTTGAGTCGGGGTAGGGCGCCCCGCAGCGTCCGATGAGTCGGCAGGCGGCGCAGCTCGCCGAGCTGTTGCTTGAGCAGGTTCGCTCCGCTGGAGTCGTCAAACTTGAGGAGCTCAGTCGTGAGCCGCGAGGGGCGCTTCAGGCAGACTCGTCCATTCAAGTCACGTGGGTTCCTGCTGAGCGTCTGCCACCGGCTTGCTCGATCGCAGCAACATACGACTCGTCGACATCTCCGGCCAGCATCGCCGTCGCCGAGGACGCGTCGTTCGGGCGTCGTCGCTTCAGCCTTCTCCACGAGTACGGGCACCACCTCTGCAACCAGGTCTTCGCGGTGCTCGAAGAGCTCTTCGCCCATCGACGCGCCGCAGAACTGGAGGAGAAGGTCTGTGACGCGTTCGCGTCCCGCGTTCTCGTGCCGGAGGCCGCACGTGAATTGGCATTCTCCGACGGAGTCACTGCCCGCGCCGTGGTCGACCTGATGGAGGCATGCAGTGCGTCTGCTCAGGCGGTAGCGGTCGCTGCTGCAGAGTCGATGAGCGAACCCGGATACGTGGTGCTCCTCAATCCTGCAGGCGCCGCGGAGTTCGCTGCACGGTCCGGTGGCGTGTTCCCGGCCCGCCGTGGGGCACCACAGGCGGGTTTATTGAAACGGGCGGCTGCAGGTGCGGTGGTCCGCGGAGTTGCTCATCTCGACCTCGGAGGAGGGTCGACCACGCGCGAGCTGAACATAGAGTCCGCCGTGGCACAAACCTGTGTGGTCGCCGTGATGGTCGACGGACCTGCCCCGTGGATGCAGTTCAGTGCCGGCCGAACCGCGTACTCGGCTCCGAACGATGGTTGGTGCGACAACTGCACTGCGGCGTTCACCACATACCAGGCCGCATGCGATTCCTGCGGTGACCTCAAGTGCCCAACGTGCGGCGCCTGTGGGTGCGGGTGCAAAGCCATCGCCGGCGAGCGCCGATGCACCGGATGCTTCATCGTCCAGCCTCCAAGAGCCTACGAGAGCGCAACTGCGTCCAGGTGCCGAGACTGCGACTAACCAGGTGGAGCGACGCGCGCTGCACCGGTCGCCACACAGCGCCTTTCGTCAACCGTCGTTGACAAACGGCCCGTCATCGGCATGCCAGACGTTGCACCTCACGCGGCGCGCTGCCAGCAGTTGACGCCCGCTGGGCGGGCGGAGACCAGCACTACTACTCGCCGTAGCGAGCCAATGGGGTGGTCCGGTAGCTCGGTGGGCTCTAGTGTCCTCAGGCATAGTCACCGCACTGATCGGGGTGGTTGGTCCGTTGGCAGGGGCGACTGCTGTCGATGGCCTGCCCCTGGACCCGAGGGGCGCACACTGCCTCGTTCCGACGGGCCTCGCTACACGGAGGCGCGAGTCGGAAGGTGTGGGTTCGGCGGGACATAACCCGAGCCTAAGCCTCGGGCTGCGGATCCAGGTGGCGCTCCCAATAGGTGGGTCGTCAGTTATCTGCGGAGATGAAGCGTAGGAAGCGGCGTCCCAAGCCAGTCGTCTGGCGGTTGAAGCCGCGGAGGTTCTCTGCGGGGTGCGACGACCCTCTCGAGCTAATGTCGACGAGAAGGCTGGTGCCAACCAAGTCTGATATCAGAAGCTCACGCCATCCCATGTTTCCTACGAACTGGGGTACAACCTCATCGAGCAGTGCCTCGAGGCTCAGTGCCTGAGGGCCATGTTTGCGCCCGAGACGGAAGGCCGCGCTGCGGGGGTCGTCGAGCACCTTGAGTAGGACGATGTGGGCGGCCGAGAATTGGTCGACCAATCGGAAAAATCTGGCTTGCTCGCCAACTTGCGGGGCGTCTGGAGCGACCGAGTTCGCAACGGCGTTTCTCAATGCCTCGAGCTTTTCCCCTTCGTGCGTTGCCTGTGCAGCCCTTGTGGCGTTGACGAAAGCGTCAAGGAAAACCTCACTGTCGAGGAGGTTGTCATATCTCTCTGCGAGGTCGTTCACTACCTCTGTGATTACCTGCCGCCACGCATCGAGTCGCCTGTTGTACGGTCCCTCCATCAGATTCTGATACCAAGCTGCGGCGACACCGCCCACTACAGGAACCGAACTGAGGCCACCGGCGAGAAGCTTGTCCGTGAGCGCTGCGCGAGGCGTCCCTGGCGGGTGCTGGACCGTCATGGCGGACCATTATGGCGTAGCTTCTGGATGCGGTCGAGCGCTCGCGCGATATCGCTGAGGCGTAGAACGGAAGCCCGGCACGTGTCCCTCCGGTGGAGACGGGTCCGTGTAGTGCTCCCTCCGTTCGGCGCCTGGACAAGACGGACCGGACGCTAGCGTGACGTATCTAAGACGCACTGTCGGCGCGCTTCTGGGAATGCCGACCCGTTGGCGATCCGACCTCATTGCTTCGTGTTGGGTTTGCCGTGCCGGCTGGGACTTTCTGCCGACTTGGTCAACGGTGCTGTGACTTGGCCGTATCTCGGTTCGAATGTGCCGAGCGACGGTGACCGGCGGTCGAGGGCATATGCTCCCTTGATCGCAATGGCGATTGCCGACAGGTGCTCGCGGGCGCGGCGGATGGTCAGCGGTGATCGACTCTTCTTGTCGTCGAAGGCCGGGACAGACTCCGACATGTTGTCTATCGCGAGCACCAAAGGGCTGTCGGGAAGCAGTTGTAGGGCGAGTGGCATGTAGCGTGCGATCATGTCGTAAGTAATGTTGTCGACAGGTTCCGAGGCCTGGTCCGCGGAAAGTTCGCGCCATTGCTGGCACCATAATTCGCAGACCTGAACGAGCTCTGTGGCTTGTCGGCGCGTCGCATCGTCAAGCTGAATCATCGCGCGCGCCCGTGGCCGAGTGTCGGGGCGCCGTCTGCGCTATCTCCTGACCTGGCCATGTAGGCATGGTCCGCGTACGCTTTTCGTCACGTCAAGTTGCTTGGACCAAGGGGCGGTCGAGTTGTCTGATACAACGATCGGGGGCAGGGTGGCGCGCGATGACCCGCTGACGCGAGGAATCGCGATGGGGGTTGCGCGTCTGGAGCGGTATGGCGTCGTCGCTGAGTTGAACGATGTCGAGCTGGCCACGCGGCAGGCGGTCGACGTTATTGCGAGATTAGACGTTCCGTCCCGTGGCGCCGAACTTCTAGCTGAACACATCGTCATCGCGACCATCATGAGAGTGGTGAACAACGAGGGTCCGCTCACGGCCGACGAGATCGACGCATACTTAGCGGCGGCCGGCCCTTTTTTCAACAGCTTCTGGCATGACGATCTCTGAGGTCGGTGAGGATGGCAGCCACCGGCACATTTGAACGTCAGAGCGAGAAGTACCAGCGCCGTGCACAGCTGTGTACTTATCTCGCTGGAGGATTGGCCGGGATCGCACTGTTTGGCGCGGGAGACGTTGGCAACGGCCTCTTCTCAGATGTCAAGCCGTTCTACCGCGCGGTATTCTTCACCTTGGCTTTCTCTACCGGCGCGTGCCTCGGGATGTCTTACAGCGGGTTCCAGTGGGCTGCAACCGTGCTTCGGCGATTGGCCGATGACGGTGTCTTCAGGATGACTGATCCATATGATGCGGTGACCTACCCTGCTCCGATGCGCACGGAGTTCACGTACCGTATCGGCTCCGTCCTGCTCTGCCTGACGGGGGCATGGCTGCTGGTCACTGCCTGGATCGACGTCGCTGCGGGCTAGCTGTACCTCCAGCAAATCCGGTCGGGGTTTGTCTGGCGATGAACCGCAGTTCGAGGGGGACTCCTGTGGATCGACGGTCGACAACACATGCCTGCGGTTCAAGACGGCTACCGACCGCGTCGTTGCCGTGGGTGGGCCTGCTCCGTCACTGATAGGTAAGACGGCGACAAGCGATGGGTGGTATCGGTCGCCATCGGAGTGATCGGCCGAGGCGGGCGGACCAGCCAGTTCCTCGCTTGCGCGATCAGGCCGTCCTCGATCGCGACAATTGAGATTTCGACCAGGTCAGTGTGGTCGCTGTCCGTTGCCCTCGACATCGACTACGGCGTAGTCGAACTCCGTCCACAGGTCAGTAGGTTGCTCCACTGCTCGTCGCCTCCCTCCGATGTTCGTACGGCCGCGCCGGTCGACCTGTGCGTCCTGCGCTGCGGACGTGTCGATCAACTCCAAGTCTGCCGCCGCCAGCAGTTCCGCGGCCACCTACGGACCATCTCATCGAAGCGGCCCGTCCCCCGTCAATCAGTCAGTCCTGTTCCCTCGACAACCCGTGTCAAAGACTGGGACCTGGACCATACCGGCGCCCAGCGGACCACCAGCCACCGCAGACGACGCCTGGACCACGATCCAGTCGGTGGATCGAGGCTTAGCCGACGCGGGCTACACGCTGCGTTGTCGCTTCCGTGCCGGTCACATCAGCAGCATGACCACATCTCGCTTCGAACGGTCATCCGGGCCGGTTCGTCTGGTGGTTCTCCTCCGTCGCTGGATCCCAACAAGTTGCCATGGGCAAGGTCTTGCTCCGTCACAGCTCCGTGAGACGCTGGCGAACGATGATCACCGCCGATCACCGATGAGAGACAAAACTGCAGGTCAGGCCCGACTTTCAGTCCTTCTGGCCGAGATTGCCCGCGAGCTGAAATAGATCTACACCATCTTCGAAGGCATCTCCGAAATCCAGCGTTTGGTGATCGCCCGAGCCATCTCAGGCATGCGCATCCGGTAGGCGTCTCCGCAGGTCCAAGCCCGACTCCAGGGTCATCAAGAGGCTGGCCGTCGTCTGGTTCTTGAGGGTCGCGGGGACCTGCTGGCGGCCAGCTTCGTCACTGCTCCCTGAGCCTCCATCGCGAACAACCGGGCACGGCGACCCCGGGTTCACGCTCCGGCTCTATACCCACATGCTGACGTCATCCCATGTGCGGGTGGAAGACGTTCGACTCGCGGCTAACGGGAACCCCCGTCGCGTAGGGGAGCGACCCGATCGTGATCTGCGGGCGCGGCCGGCGTCACCGTGTCCGGGCAGGGTCAACAACTGCCGTTGTATCGGCCGGGACCGACGCAGGTGAGGCTCCGCGCTCACGGGGTGGAGACTCGCTCGTTAGTGCTGTTTTGACCAGGTTCGTTCGAAGTGGCGCATGAGTGCCGGATAGACGATCGCGTAGCGGAATGGCTTGATGAAGGCCATGTAGGCCTTGCCGAAGGTGCCGCGGGGTTTGACGTAGACGGTCATCTGCGCGCGGTAGCGGCCGCTTCCTTGGTCGACCCAGGCCAGGTGCATCACGCCGTACATGGTCCGGTTGGAGATTTCCTGGGCGAGTTCGGTGTCCGTGCGGTACAGCGGCCGGAACGGCTTGTCGGTGAACGGCGATGCGGGGGACGTGTCGCGGAGGTCCTCGGGGAGCCGCGCGCGCAGCGATGGTTCGCCGGTGCCGGGAACGGATGGCCAGGCGCCGGCGGCGTCTGCGGATGTCGAAATGCGCCCGAGTCCGAACGCGCGTCCGAGCAGGTCGCGAATGCCCCACAGCAGTCGCACCGGCAACGGCGCGGCCGCGGGAAAGTCGAGGGAGTCCTGCGCCTGGACGACGGCTGGAAAGTCGTGCGCGCCGCCCTCGGCGGGAAGGGCCCAGACGTCCTCGACGTCGAAGTCGGGCACGATGTCGTCGATGATCCAGTCCTGGGTCTTCAGCACGTCGTTGGGGAGTCTCATCGGTCTTGCGTTCCTTTCGCGCAGAGGGCGCGGATGGGGCGGATCAGCGGGCGGTAGAACGGCCGGATCAGCCATCCCGGGATGTGGCCGTGGCGCTCCTCGTGCCGGACCCGAGCCCGGGGATGGCCCTCGATCAGCCGGCCGATGATGCTCCGATCGAGGCGATGTGCCGGCAGCGCGGAACACACCTCGACCTGGCACAGGTGCTTGATGCTCATGTAGCCGTACTGGGCGGGGCTGACCAACCGGATCGGCGCGCCGTGGTCGCCGCCGAGCGGGCCCCCGTTCACCCGGTCCGCGAGCAGTACGTCGTCCGCCAGCGCGTCCTGCAGTTCGACCACGGAGCTGATCCCGTCCAGACCCACGAACGCGAGGTGGCTGACGGAGACCTCCGGGTCGAGCACCGGCTCGACGAAGGCGCGATAGAAATCGGCGAACCGCACCCCTTCCCACTGCAGGTCGGTCGCGGTCCAACCGGAGACGCAGTGGAAGTCGGCGACGATCTCGCGCCGCGGCAGCGTGGCGAGCTCCGGCAGCCGCACCTCCGATGGCTTGCGCACCACGCCGCTGATCGCGATCACCGGATCGTCTGGCACCGCGGGCGGCGGCCGGTGCAGGTGCGTGCCGAATCGCGGGAACCCCTCGACGCTCCGTTGTCCGGGCGGAAGTGGGACCATCAGAAACCTCCTTAACCGACCGACGGTCGGTCACCGACTAGTGGTCAGTCTTTTATGCTGGCCGGGTGACTGTCAAGAGGCTGCGGGAACGGCAGGCGGAGGCAACCCGGGACCTGCTGGTCGGGATCGCGCGTGAGCGGTTCGTCGAGCAGGGCTACAAAGCGACCGCGATGGACGACATCGTCCAGCGCGCAGGTCTCGCGAAAGGCGCTCTCTACCACCACTTCAGCGGCAAGGACGCGCTGTTCAAGGCGGTCTACGACGTGGTGCTGGACGAGACCGCTGACGCGGTGATGGCCGCGGCCTTGGCCGAGGAGGATCCGTGGGCCGCCGTACGAGCGGGCCTGTCCGCGTTTCTCGACGCCTGCCTGCGTCCGGCGTTCAGGCGGGTCGTGATCATCGACAGTGTGACCGTGATGGCTGCACGCGCCTGGGACAGCGGCACCGAAGGCGTCGAGCTGCCAATGCTGCGGGCTGTGCTGACGCCGCTGGTGGACAGCGGTGCGTTGCCCGGTGTCGCACTCGATGCGCTGGCGCACGTCGCACTGGGCGGTCTCTACGGCTCAGCCCTCTACATCGCCCGCGCCGACGACCCCCAGACCGCCCGTGCCGAGGCTGACGCAGTGCTTGACGTCGTCCTGCGCGGCGTACGGGCGGCGACGACCTGATCAGTGCGCACATCGCGACAGCCGAGCCACCAAACCCCAGGTCACACTGCAACGCCCGCGCCAACCGCCTGACAGTTGTCCGCCGGGTGATCTGCGGGAGTCTCGCCGTAGGCGATATCGCAGTGGGAGTCGCCAGTGGTGAGGTCGGAACTGGTGGTGGCCCATGCGACAGGTTGGACGCGACGCAGTTCGTCGGGCAGATGACGAACGTCCCGGTCGTGATGGTGGGCCGGCCGGTCGGAGCCGTGGAGAGGCGGCCCTGACGTCGACCGGGATGCTCCAGCTGGCGCTGGTGGTGCTGGCGATCATCTTTGTCGCGGTGTGAATGAGCGATCGGCGCCTCGACGTACCCGCCGAAAGTACTAGAGGGAGGCCGTGCCATCGGCCAGGCGGACTCGAGCCTTCAGGCCGAGGTGCTCGCCGCTGGGCTGGGCGATCGTGAACCAACTGATTCTCACCACAACTACGGAGCCCGCGATGCGAACACGTCAACCCATCACCGCCGCACTGGACGACGCGCCGATTTCGGTGAGAGTCAAGCTCGCTGGAGCGTGGACAAGTTTCATGTTTCTCTACGCCTACGTGGACATTCTCAACTTCTTCACGCCCGGGGTCGTCGAAGACATCCTCGACGGCAAGGTGTTCGAGTTCGATCTCTCGCAGACCTTCTCGACCGCGGCGCTGACCCTCGTGGCCATCCCGATCTTCATGGTCGTGGTGTCGATGACGCTGCCCGCCAGGGTGAACCGCATGACGAATCTCATCGTGGCTTTGCTCTACGTTCCTGTCACGGTATTCAACGTGGTGGGCGCGTCTTGGCTGTTGTTCTACGGCCTTGGCATCGTGCTGGAGTTGATCCTGCTCGCCCTGATCGTGCGGTTCGCTTGGACCTGGCCCCGCACCGCACCGTCGGTGACCGCGGCGACCAGGTCGGGCCGTGAAGCGCTGGAAATGACATAACGCCACGTCAACTTGGTACCGTCAGGTGTCAGCCAGGGCCGTTGCTGAGTCGCGGATGATGAGTTCGGGCTCGGGGGTGGTGATGGTGCCGCTGGTGTGGGGGTTGCCTGCCATTAGGTCGTACAGGGCGTGGACGCCGGCTTGGCCGAGTTCGTACATGGGCATTCGGACTGCGGTGACGGCTGGGCGTAGGTGTTCCATTAGGCCTACGTCGTGGATGCCGACGACTGACAGCTGGTCGGGTACGGCGATGCCTAGGTCTCGTGCGGCGGCCAGGACTCCGACGGCGCTCATGATGTTGTTCACCACGACCGCGGTCGGTGCCGCTGGCAACTGCAGTGCCTGGCGTAGGCCGTGGGCGCCGGCCTGCTCGCCGAAGCCGGTGGCCAGGTGCGGTGCCGGTTCCAGGCCGGCCTGCTGCATCTCCTGCTGATATCCGAGGTAGCGCTGCTGGAACGCGTGCCCGGGCGCGCCGCCGATGAAGGCGATCCGGCGATGGCGCAGGTTGAGCAGGAACCGGGTCGCGATCTCGCCCGCGCGGCGATCGTCGATGCCGACCCACGGGTGGTGCTGGTCGTGGTCCAGGCTGAGGATCGGCTTGGGATGCGAGCGGAGCTCGGCCATCACGTCGTCGTCGTACAGCTGGTCGTCCCGGATCAGGATGCCGTCGACGGTGCCCTGGCTGAGCAGCCGGGTGACGAACTGGCTGCTCGAGCGCATCATCTCCGCGTCGCCGAGCAGGACCGTCCCGCCGTGCTCGGAGGCGGCTCCGTAGACGCCGCGCAGTAGGTCTGCGTACACGGGATTGTCGAGCTTGTGGAGGATCAGCGCGATCATGCCGGTGCGGTTGAGCCGCAGGGACCGGGCCGCCTGGTTGGGCTGGTAGTCGAGGTTCTCCATGGCCTGGAGGACCCGCGCACGGGTGGCCTCGCTCATCCGGGTGTGGGTCGTGCCGTTGAGCACGGCCGACACCACCGCGACCGATACCCCCGCGGTGCGGGCGATGTCCCGTTGCGTTGTCACGCATGCCTCCTCGAACCGTTGACGTAACGTCTCAACCAAGCCTACGGTGAATTAACGATACGTCACCTAACCGGCCTCGGCTCGGACTCAGCGAGAACTCTCACGTGTCATGAGGAGATGGGATGCAACGAAGACATCTTCGGCGGAGCACTCGCCGCCGTGCCCGTGCGTGGGCTGCGACGACAGCCGCGGTGGCCCTGATGGTGACGGGGCTGTCGCCGGCCGGCGCCGCCACGACCGGTATGTCGGATCTCGGTGAGCTGCTCGACCTGACCCGTCCGGGACTCGCCCGGGTTGCGGCGGAGCTTGCCGCCGGCGATGAGGCGGGCGCCGCGGACGAGCTCAAGGCCTACTACGCAGGCCGCTCGGGCATCGAGTACCCGGGCGTGGGTGGGGGAGGTGGCGGCGACGCGACCGCCGACGAACTGGCGGCGGGGATCTTCCGGTTCGGCACCGTGACCCGTGACTTCTACGACGATGCCGCGCAGCGGATCGACGTGGACTGGGCGGACCTCTGGGGCGGGACGGAGACCATCCCAGGGAGCGCACAGGTTCTGATGAGTGACTTCACGTTCATGTCGACGCTGACGAGCGCCTATGTGAAGGAGAGCGACCCGCACAAGCGTGCGGCGTACGCGTCGGCGTGGATGGACATCTCACTGGACTTCTTCGCCGACAATCCGAGCTGGCCGCAGAACCGCAACCTTTCGGGCGGCAAGCGGCTGGCCCAGCTCGTCAGCTCGTTCTCCGTGTTCCGGACGGAGCCGAGCATCGACGCGAACGACCTGGTGGCGTACCTGTCCGGCGTGCACGCGACGACGGATCGCCTCGCGAATGTGCTGCAGATCCATGTCGGAAACAACTGGTATGTCTCGATGGCCCGCTCGATCTACATCGCGGCGGTCTATCTTCCGGAGTTCTCGTCGTCGTTCGTCTGGGAGCCGTTCGCGGTGCGCTCGGTCGAGCGGTTCCTGCGCGCCTGGGTGAAGGGCGACGGCGTGTACCGCGAGCCGACGTTCAACTATCAGGCCTACGTGGCGGATCTGATCAACGCGATGATGGACGTTGCCGATGCCAACGGGCGAACGCTGCCCGACGGGGTTGTTCGGTCAGCGGATTGGATCGCGGATGCGCTGTTCGCGACCCGTATGCCGAATCTCGAGACCGCGCTCGTCGGGGATTCTCCGAACACGGACGCAGGCGAGAGCGCGATTCGGAAGACCGGTGAGCGCAACTCCTGGTCCGACTTCACCTGGGTCGCTTCCGGGCGCACCGAGGGGACCGCCCCGACGCTGTCGTCCACGGTGTTCCCGATCAGCTATGCGGTCCAGCGGTCCGGGTGGGACGCCAACGCCCAGTACATGCTGATCAACAACCAGAACTCCAGCTACACGGCCTCGCATCGGCATCCCGACGACCTCAGCCTGGTGATGGCGGCGTACGGGCGTCCGTTGATCGTCGACCCCGGCGCGGGGGACTACAGCGCGACCCCGACGAACGACTGGATGCGCCGCACTACCGAGGCGCACAACACGATCGAGGTCGACGGACAACCGCAGCCCGCCGGCCTGCCCCGCTCGACGTCGCTGTGGCGCTCGAACGCGGGTCTCGACATCTACCGCGGTAAGACGCAGGCCTACCGGCCGATTGCGCACGATCGCGTCGTCTACTTCGTCAAGCCCGGTTTCTGGGTCGTCTCCGACGACCTCACGGGTGACACCGGGGCGCACGACTACCGGCAGCTCTGGCACTTCCCTGGCGATCCGGTCAGTGTCGACCCCGACACGAACGTCGCCACGGTCGGGTTCGACACGGTGCCCGGCGCCGCACCGGTTGCCGGCGTACAGCTAGTCCCCGTGGCCTCGGCCGGCGCCGATGTCACGTCGAACGTTCACAAGAACGGCGCCGTACGGGTGGGCGAGCAGGTTCTCACCGACGTCGACTACCTGTCGTACGACTGGTCCGCCACCGGCGCTACGGGAGTGGACACGGTCGTGGTACCCGGCAACGCCGGCGCCGCGCCGTCGGTCAAGGCGTCGCGCATCGAACTGCCCCAGGTGGATCACGCCGTGGCCAGCGCGATGACGATCGAGCTGCCGAAGGCGACTGGCCGCTTCTACTTGTCGCGCGAGGCGATTCCCTCGACGAGGCAGTTCGGGGACGCCGCGACCAACGCCGAGACCGCCTACCTCGAGCGTGCCAAGCGCGGCGGGCTGACGCGGTACGCGCTGACCCAGGGATCGTCGCTGGTCGACGGCGGGGACACCGTGGTCAAAGCCTCCGGAGTTCTGTCCGACGTCAGTGTTGAGCTGCAGGGCGCTACCGCCCGGATCTCGCTTGGGGACCCGTTCACCGGCACCCTCACGATCAACGCACCGAAGGCCCGCGCGGTGAAGATCAACGGCAAGCCGACCGCGTTCACCCGAACCGGCAACCTCGTCACCGTCTCGGCCAAGGCAGCCTTCGCCCCGAAGCCGTTGCTCAACGAGAAGTTCACGGACGCGAGCCTGGACAGCACTGTCTATGACTTCAATGGCTCCCTTGACGGCTGGACGCCGGTGCAGGGCACCTGGGAGCTCGGCGGCGCGCAGCTGGTGCAGACCTCGAGTACGGACACGCAGTCGTTGGCGGTGCAGCAGGACGTGCCGGATGACGTGATCGTGACTGCGGACATCGTTCCCGGGGCACGAAACCAGACGACGGCAACGACCGGTCTCGCGTTCCGGTATCACGATTCCCGCAACTACTACCGGGCCGATGTCGTCAGTACGTCGGGCGGCGCGAAGCTGCAGCTCGTGAAGGTTTACAACGCGACGTCGACGCTTCTCGCGGAGACGGCGCTGCCCATCACCGCCGACAGCGCGCATACGCTGACCGTCTCCGCGGTCGGGAAGCATCTGAACGCCACAGTGGGGAGTACGTCGATCTCCGCGGACGACTCGCAATTGCCGACGGGTGGCGCCGCCGCCTCCACGAACGGCCGGGCCGCGGCCTTCGACAACATCACGATCAAGGAAGGGCTCGACCAGGCCAATTGGCGGGGAATCGCGGGACAGGCGTCCGTCAATTCGGGTCAGCTGAAGCTCACGCCTACCGATGGCAGGGCGCACGTACTGGTCGACTCGACACTGCCGTCACGCTTCTCCGAGACGTGCGACTTTGCCGCGAAGGCCACGGTCACGATCAAGGGATCCGTCGGTACGGCGGGTATCTCGCTGCGAGACACCTCGGACTCCTATGGGTACCGGATCCACCTCGGTAAGACGAGCCAAGGAACGCAGTACGCGAGTATCGTCCGCGAGGCTCACGCGTCGGGTCCGGTCACGGTGGGCACGGCATCGATCAGCAACCCGTTGAGAGGTCCCGTCGAACTCGGTGCAGCGATCCAAGGTGACCGCATCACCGTCACGCTGAACGGCGTTCAGATCCTGGAAGGTCGCGACACGGTCGTCCGCAACGGCGGCGTCGGGCTCTACGCATCCACGGAGAGCACGTTCGAGAACGTCGTTGTCGCACGCTCCTGCGAGCGACAGCGCGTCCGTCCAGACTGAACGTCGCGGCCGGGGCCAGTTGGGAGGTGGACTTCGTTAGGCTGGCGGCATGACCACGCTCAAGGACATTGCGAAGCGGGCCGGGGTGTCCACGGCCGTGGTTTCCGCGGTGATCTCCGGGGCTCGCGGCAACGTCCGGATGAGCGAGGCGACCCGGCTGCGCGTCGAGCAGGCGATCCAGGACACGGGCTATCGCGTCAACCACGCCGCGCAGTCGCTGCGACTGTCCAGATCGGGAGTGATCGCAGCGGTGGTGCCGAAGATCGCGAACCCGGTCTTCGAGCTGGCGATTCGTGGCATGCATACGGCCGCCGAGGAACATGGCGACGTGCTCTTGCTGGCCGACGCACTGTGGATCGAGCCGGGCAGCCACTTGATGAGCCGGATCGTCGGTACGGGCATGGTCGACGGGGTGTTGTTGCGGTCCACCCAATGGGGGACCGAGACAGCTGAGGAACTCACCAAGCGGTCGATCCCGTACGTGATCCTGCAGAACCCGCGACCGGACGACTCCGTGTCGGTGTGGATCGACGACGCGGCCGGCATCGGTCTGGCCACGACGCACCTGCTGGGTCTGGGGCACCGCCGGATCGCTTTGGTCGGTGGACCCGTCGTCCCGATCGCCAGTGGCGCCCGGGTCGACGGCTACCGCTCGGCGTTGCGGGCGGCGGGCGTGCGCTTCGACCGGTCGCTGGTCAAGCAGGTCGGCTACGAACCGCCGGATCTCGCAGCCGCGACGCGCGAGCTCCTCGCCTCGGCCCGGCCGCCGTCCGCGCTGATCATCGACAACATCGTCGCGGCGTCGGGCGCGATCTCGGCGATCATCGATCTCGGACTGCGGATCCCCGACGATCTGTCGATCGTGGTGTACCAGGATCTGCCCATCGCCGACGCCATGCGGCCGGCACCGAGCACGGTCCGGATGCCTGTGCAGCAAGCCGGAATGCGCGCCTATACGACCCTGCGCCGGATGATCGACGGCCGCCGCGTCCAGTCGGCCCAGGTCACCCGGCCGGCGCCGAAACTGATCGATCGAGGATCGACCGCGCCGTACGCCGGCTGAGCGCAGATCGTCCGGAAGCCTGCATCCGGTTCGCTCGCCGGTCTTGATTAACCGATGAATCATCGGCATGATGCTCGGCTAGTAGCTCCGAATCGACCGTAAAGCCCACCGTTGCTCGGGATGGGCTGGACAGGGAATCCTCATGGTTCACGTCGTTCTCGTCTCCGGCTGGCAAACCGTCAACATCGGCGACGTCGCCCATACGCCGGGTGCACTCCGAGCCTTTCAGCGCTACGCACCGGAAGCGAAGCTGACGCTGTGGGCTCGCAGCATCGACGAGAACGTACGGCAGATGCTCCGCCGCTACTTCCCGGACGTCGAGATCGTCGAGGATCGCGTCGTACCCGGCGAGGCGCTCAGCCCGGCGCTCGACCGATTGTTTGCCGAAGGCGACCTTTTGGTCCACGGGTCCGGGCCATCGCTCGTTGCCCAGGTGGAGGTCGCCGAATGGCATCGGCGGACCGGAAAGCCGCACGGTGTTTTCGGGGTGACAGTAGATCCGCTCCGGCCGTACGGCTCGACACTGGCGCGGGCGGCGAGCATGATCAGCGCGATCGACGGTGACCTGCTCAGCGAGCGCGAGCGCGAGGTGCTCGACACGGCCGCGTTCGTCTACTGCCGGGATTCGTTGACCGAGCGGTTCCTGGCCGGCCAGGGCCTCGGGGCGCCGACGATCGCGTTCGGTCCGGACGCCACCGTGATGTTCGACGTGGTCGACGACGGCGACGGCGAGGCGGTTCTCGCGGATTACGGGTTGAAGAGCGGTCGCTTCCTCTGCGCCGTACCGCGGCTGCGGTTCACGCCGTACCACCAGATCCGGAACTACCCGCCCGCGGCCGAGGATGTTCGCCGGACGGCGTACAACGCGGGCTATCTGAAGTCCGACTTGGACGTTCTGCGGCAGAGCGTGATCGGGTGGGTGCGAGCCACTGGCGAGCCGGCGCTCGTCGTGCCGGAGATGAGCTACGCGATGGAAGTCGCCGAGGCGGAGTTCGCGGGGACCTTCCCTGCCGACGTGGCCGACCTGGTCCACATCCTGCCGCGGTTCTGGGACCTGACCGAGGCGGCCGCGGTGTACCGGCAGGCCGGCGCTGTCGTGAGCATGGAGTGCCATTCACCGCTGATCGCGTTGGCGGAAGGTATTCCGGCGGTCTATCTGCGCCAGCCGACCGACACGATCAAGGGCCAGATGTACAACGATCTCGGCCTGCCGTTCGTCGAGTTGGGACCTGGGGCCGATGCTGCGGCCGGGCAACTCCTGCAGAAGATCGCCGACGACCGGCCGGCCGCGGCCGAGATGGCGCGGCAGGCGCGGGACGGCGCGCAGGAGCGCGTGCGGGGGATGGTCGAGGCCGCCGTCGCAGCGGTCGGCAGCAGGATCCGCTGATGTCGTCGGAGACCAAGGTGCGGCCGAGGGCAGGTGCAGATCCCGGTACGCCGGCCGCCCGCGCGCCTCGCATCCGCGGGCAGCTGGCGACCCGATGGCACCGGGACCGGGTGCTGCTGCTGCTCGCGATACCGGGCGTGGTCGTCCTGGTGGTGTTCCACTACCTGCCGCTGCTGGGCAACGTGATCGCCTTCCAGGCCTACCAGCCGTTCCTCGGCATCAGCGGGTCGGATTTCGTTGGCCTGAGCAACTTCTCGGTGATCTTCGACGGTGACCCGGAGTTCCTGAACGCGCTCGTGAACACGTTGGTCATCACGATGGTCCAGGTGCTGTTCGTGTTCCCGTTGCCGATCGCGCTGGCCCTGGTCCTCAACTCGATGCTGAACGAACGAGCCAAGCGGCTGGCGCAGTCGATCCTCTACCTGCCGCACTTCCTGTCCTGGGTCATCGTCGTGGCGTTGTTCCAGCAGATGTTCGGCAACGGCGGAATGCTGAACGAGTGGCTGCGTTCCGCGGACCTGGGAACCTTCCACATCATCGGCGTACCGGAGTTGTTCAAACTGCTGATCACGTCGCAGGTGATCTGGAAGGACACCGGCTGGTCGACCATCATCTTCCTGGCCGCGCTCTCCAAGGTCGACCTGAACCTGTACGAGGCAGCGGCGATCGACCGGGCCGGCCCGCTTCGGCAACTGTGGCACGTGACGCTGCCCGCGATCCGGCCGGTGATCGTCCTGCTGCTGATCCTGCGGCTGGGTGATTCGCTCACGGTCGGTTTCGAGCAGATCCTCCTGCAGCAGGGACCGGTCGGCGCACAGGCTTCCGAGGTGCTCGACACGTACGTCTACAACAACGGGATCATCGGCGGGAACTGGGGTGTCTCGGCCGCGGTCGGCCTGGTGAAGGGCGTCGTCGGCGTGGTTCTCGTACTCGGGGCGAATCGGCTCGCCCACGCCATGGGGGAGCGGGGGGTGTACTCGAAATGACCGGACTACTGGAGACCACCGCGGAACGCCGGGCTCAGCGCAACCGTCGACCGGCGTCGGACGACCGGCCGGCCTGGATGGGACGGCAACCGCGCTGGGCGACCGCGGCTCGCGGTGTACTGCTGACCGTCGCCTGCCTCGCGGTGATCGTCCCGTTCGTGGCCGTCGTGATGACGAGCCTGGCGCCGCAACGCGACATCAGCGCGCGCGGCGGACTCGTCCTCTTCACCAGCGAGCCGTCGCTGGCGGCGTACCGGGCTGTTCTGTCGGGCGGAGTGGTGACGCGGGCGCTCACCGTGTCGGTCGCGGTCACCGCTGTCGGCACTGTCCTGTCGCTGGCCTGCACCATCATGCTCGCGTATGCCCTGTCGCGGCCGGGATCGCTGCTGCACAAGCCGATCCTGCTGATGACACTGTTCACGCTCTTGTTCAATCCGGGCATGATCCCGATGTACCTGATCGTCAAGCAGCTCGGCCTGATCGACAACCTGGCGGCGTTGATCCTGCCGGTCGTGGTCAATGCCTTCAACGTGATCGTGATGCGGTCCTTCTTCCTCGAGCTTCCCGGTGAGCTGACCGAGTCGGCGAAGATCGACGGGGCCGGCGAGCTCCGGATCCTCACCTCCATCGTCCTGCCGCTCTCGAAGGCCGTCGTCGCGGTGGTCGGCTTGTTTTACGCCGTCGCCTACTGGAACGCGTTCTTCTCGGCCCTGCTCTACCTGCCGTCGCCGGAGAAGTGGCCGCTGCAGCTGGTCCTGCGAACGTTCGTCGTGAACCAGACACCGCTCGGGACGGACGAGCTCTCGGCGTCGACCGAGTCGCTGCCACCCCAGGCCTCGATCCAGATGGCGATTCTGGTCATGTCCGTCATCCCGATCCTCATCATCTACCCGTTCATCCAGAAGCACTTCAGCAAGGGACTCCTGATCGGCGCCGTCAAAGGCTGATCGACCGGACGCCCGCCATGAGGAGGGACCGTAACCATGGATGCGCTATCGCGCCGTACGTTGCTCAAAGGGCTGTCCGCGGCAGCCGTCGCGGGTGCTGCCGGATCGGCTCTCGGCTGCTCCGCCAAGACGACGACGGGAACCTCCGGCCGAATCGGAGCGGACATTCTCCCGACGTTCGCCCAGGCCGGGAAGGCCGAACCTGCGCTGAAGAGCGCGAGCCCGCTCGGCATGAGCGGGTACTTCGAGTATCCGGCGAATCCCGTCGCGTCGGTCAGCAAGCCCCCGCTGTCGGGTGGCCAGATCTCCGCTCTCACCTACACCTTCGACCCGGTGGCGCCCGGCAAGTCCGACAATCCGCTGTGGCAGGAGGTCGACAAGCGACTCGGTGGAAAGCTCGACATCACGTACGCGCCGGCAGCTGACTACGCTCAACGGTTCGCGACGACCGTGGCCGGCGGAGATCTGCCCGACGTGGTGTCGATCTACGGCTCGGTGCAGCAGCTGCCGGCGTTGCTGAAGGCAAAGTTCACCGACTTGACCGAGTACTTGTCGGGCGATGCCGTCAAGGACTATCCGAACCTCGCGGGTCTGTCCACCGATGCGTGGCGCAAGACCGTGTACGGCAACGCCCTGTGGGGAGTACCGATCGCCCGGGTGCCGATCCCGTCGGTCGCCTGGATCCGCGCCGACCTTGTCGCCGGTACCGGACTGCCCGCGCAGCCGAAGGACATCGGAGAGTTCAAGGCACTGCTGAAAGGGCTGACCAACGAGCGCAAGTCTCGCTGGGCCTGCGGCGATCCGGGCAGCACCCTGACCATGATCGCCGCTTCCCTTGGCATCCCAGGCAGCTGGAGCGAGGACGGCGGGAAATTCACCTCCAACATCGAACTCGAGCAGTACGAGAAGGCTCTGGCCGACACCCGCGAACTGGCTGACGCCGGCGTCTTCCATCCGGACGGCCTAGTTGCCTCCAACAACCAACGCAACGACTGGTTCACCAACGGGACCACGCCGATCGTCTTCGGCGGGTACGCGGGCTGGAGCAAGTACGAGATGTGGGGAGCCGAGGTGCCGGGCTTCAAGCTCGGGTCGCTTCCGATGTTCGGGTACGACGCGGCGAGCAAGCCCGTGCACCCTCGGGGGAGTGCGGCTCAGGCGTTCACCGCTGTCACCCAGGCCGACCCGGACCGGGTCCGCGAGGTGCTCCGGGTGCTCGATTGGCTCGCCGCGCCGTTCGGATCGTCGGAGTACCTCCTGCGGAACTTCGGGATCGAGGGCCAGACGTTCACGCTCGAGGGCAAGGACCCGATCGTGAACTCGCGTGGCCAGAATCTGCGGCTGGTGCCGTTCGGGTACGTCTCCGGACCGACGCTGGCCATCTACGACCCGGGCCGGCGCGATGTCGCCCAGGCCCGCTTCGACTACCAGGAGGCCGCGCTGCCGATTCTCGCCCCTGATCCGACCCAGGGCCTGTACTCCGAGACCGATGCCGCCAAGGGCCTGCAGCTGGGCAAGGACCTGACCGATACGCGGAACGGCATCTTGGCCGGACGCGCACCCGTGTCGAGCTGGAAGGCGGCCGTGACCAAGTGGCGCAACGGCGGCGGCGACAAGATCCGGGCCGAGTTCGAACAGGCCTTCTCGGAGGCGGGACCCAAATGATCCGTCAGCTGGTTGCCCGGGCCGACGAGTTCCTGGCCGGCCGTCCGTATTCCATCCTCGACCGGGAGCCGTCGGACTGGGCCGGAGACGCCCACGACTACTACTCGGTCGGCAACTACTCCTGGCCGAATCCGGAGACAGCCGACGGTCTGCCGTACATCAGGGTCGACGGACGGCGGAACCCGGACGCGTGGAGCGATCGCTACGACAAACGGCGGTTCCGGCAAACGGCCGCGGCCGTCAACACCCTGGTGCAGGCCCACGTCCTGACCGGCGAGTCACGCTACGCTGACGCCGCGGTGGCACGTCTCGAACGCTGGTTCCTGGACCCGGCGACCGCGATGCGCCCCAACTTCGCTCACGCCGCCGCGCTGCCGGGCCGGCACGACGGTGCGGCGATCGGGCAGATCGAGGCGACGCTCCTGACCGACCTCCTGGATCACGTCGACCTGCTGGAGCGGGCCGGACGATTCGCCGAAGGCCTCCCGCTCCTGCAGGACTGGTTCGCCGAGTTGGCCAACTGGATGCGGTCGAGCGAACTCGGCCGGCAGGAAGAACTGATGACCAACAACCACGGAGTGTGGTGGGACGCGCAGGTACTGCGCTATCTGCAGTTCGTCGGTGATCGGACCGCGCTCACCGAGATCCTCGATCGGTTCGGCATCCGGCTGCGCCACATCGCTACCGGCGGCTCGCTCCCGAGGGAACTGGCTCGTCCCGACTCGTTGCTCTACACCATCTACTGTCTACGGGCATTCGCCGTGTGCTGCCGAGTCGCAGCTGCTGAAGGCCGCGACCTCTGGAACGCGCCCGCCGAACCCGGCCACGGCAGTCTCCGCGACGCGTTCCATTTCTGGGCCGGCCACGCCAACGACGACCGCCGCTGGATCTGGCCCCGGCAGCCGTCGGACCTCGACCGAACCGCGCTGTGGCTCGCCGACGAAGCCGCAGCCGTCTATCAGACGCCGGGCCTCAACGCGTTCGCGGAAACCCTGCGAAGGCAGGATCTGCCCATCCCCGAGATCCCGTCGACCGCAGCCATGGAACACATCCCGACCGGTAAGGAGTGACACAGATGCAGATCTCGGCCCCTGGTCGACTTGCTCGACAGACGATGGCTCTCACCGTGGCGTTGACCCTGAGTGCCTCGGTCGGGTTCGCCGCAGTGACGAACTCACGAACCGCCAGCGCGGCAGCAGCCGCGGTGCCCAGCTACTCGGCGGGTATCGCGGGTGAGAGCTGGGCGATCGAGAACGCCGGCGCGTGCAGTGCGACGCTCGGGGCCGGCGGCAACCTCCGGGAGGGCGCCGGCTGGTTTCCAGGCAAGTGTCAGGGAGCGGGACAGGCGCCCCAGATCACCGGGACGGATGGCGCGCGTGCGTTGACGTTCCGCACGGACAAGGACTTCGAGTACGAAGGCGCCATCGTCGAGGACCCCGCCAAGAACACCTGGAAGGACGCTGCGGGAAATACCCTCCGGGACCGCACGGAGCTGGCGACGGGGTGGGACCTGCCGTTCCACACCGACGTGTGGGTCGGGTTCGACGTACGCATCCCCGAGGGCGTCGACGACGTGACGGGCAGCGGGGCGTACGTGCTGCAGCTGTGGCAGTGCACCGCGAACCCGATCGGCGGCGTACGCATCCAGTCCGGTGCCGGCAACGGGCACAACCTCCAGTTCGTGCGCCGAGGCGAGGACCCCGGCACAAACTACGACATCTCGATGGCGACCCAGAGCATCGGCGCCAACGAGTGGCACTCCTTCGTCATCAAGTACAACGTGGAGCCCTACCACGACGGCGCGCCCAAGGGGCGTATCGCGGTCTGGCACAAGGGAGCGGACACCGTGGAGGAGAAGCTCTTCGAGCGCGAGGAGTACTTCGGCTACGCGACGCGCTCCAAGTGCAAGAACGACTCCTTCAAGAACGAGTTCAGGATCAAGTTCGGCATGTACAAGGACTACCAGCCGGGCGCGACATTCCGCTCCGACTTCCGCAACCTGAGAATCGGCGCCACCAAGGAGGCAGTCCAGCCCTACAACCGCGGTTGACTTCCCCTGCTACGTCTTCTGTGACTAGTGCGGCTCTTGGTGACACCTCGGAGTTCGTGCGCGCTCGTGGCTGTGCACCACGGCCGCTCAGGCCTTCTTGGCCATGCCGAGAGTTCCGGCGGCGGATTTGACCATGCTTCCGATGCGGTCGGGGAGGGAGCGGGGTTCGAGGTCCTTGCCGGCAGCGAGCCAGGCGATGCCGAAGGCGAGAAAGGCGACCACTTCGCCGACGTAGGTGGCTCCGAGGCGGAGATCGTTGAACCCTAGCGAGAGTTCGACGCCGACCTTCGCCCAGAGGCCGGCGAGCAGAATCAGGATGCCCATTGCGATATACAGCAGGACACGCCTCCTAGGCGCCGGCATGGCCTGCTCCGTCGCCGGAACGCCCGACCACAGATACTTCCAGGCTGGGACCTTGAGTTCTTTGAGACGGCCCCGGACGCGCTTCACGTCGCTGGGCCTGGGCTCGCACAGTTTCCGTGCCGCAGGTCCGAAGCCGAACTCGCGCAGGGCGAAAACAAAACAAAGAGCGGCTAGCAGCAGGACGAAGATCGTGGCGCCGATGCCGTGCACCAGCCTGGCGGTGTCCTCGCCGAGGGAACGTTGTACGCCGCTGCACCCGGGCGGCCCGGGAAAGTCCTCGCAACTGTTCGGCCCGACCTTGAATCCATTGGTATTGAGCGATCGCCCGGTCGGGACCAGTGCGACGACGAGGAGAGCGCATCCGGCCGCCGTTGAGAGCCAATAGTCATACGTCTTGCGCTTCGCGCGCAGATAGCTGATCAGGAACCCTGTGGTGACGAACAGCCCGCCGACGAGCACGTCGCGGGCCGACGAGTGGTAGTACGCGCTCATAGATCCGCGGAGCACGCGAAGGTCATCGATCAACAACCAATCGATGGCAACGAGTACCCACGGCAGCCAGAATCCCAGGAGGCCGATCCTGCGCCGCATAGCTAGGTACGTCTGAACGAAGGGGTCGTCCGGTTGTGTCGCCTCTCGGTCGAAGGTCTTGAGTTCCAGACCGAACATGGTGCCACCTCACTCGTGCATGACTGCGGTTTGGTTGGGTACCGGGTCGCCCCAAGTCGCCGGTAGCCCAAGGGGTCGCGCGAGGATCGCGTCTTGACGAGTGGAAACGCGGGTACAAATAGAGCAAGCGATGACTGTGTGTCGTCCCAGCGTGACCCCTTGGAGTGACAATGCCCAGCAATGAACGGACCCCGGGGCGACCAGGATTCGTGGGCGCCAGCACCCCGATGGTCGTGGTCAGCGACTGCTGCTGGCTGTGCGGCGGTGCGCTGACGGCCGAGATCCAGTGCGTCGGCGCCCCGCGACCTAACCTGCAATGGTTCTGCCCAGGATGCGAAGTCTCGTGGTCCGCTCCGGGCACGATTGCCTGACCGGCTGCTCGGGGCTCAACTCGAGAAGAGTCTGGGCTCGCCGCTCACCTCCCACCGGTTCCGGGTACGACGAAACGCAATACTGACTCCACCAAGTTCGACCGTTTGTCCACCGCCCTCGCGGATCGCGGCGTGCAGCGTGATCCGCACGTCGTCCGGCGGCTGGGATTCGGTCCGGAGATGGAGGTAGGGCAGGCGGCCGAACTCCTGTGCTTCCAGGCCGAGATCGTCGGCAGTGACGATCAGCACCAGTGGCTGCAGACCTGTGACCACCGCGGGGTTGATGACGCTGCTGGCGTCCAGCCGAAGCGGGCCCCCGGACCAGGACCTGAGGAGGTCGAGGTCCGGAAGCCGTGCGTGCCCGCCGTACCCGGGTAGATCCCGATCGGTCAGGGCCGCCTCGAGCACGAGGCGTTGCAGGGTCGCCAGCGCGTCCGCCGGCACGTCCCGCGCAGCTTGGTCAGAGATCGCCGATCACCCTGTAGTAGCCGTGGTTCTCGCCGCCTGGGTTGTCCACATGGAAGACGATCAGGTCCTGGCGGCCGTTGCCGTTCAGGTCTGCCAGCGCGACCCCCGCGCCCTGGTCCTCGGATCCGAACCATCCCGGGGTCGCGACGATCGGTCCCCAGCCGCCGGTGACGTTGCCGAGGGTGTCGAGCCCCGAGCCGATGCGGTAGTAGCCGTGGTTCTCGCCACCTGGGTTGTCAATGTGGAAGACCAGGAGGTCGAGTTGCTCGTTGTGATCGATGTCGGCGACCGCGATGCCGGCGCCCTGGTCCTCCCAGCCGAACCAGCCGGGCACCTGCCGGACCGGGCTCCAGCCTCCGGTCACGGCGCCGTCCTTGTCGAGGTTCCAGCCGATCCGGTAGTAGCCGTGATTGTCGCCGGCCGGGTTGTCCAGGTGGAACACGACGAGATCGAGCGAACCGTTGCCGCTGATGTCAGCCAAGGCGATGGCCGCGCCCTGGTTCTCCCAACCGAACCAACCGGGCACGGAGCGGATATCGCTCCAGTTCGTGACGTTCCCGTTGGCGTCGATGTCCCAGCCGATCCGGTAGTACCCGTGGTTGTCACCGCCAGGGTTGTCCACGTGGAACACGACCAGGTCGGAACGGCCGGACCCGCTGATGTCACCGAGCGCGATCCCGGCTCCTTGGTCCTCGGCACCGAACCAGCCGGGCACGGGCTTCCGGTCGCTCCAGCCCGCGGTGACACGTCCATCAGAGTCCAGCCGCCAGCCGATCCGGTAGTAGCCGTGATTCTCACCGCCCGGATTGTCGACGTGGAAGACCACCAGGTCAGGCTGTCCACCCGCGGTGCTGATCTGGCCGACGGCGATGTCTGCGCCCTGGTCCTCGGATCCGAACCACCCCGGGACAGGGTAGATGCGGGCGCCGTAGATGGTCTGGATCCCCAGTACGTCGTCGGCGGAGAGATAGCGGTGCGGCCCGAGGTAGTACGGATACATGAGCGAGCTCGAGTCGGCGCTGTGCGCCAGGCCCAGGGCATGGCCGAACTCATGGGCGGCGACTGTGGCCAGATCGACTCCTCCGATCGGAACAGGCAGGGTGGTCGTCCAGGTCTCGTCGTCGTCGAAGTGCACGTCGCCCGCGAGGTCTCCGCCGTTCGGCGGTGGGTAGAAGGCATGCGCGAGAACACTGCCGGCCCCGTCGAAGGGCGATCCGTCGTCGTGATCCAGCGTCACGAACCGGATACGGATGTCCGGTGCGTCCGATTCGGTGAAGGTCAGGGGAGCGGCGTTCGCCCACAGCGCGAGCGCGGATTGGATTGCGGCGCCGATTTCGGCCTGGCTCAGGTCGCCGGTGAAGTCCTCGACGTCGTAGCTGATGTTGGTGTGATCCCATTTGTTGCCTTGCGCAACAAAGGATGCGATCGTGACGGATGCCTCGGCGCGACTGCGCTGTGCGGGACGGTCGGGGAACCCGCATCGCGGCAGGCTCATCAAGCTGACGGTGGCTTCGTCGAGCACTCCGGTTACCGTGAGCCCGAAGTACTGCTGGAAGCGTCGTAGCGCCGCGACTGTGGTGTTGTCGAGCGTCCCGGCCTTCGGCTTCTGCGCGCGCATGCCTGCTCGGATGCCTGCGTAGGGATCGTTCGCCGGCGCGGCAAGGTATCCGAATTGGCTCAGATACTCCTGAAGGGCTCTGACCGGCTTGCCCTTCGTTCCTGGCTCGAGGTTCAGTCCTGCAACCAGTTCAGTGATGTCGAACGTCATGATCCGCTTACCCCCTCGATCTGCGTCTGAACTCCCAGCGTGGCCGGTGTGCAGTCGTTGTCGCGTCTCCGCGCTGTCGCAGCAGTGACTCACGGGTGTCGCCGGGCACCTGGGTGTGCGTGGTTCCGCACGTCCACAAGATGCGAGACGAGGGCCGTCAGCTCACTGCTGGGCTCCGCGTCGATCTCGGTGTGCAGCAACTCCGCGAAGCGCTCGAATTGGCGGATCGCAGCGACGATGTTGTCCTCGTGCAGAGAGATCTCGATGAGCAGGCGGACTGCGGACTCCCGTAACGGATCAAGGCCGGCGGCAATCGCCGCGACTCGGCAGGCTGCGCCGGTGCGGCCGGCGCGAAGAAGCGTGCGGGCCGCGGATTCCAGTGCGTACACCCGGAGAAGGTGGAAGTCCTCGCGTTCGGTGATGAGCCACGTATCGACCCATCCCGGCAGTAGGTCGCGGTCGATTCCCGGCGGCGGCGGACCGGCGTCGCCCTCGAGTGCGCGATGACACCAGGTCATCGCCTCGTCGAAATCTATGTCGACGTCTCGCAGCGAGATGTATCCGCTGTCCTCGCCGAGGAGGGAATTCTCGTGCTGCCTCAGCCGCCAGATGACACCGCGCAGGTTCCCGAGCGAACGTTTGTCCGATAGCAGGGGCCACAGTGTCTCGGCCGCCACGCTTCGATGTTGGCTGCCGCGGACGGCCAGCAAGGCCAGCAGCCGGCGGCAGCTCGGCCGATCGATGATGATCGGGCGATTCTGCTCGGAAAGATGAAACGTACCCAATACTTCGAGGCGGCGATTTGTTTCCACACTGCTCACTGGACACCCCCGGACGTGCGGTCGTCCGTTGCCGGCCGGCCCTCGCATATCTGGGGCCGGCCCTCCCCGCAACGGCGAATCGCGTCGTGCGCCTCCATCATGCCGCCATTTCCGAACCGATTGAAATCCTCGGGCTGACCAATTTCGATTCCACGGCTTAAGCAAGCCATCGATTTCCATGGCACATTTGATTTAGTAGTCGGATCCGATAGGCGTCATGGCCGGTAGCCGGTGCCGACTGGGGCCGTGCCGGGGTGACCTTGGCGGCCGCGCATCGCTGCCTCATGGTCACGAAAGGTTGCTGTAGGCAAATACCTCTCGGCACAGCTGGTCGACGTCCTCGCGGGAAGTGGTGTTGGCAGCGCTGAGATTGTGGCCCTCGGTGTCCTAGGCGGCGTGGGTCGGGCGGCGGCGGTACAGCCATACGCCGGCGAGGGCGATGCCGGCTCCGCCGAGGCCTGACGTGGCAGCTCGGAGTACTTCGGATGTGGTGTCGTCGGCCGAGTTCGCGCGGGAGGTCGTGGTGCTGGGCTGGGTTGAGAGTGCGTGGTTCGGTACGGCGGCGGTGGGGCTGGGGTCTTCGGGTGGGACTTTGGCGTTCGACTCTGTCGAGGTCAACACGAGGGCGGCGACGGCGAGGACGGGGGCGGTGATGATGAAGCGCTTGTTGTTCATGGTTCCTCCTTGAAGTTCGGCTTTCGATCACAGTGCTCCGCGGGCGGATTCGGCGGATCGGGCATCTGTGCGCAGATTGCCGGGTCGTTTCCTTAGGCGGCGGCTGTCTGTGCCTTAGCAAGCCGATGCGGCGAGGCGCATGATGGTGGTGTGGGTGGGGCGCTGATCGGGCGCGAGACGGAGCTCGTGCTGCTCAGGGAGCTGACGGCCGGACTGTCAACAGGGTCGGCCGTTGCGATCGTGCGGGGTGAGGCGGGGATCGGCAAGACATCTCTGGTCCGCGCCGCCGTAGCAGATGCCGACTCTGCCGGGCTACGCATCCTGAGCGGGGCGTGTGCGCCGTTGTCCGGTGCGGTGGCCTATGGGGGACTGGATGCGGCGCTCGGGGTGGGCAGGGAAGCCGGCGGTGAGGTGTTCGCGTCGGTAGCGGCGGGTCGAGCCTGGACTGTCGGCGCGATGATGCGCACGGTGACGGAGATTGCCGACGGTGGTGCAGTACTCGTCGTGGAGGACGTGCACTGGGCAGACCGGTCGACGCTGGATTTCCTGGCACACCTCACCCGTAATCTCCCTGCGACAGGTCTGCTGGTCTTGCTGACCTGGCGAGACGAGGACACCGGCGCTGAGCAGGCCCGCTGGCTCGGAGAGGAGTTGCGCATCACCTCGGTCACCGACGTGCCGCTTCGCCGACTGACGCTGGAGGAGACTGCTCAGCAGATTCCGGAGTGTTCGGCTGAGGTCGTGGCAGCGGTGTACGCGCGCAGTGCCGGCAACCCTTACCTGAGCGCTGAGTTGGCCCGCGGGGCCGCTGAACCGTCCGAGTCGCTGCGCCAGGTGCTGAGCGCGAAGCTCGATGCTGTCGGATTGCCCGCCCGCATGGTGATCGCCGCTGCCGCGACCCTCGGCCGGGGCTTGACCGACGACGAGATGCTCTCAGCGGCCTCCGATGACGCGGATGCTGTACGGCGGGCATGCGCGTCAGGCCTCATGGTGCGCGAGCCAGGGAACGGGGCTATCGCCCGTCATCCCGTGCTGGCCGAGCTCGCCTACGAAGGGCTGCTGTCAAGGGATCGGAGACGGCTGCACGGACGATTGGCGGGACGCTTGGAGGCGGCTGTGCCCAACAGGCCGGGCGCGGCTGCGGTTGCGGAAATCGCCGAGCAGTATCGCCGCGCCGAGAGCGTCGAAGACGGGCTCGTCTGGTCGGTGCGGGCTGCGGTGGCTGCCGAGCAGGAGTATGCGGTTGCTGAGGCCGGTCATTGGTACGCGGTGGCAGCAGACTTGTGGGGCTCCGCCCGCGACGTGCCGGCTGAGGTGCCCGAGGAACTGTCGCTGCGTGTGTCCGCGGCAACCCACCTCGCCTCCGTGGGGCATGCGGCCGAGGCCGCGGCGCTTCTGGAGGGCGATCTGACGGCCATGTCCGATACGCGCGAGGAGGTGCTACGCGCCGCGTTGACCCGGTGCTGGCTCGGAACCACTGTGGGCGACACCGCGCAGGCGCTGCGCGATGTCGAGCTCGCTCAGCGGTTGGTGCCCGCTGATGACGAGCCGACCTGGGCCAAGATCGCCGCCGGTCAGGCAATGGCGCTCGGCACCTGCTCACGATGGGACGAGGCCGAGGCGCCGGCGCAGGTCGCGCTCGAACTCGGCACGAAGCACTCAGACCTCAGGACGGTCGGCAAGGCTCATGCTCTACTCGGTGTCAGGGCGAGTGTCCGGGGCTTGCCGGAGCGAGGTCTCGAACATCACCAGACGGCACTAGCGATCGCGCACACGCTCGCCGAACCCGAGGATCTCGCGATGGCAGGTGTCGGGGTGACCGATGCGTATCTGCGGCTGGGGGACCCCGACCGGGCCGCCCAGGTCGCTCGCTTCGTCGGGCAGCGGGTACGCAGGCTGATGTTGAGCAGGCACTGGCTGGAAGACCTGATGGACGGCAACGTGGTCCAAGCACTCTACGAGTCCGGTCGCTGGGACGAGGCCATCGCCTGGATGTCCGATCCCTCGGCACCGTCCGATCTCGGCTTCTTCCAGATGATGGCGGTCAACGTCCACCTGGCACGCGGTGACATCGCAACGGCGGAGAGGTTGATCGATCAGGCGGCCTCCCTCGGTGAACGCGATCAACCACAGTTCTTCGGGCCGTACGGCGAAGGGAGAGCGCGCCTGCTGTTGCAGACCGGCTGTGCCGAGGAAGCGCTCGAGTTGACCTTGTCGCTCGCCGGCACCGTGCAGGCGAGCGCCGATGACGAGGTGAAGGAGGGCCTGCTCCTCGCCGGTCTCGAGGCGGCCGGTACCGTCCGGGCGCCCGATCGCCTCGAACATCTGGTGTCGCGCCTCGGCGGCGTGACCGAGCGCCCGACCCAAGCGGCCGTGTCCGCGATCATCGATGGCGAACGTTCGCGCGCCAACGGAACCTACGACCCGGAACCGTGGCTAGTCGCGGTGCGGGAATGGTCCGCGCTCGGTCGGCCGTACGACGAGGCGCGGGCACGCCTCCGAGCCGCCGAGGCGATCCTCACCAGCCGCCGGGGCGCACCCGCCCGGCACGCAGCCGCCGAACAGCTCATCGTGGCACGGCGCCTGGCCGAACGGCTCCAGGCGGCTCCGCTGCTCGAGCAGATCAGCAACCTCGCGCGTCTGGCCCGGATCGACGCAGGGCGGGGCGGCCCGGCCCATGACAGCACAGATCCGGTACCGGACCCGACGGGTGCGCCCGCTCTGACGGACCGCGAGCATCAGGTCCTGGCGCTCCTCGCCGAGGGAATGACCAACCGCGAGATCGGCCAGGCCCTCTACATGAGCCCGAAGACCGCGAGCGTCCACGTCACCCACATCCTGGAGAAGCTCGGTGTCCAGACCAGGGTGCAAGCCGCCGCCACCGCAGCCCGCCTTGGTCTGGACAAGCCGCCGCCGACGTGAGGCTGCGCGCGAGCGGCAGCTCCAGTGTCAACAACCCGGGTGGTTGGTATCTCCCGCCGGTGGTGCCGTCGCCAGTGGTGGCGATGGTTGGTTTAGGTGCGGCGGGTCCATTGTTCTAGGACTACTAGGGTTTTCGTGCTGGCTATGGCTTTGGTGGAGCGGAGGGAGCTGACTACTCGGCGGAGGTCTTCTACGCCTTCTACCTGGATTCGGATCAGGGCGTCGGGGTCGCCGGCGAGGGTGAGGACTTCTTTGACTTCGGGGACCTGGGCGACGAACTCCATGATCTGGGCGAGGTCCAGGTCGTCGGCGAAGTGGAGTTCGGTCATTGCCTCGATGCCGCCGGCGATGCGGCCGTGGTTGATCTGGACGGTGTAGCGCTCGATCACGCCGAGCTTCTCCAGCCGGGTGATTCGTCGCTGGACCGGCGCGACGGTCAGGCCGACCGCGGTCGCTATCTCGCGGAGCGGCCGGCGGGCGTTGTCGCGGAGCAGGTCGAGGATCGCGCGGTCGGTGTCGTCCAGGCTGGCTTGCTCGGGCACGCAACGAAGTCTACTCTCGGCATGCACTTTGTTGCGCATGAACCAGCTGAACAAGACCAGGGATTGCGAATCGTCGCCAAACTCGACGACAACTCTTGTGACGTGGCCCACCGAGACCGCAGTCTCGGGGGAATTGCTGCGGACCCCTGGAGAGTCGATGACCGCGATCGCCCCCGCCGAGATCCCCGTCGAGATCACTGTGGAGCGGCTCGCCGCGCTGCCGCCGTACGACCTCGACGACCGGTTCCGGCACGCCGGTCCGCCGACGCTGCTGACCGGTGTCCAGGCGATCGCGCGGCTGCTCGTGGAGCATCGCGCGCTCGACCGGCGCCGGGGGTTGCGTACGGCGTCCTTCGTCTCCGGCTACCAGGGGAGCCCGCTCGGCGGACTCGACCGGCTGCTCGCGGGTATGAAGGACGTGCTCGACGAGAACGACATCCGGTTCGTACCCGGACTGAACGAGGAGCTCGCCGCGACCTCGGTGTGGGGGAGTCAGATCGAGCTGCCGCTCGGCACCGGTACCCACGACGGCGTGACTGGCTTCTGGTACGGCAAGGGCCCTGGCGTGGACCGCGCGACCGACGCGCTGCGTCACGCCAACATGTACGGCGTGAACCCGCGCGGCGGCGCCGTACTCCTGGTCGGTGACGACCCCGCCTCGAAGTCGTCGACCGTACCGGCGGTGAGCGAGCGGTCCCTGGCCGCACTGGGGATCCCGGTCCTGTTCCCGCGCAACGCGGCCGAGATCGTGACGCTCGGCCTGCACGCGATCGAGATGTCGCGGGTGACGGGCTGCGTCGTCGCACTCAAGATCGTCGCGGACGTCGCCGACGGCGCGTGGACGGTCGACGCCGCCGCGGGGGAGGTCCTGCCGGTCACGCCCGCGATCGAGTGGGAGGGCCGGCCGTACCGCTACGAGCAGCGCCCGATGGTCGTACGGCCGGACGCGATCGTGCGCGCCGAGGCGGATCTGGTCGGGCCCCGGACCGAGCTGGTTCGCGCGTACGCCGTCGAGAACGGCCTCGACGTGGTCGACGTCGACCCGGCCGGCGCGCGGGTCGGATTCGTCGCGACGGGCAGCTGCTACGACTCGATGCGCCAGGCCATGAAGGACCTGGGCGTCACGGACGAGGCGCTCGCGCGGGCGGGCGTCCGGGTGCTGCGACTCGGCCTGATGAGCCCGGTCGCGCCCGGGACCGTCCGCTCGTTCGCCGAGGGCCTCGACCGGATCGTCGTGGTCGAGGACAAGACCGCGTTCGTCGAGACCCAGCTCCGGGAGATTCTGTACGGTACGCCGGACGCGCCGCAGATCCTCGGCAAGCGGGACACCGAGGGTCGCGCGCTGATCCCAGCCGACGGCGAGCTCACGTCGGGCCGGTTACTCGCGCCGTTGAGGCACCTGCTCGCGGGTCTGGTCCCGATCACGCCGCCTGCCCCGAAGCGGACCCAACTCCCGTTGCTCTCCACGAGCCGCTCGGCGTACTTCTGCAGCGGCTGTCCGCACAACCGCTCCACCGCGCTGCCCGAGGGGTCGATGGGCGGCGGCGGGATCGGCTGCCACGCGATGGTCACGATCTCCGACCGGCAGGACAGCGCCGTCACCGGAGTCACGCAGATGGGCGGTGAGGGCGCGCAGTGGATCGGCCAGGCGTGGTTCACCGACGCCGGCCACATCTTCCAGAACGTCGGCGACGGCACGTTCTTCCACTCCGGGCAGCTCGCCGTGCAGGCCTGTATCGCGGCCGGCGTCAACATCACGTACAAGGTGCTCTACAACGACGTCGTCGCGATGACCGGCGCGCAGGACGCCGAGGGCGCGCTCACCGTGCCCCAGTTGACCCACAAGCTGTACGTCGAGGGCGTGCGGAAGATCGTCGTTTGCGCAGACGAGCCCGGACGGTACCGTCGCCGCGACCTCGCGCCCGAGACCCTGTTGTGGAGCCGCGATCGTCTGGATGAGGCTCAGCGGATGCTGCGGGACGTCCCCGGTGTGACGGTGCTGATCTACGACCAGCACTGCGCCGCCGACGCGCGCCGCCAGCGCAAGCGCGGCAGTCTGCCTGCCCGTACGCAGCGTGTCGTGATCAACGAGGCAGTGTGTGAGGGTTGTGGCGACTGTGGCGTGAAGAGCAATTGCCTGTCGGTGCAGCCGGTCGAGACCGAGTACGGTCGCAAGACCCGCATCGAGCAGACGTCCTGCAACACCGACTACAGCTGTCTCGACGGCGACTGCCCGTCGTTCGTGGTCGTCGAGACAGCAAAGGCGCCCCGTAAGAAGGCCGCGTTCCCGGCGCCGCCGTCGGTTGCGCCCAGCAGTGCCGAGGAGCGGGTGACCGGTACCCAGAACGTCTTCCTGGCCGGTATCGGCGGGACCGGCATCGTCACGGTCAACCAGGTGCTCGCGACTGCCGCGCATCGCGCCGGGTACGCCGTCGAGTCGCTCGACCAGACCGGGCTGAGCCAGAAGGCGGGACCGGTGACCGGTCACCTGCGGTTCGCCGACGGCGAGCTCGAGCCGGCCAACCGGCTGACTCCCGGATCCGCGGACTGCTTCCTCGGCTTCGACCTGCTGACACTCGCCGAGGACCGGAACCTTGCCTACGGCAACGGTGCCGCGACGCGGACCGTGGTCTCGACCAGCCGGACGGCGACCGGCGCGATGGTGTACGACCCGGCCGTCCAGCACCCTGACGAGGCCGGCCTGCTGGAACGCGTCCGCACCGCGAGCCGGGAGCTGTTCGACTTCGACGCGCTCGAGGCCGCGGACCGGATCTTCGGGAACACGATCGCCGCGAACTTCCTGCTCGTCGGCGCCGCGTACCAGACCGGCGCGCTCAGGCTCCCGGCCGCCGCCATCGAGGAAGCCATCACGATCAACGGCACCGCGGTCGCCGCGAACATCGCCGCCTTCACCTGGGGACGCGTCGCAGTCACCGACCCAGCCACCTTCCGCGCCGCCGGAACCGCAACGGCCCCGGCCGTGAAAGCCGACGTACCGGCCTCAGTCGCCGCGTCCGGCCTGGAGGGTGAGGTACTGCGGCTCGCAACCCAGCGCGCCACCGACCTCGTCGCGTACCAGAACCTCAAGCTCGCGAACTCGTACGTCGCCTTCGTCGCGCGGGTCGCGGCGGCCGAGCAGGCGGTCACGGCGGAGACCCGGTTCAGCGAGGCTGTTGCCCGCAACCTGTTCAAGTTGACGGCGTACAAGGACGAGTACGAGGTCGCGCGGCTCCTGACCGACCCGGCGTTCCTCGACGCCACCGGCGAGTCGTTCCCCGGTGGCGTGATGTCCTTCAAGCTGCACCCGCCGGTGTTGCGGGCGCTGGGCCGCAAGAAGAAGCTCTCCTTCGGCCCCAAGTCCCACAGCACCCTACGGGTCCTCGCACGGCTCAAGTCGCTGCGCGGCACCCGCGCGGACCTCTTCGGCTACGCCCACCTCCGCAAGCTCGAGCGCACCTTGCGGGACCACTACCGCGCCCTGATGACCGAACTGGCCGCCGAGCTGGACCTCGCGTCCTACGAACGCGCGGTCCAGCTCGCCGAACTGCCCGACCTCGTCCGCGGCTACGAATCCGTCAAGCTCCGCAACGTCGACCGCTACACCACGGCCCTCCGCGAACTCGGAGTCGAACCGCCCACGGTGTAAGCCCTGCTCAGGCGGCGGTCGAGTGGAGGAGTTCACGTACTGCCGGGCGGCCGTCCTCGTCGAGACGGATGACAACGTGCCGGTTCCACCGTTCGTCGGTCTGCGGGTGGTCGGAGCGCCAGTGACACCCGCGGCTGTCCTCCCGGGTCATCGCGGCTGCGACAACCGTGCGGGCCACTGTTGCCAGGGGACCGTCACCCGCCGAGTCGAGCTCGTCGGCGGCGGTCTGCAAGCCAGGGCCGTCGCGGCGGATACCGGCGTACTCAGTCAGGATCGCCCGGATCCTGTCCGGTTCGCGGTCCTCGCCCAAGGTCAGCCGGGTCGGCTGTCCGTACGACGCCGCGGGCAGGTCGAGGGTAAGCGCCGTCGCGACCCGACGCCCGAACACCAGTCCCTCGAGCAGGCTGTTCGATGCCAGTCGGTTGGCCCCGTGGACACCGCCGCCCGCGGCCTCGCCCACGGCGTACAGCCCCGGCACGTCGGTGGCTCCGTCGCGGTTCGTGCGGATTCCGCCGCAGAGGAAGTGTTCGGCCGGGGCGACCGGGATCGGCTCGCGCAGCATGTCGACGCCGATCCGGCGGCACGACGCGAAGACGGTCGGGAACCGCCGGCGGATGGTGTCCTCCGGGATCGACCGGGCGTCCAGCCACACATACCCACACCCGTCGCGCCGCATCGTCGACTCGATCGCCCGGGCGACGATGTCCCGCGGCGCGAGGTCGGCACGCGGGTGTACGTCGGGCATGATCCTGCGGCCGCGCAGATCACGCAGTACGCCGCCTTCACCGCGGACCGCCTCGGTGACCAAGGGCAGCTGACCCGTGGTCTCGCCGGTGAAGAGCGCGGTCGGATGGAACTGCACGAACTCCATGTCGACCAGCGACGCCCCGGCCTGCAGCGCCAGCGCGATGCCGTCGCCGCGGACGGACGACGGGTTCGTACTGGCCAGGTAGGCGTTGCCGATCCCGCCGGTGGCCAGTACGACGGCGCGAGCGTCGATCTGGCTGACGTCCCCGTCCTCCTCGACGAGTACGCCGGTGACGTGTCCGGAGCCCGACTTGACCAGACCGACGACCCGGCCCGTCACCGTACGGAGGCCGGCGAGCTGTACCGCCTGGTGCAGTGCCCGATGAACTTCGGCGCCGCTGGCATCACCGCCGGCATGGACAACCCGGTGGCGATCGTGGCCACCTTCGAGGGTTCGTGACAGCGAACCGTCGGTGTCGCGGTCGAACCGTGCACCCAGGGCGATGAGCTCGGCGAGCCGCTGCGGACCTTCCTCGACCAGTGCCCGGACGTTGCGCGGGTCGCAGAACCCCGCGCCGGCGATCTCCGTGTCGTGGGCGTGGTCGAGCGGGTCGTCATCGCCGTACGCGGCGGCGATCCCGCCCTGCGCCCACGGCGTACTCCCGGCGCCGGCACTGATGAGCAGTACGTTCCGGGTCGCTGCCAGGCCCAGCGCGGCGGACAGGCCGGCCACACCGCTGCCGATGACGACGACGTCGACGGATCTTCTCACCGAGCACCACCGGACTTGCCGATGGCAACCATCCGCTGGACCGACTCCCGGGCCCGTTCGGCCACGTCGAGAGGTACGTCGACCTCGTCGCGGCCCTCGCGGAGGCACCGCAGCAGCAGCTCGGGCGTGATCATCTTCATGAAGCGGCACGAGGCCTTCGGGTTCACCGGCCGGAAGTCCGTGTGCTGGTTGACCTTGCGCAGCTGATGCAGCATGCCGATCTCGGTCGCGATCAGCGCCGTCTTCGCCGTCATGTCGCGGGCGGCGCCGAGCATCCCGGAGGTGGACAGGATCCGGGTCCGGTCCGCGGGCAGATCACCGACGCCGGCCAGCCAGACCGCCGAGGACGCGCAGCCGCACTCCGGATGCACCAGGACCTCCGCCGCCGGATCGGCCTCCACCTGGGCGCGCAGATCGGCCGCGCTGATCCCGGCGTGGACGTGGCATTCACCCATCCAGACGTGGATGTTGTCGCGCCCGGTCTGCCGCCGTACGTGGTTGCCGAGGAACTGGTCGGGCAGGAACAGGATCTCCTGGTCCGCCGGGATCGACTCCACGACGGCCACCGCGTTCGACGACGTACAGCACACATCGGCTTCCGCCTTGACCGCGGCGCTGGTGTTGACATAGGCAACCACCGCGGCGCCGGGATGCTCGGCCTTCCAGCTCCGCAGCTGATCGGCGTCGATCGTGTCGGCCAGCGAACATCCGGCCTGGGCCGTCGGGATCAGTACGGTCTTGTCCGGACTGAGCAGCTTCGCGGTCTCGGCCATGAAGTGCACGCCGCAGAAGACGATCGTCGACGCGTCGGTGGTGGCGGCGATCCGCGACAGTTCGAGGGAGTCGCCGACGTGATCGGCCACATCCTGGATCGCGGGGTCCTGGTAGTTGTGGGCGAGGACGACCGCGTTCTGTTCGCGGGCCAGGCGGCGTACCTCTTCCTGCCAGGTCGTCGCAATGCTCTGGGCAACGGACATTGCCTGTTCCCTTCCTTCTAGTTTTCGCCTAATAGGCGATAACTGGTATGACGGTACCATCGGCCACATGCCCGTGGCCAAGAAAAGTGATCCGGTCAACATCCCCAGCTACCCGCACGAGGTGCTGGCCGTGGTGCTGTCCGTCCGTGACGGACATCTGTGCGTTCTGCTGTGGCGGCGCGGACAGAGCCCGTTCCGGTATCGCTGGGCGCTGCCCGGGGGAGGGGTGCGGCCCACGGAACGGCTCCGGGAGGCGATCACCGGTCATCTCGCGGCGAAGGTCGACATCCGTAATGTCGCCCATCTGGAGCAGTTGGCGACCCACAGTGCGATCGATCGCGATCCGCGGGCGCGGGTCCTCGCGACCGCGTACCTCGGGCTGGTCCCGTCCGACGTACAGCCGAATCTGCCGGACGACACCGCGTGGCATCGGGTGGACGAGTTGCCGCGTACGGCGTTCGACCACCACTACTTCATCGACGCCGCCGTTGCGCGTTTGCGGGCGAAGTTGTCGTACACGAATATAGGGTTCGCTCTGGCGCCGGCGGAGTTCACTATCGCCGAGTTGCGCGATCTGTTCAGCGCGGCCTTGGGTTATGAGCTGAGCGCGACCAATCTGACCCGGGTGCTGACCCGGCGGCAGGTGATCGGCCCGACCGAGCGGACCGCCCCCTCCGGACAGTCCGGAGGGCGGCCCGCTGCGGTTTACAAGTTCGTGGCGCGCGAGCTGACGGTGACGGATCCGTTCGCCGTACTGCGCCCACCTCGATGATCCGACTGCTCGAACGGGCTGATCAGCAGGCTGATGTCGAGCGCCGGTGCTGAGTGCGTCAGTGCGCCGACGGACAGGGCGTCGACGCCGCTGGCGGCGATGTCGGCGACGGTCTCGAGATTGATCGTGCCCGAGGCCTCGAGTCGGCAATCGGACCCGGATGCGTCACGCTGCTCGACCACTGACCTCATGACGTCGACGGACATGTTGTCCAGCATGATCCACTCGACCTGGCAGTCCATTGCCTCGTAGGCCTCGGCCAAGGTGGTGACCTCGACCTCGACGGCCAGGTGCCGGCCAGTCGCAGCCATACCGTCGCGCACGCTGCGGACAGCCGGGCGCACGCCACCCGCGGCGGCCAGGTGGTTCTCCTTCAGGAGCACCATCGCGTTGAGGTCCAGCCTGTGATTGGTGCCGCCGCCACAGGTCACCGCGTACTTGTCGAGCGCCCGGAGTCCCGGCGCCGTCTTGCGGGTGTCGAGGAGTTTGACGTCGTGGTCGCCGATGGCAGTCACGAACGCAGAGGTCAGCGTGGCAATCCCCGACATCCGCTGCACAAAGTTCAACGCCGCCCGCTCCCCGGTGATGATCGACCGCGCCGGCCCACTGACCCATGCCAGCACCTGCCCGGGGCGGACCTCGTCACCATCGACCACCGCCGCCCGCACCGCGACAGAAGCGTCGATCGCGTCGTACACCCCTTCCATCACCGGCAGCCCCGCCACCCGCCCCGCCTGCTTAGCAATCATCACAGCCTCAACCCGCACATCCGACGGAACGCTCCACTCCGTCGTCACGTCACTCTCCGCATGATCCTCCGCCAACGCGGCGCGCACGGCTGCCCGAATGGTCTCGATCGCCAGGTTCATGAGCTCATCTCTCGATTCAGATAGTTTTCGCCCTATAGGCGATAACTCCTGAAACGCTACCACGATGAGCAACGGTGCTGCGACCCCGGTCGCACGGGATACTTGCTGAACCGGAGGCTCGGTTGCCTGGGCCTACAGCGCGACATTTTCTGGGGTGCAGATGTTGGCGAGCCTCTTGCCCGGATTGCGGGACGTCCGGACACCTCTCGCAGTGGGCTTCTTGTGGTTCTTCACCATCTGGCTGTTCTTCGGAGATCGACTTCTGCATCAGCTACCAGCCGGCTCGCCCGTCCGGACCAACCTCCTGGACCTGTCGAACTTCTTCGGAACCGGCGCGGTCCTCACGGCGCTCTCGTTCGCCGCCTACCTGTTCGGCGCGGTGGTGACCGTGGACACGGACAGTCCTCCGATCCGCTTCGCCGAGGCATGGATCGCGCGCCGGAGGAGCAAGGGCGTCGCGCTCGAGCTGATGGATCACCTCGAGAAGGAACTCGCCAAGTACGGCGACTACCCAGGGTTCGGCGAGCTGGTACCGGCCGATGACCTCCAGGCGCGTCTCCTGGTCGTGAGCCAGGGAATGTACGACCAGTACGACCGTCTGGAGGCGGAAGCTACCTTCCGTATCAATATCGCCATCCCCATGGTCGCTTTCGCCGTCGTGCTCTCTGCCACCACCCCGGATCCAGATTGGCGCACCAAGCTGGCGACGGTCGTCGTGGTCGCGTTGGCGGCCCTGATCTTCGCCCAGGGAATACAGAAGCATCGCCTGTCCCACGGTGTGCTGATGCGCGCCGTCCTGGCGGGCCTCATCGAACACCCGTCCATCGTCAGAGCACGCCTGATGGCCGAGGAGTACCCCCGTACGGGCGAGGAGGAGCAAGCCCATTGGGCTGACATGCGCAGCTTCATGCGGCACGAACTGGGGGAGCTCTCCAGGGCCCACTCCATGAAGGCTGCCGCTGACGAACAGGACGACCCGGCCGCTGCCCGCCTGTGGCGAAACGAGATCCACACCATCGAGACGCGTTTCCTGGCCATGTTCGACCCAGAGAGCCACCCCAAGGCAGACCAGCGACCAGACCCAGATCCCATCGCAGAGTAGCCACCGACAGCGTCAGGGCTTGAGGGCTCTCGTGGCGTAGTAGCCGGGGAGCCAGTCGGCGGTGGCGTCGGCGTGGTGGGGGGCTTCTTCGAAGGCGGTGATGAGGAAGCCGGCGGATAGTTGGCCGCCTAGTTGTTCGGCCATGGTGTGGCTGTATTCGAGGGGTGCGTTCGGGCCCCAGAGGCGTTCGCGTTCCTCGGCGGGGACGTGGGTCAGGTCGCTGTAGGGGAGGCGGTGGCGGACGATCAGTTCGCCTCGGGTGTCCATGGCTTCGTTGTCGAACAGGTAGACGTCTGGGTTTAGGAAGCCGCACAGGAGGGTGCCGCCTGGGCGCAGGACGCGGAAGCATTCGCGCCAGACGGGTGCGAGTTCGGGGACGAAGAGGTTTGAGACCGGGTTGAAGACCAGGTCGAACGAGGCGTCGGCGAACTCTGACAGGTCGCGCATGTCGCCCAGTACGGTGCGGAGTTCGAGGCCGTCGCGGTCCGCGACCAGCTGGTCCTGGGCGAGTTGGCGTGGCGAGTTGTCGAAGACCGTGACGCGCGCGCCGGCTGCGGCGAGTGTGGGGCCTTGCTGCCCACCGCCCGAGGCCAGGCAGAGAATGTCGACGTTGGTCAGGTCGGCGGGGAACCACGTCCGGTCGACCGGCTGGTATCCGATGAGTACGACGGACCAGTCGCCGGCGCGCGCTCGCGCGATCGTCTCGGGAGTGACCGGCCGCGACCACTCGTTGCCGCTCTCCACCTGAAGGTCCCACGCCGCACGGTTGTGCGCTACCGGATCAACACTCACTCGCACACGGTAGCCCTACTTGGTGCCGGTCGCGATGTTGATGGGGGCGGTGAGGGTGTGGACGGCGCGCTCGCGGAGCATGGCGTCGAGGACGTGGATGATGTCTTCGCGTTGGTGTGGGGTGAGGTCGGCGACCAGGTTGCCGGGGATGGGGTTGCCGCCGAGGGTCCAGTCCCAGAGCTGGCGGCCGCTCTTCACCGTGACCCGCTCCTGGTGACCGGTGTCGACTGTGACGTCGTGCAGGCCTGCTTCGAGCAGTCGCCCGCGCAGGACGTCCGGGTCGGCGACTTGGAACTCGAGCAGGGGCTCGTCCTCCGGCGGGCCTTCGAAGCCGGGGACGACGGCCTGGGCCGCGCTGACGAAGAAGTGCAGGGCTTCGAACTCGTCCGGGTTGCCGTAGGCAACGATCAGGACCAGGCCGCCGGGTTTCGTGACCCGGACCATTTCGCGCAGCGCCTGGGCCTGGTCCGGGACGAGCATGACGCCGAATTGCGAACCGCAGACGTCGAAGCTGTCATCGGGGAGGACCAGTGCGTGGCAGTCCATCACGCGTCCCTCGGCGTCCAGACCTTCGGCGGCGACGCGGGCGGTGAAGCGGTCGATCATCTTCGGTGACCAGTCGGTCGCGAGGACCGTCGCGCCGAGACGTGCGGCCGGAAGGCTCAGGCCGCCGGTGCCCGCGGCGACGTCGAGGAAGGTGTCACCGGGGTGCAGTCCTGCGATCCGGAGCGCGGCTTCCGCGAGGTCGGATTCGCCGGGCGCGACATGTTCGTCGTACTGGGCCGCGATCGCGTCCCACGCCGCCACCGGACTGGTCTGTAGGTCGGTCATCATCGTCTCCTTTCGAGGATGAGATCGACGCTAGGCGGCCGGCCCGACGGGCGGCATCGGTCGAACGACCCACGGACGGGCCGGAGCCCGTGGGTACTTCATCGCACCTGGATCAGGTGATGCTCGTACGCGTAGGCCGTTGCCGCCGCCCGGGACTGTGCACCGGTCTTGGTGAAGATGTTGCTGACGTGCCGGGCGATCGTCTTCTCCGCCAGACCGAGTTCTCGCGCGATGCTCCGATTCGTCTTCCCCGCCGCGAGCAGGTTCAGTACCTCGGCCTCTCGCGCGGTCAGGCTCCCGTGGACTGGGCGGGCGAGCCGTTCGAGGTCGGGGACCGCGCCCAGTTCCTCGAAGGTCTTCCGTGCGGCCGCGGTCTCCAGGGTCGCCGTTTCCTGGTCCCCGAGCTCGTCGCAGGCGGCGCCGATGAGCACCCGGACGCGCGCCGTTTCGTACGGCGCGTTCAGTGCGCGCCATGTCGTAGCGGCTGCGCGGAGGGTTCGGAGCGCCGCGCCGGTCTCACCGTCGGCGAGCAGAACGGCGCCGAGCGCGGCGTCGGCCATCGCGTGCAGGTACGGCGCATCCATGAGGTCGGCGTACTCCTTCAGCTGGCTCGCGTGCACCCGTGCCGACTCGACGTCACCGGAGGCCAGCAGAGTCTCGACGTACGCCGGCATGATCCGTGATCGCGCCGGCGGATCGTCGGCCTCGCTCAGGGCGCGCGCGAGGATGCCGAGGGCGATGTCGATCCGTCCTTGCGCCAGCCGGAGCAACGCGAGACCGGGTTCGGGCGAGCGGCCCGCTTCGTTGGCCTTGCGGAAGCTCTCCTCCGCCTCGGGAAAGTCGCCGCGCAGCCGCTGCAGCTCGCCGAGCTGGTAGTACGCCGAACCGAGCGTGTCCCATTTGACCGAGCCGGACAGGTGCTCGCAGGCCTGCCGCGCAGCCGCGACGGCCTCCGGCCAGGAGCCGTCCAGCTGCATCAGTTCGCAGCGGTGAACCAGGCAGTTGCCACGGAACGGAACGAGCTCGGGCTGGGCATCGCACCACCGGGTCAGCGCCTCGGTCCACTCTCTGGCGCGGCGGAGGTCGAACACATCCGAGCAGCCGGCGATCACGGTGCAGTACGCGATCCCGGCGTACATCGGCGACACCTCGCCGGAGGTGACGCCGGCCATCACCTCGTCCAGCAACGCCATCCCGGCTTGGGCGTCGCCTTGCAGCACCAGGCTCATTCCATCGCCCAGGCGGGCCATCGCGAGCAGGTCGGTGTCGCCGCACCGTCGTCCGGCTGCCGCGCCGTCGGCGAAGGCCGGCTGGGCCTTGCCGAACTCGCCGTTCCACATCCAGACGAAGGCGTTCCAGGTACTCAACCAGGCGCGCTCCGGACAGTCGCCGCATCCCTCCAGTGCACGCTCGCCGCGCGCGAACCAGCCCATCGCGGGTGCCGCCGCCCCGCGGAACAACAGCCCTGCGCCGATCTGTACGGCGTACTTCGCGGCGCGGGTCGGTTCGTCGCGACGGAGCGCCGCGTGGTGTGCACGCGTCCACGCACTGGTCGACTCCTCATCGTGACCGGACAGGTACGCCGAGAGCGCGAGACTCTCCAGGTCGGAGAGTTCGAGTGGCATCGCCGCGTCCGCTGCTGCGAAGTCCAGGTACGCGCCCGCCCACAGGCGCCGGGCGAAAGCCTCCCGCGCCTGGTCGAGCACACCGCTCGCCGTCACAGCCTCAGTGTGCTCCAGAGGCCTCAGAGATCACAGGCCGCTCAGGCGTTCTCGGATCACCGGCGAGGCGCGGCTCGGTCGGCGTCGCCGGATGTACGACGGGTAGCCCGGCGTCCTGCCAGGCCTGGAAGCCGCCGGCGACGTCGGTACTGCGGAGCAACCCGAGCCCCCGGAGGGAGTCGGCTGCGAGGCTCGAGGAGTAGCCGCCTTCGCAGAGCACGATCCACTGGATGTCGGAGGACGCCGCCTCGGGAATGCGCGCAGCGCAGACCGGGTCGAGCCGCCATTCGAGGTGGTTCCGCTCGATCACGATCGCGCCAGGTACCTCGCCGGCCGCCCGGCGCTGGTACTCGGGCCGGGTGTCTACGATGTACGCCGTACCGCTCCGGACAGCCTCGAACGCCTGAACAGGAGTGAGGCGGGGGAGTCCAGCCTGAACCTCGCTCACCCGCTCGTCGATAGCCATCAGATCCCCTCCGATCCGGGCGGCGGCTCCGAGTTCGTCTGGATCATCGCGTCCCCCTCGGAAGCGTGCCCGTACGACGAGGGTGCGTCTCGTACATGCGCAACGCAACGACCAGACCCGACAAGGCGGTCACGGCCGCGACCACCCAGACCGCTGCGCGCACGCCCCAGACGTCAGCGATCACGCCGGCCAGGATCGCGCCGATCGCGAAGCCGCCGTCGCGCCACAACCGGTAGACGCCGACGGCCCGCGCTCTCCAGGCCGGATGAGCGACGTCGCCGACACTGGCGAGCAGGGTGGGATAGACCATCGCGGTGCCGATGCCGAGCAGTACGGCGGCCGACGCCCAGACGGTGAAGGAGCCGGCTGCCGCGATGACGGCCAGCGCCGCGGCCTGGACGAGCATGCCGACGGTGATCAGCCACTTGCGTCCCCAGCGGTCGGACAGCGGTCCGGTGACAAGTTGCCCGAGGCCCCAAACGGCCGGGTAGAGGGCGGCGAGGATCCCGATGCGCGCCACCGAGAGTCCTGCGGTGCTGAACAGGATCGGGAACAGCCCCCAGGCGAGTCCGTCGTTGAGGTTGTTGACCATCCCCGCCTGGCTGGCCGACGAGAGCGCCGGCTCCGTGAGGCTGGTACGGGTGAACACTTCCTGATCGGTCAGTTCACCGCGACTTTGGTGTCGTGCGGCCTCGAGGTGCGCGTGGTCGCGCGTCTCGCGGACAGCGAACACGGACAGCCCGAGGCCGAGAGCGGCGTACGAGAGTCCGAGCAGGAACGGTGCCGGTCGGAGTCCGTGATGTGCCGCGAGGTACCCCGTTGCGAGCGCGGTCGCCGCGACCGCGACGTACCCGGCGGCCTCGTTCAGTCCCATCGCGAGGCCGCGTCGATCGGGTCCGGCGAGGTCGATCTTCATGATCACGGTGGTCGACCAGGTGAGGCCTTGGTTGATGCCGAGCAGGACGTTGGCCACGATCACCCAGGCCCACGACGGCGCCCAGATCAGCAGCAGCGGAACGGGGAGGGCGATCAGCCAGCCGGCCAGCAGGACGGGTTTCCTGCCGAACCGGTCCGACCAAGTGCCGGCGAAGTAGTTCGTCGCCGCTTTGGTCAGCCCGAAGGCCAGCACATAGGTGAGCAGGAAGGTGTAGCCGGTCAGCTGGAACGTCTGCTCGGCGAGCAGGGGCAGGACAGTGCGTTCCTGGCCGAGCATGCCGCCGACGAGCGCGTTGACCGCGACGAGCAGGCTGAACTGCGCGAGGTTCGCGCGGATCCCGAGTCGCATCAGGTCGCCAGGCGGCGTCCGGTCGCGGCCGCCCAGTCGTCGGCGCCGCCGGTGAGTACGGCGAGGTCGCGGTGCCCGGCGCGTTCGAGCACACTGGCCGCGCTCATCGCGCGTTCGCCGTGCCCGCACATCACGATCGTCGGCTCCCGCCGTACCTCGTCGGCGCGGTGCGGGAGCGCGCCGAGTTCGATGTGCTGGGCGCCGGGAACGTGGCCGGCGTCGTACTCGGAGTCCTGTCGTACGTCGAGAACCGCGCCGCTGACCTGGTCCGCGCCGACCAGCCGAGTGCGCGCCAGTGGCCCGTCCCACGCAGCGACAGCAACTTCACCGGCGAAGCGGTACCCGATCTTGGCCGCCTGCCAGGCGATCTCGCCCGCGTCCTGATCGGTGCCTCGGACAACGATCAGCGGCCGGTCGTCCGGCGCGAGCCAGCCCAGCCAGGATGCGAACGCCGCCCGGAACGGGATCGACAACGCCCCGGGAACATGCCCTGCCGCGAAGTCCCGCGTCGGGCGTACGTCGATCAACTCGGCTCCCTCACCGAGCATCGTCCGGACCTCGTCCACGGCGAGCGGCTCGAGAGCCGGGGCGCGGTCGGACAACGGACCTCGCCGGTTGAGCTCCGCGAGTCGGAGGAAGTACGGCGGGAAGCTGCCGAGCGAACCGAGCAACGCCGCCACGAACTCGTCCTCGCCGTCGACCTGCAGCAACGGATTCGTCGCCCGTTCCCGGCCGATCGTGCTGACCCGGTCCGTGCCGGGCGGGGCCGAACAGAACGAACCGGCTCCGTGCGTCGGCCACACGGCGACGGCGTCGGGCAGCTCGAGAAGGCGCTGCAGCGACGCGTACTGCGCGCGGGCCAGCGACTCGGTCCGGTCGGGGGAGACGAGATCGGTCCGGGCCGCCGCACCGACGATCAGCGACCCGCCGGTGAAGACCCCCAGCGGGCGCTCGCCGTCCAGGAGCAAGAACGAGAGATGGTCGTGCGTGTGGCCCGGCGTACCGAGAGCCCGCAGCCGCAGACCGCCAAGGTCGACCTCGTCGCCGTCGCGCAGACCGCGATGCCCAAAGGTCCGCCGCCCCGCCTCCGAGGCCAGGACCTCCGCGCCCTGCATCGCGGCGAGCTGACGCGCACCGGACAGGAAGTCGGCGTGCAGGTGCGTGTCCACTGCGAACGCCACGGTCAGCTTCCGCCGCTCGGCCGCGGCGCCGACCGCTCGCAGATCGAGACTCGCGTCCACAACCAGCGCGCGGCCGTCGTCGACGTCGACGAGGTACGACGAGTTGCCGAGTCCTTCGTCGACAAGGGGTACTACGGTCATCGGGCACCCTATTCAAGAGGTTACTTGAATAAGACGCCGGGCCCTGGATATTGTCAAGAGAAGACTTGAATATGCTGGTCGGGAGGCTGGGCATGGGTGATCACGCGGCGAAGGCGCGACTGTTCGACGCCTTGTCCGAGGTGGCGAAGGCGTTGGCGAACGGTCGCCGGGCCGAGTTGATCGACGTGCTGGCCCAGGGGGAGCGGCCGGTCGAGGAACTGGCGGCCGAGATCGGCCAGACCGTTGCGAACACCTCGCACCACCTGCAGCGGCTCCTGCGCTCCGGACTCGTCCGCACCCGTCGCTCCGGAACGCACATCTACTACGCGCCGGCGAGTCCGGCGGTCGTCGCGTTGTGGGTGTCGCTGCGTGCGGCCGCCGAGGAGCATGTCGCCGGACTCGATCAGCTCACGCGGGACTATCTCGGTGACCGTACGGCGCTGCGGACCATGACTCGCGACGAGTTGACGACGCGCCTGCGGGTCGGTGATGTCGTCGTACTCGATGTCCGGCCGGCACCGGAGTTCGCGGCCGGACACCTTCCTGGTGCGGTCTCGTTGCCGATTGACCAACTGCGCGAACGTCTCGGTGAGGTCCGTGCCGGCAACGACGTGGTCGCGTACTGCCGTGGCCCGTACTGCGTGTACGCCGACGAGGCCGTTCGGATGCTCAGCACTGCCGGTCGAGTTGCGTACCGTCTTGAGGACGGCTTCCCGGAGTGGTCGCTGGCGGGCCTGCCGGTCGAGCGCCGGCCGTGAGTCCAGCCGGTTGACCTGGAGTTATCGCTCAGCAATTATTGAGGCAATGAACGTTGAGCGAGATTCCTTGGTGGAGCGGGCGTTGCGCTGGGGCATCGACATCGTCGGCAACGTCCCGCAATTGCTGGAGTACGACACCGCCAAGAGCAGCGATGTGATCGTCACGATGGGATGTGGCGACACCTGCCCGGTCTTCCCCGGTAAGCGGTACGAGGACTGGGAGCTGACCGACCCGGCCGGTCAGCCGATCGGTCGTCCGCCAGGTCCGCGACGAGATCCGCGAACGGGTCGAGAAATTGGTCGGCGAGCTACACGTTTCCTGACACGCGGGCAGGCGCGGACAGCAAGCTGGAGAGCCAGGTAAGGCGCTCAGGCAGCGGCCAGTAGTAGACCCAGGTGCCGCGACGTTCGCAGTCGACCAGGCCTGCCTCGCGGAGAACCTTCAAATGGTGCGAGATCGTCGGGCCGCTCACCTCGAAGTGCGGTGTGATGTCACAGACGCACACCTCGTCGCCGGCGGAGGCGATGATCGACATCAGTCGCAGCCGGATCGGGTCCGCGAGGGCCTTGAAGACCGCGGCGCCGTCGGCCGCTTGCGCCGGGTCGAGGGCGGCCTCGGAGATCGGCGTGCAGCAGCCGGTGAGCACCTGCAGCTCCTGTTTCGACATATGTCTATCTTGACTCTCATCGAATCAAGAGGCAAGCTGCTGATTAGATGAACTTCTAGACAGCACGGAGGATGATCGTGACAGAGCCGGTGGTAGTCATCGGAGCAGGCCCGGTGGGACTCGCCGCGGCGGCGCACCTGGCCGAACGCGGAGTCGAGTTCCGGGTGCTCGAATCGGGTCCGGCCGTGGCTGCGGCGATCGACGAATGGCGGCACGTCAAGCTGTTCAGTCCGTGGCGCTACGACATCGACGGCGCCGCGCGCCGGCTGCTCGAGCAAGGCGAGTGGGTCGAGCCCGACCTGGACGCGTTGCCGACCGGCGGCGACCTGATCGACGAGTACCTGGCCCCGCTGGCCAAGACGCTCGGGGACAACATCCAGTACGGCGCTGAAGTGGTCGCAGTCACCCGCGTCGGGTACGACCGCATCCGTACGGCGGGCCGTGAGTCGGCCCCGTTCCTGGTGCGGCTGGCGGACGGGGACGAGATACTCGCGTCGGCGGTGATCGACGCGGCCGGGACCTGGCGGCGGCCGAACGTTCTCGGTGCGTCGGGCATTCCGGCGCGCGGCGAGGCCGAGGTCGCGGACGCTATTTCGTCGGCGCTCCCGGACGTGCTCGGGCGCGATCGTGAACGCTTCGCGGGTCGGCGTACGGCGGTTGTGGGTGCTGGTCACTCGGCGGCGACGACGCTGCTCGAGCTGGGTGAGCTGGCCGAGCATGAGCCGGGTACGGAGGTGGTTTGGGTTGTTCGGGGGACCGACCAGGCGCGGACGTACGGCGGCGGCGAGGCCGACGAACTGCCCGCCCGCGGCGCGTTGGGCGCCCGGTTGAAGAAGCTGGTGCAGTCGGAGCGGGTGCAACTGGTGGGCAGCTTCCGGACCGAGTCGATGGCGCGTACGGCGGACGGCCGCGTGGCGCTGACGGCGGGCGCCCAGCAGGTCGTCGTGGACACGGTGGTGAACTCGACTGGGTTCCGGCCGGACCACGACATGGTGGGTGAGTTGCGGCTCGACCTGGACCCGATCCTGGGCTCGACGCGGGCGCTGGCGCCGTTGATCGACCCGAACAAGCACTCCTGCGGGACCGTCCCGCCGCATGGCGTCGACGAGCTGACGCACCCGGAGCCGGGGTACTACGCGGTTGGCGCGAAGTCGTACGGCCGCGCGCCGACGTTCCTGCTGGCGACCGGGTACGAGCAGGCGCGCTCGGTGGTCGCGGCGCTGGCCGGTGACTGGGAGGCCGCGCGGGACGTTCAGCTGAACCTGCCGGAGACCGGTGTGTGCTCGTCGAACCTGGCGTACGGCGACACCGCCGACGAGGCCGCGGGCGGCTGCTGCGGCCCGGCTCCGGTCAGCATCGAGGCGCCGGTAAGCCGCGGGCTGGCGACCGGGATCAGCGGCGGCCTGCTCACAGTCATCGAGGCCGAGCAATCCAGCTGCTGCAACTGATGACCACAACCCCAGGTCTGACCACTGGACCTGGACGGCTGGTCGGAGTGCTCGCCGTCACCCAGACCGTCGGGTACGGCGTGCTGTACTACGCCTTCAGCGTGATCCTCGGCCCGATGAGCAACGACCTAGGGATCTCGCACACTACGGCCGCCGGCGCGCTGACAGTCGCCGTCCTGGTGGCCGGTCTGTTGTCGATACCGGTCGGACGTCGGCTCGACGCCCGTGGCGGGCACGGGCTGATGACGGCCGGATCGATCATCGGGTCGCTGGCCGTGCTCGGGTGGTCGCAGGTCCACAACGCTGTCCAGTTGTACGCCGTGTTCGTGCTGATCGGTGTGGCGTCGGCGATGGTGTTGTACGAGCCGGCGTTCGCGGTGGTCGTGGCGGCCACGCAGCCCGCGCGGCGGGCGAAGGCACTGCTGGGGATCACGCTCGTCGCGGGGTTCGCGAGCTCGATCTTCATCCCACTGACCGGTCAGCTGGTCGACCGGATCGAGTGGCGGCAGGCCCTCGTCGTACTGGCGATGGCGCTTGCGCTGACCGTCCCGCTGCATGGCTTCGGGCTGCGGCGCGTCGCGGCTGCTGGTCGTCACGAGCGACGGTTGCGCGCGTCGCCGGCCTGGGTTCTGCGGGATTCCGCGTTCTGGTTGCTCGCCGCAACCTTCGTCCTGCACGGTGCGGCGCTGGCCGTGATCGCCGTACATCTCGTGCAGTACCTGATCAGCCTCGGCCACCCGGCCGTGGTTGCCGCGACCCTCGCCGGCCTGCTCGGGCTGCTGTCGGTGACCGGCCGGGTCGTCACTACCCTGTCCACCAGATGGTTGCCCATGGCGACGATCGTCGGAATCATCCTCATCGGCCAAGGTGTGGCGATGTCGCTGCTGCCCGTCCTGGGTCGCGACCTGCCGGGAGCGATCGCGTGCCTGGTGGTGTTCGGTCTCGGTTTCGGGGTGGCGTCGATCGCGACTCCGGTGATCCTGCTCGAGAGGTACGGCGCGACCGGGTACGGCACGATCGCGGGCACGCTGGCCGCGCCGATCCTGATCGCGAAGGCCACGGCGCCGCTGGGTGGGGCGCTGCTCGCCGCCGCGCTCGGCTACCGAACCCTCGTCCTGCTGGTCGCGGCCTCCTGCGCTGTCGCGGGTCTCCTCCTGTTCCTCGCCCAGCGGCTGCCTGTGGAGGTGCGGGCAGGGCAGGGTTCTCCTGTATGACCGCAGCTCAGTCGCAGCAGCCGTCGCTACAGGTGCCGTCGCAACTGCAGCTCGCAGGGCCTGTGCTCGCGATGGGTGAGCAGCAGCCTTCGCCGCGCCAGGCCTCGAGGCCTTCCCGTACGGCGACCGCGGCGATGACGAGGCCCGCGATCGGGTCGGCCCAGCCCCAGCCGAGGGTCGCGTTCAGCACGAGACCGATCAGCAGGACGGCGGACAGGTACGTACAGAGCAAGGTCTGGGTCGAGTCGGCGACGACAGCGTTCGAGCCGAGGGCTTTGCCTGTACGGCGCTGCGCCCAGGACAGGAACGGCATGACGATGAGGGACGCGATCGCGAGCCCGATGCCGACCGGTGAGGTGTCCGGGTCGGAGCCGGTGATCAGGGTCCGGATCGACTCGAAGGCGACGTACGCGGCGAGCCCGAAGAACGAGAACGCGAGCAGCCGCAGCGCCTGCCGCTCCCGGGTTTCGGGAAGCCGGTGGCGGAACTGCCACAAGATGATCAGGCCGCTGGAGACCTCGACGACCGAATCCAGCCCGAAGCCGACCAACGCGACGGACCCCGCGACCAGGCCGGCGCTGATGGCGATGACGGCTTCGATCACGTTGTAGGTGACCGATGCGCCGGCGAGCAGTTGAGCGCGCCGGCTCAGCCTGCGGCGTTGCTCGGCATCTGTGGTCCAGGTGCTCGGGGGAGTAGGCGAGATCTGCAGGGGCTGCTGCTCGCTCATCCCTGGGCCTCCACGCCGTAGACCGGGCAGAGGGCAACGGCGTCGCCGGTCAGCTCGAGCAACTCCTCGGCCGCGGACAGCAACCGCATCGTCGCTTCGGGGTGGGTCAGGCTGAACAGAGAGGCCCGGCCTTGCGGCCGTGAGTCCACCAGGCCGCAGTCCCGCAGACAGGCCAGATGCTTGGACACCGTGGACTGGGCCAGACCGAGATGCTCGGTCAGATCGACTACGCGGTGCTCACCGAGCGCGAGGTGCCGCACGATCGCGAGCCGGGATGCGTCGCTGAACCCGTGGAACAGGCAGGCCGCCACGCTCAGCGCTGCCGCCTCATCGACCGGTTCCACTGTCATCGCCATTCGGCGATGTTAATGCCTGGAGGTGGTGATTGGGAAGTGAGAGGTTGATTCCGTAGTCAGGTACAGGGTTCACGATGGGGTATGCGGACTAGCGAGCTGGCCGGACGGGCCGGTGTGCACACAGAGACGTTGCGGTACTACGAGCGGCGCGGCCTCCTCGCGGAGCCGCCGCGCACTCTGGGTGGCCATCGGGACTATCCGGTCTCGGCGGTGGAACTGCTGCGATTCGTGAAACGGGCGCAGGAGCTGGGGTTCACGTTGGACGAGGTGCAGGAGTTGCTGCACCTGGACGCCGGCGGACCGGACGGCTGTGACGCGGCGAGGGTCTTGGCTGAGCATCGTCGCGCTGACCTGGCGGCCCGGATCGCCGATCTGCAACGGATGCACGACTCGTTGTCGGCACTGGTCGACAGCTGTGATCTGCCGCGGGCCGATCGCCGGTGCGCGTTGCTGGACGCCCTCCCATGAAGCTGGAAGCCTGCTGTCATTGGTCGTCTTCTGCCGTCAGGTGGCGTCGCATGTGGATCGTCGTGCCGGATGGGGTTCTGTCGACGTCCAGTGCGTCTGTGAGGTTGTGGATCAGGGTCAGGCCCAGGCCGCCGGTGCGGCCGGTTGGGGTTCGCCAGTGGCCGTGGTCGCGGACAGTCAGTTCGACGGCGCCGTCGACGAGTCGTGCCTCGACCTGCATGTCGCCTGGTGAGGTGCCGTACGCGTGGCTGACGGCGTTGCTGCAGGCCTCCCCGCAGGCGATCTCGAGCTCGTCGGCGATCTGGGCGCTGACGCCTGACTCGCGGAGCCAGCGGCGTAACGCGTGCCGTACTTGAAAGAGCATGCGTGCCTCGGCCGGTACGTCGAGCGACAGCGGTCTACCGGCGAGCACCACCGGCTGGAGCGCAACGAGTGCGATGTCGTCGGCGACCTGGTCGAGGTCCGGGAGGGTCGAGAGGAGGTGATCGCAGAGCGCTTCGAGGTCGGATCGGCCGGCGCCGGACGCTTCGGTGAGTAGCCGGTCGAGGCCGTCCTGGATCGACAGCGTGCGCTTCTCGACCAGCCCATCGGTGTAGAGCAGCAGGGTCGCTCCCGGCCGCAGGTGCAGCGACGCCTCGGTGTAGTCCGATCGTGTGAGTACGCCGAGCGGTGGGGCCAGCCCGCCGTCCAGGTACCGCGTGTCTCCGTCGTCGATCAGGAGCGCCGGAGGATGGCCGGCATTCGTGAACCGCATCGTGCCGTTGTCCGGGTCGTACAGGACGTAGAGCAAGGTCACCATCTCGGCCATGGGCAGCTCCCGGACCAGGTCGTGCAGGCCGTTCATCACCGCGACGGGGGCCGGATCGTGGACGGCGTACGCGCGGACCGCCATCCTCAGCTGTGCCATCGCCGCAGCGGCCTGCAGACCGTGCCCGGCGACATCGCCGATCACGAGACCGATCAGGCCGCCGCGCAGCTGAATCACGTCGTACCAGTCGCCGCCGACATGCAGGTCCGCGGTCGCTGGGACGTATCGGGCGGCTACTGCCACGCCAGGGATGGCGGCCAACCGGTCCGGAAGCAGGCTCCGTTGCAGCGTCTCCGCGATGTCATGCTCGCGCTGGGAACGTGCCTCCTCCAGGGTCAGCTGTTGCTGGGCCGCGTGCCGGTGGAGGATCTCGCGGCGCAGGCGGTCGTTCGTCGCCGTGAGCTGCGCCGTACGAGTCTTGACGCGCTCCTCCAGGCCGGAAGCCGCGGACATCAGCGCGCGAGCAAACCCCACCCGCTCGGTCACGAGCGCGGCGAGGAAGAACGACGTGAGCGCGACGGTGGCATTGAACGCCTGGAGCGTCAGCATCTGCTCCAGCAGCGACTCACCCGCGAAGGGTCCGAGCTCGTGTGTCGCCGCCCAGGTTGCGATCAGGGAGGCGATCAGAGCGGCAGGGGCGGCACCGCGTAACTGCAGTCGCCACGAGGCCCAGCCCAGGCACGGCAGCACCAGGAACAACAAGGCCAGGTCGGTGGACGCGGTCCACAAGGCAAGGGCCGAGGTCAGGACGAGGATTGCCGCCGCCTCGAGCCAGCGCACAGCCGTCCACGGCTCGAGCTCCCAGAACAGCGGGATGCACAGAAGGAACGGCGCGACGGCGAGAACGCCCATCGCATCACCGGTCCACCACACCACCCACGCACCGGCCAGCCCACCAGTTCCCTTCGAGGAAATGAGCGCGATGGAGCCGATGGTCGCGCTGATCGTCATACTCCCCAGCGCACCCAGGAAGACGATCGCCAACGCATCACGCCAGCGATCCAGCTGCCGCCGGAACCCGACGCGGTCGAGGACGTACGCCGCCACCAGCGGCGCCAGCGTGTTGCCCAGGGCGGTGAACAGCGCGGGTACCGGACCGGCGCTGATCGGCAGGTTCACGGCCAGCGCCGCGAGTGCGACCGCCGGCCACATCGACCGTCCCAGAACCAGGAACGCTGCCAGTGCGATGCCGCTGGGCGGCCACAGCGGCGTGACGTTCCGCTCGACCAGCGACAGTCCCAGCCCCAGACGCGCACCGAGATAGTAAGCCGCACCGACCAGAACAAGTGCGGCGGCGGTGTGCCCGAGATCCGCCGGTAGGCGCAGCCCGAATGCCTTGGAGCTCCAAGGAACCCCCTCGCGCCCACCCATGGCTCATAGCACGCTGGAAACCGCCTCACGTCAAGCCCACAACGCGGTGCAGGGCGAAGGAGGTACTGCTGGTACCTGGAACCGCAGAGACTCCCGGGCGCACGTGGTGCTGGCCTACGGTCGCGGCAGCGAACTGAGGAGGAAAAGGCATGCACACACGTACGCTCGGTCAAGGGCTGGAGGTCTCCGCGGTCGGTCTCGGCTGTATGGGGATGTCGCAGAGTTATGGTCCGAACCCTGGTGATCGCGACGACATGATCGGTGTGATCCGGTACGCCGTGGAGTCCGCGGGCGTGACGTTCTTCGACACGGCCGAGGTGTACGGGCCGTACGTCAACGAGGAACTCGTCGGCGAGGCGCTGGCACCGTTGCGGGATCGGGTCGTGATCGCGACCAAGTTCGGGTGGAACATCCAGGACGGACGGATGGCCGGGACGAACTCACGTCCCGAGCAGATCCACCGGGTCGCGGACGAGTCGTTGCAGCGGCTCGGGATCGACGTGATCGATCTGTTCTACCAGCACCGGGTCGACCCCGACGTACCGATCGAGGACGTCGCCGGTGCGGTCGCCGAACTCGTGCAGGCCGGTAAGGTCCGGCACTTCGGGCTGTCCGAGGCCGGTGCGGAGACGATCCGCCGGGCGCACGCCGTACATCCGGTGACGGCTGTGCAGAGTGAGTACTCGCTGTGGACGCGGGACCCGGAGCCGGAGGTGTTGCCGGCGTGCGCCGAGCTCGGGATCGGGTTCGTGCCGTTCAGTCCGCTGGGCAAGGGCTTCCTGACCGGCACCGTGAGTACGTCGACCGAGTTCACCGCCGACGACATCCGCTCGCGGGTCCCGCGTTTCGAGGCCGGCAACCTCACCGCCAACGAGGCACTGGTCGCCCATGTCCGCGCCCTCGCCGAGCCGAAGGGTTGCACGCCCGGCCAGATCGCCCTCGCCTGGCTGCTGGCGCAGCACCCGTGGATCGTGCCCATCCCCGGAACCCGGCGGCGCCCGCGGGTCGACGAGAACACCGCCGCGACCCAGGTCGCGCTGTCAGCGGACGAGATCGCGGATCTGGACGCGCTCGCCGCTCGGATCGGTGTGCAGGGGGACCGTTACAACCCAGCTGGCATGGCCATGGTCGGACTCTGAGATTTAGGGTACTAGCGGGTAGTAGGAGTCCTCAGACGAGGAGGGATACCCATGACGGCTCAAACCCGGCAGGTCGGCGAGCGCGAGGCCCGAGAGGTCGCGGAGGCGGCCCGGGAGACCGAGTGGACCCGGCCGAGCTTCGCCAAGAAGCTGTACCTCGGCGACTTCGACCTGTCGCTGATCCACCCGCAACCGCATGCCGTCGCGGCGGACGACGCGGCGCGCGGCGACGAGTTCATCGCCCGGCTGGCGGCGTACTGCGAGAGCCTCGACGGCCTGCTGATCGAGCGGGAGGCGAAGATCCCGGACGAATACGTGCGGGGGCTCGCGGAGCTGGGGACGTTCGGCATCAAGATCCCGACCGAGTACGGCGGCCTGGGCCTGCCGATGTCGTACTACGGCAAGGCGCTGATGCTGGTCGCGTCGGTGCATCCGAGCGTCAGCGCGCTCGTCTCCGCGCATCAGTCGATCGGGGTGCCGGAGCCGGTGAAGATGTTCGGGACCGACGAGCAGAAGCAGCGGTTCCTGCCCCGCTGCGCGGCCGGCGCGGTGACCGCGTTCCTGCTGACGGAGCCCGATGTGGGTTCGGACCCGGCCCGGCTGGCGTCGACCGCGACGCCGACGGACGACGGTACGGCGTACCTCTTGGACGGCGTGAAGCTGTGGACGACGAACGGCGTCATCGCTGAGCTGGTCGTGGTGATGGCCCGCGTACCTGAGCAGGACGGCCGGCGGGGTGGCATCAGCGCGTTCGTGGTCGAGGCCGACGCGCCGGGAATCACGGTGGAGAACCGCAACGCCTTCATGGGGCTGCGCGGGATCGAGAACGGCGTCACCCGTTTCCACCAGGTCCGGGTGCCGGTCGAGAACCGGCTGGGTCGGGAGGGTGACGGCCTGCGGATCGCGCTCACCACGTTGAACACCGGCCGCCTGTCCATCCCCGCGACGACCACGGCCGCGGCCAAGTGGTGCCTGAAAATCGCGCGGGAGTGGTCCGCGGAACGCGTCCAGTGGGGCCGGCCGATCGGCGCCCACGCGGCCGTGGCCGACAAGATCTCGTTCATCGCGGCCACCACGTTCGCGCTCGAGGCGGTGCTCGATTTGTCCGCGAACCTGGCCGACGCGGGCACCAAGGACATCCGGATCGAGGCGGCGCTGGCGAAGCTGTGGGCCAGCGAGATGGCCTGGCGGATCGCCGACGAACTCGTGCAGATCCGCGGCGGACGAGGGTACGAGACCGCCGACTCGCTGGCGGCCCGGGGCGAGCGCGCGGTGCCGGCGGAGCAGATCCTGCGGGACCTGCGGATCAACCGCATCTTCGAGGGCTCGACCGAGATCATGCATCTGCTGATCGCGAGGGAAGCGGTCGACGCGCACCTGTCCGCGGCCGGCGACCTGGCCTCACCGGACGCGGACCTCCAGGCCAAGGCTCGGGCCGCGGTGAACGCGAGCGGGTTCTACGCGAAGTGGCTGCCGCAGCTCGCCGTCGGCAAGGGCACCGATCCCAGGTCGTACCGTGAGTTCGGGCCGCTCGCGAAGCACCTGCGGTACGTCGAACGCTCGTCGCGCAAGCTCGCGCGGCAGACGTTCTACGGGATGGGGCGCTGGCAGGCGAAGCTCGAGTACCGGCAAGGGTTCCTGGCCAGGATCGTGGACATCGGCGCCGAGCTGTTCGCGATGGCGGCCTCCTGTTCGCGCGCCGAGACGCTGCGCGGCCAGGACACTGCGCAGGACACTGGCCGGGGCGAGTCGGCGTACGAGCTGGCGGCGGTGTTCTGTGAGCAGGCGCGGCTGAGGGTCGACCACCTGTTCGATCAGTTGTGGAGCAACACGGACGACGACGATCGACGGCTGGCGCGGCAGGTGCTCGACGGGAAACACAGCTGGCTGGAGGCCGGCATCGTGGATCCTTCCGAGGGCACCGGCCCGTGGATCGCCCAATGGCAGCCCGGTGAATCCACAACGGACAACAAGTCGCGCCGCTACCGCTCCTGATCACGACACCAGTGAGGTCTGCACCGCGAGGCAATATGCTCTGATCAAGGGCGGCGTGGCCGCGGCGCTGTGGGCGGCGCGGGACAGCTCGGCGATGACCCAGTGGTCAACGGCCATCTCTTGCAGTTGCTCGTCGAGGTCCGCGTCTGGGAGCGCCAGGAGTTCGGTCAGCGCTGACTGAAGCTTCTGGCGTGCCAGCAGGATCTGGCGGGCGTTGTAGCGACCGAAGTTGCGGTAGGCAACGAAGCTCGCGGTGTCGAAGAACTGGTTCAGGGTCGACTCCCGCGGATAGGTCGGATACCGCTCGTGGAACGCGAGCAGCGCCGCGGGCATCTCCTTGGCCAACCCGGGCTTGGCATACCAGAGGACACCGATCGCGGTCTGGTCGGTGAAGGATCCCGCGCCTTTGGTGAAGAACCCGATGTTGACGGTCCGCGGCGAGTACGCCGGTACGCGCGAACCGCTGGGCGCCGCCCGGAGCGGGTCGAGGCTGATGTCGATCCGGATGTCGCACTCGCTCGGGGCGATCGCGATCGCCTTGCCGAGTGAGCTGGTCGCGTCACCTGGACCGGAATCGGCATCGACGCAGACGATCTCGGTGATCTCGGGGATCCGGAGCAGCTCGACGAGTCCGGTGTTCTCCCAGTGGCCGCCGTCGGTCAGATACAGATAGGGGTCGTCGAGGTCGTGGACGCCGAAGAACTCCTTGAACAGATAACCGAGCCCGGTCCGTGGGTAGGCCAGATCGGATTGGTTCTGTAGGCCGGCGGCCTCGAGCTGAGTGATGAACCGCGGGTTGGCGATCCACACGCCGAGCCGGATGTTGAAGAACGCCAGCAGCATGCTGGTCGGACCGATCTGGTACCGGCCCATCGCGGGGGAGACCGCGGCGCTGGAGATGGCGACCGCCATCATCGTGGTGATCCGCTTGTGCATCTTCGTCCCGAGCCGGTCGAGCACTCGGGTCGATGCGGCGAACTGCAGCGTGTTGCCGCGCCCGTCCTGCGGCAGATGCAGGATCGTCCGCTCCGGGTCGAACGTCACGCTCAGCGCCGGCGTGCCGTACCGGCTGCGGACCGCCCGCGAGGTCACCGTGCTGGTCGTGCACACCACCAACGGCGTACGCACCGCTGTCGGGCCGCGGTTGAACTCGAACAACCCGGGTTCACGCTTGACGTCGGGGGTACCGGGGACGTCGTTCTCGTACGGCTGCACATGAAGCTCGTCCTGTGGGTTCCCGGTGCGGTACGTCGCGTACGCCAGCCGCAGCTTGCCTCGGTAGAAGGGCGCCAGCGACCAGCTTTCCGAGCTGGGTCCTAGCAGCACAATGGTCAGCAGGACGAGCGCGAGAACCCAGTTCCAGCCGGATCGCCAGCTGAACAGATCATCCCCGGACCACGTCACCTCGTACTTGGCCGCGGTCCAGGTCGCCAGGGCTGTCACACCCAGCCCGACCACGACGAAGGCGATCCCGCCGAGCATGGGCGCGAAGCGCGCAGCCGGCTTCCGGAGGATGCGGACGACCGAACCAACAACACCGGCACTCGCACCAGCCGTCGCGACCAGCGTGGCGAACGACAGGTGGGCGACAGCGCCGACCAGTTCGACGAAGCCCCACAGGGCAAGTGCGAGCAGCGCCCCCAGCGCGAACGCGCTGTACGACGCCCGCTTCAACGTCTGCAGCGTGACCCGTGCCCACTTGTTGTTCTGGGCGTAGCCGACGAGGAACCGGCCGGCCAGGACCCAGAGCATCAGGACGGCGAATCCGGCGCCGAGGAAGATGAGCCCGGGGAGCGAGAGCGAATGCTCCTTGACGAGCTGGTGCATCGCGTTGTTCGGCAGCTCGCCGCTCAGTTCTGTGAAGCTGCGCAATGCCCAGCCCACAGGCCGGGTGATCGCCCAGAGCATGCTCGTCAGCACGATCACGTTGACCGTCAGCCCCGCGATCACCGTTGCGAACACGGCCGGGCGGTACGACGCCTTGGTGGATGTCTGGTTGCCTTCGGGTCCTGCCTGCCTGGTTGCCTTCGCAGCGGCGGGATCAGTGTCGGATCCTCGAGGCTGGTTCGACCCGAGGTATCCGAGGTTGTCGACCAGATGGCGCTCTTCGGCGGTGAGCCACCCGTTCTCCTGCTGTTGCCACGGGCGAGGTGCCAGCTGGCGGAGGTTCGTTCGCGGCAGGCTCTCGGGGTCCGTCGTCTGGAGGCTGGAACGCGAGATGCTCCAGCCCGCCGCCATGTTCGATCCGCCGGACACAGCGGTGACCGCGCGCGCTCCGGACCAGCCGAGGACACCACCGTCGAGCGCCTGGAGCGCGCCGAGGCTGATCGACGAGGCCCGGATCCCGCCACCGGACAGGGCAATGCCGTACCTCGCCTTCCCGCGCGGGGGTGCGGGGCGTTGCATCATGGCCCCCTCAGCGGCCTGGACGGCCTTGTCCGAGGGTTTCGCCTTCATGCCGGCTGCCTTCTGGGCGTACTTCGGCAGCGCCCAAGCGGCGAGCCTGACCCAGCGTGGCGTCGACCACCACGCGAAGGCACCGGCCGCGATGTAGACGACGGTCACGACGAGCAAGGCGAACTTGGCCCAGGCGAAGACTGCTGCGAACCGCCACGGTCCGTTCGACGATCCCGCGGTGAGCATGAGGATGTTCTCGAAGACATCGAAGGCGCCCGCGACGACGACGGCGATGACCACGGTGGTGCGAGCCCGCCGGAGCAGCGGCAGCCGGAAGTACAGGCCCGCCCACGACGCCAGCAGGGCGAGCAGGGCGACGTACGAGACGATGAACCAGAAGTCCTGCTGGACGGCCTTCGTGAAGACCGGGTCGCAGCCGCAGGCCGTCCAGGCCTCGCTGCTGCCGGCGAGCTCGATCTCGACGATCGACCTCTTCTGACCCTTGAGGCTCGCCAGGTCGCCGAAGTGTGCGGCGACGACAGCGCCCAGGATCAGGGCGAGCCAGCGCAGCCCGGCGTGCCATTGACGCTGCATGTGAGTGGCCGTGAAGAGGGCGACGCCGCTCAGCGCGACGGCGATCAGCAGGAGCACGACCCAGACGGCCTGAGACGAATCGTTGTCCCCGGCACGGTCACCGAGAAATACGACGGCAAGCACGATGAGGGCGACGCCTGCCAGCAGGAACCCGACCCGCCGCCAGTAGTGAAAGGAAACAGCCGTGGTCGATCCGAGCCCGTTGTCTGGCGGATCCTGAAGAATCCCCATGTGCTCCACCTCCGCTTCTCTTGCCCATAAGAGGCGGGTGAACGGCAGCTGATACGGCGCCTGGAGGTGCGTATTCAATCGTTATGCTGCCTTGGGTGAGTGGGACATTCGAGGGGTGGCCGCGCGAGGCGTTCGATGTGCTGCTCAGGCTCGAGGGGGAGCCTTCGGCCGATGTGCGGCGGGAGTGCCGGCGGGAGCGGGAGGAATTGGTTCGGCAGCCGATGATCGACCTGCTGAATGCGGTGGCGGACGCGGATTCGGCGTACGAGGACTTTTCGGTCTGGGGATACGGCGAGGTGTTGCTGAGAGCGTGGCAGCGGCAGAGCGCGATTGTGCGATTGGCCCGGAATATCGAGCTCGGGGTGCGGTTCGATCTGGAGGGATTGGAGGTCTGCGTGGCGTGGTGGTACGCGCCGTCGGCGCAGATCGAGCGTTATCGCGCTGCCGTTGCGGTCGACGGTTCTGGTTCGCGTTTGGTGGCGATTGTGCGGAAGCTCGAGCGGGAGGGATTCGTACTCTCGGGCGAGCTGCTGAAGCGGCCGCTGCGGGGTTATCCCGTTGATCATCCGCGGGCGGAGCTTTTGCGGCACAAGTCGGTGATCGCGACCCGCTCGCTCGGCTGCGAAGAATGGATTCACACGCCCGCCGCGGCAGATCAGGTGCTCGCCGCGTTCTCCCAACTGCGCCCGTTGGCCCGCTGGCTGGTCGAGAATGTCTCGGAGGTGAGGCCGTGACAGAGCACAAGATCGAGTTTCGGTTTTCGGAGAATCCGTGGGCGCCGACCGCGGTCATCGAAGAGGTGAACGCTCGCACGGGCAGCGGATTGGTGCTGACCGGGCTGGCCGATCAGGACGGCGGTTCCAGCAGCGCGGCGTTCGTCGCGTGGGCGGACGGGCGCGAGTCGGCGATGACGCGCACGCGCACACCGTTGGCCGTCATGCGGCAGACGGCGAGCGTGCTGAACAAGGTACGCGGACAAGGCCTGCCCGTTCCGGAGCATCAGTTGGTGATGGAGCTTTCGGACGGGTACGTCGCTGTTGTGCAGGAAAGGCTGCCGGGCCACCACGTGAACGCGCTCGACGAGACCACCGCAGCGTCGTTCGTCGCCATGAACAACCGCTTCGCCGGCCTGCTCCGCCACGATCCACAGGTCCCACGGCCGAGGGCCTTCCCGGACGTCGACGGCGTGTTCGAGAACACCATCGGCCGACTCGGGAAGCGTGGCCGGCGGCTGCTGGCGCGATTGCTCGAAGTCGACGGCGGACGCCCCTTCCGCATGCAAGGCGACGACCTGGTACACACCGACTACACACCGGGCAACGTCCTGTTCGACGACACCGGCAACGTCACCGGCGTCGTCGACTGGAACACCGGCACCGCCCGCGGCGACCGCCACTACGCCCTCCTCGGCCTCCACTGGGGCAGCATCGGCCGAAAGACAGTCGGCACGGAGGAGCTGAAGGTAGTCGAGAACGAACTGGCCCACCTCACCCCGGCAACAAGACGCAGCTACGAGGCCCACTGGATGGTCGACCAGGTCCACGAGTCAGTCCTCAAACACTTCTCACCGGAACGCATCGAAGCCGACGTGGCACGAGCGGAGAAGTTCCTCGGCTGACCGAGGTTCGGTCTTGTCGTGGGGGTGGGGTGGGTGCCTACTGGGGGTGTGGGGCGGGTGGGGGTGGTTTTGGGGTTGGTGGCTGGGTTGGGTCTGGGCTCTTGTTCGTCGGTGGGGGAGTCGGCGGGGATTGAGTGGGGGGACTGCTCGGCTGTTGCTGACGTGGGCGAGGGGTTTGAGGTTCGGTGTGGGGTGGTGGAGGTTGAGTTCGATCCTGCGGACGAGGGCGCGGGGACTCTCGGGGTGCAGGTTGTTCGGGTTCATCGGTTGGGTGGGGCCGAGGTCAAGGATCCGTTGGTGCTGATTGCGGGTGGGCCTGGGCAGTCTGGTGTGGATCATGCGGTGGTTGCAGCAGGGTTGCTGCCTGAGGCTGTGCTGGATCGGTTCGATCTGGTGGGGTTCGATCCGCGTGGGGTTGGGCGGTCGCGGCCCATTCGGTGTGAGCACGCGGACAGCGGTACGCCGACGTTCCCGGATCTGCTGACCCACGCGGGGTACGCGCGCGCTGCCGGTGTGATGCGCGGGATCACGGAGGAATGCGCCGCGGCGCTGGGCCCGAAGGCGGCCTTGTTCAGTACGACGGCGACGGCCGGCGACATCGACCGCATCCGAGTGGCTCTGGGCCAGTCGACACTGACCTACCTCGGCTGGTCGTACGGCGCGAAACTCGGTGCGGAGTACGCGCGCCGCTATCCGGACAAGGTGCGCGCCGCCGTACTCGACGCTCCGACCGCCCCGGGCACGACCTGGATCGAGACCGTCGAAGGGCAGATTGCCGGCTTCGAGGCGTCGTTCGATCAGTTCGCGGCCTGGTGCGGGACTCAGGACAGGTGTGATGGCGATGTGCGCCGGTCCGTCGGCGAGCTGGTCCGCAAGGCGCAGGCGTCGCCGATCCCGAGCGGGCGGCCGGGCGACGACGTACCGACGTACGGCGTCGATGTCGTCGATGCTGTGGTGGCGTCCCTGTACGACGACGCGCGCTGGCCCGATCTCGCCGATGGGCTGGGGGAGGCCGCGGACGGCGACTCGGGCACGCTGCGTGAGCTGGCCGAGGCCGGCCGCGGAGGAGATTCGGAAGACGCACTCCTCGTCATCAACTGCAACGACAGCGCGCCGGGGCCGACGGAGAGTGAGATCCGGGCGGCCGGGGCCCGGTTCTCGAAGGAGTACCCGCTGTTCGGGGTCTGGGGGTCGTGGCAGCTGTTCGGCTGCGCGTTCTGGCAGCCGGCGCGGCACACGCTGCAGCCGCCCGTCGCCGCCACGCCGCACCCGATCGTCGTGGTCGGTACCCGTCACGACCCCGCGACGCCGTACGCCGGTGCCGTCGCGATGGCCGCGAGTCTGGGTAACGCGGAGTTACTGACCTGGGAGGGTCAAGGGCATACCGCAGTCGGTCGCAACGACTGCATCAACCGGTACGTCGCCGACTACCTGGCGTCGCTGACGGTCCCGCCGCGCAACACCCGCTGCGCAGCGTGAGCGGATCAGGCGTCGGCCTGGCCGAGGGAGTGGAGTTTCGAGAACGGGGCCGCGACCCGGAGGAGGCGTCCGGCGCCGAAGTCGATGATCACCGTGGTGCCATCGGCTTCGACCGCATGGACGCGGCCGAGTCCTTCCCTGTCGTGGGAGACCCGCTCACCGACTTCGTAACTCTTGAGCGAGTCAGAAACCTGGGCCTTGAAAGGACTGGTTGACAGGTGACGACGCGTCGTCGCGCGATAGGGCAGCATCAGGCCTCCAGTATGCGCCGTCCCGGGCGACTGTGCGACACGGGAACCCCTCGGACTCGCCGGACCGCGTGGTTTGATGAGGAGGCCCACCGCCCCGAGGAGTCCGATGATGCGCAAACTGCTGGTCCTGTTGCTGGGTCTGTCGATGGCCGGAATGAGCGGGGCGACTGCGCAGGCGGCGCCGGCGGGGGAGCGCGACGTCATCGTCCAGCTGTTCGAATGGAACTGGACGTCGGTCGGGCGAGAGTGCGGCCAGGTGCTCGGCCCGAAGGGGTACGGCGCCGTCCAGGTCTCGCCTCCGCAGGAGCATGTCGTGCTGCCGGGATCCGGGTATCCGTGGTGGCAGGACTACCAACCGGTGAGCTACAAACTCGACAGCACACGGCGCGGGACCCGCGGCGAATTCGTTGCCATGGTCAACAGTTGCCACGCGGCCGGCGTCAAGGTGTACGTCGATGCCGTGATCAACCACATGACCGGCGGCTCGTCGGGCGGCACCGGCAGCGCGGGCTCGTCGTACACGCACTACGACTACCCGGGGACGTACCAGACGCAGGACTTCCATCACTGCGGGCGGAACGGGAACGACGACATCGTCAACTACGGCGACCGGTACGAGGTGCAGAACTGCGAACTCGTCGACCTCGCCGATCTGGCCACCGACACCGACTACGTGCGCGGCCGGATCGCGGCGTACCTGAACGATCTGCTGTCGATCGGCGTCGACGGGTTCCGCCTGGACGCTTCCAAGCACATGCCCGCCGCGGACATCGCCGCGATCAAGTCCCGGTTGTCGCGTCCGGCGTACCTGTATCAGGAGGTCATCTACGGCGCCGGCGAGCCGATCACCCCGGACGAGTACGTCGGGAACGGCGATGTGCTCGAGTTCCGGTACGGGAAGGATCTCGCCAAGATCTTCAACACCGAGCGGCTCGCCTACCTGAAGACGTTCGCGGAGCCGCTGGCCTCGGATCGCGCGGTGGTGTTCACCGACAACCACGACACCCAGCGCGGCACCGGCGTACTGACGTTCCGCGACAACGGGCGGTACGCGATGGCGAACGCCTTCATGCTGGCCTGGACGTACGGGACGCCGAAGGTGATGTCGAGTTACGAGTACACGTCGAACGACCAGGGACCGCCCTCGACCGGCAGCGGGCAGACGGTCGACACGACCTGCTTCAGCAAGCGCTGGCGGTGCGAGCACGAGTGGCGGGTGATCGCCAACATGGTCGGCTTCCACAACGCCGTACGAGGGACCGGCGTGACCGAGTGGTGGGACAACGGCAACGACGCGATCGCGTTCGGGCGTGGCGGCAAGGGCTACCTGGTCCTCAACGACGAGAGTACGGCGCTGACCGGCCGGAGCTTCCACACCCAGCTTCCGGCCGGCGTGTACTGCGACATCTTCCACGGCGACTACTCCGCCGGCCGTTGCACCGGCCCGACGTACACCGTCGACTCGTCGGGCTGGTTCCGCGCCGACATCGCCCCAACCGACGGCCTCGCCCTGCACGCCGCGGCGCGGGTCTCGTAGGGCCTCACTTCTTCACCGGGCACTCGAACTTGAGATCGTCCGGGTCGGTCGTCTCGTACTTGCTCGTCTGCCACGTGATCGCCGCGGCGGCGCGGATCTTGAAGAAGTGCTTCCTGAATTCTTCGTGCACGTCCGCGTCGTTGATCCGCAGGATCATGTCGTCGTTGTGGAACGGCGATTTCTTGTTGAGGTTGTGGCTTCCGGTGAAGACGATCTTCTGGTCCCCGTCCCCGTCGTAGTTGCCGTCGATCAGGATGTTCTTCTCGTGCGTACCGCACTGGTTCTCGCTGAACTCGCGGACCTCCGGCCCGTGGTAAATGCCCGTCGGAGCGCGCAGCAGTCCACCGCGGAGCGGCCCGTCCTTGGCCTGGCTGACCTCCGTGCCGACGACGTCGACGTAGCAGCCCTCGTTGTCCAGCCTGAACAGCTCGGCGGCGACGGTCGCGCCACCGCCCTTCGCAATCTGGGCCGCGGCGACCCGGACGATGGTGCGGTGCGCGTCCTTGCCGGTGCCGCTGGTACCGCCCGTCTTGTTGTCACCGCATTCCACGTTCTTCAGGATGTTCGCGAACGTCACGTTCTCGTCCGACTCCTTGCGCGGTGAGACGTACAGCTTGTACTTCCCGTTCGACTGGCCGTACTTCTTGTTGAAGTACTCGTAGTAGTCGGGGACGTCGATACCTGCGGTCAGGTCGTTGAAGTAGTTCTGGTACATGCCGTACAGCCATTTCTCGCCGATGGCCGTGTACGCCGTGTTCCACATCTCCGGACCCGAGGACGTGACGTGATCGTCGCCTTTCGTGCTCAGATTCGAGCTCGTGTGCATGACGACATTCGTTTTCCCGCCGGTGTTGCTGAAGAGGTAGAACTTGTTGTGCATAATGTGGATACCGTTGCACGAGGTGTGCATGTTGTGGTCAGGGTCTTCCTGGGGCTTTCCACAGTTGTGGATCCAGGACCCCGGCTCGTCGGTACCAGCCACATCCTTGTAGGCCTTCTTGTCCGCGTCCTTCCCGTCGGCGATCACGCGCACCTTCACGCCATGGTTCTCGATCTTGTCGACCAGCGCCTTCGACACGTCCGTGTCGTCGAACCGGTACGACGCAATGGTGATCTCCGAGCCGTCCTTGGCGCCCTTGATCAGGTTGACGAGGTAGTTGCGGATCCGGAACTGCTGATTGTCGGTGCCGTTCGGATCGTTGTCCACGAACATGGTTGGTTTGTCGGGCGCGCCGTTCCCCTCCTCCTGCGCCGCAGCGGTGGCTTGGGCGCCTCCGCCGTACACCAGTGCGCCTGTCGTCGCGGCGATCACGAGTCCTTTGACCAGATCCGAAGGTTTCATACCGGCGACGGTAGGTACGCCGGTTATGTGCCGGTTATCGCGCCGGGATAACGCGCGTATAGCGGCTGTTCCTAGTGTCGTGGCATCAACCATCCAGGAAGAGGAGTTGTGATGGGCACGCGATGGGTGCTGATCTCGGGGGCGACCGCCGTGCTGATGGTGGGCGGTGTGAGCGCGACCGCGATGGGGCCGACCGTGAAAGCGGGAGCCGAGTCCGCGCGGGAGAAGGACTGCCGGGCGACTGCCAACAGTTTGCCGAGCAGTGACAAGCACATCTATCTGTACACGGCGATGAACTGCGAAACCGCCCATGGTGCGAAGGACGATTCCGGTGAGGACCGCGACCACGGCGACAGCGAGGGCCAGATTCAGAAGTGGGACAACAACGCGGGTTCGCTGATCAATCACAGTGACGCGACCGTGGAGTTCTACACGCGCACGAACTACAGCGACAAGGGGGATCGCTTCTGCGTCCGCCCGGGGCACTACGTCACCAAGCTTTACATGTACGGCGACGGCAAGGACGAGGCGGGCAACTGGAGCAACAGCATCAGCTCGCACCGAGAGATGAAGCCGGACAAGTGCAAACGCTTCTTCGGCTGGCGTGTCAAATAGCTCGCGCGACAGCTACAGGAAGTAGGGGACCCGGTCGTCGCCTAACCTGAAGTGATGGTCGGGGACGGGGTGGAGATCCGGGTGCTGGGCCCGGTCGAGGTGATGGTCGGAGGGAGACCGGCGAGCCTCGGGGGTCAGCGGGCCCATCAGGTGCTGGCCGCGCTGCTGATGGAGGCCGGTCGGGCGGTGTCGGCCGACGAACTCATCGATGCGGTGTGGGACGAGAGTCCGCCGGCTTCGGCGCGGACGCAGTTGTCCATTCAGGTGTCCACGTTGCGGCGGGCGTTCGCGGACGCCGGATGCGAACGGGAACTCATCGAGACGACACCGCATGGGTACCGTCTGAACGACCAGGAGGTTCGGATCGACCTGGCAGAGGCCGAGCGGTTGCAGGCCGAGGCGCAGGCTGCGGGTGATCTCGAGGATGCGGCTGATCGGTTGCGGGCTGCTCTCGCGTTGTGGCGTGGTACGGCGTTGCGGGACCTGTCGACGCGGGCGCTGAGTGCTAGCGCCCAGCGGGTGGCTGAGCTGCGGCTGACGATCGCGGAGCAGTTGTACGACGTTGAGTTCGCGCTGGGGCGGTACCGGCAGGCGATCGCGGAGCTGAGTGCGCTGGTCGCCGAGCAGCCGTTGCGCGAACACCTGCGCGCCCTGCTGATGACAGCTCTGTGGCGCTCCGGCCGACCGGCGGAGGCCCTCGAGTGCTACCGCGAGGGCCGCGACCTCCTCGTCGAGGAACTAGGCATAGAACCCGGCCAAGAACTCCGTGACCTCGAACGCGCAGTACTAGCAGGAACAATTCCAAACGAGCCCCGGGACGAGCCCCGGGCTGTTGTGCCGGCGGAGTTGCCGTTGGGGGTGCCGGGGTTTGTGGGGCGGGGGGCGGCTATTGGTCGGCTTCGGGAGGTGTTGGGGGGTGTGCGGGTGCGGCCGGCGCCGATTGCGGCTCTTGCGGGGCCTGGTGGTGTGGGGAAGTCGGAACTTGCGGTGCATGTTGGGCATCTGGTTGCCGACGCGTTCCCGGACGGTCAGCTGTACGTCGACCTTCGCGGATCCACCCCGGATGTCGCGCCCCTGGAACCCGCCGAGGTGCTGGGACGGTTCCTGCGGTCGCTCGGCGCCGCCGACGGGACCGTACCTGCGGACACCGACGAGGCAGCCGCCCGGTTCCGCTCGATGACGAACGACCTGCGGCTGCTCGTGGTCCTGGACAACGCCCTGGACGTCAGCCAGGTCGAACCGCTGATCCCGGCCGGGCCGGAGTGCCGCACCATCGTCACCAGCCGCCGGATCCTCGCGGCGCTGACCGGCGCCGTCCACGAACCGCTCGAGGTCCTGCCTGAAGAAGACGCGATCGCGTTGCTCGCCCGCCTGGTCCAGCGGGTCGACCTGGCCGACCCGGAGCAGCGCCAGGCCGCCGCAAACGTCGTACGGCTCTGTGGCGCGCTGCCGCTCGCGGTCTCGATCGCTGCGTCCCGGCTGACCTCCCGTCCGTCGTGGACCTTGCCGACGTTGGCCGACCGGCTCGCAACCACCGACCACGGCAGCCGGCGGCTGAGTGAGTTGCAGACCGAGGACCGCGGCGTGCGGGCAAGTTTCCAGGTCAGCTACCAGGAGCTCGACGATCGGCAACAGCGGCTCTTCCGGCAGATCAACCTCTTGGACGCTGCCGACGTGGGCATTCCAGTTGCCGCGGCCTTGGCGAACACCAGCACCAGTACCGCCGAGGACCTGCTCGAGAGCCTGGTCGACATGCAGCTGCTCGACAGCCACGCGCCAGGCCGGTACCGGGCGCACGACCTGCTCCGGCTGTTCGGACGCGACCGTGCTCGTGCAACGGACGACGACGCGAGTCGCGCAGCCGCTGTCTGGCGGGCTCTGCACTGCTACCTGGCGACCGCGCGGACCGCGTGCCGACTGCTGAACGCCGATGCCGCCTGGCGGACCGAGGCCGGACCCGCAACCCTGCCGGGGGTCGGTGTCGAACTCCGCGATCGCGACGAGGTCTACGCATGGCTCGATGCGGAGGCCGACAATCTGTCCGCGATCGTGCGCCAGGCTGCCGGTATGGACCCGGGGCTGTCGGCCGCGATCGGCTCGGCGGTTGGTCTTGGGCTGACCTTGCGCGGGCGGCATCGCGACAGGCTCCGGCTCGGTGAGCTGGTGCTGGCCGCGGCCGTCGAGCCGTTCCATACGGCGGTTGCGCACGAGAACATCGGGGCCGCGTTGCTGCGGTGGGGGGACAACAGTTTCGCGCTGGAGCACCTGTCGCGCGCGTTGTCCGCGTACCGGGAGATCGGGAACGAGGCTGGTCAGGCGGTGCAGCTGGCTTCGATGGCGTCGGCGTACCGGCTGCTCGGGCGGCATGACGAGTCGATCGCTCACTCGCGCGCTGCGATCGAGCTGAACCGGCGCAATGATCGGCCGACCGCATTGGCCGACTCTCTGACCAGCCTCGGGTTGACCTATCGGCACGCGGACCGGCCCGCGGACGAGGTCGCCGCGCACACCGAGGCGTTGGCGATTGCTGAGTCGCTGGACGAGATGAACTGGCTGGCGAACATTCTCTGCAACCTGGCCGAGGCGACCCGGCTGGCTGGTCGGCCTGCTGAGGCTCTTGCCCATTTCGAGCGTGCGCATGCGGCCAGCCGCCGGTCGGAAGCGACGCAGACGCTGCTCGACGCCGAGATCTGGTGGGGGCTCGGCCGGACGCAGGCCGATCTCGGCGCGGCCGGCACCGCCCGCGACTGCTGGCGCCGGTCCGCGGGGATCCTGCACGAGCTCGGCCTGATCTCAGCCGCCGAGCGCCGCGAGATCGCACGCTCCGACACACCAGCGGCGCCGGACCTGATCGACCGAAACACCTGACGATTCAGAGTCGGTCAGCGGGTATCCGTTCGATGCGGGTCCAGCCTTTCCAGCCGCGTTGTTCGAGGAGGGTGATGATTCTCTGGGCCTCCGGGGCGGCTTCCAGCATCGCGGTGTCCATCAGCCGTACCAGGTCGTCGTCGAGGCCGTAGCTGCCGGCAGCACCTGCTTGTACGGCGGCGATCATCATGCTCTCGATCAGGTCGACCATCTCGACGATCCGCGGGTCGTCGGCCGCCGCGTCGAGGGTCTCGTTGACGAGGCGGTAGAGCTTCACCGTGTCCGGGTGCTCCAGCGCCTGGTGCTTCTGGACGATGACATCGTCGACCAGGTGCGGGACCTGGGCCGCGATCATGATCCAGGCGTCCCGCTCGAGCACGATGTACCGCTCGTCCATGCCGAGCTCGCGGAGCCGATCGAGGTAGTCCACAACACTCGCCGGCAGTGCGAGGTGCTCGCCCGCGGCGAGCCTGGCCAGGCGCTTGCGGGTGTCCTGCAGCCGCCGGATCTCGGCGCGCAGGTCCTTGTCGATCTTCTCGACGCCGTCGCTGAACTCCTCCGGAGCGGCGTCGAGCAGCTCCTGCACGCGGGCGAGCGGTACGCCGGCACCGGCGAGCGTGTGGATCTGGATCAGGCGCACGACCGCGCCGGCGTCGTACGCCCGGTACCCGGAGTGGTCGCGTCCGGGCTCCGGCAGCAGGCCGATCTTGTGATAGTGCCGCACCGCTCGCACCGTCACCCCGGCGTGCGTCGCCAGCTGGCTGATCGTGAGCATGGGTCCCAGCCTGCCTCAGGCGATCTTGCGGCGGTAGGCAGCCACGGCGAAGACGTACGCGACGACGAGGATGCCGACGCACCACGCCAGAGCGGTCCAGATGTCGTCCCCGACCGGCTGCTGGGCGAACAGGTTGCGGATCGTGTCGACGATCGACGTCACCGGCTGGTTCTCGGCGAACCAGCGCACCGGGCCCGGCATGGTCTGCGTGGGCACGAACGCCGAGCTGACGAACGGCAGGAAGATCAGCGGGTACGCGAACGCGCCCGCGCCCTCGACCGTTGCCGCCGAGAGTCCCGGGATGACGGCGATCCACGTCAGAGCCAGGGTGAACAGGAACAGGATCCCCACGACGGCGAGCCAGTCCAGTACGCCGGCGCTCGAACGGAATCCCATGAGCAGCGCGACGCCCGCGACGATCACCAGCGAGACCAGGTTGGCGACCAGCGAGGTGAGGACGTGCGCCCAGAGCACGCCCGATCGGGCGATCGGCATCGACTGGAACCGTTCGAAGATTCCGCTCTTCAGGTCCATGAAGATCCGGAACGCCGTGTACGCGACGCCGGACGCGACCGTGATCAGCAGGATGCCGGGCAGCAGGTAGTTCACGTACGCCTCGGACCCGGTGTCGATCGCGCCGCCGAACACATACACGAACATCACCATCATCGCGACCGGCGTGAGCACCGTCGTGATGATCGTGTCGACGCTGCGAACGATGTGGCGCAGGCTGCGTCCGGTAAGGGCTGCGGTGTCGCCCAGGAAATGGCTGGTCATGCGCGGTCCTTGGTGATGGTGAGGAACACGTCCTCGAGGGTCGGCTGCTTCTCGACGTACTCGATCTCGGCGGGTGGGAGGAGCTGTTTGAGTTCGGTGAGGGTGCCGTTGACGATGATCCGGCCCTGGTGCAGGATCGCGATCCGGTCGGCGAGCTGTTCGGCCTCTTCCAGGTACTGCGTCGTGAGGAGCACCGTCGTACCGTGGCCGGCGAGTTCCTTCACCGTCTGCCAGACCTCGATCCGTGCCTCGGGATCGAGCCCCGCGGTCGGCTCGTCCAGGAAGATCACCGGCGAGTCGCCGATCAGGCTCATCGCGATGTCCAGGCGGCGGCGCATTCCACCCGAGTACGTCGCTGTGCGCTGGGCGGCCGCCTCCGTCAGGGAGAACCGGTCGAGCAGGGCATCGGCGACCGCGCCGGGGTCTGCGACGTGCCGGAGCTTGGCGACCAGGACGAGGTTCTCGCGGCCGGTGAGGATCTCGTCGACGGCGGCGAACTGCCCGGTCAGGCTGATGGATTCCCGGACGTCGGCCGGCCGCGTGGCCACGTCGAAACCGTTGACGGCGGCGGCGCCCGCATCGGCTTTGAGGAGGGTGGAGAGGATCCTGATCGTGGTGGTCTTGCCGGCCCCGTTGGAGCCGAGGAGGGCGAAGATGCTGCCGCGCGCGACGTCGAAGTCCACGCCGCGCAGCACCGCCTTCGTCCCGTACGCCTTCTCCAGACCCTGCACCCGGATCGCCGGGCCGGAGGTCGATTGAACTGTCATGGGGATCACCTTGCGGGGTTGACCCAGCGTCAAGGTCAAGCGGCCGCGTGCGGGTTATTTGATTGACGGTGCCGATGGGGACTGATCTGCTGGGGGGACGTGCGCCGGATCAGTCGGTGCGGACCGGAAGGAGGGACGCGTATGTCTGCTCTGTCCTGCAGGTTTGCTCTGAAAGGTTCTTCGGTTTGGTATTCGCACGTTCGTTCAGCTGTGAACATTGCGGCGTAGAGGTCTCCCTCGACGCCCCTGGAACTACCCATCGCAATCATTGCCCGAGTTGCCTGTGGTCGCGTCACCTCGACCGCAACGTGCCGGGTGATCGCAAGGCCGACTGTGCCGGCGGCATGGAGCCGATCGCGGTCACGGTCCGCGGCGAGGGCCGCTGGGTCCTCATCCACCGGTGCACCAACTGCGGGCGTCTGCGCCTGAACAAGACCGCCGGCGACGACAACGTCCTGCTCCTGATGCGGCTGGCGGCGCTCCCGCTGACCATGCCGTTCGTCCCGTTCGCCGCTGAGCCCGCGCTCAACGGCAGCAACGGCAACGGCAGCAACGGGACCAAACCCCGTAAGCCGAGGGCCCGCAAGAAGGCGGCCACCGACGCGAGCCCGGCGTGACGTGCTCAGCGGGGAGTGAGCAGGCAGAACTCGTTGTTCTCGGGGTCTGCCAGGACGGTCCACGCAACGTCGCCCTGGCCGATGTCGAGGTCGGTGGCGCCGAGTGAGCGCAACCGGTCCGCCTCCGCTGCGTGGTCGTCGCTGGGGTACGGGCGGAGATCGAGGTGGATGCGGTCCAGTCCGATCTTCGGGTCGGAGGTGCGGATGAACTCGAGGTAGGGCCCGACGCCCTTGGCGGACCGCAGTACGGCGGAGTTGTCGGTCGTCTCGTGGAGCGTCCAGTCCATGGCTTCCGACCAGAACCGGCCCATCGCTCGCGGGTCCGCGCAGTCCACGACGACCGCGGCGATCGGGCCGGTGTCGCTGTAGATCGGCCGGGGCTCCAGGACGCAGAACTCGTTGCCCTCCGGGTCGGCGAGGACGGTCCACGGGACGTCGCCCTGGCCGATGTCGGCGGGTGTCGCACCGAGCTTCTGGAGGCGTTCGATCAGGTCGGCCTGGTGAGCCGCGGAGGTGGTGGCGAGGTCGACGTGGACGCGGTTCTTCGCCGTCTTGGGAGCGGGGACCGGAATGACGTCGATGCAGACGGCAGTCGGGTCGGGATAGCTGAAACCCACGGGCTCGAGGTTGGTTTCCTCGGCATTGTCGGCGGTGACCTCCCAGCCGAGGGCCTCCGCCCAGAACCTGCCGAGCGCCGAGCTGTCGTGCGCCTTCATCGAGATCTGTACCAGCCGCGTCGCCATACGGCCGATCCTAGGCCAGGCTGCCTCCCGCATCGGGAGGCAGCCTGGGCCGTCAGGCGGTGAGCAGATCGGCGAGGGTTGTTCGGGCCCGTGACACCTTGGAGCGGACCGTGCCGATCGGGCAGCCCAGGTGGGCGGCGGTCTGGGCGTAGGGGACGCCGGCGAGTTGGGTGAGGACGAAGACCTCGCGGCGGTCGCCGGGGATCTTGTCGAGCAGTTCGGTCAGCGCGATGCCGTCCTCGAATCCGGGCAGGCCCCGCGGCTGGGACTGTTCGGCGGCGCGCTGCCAGTCGTGCCGCGAGATCCGCGGGCGCGCGGCCTTGCGGCGCAGATCGTCGGCGACGGTACGCCGGGCGATCGACAGTAGCCAGGTCCGCGCTGACGAGCGGCCCTCGAACCGGTGCAGGCTTTGCAGCGCCCGCAGGAACGTTTCCTGGGTGAGGTCGTCGGCCGCGTGCGCGTCGCCGCTGAGGTGGGCGACGTAGCGCCGTACGTCGTGGTGCAGCGCGCGGACGAAGTGGTCGAGGGCAACGAGATCACCGTCACGTGCGGCGATCGCCCAATGGGTCGATCGGTCGTCGATCAAGGCAGAAGCCATGGAGTGAGTCCTTCTGGGGTCCAAATGATCCGGCGGCGCGGGGAACCGCGGCACCGGTGAGCGGAGGCCTGCCGAATGGCATGGCACAGCCCCGGACGGCGAACGCCCGGGGTGAATCGTGCTGTCAGAAAGCAGCGATTCCGCTCGGTGGACCCCTGGAGGTGATGGCGTGCGCGAGCAGCAGATCGTCGTACGGCGCGGGGGAGTGGGCGGGCCGGATCCGGGGCCGGTGCGTGGTGATCTGTGGGCGCGTGAACGGCCGCAACGGCACCAGGATCAGGCGGGCGACGGAGCGCAGTACGGCGAACGCGGCGCGCTCCCCGTACGCGAGCCACAGCCCGCACAGGAGCGCCGCGAGCAGGTGAGCACCGAGCATGCCGAATGACGACGTACCGGTCATCTGATGGCCGGTGTGCATTGCGTGCGGGACTGCCATCGACTGTGCGAGCGAGAACACCAGGTGCAGCGCGCCCTGCGCCACCAGCGTGCTCAGGACGACGAACGGTACGCTGCGCTCCCGGTCGGCGACGATCCACGCGGTGCCGCCGATCCAGCCGAAGCCCATCGGGATCGCCCACCACGGGAGGCCCGCGCCGGACATCACGACGTGGCCGAGGGCGGCGAGCAGCACGCAGGTGACCGCGAACATCGCGGCCCGCGTCCCTCGGAACCCCCACGTCTGCTGCATGGCCGGACCATCGTCGCATCCCGCTCGGACAGCCCTTCGGGCCGCACCTGTGTCCCACGCCACATCGGCCGGCTGGAACTGATCGCGCCGGCGAACCGACTCCTGGTGTGGACGGTGCGAAGAAGGAGTGGACGTGAGCGCAGTACTGGAGGCCCCAGCGAAGCCGGACAACGGTGCGCGGACCCGCGGCGCCGGGTTGTTCCGGGCGTTCTGGCGATGGCATTTCTACGCGAGCTTCCTGGTGATCCCGGTCCTGCTGATCCTCGCCGCGACGGGCCTCATCTACCTGTTCCGCTTCCAGATCGAACCGGTTCTGCACGCTGATCTGATGAAGGTCGACCAGCCCGCGGGTCTGGTCGCGCAGCCGTACGAGACACAGCTGGACGAGGTACACCAGGCCTTCCCCGACGCCACGGTCGTCTCGATGACCGAGCCCTCCGCGCCGAACCGCTCGACGGTGTTCTCCGTCGACACCGCGGCCGGTCCGCGGGACGTGTTCGTCGACCCGTACGAAGGCAAGGTCCTGGGTTCGCTCGACCCGGACACGACGCTGTCGGGCGCCGCGATCCTGCTGCACGGCGAACTGATGGCCGGCCGCTGGGGCGATTACGTGATCGAGATCGCCGCCTGCTGGGCGATCGTGATGGCGCTGACCGGCTACTACCTGTTCTTCAAGGGCAGGGTCGCGCGGGCGCGTCGACGGGCTGCTGGTGCGGCGGGCGCCGTACTGCGCTCACGGCACGGCCGCACCGGCGCGGTCCTGGGTATCGGGCTGCTGTTCCTGATCGTGTCGGGTCTGCCGTGGACCGGGTTCTGGGGCGCGAAGACCCAGGAGCTCGCGACGCATCAAGGTACGTCGTTCTGGGGCGAGGATCCCGGTGCGCTGTCGAACCCGACCTCGACCCTCGACGAGTCGCTCCCGCACAGCCACTCGGTGCCGTGGGGTCTCGGTAAGACCGAAGTGCCGCGCTCGAACCCGGCCGATGGGAAACGGTCGGTCGCCACCGTCGACACTGCGATCGCGGTCGGCCAGCGCAACGGGCTGCGCCGCCCGATGACGATCGCCTTGCCCGCCGACGACGCGGGCGTCTACTCGGCGATCGGCTACGCGTTCAACGACCCCGGCAAGGAGCGCACGTTGCACGTCGACCGGTACGGCGGTCGCGTGGTGTCAACGTACGGGTACAGCGACTACCCGGCGCTCGCGAAGGTCGTTGCCCAAGGCATCGCGCTGCACGAGGGCCGGCGCCTGGGAACGCTCAACTTCTGGGCGACCACGGTCTTCTGTCTCGGTGTGATGTTCATGTGTGTCAGCGGACCGCTGATGTGGTGGCGCCGCCGCCCGAAAGGCAACGCCCTCGGCGCACCCCGCGGCCGCCTCCCACTCCGCGCCACCCCGGCCCTGGCCGTCCTCGTCGTCGCCCTCGCCCTGTTCCTACCCCTCTTCGGCCTCACCCTGGCCGCCGCACTACTCCTCGACCAACTCGTGCTCCGCCGAGTCCCACGCCTGACCGCGTGGTTCAACACCGCGCCGTAGCCGACGTGGCGGGGCTCTCACGGTGGGGTTGTTAGAAGGGCGTTAGAAGGGCCGGGTCGGGCGCCGAGCGCTGGTTAGGCTCCGGGCGGTGACAGAAACGCGTGAGAACGAGACGGTCGGCGTCCCGCCGCCTACCCATGGGCGGGTGGTCGGCTGGTTGCTGCACGACCGTCCGGCCGGGCACCCGGGCCCGCATCGGCCGGCGCCGCACCCGACGCACCGCTGGTGGAAGGTGATGTGCCTGACCGGTGTCGACTATTTCTCGACGCTCGGCTACCAGCCTGCGATCGCCGCGGCAGCGGTCGGCCTGCTGTCACCGGTCGCGACGTTGATCCTGGTTCTCCTGACCCTGCTCGGCGCGCTGCCGGTCTACCGCCGGGTCGCGGCCGAGAGCCCGCACGGCGAGGGCTCCATCGCGATGCTCGACCGGCTGCTCGGCCGCTGGAAGGGCAAGTTCACGATCCTGGTCCTGCTCGGCTTCATGGCCACCGACTTCATCATCACGATGACGCTGTCCGCCGCCGACGCCACCGCGCACGTGGTCGAGAACCCGTACGTGCCGCACTGGTTCGAGGGCAAGGAGGTGATCATCACCCTGGTGCTGCTGGCCCTGCTGGCGGGCGTGTTCCTGCGCGGGTTCGGCGAGGCGATCGGGATCGCGGTCGCCCTGGTCGTCGTGTACCTCGGCCTGAACCTGATCGTGGTCGCGAACGCGCTCTGGAACGTCGTCACCGCGCCGGAGCTGGTCACGAACTGGAGCGGCATGCTGACCACCGAGCACTCGAACATCTGGGTGATGATCGGCATCTCGCTGGTCGTGTTCCCGAAGCTCGCCCTCGGCCTGTCCGGCTTCGAGACCGGTGTCGCCGTGATGCCGCAGGTCGACGGTGCGGCCGGGGACGACCCGGCCCACCCGGAGACGCGGATCCGCAACACCCGCAAGCTGCTGACCACAGCCGCGTTGATCATGAGCGGGTTCCTGATCACCAGCAGCTTCGCGACGATCGTGCTGATCCCGGAGGACGAGTTCAAGGACGGCGGCGAAGCCTCCGGGAGGGCGCTCGCGTACCTTGCGCATGAGCACCTCGGCAGCGTGTTCGGGACGGTGTACGACGTCAGCACCATCCTGATCCTGTGGTTCGCCGGGGCGTCCGCGATGGCCGGCCTGCTGAACATCGTGCCGCGCTACCTGCCCCGCTACGGCATGGTTCCGGACTGGGCACGGGCGACCCGGCCGCTGGTGATCGTCTTCGGGCTGATCGCGTTCGTGATCACGATCCTGTTCAAGGCCGACGTCGACGCGCAGGGCGGTGCGTACGCGACCGGCGTACTGGTGCTGATCATGTCCGCGTCGATCGCGGTCACGCTGTCCGCCCGGCGGAAGGGGGAGCGGGCCAAGACGGTCGGGTTCGGCGTGATCAGCGTGGTGCTGCTCTACACGACCGTCGCGAATATCATCGAGCGGCCGGACGGCGTACAGATCGCCTCGTTCTTCATCGTCGCGATCATCCTCACCTCGCTGATCTCGCGCGCCACCCGGTCGCTGGAGCTCCGGGCCACCGAGGTCCGGTTCGACGAGGAGGCGAGCCGGCTGATCGCCGCGGCCGCCCGGCACGGTGAGCTGCGGATCATCGCGAACGAACCGGACGCCCGGGACAAGGCGGAGTACCAGGAGAAGGAGGCCGAGCAGCGTGAGGTGCGCAACCTGCCGGAAGGCCTGCCGATCCTGTTCCTCGAGGTCACGCTGACCGACGCGTCCCAGTTCGAGACCGAGCTGGACGTCCGCGGCGAGGAACGCCACGGCTACAAGATCCTCCGCGTCGAGAGCCCCAGCGTCCCGAACGCGATCGCCGCCCTGCTGCTGAAGATGCGCGACGACTGGAACGTGATGCCCCACATCTACTTCGCCTGGGCCGAGGGCAACCCGTTCTACTTCCTCTTCCGCTACCTGATCTCCGGCGAAGGCGACGTACCCCCAGTCACCCGCGAAGTCCTCCGCCGAGCCGAACCCAAACGCTCGAACCGCCCCTGGGTCCACGTCGGCTGAGCACGAGAAGGCGGATGATGCCGGTATGACGGACTTTGATCGGGAAACGCTGCGGGCGCTGGCCGATGACGGCAACGAGCGGGCCTTGGACCGGCTTGCGGACCTGGCTGAGGCGCGTGGCGACGTACAGGAGTTGAGCGATCTGCTGGACGAGGGGTGTCTGCACGCGGGGGAGTTGCTGACGCGGCGTGCGGCGGCCGCTCGTGATCTTCTGGAGTTGCAGCGGATTGCGGATGCCGGCTACGACGAGGCTGCGGAGGTGCTGGAGCAGTTGCTGGCCGGCGGCTCGGACTGATCGGTACTTCGTCCAAGTATCGTGGCGGTATGAGTGTGCAGCGGCGGCCGACGATGTACGACGTGGCTGCGCTGGCCGGTGTGTCGCATCAGACGGTGTCTCGGTATCTGCGGGCCGATCCGACCGTGGGGGCGGACACGTCGGTGCGGATCAAGGCGGCGGTCGACGAGCTGGGGTACCGGCCGAACCTGATGGCGCGGGCGATGCGGACGCGGAGTACCGGGGCGGTCGCGATCATCCTGCCGGGGTGGACCGGGCCGGAACGGACCGTGGCCGCGGCGTGCGAGGAGGCGCAGCGGCTCGGGTACCAGGTGGAGATCGTGATCGGCGTCGACGAGGACCCGGCCGAGCTGAGCCGGCTGGCGGACGAGATCCTGGCGCGCGGTCAGGTCGACGGGGTGCTGTCGGTGACACCGTTGACGGTCGACACCCACAGCGCGGGTGTCGTCGTACAGACTGCTGAGTTCGACCATCGGCTGCGGGCGGTCGAGGCGGTGGCGGCCGATGAGGCGACGATGGAAGAGATCCTGGAGAGGCTGGCGGAGCTCGGGCATCGGGACTTCTTTCACGCGGCGGGGCCGCAGGACTGGAGGTCGGCGCAGCTCCGCAAGTCCGGGTATCTGAAGGCTTGTGAGCGGTTGGGGTTGCGGTCGCACGGTGTGTACGACGGGCCGTGGCATCCCGATACCGGTGTCGAGGCTGTGCAGTCGTTGGCTGACGACACGCCTGTTACCGCGGTGGTCGCGGCGAGCGATCACATCGCGGTCGGGGTGATGCATGCCGCGTTCCGGCGCGGGTGGCGGGTGCCGGAGGATCTGAGCGTCACCGGATGGGACGACCTGACCCTCGTCCGCTACGGAACCCCCGCGCTGTCAACGGTCCGCGTGGACCGCGAGACCTCAGGCCGCCACGGCATGCGCCGCCTCATCGCAGCCATCCGCAACGAACCCGAACCAGCCCCCCTCCCCGCAGCCCCCACCGAAATAGTCTTCCGCGACACCACAGTCCCACCCCGCCGGCGATGAGGTTAGGTGAGGATCAGGGCTCCTAGGTGCCAGAAGCGGTCTGGTTCGCTGTCGAGGGTTAGGTCGGCGGTGCGGCCGGTGGGGCCGCCGTCGAGGTCGGCGTGCAGCCAGGTGAAGATGCCGCCGGGGAGATCGGTGGACGTGGCAAGGACTTTGTTGCCCTCGGCGATGATCGTCGGCGGGCAGTCCGGGCCGCCGTCGCCGACGAGCGCGGACAGCCGGACCGGACCGGGCGGCAGGGTGATCCGCAGCGTGCGCGCGGGATAGTCACCGCAGAAGTCCCGCCGGAGCGCGTCCCACGTACTGCCGCGATCCCGACCTTGCGGCGCCGTACCGACCCAGCCATATCCCCGGGTCGCGTCCCAACTAGTGCTGGGGGAGACCCGCGCATAACCCGTCACCAGCGGGCTGTCCGTGGTCCCGATGTCCAACGCAAGATGACACTGCCCGGCATCCGGCGTGACGACAAACGTCTGGTTCCGCGACCCCAACGCCATCTGCGCAGGATCGATATCGATCGCCAGGTCGAAATGGTCAGCGATCAAAGGCGGAGTCACCGGCAGTACGACGGTCGCAGCTTCCCCCGCCGCGGCCGTCGCACGAGCCGTGCCGACCTGCCAACCCGAGTCCACCGGATGCACAGCCGCCGTAATCGACCGCTCCGCGCCGGAAGCGTTGGTGACCTCCACCGCGAGACTGTTGGCGCGCCCACCGAACAGCAGTCGCCCGCCCGGATACGCGAGCTGCAACCACCCCGTACCGCTCGACACGATCCGCGAGAACCCATAGAAGTACGCAACGATCGTGTCCCGCCAGCGCTCCGCCTCGATGACATGGGCGTCGAACGTCGCCGCGATATCGGCGTACCGCGCCTGATCCACGCGCCCCGCCAACCGGCCCCACGCGCGCCGGAACTCCACCACGCGCTCGTACCCGTCGAAGTGGCTGTCGTAGATGTGCTGGATCATGGTCTTCCCCGAGCGCAGCCGATGCGTGTACGGCACCCAGTGCATGAACAGCAGCAGCTCGTCCGGACAGTTCTCGAGCGAACCGTAGATGTTCTGCCAGTGCTCGGCGTACAACCCGGTGAACCCGCTGCCGGTCGCGGCGGTCCGGTCGAACCCTGTCCCATCGGCGGTGGTGTGGTGCGACAGGTTCTGCGTGGTGGTCGGCGCCGGCGCGAAGTGCGAGCCGAGCGGATACGTGAGGTAGCCCATCCCGAGCGGCGACGTGTAGCTCTCGTACGTCTCCCACGACCGCAACATGATTGCCTTGAGCACCGACCCGACCTGGCGATCGCCCCCGAACGTCAGCTCGATCCATTCGGTGACGATCTCATCCGCGGACAGCTTCGGGTTCCAAGCCAGCCGGGCGAAACCGTGGGTGTTGGCCGCGCCGAGCTGGTACCCGGTCCAGTCCCGGTCATCGCCGAGGTTGACGACCCCGGCCAGACCGACGTTCTCCTGGTCGTACGCGACGCCGGTGACGATATCCGCGACCGAAGGACCGCTGCCCGTGCCGGTATGGGTCTGGAAACCGAGGATCGACTTCCACTCCGGCACCAGGTAGCACAGATGCGTCGAGTGCCCCGTGTACTCCTGCGTGACCTGCAGTTCGATCATCTGGTTCGTCTGCGGCAGCCCGCCGAACAGCGGGTTGACCGGCTCCCGGACCTGGAAGTCGATCGGCCCGTTCTTCGTCTGTACGACGGCGTTCGCGTGGAACTGCCCGTCGAGCGGCTGGAACACGCGGTACTGGTACTCGGCCCAGTCGTCGAACCCCTCGTGCACGAAGGATCTCCAGACCAGCTTTCCGTCGTACGCCGCGAGCCGGTCGGCCAGCATGTTGGCGCCTTCGGCATGCGTCCGCCCGTAGTCGAGCGGACCTGGCTGTCCCTCGGAGTTCGCCTTCACCAGGAACCCGCCGAAGTCCGGGATCAGCCGGTAGATCTCGTCGATCTTGTCCTGCCACCACTGCTGCACCCGTGCGTCGAGCGGATCCGCGACGGTGATCGGCGACGACTGACCCGCGGTGAGCGTGATCGGCGCCGCGTAGTTGGCCGACAACCACAGCCGCACACCCCACGACCGCAGTACGCCGGCCAGCGCCGCCAGCCCCGGCAACCGCTCGGAGCGGAGGAACTCGGCGCTGGCGTTGACGTTGTTGATGACGGTGTGGTTGATCCCGACCGAGGCGAGGACGCGCGCGTAGTCGACGTACCGCTCGCGGAGTCCGGGGAGCTCGTCCCAGACGAAGATGGACTTGCCCGCGTAGCCGCGTTCGATGCTGCGGTTCAGGTTGTCCCAGTGGTTGAGCATGCGCAGCGGTGACGCGGGCCGGTCGGTCAGGTCGAGGCGCTCGAGCGGGCGTCGCCGCTGCAGTTGCTGCAGGAACCGGAAGGCGCCGTAGAGCGCTCCACGCTCTCCCGTCCCGGTGATTTCGACCCGGTCGGTACGGCGCTTGATCGTGAATCCCTCTGGGCCGAGAGCGTCGTTGGCCTTGGTCCCGACGACCACGGCGCCTCGGCCGATCTGGTCGCGTACCGGTATCGAGCGGCCGAGGAGTCCCGACAGCCCACGGGCCAGCTCGGCACCCGCGGAGCGCAGTACGGCGTGGTTGCCCTGCACAACGACGTGGGTGAACGCGGCCCGGTACCGAGTCAAGAGGTTGCTGTCGGCCACTAGGCGGTAGCGCAGCCAGAGGTCGTAGCCGTTTTCATTGGGCGGTACAGCAAATGCTGAGCCGGGCAGGAGAGCGGCGGCCAATGCTCCGGCCGCGCCGCCGGCTAGCACGGTACGGCGGGTGATGGTCATGACTGGTACGTCCTCACGTAGTCGAACCGGGCTGTCGTGCCTGTGCCGCCCATAGAGATCAGGCCGAGCTTGAGCGGGCCGGCGTCGGCGGGGAGGTACCAGTAACTGCCCCACTGCCAGTGGCGACCGTCGAGGCTGGTGGCGGCCTGGAACAGATGCTCACCAGTGGTCGGCTGTGTGGTGTGGCGCAGCCGCAACCACATCGTGTCGGCGCTCGGTCCGAGCTGAATCGCCTCGGCCCAAGGAGTCGCGTCCGCCCCTGGCCACAGGAAGGACTGTTGTACGGCGCCTGTGCGGGTCGGAGCCAGCTGCAGTGACTGTGTTCGTGATGCCCAGGCGATGAGTCCGGCGCGGGCGTTGCCGGTGCTGCCCTGGAACGGCAGGGACAGGCGCGTCTCCACTGTGTAGTCGCCTTGCGGCGCATCACGCAGGAGGACGGTGGCGAGGTTGTCTTCCTTGCTGAGGTCGGTGGCCTGGGTGTCCCAGACCAGCTGACCGTTCTCGAGGTGACCCTGGTTGGCGCCGGTCCACTGCCACTGGGAGTCGGCGGCGGTGAACTCGTCGCTGAAGGCGGGGAGCAGTTTGCCGACGTGCGGATCCGGGACCTTCCGCGTGACCGGCTGGTAGAGCTTGGTCATCGCGATGTTGTCGCCCTGTGCTGCTCCGGCGAGGCCCACTTGCGCCGGTCCGGCCAGCACGCGCACCGTGAGCTCACCCAACGGGTTGTCGCCGAGCGCAGGCGCGACCTGGATCGTGGCGCGGTCACCGCGGACCTCGACGCTGACTGAGTGCCAGGTGTCGTACCGAAAGCCCTTGTAGAGGACGCTTTCCGAGGAGCTGACGAGTTTGCCGCCGACACGCTGCTCGACGCGGAGTGAGCCGCGCTCGGGGTCGAGCCAGGCGACGGAGTAGTTCCGCGGCGAGTGATAGGCGAAGACCAGCCCGGCCTTGCCCGCCGAGGTGCGCAGGTCGGCTTCTACGCGGTAGTCGGCCGGTCCGTTCGTACGACTGACCAGCAACGACGAGGCCTCGGTGGATTCGACGTACCCACCGCTTGATGCGTCCTTCCACTCGCCGGCGACCGTGCGCCAGTCCGTCAGTGCCGCGGCGTCGTCGAATGAGCTGCTGACGCTCGCCGCTGTCGCGGGTGCGGGCTGCGGCTGGTCGGAGGTCCACTGGCCGGCGCGGACCGTCGGCCAGCCGCCGATCCAGTCCAGGCGGTCCATCGACTGCGGGCGGCCGCCCCACGTGTGGTCGGCGCGGATGTCGGAGTTGACGAGGTTCCACTGCTGCCCGGAGCGGTCCACCGTGACGGCGTTGTGTCCGGTCGCGGAGAGCGAGTTCCCGTTGAACGAGTTCACGATCGTCCCGCCGGGCCGCGCGGCGGTCAGCGACACGCCGTTCTCGTCGACGAACGGGCCGGTGGGGGAGGTGGAGCGCCCGACCAGCACCGGGTACCCACCGCCGCCGACGTTGCCGATGCAGCAGCCGTAGCCGGAGTAGAACAGGTAGTACCAGGGTCCGCGCTTCGTCACCCACGCGCCTTCGCCACGCTCGCCGGCGACGACCTGCTGCGACGTACCGACCGTACTGCGGCCGTCGGGCGCCAGGCGTACGACGTGCATCCCGCCACGGCGGAACGAGCCGTAGTACAGGTACTTCGTGCCGTCCTCGTCGATGAACATCATCGGGTCGATCTCCATCACCTCGCTGTCCGCGACGAAGTCCACGACCGGGTGACCGATGTCCTTCCACGGCCCGGCGGGCGAGTCCGAGATCGCCAGACCGATGGCCGCTCCGAGCGGCGTGGAACTCGGCGCCGAGTAGTACATGTAGTACTGGCCGTCGACGTACCGGACGTCCGGCGCCCAGTAACCCTTCTGCGGCCACGGCGCCCATTCGGGATGGTTCTCGGCGCTGAACGCGTCGCCGAGGAACTCCCAGTGCACGAGATCGGTGGAGCGCACCATCGGGATCAGGTGCTGCGGGCCGCCGTTGTCCGCGTTCTCGCGGGTCAGGCTCGTGTTGGTCGCGTAGGAGTACCAGGCGCCGTCCTTGGCGCGGATCAGCCCGACGTCGGAGAACGCCTGGGCGATGTCGCTCATCAACGGATTGCTGTGGCCGGCGACGGGTTGCGCGGGCGCGGCACTGACCGGCGGCAGTCCGGCGACAGCGATCAGCAGCGCCACCAGGCCGGCGAGGATCAGGCGGAACGACACGGTTCGAGGCATGACAACGAGTCCTCACTGGGCGGTGGAGGTGTCAGGCGGACAGTCGAGTGATCGATCACCCAGACGGTAAGTGATCGATAATTCGACCGCAAGACCTCGACGCCCGGAACCCACCCATCAAGACCTGGGCGGCATGACGTTGCTGCTGTCGAGCTTCAGCCAGCGTCCTGCCGGTACCGGGCCAGTTTGCCGGGGTCGATCTCGACGCCGAGTCCCGCGCCGGGGCGCACCGCGAGCGTGCCGTCGACGATCTGCAGCGGCTCGGTGAGCAGGTCGTCGCTCATGTCCAGGAAGTTCGACAGCTCGCCGGCGCGCTGCGTCGTGAGCCGGAACGCCGAACCGAACGCGACCGTGCACATCGTGCCGAGCTGACCGTCGATCTGGTTGCCCATCACCACCTCCACCCCGAGCCCTTCGGCGAGGTGATGCACACGCTGGGAGTACGTGAACCCGGTGCGCGCGGTCTTGATGCTCACCGCGGTCGCGGCGCCGCCGAGGATCTCCCGGGTGACATCGGCCGGCGTGACGGCGGACTCGTCGGCGATGAACGGTACGTCGCACTGCCCGACCAGCCAGCGCCGCCCGAGGACGTCGTCCGCCGGGCACAGCTCCTCCGCGAACAGCAGCCCGAGGTCCGCCATCTCGTGCATCGCCCTGGCCGCGATCGAGGCCGACCAGCCGCGGTTCCCGTCGACGTACAGCTCGATGTCGTCGCCGAGTCCTTCTCGGAGCGCGCGCACCACGGCGGTGTCGAGGCGGTACGGCGTCCGCCCGACCTTCACCTTGAACGTCCGGACGCCGTACTGGTCCCGGATCCGCTCCGCTTCGTCGACCATGGCGGCGGGTTCGTCGAAGCCGAGCATGTGGGACACGCGCATCCGGTCCGAGTACCCGCCGAGCAGTTCGGTGACCGGGAGGTCGAGGGTGCGGCCAAGGGCGTCCCAGACCGCCATGTCGACGGCGGACTTGGCCACCGGGTTGCCGACGGTGCGGTTCAGGCGGGCCATGATCAGTTCGCGTTCGAGCAGGCTGGTGCCGATGATCGCGGGGGCGAAGAACTGGTCGATCACGGCGATGACGCCGGCTTGCGTCTCGCCGTACGTGAACGGGCGCGGGGGCGCCTCGGCGATGCCGACGATCCCGTCGTCGGTGTGCACCCGGACCAGGACGTGCTCGGCGACTTCGACCGAACCGCTGGCGAAGTACAACGGCTTCCGGTACGGGATCGCGAACGGGATGGCCTCGATCGCCGTGATCTTCATCGGTTCACTTCCTGGGGCTCAGTGGGCTGGAAGATGCCGGCGGCATCGAGTTCGGCGAGGACCGTGCGGACCAGGGCCGACGGTTCGTCGCGCCGCCAGGCGAGGGCGAGTTCGATCGAGCCCGCGTCGGGGAGTTCGCGGAAGACGACTCCTTCGAGCGGTACGGCGCGCACGGATCCGGGGACGAGGGCGACGCCGAGGCCTGCCGCGATCAGTGGCAGCAGGACCGCGGTGCCGGGCGCCTCGTGCTCGCGCCGTGGCGTGAAGCCCGCTGCCTGGCAGACGCGCTGTACGGCGTCGTTGACCGCGGAGTTCTGTGACGAGTAGAAGACGAAGGGCTCGCCGGAGACGTCAGAGAGCGTTATCTCGGGCTTCTTGGCGAGCCGGTGATCCGCACAGAGTGCGAGCACGAGCGGCTCGCTCTCGATCGTCCGCACGTCGAGATCCCCGACGGCTGGAGTTCCGGCGGAGAGCGGTGGTCGGAGAACGGCGAGGTCCAGGCTACCGTCGCGCAGGCCCGCGGTCTGGGCGGGAGTGAGCAGGTCCGCGTGCACCTCGAGTGCCACGTCGGGCAGACGGCTCTGCAGGATCCGGGCGAAGCGGGGGAGCTGGGTGAACGCCGCCGTACCCGTGAACCCGACCCGGACCAGACCACGGCGCCCCTCGGCGACCCGCCGTACGCCGCTGACCGCACCGTCCAGCTGGTGCAGGATGCGACGGGCCTCGCCGTGAAAGAACTCACCTGCCGGCGTCAGCCGGACCTGCCGCGTCGTCCGCGTCAGCAGCACCGCGCCGAGCTCGGACTCGAGCTGCCGAATCGCCTGCGACAGCGCAGGCTGCGCCATGTGCAGCCGCTCAGCCGCCTGCCCAAAATGACAGGTCTCGGCAACAGCCGCGAAGTACCGCAGGTGACGCAGTTCCATTCATTCACCGTAGATACCAATATTGAGTCAGAACAAGTACTCATTTCGGCGCGATTGATTGACTGGGCGTATCAGTTGGCTTGGATGCCTGACGCCGGATCACGAGCAGGCCTGTGAGTAGTGCGGCGGCGACTACGAGGGCCAGCAGGCTCGGGCCGCTGATTGGTGCGGCTCCTACGCCGCGCACTGTCGGGTCGAGGGCGAACAGGAGCAGCCAGGGGGCCGAGTTCACCGCGAGGGCGGTGCCCCAGGTGCGGTGGCCCGCGATCAGTAGGACGGCGGCGAGCACGATGAGGCCGGTGCCCAGCAGGATCCCGAGGGCGATTCGCAGTGAGACCTGATCGGGTAGGCGGTAGAAGAACCAAGGCTCGGGGCCTAGCGACGATGCGAGGACGAGTATCGCGGCGATGGTCGGACCGGCTGTCAGCAGCGCGAACAGGCCGCGTGAGCTGCTGCGGGGCGGCACTGGCTCACCGGTCGCGGCGAGGGCGGCCACCATGACGACGAAGGCGAGGACGCCGCCTGGCGGGCGGGTGAAGCCGAAGCTGTGCGCGAACTGTTCGATCGGCGGCGCCATGATCGCCAGCGCGCTCAGTGCGCTGAAGGCGGCGAGCCATCGTGCCGAGACCGCCCGGCCGAGGATCATCGCGAGCGCGGCGAGCAGCCCGGCCAGGTACGGGATCGATCCGGTGGTCACGTTGCCGATCGGCGAGCCCTCCATACTCGATTGCGGATCCCAGGGCGCCCACTCGCCGAAGACCAGGAACGTACTGCTGATCGCGGCCAGCAGTGCCACCGCGATCACCGACACCCGGTTGCGGATGCCCTGCACCAGAGTGGGCGGACCTGCCTGGGTCAGGCGGAGCCGAGCGGCGTGGGCCGCCAGGTTGAGCAGATCCCTGAAGTCGGCGCGGCCACGAGCCTCGGCAGAGTCGAGCAACAGGCCAAGCGCCTCTTCGCCGTGCTGGTCGCGCCACCAACGCGGGTAGCACTTCAGTACGGCGCGGTACAGGGCGCTCATGCGACGCCACCTCCTGCCGCGGGACCGAGCCGGAGCCGGAGCTTGCGGAGCGCCTGGTCGGCGTTGGACTGCAGGCGAGCCGCCTCGGTGGACAGCGTCTCGGCGCCGGCGTCCGTGAGTTCGTAGTACCGACGGAGGCGCCCGTCGACGATCTCCTCGCCGGCCGGGCGGACCAGACCTTCGTCGCAGAGGCGGTCGAGAGCGGCGTACAGGGTGCCGGGACGGAGGGTGACGCGGCCGCTGGACAGCCCTGACACCTCGCTGATCACCGCGTAGCCGTGTTTGCGGCCGTCGGCGAGGGCGGCCAGGACGAGGAACGTCGGCTCGCGCATCTCGGAAGAGGACATGCGCCAGACGATAGTCAGTTCATCGGTATATAGCAACCATCGAGTCATGGCGAAGGATTCCCCTGGTTTGGGGAGCGACCGCTTCCGTGTCAGGTAAGTGCTGGGCAGTATTCGGGACAACCGGCCGCCCGCCCAGCGGCCCGACCTGGAGGAGCGCAGCTATGCGATCTCTCATCCCTCGTTCCCGTGCCCTGGCGGTCCTGGTTTCGGGTGCGGCTCTGGTCCTGACTCCACTGAGCGGTCAAGCGACCGCGCGAATGCCGGTCGGCGAGGCGCCGGACTGCTTCGTACCGCCGGCCGGCGCGTCCGCGAAGGGCGGTCACGGTCCCGACACCCGCGACATCTCGGCCGCCGAGCAGAAGGCGATCGAAGCCCAGACGGCGCGGTTGCTCAAGGCAAAGACCGCCCGCGCCGCCGCGTCGGTGAACGTGCCCGTCTACGTTCACGTGATGCGGGACGCCGCCGGCAACGGCGATGTCACCGACACCCAGATCTCGCAGCAGATCGCCGTACTGAACAAGACGTACGGCGGGCAGGAGTCGTCGCAGGCCGCGAACACCGGCTTCACGTTCACACTGGCCGGTGTCAACAAGTACGACAACAACCAGTGGCACAAGGACAAGCAGAGCAGCACGTATCGCAAGAAGACCCGTCAGGGCGGCAAGAACGCACTGAACATGTGGCTGGTCGACTTCGCGTACCTCGGGATCGCGACGTTCCCCTGGGACTACGCGCGGCAGCCCGGCATCGACGGGATCCGCGTGCAGTACACGTCGCTGCCCGGTGGCTCGGCGACGAACTACGACCTCGGTGAGACCGCGACGCACGAAGCGGGCCACTGGCTCGGGCTGTACCACACGTTCCAGGGCGGTTGTACGGCGACGAACGACGAGGTCGCCGACACGCCCGCGCAGAGCAGCCCGACCAACGGCTGCCCGACCGGACGCGACTCGTGCTCGCTGCCGGGCCTGGACCCGATCCACAACTACATGGATTACTCGTACGACTCCTGCTACAACCAGTTCACCCTCGACCAGAGCACTCGCATGAGCAGCATGTGGAGCGCTTACCGGGCGTAGCTCGCGGAGGCTGGGCGGTTGAGGGTGCTCTGATGCTGTTCGTGCACCAGGCGGCGCGCGATCGACCCCGGGCCCTCGAGCTGCAGAGTTTGCGGGTCGTCGGGTAGCCGGAAGCCGAGCGTGGTCACGGTGTCGAGGCAACGGTTCGTACCCAGGACCGCCCAGCCGGTGCGGGTGTCGGGGGAGAGGTCGAGATCCTCGGCGAGGAGCAGGTCCTCGCCGAGCCAGGCACGGGTCGCGGTACGCAGGACGCCGCCGGTTTCACCTTGGCGGCCCAGGACGAGTGACTCGCGAAGGTGCGCGGTGCAGCCGGTCGCGAGGCGTGCGGTCGTCGTACGGGTGACGTCGGCGTCGGCGGCGACGACGAACGGTTCGGCGTACCACTGCAGGCTGGCGCCGTCGGTCAGGCGGATGTCGATGTCCCAGCGCGCGGAACCGCCACGCATGCCGTAGGCAACGGTTCCGGCAGTTTCCACGATCTCCAGCCGGACGGCGCCGGAGACAGCGATCTCGATGCGTACGTCGTCGCCGGCGAGCAGCAGCGCACCGGCGGCGACGAGGGCGACGCGTACGACGCCGGCGGCACCGGGCAGCTGCCGCGGCGAGAGGTGGTCGGTCGTCAGCAGGCAGCGGTCCCGGACCGGGTCGGCGACGACCTCAATGCGTGTGGACATGGGTGATGACCTCGCCGTTCTCGCCGACGTGCGAGTGCGGGGCCATGGGGCCGGGATCGACGGGGGTGTGGTCGCCGGTGCGTACGACGTGTGCCATCGAGCGCACCCATGCGGTCAGGAGTGCGATCGACGCGGGATCCGTGCGGGAGAGCGCGATCACGGGTTTCCCGTCGCGGGCCGTCTCGGCGTCCTTCACCATCTGCTCGACGTCGACCCCGACGTACGGCGCGAGGTCGGTCTTGTTGACGATCAGGAGGTCGGCGCGGGCGATACCGGGACCGCCCTTGCGGGCCACGTCACCGCCGCCGGCCACGTCGAGGACGAAGATCTGCGCGTCGACGAGCGCGGGGGAGAACGTCGCGGTCAGGTTGTCGCCGCCGGACTCGACCAGGACGACGTCGAGCGGCGCGAAGTCGCGTTCGAGGTCCTCGACCGCGATCAGGTTCGGCGTGACGTCGTCGCGGATCGCGGTGTGCGGGCAGGCGCCGGTCTCGACGGCACGGATGCGTTCCGGGTCGAGGACGCCGGCCGAGCGCAGCAGCCGCGCGTCCTCGTCGGTGTAGATGTCGTTGGTGATGACACCGAGGCGGAGTTCGTCGGCGAGTTCGCGGCAGACGGTCGCGATCAGCGAGCTCTTGCCGGTGCCGACCGGCCCGGCGACACCTAGGCGGAACGAGCGGGTCTCAGGCGTCTCAGGCATGGAACAACCTCATTCTCTCGATGGCGTGGTGGTGCGCGAACACGTCGATCAGCGGCGCACCATCGGCCGGGATCTCGTCGATGCGGGTCAGCGGCGCGACGTCCTTGACGAGCCGCTCGATGTCGTCGTGCAGGCCGGCCAGCCAGGTCGCCGCGTCGGCCGGGTCCACGGGCAGTAACTTCAGGGACGCGGAGATGACGGTCTGCGCATCGTCGTACGCGACGGTCCGCGCCACCTGCTCCGCCGACAGCCCGGTCACCGCCCCGACGACCCCGAGTACGACGGGCCTCGCGATCTCGCCGTCATTCGGCAGGTACGCCGACACGCCCGGCCACACGCGCCGCGCCAACCGCAACAACAGCCGCCCCTGCCGCCGCGAGACGCCCCGAACCACGTGGCTCGGCGTCCGCGCGGCCCACGCGGCTTCGATCATTTGCATACCGGAGCTTTCCGGAACATTTTTGTCGCCTGGTGCAACTTTTGTTCCGGAAAGAGCCAGCGCCATGTGGCGGGTGAGGACAGCGACAGCGGCTTCCACGCGGGTCGTCGTACGGAGGCGATCGCGGACATAGGCCGCGACGTCGGTGAGTTGCTTGCCGTCGGCACCTAGGCCCGCGCGGACCGCGGGCTCCAGTCCACCGGACTGGGTGTGCCCGCCGGTCGGCAGCCGGCCGTCGGCGAGCATCATCGCGACCAGTTCGGCGTTGCCCATCAGAACATCGCGTACAGCTGAGCGAGCGGGAGGACCGACGCCGGCGCCGGCTCGACCAGCTCGCCGTCGACCTTGATCGCGAACGTCTCCGGGTCGATGTCGATCGCCGGCAGCGCGTCGTTGTTCTTCAGATCCGCCTTGGTGATGTCCCGCGTCGGACGGACGCCGAGTAGCCCGCGCCGCAGACCGAGCCGCTCGGTCAGCCCGTTGTCGAGCGCGGCCGGGGACACGAACGTGTACGAGAGGTCCGCCCCGATCGCATCGCCGAACGCGGGCCGCATCAGCACCGGCTGCGGCGTCGGGATCGACGCGTTCGGATCTCCGAGGGCGGCCCACGCGATCGCGCCGCCCTTGATCACCAGGCTCGGGCGGACCCCGAAGTACCGCGGGTCCCAGAGCGCGAGGTCCGCGAGCTTGCCCGGTTCGACCGAGCCGACGACGTGATCGATGCCGTGGGCAATGGCCGGGTTGATCGTGTACTTCGCGACGTATCGGCGGACCCGCTCGTTGTCGGCGGGAAGGCCGCCCGGCAGCGCGCCGCGGCGGTGTTTCATCACGTGCGCGACCTGCCAGGTGCGCGTGACGACCTCACCGATCCGGCCCATCGCCTGCGCGTCGGACGACGTCACCGACAGCGCGCCGAGGTCGTGCAGGATGTCCTCGGCGGCGATCGTGGTGGCCCGGATCCGGGACTCGGCGAACGCGAGGTCCTCGGGGACGTCGGGGCTGAGATGGTGGCAGACCATGAGCATGTCGAGGTGCTCGGCGACCGTGTTGACGGTGTGCGGCAACGTGGGGTTCGTGGAGCCCGGGATGACGTGCGGGTGCGACGCGATCGACAGGATGTCCGGCGCGTGACCACCGCCCGCGCCCTCGACGTGGAACGCGTGGATGCCCCGGCCCGCGATCGCGCCGAGCGTCGACTCGACGTACCCGGCCTCGTTCAGGCTGTCGGCATGTAGCGCGACCTGCAGTCCCCACTCGTCCGCGGCCCGCAGCGAGGCGTCGATCGCGGCCGGGGTCGAACCCCAGTCCTCGTGCACCTTGTACCCGGCGGCGCCCGCGAGCGCCTGCTCGGCGAGGGCCTCGGCGCTGACGGTGTTCCCCTTGCCGAGCAGCAGGATGTTGAGCGGTACGGCGTCCAGCGCGCGATGCATCTGCTCGAGGTGCCACGCGCCGGGGGTGACCGTGGTCGCCTTGGAGCCCTCACTCGGGCCGGTGCCGCCGCCGACGATCGTGGTGATCCCGGTCGCGAGCGCCTCGTGGAGCTGCGACGGGGACAGCAGGTGGACGTGCGAGTCGATCGCGCCGGCGGTGAGGATGCGGCCCTCGCCGGCGATCACGTCGGTGGACGGCCCGACCCGGAGGTCCGGGTGGACGCCGTCCGCGATATCGGGGTTGCCCGCGCGGCCGAGGGCGATGATGCGGCCGTCGCGGATGCCGACGTCGGCGCGCACGATGCCCCACCAGTCCAGCACCAGCACGTTGGTGATGACGGTGTCGGGCGCACCCTCCGCGCGGGTCGTCGTCCCTTGCGCCATCGACTCGCGGATCGATTTGCCGCCACCGAAGACGACCTCCTCGCCGCCGACGGTGAAGTCCTGCTCGACCTCCACCCACAGGTCGGTGTCCGCGAGCCGCACCTGGTCGCCGACGGTCGGCCCGTACAGCGCGGCGTACGCGGCCCGGGAGATCTCAACCACGATCCGCGCCCTTCAACTGGATGCCCGGGACCCGGCGGTTGCCTCGCAGCGCGACCAGCGCCACCTCACGCGAGGCACCGGGCTCGAACCGCTGCGACGTACCCGACGGGATGTCCAGCCGGAACCCCTGGGCGGCCTCGCGGTCGAAGGTGAGGGCCGAGTTGGCGTCCGGCAGGTGCAGGTGCGAGCCGATCTGGATCGGCCGGTCGCCGGCGTTCACGATCACCAGCCGCAAACGCTCGTCGTCTGAGCGATCGGCATTCAACCGAATTGTGCCGGGTCGCACCCGAATCGCTCCGGGTGCCGCCGTACCAGGCAACGCGGTGTTCCCCGCTTCTGAGACGTCAGCCATCGCGCCTCACCTCCCAGACGGCACGCACTCGGCGACGTGCAGGTGAAGGCAGGAGATCGAGCGCAGGCGCGCCGGCCCGATCAGTGACTTCGTAGGCGGCAGCAGCCCGGAACCGGAGGGCAGTGCTGCCCTGCGCGGGTCGACCGGGGAGGTATCTGGAGCGGACATGGTGCTCCTCAGACGATCGGGTGGTGGATGGTGACGAGCTTCCGCCCGTCCGGGAACGTTGCTTCGACCTGGACGTCGTGGAGGAGTTCGGCCACTCCAGGCATCACCTGGTCGCGGGTGAGGACGGTGCGACCGGTTTCCATCAGGTCCGCGACGAGAGCGCCTTCGCGGGCGCGTTCGATCACCCAGGTGCTGAGCAGGGCGACGGCTTCGGGGTGGTTGAGAAGCACTCCCCGGGCCAGCCGGTCGCGGGCGACCATACCGGCCACGGAGAGCAGCAGCTTCTCGACGTCAGCGGGAGTGAAGTTCATGTGAGTGGTGCGGGGCCGGCCCGTTGTTCAAGGCGAGGCGTGACCGCCGCTGACTCCCTTCGGAGGTCGAAGACTGCGAGCGCAGTCGGACGGGCCGGGATGGGGAGGATTACTGTCCGATTTGGGTAGGTAATCCTCCCCAACCCGCATCATTGCAGCTCCGGCGGGGGGCAGATCATGATTGTGCGGGAAGGACGTGGTCGGACACCTTGTCTGTGCTCAGGCAGAGCGAGCACACGGCCGCGGAGTGCGTCGCGCAGGCGGTCATGTCGGGGCGTTCGTACTGCTGACGGCAAACATGACACGTCAGTACTTCGCCCGACGGGTTCCCGTGCTCGTCGTACATCGGCAGGTCGAGTCCGTCGTCGGTCCGCCGCAGGTAGTACTTGCCGCGCGTGATCACGGCCAGCACCGGCGGGAGGACGAGGGCCAGCCCGATCGCAACGAGTGGCGAGTACGGCTTGATCCCGGCGCCGAATCCGCCGAAGAACACGACGATCGAGACGCCCGCGGCCGCCGCCATCGACACGAAGCCGACCGGGTTCACGGCGTACAGCATCCCGCGCCGGAACTCAGGCTGCAGAGGGGACAACCGCAGCAGGTACTTGTTGAACACGATGTCCGAGGCAACGACCACGATCCACGCCATCCCGCAGTTCGCGTAGAACCCGAGAATGGTGTTCAGGAAGTCGAACATGTTCGCCTCCATCAGCACCAGCGCGATCACCAGGTTGAACCCGAGGAACACCAGCCGTCCGGGGTAGTGCCGGGTCAGCCGCGTGTACGAGTTCGTCCAGGCCAGCGAACCGGAGTACGCGTTCGTCACGTTGATCTTCACCTGGCTGATGACGACCAGTACGACGGCCAGCGTCATCGCCAGCCACCCGGGCAGGAACCCGCGGTAGATCTCCAGGAACTGGTGCACCGGCTGGTTCGCGATCGAGGACGAGTCGGCGACGTTCGCGATCAAGTACACGGCCAGGAACAGCCCGATCACCTGCTTCAGCGCGCCGAAGATCACCCAGCCCGGACCGGCGAGCAGCATCGCGGTCCACCACCGGCGCGAGTTCTCCGGGGTCTTCGGCGGCATGAACCGCAGGTAGTCGATCTGCTCCGCGATCTGCGCGATCAGCGACAGGCACACCCCGGCCGCCAGCAGCATCGATCCGAAGTCGGCGTCCGGACCGTAGTCGAAGAACGTCGACACCGACGACGGGTGCGACACGAGCAGGTAGCCGAACGGCAGCACCATCAGGATCAGCCACAGCGGCGTCGTCCACACCTGAAGCGTGGAGAGCACCTTCATCCCGTAGATGACCAGCGGGAAGATCACCAGCGTCGAGACGGCGTACCCGAGCCACAGCGGCACGTGCAGACCCAGTTGCAGACCCTGCGCCATGATCGAGCCTTCGAGCGCGAAGAAGATGAACGTGAAGGACGCGAAGATCACGTTGGTGACGACCGAGCCGTAGTACCCGAAGCCGCTGCCGCGGGTGATCAGGTCGAGGTCGATGTTGTAGCGCGCGGCGTAGTACGCGAGCGGCAGGCCGGTCGCGAAGATCACCACCGCGAAGATCGCGATACCCCACAGCGCGTTCGTGGTCCCGTATGAGATCCCGATGTTCGCGCCGATCGCGAAGTCGGCGAGGTAGGCGATCCCGCCGAGAGCGGAGACGGCGACGACGCCGGTCGACCATTTCCGGTAACTGCGCGGCGCGAACCGGAGGGTGTAGTCCTCCAGCGTCTCGCGGGTCGCGGTGGTGGGTGCGGGGGCTGCAGCGGTGGTGCGGTGGTCGAGCGAGGGTTCCACAGACATGGGCGAACTCCTGGCGGCACCTTCGGGCGAGCGGTGCTCCGGCGGGCCGGCGACGCTGCCGGCGGGGGATGCACCCGAATGGAAGGAACCTAGGAACGCCGTGTTACCGCTGTGTTGCCGAGCTGCTACGTTCGTGTATTTCCATCTGGAAGTACTTTGAAATCATTTCCTCGAGACCGCGCTGGGCCGAGGCGAGACGCTCGGCGACCGTGGCGCCGACGGGGGAGAGCGCGACGATGACCCGCCGCTTGTCACTGGTATGGATGCGGCGCAGAACCAGGCCGCGTTCGACCAGCTTGTCGACGTGCCGGGTGAGGCTGGCGGCTGGCAGGACGGCAGACTGTGCGAGGACGGACATCGGCTGTCCGGGCTCCTCGCGGAGTGCGGCCATGATCCGCCACTGCTCGATCGTCAGCCCGAACTCGCCAAGCAGCGGCTGCAGGCCCAGCTCGAACTGCCGCTCCATCCGCTTCAGCAACAGCAGCATGCCGCACCTCCTCCTCGGTTCAGGTGCTGGGAAATATAACCGGTGGCTCGCGGTTCCGCGGCATCGTCGGTCACACTTGGCCTCGGACCGGAGGAGGTGACGGTGCGGCGTACCGACGTACTGCCGATCGCTTTCGTCGTGCCGTTGCAGGGCCCGACCGGGATCTACGGGCCGTCATGTCTGGCCTGCGGGCAGCTCGCGGCCGAGCAGCTGAACGCGCGGAACGGTATCGCGGGCCGTCAGGTCGAGCTCGTCCAGGTGGACGCCGGCCGCTCGCCGGAGGTTGTCGCCGAGGAGGTCGGGCGGCTCGTCGACGCTGGTCGCGTCGAGGCCGTCGCCGGCTGGCACATCTCCGCCGTCCGGGTCGCGTTGACCCGACGCATCGGCGGGCGGGTCGTGTACGCGTTCGCGGCGATGCACGAGGGCGGCGACGACACGCCTGGTGTCTTCATGCTCGGCGAGCGGCCGGTCAACCAGTTACTGCCGGCGGCGCACTGGCTGCGCGAGCACCTCGGCGCCCGGCGCTGGGTTGTCGTTGGCAACGACTACGTGTATCCGCGGGTCACCGGTTCGGTCGCGCAGGAAGCCTTGCAGGGAACGGGATCCGAGATCGTGCACTCGGCGTACGTGCCGCTCGGTACGGCGGACTTCCGGGACGTGATCGACGGACTCCGGACCACTGATGCCGACGGCGTGATCATGCTCCTGATGGGCCAGGACGCGGTGCACTTCAATCGGGAGTTCGCGGCCGGCGGGCTGAGCGAGAGGCTTCTCCGTCTCAGCCCGGCGATCGAGGAGAACACGCTGCTCGGCGCCGGATCGGGCGCGAACCACGGCGTCTACGCGGCGGCGGCGTACTTCGACAAGCTCACGACCGTCGAGAGCAACGAGTTCGCCCAGCAGTACTACGCCCGCTTCGGGGCGTTCGCGCCCGCGCTCAACGCGGTCGGCGAGTCCTGTTACGAGGCGATCCGCTTCCTCGCCCGCCTCGGCGAGGTCAGCGGCACCATCGCGATGTCGGCCGGACTCCCGAGCGGCCACTTCTATGACAGCCCCCGCGGCCTGCTCCGCCTCGACGGCAACCTCGTCGACCAGGACGTGTACCTGGCGGTCGCCGACGGCCTCGAGTTCCGGATCCAGGAGCAGATCGCGCACATCACCTAACCATCATGAACCGCCTAGATGGTTAGGTGGTGGGATGGATGTCAACGAGCGATTCAGCTGGGAAGGCCGATCGATCGCCTGGGGAAGGGCCGGTAGCGGTCCACCGGTGGTGTTCTGTCACGGGACGCCGTTCTCGTCGCGCGTGTGGTCGCGGTACGCGGACGCGCTGAGCGCCGACTTCACCGTGTACCTGTGGGACATGCCGGGGTACGGCGAGTCGTCCAAGCACCCCGACCACGCGGTCGACTTCGGCGCCCAGGCGAAAGCATTCGTGGCGCTGCTCGAGCACTGGCAGTTGGACCGGCCACGGGTCGTGGCGCACGACTTCGGCGGTGCTGTCTCTTTGCTAGCAACGCTAGCCGAGGGAGCGGCGTACGAGTCGTTGATGCTGGTCGACGTGGTGGCGATTCCGCCGAGCGGGTCGGCGTTCTTCCAATTCGTGAAGCGCCACCCGACGACGCTGGGCGAGTTGCCGCCGTACATCCATGAGGCGATCCTGCGGGCGTACGTGAGCGCCGCGAGTCATCGCGGGTTGCGGGACGAGGAGCTAGCAGCGCTAGTTTCTCCGTGGTGCACCGAGGCCGGGCAGCCGGCGTTCTACCGGCAGATCGCGCAGTACGACGAGGACTTCCTGGTCCGGAACGAGCGCACCGTCGGCAGCCTCGAGATCCCGGTGAAGGTGGTCTGGGGGAGCGACGACGCGTGGATCCCGCCGGCGACCGGGCGGCGGCTGGCCGGGCTCATCCCGGGGGCGTCGTACGTCGAGGTACCGGACGCCGGCCATCTGATCCAGTACGACGCGCCCGTGGCCCTCGCGACGGAGCTGCGCACGTGGCTGTATTTCTGACCAGGGGTCCGCGCTCTTTTCACAGGTGACGAGATCTGCGGTGGTGGTCGGTGGCGGGATCGTGGGGCTGGCTGTGGCGCGAAGCCTGCAGCGGCGCGATCCCGGTACGCCGGTCGTCGTACTGGAGAAGGAACCGGCCGTCGGGGCGCACCAGACCGGGCACAACTCGGGCGTCGTGCACTCGGGGCTCTACTACCGCCCGGGCTCGCTGAAGGCGCGGTTCGCGGTCGCCGGCGGTACGGCGCTGCGCGAGTACTGCGAGGAGAAGGGCATCCAGCTCGACGTACCGGGCAAGCTGGTCGTCGCGACGACCGAGGCCGAACTGCCTCAACTCGATCGCCTCTTCGGGATCGGCCGCGAGAACGGTGTCCCGGTGCGCCGGCTGACCCTGGACGAGGTCGCCGAGCGTGAGCCCCACCTGCGGGTCAAGGGCGCACTCGCGGTCGACTCCACGGGACGTGTCGACTTCAAGCTCGTGGCCGCTGCCCTCGCCGACGACATCCGCGCGGCGGGCGGCGAGATCCGGACCGGGGTGTCCGTGACAGCCGTTGAGAACGCAGGCTCCGTGGTGCGCGTGCGGACGACGGATGACGTGATCGAGGCCGACCGGGTGGCGGTGTGCGCGGGCCTGCACAGCGACCGGCTGGCGCGTGCGTCCGGTCTGGAACCGGGCGTCCGCATCCTGCCGTTCCGGGGCGAGTTCAGCGAGCTCGTCCCCGAGCGGGAGTTCCTGGTCAAGGGCCTGGTGTATCCGGTGCCCGATCCCGACCTGCCGTTCCTCGGTGTGCACCTGACCCGCGGCATCGACGGCAGCGTTCACCTCGGCCCGAACGCCGTCCCCGCGCTGTCCCGCGAGGGGTATTCGTGGGGGAAGATCGTCGTACGGGACGTGTGGGAGTCGGCGACGTACCGCGGGTCCTGGAAGCTCGCCCGCCGGTACGCACGCACCGGCGCGAAGGAGATCGTCCGCTCACTCACCGGTCGGGCGTTGGTCCGCGAGGCCCGGCGGATGCTGCCTGAGCTGCAGGTTTCCGATGTACGACGGTCCGGCGCCGGTGTCCGTGCCCAGGCCGTGACGCGCGACGGCAAGCTGGTCGACGACTTCCTGTTCCTCCGCGACGGCCGCGCCCTGCACGTCCTGAACGCGCCGTCACCCGCCGCCACCGCCTGCCTCGTCATCGGCGACCGCATCGCCGAGGAACTCTCCGCCGACCGAGCCTGAGCTACGCCTATCTTGGTCCGCATGACGACGTTCGGCGTGCCAGGAGTCCGGGTGGGGCATTGGAGCGACTTCGAGGGGCGGACCGGCTGCACGGTCGTGGATCTGCCGGCCGGCACGGTCGCGTCCTACGAGGCGCGCGGCGGTGCACCGGCCTCGCGGGAACTGGAGCTGCTGGAGCCGGGGAAGGCCGTGAGCGCGATCGACGGCGTCGTACTGACCGGGGGATCGGCGTTCGGTCTGGCGGCGGCCGACGGTGTCATGCGGTTCTACCGCGGGCAGGGGCGCGGGGTGCAGACTCCCGCGGGCCCGGTGCCGATCGTGCCGACGCTGGCGCTGTTCGACCTCACCGCGGGCGACCCGGCCGCGGCTCCTGACTCCGCCGCCGGGTACGCGGCCGCGCAGGCGTGCACCGTGGACCAGACGCTCCAAGGACAGGTGGGGGCGGGGACCGGCGCGTACGTCGGTCATTGGCGCGGGCCGGACGGCCGGCGACCCGGCGGGCTCGGGTACGCCGAGCACCGGCTGGGTGAGCTCGTGGTGGCCTGCCTTGCCGTGGTGAACGCGTTCGGCGACATCGACGACGGCAGCGCGGACGTGTCGTTCGACGCCGTACGGATGCTCGCGGAGCCGTTCGCGTTCACCGAGGGGCGCGCGCACACGACGATCGGCGTCGTCGTCACGAACGCCCGCCTCGACAAGACCGCCTGCCGAACCGTTGCCCAGGGCGCCCATGACGGCCTCGCCCGCTCCATCACGCCACCGCACACCCAGTTCGACGGCGACGGCTTCGTCGCCGCGGCCACCGGCCAGGTCGACGCCCATGTCGACATCGTCAGGCTCCTCGCCCTCGCCTGCGTCACCGACGCCGTCCGGAGCGTCGCCTAGGTCCACCGGCGAACTTCACATCGGTGCAACAGGCGGGCAATCTGCGGCGGGGATGCTTCGAGTCATGGACTCGTTGCGTACGACGCTCACCGGCGGGACGGCCTGTGACGTGTGTGGAAGGCTGCCCCACCCGCGGCGCCTCCGCCTGACGCTCGCGAAGCTCGTGGCGATCGCGCCTGTCGAGCTCGCGTTGCACGCGGCGGTGCTGGCCGCGCATCCGCCGTACCTGGTCTCGGTCGCGGTGCTGGCGAGTGTGACGACCGCGCTGGTGATCTGGGTGGTGGAGCCGTCGACGATGCGGCTGCTGCGGTCCTGGCTGCACGCCCCGAAGGCTCGTCCGCGGAACGGGATCGGGACGTTGTGGCGGATTCGCGTGACGCTCGACGACCGGGCGGGGACGCTGGAGAGCGTTACCCGGCAGCTCTCCGTCCTGGACGCGAACATCCTCGGGCTGCACGTTCATCCGGTCGACGACGGGGTGCGGGACGAGCTGGTGGTCTCGACGCCGGATGACGTCACCGCCGCGGACCTGGAGGATGCGATCGAGTCGGCCGGCGGGCGCGAGACGCACGTGTGGCCGACGACGGCGCTGGCGTTGGTGGACGGCCAGACCAAGGCATTGAGTCTGTCGGCCCGCGTGGTTGCGGATCCGGCTGAACTGCCGCACGCGGTCGCCGAGCTGCTCGGAGCTCAGCTGGTGACCGATCGGGCGACGTTGACGGGTCAGCTTCCCGATGATGGGACGGTGCTGAAGGTCCCCTCGCCGTGGACCGGCCTGTTCGCGTTCAGCCGTCCGGGAGAGCCCTTCACGCCGGCCGAGTCCGCCCGCGCCCACCGCCTGGCCGAACTGGCAGAGGCCACTCAAACCCTGACCCGCTGAGGTCAGGGTGTTGGAAAGGTGATGGGCTGGACGATTTCGATGCGGGTTCCGACGTGGTCGCAGGTGGGGAGGTCGTGGTAGATCTCCCAGCTGTCGCCGGTCGCGACCGCCGCGCCGGTTTCCAGCCAGTCGCGGACGGCGTGATAGCTGAGCGGGAGCTTCCCGTCCGGGTCGGTGTGCCAGACGGCGAGCACCGGCCCGGCGGGCAGGGAGGACGGCTCGACATCCCCGCTGCTCGCAATCGGCGTACCGACCGGGAAACCGGCCTCGGCTTCGATCTCGCCGCCGGGTAGCGGGTGCCAGCGGGCGTATGGGTAGCCGGTCGGCGCGATGCCGCGGTGACGCAGATGCTCGGCCACGGCCGCGCACGCCGAAGGAACCCAGTCCTCCAGTTGCTCAGGCACAAGATGACCCCGCCGGACGGCGGTCGCTTCGTCGCTGTGAAATCTCACCTGGGGCATGGTGCATCACCACCACTCAATGTACGACGTCGCCGTCGTGTATCACCAGGTGGTGCTCGGCGGTCCTCTCTACAGAGGACCCGACGGCACTTGGAGGTTCCGATGGCCCTGATCGAACTCACCCCGGACGACCTGTGCGCGATGGTGAGCGCTCCCTTCCCGTGTGAGGAAGGATCCGTGATCGACCCGGTCGGGGTCGCTCATTTCCTGGGGCTCGTCGAGACCGGCGCGGCAGTCTTCGAGGACACCGAGGGCGGGTTCGCGCCCAAGGGCGGCCGGACGGCGGACGAGCGGCTCGCGCTGCTGTTCCTGGCCTGCTCGATGGAGGCGAGTTTGGCCGTGACCCGGGGGCGGACCGCGAGCCCGGACGCCGCCGAGGCCGAACCCGAACGCGCACACGTCAAGGACGCACTCGACGCGTTCACGAACGGGGTGATCGCGAGCCCGCCGGTGCTGACCACCGTGATCCCGGCACCTGGCACGGTCGTCGTGATCGGCACTGTCGTGATCAAGATCCCGACGCCGCCACCGGTGCCTCCGCGCTGGGAAGAGGGCGAGCAGCTCACCCGCACCGACCTGCTGGCGCTGGCCGTCCGATTCCAGTCGGCGTCGAAGATGCCGGACATCGGCACGACCGCGGAGGACCTCGCCGGAGCGGCCACCCGCCTCATCGACGCCGCGATGACCCGCTAACCGCCGACAACGTCCAGGGCCTGGCGGGCGATTTCCCATTCCTCGTTGGTGGGGATGACCAGTACGGCGACCGGGCTGTCGTCGGTGGAGGCGATGCTGTCGCTCGGGTCGGCGTTGCGGGCCGGGTCGAGGCGGATGCCCAAGCCTTCGAGCCCGCTGACGGCGGCCGCGCGGACCTCGGCCGAGTGCTGGCCGACCCCGGCAGTGAAGACGATCGCCTCGACCCTTCCCAGTACGGCGTAGTACGCGCCGATGTACTTCTTCAACCGGTAGCAGTAGATATCGAAGGCGAGCTGTGCCCGCTCGTCCCCGGCCGCCCGGCGGCGCGACACCTCCCGGAAGTCGTTCACGCCGGTCAGGCCCTTGAGCCCGGACTCCGAGTTCAGCGCCCGGTCGGTCTCCTCGGCGGACCGCCCCGCGACCCGCGCGAGAAGGCCGTGGATCGCGGGATCGAGGTCGCCCGACCGCGTCCCCATCACCAGACCCTCCAACGGCGTCAGCCCCATCGAGGTATCGACCGACCGGCCACCCTGGACGGCGGTCGCGGAGCACCCATTGCCGAGGTGCAGCACGATCAGGTTCACGTCCTCCACCGACCGCCCGAGCAGCGCGGCGGCCTGCCCAGACACGAACGAGTGCGACGTGCCGTGGAACCCATACCGCCGGATCCCGTACTCCTCCTGCCAGGCGGTCGGCACCGCGTACGTGTACGCGTACGGCGGCAACGTCTGATGGAACGCGGTGTCGAAAACGGCCACATGCGGCAGGTCCGGCAAGAGCCGGCGCGCGACCTCGATACCCTCCAGATTCGCCGGATTGTGCAACGGCGCCAGCGGAACCAGCTCGGTCACCGCCGCGATCAACTCGTCGTCGACCAACGCCGGCGCCGCGAACTTGTCGCCGCCGTGCACCACCCGGTGCCCGACCGCCAGGATGTCCACGTCACCGAGCGCCGGACCGTGCGTCTCGAACGCCTGTACGGCGGCCTCCAGCGCGGCCTCGTGATCCGCGACGGCCTGATCGTCGTCGTACGAGCCCGAAGGCCCGTGGTGCACGTGATGGCTCTGCTCCTCGCCGATCCGCTCAACCAGCCCGGTCGCCGCCGCCTCGCCCGACTTCGCATCGACCAGGCTGTACTTCAGGGACGACGATCCCGCGTTGATGACCAGGACGTGGCTGCTCATCGGGTCTCACCAGCCTGGATCGCGGTGATCGCGACCGTGTTGATGATGTCCCGGACGGTCGCGCCGCGCGACAGGTCGTTGACGGGTTTGCGCAGGCCCTGCAGGACCGGGCCGACCGCGACGGCGTTCGCCGAGCGCTGCACTGCCTTGTACGTGTTGTTGCCGGTGTTCAGGTCGGGGAACACGAACACCGTGGCCCGTCCGGCGACGGGGGAGTCCGGCAACTTCGTCCGCGCCACCGCCGCGTCGATCGCGGCGTCGTACTGGATCGGTCCCTCGACCGGCAGCTGCGGTGCGCGTTCGCGGACGATGTTCGTTGCCTTCGACACCTTTTCCACGTCGGTGCCGGCGCCGGACGTGCCGGTCGAGTAGGACAGCATCGCGACCCGGGGCTCGACGCCGAACGCGACGGCGGTCGCCGCGGACGAGATCGCGATATCGGCGAGCTGCTCGGCCGTCGGGTCCGGGTTCACCGCGCAGTCGCCGTACACCAGGACCTGGTTCTGCAGGCACATGAAGAACACCGACGAGACGACGGACACGTCCGGAACGGTCTTCACGACCTCGAGGGCCGGCCGGATCGTGTGTGCGGTGGTGTGCACGGCGCCCGACACCATGCCGTCCGCGAGCCCGAGCTGAACCATCATCGTGCCGAAGTACGACACGTCACGGACCAGCTCGCGGGCACGGTCGAGGTCGACCCCGCGATGCTGCCGCAGCCGGTGGTACTCGGCGGCGAACTGCTCGGCAAGCTCGCTGTTCTCCGGATGTACGACGCGCGCCGCGGTCACGTCGACGCCGACGGCCGCGGCCTTCGCGCTGATCGTGGTCGGATCGCCGAGCAGGGTGAGGTCCGCGACGCCCCGCCGCAGCAGTACGTCGGCCGCGCGCAGGATCCGCTCCTCCTCGCCCTCCGGCAGCACGATGTGCCTGCGGTCCGAGACGGCCCGGTCGACCAGCTGGTGCTCGAACATCAGCGGTGTCACGGCGCTGCTCCGGGCGAGCGCGAGCTGGTCGAGCAACGCCGTACCGTCGACGTACTGGTCGAAGAGGGCCAGGGCCGTGTCGATCTGGCGCGGTGCGTCCTTCGTGAGCCGGCCGCGGACGGCGGTGAGCTTGGCGGAGGTGGCCTGCGTCCCGAGATCGGTCTCGATGATCGGCAACGTGACACCGAGGCCCTCGATCAGCCGTTGCACCTGGCCCGGCAGCTTGAAGCCGCCGTTCAGCACGATCGCGGCGATCTGCGGGAAGGTCCGGGACGCGTGCGCCATCAGGACACCGAGCACGACCTCGGGGCGGTCGCCGGCGGTGACCACCGCGGCGCCGTCGAACAACCGGTCCAGCACGTTCGGCATCGTCATCCCGGCGATCATCAGCCCGGTGACCTCGCGGGTCAGCAGCTGCGGGTCACCGCTCAGCAGCCGGCCGTCGATCGGCGCCAGCAGGTCGGCGACGAGCGGCTGGTTCAGCACCGGCTCCTCGGGGATCGCGAACGCGGGCGCGCCGATGCCGTCCAGTGCCGCGACGAGCGGCTTGCCCTCGCCTTCGTCGACGCGGTTGGCGATCACCGCGAACAGCGAGCCGTGGTTCGCGGCGAGCTCGGCCGCGGCCATGTCGGCGATGGCCCGTACGTCGTGCGGCGTCCGGCCGAACCCGTTCAGCACGAGCAGGACCGGCGCGCCGAGGTTCGCCGCGATCTTGGCGTTGAACGAGAACTCGGTCGGGGTGCCGACATCGGTGTAGTCGCTGCCGACGATCAGCACCGCGTCGGCCTGCTCGGCGACCGCGTGATAGCGCTGGACGATGGTGTCCAGCGCCGCATCGGGGTCTTCGTGCACTTCGTCGTACGTGACCCCGACACCGTCGTCGTACGACTGCTCGACCGCGTCCTGCGAGATCAGCAGCTCGAGAACGTAGTCCCGCCCGCCGTGCGTCGCGGTGTCCGCGCGCACGATCGGCCGGAACACCGCCACTCGTCCGACCCGCCGGGACAACTGGTGGAGCACCCCGAGGGCCACCGTCGACTTCCCGGTCGTGCCCTCCACCGAAGCAACGTAGACACTGCTACCCATACCGCGAACCCTACGGAACCGCGGGGCTCGTCGAGGCGTGCAGGTGGTCGATCATGGTGTCGACAGCGATCCGCAGCGGTGCGGGATCGCGATTCACCTGGCTCAGCAGCAGCCCGCCCTGCACTGCGGCGAGCATCGCGACGGCGAGATCTCCAGGGTCGGCGTCGGCGGCCAGTTCACCGCGTTCCTGCATGTCGCTCAGGCCCTGACGGATCAGCTCCTGCCAGCGCGCGAACGCGGCGGCGAGCTGGGTGCGGGCGACCGGGTCGCTGTCCGACAGGTCGCTCGCCAGGGACCCGAGCGGGCAGCCGCCGACGCACTGCATCTCGGTGAGGATGCCGACCATCACGTCCCGCCACCGGCCCAGCGAGTCGATCGTGTCGAGCCGTTCCAAACAGCCCTGCTGTACGTCGAGCGCCTGCGCCGTCTGGTGATCGATGACCGCCGAGACCAGGGCGTCCTTGCCGGGGAAGTAGTGGTACAGCTGCGACGGGCTCACCCCCGCGGCGGCCTGGATGTCCTCGATGGTGGTGCGGGCGACTCCGTACTCGAGCATCAGCCGCGCCGCGGCGACGACGATCCGGTCCCGGGTCGCCTGCCCCTTCCTGGTCAGCGTCATACCACCCACCGTACGGATTTTGGAGTTGATACTCCAATTTCGTCGGCGAAGTATCGGGAGCGAAGACTCCAACTAGTGGATGGAAACCGATATGACGCAGGACTTCGCCGGCCGGACCGCACTCGTGACCGGCGGCAACAGTGGGATCGGTCGCGCGGTCGCCGGCCAACTCGCGCGGCGCGGCGCGCAGGTGGTGATCAGCGGACGGGATGTCGCCCGGGGGAGCCGCGCGGTCGACGAGATCCGTGCCGACGGCGGTACGGCGGACTTCGTGCAGGCGGATCTGGCCGACCTGGCGAGTGTGCGGTCGCTCGCCAAGCAGGCGATCGACCTCGGCGGCGGGCGGGTCGACGTACTGATCAACAACGCCGGGATCTTCCCGTTCGGGCCGACGGCCGAGGTCGCGGACAGCGACTTCGACGCGGTGTACGCCGTGAACGTGCGGGCACCGTTCTACCTGGTCGCCGAACTGGCTCCGCTGATGGCGGCGCGCGGCTCCGGCGCGATCGTCAACGTGACGACGATGGTCGCGTACGTCGGCATGGCCGGGATGGCGGCGTACGGGTCGAGCAAGGCGGCCGTGGAGCTGCTGACCCGGGCGTGGGCAGCCGAGTTCGGGCCGGCCGGGGTCCGCGTGAACGCGGTCAGCCCCGGACCGACGCGCACCGAAGGCACCGCGGTCATGGGCGAGAACCTCGACCACCTGGCCGGTACGACGCCGCTCCAGCGCGTCGGCACACCGGACGAAGTGGCCGCGGGCATCGTCTTCCTGGCGTCCGACGCGGCCTCCCTGATCCACGGCGCCACCCTGCCCGTCGACGGCGGCCGGCTAGCCGTCTGAGCGGGCGGGGAGGTTCTGACGGGCGAAGGCGACGGCCTCGGTGAGGAGTGACTGCCAGAGGGTGCGGTCTGGTTCTGGGATGGTGACCCACTCGTGCATCGGGTGGCCGGTCGGGGCGAACTGGGTGCCGGTGCCCGCGGCGATCAGCGTGGTAACTCGGTCGGCGGGGAGTTTGAGGATCAGGGCCGTGCCGTTCCGCTCGAGGCAGGCGACGAACTGGCCGGCCAGGCGGATGCACGGATGGCCCATGATCGTGCCGTGGCCGATCGCGGGGTCGTAGAGCAGGTCGTCGGTGAGCTCGTCGTACAGCTCCCGCGCTGCGTCCCCGCCGGCGGTGGCCGGCGGGGACGTGCGCTTGGTGGGTCGGGTCATGCGGCGGGCGGGGTGAAGACCCCGAACTGGTTGCCGGCCGGGTCGCGGAGGTAGGCGAAGGCCGGGGTTGTGTCGAGGCTTTTGTTGATCACCGTGCCGCCGAGCTGTTCGGCGTCGGCGCAAGTCGCCTCGATGTCGGCGACCAGGATGTAGAACACCGCGTGGTTCGGCAGCTGCCCGTTGGTGCCGAAGATGCCGCCCATCGGCCGGTCGGCGCCGGAGGCGGTGATGTTGCGGTACTCGAGGCCGGTGGCGGCGAGCCCGCCGTCGGACTCGAAGGTCCAGTCGAACAGGCTGCCGTAGAACTTCTGCGTGGTCTCGGGGTCGTCGGTCGCGACCTCGAACCAGGCCAGCGTGCCAGGGGCCGGAGTACTCATCGATCTCTCTCCTTCATCAGGTGGATTGTGAGACCCACGCTGTCAGCGGTTCGCGACAGCCCTATGTCGGAGTTGGAAAAAGATCTTCGGGACGCAGCGCGGCATCCGGCAGTTTGGTCTCGTACCCGTCGACCTGCAGGTCTCCGGTCGCGAGCGGCCGGGACGGCGGTGTCGCGGTGCGCTCGGCGCGGGTGATCCGGTCCATCCGGAACACCCGGTCCTCCTGCCGCAGATGACACCACGCGGTCAGGTACGAGCCGTTCGGTCCGACGACGACGTGCTGCGGCTCGACCTCGCGCTCGGTCCCGATCCCGCCGACGTCGGTGTACTCGATCCGCAGGACCTGGTTGTCCCGCACCGCCCGCCAGATCTGCTCGGCGATCTGCCCGTCCGGAGCAGGCACCGGCTGGACCAGCAGCCGCACCTTCGCCGCCGCCGTCCGCGCCTCGTCCAGATCCCGCGGCGGCATCGCGGCCACGATCTTCTGCAGCGCGGTCCGCGAGTCGCGGGCGAACAGCACGTGCTCGCTGCGGCTCAACGCGACCGCGACGGCCATCGCCTCCCGCGCGGTGAAGTTCAGCGGCGGGAGGCTCATCGACCGGTCCACGGAGTACCCGCCGGTCCGGCCCTGTTTCGTCGCCAGCGGTACGCCGGCCTGCCCGAGCGCACTGAGATCACGCTCGATGGTCCGCACGCTCACCTCGAAACGTGCCGCCAGCTGCCGCGCCGTACGCCCTCGAGGCCCCGCCGCCCGCAGCTCCTCGGCCAGCGCGTACAGCCGATCGATCCGGTTCATGCTCGCAGGCTAGGCGCGGCCATGGACATTTACTGGGGGAGTTCGGCTCCGGTGCGCTCGGCGAGCATGTAGGTGGCGTACCAGGTCGGCCAGTTCTCGTCGGCCTGGCCGGTGCGGGCCTCGTGCTCGCCGTGGGCGGCCGCAGCGCGCCGAAGGGCTGCCTCGAGGTCATCGACGGAGCTGTACGTCGCATCGTCCACGCGACCAGGCAGCCGCTTGGTGACCTCCTGCAACAGCCACGTGTTGCCGTCCGGGTCACTGAACGTCGCGAACGACCCGTAGCTCGACCGCTCGTCTGCCGGCCCGGTCACCCGGCCGCTGGTGTCGCCGGCCTCGAACTGCGCGCCCGGAGCAGCCGGGTGAAAGACCTCGCTGACCTTCGCGCCGTGCGCCAGCAGCTCCGACCGGGCCGCTTCCACATCGCTGACGACCAGGTACAGCCCCTGCGCGGTGCCCGGCTCGGCCGAGGTGATGTTCGTGCCGAACTGGACCGAGGCGGGGGAGCCCGGCGGGGTGAACTGGACGACCCGGAACCCGTTGTCGAACGCGAAGTCCGCGTCCAGCCGCCAGCCGAGGCCGCTGTAGAACTCCTTCGACCGATCGGCGTCCGCGACCGGGACGACGACGGCTTCCAGCTTCAGGTCCGTGCTCATTGCTTCCTCCAGGGGATTCGACTCGTTCACCGACCTCCACTGTGCCGCCGCGGCACCCCCGTGACACCAGTGAGAATCCCTGGTCATTACCCGGGGCCGCCGGTGACCGGCCCTAGAGTGCTGTCACGTGGACCATCAGATCGTTCTGATCGCCGGAGCGGGGCTCGCGATCATGATCGCGGCCTCCGTGTTCGCCCGCCGGACCGGCGTCGCGGCACCGCTGCTGCTCGTCGCCCTGGGCATCGGCGCCAGCTACCTGCCGAGCACGCCGGCCATCCACGTCGAGCCCGAGATCATCCTCGCGGGCATCCTGCCGCCGCTGCTGTACGCGTCGGCGGTCCAGCTCCCGGTGCTCGACGTACGGCGGAACTTCGGGCTGATCTCGTGGTTGTCGATCGTGATGGTGATCGTGTCCGCGCTGGTGATCGGGCTCGTCGTGCACGCCCTGTTCCCGGGGATCTCGTTCGCGCTCGCCGTCGCCCTCGGCGCGGTCGTCAGCCCGACCGACGCGGTCGCGGCGACCGCGATCGGGCACCGAGTCGGGCTCCCGCCGCGCCTGATGACCGTGCTCGAAGGCGAGAGTCTCGTCAACGACGCGTCGGCGCTCGTCGTCCTGCGTACGGCGGTCGCCGCGCTCGCCGTCACCACCCACTTCAGCCTCGGCCACACCGCGCTCGACTTCGCCTGGGCGGTCGTCGGCGCGATCCTGATCGGTACGGCCATCGGTCTGCTGACCGTCGTACTGCGGCAGCGTCTCGACGACCCGGTGCTCAACACGACGATCTCGTTCGCCGTACCGTTCCTCGCCTACTTCCCGGCCGAGGAGGCGCACGCGTCCGGCGTACTCGCCGTCGTGGTCGCCGGTCTGCTGACCGGAGCGCTCGGCAGCCGGAAGTTCAGTGCGCGCGACCGGCAGACGCAGGCGACCACCTGGACGACGATCAGCTTCATCCTGGAGAGCGGCGTCTTCCTCGCGATGGGGTACCAGTTGCCGGAGCTTGTCGACGACGCCCGGGCGGAGACGACAGTCGGCGAGATCACCGGGCTCGTGCTGCTGGTGGTCGGTCTGCTGGTCGTACTGCGTTTCCTCGGGCTGGCCTGGCCCTGGCTGCAGAGCCGGTTCGGCCGGAGCGACCGCGGCGAGCAGGTCCGGGCTCAGCTGGACCAGTTCGAGGAGCACCTGGATTCGATGGAGCCGGCCGGTGCGCGCGAGGAGAACCGCGTCGCATGGGCGCGCAAACGGCTCGCCCGCGGCCGGGCGGACGCCGACTTCGAGGAGCGGGAACCGATCACCGGCCGCGGCCTGCTCGTTCTCGCCTGGGCCGGGATGCGGGGTGTCGTGACGGTTGCGGCCGCGCAGACGATCCCGGCCGGTACGCCGCACCGGGACACGGTCGTGCTCGCGGCGTTCATCGTCGCGCTGATCACGCTGGTGCTGTTCGGGATCTCGCTGCCTGCGGTGATCGCGAGGATGCGGTTCCGTTCGGAGAGCAGTGCGGACAAGCGCGACTCGGTGCAGGCCTTGATGCGGCAGATCGGCGAGGCCGCGATCGATGCGGTCGGACCGCTCGAGGAGCAGACCGTCGACGGCGAGCCTCTCGATCCGGTCGTGGTCAGCACGCTGAAGGACCGGATCGTGCCGCGCCTGGTCTCCGGGAGCCAGCAGCTCCGGGAGACCAAGGCGGACACCCGCGAACAGATGGAGATCCTGCAGCGCCGCTACCTGGACGCAATGCGCGAAGCCCTCGGCACCGAACGCAGCATCGGCGTCTACAGCTCCGAAACCTACCGCCAGGTCGAAGCCTTCCTCGACACCGTCGAACAGCGCTTCAGCACGTCCTGACCACGGGCCTAACTCCGGAGGTGCCGGTCGAAGAACCGCACCATGCTCTCGACCTCGAACCGTGGAACCTCCTTGTGGGCGCCCGCGTTCGCGTGCAGGGACTTCTCGGTCGACGCGAACGCGTCGAACAACGCCAGCCCGGAGTCGCGCGGGATGTGCTGGTCGTCCCACTGCAGCAGGAACTCGACCGGCACCGTGATCCGGCGGGCGTGCTCGGCGAGCGTCCCGTCGTACCAGAAGATGCCGAACACCGCGGCCGCGACCCGGGCGTCGGCGGCGGCCAGCGGTACGCCGATCGCGGTGCCCATGTTGAGCCCGAAGTACCCGAACGGGCCGTCGATCCCGGGCAGCTGTTCGAGCGCGTCGAGGGTCGCCTGCCATTCCGGGACGGCACGCTCGGCGAGGTGCAGGTTGTAGGGGACGACGATCGGTCCGACCGGTACGCCGGTGTTCATCGCCTCCTGCATCGCGGCGATCTGCTGGTCGTCGAGCGCCGTACGCGGCCGCTCGCCGTGACCGGGCGCGTCGATCGCGACGGCGTGAAAGCCTGCCGCGACCAGGTGCCGGCCGCGGCCGACCATCGGGAGCGCCTTGGCGTCGCGTCCGCCGCCGTGCCCGAGAAGGATCAGCGGAGCGGACCGGGCCGGCGGTGCGGCTGGTGACCAGAGCATGCCGTGGATGCTGTCGCCGAGGGTGAACTCGCGTTCGAGAACGCCGTCCGTCGTGGTGGTGCTGATGAACTGCAGATCGGTCATGGTGGTGCCCTTTCAGGAGTGCCTGAGTGCGGCGCTCCTGGCGACACCTAGTCCGATCGCCCTGCCGTGACGGAAAGCGGGAGCACCCGTCGAGATACAGCATTCATGGGTCCCACCTCCTCGCGTGAAGTCACGTCCGTCGGTACCGTACGCGTCCGCTCGGTGTGCTCGCCAGCGAATTTCTCACCAGTCCGCGACGCGTTCCTGACTGCGGTCCTCAGTGGCGACCAGGACGTCGAGGAGGAACTCCTGGAGCTCGGTCCGGATGTCTCGATGCAGGGGGTCGTCCCAGAGGTTCTGCAGTTCGTTCGGGTCGGCGGTGAGGTCGTACAGCTCGCCGGTTCGGTCCCTGGTGGTTGCGGGGGAGCCGTGCTGGACGATGAGCTTCCACTGGTCGCGTCGGAGCATCGTGAGGTGGACCGGCTCGGGGTACGGGTGCCCGCTGTTGCGGTACTCGCTTAGCGCCCAGCCACGCCCCGTCGCGCGATTGGTGGCCAACGGCAACAGATCCTGTCCCTCGCCGAGCGGCGGCAGCCCGGCGGCGGCGAGGATCGTGGCGCCGACGTCGATCCACTGGACCAGCTCGGTGTTCCGGGTGCCGGCCGGGATCACGGACGGCCGGCGCAGGATGAGCGGGACGCGGACGGCTTGCTCGTACATCATCGGGCCCTTGAGCATCAGCGCGTGGTCGCCGAGCATCTCGCCGTGGTCGCTGGTGAAGATGACGAGCGTGTCGTCGCTGAGTCCTTCGGCGTCGAGCGCGTCGAGGATCCGTCCGACCTCGTCGTCGACGAGCGTCACCATCGCGTAGTACGCCGCCTTCACCTCTTGCAGCTCTTCCGGGCTGTACGACGTGAACCCGCGCGCGTGGCCGGCGTACGACGCATGGGACGCCTCGGTCTGGATCGCGGGCTTCCCGGTCAGGTCGTCGGGGAGCGGGCGGCTGAGTGCCTTGTCCCGGTAACGGCGTACGGAGTCCTCCGGGGCGCCGAAGCCGTGGTGCGGGTCGAAGAAGTTGGCGACGAACAGGAACGGCTTGTCACGGTCGCGGGACCGGGTCAGGAAGTCGATCGTCTGCCCGCCGATCCAGTGGCTGTAGTGGATCTCGGCGGGGAGCGTGTCGTAGTCGACCTCTGTACCGGCCAGGTCCGGGCGGACGGTGTGGAGCCAGCGGTGGTATTCGTTCTCGGACGAGCCCGGGTACGGGTCGTGGGCCCAGCGGAAGACGCGGAAACCGTCGTCGTGCCGCTTCTCGGAACGGCCGCCGAAGCAGGCGTTCAGGTGGAACTTGCCGACCAGGCCGCAGTCGTACCCGGCGTCGGCGAGCTCCTTGCTGAAGAGGCGCTCGTGCTCCGGGAGGCCGACGCCGTTCGCCCAGAGGCCGTGCTGGTGCACATACCGGCTGGTCATCAGGCTGGCGCGGGACGGGCCGCAGACCGGGTTCTGCACGTAGCAGTTCTCGAACAGCGCGCCCTGCGCGGCGAGCCGGTCGAGGTTCGGGGTCTCGATCTCGTCGTTGCCGGAGGCACCGAGCGCGGAGAACCGCTGCTGGTCGGTGCAGAGGAGCAGAACGTTCGGCGGCATGAGGACAGTGTATTAAAACTGGAGTGTTGACATAAATAGGGTGCGGCGGTCAGAGTCAGGTCCCGTGGGAAGCGAATCGTCCGGGCCGCTCCGGCTGCTCCGGGAGACACACGAGGAACGGGTGCTGTCGGTCCTGCGCGCCCGAGGTCCGCTGACTCGCGCCCAGTTGGCGGAACAGACGAACCTGTCCCGCGCGACGCTCTCGTCGATCGTCCAGACCCTCTTGAACAAGCAGGCGCTGGTCGAGGCCCGCGAGGTGGGGGCGGTTCGCGGGCGTGGGCGGCCGGTGTCGGTGGTGTCGCTGAACCCTGCCGGTGGGCTCGCGCTGGGGATCGATCTCGGGCAGCGCCGGATCCAGGTGACGATCTCGAACGTCGCGCACGAGTTCGTCGCCTCGGGCGCGGTCGCCTGCGCGGACCGTACGCCGTGGCCCCGCCGCCTGCAGCTCGCACTGGACCTGGTCGACGACCTGACCACCCGCCACGACATCTCGCTGATCGCGCTCGCCGGAGTCGGCGTCGGCATCGTCGGACCCGTGTCGACCGAAGGCTCGTCGGGAGTCGGCCGGTCCGCCGATCGGATCGCGCTGGTGCGGGACACCCTGCGTGCGAGGTTCGGCGTACCTGTGCACGTGGACAACAACACGCGGCTAGCAGCGCTAGCGGAGGCAGTGTGGGGCGCCGGTGCCGGTGTGGACAGCGCGTTGTACCTGCGGCTGTCGTACGGCGTCGGCGGCGGAATCGTGCTGGGCGGACGACTGCTCGCGGGAGCCGGCGGCGCGGCGGGGGAGCTGGGGCACATCAGCGTGGACCGCGACGGACCGGCCTGCTCCTGCGGCGGCCGCGGTTGCCTCGAGCGCTACGTGTCGCTGACGACCCTGCAAGAACAATCCGAGAACGTCCTCGACGCCCGCGACGACAAGGCCCGCGACCTGCTGGCAGTCGCCGGTGCACGCGTCGGCGAGGTACTGGCCGCCGCCTGCAACACCGTCAACCCGGAAGTCGTCGTGATCGGTGGCGAACTGGCCGAGACCGGCGACCACCTGTTCAAGCCACTGCAAACCGCGTTCCGCAGGCACACCCACAGCCAGGTCCACCGCTCCGTACGAATCACCCGCGCAGCCCTGGGCCCCGACGCCGCAGCCCGTGGCGGCATCGCCCTCGTACTCACCTCATCACCGGCCAGCCCGAACGCCGTGCTCAATGCTCCCGACCTGGAGGCCTCCCACCCGTGATTCCCGTCGCGACGATCGACATCCGCCGGGACCGGCGGCACGCCATCGACCCGATGATCTACGGACACTTCCTGGAGTCCGCGTTCTTCGGCAACATCGAGGGCGGCGTCTTCGACGAGGGTTCACCCCTGGCGTACGGCGGCGACGGCCCGCGGAACGGTCTCCGGACCGACGTGATCGAGCTCTGCCGGGAACTCGGGCTCCCGGTGGTCCGCTGGCCGGGCGGCAACTTCACGTCGGCGTACCACTGGGAAGACGGCATCGGGCCGCGCGACGCCCGGCCGCGCCGGCTGGAGCTGGCGTGGGGATCAGAGGAGAGCAACCGCTTCGGCACCGACGAGTTCCTGGCCTGGTGCGCTGAGGTTGGGACCGAGCCGTACCTGGCGCACAGCTGCCGCGACGTCGACGAGGCGGTCCGCTGGCTCGAGTACACCAACTACGCCGGCGACACCGAGTACACCCGGCAGCGGGCGCGCAACGGCCACCCGGCGCCGTACGGCGTGAAGTACTGGGGGCTGGGCAACGAGGTGTACGGCGACTGGCAGATGGGCCACCGAAGCGCCGCCGCCTACGCCGCCGACGCGGCCGAACACGCCCGTTTCCTGCGCGCCGTCGACCCGTCGATCAAGTTCGTCGCGGTCGGCAAGACCGATGACCGCTGGACCGAGACCGTACTAGGGGCCGTTGGCAACCAGATCGACTACTTGTCCTTCCATCTATATGGCGCGACGACCCAGCAGATCGACGGCGCATCCGAGTACGACGCGATCGTTGCCCAGTCGCTCTACTTCGAGCAGCAGATCGTCCAGTACTCGGACCTCGTCGGCGAGCTCGCGGCGCGAAACGCCGGCGAGCGCCCTCTGGCCCTCTCACTCGACGAATGGAACATCCGGCACGTCGAGCCCGCGACCTGGCCCGAGCCACAGCCGTCCGACGACGGCGGGACGGTCGCCCGCGACGTCGACGGCCTGGCGACCCATCCGGCGCACAGGGTGAACCGGTGGAGTCCGCGAACGCTCGCCGATGCGCTGTTCTACGCCGGCGTCTTCCACGCCCTGCACCGCGCCGGCGGTCGCGAGGTCCCGGTCGCGATGGCGAACACGGTGAACCTGCTGAACGCGAACGGCGTGATCGTTGCCCGCCCCAACGGTGCCGTGCGCGCGGCGACGTACCACGTCTGGGATCTTTATCAGAACCACCTCGGCCCGATCGCGCTCGCCGCCGACGTACGGTCGCCTGGTCGGCTGACCGCTGTTCGGCAGGGCGACGAGCGTGATCACCGCGGCGAGTTCCGCACCTTCCCGGCGACGGTGCCGGATTTGGACGTTTCGGCGACTCAGACTGCCGACGGCGGGTCGATCCGCGTGGCCGTCATCAACCGCCACCGGGACGCCGTGATCCGCGCCGGGCTGAGCGTCGACGCGAGTCGGGACGCCCTGCCTGCGCGGGCCGCGGTGAAGCAGTTGACCGCGGACGACGTACTCGCGTCCAACAGTCTGAGCGCCCCGGACGCCGTGAGTCTGCGCGACCTGGGGTCGTCGAACTGACCGACGCAAGCTACGACTTCCCGCCGCACAGCATCACGCTGCTGTCCTTCGACCTCCAGGAGTAGGGTCGCGGTATGGACACGCGGGTGCTGGTGATCGGTCTCGATCCGTACCGCGTTCCTGGGCCCTGGGATCCAGAGCCGGTCGCGACCGGGATCCAGGTCGGGATGGCGGACTTCGCCGCTCACGGTGTCGGCGCGCAGACCTGCCTGGTCGGGCTGGACGGCAGCGACGATATCGAGTCGGTGGTGCGCGCGGCGCTGGCGGCGCAGTCTTGGGAGTGCGTGGTGATCGGCGGCGGGATCCGGAGGAACGAGGAGCAGCTCGAGCTGTTCGAACGGATCGTCAACCTGACTCGGCAACACGCACCGGACGCGGCGATCGCCTTCAACAGCAGACCCGACGACACCTACCACGCAGCCGCGCGCTGGCTGAACGCAGATCGAGACACGTAAGGCCGCGCGGTGGCTCAGCGGAGGTCGAGGCGCATGAGGATGCGGGGGTGTCCGGCGAGGGTTGACGTGGTGTCGGCGGCCTTGGTGAAGCCGGCGTGTTCGAAGTTCTTGCGGATCCCGGCGTACGCCATGGTCAGATCGACCTTGCTGTCGCCGTTGTCGAGCGGATAGGCCTCGACGACCGGTGCACCGTTCTCCCGCGCGAACTCGACGGCGCCGGCGATCAGCGCATGCGAGATCCCCTGGCCGCGATGCCCCGGGCGGACCCGGACGCACCACAACGACCACACCGGCAGCTCGTCCACATGCGGGATCTTCCGGTTCCGGGCGAACGACGTCGCCGCCCGCGGCGCGATCGCGGCCCACCCGACCGGCGTGTCACCGTCGTACGCGAGCACGCCAGGAGCAGGCCTCGCCTGACAAAGCTCCTCGACGTACGCACCCCGCGCCGGCCCACGAAGAGCGTTGTTGAGCTTCGACGGAATCCGATAACTCAAGCAGAAGCACACGTTGGACGTCGGCGACTTCGGCCCGATCACCGCCCGCACATCCTCGAAGACATCCGCCGGCCGTACGTCGATACTCACCTCGGTCTCCCAGCTGGACAAATAGTCAACGACACCGCGTCCTGCCCACGCCACTGCACCTCGAGCAGCTTGCGATCCTCGGCGTACCGAAGAGTCCTGCGTACGTCGTCCTCCGAGGCCAAGGTCCGTTCCGCAAGGGAGGCGATCGTCTGCTCGCCGCCACCCCAGAACACGACCGACACCAGATCCGCGGCGTACCCCGTGAACTGCTTCACCGCCTGCGCCCCATCGAGCGAAGTGACCACGTCAGCCGGTAGCCGCAGCACGTACTTCGCCGCGGGCTTGTCCTCGACGGCGATGTACCGCGTCCCGTCGAACGTGAGGATCTGGAGCGCGACGTACAGGGGGAGCAGGTCGCGTCGCACCCGTGGCTCGGGGACGCGGACCTGCCGGGCGATCTCGGCCAGCGTCGGCCAGCCTTCGCGCGGATGACTGACGCGCAACGTCTGATCGAGCCAGTTCGGGCCGCGATGGTGATCGGCACCCCAGCTGTCGATGTCGGCGACGGTCATGCCGGCAGCAGACCCGCCCCATTCGACAACGCTGGCGACCTCCATCTCCTGGAACCCGAGCACCGACCTCCATCCCGGGTCGGCCTTGCGCACCGGCGGCCGGTGGCGGTGGAGCCAGCGGGGTGGATCCGCGGGCTCCTGGTCCGGCCAGAAGGCGAGTTGCCAGAGGTCGGTCGGCTCGAGATCGTCCTCGTCCTCCGGGAGTTCGGGAGCGGTGGGCAGCGAGCGGTGAGCCGCGCGGATGCGGTACATCCCGGGCTCACCCAGCCGCAGATGCTCGCCACCCGGGCCCGACGTGAGCCCGGTCAGCCCGACGGCGCCGCTCGGGCTCAGGTACGGAACCTCGAAGACATCGCTCCACTGGTCGTCGTCGGCGGGGCGGTCGTCGCGCAGCTGCAGACGGACGACACATGGCCCGTCACCGCCCGCGGCGTACAACCACCCGCGTCCCGACCGCCCGAGCGTGCCGACCGGATGCGCGTCGTTAGCGGTCAGGTCCTCGTACCACGATCCGCCGCCCACGTCCTGCACCACAAGAATTCCGTCCTCGGGCGTGTAGTGCTCGTCCTCGTGCCTCCCCAGTACACCCATGCGGGAACCGTAGTACAGGGGTCCGACAACTCAGTGCTGGACGGAGTACACCAGTTTCTGGATGCCGTTGCCGTAGGACTCGCTCGACGTGAGGTTGAGGTTGAGCTTGTCGCGGTCGGCGTCGCTGAAGAGTCGCTTGCCGGCGCCGAGGAGGACGGGGAAGACCAGCAGGTTGTACTGGTCGATCAGGCCCGCGTCGGACAGGTTGCGGTTGAGGGTGGCACTGCCGTGGACGATGATCGGGCCGCCTTCGGTCTCCTTCAGCGCGGCGACGTCGTCGAGGGACCGCAGGATGGTGGTCTCGCCCCAGTTCGACACCAGGTCGCTGTCCTGGAGGGTGGTCGAGACGACGTACTTCCGCATCGCGTTGTAGCCGGCGAATTCCTCGACCATCCCCGGCCAGACCGGCGAGAACGCCTGGTAGCTGACCCGGCCGAGCAGCAGCGCGGTGGCGGCTTCCTGCTCCTCGCCCTTGAGCGCGTACGCCGCCTCGTCGAACGCGACGTCCTTGAAGGTCCAGCCCGTGTTGCGGTAGCCCGGCTCACCGCCGGGCGAGTCCACGACGCCGTCGAGGGAGATGAACGCGGTGGTGATGAGGGAACGCATCTGGTGCTCCTTGATCAAGTGGTGTGAGGTGCTTATGCCTGGGCGTCGGGCGGGTCGCGGCGGATACGACGTCCGCGAAATGTGACGCCGGTCACTTCGCGGTGACGATCCAGGCAGCGGAGTCGAACAGGACGCCGTCACCGCTGCCGTGCGCCGCGAGCATCGCACGCAAGTCGGTCCTTGCGCGCTCGGCGTCGGACGGGGTCAGTTCCGCTAGCAGCGCTAGCGGTTCGCGGAGCTGGAGCACGTTCTCGTACGCCGCCTCGACGTCGGGCCCGTAGTACAGCCGCTCACGAACCTCGCCGAACGCCACCTCACCGAAGCCCGCAGACGTAAGAATGCCCCGCACAACCTCCGGATCCCCGAGCGAGAACGGCGACTCATCCCAAACCGATCCGCCTGCCGAGCGGTCCGGCGAAGTCCCGCCGCCGTCGTCCGTGGCCTGGGTGATGGTCGCGGGGATCACCTGGGCCCATTCGTTCTCCGCCCGCGGCTGCCAGACCATCGCGACGAGCCGCCCGCCGGGCCGCAGCGCCCGCCGCAGATTGCCGAAAGCACCCACCGGATCGTCGAAGAACATCACCCCGAACCGGCTGATACACACATCGAACGACGCCTCGCCGAAGTCGTACGTCGCCGCGTCCGCGAGCAGGTAACTGACGTGTTCCTCCGCCGTCTGCCGACGCGCGTGCTCGAGCATCCGCTCGGACACATCCACCCCCAGCACATGCCCACGCCCAGCATCCGCAGCCGCCTCCCGCGACGTCTGCCCGCCCCCACACCCCACATCGAGCACGCGATCCCCGTCCCGCACCCCCCAAGCACCCCGAAACCGCCCCTGCAAGAACCGCATCTCAGCGTCGTAGTCGAACACGCCCCCCACGCTAGAGCCCACCACCTCCGCTCACCCACCCAGCGCGAGGGGATGACCCCATCCACCCCAACTCGAGGGGATAACCGTTCTTGGTGACGGATGGGTGGGGTAGCGCCTGGCCCGGATGATGTACCGACGAACGGGTAGAGCGGCCCTATCGGCCGCGTCTGCGGTGGCAGCCCCACTCGGGTGCACCGTCAGTCGCTGGCCACCACCCGTCTGTTCGCACGCGCCCGAACGCCTGCTCGGTGACCGCAGGCCAGGACACAAGCTGCGGCGGCTCGACAGGTAGAGCACCAGCGAGACACCGTACGCACGAGCGCGATCACGCTCAGGTGCACTACCCAGCTGACCGATACCTCCTGTCCCGCTGCAGATGTGTCCCGGTCGCGCGGGAGCTACGGGCGGTGGTGGGTCAGGCGGGGAGGAAGGTGATGGGGGTGCCGTCGGGGTCTTGCGTCGGTGCGCCGGGAGAGGCGGTGGTGAAGGCGAGATGCGCGATGGTCGGAGCGGGTGGTGGCACGAGTTTGACGGTGTCGGCGCCCAGCCGGAACGTGTCGTCGGCGATGCGTTCCATGCCCAGATGGGTGCCGTAGAACTCGGCCGCCGCCGCGGCATCGGGCGCCGCGACCGCGACGTGGGTGAACCCGAGTACCGGCCCCGTCGTGATCGGTGCGACCCGGAACTCCTCCGAGCGCTGGAGGAGTTCGACGCGTACGCCGTTCGGGTCGGACAGGAACGCGAGCCGGCCCTGCCCGCTCCCGGCCACGCGGGGCGACGAGAGTTCGGCGTACCCGAGGTCCATCAGCCGCGCGTAGTCGCCGTCGAGGTCGTCGGTCATGAAGCCGATGTGGTTCAGCCCGTACGTCGCCTGCGGGTCGGGCTCCTCGTGGTGCAGTAGCTCGACCAGGCCGGTCGCGAGCTGGATGTGTACCCGGTTGACGCGCGGACCGGGCATGAACAACCGGTCGACCACCTCCGCCCCGAGCCCGCCGTAGAACGACAGGCTTGCCTCGAGATCCTGTACCCGGCCACCGACATGGTTCAGCTCGTAGATCACCTGACCACCGTAGCAAGCGCTTTCCGGAAGTGTCGCGGATCGGCGCGTTGCCCGGACTGACTACGGTGGTGGGGTGGCGAAACGCTGGGGGTGGGTGGCGGTCGGAGTACTGCTCGTGGGGGTCTGGGCCGCCTGCTCCGACAAAGAGGACACCACCGCCGGAACAGAGCCCGCCACCAAGTCGACAGCAGCACCCACCGCAACGCCCACCGCCAATCCGACCGCGAAGACCACGACGTCGAAGCCCTGGTACGACGACTACGATCCGGCGCACTTCGCGCCCGACGTGCGGCGGTACGCCACGCAGGCCGGGATCAACCCGCAGTTGCTGATGGCAATCTTGTACAACGAGTCGTACAAGCCGCACGACCCGAAGTTCGAGCGGCAGTGGGCGGAGGTGGACTCCGACCCGGCGTTCGGGATCGCGAACATGCACAAACCCGCGTTCGACGAGACCAAACGCGGCCGCGACTTCGCCCGGCGGAAGTGGGAGGAGCTGCCCGACAACCCCGCGCTGGCGATCCAGGCCGCGGCCTGGCACCTGCACGACCTCGCGAAACGGCTGCCGGCCCAGCGCGCCGACCTGTACACCAAGGACGAGTTGCTTGCCCTCGGCTACAACGCCGGCGGGGGCAACATGCGGATCTTCGCCCGCGGCCGCAAGGCCGGTTCGCAGGCGCAGTCGTACGTCGACCGCTTGCACGACAACTGGGCGAAATCCGCCGAAGCACTCAAGAGCTGACAGGAGAACCCGTGACGTTCGCGGCCCCCGCACTAGCCGTAGCCGACTGGCGCCGCCAGGTCTTCGCGCTCTACCAGGCCGTCCGCGCCGAGCCCGACCCAGCCGCCGCCCACGCGCACTGGCAAGCCACCCGCAACGACCTGCTGACGAAGCACCCCGCCTCTCCGGTGCCGGTCGAACGGCGCGACCGGTACGCCGGGGCGCCCGTTGCGGCGTACCGCCCCGAGTTCCGGTTCGAGGCGACGATCGACACCGACGTGAAGCCGTTCAGCTGGGAGTTCCAGTCCGCGACCGACGGCGTGATCCCGTTCTCGCGCGTCGGCGTACTCCACCTACCGGTCGGGGACCTGGACGTCTGGTGGCTGGAGTCGTACGGCGGCGGGCTCTTCGTCCCGGTCAAGGACGCGAGCAGCTCGACGTACGGCGGCGGCCGCTACCTGATCGACACGGTGAAAGGCGCCGACCTCGGCAGCGACCCGCATGAGTTCGTCGTCGACCTGAACTTCGCGTACAACCCGTCCTGCGCCTACAGCCCGGAGTGGACCTGCCCCCTTGCACCGGCAACCAACACGCTGAGTGTCGAGCTGCCGGTGGGCGAGCTGTCAGGCTGAAGCTTCCAACGCTCGGGTGAGGAGGGCGGCCAGGGCCTCGAGCTGGAAGTCGGCGGAGGAGCCGACCTCTTCGTCGGAGCCGTCGAGCGCCTTGGCGGCCAGACCGGCCTTGGCGTCGATCAGGTCCGCCACCCGGGTGTCGATGGTCTGCGCGGCGATGATCCGCCACGCGGTCACCGGCTCGTCCTGGCCGATCCGGTGCACCCGGTCGATGGCCTGGGTCTGCTCGGCGTTGGTCCACGACAGCTCGGCGAGCACGACGTTCGACGAGACCTGCAGGTTGAGGCCGACGCCCGCGGTCAGCAGCGAACAGACCGCGATCGACACCTCGGGGTCGTTGACGAAGGCATCGATGTTCTTCTGCCGGGTGCGGGCGGTCTGGTCGCCGCGGATCGACGAGTACCGGATGCCGCGCTCGGCGAACAGCTCCTCGGCGGTGTCCATCACCTCGATGTGGCGGGCGAAGAACACCACCTTGCCGACGTTCTGCGCGAGCTGCGCCGCGTAGTCGGCGGCGAGGCCTGCCTTGGCCTGACCGATCCGGCGGAACAGGCTGAACACGTTGTCGCCGGTCTTCTTGGTCGCCATCTCGGCGCGTTCCCAGCCGGCTACCTGGCGGACCAGGTCGTGGTCGATCCCTTCCACCACGACACCGGAGCGGCGGGTCTCGAGCGCGGTCCGGTACCGCTCGACGAGCCGGTCCGCGAGCTCGCGCTCCGCGGCCCGGATCGAGCGGCCGACGGCGCCGTCCAGCTCGACCGGGAGGTCGGCGATCCGGCGGGCCGGGATGTCCGCGGCGACGTCTACCTTGCGGCGGCGGACGATGCCCATGTCGATCACGCTGGCCCGCGCGGCCGCGTTGAACCCGGGATCGGCCGGGGTCAGGTCGGTCGCGTCGAGTTTCTCCATCAGCTCCGGCCGCGGGGCCTTCTCGTCGATCCAGCCGAGGAACTCCCAGATCGCGGTGAAGTCCTCGATCGAGTTGATCAGCGGCGTACCGGTGAGGGCCATCAGCAGCGGCCGGGCGTGCCGGCTGCGGATCCGGTTGGCCAGGTCGAGCACGTTCCGGGACCGCTGCGACTTCTTGTTCTTGATGAAGTGCGCCTCGTCGACGACCATGCCGCGGAACCCGAGGTCGCCGAGCCAGCCGACGTGCCGGTCGAGGATCTCGTAGTTCACCACCACGATGTCCGCGAAACCGTCGATCGTGTCGCCGTCGCCGTGGATCACGGTCGGCGTCCGGCGCGGTGTCCAGAGGCCGGCCTCGCGGGCCCAGTTCGTCTTGACGACGTTCGGCACGACGGCCAGCAGGGGATAGGCGTCGGCGGCCTGCGCGGCGAGCAGCGCCTGGGCGGTCTTGCCCAGACCCGGCTCGTCGGCGAGCAGGAACGTCCGGTGTCCCTCCGCCGCGGCTTCGATCAGACCGGCCTGGTGCGGCATCAGCTCGAGGCCGCGGAGGCGGAGCGCGTCGATACCGCCGGCGAGCCGGAGCGACTTCGGGTCGGGCAGGTGCATGGTGGCCGAGGCCGCGGCGTGCTCGAAGGAGCGCAGCAGCGGTCCGATGAGCTCCCAGCCGCCCAGCCGGCTCGGCTTGTTCGCGCGGGCGGGGGCGTTGGAGAAGTCCGGGGTCAGGAACGGGTTGGCGAGCTGCCGCGAGACGACCGCCTGCGGCACCACCCGGCGGGTCTGCGTCTCCGGGGGAGCGACCGGTTGCTCCGGCTCCGCCTCCTCCGGCGCCTCCATGCCGGCGTCCTCCAGCATCTGCCGCTTGAGCGCGGCAGCGGCCTCGGAGATCACCGCGTCCTCGGCCAGCAGACCGAGCAGCGACGGCTCCAGCGCGGCGGTCTTCGCCAGGATCGTCGCGATCCCGTCGAGCCGCCGGAGCTGCTCGGTGCGGTACGCCTCGGTGGCGGACTCGGCGCCGTTCACCCGGGCCCGCTCCTCGCGGACCAGCAGGGCGACGATCTGGAACTTCGTCCGGGTCGACGCCTTGATCGCACCACGGGTGACCGCGGCCTCGACCTCGCGCACGGCCTGTGCGAGGACCTGGATCAGACCGTCGGACTCGCCGTCACGGACGCGACGCCGGCGACGGGGAGCGGAACGGGTAGCGCCGGGCTGGCGCTGACCTCGTCGGGCCAACATTTCCTCCTGTGTCGTGCCACGACCGAGCCGTGGCGGAACCCCAGACCACGCGAGGACCGACCCGTCGACCAGACGCCATGCCTTTCCACGTCATGCCAAGCGGTGTCGTGCAGAGGGCCGTCCAGAGGGTCCCCCAGGAACACGGCTCAGAATTCACCGCTCCTGTGTGCGCGATCGAGAACCCATCCTACCCTCTGTCCGCGCCGACGACCGCCCGGGACCCACCGTCACGCGTCCGGCGCGCCGGACGCGTGCTCGCTCTCGTGCTCCAGGGTCGTCTTCAGCTCGCCCAGCACCTGCCGGAGCTCCCCGTCGACGTCGACGTCATGGGTGGTCCGGAGGCGAACCGTGAGCTTCGACGTACCGTCGGCGACGAAGTCGACCGCCAGCTCACCCTGATACTCCCGCGGCCCGTCCGCGCCCCACCGCAGCACCCGGTCCTCGTCGAGAACGTCGATCCACCCCTCGTGCCGCTCGTCGCCCTCCGTCGTCACATCGACCTCCTCACGGACGGCCTGATGCGGCCGCCGCGCCTCCGGCCCCTGAGCCTGCACCGGCCGCGAGCCTGTACGGTGCAACTCGCTCAGCCACGGCAGGTACCGCGGAAGATGCTCCAGGTCGGACAGCCGCTCGAACACGACGTTCGGCGCGACATCAATCGTGGTCCAGGCCTCATGCTCACCCATGGGACTACTCCTTCCGAAGCCGCAGTGCGAGGAGGTCGCTCATCCATCGAGTGCCCGATGCCCTGACGTCCAATCACCGCCGTTTGCTGGGGTAGGCGCCGGGTACCGGCCGTCCAGCTGCGGAAGGCCGCGGAGGAAGGTTCTCAGCGTGAGGGCGTTGACATGGCCTGCCGGATCGCAATGCGCCGGGGCCATCGGGTGATCGGCGTCGATCTGGTCCCCGACCGGTTGGAGCGGGCGCAGGCGTACGGCGTGGAGGGGCGGATGTGCTCCGATGACCTGCTCGCGATCGACGTCGTCCGTCGTGGCGGCACGATCTCGCTCGTCGGGGTGTACGGCGGGATGGCCGACCCGCTGCCGCTGCTGACACTGTTCGACAAGCAGATCCAGTTGCGGATGGGACAGGCCAACGTCCGCCGCTGGAGCGGCCAGATCCTGCCGCTGCTCACCGACGAGGACCCGTTGGGCGTCGACACCTTCGCGACCCATCACCTACCACTGCGAGACGGCCCCGACGCGTACCGCATGTTCCAGCAGAAGGCCGACGGCGCGGTCAAGATCCTGCTCAATCCGTGACGCTCGAGCCGACGCAGATCATAGTCACTCCCTGATCTGCGTCGGATCGCTCATCAGCCCTCGGCCTCGTCCTGCAGCTTTTGCTGGAGCTTGTCCTTCGGGAGATTCGACGTACCGGAGATGTCGGCGTTGGCCGCTTGCTTGGCGAGCTGGTCGCGGGTGATGTCGCCCGGTTGCTCGCCCAGGTGCTGCTTGCGGCTGGCGGCGAACGCTTCGCCGAGTTCGGTACGGCGCTCGTCGGACAGGTTGGAGCGCATGCCCGGCAACACCTTGGTCTCCTCTTCCTCGACGTGGTGCGACACCGCGTCGACGAGGTTCTGCAGGACCTTCTCGAAGTCGGCCGACGCCGGATCGGTCGCCGCGAGCTTGGCCAGCAGCTGATCGGCCTCGATGTGCTCCTGCTGGCTGTGCGACACCTCCTCCTTCTCCCCGGCCTCGGACGCCGCCACCGGGTAGACCTCGGCCTCCTCGGCGCGGCTGTGGGCCGTCAGCAACGTCGTCAGCACCGGCAGCAGGTTCGGCCGCTTGTCCGGGTTGTCCTTCAACTCGTCGAACAACCGCTCGACCTCCCGATGGTCCTGCATGATCAGATCCACAACATCGCCCGGCATCTCACTGTCCCTTCGGTAGTTCCTGATGACCGCGCCGGTACCCGTTCACATGCGTACGTCCCGAACACATACGCAGGGGTACCGGTTGACGTGGATCTCAGCGAAAAGTCGGCCGAAATCGCGAAGCTGGTCGGCACCAGCGCACGGGCTGCCGGGCTGCGCGTTGCCGTCGCGGAGTCGCTCACCAGCGGAGCCATCGCCGGACAACTCGGAGCCGCACCCGAGGCGAGTTCGTGGTTCGCCGGGGGAGTGGTCGCGTACGCGGCAGACGTCAAGTTCAAGCTTCTGAACGTCGATCCGGGTCCCGTGGTGACGGGTCGCTGCGCCGTTCAGATGGCCCGCGGGGTCGCGGAACTGCTGGGAGCCGACGTCGCCGTCGCGGTGACCGGTGTCGGCGGCCCGGATCCCGATGAGGACCACCCCGCCGGCACGGTCTACACGGCCGTCTACCACCTGGCCGAAGCGCAAGCCAGTCACGACATCTTCGACGGCGGCCCGGCCCAGGTGGTCGAGCAGGCTACTCTCGCCGCTCTGCAGATGCTTCGGGAAGCTGTCGTACCCCCGAGCTAGCGGTTTCATGGTCTCGGGGGATGCTGGTACGGCATGAGCGGGAGCGGTTGGCTTGGGTTTGGGGTGGGGTACGGGTGACGGAATGCTGATTGCCGAGCGGTATCTGCTGGGGCCTTCTCTGGGCCGGGGCGGCATGGGCGAGGTCTTCCGGGCCACGGATGAACAGTTGGGCCGGCCGGTAGCGGTCAAATTGCTGTTGCCGTCCGATCGTGATGAGCGGGCGGGGGAGCGGTTCCAGCGCGAGGCGCGGGCCGCCGCTCGGCTGAGTGACCCGCACGTCGTCTCGGTGTACGACTTCGGTCCCCACGGCGACGGGTTCTTCCTGGTGATGGAGCTCGTCGAAGGCCGCACCGTGGCAGCGGAACTCGACCGGTCCGGGCCGATGCCGAAGGAACAGGCGATCGACATCGTCGAACAGGCTGCAGCCGGGCTGGCCGCGGCGCACCGGGAGGACGTCGTCCATCGTGACGTCAAGCCGTCCAACCTGCTGCTGACCGCGGACGGAACGGTGAAGGTCGCGGACTTCGGCATCGCCCACCTTCCGGGTGACAGTACGACGACGCTCACGGCGACCGGGCAGATCGTCGGAAGTACGCACTACCTCGCGCCCGAGCGGGCCAGGGGAGGACAGGCGGGCAAAGCCGCTGATGTGTACGGGCTGGGGTGCGTGCTGTATCAGCTGGTCACTGGTCAGCCACCGTTCACGGCCGAGCATCCGGCGGCGATCCTTTATCAGCACGTTGATGCCGATCCCACGCCTCCGAGTCTGACCCGGCCGGAGCTGGGCGGGTCGTTCGAGAACGTTCTGCTGCGGATGCTCGCGAAGGACGAGGCTGCGCGTCCCACAGCAGCCGAGATCGCCGGCGGCGCCTTACGCGGCCAGCCGGACCTCGCGTCGGTCGCATCCACGCTCCCAGTCGTCACCGCGGAACAGCCGATCGCGCCCGAGCAGCCGCCCTTGATGCGGCGGAAGGCTCTTCTTGTCGGAGGGATTGCCGTTCTGGTGACAGGGGCGGCTGTGCTGGCCGGTGTCGTACTGAACGACGACCCGAAGTTGCCGCCGACAACCGACGTCGGCCCGGGATCCGGCAGCCGCGCCACGACACCGAGACCGGCCGCGACGAAAACAGCGACGGCCGGAGCGGGTTCGACTACTTCGTCGACCTCGGCGCGGCCGACGCAACGTACGTCGGTGCAACCAACGCCGAGCACCCCGTCGACCGGCACATCCTCGGCGAACACGCCGTCGCCGAGCACCTCCACAAGCACCACCGCGCCCAGCAGTACGCCGCCGAGCGCGTCCGCGTCTGCAACGCAGACAGCCTCACCGTCGCCGACGCCGCCAAGCAGCTCTCCCACGCCGACCAGCCCATCCACGGCCAGTCCGTCGCCAAGCCCACAACGCACCGAAACCCCGGCAGCTGCTGACTAGACAGTGCCCCAGGCTTCGCGCCGGACCCAACCCCGGGCGCCAGGACGAGACCCGGCTTTCGAGCTTGGCTGCACTCGGCCTGGCCGTGTGCTGCCCGACGCGAAGCGTTCGGATGTCAGCGGTTGTGCCCGCCGACCGATTCAGCCGTCGCCGACGTGTGCCGCCCGCGGCGTACGGCGGCCGTCTGTGCGGCCTCTGTTTGCTTGTCGGCAGGCTCGGGGCAGACGACCGGCTTGTGTACCGGGCCCCCGCCCAGGCGTCTGTACTTCCACTGACGCTCGTCATAGTCGTAGTACGTATCCACGCCGCCGACAGCCATGATCACCCTCCCACCCCGGTGCGCTCATCTGAGCGCAGCTGACTACCGGTTCCCAACCAGCGCAGCACTCAAACCTCTCAATCGCGTATCGGCTTGGGCTGGCGGGCACCTGATCCGTCAGGTTCGCCAGAAGGCCAGGCGGATGGTGGTGTGGTTGAAGGTGGTGGGCAGCGGCCCGGCGAGCTTCCCTCGTGTCGAGGGGTCGACGTCGAGGTCGTAGTGGGCGGCGACGTGGCTGGCTGCGGCGCTGGTGGTGAGGAGTACGACGTTGCGGCCGGGGCACTCGGCTGGGCCGGCGCTGAACGGGATGATCGGCCACGGGCCGTCGGCGCGGCCGTCGAGCCAGATGCTCGGCTCGAACGAGTTGGCGAAGTCGAGGGCTTCGCCGTCGCGGTGGAAGACGGAGCTGACGATCGCGAACTGGGTCCCGCCCGGGGCGGTGCGGCCGCGCCACTCGGTGGGGGTGGGCGATTCTCGCAGTACGACGAGAGTCGTGGGCCATAGCCGCAGTGATTCCTGGACCGCTGCGCCGGCGTGGGCGAGCAGCGGAGAGGCGTCGGGATGGCGGGCTTCCGTGACGATCGGCTCGAGCGCCTCCGGTCGCGCGGCGAGTACGGCGAACAGGCGCCAGAGCGCGATCCCCGCCGCGTCGAACGCGAACAACCAGTGCGGGACCTGACCGGCCGGATCGAGGTCGCCGTCGAGATGATCGAGCGTGCTGACCAAAGACCCGGGTTCCGCCTTCGCGACGTACGCCGCGAGCGCGCCGAGGAAGTGTTCGCGGACGGCGTCCCGGCGCGGATGGAACTCGGCCCAGTTCGCGTCCGCCCGGAGCCGGTCGAGGTCGTCCGTGAGGCCGGTGTCGTCCCGGGCGGAATCGCCGAGGACGATACGGCGTACGACGCGGGACCAGAGCGCGCGGAACTCCTCCCAGCCGAGGGTCCCGGTCATGGTGTCCAGTTCCTCGCGAACGACCTCGAGCATGCGGTGCCCGTGCTGGTGCACCGGCTGATGGGTGTCGAGGGCTCGTTCGTTCACGTCACGACGGGCAGCGCGCAACGGCGGATCCGTCACGAGTACCGCGTGCGGCTGGAAGTGCCGCAGGGCACCGGCCTTCTCGGTCGTCGCGGCGGCGAACGGCTCGGGCGTCCCGGCCAGCAGCCGATGTACGTCGTCGGCAGCGAGCACGAGCGCTGTCGTCCGTCCGGCGAAGTGGAACAGCAGCGGCCCGTCGCCGTACGTCGAGCGGAACCGGCGTACCAGCCGCAGCGCGCGATCGTCGGCGTGGACCCGCTCCGCGAGCGTGCCCAGACGGGGCCTCCGGAGGATGGCGCCCTGCGCGACCAGCGGCAGGAAGATGTCTCGCAGCGCGCGTCCTGTGTCGAGGGGCGACGCGATCGGAAGCTCAATCGGCATGCGCCTCCGGTTTCCGCCCCGGTAGGGCCCAAACCCGGCGAATGCCCGGAGCGTCGCCGGGTACTGGGCGGACTGGGTGAAAGGAGCAACGACATGCCTGCAGGATCGAGTCCGAAGCGCGAGCGGCAGTACGAGCACATCAAGGCCGGCCTGAAGAAGCGGGGCCGGAGCGAGGACACCGCCGAGGAGATCGCGGCGCGGACCGTCAACAAGGAACGCGCGCGGTCCGGTGAGGCCAAGGAGAAGAGCCGGACCTCGACGCAGGACATCTCGTCGGGGCGGCGCGGCGGTCTTCGCTCGCACAGCGGGTCGAAGGGCCGGACCAAGGAGCAGCTCTACAACGAGGCCAAGAACAAGAACATCAAGGGCCGCTCGAAGATGACCAAGTCCGAACTGGCGAAGGCCGTCGGGCGGTAGCGTGCAGAAGCTCGACGCCAGACCGCTGACCGACGACGAGTTGCGCGGGATCGACGCGTACTGGCGGGCGGCGAACTACCTGTCCGTCGGTCAGATCTACCTGCTCGCCAATCCGCTGCTCCGGGAGCCGTTGCGCCCGGAGCATCTCAAGCCGCGCCTGCTCGGCCATTGGGGTACGACGCCTGGACTCAACCTGATCTACGCGCACCTCAACCGCGTGATCAGGCAGCGCGACCGGGAGCTGTTGTTCGTCACCGGACCGGGGCACGGCGGGCCGGCGCTGGTCGCCAACACGTGGCTCGAGGGGAGTTGGACGGCGGCGTACCCGAACACCACGCGCGACGAGCACGGCATGGGCCGCCTGTTCAAGCAGTTCTCGTTCCCTGGCGGCATACCGAGCCACGTGGCGGCGGACGTCCCTGGATCGATCAACGAGGGCGGCGAGCTCGGGTACTCGCTCAGCCACGCGTACGGCGCCGCCGCCGACAATCCCGAACTGGTCGTGGCCTGCGTGATCGGTGACGGTGAGGCGGAGAGCGGTCCGCTCGCGGCGTCCTGGCACTCGAACAAGTTCCTCGACCCGGCGCGCGATGGCGCCGTACTGCCGATCCTGCATCTCAACGGCTACAAGATCGCGAATCCGGCGCTGCTGGCGCGGATCGGCGACGAGGAGCTGACCGCGTTGCTGCGCGGCTATGGATACGAGCCCTACTTGGTGGAGGGGTCCGAGCCGGGCCGGGTTCACCAGGCGCTCGCCGCGACGCTCGACACGTGCCTGGACCGGATCGACGAGATCCAGCGGGAAGCGCGCTCGTCGAGCGAGCCGTCGGTGCGCCCCGCCTGGCCGATGATCGTGCTGCGGACGCCGAAGGGTTGGACGGGCCCGCATACGGTCGACGGCGAGCAGGTCGAGGACACGTGGCGATCGCACCAGGTGCCGCTGTCCGGCGTACGGACGAACCCGGATCATCTCCGCCAGCTCGAGTCCTGGTTGCGCAGTTACCGGCCTGAGGAGTTGTTCGACGATCAGGGCCGGCCGGTCGCCGAGCTGCTGGAGCTCGCTCCGGATCCGGCCCGGACGATGGGAGCGAATCAGCACGCGAACGGCGGCCTGCTGAGCCGTGATCTCGAGTTGCCGCCGGTGGAGGAGTACGCCGTACCGGTGAAGGCGCCCGGCGCGGAGGACGGGGAGCCGACGAAGGTCTTCGGTGCGTTCCTTCGGGACGCGTTCCGGCTGAACCCGGACAACCTGCGGCTGTTCGGTCCGGACGAGACCGAGTCGAACCGGCTGTCGGCGGTCTACGAGGAGACTCCGAAGCGGTGGCTCGCGGAGCGGCGGGATACCGACAATCATCTCGCGCCGGATGGCCGGGTGCTGGAGATCCTGAGCGAGCACACGTGCCAGGGCTGGTTGGAGGGGTACCTGCTCACCGGGCGGCACGGTCTGTTCTCGTCGTACGAGGCGTTCGTCCACATCGTCGACTCGATGGTGAACCAGCACGCGAAGTGGCTGAAGACGATCAACCGCCTCGACTGGCGACGGCCGGTCCCGTCGCTGAACTACCTGCTCACGTCGCACGTCTGGCGGCAGGACCACAACGGGTTCTCGCATCAGGACCCGGGGTTCATCGACCATGTGGTGAACAAGAAGGCCGAGGTCGTCCGGGTCTACCTGCCACCGGACACGAACACGCTGCTGTCCACGATGGACCACTGTCTGCGGACCCGGAACTACATCAACGTCGTTGTCGCAGGCAAGCAACCGCAGCCCAACTGGCTCGACTGGGACGAGGCGGCGGTGCACTGTGCCCGCGGCGCCGGCGTCTGGGACTTCGCGAGCAACGACGAGGGCGACCCCGATGTGGTGATGGCCTGCGCGGGCGACGTCCCGACGATGGAGACTCTCGCCGCGGTCGACCTGCTCCGCGAGCACCTGCCGGAGCTACGGATCCGGGTCGTGAACGTCGTCGACCTGATGCGGCTGCAGGACGCGACCGAGCATCCGCACGGGCTGCCGGACGCGGAGTACGACGCTCTGTTCACGACGGACAAGCCGGTGATCTTCGCGTACCACGGGTACCCGTGGCTGATCCATCGCCTGACCTACCGGCGGAACGGTCACGCCAACCTGCACGTCCGCGGCTACATCGAGGAGGGTACGACGACCACGCCGTTCGACATGGTCGTTCGCAACAACCTGGACCGGTACCACCTCGCGATGGACGTCATCGACCGGGTGCCGTCGCTGCGGTCCCGGGCGGTGTCGACGCGGCAGTACTTCGCCGGTCAACGCACCCGTCATCATGCCCACGTCACGCGGTACGGCGAGGACCTGCCCGAGGTCCGCAGCTGGCGATGGTCAGGCAGGTGAGGCGAGATCTACAGTGGGGCAGTGGAATCGCATGTGCTGGAGGCCGGGCACGCTCCGACGCCGTTCACGGCCGCTGAGATCCGGGACGCGACGAGGGTGGGCAAGTCGATCACGCGCCGCGTCGAGTCGGCCGGTGCGGACCCGTTCCTGCTGATCAGCACGTACGTCGACTGCGACGACGCCGGCGCCACGCTGGAACGTTCGCGGCGGTCGCTCGACGGAGCGCCGCTGGGGGAGCCGCAGGTGCTGAAGGCGACCTGGCTCGACCTGCAACGGCACGCTTCGTTCGCGGCCGCCGACACGACGATCGAGCCGGAGCGGATCGAGACCGCGATCGGCCCGCTGGACTGTCTGCGCTACACCGTGCGGGACGGCGGGACCGACGAGATCTTCTGGTTCGCGACCAGCCTGCCGGGGATGCCGATCCAGCAGATGACCCGGACCGACGGGCAGATCGTGGAATCCGTCCTGGTGGTCGACTACACGACCTGATCGAGGATCTCGACCGCGACCCGGAGGTCGTCGACGAAGAGCCCGAAGTCGCGCCGGAACTCCTGAGACCGCACCACGGCGGACGGATGCACCGTCGCAACACCCGCCTGCCCACCGGGTAGCTCCAACCGCTTGCCACGGTCCTGGGTGACTCGGAACTTGGAGCCGAGGAGTGCCTTCGCGGCCACCGCTCCCATCACTACCACCAGCGACGGCGTCACGATCTCCAGCTCACGCGTCAGCCACGGGTGGCACGCCGTGACCTGACCGGCGGTCGGCGTCTTGTGGATCCGCCGCTTTCCCTCCCGCTCGAACCGGAAGTGCTTCACCGCGTTGGTGAGGTACACCTTCGATCGGTCGATCCCCGCCTCGACCAACGCCTTGTCGAGCAGGTGACCCGCCGGACCGACGAAGACGTGGCCTTCCTTGTCCTCATGATCGCCCGGTGTCTCGCCGACGAGCATCATCTCTGCCCGTACCGGCCCTTCACCCGCCACGGCCCGCTCGGCGTCCTCCCACAACTCGCAGCCACGACAGTCCGGGAGTCGCGCCCGGAGCTTGCGCATACCGCCCTCGTGGGGAACCCATTCTTCCGCGGTCATCAGCCACCCGTTTCGGAGTGTGGCGCGTGGACAGGCTTGGACTGCGCCGAGCGCCGCTGCCGGAGGTAGATCGACCCGCCGATGATCGCCGCGACGGCCAGGAACTCACTCTGCCAGTTCTGCAGCGACTCGTACCAGAACTGTGACGTCCCGAAATACTGCCAGGTCGTCACCGCCGGCCCGCCGTGCAGCGCCTGATCCTCGCTGTACGTCGCGGCGCCGGTTGCCGCGTGCAACCACAGCGAGAGCAGGAACACCAGCCCGAACGCGATCGCCAGCGAGTTCTCGTACAGCGTGAGGATCACCTCGGAACCGCGCCGTACCGGCCAGGGCGCGTTCCGGTCGGTGCGATGGTCGCGGGGATCGTCGTCCTGCGCGGCCGGCTCGTCGATGGGCCGGGACTCGGCCGAGCCCTTCTGCACCAGGTACGCCGTGAGCAGGACGTACATGAACATCTGGAGGAACTCGGACTCCCAGTTCTCGAACACCGCCTCGCCGAACGACGACGAGCCGACGTACTGCCCGAAGGTCTGCCGCGGTTGCCCGTGCTCGGACAGTTCGGAGTTCTCGTGGGCGTGGCCGACGAACGCCAGGCCGACCAGGAAGCTGAAGAACAGCACCAAGTTCGCCAGCAGGAGCCCACGGAGCCGCAACCATCGCATGCGGCTCCGGTACCCGTTGTGACGCTATTTCATGACGCGGGCGGGACCAGGGCCAGGCGGACGACGACCAGCGCGAACAGTACGAGCGTCAGCCCGTGGACGACGGTGCACCACAGGCAGATCGCGTTGATCTGGAACAGTTCGGCCCAGATCAGGTAGCAGACGAACACGACTCCCGTCAGTACGCCGCCCAGCCGCAGGCGGCCCGGCCACGGGGACGACGTACGCCACATCGGCGGCACCGACAGGGCGGTCATACCGGCGAAGAACGCGAGGCCGAGCAGTGCGACCGGGATCCCGAGGACCTTCGAGTACTGGCTGCTCGTCACCTTGGCGCAGTTGACCACGCCGGTGTCCGGGCAGGCGAGTGTGGTGCCGGCGGTGAAGTGCTCGTAGGTGAGGTACGCCGCGACCGCCAGGCCGGCCACCGACACCACCAACGTGGCCCAGGGAATCCAGCCCAGCGAGGTCCGGGACGGGCGTTGTGCGGTTGCGCTGCTGGAACTAGGCACGCTCAGCCCTTCGCCGCGCCGAGCTTCGCCGCCGCCGCGGTCACCGCCTCGGTCGAGCAGACCTTCTCCGGCTGGTTGTTCGTCAGCTTGCAGATCGCCGCCGTGTAGACGTTCGCCGAACCGTCGACCGCCTTCGCGATCGGGCTCGACGGGTCCTTCAGCGCGTTCGCGATCTCGGTCTGCGTCTTACCGGCCAGCAGGTCCGGGCTGTACGTCGCCCCGGACCCGACGTACTTGCCGCCGAGGTCGATGAACGGGATCGAGCCGTCGCTGGCGACGTACGGCGGCTTGTTGTACGTGTCGAACGTCTTCTGGTCCTCGGCCGTTGGCGTGTCGAGCGGCTTGTAACCGTTCCCGACCATCTCGTTCGTGGTCGTCTCGACGCCCGTGAACGCGAGGTACTGGCTGGTGTACGTCGCGCCGTGGAACGACAGCGTCGGCGTGTTAGGGAACACGTCCTCGGACGCCGAGTGCGTCGTGCCGAGGTTGCTGAAGGTGCCGAACCGGGACAGCGCGACCGTGACCGGCCAGCGCTCCGCCGCACAGTACGGGCAGAACTCGGCGCCGATGTAGAGCACCTTCGGCTTGCCGCCGGCGGTCAGCGCCGGCGCGGTGATCGCTGACGGGGCGGCCTTGACCTCGCTGGTGCCGACGGCGGCGAACGTCGAGTCCGGGATCGAGGAGAGTGCCGTGACGAGGTCCGCACCGGCCGAGCCGCTCGGACCGGTCGCGGTCTTCTTCCCGCCGCCGACCAGCCGGATCGTCACCAGGCCGCCGACGATCACCACGACCAGGACGACCGCACCGACCGCGAGCAGCAGCCGCCGCCGGCGCTCCGCCTGTTGCTGCGCGGCCAGCTGCGCCGCGATCCGCTCGCGGGCCGCAGCCTTCTGTTCGACACGCCGTGCCATGACTCTCCTCTGATCGTGCGCAGGCTCCCCAAGGACAACTATCCATCGGCCCCGGAAGTTCCTGCCTGTCCGTCACCGCGAGATTACAGATCGCGTGCGTCAGGGCAGGAAGGTGGTCAGGTTGGCGGGCGTCAGGCCGCTGTCCGAGCGGGCGGCGACGTGCTGGTCGGGCCGGACGAGCACTGCGCCGTCTGCGGCCAGGCCGGTCAGCTCCGCCCAGTCGCCGTCGAGCTCGGTGCCTTTGCCGATCCGGTGCACCGGGACCGCAGTGCCGAAGTCCGGCGCGTCCGGTCCGGCCAGCAGGACGAACCCGGGTCCGCACAGGTCGAGGCTCGACTGCCCGGACGACAGCTCTCCGTGCGGCAGCCGCGTACCTACCTGGCCGCTGAGTACGTCGACGTACCCGTCGTCGGTGTAGTTGTAGCGCGTCATGATCGCGCCGGTGTCGATCTGCTCGGCCACCTCCGCGGCGTTGGTCTCGTTCTCGATGCCGTAGCGCGCGAAGAAGTCGGTCCGCAGCCGTGCCTGCTGCGCGGCGAGGACGGCCCGCGGCCGCCGCTCCGGCTCGTACGTGTCCAACAGCTCCGGCGCGGCCCGCCCGTTCAGCACCATCGCCAGCTTCCAGGCCAGATTGTGTACGTCGGCGATCCCGGTGTTGGCGCCGTACCCGCCCCACGGCGCGTGCTGATGCGCCGCGTCGCCGGCGAGGAACACCCGGCCGCGGCGGTACTCGTCGGCGACGTGGACCCGGGTGTCCCAGGTGCTCGACGCCAGCACGTCGACCGCGATGTCGTCGCGGCCGATCGCCGCGTGGATCTGCTCGAGCGGGTTGCCGGGGGGAGTGTCGTCGTACTCGAGGTGGAAGGACCACTCGTCGGTGTTGTTCTTCGCGAGGACGATCCCGCGGACCGTGTCGTTGGCGACGTCGCACTGGCTGAACGTGCGGCCCTCGACGATCGAGGTCAGGTCGGCGCGCACGAAGACGTTCAGGTACCGGTGGGTCGGCGGCAGCGTCCAGCCGCCGAAGCCAAGCTCGGTCCGCACCGGGCTGCCCGCGCCGTCGGCGGCGACCAGGTAGTCCGCCTCGATCTGCTCGCCGCCGATCGTCGCCGTCACGCTGTCGGGGCCGGCCGCGAACGCCGTGAGTTCGGTGCCGAAGCGCAGGTCACCGCCGCGCTCGCGCGCGAGGTCCGCGAGCACTGGTTCGAGCAGCACCTGGGGACAGAAGCAGAACGTCGACGGACTCGGGTCGCCGCCGATCCCCTTCCGGTGCAGGGCGCTGAGGTCCAGGCCCTCGGCCTCGATCAGGTTCCGGCCGTGGCGCGCGCCGCCGAAAGCACCGGCCTTCAGCGCGGTGGCCGCCGCCTCCTGGACGCGGTCCTCGATGCCGATCTGCCGGTACAGCTCGACGGTCCGGGTGTGCACGCCACGCGACCGCGGCAGCACGGACGCGCCCGTACGGCGTTCCACCAGCACGAAGTCCACGCCGTGGTACTGCAGAAACAGCGCCGCCGACAGGCCGACGAGCCCGCCTCCCACGATCAGCACCGACGTCCGGGTCATGATGTTCTCCTACAGTCTGAAGGAAAATTACAGTCGACTATAAATATATAGCTCGATGTAAGCTATTCCTTCAAGGAGGTGCGGAAATGGCCGAATCCGGTCTGCGGGAGCGGAAGAAGCGCGAGACCCGGACCCGGATCGCGGACGTGGCGCTGCGGTTGTTCGCCGACCGCGGGTTCGACCGGACGACGGTCGCCGACGTCGCGGCCGCCGCGGACGTGTCGGTGAAAACCGTCTTCAACTACTTCCCGGCCAAGGAGGATCTGTTCTTCGACCGGTCGGGGGAGATCGAGGAGAGCTGGCTGCGGGCCGTTGCCGACCGGCAGCCCGGTGAGAGCCTGCTGGCCGGGCTGCGCCGTCGGTCGCTGAGCCGGTTCGAGGACCATCCGAGCGGACCGACCGCGCACTTCCGCCGGGTCCTGGCCGGAAGCGCGTTGTTGCAGGCGCGCGGTCAGCAGATGTGGGCCGTGCACGAGGATGCGGTCGCCGCCGCTCTGGCGTCCGAGGTAGGTGAGCTGAGCGGTCAGGTGCTGGCGCATCAGGTGTTCAGTGTCCATCCGCTCGTCCTCCGGAAGGTCGAGCAGTGGACGCAGGACGGCGTCGCGGACGACGAGGTGCGGGAGCGCGCGTTGGCGTTGGTCAACCACGCCTTCGATCTGATGGACCGCAGCATCCCTAATGTCTCCTGACATGGACTGGCGGGCGTGGCACGAGAAGTACGACGATCCTGGTTCGGAGCTGTCGCGGCGGTTGGTGGCGGTGCAGACGCAAGTGCGTGCCGCGCTGGAGAGAGCGCCGGTGGGCCCAGTGCCCGTGATTAGTCTGTGCGCGGGGCAGGGGCGGGATCTGCTCGACGTACTCGAGGATCATCCGCGGCGCGCTGATGTGCGGGCGCGACTGGTGGAGCTGGATCCCGAGTTGGCGGCGTACGCGCGGGAGCGGGCGCCGGAGCAGGTCGAGGTCGTCACGGGTGACGCGTCGCTGACGGATCACTACGACGGGATGGTGCCGGCTGAGGTGGTGCTGCTGTGCGGGATCTTCGGCAACATCACGGACGCGGATATCGAGCGCACGGTCGCGGCCAGCCCGCAGTTGTGCCGGACCGGCGCGACGGTGATCTGGACGCGGCATCGGGAGGATCCCGATCTCGTGCCGACGATCTGCGGATGGTTCGAGGAGCACGGCTTCGAGCTGGTCTGGGTGTCGGACAAGGACGCCGGGTTCGGCGTCGGCGTGCACCGCTTCACCGGCGTACCGGAGCCGCTGGTGACTGGCCGGAGCCTCTTCAGCTTCGTGCCGGGCGGAGTATGAGCAGCGCCAGAGCCAGGAGTACGGCGAGCGCGAGGTAGCCGGCGTCCAGTACGGCGACTGTCGCGATCGCGGCGACGAACAACGGGCCGCCGGCGTCACCGAGTTCGCGTCCCAGTTCGGCGGTACCCATGGTCTGACCGAGTCGCTCGGGTGGTGTGCTCGCCGCCAAGGCCGCGAATCCGAGCGGCGTGATGATGCCCGTGCCCGCACCGATCAACGCGGATGCCACTAGCAGGAACGCGACGCCGGGCAGTGCGGCGGAGACGAAACCTAGCGCTGCTAGCCCCAGGCCCAGCGCGATGCCGGTTCGCGTAGTCAGCTTGCCCGCGTCGAGGGCCCGGCCGGTCCGCGGCTGTACGACGGCCGCCGTCGCCGCCAGCAGTGATACCGCGGCGCCCGTGGCGATTGTGCCGAGCCCGTCCGACGCGCCGGTGACCGGCAAGAACCCGACGCCGACCGACAACGCCGCCGTCGCGGCCGCCAGTGCCGCGGTCGGGCGAAGGAACTGTGGGTCGGTGATCCGTCGCGCGAGATCCAGCACGGTCTGCCGGGTCCGCGGCAGCGGCGGCACCGCGGGTACGGCGATGAGTGCCCAGACGGCAACCCCTGCGGCGAGCACGGTCATCACACCGAACAGCAGGCGGAACCCGCCGAGCCACACCAGCCCGCCGCCGAGCAACGGACCGGCCGTGTACCCGATGCTCTTGTAGAACCCGTAGCTACCGAAGGCGCGTCCGTGGTTCGCCGTCGGGTTCAACCTGGCGACCAGCGCCGAGGCGGCGGGGGAGAAGGCCGAAGCCGCCGCGCCCTGGCCCAGGCGGGCGACCCACAACCACCCCGGCCGGTCCACGAGCACATAGATGCCGGAGGCAACCGCGAACCCGGCGAGACCGAACAACAGCATCGGGCGCGCGCCGATCCGGTCCGCGATCGTGCCGAAGACCGGTTTCAGCAGCACCTCCGCTCCGTCGTACAGGGCGAGCAGCAGGCCGAGCGTGAGCAGTGAGGTGACGGCGTCGTCCGAGGACCCGCCGAGATTCGCGGCCACCGCGTGCGCACCGAACGCCGTCGTGAACCCGGCAGCGTAGAGCGGCCACATCCTCATCACGGGAAGGAATCTAGTGCACAGCGTGCTCGACAGGATTTGAACCATCGGTTATGTTACATGGACGATGTCATATCGACTCGGAGGTGAGCCCGATGGACGAGACCGCTGAGCGGCTGCTGGGGTCGGCGAGCCGGCTGTCCCGGGATCCGGAGACCGAGATCGACTGGGACGCACCGGTCGGCGACGGGTACGGGATGTCGCCGGAGTGGAGCACGCTCTACGGGACGCCGTACTGGGATGAGCTGACCGAGGCGCAGCAGCGGGAGCTGACCCGGCACGAGTCCGCGTCGGTGGCGACGACCGGGATCTGGTTCGAGCTGATCCTGCAGCAATTGGTACTTCGGGATGTCTACGACAAGCCGGCGCGCAGCGCCGAGTTCCAGTGGGCGCTGACCGAGATCGCCGACGAGTGCCGGCACTCGATCATGTTCGCCCGCGCGACCGAGCGGCTGGTCGAGCCGGCGTACCGCCCGCGGCTGCTCGCGCGTGAGCTCGGCCGGATGTTCAAGACGGTCGCCACCGGTGAGTCGGCGTACGCCGCGATTCTGGTCGCGGAGGAGGTGCTGGACGTCATGCAACGCGACTGGATGCGGGATCGCCGGGTGGAGCCGCTGGTGCGGACCGTGAACCACATCCACGTGGTGGAGGAATCGCGGCACATGGTGTTCGCGCGCGAGGAGACCCGCGAGCGGCTGGCCGGCGCGGGGCGCGGACGGCGCTGGGTGAGCGCGCTGGTGATCGCAATCGCCGCCGACATGATCGTGTCGAGCATGGTGGGCCGCGAGGTGTACGCCAACGTCGGGCTGGACGCCGAGCGCGCCGTCCGGGAGGCGCGGCGCAACGAGCACCACCGGTCGTTGCTGCGGACGAGTTGCGCGAACCTGATGGACTTCCTCGGGTCGGTCGGGCTGCTGACGCCCGCGGCCGCCCGGGTGTATCGGCGGACCGGCCTGCTGTGAGCTACGTGATCTCGGGGGAGTGCTGCTCGGACGCGAGCTGCGTCGCGGTCTGCCCGATGAACAGCATCCACCCGTCGCCCGGCGAACCCGGGTTCGGTGCCGGGGTGAGTCTGTTCATCGATCCGCGGACGTGCATCGACTGCGGGGCCTGCGCCGACATCTGTCCGGTCGACGCGGCACAGCCGGCCGATCAGGCGGCGCCTGAGGATGTCGAGCGCAACGCGGCGTACTTCGCTGACGCGGAGCCACTCGAGGCGATGGACCTGGACAGCTGGGAGCCGCCGTCGTACCAGGTCTGGGGTGGCGGTCCGCGCCGGGTGCTGGTCGTCGGCGCGGGTCCGGCCGGGATGTACGCGACGCGCGAGTTGTTGCTGCGGACAACGGCTGAGGTGACGCTGGTCGATCGGCTCGCGGACGTCGGCGGATTGGTGCGGTACGGCGTCGCGCCGGATCACCCGCGCACCAAGCAGATCATCGACACCTTCCAGCGAATCACCCAGCATCCCCGAGTGCGGTGGCGCCCCGGAACCGATGGCGGGTCGAGCGGGTTCGACGGGTATGACGCGGTGATTCATGCGGTGGGGGCGCGGCGGAGTCGGCGGGTTGGGATCGCGGGGGAGGAAGGGGCCTGCACCGCGGAGGATTTTGTTGCCTGGTACAACGGTCGGCCGGGGGCGGCGCTGCCGGTTCAGCTGGTCGGGCCGCGGGCGGTGGTGATCGGGAACGGGAACGTCGCGCTCGACGTCGCGCGGCTGTTGCTGAGGGACGAGGAGCAGTTGGATGTGCCGCCGGCCGTCAGGGCGGCGCTTGGGGCGAGCGGGATCAAGGAGGTCGTGCTGCTCGGGCGGCGCGGTCCGGACGCGGCGGCGTACACAGAGACCGCGCTGCAGGAGCTGCTCGCCGCGGCCGGCGACCGGGTCGAACTCCGGTACCACGCGCGTCCGGTGAGTTGGACGTCCGACGGGCTGACGCTCGAGTCCGGCGAGACGATCGCGGCGGGCAACCTGTTCACCGCGATCGGCTTCGAAGGACGGCCGGTCGACGGCCTGCCGTTCGACGCGGACCGCGGGATCGTCCCGAACGTCCGCGGCGCCGTCGTCGGCCGGCCCGGTCACTACGTGGCGGGCTGGATCAAACGCGGCGCTCGCGGCGGGATCGGCGTGAACAAGGCCTGCGCCCAGGAGACCGTGATGACGCTGGTCAGCTCTTCCAGGGCTGCAGCTTCTCCGGGTTCCTGATCGCCCAGATGTTCGTGATGTGGTCGCCGTCGACGTCGAACGCGATGACGGTCTCGACGTTGCCTTCGAACTCGATCACGAGCCCGGGCTGACCGTTGACCATGCGCTCGATGAGGGTGCGGCCGAGGTTGAACACCGGGAGTCCGGCGAAGTACTGCGCGACGTCGGTGCCGCCGTGCACCGGCACGAGCGCGGCCGACACGATGCCGCCGCCGTCGGCGACCGCCGTGACCTCAGGATCGAGCAGATTGACGAGTGCCGCGATGTCGGTCGCCTCCCAGGCCGCCTTGAACTCGCGGACCAGCTCGGCCCGCCGCGCCGACGGCGCCGCCGGGTGCTCGGCGTCGCGGATCCGGCGCCGCGCCGACGAGGCCAGCTGCCGGCAGGCCGCCGGTGTCCGGCCGACGATCTCGGCGACCTCCGGGAACGGGTACCGGAACACGTCATGGAGGATGAACGCCACCCGTTCGGCCGGCGTCATCGCGTCCAGGACGACGAGGAACGCCATGTTCACCGACTCGTCCAGCGTCACCCGATCGGCCGGGTCGGCGGGGTCGGTCGATCCGGTGTGCCACTGGGTGGTCTCGGGCAGCGGCTCCGGGATCCACTCCCCGACGTACCGCTCCCGCCGGGCGCGGGCGGACCGCAGCAGGTCGAGGCAGATCCGGCTCGCGACCTTGGTGAGCCAGGCCGCCGGGTTCTCGATCGCCTGCTGCTCGTCCGGAGTCATCGCGTACCAGCGCGCGTACGTGTCCTGGACGACGTCCTCGGCGTCGGCCAGCGACCCCAGCAGCCGGTACGCGAGATTGATCAGCTGCCGCCGCTCGCTCATGATCGCGCTCAGACCCGGGTCGCTCATGCCGTTCCTCTCCTCGTTCATACCTGGTACGACGGAACAGCCCGCCGAACTGTGAGGTCTGACAGTCCGGGCCGGTGTCTCGTCGTATCGATCATGACTACACAGAACGCTGTATCCGAAGTCGACATCCGCGAACGCATCGACGTCCTGCTCACCGCGATCCGCACCGGCGACCTGGACGCGGTCAAGACCATCTTCGCCTCCGGCGTGGTCTCCTTCGACATAGAGCCCCCGCTGCGGCACCTCGGCGCGGAGAAGAAGTGGGCGAACTGGGAGCGCGTCTTCGAAGTCTTCGAACTGCCTCTCGACTACGAGACCCGCGATCTGACCGTGCTGGTCGACGGCGACCTCGCGGTCGTCTACGCCCTGAACCACATGAACGCCGGCCTGAACGCGGCGATGAGCGCGGCCATGGGCATCGGCAAGATCGACTACTGGCTGCGCTGGACCGCCGCCTGGCAGAAGGTCGACGGGCAGTGGCTGATCGTGCACGACCAGGTCTCGGTCCCGACGAACTTCCAGGACCGCACTGCGGCCATGGACCTCATGCCCTGAGTCGCGCGCGGCCGAGGATGTGCGGGCTGGCGGGGGTCTTCTGACCGGGCGGGAACTCGAACTGGTCGAGTTCCTCGATCTCGAAGCCGGCCGCGGTGATCGCGCCGGCGGTGTCACGGTGAGTGTGGCAACCACCGGCGAACAGCGGCCACAGGGTCGCGTCGGAGATGCGCTGGACCGTCGCGAGGGTGCGGTCGGGGGCGGCCGCGACGTGCTCGTAGAACCTGAGCTCGCCGCCGGGCCGCAGGACTCGTCGTATCTCGGCCAGGGCCTTCGCCTGGTCGGGAACCGAGCACAGTACGAGCGAGACCACGACCGCGTCGACGGACGCATCAGGTGCCGGCAGGCGGTCCGCCGTACCTTCGACGACCTCGACGAGGACCGGGGCGGCTGCTGCCTGGCGCTGGGCCTGAGTGCGGAGGTAGGGCTCGGGTTCGACGGCGAGGACGCTGACCACCTCGGTGGGGTAGTGAGCGAAGTTGCCGCCATCTCCCGCTCCGACCTCGACCACTCGGCCGTGCGCACCGGCGAGCAGCCGCCGCCGGTGCCCGGCCGCTCCCTGCTCGTCCATGGCGGGCCGCACCCGCGTGTACATCCGGGCGAACAACGGACGTCTCATGAACCCACCATCCCAGAACCGGCGCAGACTGTCGGATCGCGGCCCGGGTTGATCGTCTCCTGAGCGAGACTGTCGTCAAGGAGGTATGTGGGTGAAGTACGTACTGATGTTCATCGAGACCGAGGAGTTCGCGACCGAGTTCGCGGCGCTGGGGCCGGCCGAGAAGGAGGAGGCGTACCGGCGGGTGTACCAGTGGTTCGACGACCACGCGGACAAGATCACCAACCGGGGGAGCAAGCTGCAGGGCCGGGAGACCGCGACGACGGTCCGGCTGGACAGCGGGCAGCTGACCACCGACGGGCCGTTCATCGAGGGCAAGGAGGTCGTGTCCGGGTTCACCGAGATCGAGGTCGAGGATCTCGACGAGGCGCTGCGGATGGTGAAGACGTGGCCGGCCTGCCCGGTGATCGAGATTCGCCCGGTAGCGGAGATGTGACTACCGAGCAGGAGCTGTCCCGCGTGGTGCGTGACCACGCGGGGCGGTTGGCGGGTGCGCTGGTGTCGCTGCTCGGGGACTTCTCCGCGGCCGAGGACCTGGTGCAGGACGCGGTCGAGATCGCGTTGAAGCGCTGGCCGGTCGAAGGGATTCCCGAGCGGCCGGACGCGTGGCTGTTCACGGTCGCGAAGCGCCGCGGTCTCGACGTACTGCGCCGGCAGCAGAACTACCGTGCGAAACTCGCGCTCCTGCAGCCGTCGGAGCAGCCGCCGCCGGACGACCGGTTGCGCTTGATCTTCACCTGCTGCCACCCGGCGTTGGCGCGCGAGGCGCAGGTGGCGCTGACGCTGCGGGTCGTGTGCGCTCTGACGACTGCCCAGATCGCGGCCGCGTTCCTCGCGTCGGAGTCTGCCGTCGCGCAGCGGATCACGCGGGCGAAGCGCAAGATCACCGACGCCGGCATCCCGTACCGGATTCCGCGTGACGACGAGCTCCCCGAGCGCCTGAGCGAAGTACTGACCGTCATCTACCTGCTCTTCAACGAGGGCTACCTGTCCAGTACGGCGGAACGCGCGCACTCACGTGATCTCGTCGACGACGCCGAATGGCTGACCGCGCTCCTCCACGGGCTCCTGCCCAGCGAACCCGAGGTCGCGGGCCTGCTCGCCCTGATCAGGCTGCATCGAGCCCGTACGGCGGCCCGCTTCACGTCGGCCGGCGACCTCGTCCTCCTCGAAGACCAGGACCGTACGGCGTGGGACCACGCGGCGATCGCCGACGCAACAGCTCTCCTCACGCGCACCGCCCGCCGGTACCACGCACCCGGCCCGTACCAGCTCCAGGCCGCGATCGCCGCCTGTCACAGCGAGGCACCCACCTGGCCCGACACGGACTGGCCGCAGATCCTCGTCCTGTACGACATGCTGCTCACCCTGCAACCGACACCCGTCGCCGGCCTGCACCGATCCATCGCGCTGTCGTACGTCCGCGGACCTGCCGCCGCCCTCGCGGAACTCGACGCAATGGCCGCGGGCCTCCAGCAGTACTCGCTGTTCCACGCGACCCGCGCACAACTCCTTCGCGACCTCGGACGCGCTGCCGAGGCTCATGAGGCCGACGAGCGCGCCGCGGAGTTGACCGCCAATCCGGCACAGCTCGGGCTGCTCAACGAGCGCCTGGCCCGCTGAGCCACCATCCTTGCTGCATGGGTGTGGAGGGGCGGGGCGAACGGCTGTGGTTTCTCGACTGGTTGCGCGTGATCGCGGTGTTCGGGGTGTTCGTGTTCCACACCCTGCGGCCGTTCGACGACGGCGACTGGCATGTGAAGAACGCGCAGACGAGCGAGGGGATCTCGATCGGAATCGCGTTCCTGGGGTTGTGGGGGCTGGCGTTCTTCTTCATGATCTCCGGCTCCGCCTCGTGGCTGGCACTGCGCTGGCGGACCGCTGCCGAGTTCCTGAAAGAGCGCACGGTGCGATTGCTCGTCCCGTTCCTCGTCGCCTACATACTGCTCTCACCGTTGCAGTACTTCATCGAGGAGCACCACAAGGGCCGCTCGACCGCGTCGTTCTTCGGTGACGTGCGGACGTTCTTCAGCGATCTCGCGGGCGACGCTCCGCTGTGGTTACGCGACACGTACCACCTGTGGTTCCTCGTCTACCTGATCCAGTTCGCCGTACTGGGTCTGCCGGTGTTCCTGTTCCTGCGCGGACGAACCGACTGGATCGCGCGACGGTTTCAGCGGCGCGGTTCGATCCTGCTGCTCGCCGTACCGCTGGTGCCGATTCACCTGCTGCTGCTCGCCGCGCCCGGTCCGGAGCACGGGTGGGGCGAGTTCGTGTTCTTCTTCGACTTCTTCGTCGTCGGGTATCTGGTGATGTCCGACGACCGTCTCCTGGCCGCGGTACGCCGGGACGCGGTGCCGGGACTGATCCTCGGCGCCGGCGCGTTCGTGCTCGGTGTCGTCACCGGCATCATCGACTTCCTCGACGGCTGGTGGCCGGACCCGGGCTACTCGTGGCAGTACGTCTGGTACTCGCCGCTCATCACCCTCGCCGTCTGGGGCTGGCTGGTCGCCGTCCTGGGCCTCGGCCTCCGCGCCCCCGCCCTCCAGCGTCCACTACCCCCGCGCCTGGCCCGCGCCGCGATGCCGTACTTCATCGTCCACCAGCCGATCATCCTCGCGATCGCCTACTTCGTGGTCCGATGGGACGCCGGTATCGGCCTCAAGTACGCCGTACTCCTGCCGACCGCCTTCGCCGCCTCCGCACTCCTGGCCTGGCTGCTGTCGTCTACTCCGGTGGTCAACCAGTTGTTCGGGGTGAAGCGTTAGACGCTGCGCAGGACCGAGACGACGACGCCGAGGATCGTCGCGTGGTCGCCGTCGATGACGTCGTACGCCGGGTTGCGGGGCTCCAGGTAGACGTGGTTGTTGCGGCGGCGGTAGACCTTGACGGTCGCCTCTTCGTCGAGCATCGCGGCGACGATCTGACCGGAGTGGGCCTCGGACTGCTGGCGGACCACGACGATGTCGCCGTCGCAGATCGCGGCGTCGATCATCGACTCACCGCGGACGCGCAGGCCGAACACGGTGCCGCGGCCGGTCAGCCCGCGGGGGAGTTGGAGGACGTCGTCGACGTGCTCGATCGCGGAGATCGGCGTACCGGCCGCGATGTCGCCGACCACCGGCACCGGCACGTTGTCGTCACTCGTCGCGCCCGAGGCCGTCTCCTGGAGGAACATCCGGACGTCGATCGGCCGGGAGACCGACGGGCTCCGGCGGAGGAACCCCTTCTCCTCCAGACTCGCGAGGTGCTTCGACACCGACGACGAGGAACGCAGCCCGACCGCGTCGCCGATCTGCCGGCTGCTCGGCGGGTACCCGTGCCGCGTCACCCAGTCCCGGATCACCACTAGAATGCGTTGCTGCCGCTCCGGAAGCGCCCCGGTGTCGAGGTCGCCGAACAGGTCGAGATCAGTCACCGCGAAATCCTATAGTCCGCAGTCGCCTAGGCAGCCACAGGTCGTCGGTGGGTTGTGGAGGTTTCTGGACATGTTCTACAAGGGTGTTGAGGTCCGGATGCCGGTTCGAGCTGTGCCAGATCAGGGACCACGGGTAGACCGGCGTCGGGTCGACCACGCGCAGTCGTCGCAGGCCGGGCGGCCACGGGCCGGCCTCCCGGGTCCGTTCACCCCAGAACGTGGTCAGTGACTTGGACTCGGCGACGGTGCCGACCAGTTCCTCGAATCCGAAGTTCGGCCCGGTCGAGTCGATGGTGAGGTCGAATTCCGCGGACAGTTCGCGGTAGAACGCACCCCACTCGCTGCCGTCGACGATCCCCGGGATCCAGATCGTGTACCGGCGCAGCTCGTCCAGCGGGACCGTCGTACGGCCGGCGAGCGGATGCCGATCGCCGACGACGATCTCGTGCGGTTCCAGGTAGGCGACGATGCTCTCGAACCCCGGCGGCAGCGGCTCGGGATGGTACGCGAAGGTGGCGTCGATCTCGCCTGCTGTCAGCGCGGGCAGTGCCGTGCCGAGCCCGCGCAGGACGAGTGTCTTGAGCGCGATCTCCGGATGCGTCTGGTGGAAGTCGAGCATCAGCACCGCGGGCAGGGTCCGGCTGTTCAGGATGTCGACGCGCAACGGCCGCGTCTCGTCCTGCACCGACTCGACCGCGTGCCGGGCGGCGATCAGTACGGCGTGCGCGTGCGGGAGGAACGTTCGTCCCTGCGGTGTCAGCGTCGCGCCGGTCGGGACGCGATCGAAGAGCGTCACCCCGAGCGAGGACTCCAGCGCCGCGATCCGCTTCGACACGGCCTGCTGGCTCAGCCGGAGGCGGTCGGCGGCGTACCGGAACTGGCCTTCCTCGGCGACGGCGACGAACGCGCGCAGGCTGTCGAGATTCACGGGACCAGACAGTACAACCGGAGGTTGTCGGAAGAGCTGCGAGGGTTGTTTGATCCGCGCGCTTGGCGGTCCTTGGATGAGGGCTCCGGACAACTAACAGTTGTGGAGCTCGAGTGCCTTCGTTCACCCATCTGCACGTTCACACGCAGTACTCGCTGCTCGACGGCGCCGCGCGGCTGAAGGACCTGTTCGCGGCCTGCGCCGAGCACGGCATGACCCATCTCGCGATCTCGGACCACGGGAACCTGCACGGCGCGTACGACTTCTTCCACCAGGCGCAGAAGGCCGGCATCACGCCGATCATCGGCATCGAGGCGTACGTCGCGCCCGCGTCCCGCCGTACCAAGGAACGCGTGTTCTGGGGGCAGCCGCACCAGAAGCGCGACGACGTCTCCGGATCCGGCGGCTACACGCACAAGACGATCTGGGCGCGGGACGCGACCGGTCTGCACAACCTGTTCCGGCTGTCGTCCGACGCGTACCAGGAGGGCTGGCTGCAGAAGTGGCCGCGGATGGACAAGGACAGCCTCGCGCAGTGGTCCGACGGGCTGATCGCGTCGACCGGTTGCCCATCCGGCGAGGTGCAGACCCGGCTTCGGCTCGGCCAGTACGACGCAGCGGTCGCGGCCGCCGCCCAGTACCAGGACATCTTCGGCAAGGAGAACTACTTCCTGGAGTTGATGGACCACGGCATCGAGATCGAGCGCCGGGTCCGCGACGGCCTGCTCGACCTCGGACGCACGCTCGGCATCCCGCCGCTGGTCACCAACGACTCGCACTACACCCGCGCGGCCGAGGCCAAGGCCCACGACGCTCTGCTGTGCATCCAGACCGGCAAGTCCCTGGCCGACCCGGACCGGTTCCGCTTCGACGGCTCCGGCTACTACCTCAAGTCCACCGCCGAGATGTACGCCGTCGACACCTCGGACGCCTGGCAGGACGGCTGCCGGAACACTCTGATGGTTGCCGAGCGCATCGACACCGCGGGGATGTTCACCAAGCGCGACCTGATGCCGCGGTTCGACGTACCCGAGGGGTTCACGGAGGTGACGTGGTTCCGCGACGAGGTGCTGCGGGGGATGCGCCGGCGGTATCCGGACGGGTGGGACGAGCGCTACGAGAAGCTCGTGGAGTACGAGATGGACGTCATCGTCCAGATGGGGTTCCCAGGCTACTTCCTGGTGGTCGCGGACTTCATCATGTGGGCCAAGGGCAACGACATCGCGGTCGGCCCGGGCCGCGGCTCGGCGGCCGGTTCGCTGGTGTCGTACGCGCTCGGTATCACCGACCTGGACCCGATCGAGCACGGACTGATCTTCGAGCGGTTCCTGAACCCGGAGCGGGTGTCGATGCCGGACGTCGACATCGACTTCGACGAACGCCGCCGGGTCGAGGTGATCCGCTACGTGACCGAGAAGTACGGCGCCGACAAGGTCGCGATGATCGGCACCTACGGCACCATCAAGGCGAAGAACGCGATCAAGGACTCGGCCCGCGTGCTCGGCCTCCCGTACGCGACCGGCGACCGGATCACCAAGGCGATGCCCGCGGACGTCGGCGGCTCCGGCATCGACCTGACCGGGATCACCGACCCGCGGCATCCGCGGTACGACGAGGCGGCCGAGGTCCGGTCGATGTACGAGAACGACCCCGACGTACGCACCGTGATCGACACCGCGAAGGGCGTCGAGGGCCTGGTCCGGCAGATGGGGGTGCACGCGGCCGGCGTGATCATGTCGAGCGAGTCGATCGTCGACCACGTCCCGGTCTGGGTCCGGCACTCCGACGGCGTCACGATCACGCAGTGGGACTACCCGAGCTGCGAGTCCCTCGGCCTGCTGAAGATGGACTTCCTGGGGCTCCGCAACCTGACCGTCATCGACGACGCGGTGAAGATGGTGCGGTTGACCCAGGGCCTCGAGATCGAGCTGCTCCAACTGCCGCTAGACGACGCACCGACGTTCCAGTTGCTGAGTCGCGGCGACACGCTCGGCGTCTTCCAGTTCGACGGTACGGCGATGCGCGCGCTGCTGCGGCTGATGCGCCCGGACCAGTTCGAGGACATCACGGCGGTGACCGCGCTCTACCGGCCGGGTCCGATGGCGATGAACTCGCACACGAACTACGCGCTGCGCAAGAACGGGCAGCAGGAGATCACGCCGATCCACCCGGAACTCGAGGAGCCGCTGCGGGAGGTGCTGGGGATCACGTACGGGCTGGTGGTCTACCAGGAACAAGTGCAGAAGGCGGCGCAGATCCTTGCCGGGTACAGCCTGGGTCAGGCGGACCTGTTGCGGCGGGCGATGGGCAAGAAGAAGAAGGCGGTGCTCGACCAGGAGTTCGTGCCGTTCCGAGACGGTTGCCGGAAGCACGGATTCTCGGATGCGGCGACGCAGGCGGTGTGGGACGTCCTGGTGCCGTTCGCCGGATACGCGTACAACAAGGCGCATGCTGCGGCGTACGCGCTGGTGTCGTACTGGACGGCGTACCTGAAGGCGAACCATCCGGCCGAGTACATGGCGGCGCTGCTGACCTCGGTGAAGGACGACAAGGACAAGTCCGCGGTGTACCTGAACGAATGCCGGCGGATGGGGATCAAGGTGCTCCCGCCCGACGTGAACGAGTCGGCAGCGAACTTCGCGGCGCAGGGTGCGGACGTGATCCTGTTCGGATTGTCGGCCGTACGGAACGTCGGTAGCGGTGTGGTCGAGTCGATCATCCGGTGCCGTGAGGGCGGGCGGTACGCGTCGTTCCCGGACTTCCTCGCCAAGGTCGAGTCCGTTGCCTGCAGCAAACGTGCAATCGAGTCGCTGATCCAGGCCGGTGCCTTCGACACCCTCGGGCACACGCGCAAGGGTCTGCTCGCGCGGCACGAGGAGCTGGTCGAGAACGCTGTCGCCGTGAAGCGGAAGGAGGCCGAGGGACAGTTCGACCTGTTCGGTACGTCGGACTCTCCTGTGTTCACGCTCGACGTCAGCTTCGCGGCGGACGAGTGGGACAAGGCGACCCTGCTGGCGCGCGAGCGGGAGATGCTGGGGCTGTACGTGTCCGACCATCCGCTGTTCGGGCTGGAGGGCATGCTCGCCGAGCGGGCCGATGTAGCGATTGCACAGCTGGGCGACCAGCCGGACGGCTCCGTGGTGACGGTCGGCGGGATCATCTCCGGCCTGCAGCGACGGGTGACGAAGAAGGGCGATCCGTGGGCCACGGCAACGATCGAGGACCTCGCCGGGTCGGTCGAGTGCCTGTTCTTCCCGGCCACGTACCAGTTGGTGTCCGGGAGGTTGCAGCAGGACGCGGTCGTGTTCGTGAAGGGGCGCCTGGACAAGCGGGACGACGTACCGCGGCTGATCGGCTCCGACGTGATGGTTCCCGATCTCGCGACGGTCGGGGTGGTCGAGTTGGAGATGGCGCAGGGCAACGTCGTACCGCGGACGGTGAACCAGTTGCGGGACGTGCTGGCTGCCCATCCCGGGCGGTCGGAGGTGCATCTGCGGGTCCGGGGCGCCTCGACCACGACGGTGTACCGGCTGGGGTTCCGGATCGCCGCCGGGGCCGGGTTCTGGGCCGATCTGAAGGCCGAGGTCGCGTCGGTGCGGGCCCGTCAGACCTGAGCGATCAGGGCGACGAGTTCGTCACGGTCGAGGTCCTCGGATCGTGGGGCGTGGATGCGGTCGCAGATGACCAGGGCCTGTTGCCACGCGGCCTTGGCCTCGGCGGTGCGGCCGACCGCGTGGTACGTGTGCCCGAGATTCGTCAGGACGACGGCCTCGCCCCACGGGAAGCCGAGGTCCCGATGGAGGCGCACCGACTCCAGGTGACAGCTGAGCGCTTCGTCGTACCGGCCGCGGGAGCGCTCGATACCGGCGAGCGTGTCGAGGACGGAACCCTCGCCCCGATGACTGCGGACGGTGCGGTAGTAGCGGATCGCTTCACCGGCGGCGTCGGCCGCGTCGTCGAGGCGGCCCGCCTGGTGGTAGATGGTCGCCAGGTTCCCGAGGGTGTTCGCTTGTCCGCGTTCGTCTCCGAGCCGCCGCTTGATCGCCAGCGCCTGGTGCCCGAGGTCGATCGCCTGGTCCGTGCGGCCGAGGATATCGTGCGAGATCGCCAGGTTACCCAGGCCCCGCGAGACCTGGAGATCGAGGCCCGCAGCCCGGAAGATCTCCACCGACCGTTCGAAGTGGGTGATCGCGCGTTCGGTAGCGTCGCGCTGTTCCATGTAGTGCAGCCCGAGCGTGTTGTTGATGAAAGCCTCGGGCAACGGATCGTCGAGCCGGGTGCAGCTGTCCTGGGCGAGGTTCAGGAGTTCGGTGAGCAGGTCCAGGTCGCGGCCGCTGAGATCGCCTTCGCACGACTCGACGAGCTCGTAGGTGTACCGGTCGTGGCCGGTGGCATGGGCGAGCCGAACGACCGCGGCCAGTGTCTGGCGCTCGTCGTCGTACCACTGGACGGCCGCGGCGGCGTCCGGGAACTGCTCAGGAGTGACGCCGGCTGCCAGTGGCACGAGCTTGCGGTCTGATCCGCGGTCGTCGCGCAGCACCCGCGCGTTGAAGCCGGTATGCGTGTACCAGCTGAACAGCCGCTCCAGCGCCTCGGTGCGGTCGGGCAGCCGCCCGCCCAGCTCGGCGGCGTGCGCGCGGACCAGGTCGTGCATCTCGAAGCGTCCGTTGCCGAGATCCTCGACCAGGTGCAGATCGGCGAGTCGGGCCAGTAGGCGGCTGGTGTCGGCAATCGTTGCCCCGAGCAACGCAGCGACGGCCGGTACGGCGAAGTCGCTGACCGGGAGCAGGCCGAGGTGTTCGTACAAACGTGCCGTGGAACCCTGCAGTGCCCGGTGCGACCACGAGAAGATCGCGCGCAGGTCCGTCGCCTCGTCACCGCCGTCGAACGTGTCGAGGACCGACTGCTCCGCGTGCAACTGCGTGAGCAGTTCGGCGACCTGTTGCGGCGAGCGTCCGGCCGCGTGCTCCGCGATGATCGCGAGTGCGAGCGGCAGGTGCCGGCAGCTCCGGGCAAGTTCGCTGACCTGGTCCGTATCGGTGCTGGGCGCGATCGAGCGGATCAGCCGCTCGGACTCCACCGGCGGCAGCTCGCCGAGCGTGATCCGGTGGGCGCCGTCGCGGACCACGAGGCTGCGCAGTCGGTCCCGGCTGGTGGCGATCACCAGGCAGCCGCGGGCGGGTAGCAGTGGCCGGAGCTGCTCGGCATCGCGTGCGTTGTCGAGCAGCAACAGCATCCGACGGCCGTGTAGGGTGCTGCGGAGCAACGCGGACTGGGCCGCTTCGTCGGTGGGGATGCGTTCGGCGGGCAGCCCGAGGCTGCTGAGCAGCAGCCGCAGCGCCGCGGTCGTCGGCATCACGTCGGCCGGGTCGAATCCCCGGAGGTTGAGGTACAGGTCGCCGTCCGGATACAGGTGCCGCACCCGGTGTGCCCAGCGCACCGCGAGACTCGTCTTACCCGCGCCGCCGATGCCGCAGATCGCCGCGATCGCAGTCGCCGGATCCTTCTCGCCGGCCGGGGGCAGCAGCTCGGTGAGCTCCTTGAGTTCGTCCTCGCGGCCGGTGAGCCTGCTGTTCTCGGCGGGGAGTTGCCGGGGTACGACGGGAGGCGCGGGCGGGACTGTGACGGGCTCTGGGTCTGGGTCCGGCTTTGTGTCGGCGACCAGCAGTTCGGCGTACAGGGTGCGGAGCTCGGCGCCTGGATCGACTCCGAGTTCGTCGGCGATCAGACGGCGTACGTCGGCGTAGCAGGCGAGCGCCTCCGCGTGCCGACCGGTGATGTCGAGCAGCCGGATCAGCCGCGCCCACAGCGGTTCGCGGAACGGGTACTGCGTGGTGAGATCGCGGACCTCGACGAGCAGCGGCTCGAGGACGCCACCGGCGATGTCCAGGTCGATCCGCCGCTCCCGGGCCGCGAGATAGCGCTCGACCAGACCCGGCAGGGCGGCCTTGGCGAACCAGTCAGCCGTGAGATCGGAGAAGGGCGTGCCGGTCCAGAGATCGAGGGCCGCCGCGGTCGCCTGACGTTCGTCGGCCGGAACGGGGAGCCGGTGGGCGCGGTCGAGTTCGTCGGTGAAGCGCAGGACGTCGATGCGGTCGCGGGGGAGCGCGAGTGCGTACGCCTCGGGATGTGCGCGGATGATCTCGGCGCCGAGCAGTGTGCGTAGGCGCGAGATGCAGGTCTGCACGGTCGGACGCAGACGGTCAGGTGGCTGATCGCTCCACACGCGCTCGCCAATGGTCTCGATCGGCACCGGATCGCCGCCCGCCAACGCGAGCACGGCGAGCAGATCCCGCAGCCGGGGCGCCGAGACCCGGGTTTCGGCGCCTTCCACGAAGACACCGAACGTGCCTAGGAGCCTGACGTCGATCCGCCTCGAGTCTCCAGCCATTCAGCCTCCCACCAACCCGTCAACCCTAGCGATGAAAGAGTGCAGGCATGCAGGAGCCCTCTCGTCGCGTGCTGGATGCTTTCGGTCTGACCGAACCGCCCGTTCGGTTGGCCGGCGGGCAGGGGGAGACGTGGCGTTCCGGAGCGGTCGTACTCAAGCGGGCCGACGCGGAGGCCGGGTGGCGCGCTGAGGTGCTGAATGCGCTGCCGGAGTCCGAGGACTTCCGGGTCGCGCGGCCGGTGCGGGCCCTCGACGGCGCGTGGGTCGCGTTCGGGTGGGAAGCGAGTGAGCTGCTGGTCGGCGCGACGGACGTTCGGCGACAGGACGAGGTTCTCACCGCGGCCGCCGCGTTTCACGAGGCCGTTGCCGGGCTGCCGCGGCCCGAGTTCATCGACGCTCGCCATGACCCGTGGGCGGACGGCGACCGCGTCGCCTGGCGGGAACAGTCGGTCGACGGAAGTCCGGCGTACGTCGAACTGGTCGGGCCGCTCGTCGCTGCGTGGCGGCCGGTGGAGCTGGCGGCGCAGGTGGTGCACGGTGATCTGCCGGGGAACGTGATGTTCGCCGACGGTCTCCCGCCGGCGATCATCGACTGGCCGGTCTACTGGCGGCCGCCGTCCTGGGCCGCGGCTGTGGCGGTCGCCGACGCACTGTGCTGGTACGGCGCTGAACCGGAGCTCGCGGCGCGATGGGCGCACCTGCCCGAGTGGGGCCAGATGCTCGTGCGCGCATTGATCTACCGCATGACAACCGACGACCTCGCGGGCGGCGCCGCAACCTGGACGCCAACCCGCCGCCGCGGCTACGCGCCGGTTGTGGAGCTCGCGGTCTCGTATGTTGGTTGAGGGGCTCGGATGGCCAGCGGGATGGTGCTGAAGGCAAGTACTCCGAGGCCGGCGCCGATCCAGCCGACCGCCGCGTAGCCTGCACCGGAGTCGAGGGCCAGGCCGCCGAGCCAGGGGCCGACCGTGATGCCGACGTTGAAGGCCGAGATGTTGAAGGCGGCGGCCAGCGTCGGCGCGGATCCGGCGACGCCGAACACCCGCGAGTTCACCGCCGGGTTGGTCGCGAATCCGAACGTCCCGACCCCGATGATCGCCGGAACAGCGAGCCACGGCGTACCGGTCGCCAGCGCGAGCACGACGGCCGCGACGATCACACCGGTCAGGCTGACCACGAGCGTACGGAACGGCCGCTGATCCGCGGTCCGTCCGCTGATCGTGATACCGACCAGCGCGCCGACGCCGTACAGCGCCAGGATCACCGGCACCCAGCCCGCGGCCAGCCCGGTGGTCTCGGTGAGCAGGGGAGCGAGGTAGCTGAAGATCACGAGGATCGCGCCGGTCGACAGCGCCGTCGTCCCGTACGCGAGCCAGAGCTGCGGATTCGCCATACTCCGCAGCTCGAGCCGCAGCCGGGGTGCGCTCTCTGCACGTCCCCGCGGGATCGTCGCGACGACACCGCCGATCGCGAGGACCGACAGCACGGCGACCGCCCAGAACGCCGACCGCCACCCGAGGTGCTGGCCGAGCAGCGTCCCGGCGGGCAGCCCGACGATCGTGGCCACGGTGAGACCGCTCGCCAGGACGCTCATCGCCTTCGCGCGCGCCTCCGGCCCGGCCAGTTCGATCGCGGTCACGGAGGCGACCGCCCAGAATCCGGCGTACACGAACGCGCCCGCGACCCGGGTCGCGACCAGCACGCCGTACGACGAGGTGAGGGCGCCGGCCACGTGGGTGAGCGCGAAGATCGTGAGGAAGACGAGCATCGCGGCGCGCCGGGACCAGCGCAGTGTGGTGACGGCCAGGATCGGTGCGCCGACGAGCATGCCGATGGCGAACGCGGAGATCAGCAGGCCTGCGGCGGGGATCGAGACGTCCAGATCGGCGGCGATCTCGGGGAGCAGGCCGGCGAGCATCAGCTCGGACGTGCCCTGGGCGAAGATCGCCAGGCCGAGCAGATAGACAGCGCGGGGCATGAGGGCCTCTCAAGTATTAGATCTATCGGTTCAAAACTTGGGCAGGGGAGAGTCAGAAACTGCGCAGCGTTGCCTCGACGACGATCCGCTGGCTCTCGGAGGTCGCGCCGCGGCGGGCCGCCACGCGCAGGCCGCCGAGAACGGTGAAGACGTACGTCGCAAGTCCGGCCGCGTCCTGCTCCGGGTCCATCTCGCCGGCCGCCTGCGCCGCCTGGATGGCGGTCGTCAGCGCGGAGAGCTTCGCTTCGTGGTCGCGGTCGAGCAGCCCGACGACCTCGGCGTCGGTCGGGCCCAGCTCCACGATCGTGTTGATCACGAAGCAGCCGGCCGGTTCACCGGGATCCGGCTCCACCGCCGTCCAGAGGATGCGCCGGACCCGCTCGCGGATCGGCAGGGTCGCGTCCTGGATGACCTCGAGCTGGGCGGCGCTGAAGCGGTCGACGTACCGCTGCAGCGCGCGGTCGAACAGATCGCGCTTGCTGGTGAACGTGTTGTAGATGCTGCTGCGGCCGAGCCCGGTCGCCGCGCAGAGGTCCTGGGTCGAGGTGGCCTCGTAGCCCGAGGTCCAGAACACTCGCATCGCGGCGTCCACGGCACGGTCCTCGTCGAAGGTCCTCGGTCTCGGCATGGCGCCGAGCCTACCACGTTATGGACCGATCGATCCAAAATACCGCCGGATGAGCGAAGATGCTGCGCCGATAGCATCTGGGCATCGAGGCGAGTGCCGGAAGCTCTTCGACAGGAGCACAGGTACTCGCCTTCACTTGGGGGCACCGTCCATCGATGGAACTGGGGAGCAATGTGAGGTTGTTCAAACCTGGGGGGCTCGCGCTTGCCCTTGGCCTGGTCGCCGGAGTCGCCTTGAGCGCGCCGGCCACCGCTGAAGACACCAAGACCGTTTCGTACCGCGGCTACCAAGTGACGGTTCCGGCCAGTTGGCCGGTCGTCGACCTGGCCGCGAACCCGGCCGCCTGCGTGCGGCTCGATCAGCCGGCCGTGTACCTGGGCCGCAGTACGGCGCAGGCCAACTGCCCGGCGCACCTTGTCGGCCGGAGTTCCGGCCTGATCCTGGAGCCGCTGACCACGACGCAGCCGTCCAGTGACGGCCTCCTCCGCCGTGCGGTCGCCGACGCGGGCGTGCTGGCAACGGCGTACTACGCGCCGGGCGCCGAGGCCGCGGCGAACGACGTCCTCGCGACCGGTCGCGTGGTGACCAAGACGCCGTCGGCGAGGGTCGCCGAGCAGGCCGCGGTCGCGCCGACGATCGTTGCGACGGGCAACTACGCCGGCAACGGTTTCGACACCTGCGCGGCGCCGTCACAGGCCGCGATGGACGCGTGGCGCCCGACGTACCAAGGGGTCGGGATCTACATCAGCGGCGGGTTGCGGGCCTGCGCGCAGCCGAACCTGACCTCGAGCTGGGTGGCCGCGAACGCGAGCAAGGGCTGGCAGTTCCTGCTCATCGACGTCGGCCTGCAGGCGCCGTGCACGACGTACAACAGCCGGATGTCGTCGGTCGCGTCGACGGCGCTCGTCCAGGGCCGGAACGCCGCGATCAACGCCGTCGCCGCGGCGCAGGCGCTCGGGTTCGCGCAGCGCAGCGCGATCTACAGCGACATCGAGGCGTACACGTCGACCGCTGCGTGCAAGGCGGCCGTGCTGTCGTACCTCAGCGGGTGGACGCAGGAGCTGAACTCGCGCGGTTACCTCGGCGGCGCGTACGTCGGTGCGGCCTCGGGTGCTGCCGATCTGGCCAGCGCTTACACGAGTACGGCGTACACGCGGCCGGACAACATCTGGTTCGCGCACTGGGGCTCGACGCCGGTCGGTACGACGCGCTTCATCCCGTCGACGTACTGGAGCAACCACCAGCGCGTGCATCAGTTCGCGGGTGACGTCAGCGAGACCAACGGCGGCGTCACGATGTCGATCGACCGCAACTACCTGAACCTGACCGCCCCGCCGCCGCCGGTGAGCAGCTTCACCGTGTCGGGTGGGGTCGCGGCGGCCACGCTGCGCTGGACGAAACCCGCCAACACGACGCTCGGCCAGATCATGGTCCGCGCCGCGTCGGGCTCCACACCGCCGCCGCTGCCGACCTCGGGGACGCCGATCTACAACGGCGTCGCGAGCATGTTCACGCACACCGGGCTGGCGAACTCGGCCAGCTACGCGTATCGCGTGTGGGTGAAGGACAGCAAGGGCAAGATCGGCCCGGGTGTCGACGTCCGGCTGGTCGGTTCGAAGGCGACGATCGGGGCCAGCGCGGCGTCGATCATGTACACCGGCGCGGTGACGCTGTCGACGGCCGTGACCCGGCTCGACGGCGCCAAGCTGGCCGGCGTACCGGTGGTGCTGTACTCGAAGGCGAAGAATGCTTCCAAATGGTCAACAGTTGGAAGTTTCACCTCGGACGCCAACGGCGTGGCGAAGACCTCGCAGAAGCCGGCCGTGTCGACGTACTACATGTGGGGCTACAACGGCGCCACCGGCGTACTCGGCACGCGGAGCACGGCGCCGCTGGTGCAGGTTCACCCGGCGATGTCGGCGTACCTGACTCCGGCGGCGATCACGCTCGGCGGATCGACCTTGCTGTACGGCTACCTGAACCCGGCGCACGCCGGTACGACGGCGTACCTGCAGCGTCGCTCCGGGACGTCGTGGGTGGCCGTGACGACCGGGAAGCTGACGACGAACGGCAAGTACGCGTTCTCGATCAAGCCGACCGCGCGCGGGACGTACACGTACCGCGTGGTGTGGCTGGCGGACGCCGACCACCAGGGCACGCAGACCGCGTCGAAGGTCCTGACGGTCAGCTAACCGGCGAGGTCGGCCGCCGCACTCCGCGCGAGCTCGATCGCGTGCGCCGCCAGCGGCGAGTGCGTGCGGCCGGCCTGCCACAGCAAGAAGATTTCCCGCGGCGGGAGTTCTGGCGTGAGCTCATGCAGCGCCAGACTCTCGTCGTCCCGGAGTACGGCGAGACGCGGCATCAGGGCCGCACCGAGACCGGCGCGGACCATCGCCAGGAGTGCCTCGTTGCCCTCGGTGCGGAACACGACCTGCGGGCGGATGTCGCGCGCCTCGAGGAAGTCTTCGAGAACTGCCTGGTGGCAGATCGCGGGATGCGCGACCAGCGACAGCCCGTCGAGCCTCTCGAGCGCGACGGGCCCTTTGGGGAAGTCGCCGGGCCGCGCGACCAGACAGTACGGGTCGTCCAGCAGTTTGAGGTCGTCGATGCCGTCGCCGCCCGGGCCGTCGAAGAACATCAGGTCGAGCCCGCTGAGGTCGGGATCGTCGGTCTCCTCCTCGAACAGCCGGATGTCGCACCCCGGATGCGCGTCGCGGAGCGCGCCGATCACCTGCGGCAGCAGCGTGTTCGACACCGTCTGGAACGTGCCGATGTCGATCCGGCTGTCGCCCGCCCGGAACCGCTCGATGCCGTCGCGCATCTCGTCGGCGCGCCGCAACAGCTCGCGCCCGTGCCGTAGTACGACGCTGCCCAGCGGCGTGATCCGTACCGGCTTCGGCCCGCCGGGACGGTCGAAGAGCGGACCGCCGGCGGTCTTCTCCAGGATCGCGATCTGCTGGCTGACGCTCGACTGGGTGTACCTGAGCCTGCTCGCGGCGCGGCCGAACGACCCCTCGTCGGCGACCGCGGCCAGCGTCGCTAGATGACGTAACGCGTACATGGCGAACACTCTATCGCCGATGGCGATCGCTTTGATAAGAATCAATCGCTTTTCATGATGATCGTCCGCTTCTACGGTCGAACCATGACAACCTACGCAGTCAACAACGTCGAGCTCTTTGCCGAGACATACGGCGATCCCGCCAACCCCGCGGTATTGCTGATCCACGGCGCCGGCGCCTCCATGCTCTGGTGGGACGCCCGGCTGTGCACCGAGCTGGCGGCGCGCGGCCGCTTCGTGATCCGGTACGACCAGCGCGACACCGGCCGCTCGACGTCGTTCCCGACCGGCGAACCGGGCTACGCGATGAGCGACCTCGCGACCGACGCTGCCGGTCTACTCGATGCGTTGCGTATCCATCGGGCGCACGTCGTGGCGCAGTCGATGTCCGGCGGTACGGCGCTGATCCTGGGCGTCGACCACTCGTCGCGCGTCGCCTCGCTGACCTTCGTGTCGACGAGCACCGGCGACGACGGCCTCCCGCCGCCATCGGCCGACATGCCACGGTTGGGCTGGCCCGACTTCGCCGACCAGGCCGCGGTCGAGGAGTACGTCGTACGGTCGATCGAAGCCGAGGCGGCGGGTCATTTCGACGAGACCGAGGCTCGAACGCTGGTGCGGGACGACATGGCGCGAGCGAGGAATTACGAGGCCTCGCTGACGAACCATTTCGCGATGACGTTCGACGGGCCGAAGAACGGTGGCTTCGGCGACCTGTCGATGCCGGTGCTCGTGCTGCACGGCGACGCGGATCCGTTGCTTCCGTTGCCGCACGGTCAATCCGTTCGCGACGCGGTGCCGGGTGCTCGGCTGGTGGTGCTGCCCGGAATGGGCCACGGACTGTCGGCGCCGTACTGGAACACCTTTGTCGACGAGGTTGTAGAACACACCGAGGGGCGATGATGAAGCACGCGATCTGGCTGCCGCTGTTCGACGAGTTGTCCGATCCGGTGGAGGTCGCGCGGCTAGCGGCGGCGGCCGAGGAAGCCGGGTGGGACGGGTTCTTCCTCTGGGACCAGCTGTGGTGGCGGGAACCGGTCCGCGACGTGTCGGACCCGTGGATCACGATGAGCGCGATGGCGACCGCGACCGAACGGCTGCGGATCGGTCCGATGGTCTCGCCGATCGCGCGCCGGCGACCGACCAAGTTGTTGCGCGAGACAACGACCCTGGACCGGCTCTCGAACGGCCGGCTGATCCTCGGCGTCGGGCTCGGCAGCGACCGGTTCGCGCAGGAGTACTCCAAGACCGGCGAGGAGGTGAACGACCGGGCGCGCGCCGAGCGGATGGACGAGACGCTCGACATCCTCACCGCCGGATGGACGGGGGAGCCGGTCAACCATCACGGCAAGCACTTCCTCGTCGACGACGTACAGTTCCTGCCGCGTCCGGTGGCCGGGCGGGTGCCGGTGTGGCTCGCCGGGTTCCCGGGCAACCTGAAGCCAGTGCGGCGGGCGGCCCGGTACGACGGGTTCTTCCCGGTCAACCTCACCTCACCGGATCAGCTGACCGAGCCGGTCGCCGTACTGCGTGAACTGCGCGGCACCCTGGACGACTACGACATCGCGGTCGCCGTGGAGCCGTCGGACGATCCGCGCCCGTACGCGGAGGCCGGCGCGACCTGGTGCCTGATGGACGTCGACCCCGCGACGCTGCGGCTGGAGGACGTCCGCGCGATGATCGCGGCCGGTCCTCAGAGGTAGCTGATGACGATCCATAGGTGTCTAATCGAAGGGATGCGGTACTACGGGAGGTCGCATGGCCAGTGTCAGTGGGCATGCCGGGGTCACCGAGCGCACCTCGACCGCTACTGAGGTGGGACGGCGGCCGCTGGGGCAGGTGATCGGCCGGCTGCTGTCGACGACCGACCACAAGGTGATCGGCCAGCTGTACCTCGTCACGTCGTTCGCGTTCTTCCTGATCGCCGGCGTGATGGCGCTGGTCGTTCGCGCCGAGCTGGCCGAGCCGGGTCTGCAGATCGTGAACGAAGAGGTGTACAACCAGCTCTTCACGATGCACGGCACGATCATGCTGCTGCTGTTCGCGACGCCGCTGTTCGTCGGCTTCGCGAACGTCATCATGCCGGTGCAGATCGGGTCGCCGGATGTGGCGTTCCCGCGGCTGAACATGTTCAGTTACTGGCTGTTCCTGTTCGGCGGGCTGATCACGATCAGCGCGTTCTTCTCCCCGGGCGGCGCGGCGGACTTCGGCTGGACGGCGTACGCGCCGTTGTCGGGCGGCATGCGATCGCCGGGGATCGGCGGCGACCTGTGGATCATGGGTCTGTGGATGGCCGGTCTCGGAACCATCCTCGGCGGCGTCAACTTCGTCACCACGATCATCACCATGCGCGCGCCGGGGATGACGATGTTCCGGATGCCGATCTTCTGCTGGAACGTCCTGGTCACGTCGATCCTGGTGCTGATCGCGTTCCCGATCCTGGCGGCGGCCTTGCTGGTGCTGGAGGCCGACCGCACGCTGGGCGCGCACGTGTTCGACGCCGCGAACGGCGGCGCGCTGCTCTGGCAGCACCTGTTCTGGTTCTTCGGGCATCCCGAGGTGTACATCATCGCGCTGCCGTTCTTCGGCATCATCACCGAGATCCTCCCGGTGTTCAGCCGCAAACCGATCTTCGGGTACTACGGTCTGGTCGCGGCGACGTTGGCGATCGGAGCGCTGTCGATCGCGGTGTGGGCGCACCACATGTTCGTGACGGGCGGGGTGAACCTGCCGTTCTTCTCGTTCATGACGTTCCTGATCGCGGTGCCGACCGGTGTGAAGTTCTTCAACTGGATCGGCACGATCTGGGGCGGGTCGGTGTCGATGGACACGCCGATGCTCTGGTCGGTGGGGTTCCTCGTCACGTTCCTGTTCGGCGGTCTGACCGGGATCATCCTGGCGTCGCCGGCGCTCGACTACCAGTTGAACGACTCGTACTTCGTGGTCGCGCACTTCCACTACGTCGTGTTCGGCACGGTCGTGTTCGCGATGTTCGCGGGGTTCTATTTCTGGTGGCCGAAGCTGACCGGGCGGATGCTCGACGAGCGGTTGGGCAAGCTGCACTTCTGGTTGTTGTTCGTCGGCTTCCACACCACGTTCCTGGTGCAGCACTGGCTCGGTGTTGAGGGCATGCCGCGCCGGTACGCCGACTACCGGGCGAACGAGGGTTTCACCGTCCTGCACCAGGTGTCGACGATCGGCGCCTTCGTCCTCGGCGTCTCGACGCTCCCGTTCCTCTACAACATCTACAAGTCCCGCCGCACGCCGCGAGTAGAGGTCGACGACCCGTGGGGCTGGGGCCGCTCACTGGAGTGGGCAACATCCTGCCCACCACCCCGCCACAACTTCGAGAAGCTGCCCCGAATCCGCTCCGAATCCCCAGCCTTCGACCTCCACCACCCCACCCTCGCCATCACCGACCACCGCGAGGAACTCGAGGTCTAGACCTGGCCCGGGTCTGGGCGAACTTGGGGGCCCGTGCGACAGGTTCTGGTGGGCCTGCACCTGATATTGCCTGTCCGCAGCCCCCGGAAGGTGTCCGTTCTCCCGGCAACCGGCTGACCGCGCCCACGCGTACGGCGGTCCGTCGCGAACGTGCACCGCCGACAGGACGGCCCCGCGCCGAACTGGTGGCGGTAGACAGGAACTGGTGGCGGTGGACACGCAATAACCTGTTCAAGCCCCCGGGAACCCCGACCCCGCCCTCCGGCCACCGCCCTCCGGCCACCAGCCTCCGACCGCCAGCCTCCGACCGCCAGCCTCCGACCGCCAGCGACCGTCCACCAGCCACCGCCCCCACCAGCCACCGCGTGCGGGCTCGCGCCGAGTCGTGGCGATTGGTTCGCTCCCCGGACGTCGAGTCGTGGATCGAGGCTGCGTTTGGCCGCCGAAGGCCACGACTCGAGGAAACGCGGGTGACCCGCGCGAGAGGTCTAGGGCAGGCGGGCGAGTAGGCGGGTTAGTTGTTGTTCGGTTTGTTGGGGGGAGGGGCTGGTGGAAGCCAGGAGGTCCAGGGCTTGGGTGTAGGCCTCGACGTCGTCGCGTTTGTCCAAGTAGAGGGCGCTGGTCAGGTGTTCCAGGTAGACGATGTCGGGGAGGTCGCGCTGGGGGAACCGGAGCAGGCTGAAGGCGCCTCCTGTCGCGGTGTGGCCGGTGCTTTCGAGGGGGATGATCTGCACGGTCACATTGGGGCGGGTGACGGCTTCGCGGAGTGCGTCGAGTTGACTCCGGAGGACGTCGGTGCCGCCGATCGGCCGGTGCAGCACGGACTCCTCGATGACGGCCCAGAGTTTGAGGGGCGGCTCGCGGTCGAGCACCCGTTGCCGGCGGGTGCGTAGCGCGACCACCCGCTCGATCTCACCGTCGGTCCGCGCCCCGCCAGGAGTGAGTTGCGCGACGGCGCGCGCGTAGTCCGCGGTCTGCAGGAGGCCGGGCACGAACTGGATCTCGTACGTCCGGATCAGCTCGGCGGTCGCCTCGAGCCCGAGATACGAGTCGAACCACTCGGGCGTGACATCGCCGTACCGATGCCACCAGCCGGGGTCGTTGGCCTCGCGGGCCAGCTGCAGCAGCCGATCGCGCTCGCGGGCGTCCTGCACGCCGTACAACGTGAGCAGGTCGGAGACATCGCGCTCCTTGAACCCGACCCGGCCCAGCTCGAGACGGCTGATCTTCGATTCCGAGGCCCGGATCGCCCAGCCGGCGTCGGTACGGGTGACGCCGGCGCGCTCGCGCAGCTCCCGCAGATGACTCCCGAGCATCATCCGCAACGCCGTCGGCCCCACCATACCTCGCCCCGCCATACCCCGAGTCTACATCATTTTCGAACAAGTGTTCCCATGCGATCTCAGCCCATCCGAGTCCCCACCAGCACCGAGTTCCGCAGATCCGGAAGCACCATCTCAGCAGCCACGAGCCGTGGATCACCGAAGAAGAACTCCCGCTTCGGGTCGTGATCGCGGTACGGCGAATCCGCAGGCAGCACGTCCACCGGCGTCACGTCATCGCACACCAGCCGCCCACCGATCCGCAGCAACTCCACCATCTGGCCGGGCTGCCGACTACCGTCCGCGAAGAGCAGATCGAACGGCGCGCGCCGAGCCAACTCATCGAACGAGTCCCCGTGCACCACCTCGACCCGCGGCTCATCCACGAACACCCGCCGAGCAGCGGCCGCCCGTCTCTCGTCCAGCTCCACCGTCACCAGACGGCATGAGCTCGGCATCGCCGACGCCATCCACGCCGACCCGTAGCCGACACCGGTCCCCGCCTCACCGATCAGACCGTCGACGCATCCAGCCGCCAGTACGGCCAGGAACCGGCCAACGTCAGGCAGGCAGCAGGACGGTCCGGTTCCTTCCCGCCGCAGCGGCATCCCAACTTCAAGAGCCGCGTCCTGAGCGCGCTGCACCAGCGGCAGGTCGGCCATGAGCTCTCAGTCGCGCAAGTATTCGGCGCGCCAACGCAGGACGCTCTCGTCGGCCGGGCTCGGGGACTGCGTGAGTTGGATAAGCCGGAGGTCCGCGGTCGCGAACGACTGGATGGTCGCGCGGGTGAGCGGCCAGGGCGGGCCCTGGATGGCGGCGTCAGGCTGGTCGTCGGGCCGAGCGGCAGCGATGACGAGCAGGGTGCCGCCGGGTGCCACGAACTCGGTGACGTGCTTGACGGCGTCAGGCTGGAGTGCGATCGGAAGCGCCTGCACGGTGTAGATCTCCACGACCAGGTCGAACGCGTGCTGCCAGTCGGCCGGCGGCGCGAGCAGATCGGCGACCCGGTAGTGCGCCTTCGAGTCCGGGTGATTGCGGTGCGCGGTCTCGATCGCGGTGGGGGAGATGTCGAACGCGGTCGTGTCGTACCCACGGTCCGCGATCAGTTCGGCGTCCCACCCGGTCCCCGCGCCGACGATCAGCGCGGTCTTGTCCGCACCGTCCGGCGACGATTCCTCGACCCATTCGAGCAGCAACTGGTGCGCCGTACCGCGATCCCAGGGGACGACGGCGGAGCCTTCCGCGGCCGCGGCGTACAGGTTCTCGAACCAGCCGGTGGGGTCCTCGCGGTCGAGTGACTCGCGCGCGATCCGCCGCGACACGACATCTGGATCCTCAGTCATCTCTCACCTCATCGGAACCGGTGTGGATCTCGCGCACCGTCCGCACGGTATCAACGTCGGCGGGCCGCTTGTCCTCGCGATACCGGATCACCCGGGCGAACCGCAGCGCCATCCCGGCCGGATACCGCGGCGAGGTCTGCACGCCGTCGAACGCGATCTCGACCACCACCTCCGGCCGGAGGTACACAGCCCAGTCGTCCCGCCGTACGGCGAGCTCCTGGAACCGCTCCGTCTGCCACCGCAGCAGCTCGTCCGTCAGCCCTTTGAACGTCTTCCCGAGCATCACGAACTCGCCGGTCTCCTCGTCCCGCGCGCCCAGATGCAGGTTCGACAGCCAGCCCGTCCGTCGGCCGTGACCCCACTCGGCTGCCAGCACGAGCAGGTCGAGCGTGTGCGTCTGCTTGACCTTGACCCATCCCGAACCACGCCGCCCGGCCTCGTACGGAACGGTCAACGACTTCACCACCACACCCTCGTGCCCGCGCCGCACCGCCTCCGCGAAGAACGCCTGACCGGCCTCCGCGTCATCGGTCACGAGCCGCGGGATCCGCCGCTCCTCCGGCACGAGCTTCGCTAGCCACTCCTGCCGCGCCGCTCCGTCGAGCCCGAGCAGATCCTCACCGTCCTGATGCAGGATGTCGAAGAAGTACGGCGTCAGCGGCACCGACTCCGGCCCCGTCGCGGCCCGCGTCGCCGTCCGCGACCCGGTCACCTGGAACGGCTCCGGCCGCCCGTCGCTCCGCAACGCGATGAGCTCCCCGTCGAGCACGACCCGCTGCGCATCGAGCGCGAGCACGGCGCTCACCACCTCAGGCACCCGTGCGGTGATGTCGTCCAAGGTCCGCGTGTACACGACGACGTCCGAGCCGTCCCGGTGCGCCTGGATCCGGATCCCGTCAAGCTTCCACTCGAGCGCCGCCGGCGTACCGGTCTTCGCCAACGCCTCCGCCACAGTCGTCGCCGACTGCGCGAGCATCGGCTGCACGCCGCGACCGACCTCAAGCCCGAACTGCGCGAGCCCCGCCTCGCCCTCGGTCAGTACGGCGACCGCGACCGGAGCAGCCGCCCCGCGCAGCATCGCCGCGGCCCGGATCTTGTCGAGCGGAATGCCCGTCGCTCGCGCGACCGCATCGGCCATCACCCCGTCGAGCGCGCCCTGCCGCAGCTCACCACCGACAAGCAGCCGCAGGAACCGCTGCTCGTCCTCCGTCGCCCGCCCGAACAGGCCATCCACCGCAGCTCGCCGGCGAGCCTGCACACCGGTGCCCGACATCTCCGCCAGCTCCGCGAACGCCGCGTCGACCTCCTGGACGGTCACCGTCGGCTCCGCGGCCGGATCCGGAGCGTCCATCAGCGTCCGCCAGCCCACCCCGGTACGCCGCTGCCGCAGCTCGCCCGACAGGTACGTCACGACGATCTCGATCTCGGCCGGCTCGGTGGCCTTGGACAACAACCCCGCGATGAGCTCGGCCTTCTTCAGCCGCGACCGGGTCCCGGCCAGCGCGGCCGACGTCTCAACCACCTCGGTGAGCAACATGCCCCCAGTGTCACCCAACCCACCGACACTTCCATGAACCGCTCAGGGAGCCGGGGGCAGGTCGTCCAGGAAGGCGGCGGGTGGTGTGAAGAACAGGCCGCCGGTGACCGCGGTGGAGAAGTCGAGCAGGCGGTCGTGGTTGCCCTCGGGTACGCCGATGAACATCCGCCGGAGCATCAGCTCGGTCACCGCCGGCGTCTTCGCGTACCCGATGAAGTAGGTGCCGAACTCCTGTGTGCCGATGGTGCCGAACGGCATGTTGTCGCGCAGGATCTGCAGTTCGTTGCCGTCCTCGTCCTCGACCACGTTCAGCACGATGTGCGCGTTGCCGGGCTTCCTGTCGTCGTCGAGCTCGATGTCGTCGAGCTTGGTCCGGCCGACCGCGAGTTCCTGCTGCTCGACGGTCAGCGTGTTCCAGGCCTTCAGGTCGTGCAGGTACTTCTGCACGATCACGTAGCTGCCGCCGCGGAAGTCCGGGTCCTCATCACCGATCAGGACGGCCGCGTGCGCCTCCTGGCCGCTCGGGTTCTCGGTGCCGTCGACGAAGCCGAGCAGGTCGCGCATCTCGAAGTACTTGAAGCCGTGCACCTCGTCGACCACCGTCGCGGCGCCGTCGAGGACGTTCATGATCTGGCCGGCGAGCTCGAAGCACTGGTCCTGGTGCGCCGCCCGGATATGGAAGAGCAGATCGCCCGCCGTCGCCGGTGCGTGGTGCGTCGCGCCCTTCAGTTCGACGAACGGGTGCAGTTCGGCCGGGCGCGCACCACTGAACAAACGGTCCCAGACGTCCGAGCCGATGCTGGTGACACACGAGAGGTTGCCGGCCGGCACGCGGAACCCGACCGAACGCACCAGACCGCTCAGCCGCTCCAGCAGGTCCCTGGTCCGGTCCTCGCCGCCCGGCTCGACCTCGACGACCAGGAAGATGGCGGAACCGCTCAGCGGCATCAGCACGGACTGCGGCAACGCGTCCGTCTGCCGGTTCGCCCCGAGCGTCGGTTCAGTAACCACCGTGTTCTCCCTCCGTCCAGTTGGTCCGGTCTTCTAGAGTCCAGTCATGGACCCGCAGCAGCCCGGACCGCCTCCGCACCCGGGCCCATACTCCCAGCCGGGGCAGCCACCGCCACCGCCGCCCCACGGCAGCCCCTACCCCCAGCAGCATCCACAGCAGTACCCGCCCCACTATCCACCGCCGTACCAGCAGCCGTACGGCGCCTTCCCGTCGCCGTACGCGCCTCGCGAGCCGCGCACGGTCCCGGCTCCAGCGGGTACGCCGTACCACCGGCTGGCCCGTACTGCGAAACACGCCTGGTGGCGGCCCCTCGTGGGAACCATCCTGCTCGTGCTCTTCGGGTTCGTCCTGACGTCGCTCGTCGTGGTCATGTGGGTGATCGCGCACCGGGTCCTCGCCGGACCGTTCCCGACGCCCAGCGGCACGGACATCTTCCCGAGCGACACCGAGAACCTCGCCTCGACGCTGGTGCTGCTCGGCGTCCTGACCCCGCTCGTCGGCCTGATCGCGTGGATGGTGCAGCGCCGCCCGTTCTGGAGCGTCGCGTCGGTGCTGAACCGGATCCGCTGGCGCTGGCTGCTGTGGTGCTGCCTGCCGGCGCTCGGGTACATCGCGCTCTCGTTCCTGGCAGGGGTGCTGGTCGACGCGGTGGCTCCGGCCGACGAGTCGATCGGGACCTCCGGCGGTGACTGGATCGGTTTCGGCGCGTTCGTCGTACCGGCGCTGGTGATCCTGTTCCTGGTGCCGTTCCAGTCGGCGGCCGAGGAGTTCGTGTTCCGCGGCTGGCTGATCCAGGCGCTCGGCGCCTACGGGCCGGACGACCCGAACGGGAAGGCGCGCTGGTTGCGGGCGGTGTTCCGGTCGCCGTGGCCCGGGATCGTCGTCGGCGGCGTCGCGTTCGCGTCCGCCCACGGGTACATCGGCTGGGCGATGGCCGACATCTTCCTGTTCGCGCTGGTGGTCGGCTGGCTGACGGTCCGGACCGGGGGACTGGAAGCCGCGATCGCGCTGCACGTGATGAACAACCTGATCGCCTTCTTGTTGCCGGCGGCAACTGGCCGGCTGGATCAGTGGAACGTGCAGGGGAGCGCTCCGTGGACGCTGTTCGTCGCGGACATCCCCTGCCTGGCGTTCTATCTGCTCGCCGTCACGTGGCTGGCGCGCCGGCAGGAGATCCGCCGCCTGAGCTGACACCGGGGCTGAAAAGCAGGCGAGAACTGTCGGTCGGCTCTGGCAGGCTTTGCCGGGTGACGAACGCGAAGATCGAAGCCGTCCTGTTCGACTGGGGCGGCACCCTGGCAACCTGGCACGACATCTCTCTGCACGAGACCTGGCTGGCCGTCTCGGCGCTGCTCGACAAGGAGAACGCCGAGGAGCTGGCGGCGCGGCTGGTCGCGGCCGAGGGCTCCGTGTGGCGGCGTTCCCGCGACGAGCACCGCAGCAGCACCCTCGAGGAGGTGTGCCTGCTCGCCGAGGTGGTGATGACACCCGCGGCGCTGGCGGAGTACGAGCGGCAGTGGGATCCGCACACCGTGCTGGAGCCGGACGCGGTCGACACCTTGCAGGCGCTGCGCGATCGCGGTCTCAAGGTCGGCGTCCTGTCGAACACGATCTGGCCGCGCCGGCGCCACGAGGAGGTCTTCGCGCGCGACGGCGTACTCGACCTGCTCGACGGAGCCGTCTACACCAGCGAGATTGCGCACACCAAGCCGCACCCGGAGGCGTTCCTGGCTGCGATGCAGGCGGTCGGGGTGTCCGAGCCGTCCCGGTGCCTGTTCGTCGGCGACCGGCTGTTCGACGACGTCTGGGGTGCGCAGAACGTCGGCATGCGTGCCGCGCATCTGCCGCACAGCGCGATCCCGGCCGAGCAGATCGGCCACACGGAAGGTACGCCGGACGCCACCGTCCAGCGCCTGTCCGAGCTGGTCCCGCTGATCGACTCCTGGAACGAAGCGGCTGCCTGACGTCACGTCCGCGACGCGCTACGGCTAGCGACTGGTCACCCGACCTGGTTAACGTCCAACCTCCTTGCAAACCGCCCTTGGAGGTTTTTGACATGTTCACCATCACCGGGCGCCGTCGGCTGGCCGCGCTCGTCGCGGCTGCCGTCGCCGGCCTGACGCTCACCAGCGGTCTGTCGCAGGCCGCCCCGGCCACCTCTCCGATCACCGCCGAGGCCGCCGTCAGTGCCTCGGCAGGCCCGCTGCACGTCATGTCGTACAACCTGCGGTACGCCAGCGACACCCCGCCGAACACCTGGGCGGATCGTCGTCCGGTCATGCGGGAGCAGCTGCGGCAGGCCCGCCCGCAGCTCATCGGCACCCAGGAAGGGCTGTACTCCCAGCTCCAGGACATCGCCTCCGACCTCGGCCCGGCGTACGACTCGATCGGGCTCGGGCGGGAGGGCGGCAGCAAGGGCGAGTTCATGATGGTCTTCTTCGACCAGCGCCGGCTGCAGCCGCTCGAGTACGACCACTTCTGGCTGTCGGACACCCCGGACGTGATCGGCTCGAAGACCTGGGCCGGCTGCTGCCCGCGGATGGTCACCTGGGTCCGCTTCAAGGACAAGGCCACGTCCCAGGAGTTCTACGCGGTCAACACGCATCTGGAGGCGTACGACGCGACCACGCGCTCCAAGTCCGCCGACCTGATCCTGCAGCGGATCGCCGGGTTCGACCCGGCGCTGCCGATCATCATGACCGCGGACTACAACGAGGCCGCCAAACCGGGGCTGACCGTGTACGACAAGCTCGTCACCAGCGGCAAGTTCGCGGACAGCTGGGTGACGGCCGAGCGCCGCAGCGCGCTGTACGCGACGTTCCACGGGTACAAGCCGCTGACGCCGAACGGGGACCGGATCGACTGGATCCTCACCACCCCGGGTCTGCGCGTCTCGAAGGCGAGCATCAACACCTTCAGCAAGAACGGGCAGTTCCCGAGTGACCACCTTCCGGTGGAGTCCTGGATCCACCTGGGCTGAGAACCGAAAGGACCCCCGAGCCAGATCGTGGCTCGGGGGTCCTGAGGGGTTTCGGGGTGGGTGTTACGCGGCCAGCGTCGGGTCTGCCATCAGACGGAGGCGGCCCAGCGCCTCGCGCTCGATCTGGCGGACCCGCTCAGCGGAGATGCCGTGCACCGCGCCGATGTCGGCCAGCTTGGCCTGGCGGCCGTCGTGCAGACCGTAGCGGCGCCGGATCACGTCCGCGGACCGCGGGTCGAGCTGGTCGACCAGGCTGAACAGCCCCGAGCGGTCCGACGCGTCGGCGACCAGCTGGTCCGGCCCCGGCGCGGTCTCGGCCGCGATCAGGTCACCCAGCGAGGTCTCACCCTCGTCGTCGACCGGGCTGTTCAGGCTGATGTGGTCCCGGCCAATGCGGATCAGTTCGGTGACCCGCTCCTCGTCCAGGCCCAGCTCCAGCGCGATCTCTTCGATCTCCGGCTCCCGCCCGAGCTTGCGCTCCAGCGTGCGCCGCGCCGACCCGATCTGGTTCAGCTGCTCCACCACGTGCACCGGCAGCCGGACCACGCGGGCCTGCTGCGCGATACCGCGGGTGATGGCCTGCCGGACCCACCAGGTCGCGTACGTCGAGAACTTGAAACCCTTCCGGTAGTCGAACTTCTCCACCGCGCGGATGAGTCCCGTGTTGCCCTCCTGGACCAGGTCCAGCAGCGGCATCTGGGACCGCCCGTAGCGGCGGGCGATCGACACCACGAGCCGGAGGTTGGCGGTCACGAACCGCTGCTGCGCGCGCCGGCCCTCTGCGGCCAGCCACTCCAGCTCCTCCTCCGTGGCATATTTGGGCGCTCCGCCCTTCTTACGTCCAACCCGCCCTTCGGCCAGCAGTTGCTCCGCGAGGAGTCCTGCCTCGACCGTTTCAGCGAGCTCGACTTCTTCCTCAGCTGTCAGCAAAGGAGTGCGAGCGATCTCCTCGAGGTAGAGACCGACGCTGTCCTTGCCGTCGATACCGTCGTCCGTGGACCGGACACGAGCCATGCGAGCCACCGAAACTCCCTTCGTCGTTACATGGAGAGCAACGCTCGAGTAGGGTTCAAGATTCCAGGACGAGTGTGTAAACACCCTGAACGTTCCCTGAGAGTTCCTGGCAGCGAAATCGCGCTGGAAACCGGTGTCCCTGAACCTGACGGGACTATTCGGCACAACACGCGCCGCGGAAGCTGAGAATTCGTCCAGAATCACTGTGTTCCGGTGCCCCCGGATGTGTTGCACAACACACGCCCGGGGGCGGAAATTCCCGCAGTTCCAGCTCGGCCGTCAGCTGAGTCCGAGGGTGTCCAGCTCCCACGACAGCGAGAACGCGACCTCGCGCCAGGCGTCGTACCGCCCGCTGCGGCCGCCGTGCCCGGCGTCCATCTCGGTCTTGAGCAGTACGTCGGGGTCGCCGGCCGCGGTCGCCCGGAGTTTCGCGATCCACTTCGCCGGCTCGACGAAGAACACCCGGGTGTCGTTCAGGCTGGTGATCGCGAGGATGCGCGGATAGTTCTGCGCGGTGACGTTTTCGTACGGCGAGTAGGACTTCATGTACTCGTAGACAGCCGGGTCCTCGAGCGGATTGCCCCATTCCTCCCACTCGATCACGGTGAGCGGCAGGGACGGGTCCAGAATCGTCGTCAACGCGTCGACGAACGGGACTTCCGCGACGATTCCGCCGAAGGCCTGCGGGGCCAGGTTCGCGACCGCGCCCATCAGCAGCCCGCCGGCACTGCCGCCCTGCGCGACGATCCGCTCCGGCCTGGTCCAGCCGGCCCGCACCAGGTGCTCGGCGGCCGCGACGAAGTCGGTGAACGTGTTCCGCTTGGTGAGCATCTTGCCGTCGTCGTACCAGTGCCGGCCGAGCTCGCCGCCGCCGCGGATATGCGCGATCGCGAACACCACGCCGCGGTCGAGCAGCGACAGCCGCGGGATCGAGAACCACGGGTCGACGGACGTCTCGTACGAGCCGTACCCGTACAGCACGACCGGCGCGTTCCCGTCCTTCGCGACGTCCTTGCGCGCGACCATCGAGATCGGCACTTTCGTCCCGTCCGGAGCGGTCGCCCACTCGCGGTACTGGGTGTAGTCGCTCGTGTCGACGCCGCCGAGCACGGGCTGCTGCTTGAGCAGTCGGCGCTCGCCCGTCGCGACATCTACGTCGTACGTCGAACCCGGGGTGACGAGGGAGGTGTAGCCGAAGCGGTAGCGGGTGTCGTGCCACTCGTCGTTGCGCCCGGGGGACACGGTGTAGATCGGCTCATCGAACTCGAGTACTTCGGGGTCGCCGAAGCCGTCCGCGGTACGCCGCATGATCGCGAGCTCGGTGAGCGCGTTGCGGCGCCGGTACAGGATGACGTGGTCGGCGAACGCGTCGGCGCCGAGCAGACGGCTGGTCTCGTCGCCCTCGATCAGCGTCGTCCAGTCGCCGGGGGAGTCGAGCGGCGCGGACGCCAGCGAGAAGTTGGCGGCGTCGGCGTTGTGCGTGATCAGGAGCTGGTCGCCGGCGTGCTCGACGTCGTACTCGACGCCCTCGCGGCGGGCCGCGACCACGACCGGGTCACCTGTCGGGTTCTGGGCGTCGAGCAGCCAGACCTCGCTGGTGAGCTTGCTGCCGAGCGCGATCATGATCGCCTGCTCGTTGCGGGTCAGGTCGACGCCGACCCAGAACCGCTCGTCCGCCTCTTCCATCACCAGGACGTCGTCGGCCGCGCCCAGGGCGTGCCTCCACACCTGGTACGGGCGCCAGGCGTCGTCGACCTTGGTGTAGAAGATCGTCGACCCGTCGGCGGACCACGCCGAGCCGTAGTGCACCTCGGGCAGCTCGTCCGGCAGCAGCTCGCCGGTGTCGAGGTCCTTGATCCGCAGGGTGAACCGCTCGTCGCCCTTGAGGTCGACCGAGTACGCGAGCAGGCGGCCGTCGGGGGACACGTCGACGGTGCCGAGCGAGAAGAACTCGGAGTCGCCGGCCACCTCGTTACCGTCGAGCATGACCTCTTCGCCCGCGATCTCGCCGTCGGTCGCGGGCGGCTGGTCGCCGTCGACCTTCACCCGGCAGTGCAACGAGTACTGCCGGCCCTCGATCGTGCGCGAGTAGTACCAGTACCCGCCGCGCCGGGCCGGGACGCTCAGGTCGGTCTGCTGCGTCCGGTCCGAGATCTCCTTGAAGATTGCCTCACGCAACGATTCCAGGTGCGCCGTCCGCGCCTCGGTGTACGCGTTCTCGGCCCGCAGGTACCCCAGCACCTCGTCGTCGCCCTTGTCCCGCAACCACTCGTACTCGTCGACGAACACATCACCGTGATGCACCCGCTCAACCGGCTTCCGCGCAGCAACCGGCGGCGTCACAGAGGAAGAAATCTCAGACATGCCGCGAGACTACCTGCGCCCCCGGACAAGAACTATTCAGATGTCGTACGTCGCCACGACCGGGGCGTGGTCGCTCCAGCGTTCGGCGTACGTCGGGGCTCGGTGGACGACGCAGGTTCTCGCGGCGGCGGCCAGCTCCGGCGAGGCGATCTGGTAGTCGATGCGCCAGCCGGCGTCGTTGTCGAAGGCCTTGCCGCGCCAGGACCACCACGAGTACGGGCCGGGGCCTTCGCCGCCGAAGCGGCGGCCGAGGTCGACCCAGCCGGCCTCGAACAGGCGGTCCATCCAGGCGCGTTCCTCGGGCAGGAAGCCGCTCTTCTTGCGGTTCGCCTTCCAGGCCTTCAGGTCTTCCTCGCGGTGCGCGATGTTCAGGTCGCCGCACATCAGCACGTGCCGCCCGTCCGCCCGCAGCTCGGTCAGCCGCGCGGTGATCGCGTCCAGGAACGCGTACTTCTCCTCCTGCCGCGGCGGGGTCTCGAACTCCCCGGTGAACACGTACGTGCTGACCGCGGTCAACGTCGTACCGTCGTCCAGCACGACGTCCGCCTCGACCCAGCGCCCGGTCCCGGCGAACCGCTCGGGACCGATCTCGCCGCGCTCGTCCTTGATCGGCCGCCGGCTCGCGACCGCGACGCCCGCGCGTCCCTTGTGCCCGTCGATCGCCGGCTCGGCGTGGGCGATGTTCCAGTCGCCGCCCAGCAGTTCCCGCAGTACGTCGTCCGATGCGCGAACTTCCTGCATCAGCAACAGGTCCGGGTCCGTGCTCTCCAGCCACGGCGCCATCCCGCGCCGGAAGGCGGCCCTGATCCCGTTCACATTCACCGTGGCAACCGTCAGCACCGGAGAACCCTAACGCGCAGACCCCGACGGCTCGCGCGCCGGCATCCTCCGCAACGCTAGGTACCCGCCGACCGCAGGTACGAACGAGAGCACCTTTGCCCGCGGCGACGCGCCGGCCGAGGTCAGGACCGTCACGATCGTCACGAGGTACGCCGTACCGTGCGTCGGACCCAGCACCGACGAGAAGGGCGCCCAATGCACGGTGAGGAGGTTCGCGAACAGCAAGCACACCGTCGCGGCCTCGACGGCTGCCGCGATCTTCAGCACCTTCATCGTCAGGCCCCCGTCGTCGAACCGGGGCGGACGATCATCAGCACCACGACGACGGCCCACAGGAGGGCGAACAGGCCGGTGGTCATGGACAGTGCCTTGGCCTGGGGGAGCAGTGCCGTGCGTACGTCGGGACCGGCGCCGGCCGCTGCCAGGACACGGGACTGTGTGGGGATGACGACGAAGGCGAGCAAGGCTGCGGCGACCAGCGTGAGGATCATCGAGATGATCAGCCAATAGTCGCCCAGCACCCCCATCCCGCCGGCCACCGCAAGACCGAAGACGGGCACGGCCAGACCGCCGATCGCGTAGACCCGGCTGATGCGGTGGAGGACCTCCAGCACCGCGGCGTCCGGCGCCTCCGCCAGGAGCGCCCGGCGGGCGATCGGCGGGAACGTGCTCGCGGCGATCGTCACCGGACCGACGAAGATGATCGCGGCCAGGACATGGACGCTGAGCAGGAACTTGTTCATCACACTCCCCAGGGTCGAAAGTTTCAGGCAGACTGTAACTCAAGTATCAGTGAGACTGAAACCTGCGATGATTGCCGGATGGGAGAGACCGGGCGACCGCCGCTGAGTCCCGCGCTGTTGCTGGTGATGCTGGGGGGAGGGCTGCGCACGCGGTTGGAGCGTGATCTCCGGGCGGAGGGCCTGTCGCTGCGGCACTTCTCAGCGCTGGGGCATCTCGCACACCAGCCGGGGCTGTCCTACAGCGAGCTCGCCCGGAGAGACGGCATCACAACCCAGAGCATGCAGTCGACGCTCCTGCAGTTGCAGGACATGGGGGCTGTCGAGCGACTGACGGCACCTGGGCGAGGGCGGGCCGCAGACCTGAAGGTCACCGCTGCAGGTGAGCAGCTGCTCGGTCGCTGTCGGGTCGTGCTGTCCGCGATCGATGCGGAGCTGGCCGCGCAGCTCGGTGCGGAGGCGGCCGACGGTCTGGCAGGCCAGGTCCTGCAGTTGCTAGCCGCGCTCGCCGACGACCCGTCGGAGGTCACTCGGAAGTCGTCGTGAGGCGAGTGTCCTGCGCCCGAAGTTCGTGAGATAAGTGCAGGCTCGAAGGACTCATCACGGCCGGGCCGTGGCACTTCATCCGGCGCGACCAGTCCACGGCATCTTTGTGTACCCACCAACCACGATCGGCCGGTTTTCGTGGTTGAGCCGTGCACAAAGATGACGGGCACTTTGACCCGCGATCGCATCAGGACCGACCTACGACGCGAACCTGCGGCGCAGGACACTAGGTTGTCGACAGGATGGCGTCCAGTGACTGCTCGCAGAGGTGTTCGAGGGCTTCCGGCGAGACGGTTGGGTTGTCGATCCACACCAGCAGGGTCTGTTCGACGTAACCCTGCCAGCCGTGGCACGCGAGCTCGACGACGGGGGTGATCTCGATGCCACGCTCCGCGACGGCGCTGATCACCCATTGGCTGAAGACCCGGCGCAGATCGGAGTGCAGTGCCCGGATCTCCGGGTCGCCGGCGGCCGACATCAGCAGTGTCGCCCGGTAGAGCTGGGGCGCTTCGAGGACGGCGCGCACGAACGCGCGGATCCCGGCCCGCAGTTGCTCGTCGGGAGGCAGCGACGGGTCCGGGGCGGTGCGCAGCATGACCTCGGCGGCGGCCTCCTCGATCACGGCGTACTGGAACTTCTTCTTGGAGCCGAAGTAGTGGAAGAGGAGCGCGGGGGAGACGCCGGCCTCGGCGGCGACGAGTTCGACCGTGAGCTCGCGGTGCGGGTCCGCGAGCAGCACCCGGCGCGCCGCGGCGAGGATCTGCGCCCGCCGCTCGTCGGGCCGCAGCCGGGCACCGGAGGAAGAGGTCTGGCTCATAGGGTCAGTCTATTGAGTATTCGGTCAACAAGCACTTACTGTTGAGTATCCACTCAACAAGCTGGAGGTCCCGATGCGTCCGTTGCCCGGTCAAGTCGTGCTCATCACCGGCGCCTCCCGGGGGATCGGCGCCGCGGTCGCCCGGAAGCTGACGCAGGACGGCGCCAAACTCGCGCTGGTCGGCCTGGAGCCGGACGAGCTGAGGAAGGTCGCCGAGGACTGCGGACCGGACGCCGGCTGGTGGGAGGCCGATGTCACCGACACCGACTCGCTGCGGACGGCGGTCGAGGCGATCGCCGAGCGCTACGGCCGGATCGACGTCGTGATGGCGAACGCCGGGATCGCCGCGCCGGGATTCAGCCGGAGCATGGACCCGAAGGTCTGGGAGCGTGTTCTGGACGTCGACCTGATCGGTGTCTGGCGGACCGTTCACCTGACGCTGCCGTACCTGCTGGAGAGCAAGGGCTACCTCCTGCTCGTCTCCTCCCTGGCCGCGATCGTGCACATCCCGGGCCTCGCGTCGTACAACGTGTCCAAGGCCGGGGTCGAGGCGATGGGGGACACGTTGCGGCCGGAGCTGAAGCACCTCGGCGTCCGGGTCGGCGTCGCGCATATGACGTTCGTCGACACCGACATGGTGCGCGGGGTCGACACGCACCCGGTGTTCGGCAAGGTGCGGACCGGGATCCCGGGCGTGAGCAAGACGTACTCGCTGGAGTTCGCGGTGGGCAAGTTCGTGGAGGGCATCAGGAAGCGCTCCCGCACCGTGCACGTGCCGGGCTGGATCGGCGCGCTGAAGGTGTTCCGCTGGGTGATCCCGCATGTCATCGAGGCCGGTTCGCGGTTCAGCGTGCCGAAGGCCGACGCGGCGGCGCTGGCCGATGTCCAGTCGCGCGGCGCCGAGGCGTCCTCACGACCGAGCGGCGCCGGCGGGCTGGCGGACGCCGCCGCGGCCCAGAAATGAGCCCAGAGATGAGCCGCGAGTACGACGTCGTACTGCTGGGAGCGAGCGGGTTCACGGGCGCGCTCACGGCGGAGTACCTGGAGAAGAACGCGCCGGACGGCCTCCGCTGGGCCGTTGCCGGACGCAACAAACAGAAGCTGGAGCGGTTCGGCCGGGACATCCTCGTGGCGGACGTCACCGACCCGAACTCCCTGCGCGAGCTCGCCGAGTCCACGAAGGTCGTCGCGACCACGGTCGGTCCGTACGTCGAGTACGGCGAACCGCTCGTCGCGGCCTGCGCCGAGGCCGGCACCGGGTATCTCGATCTGACCGGTGAGCCGGAGTTCCTGGACCGAATGTACGTGCGGTACCACGAGCGCGCGACGCAGACCGGTGCCCGGATCGTCCACGCGTGCGGCTTCGACTCGATTCCGTACGACCTGGGTGTGCAGTACACGGTCGAGCAGTTGCCGGAGAACGTGCCGATCCGGGTCGACGGACTGCTGCGCGCCGGCGGTCGCCCGTCCGGCGGAACGTTCCATACCGCGATCACCGCGTTCTCGCGACCGAAACAGAACCTGGCCGCGCACCGAGCCCGGCGCGCGGCCGAACCCCGGCCGGCGGACCGGAGGGCGCGGGCGGTGCCGGGGAAGATCCACCGCCAGCAGGGGTTCTGGGCGGTTCCGTTGCCGACGATCGATCCGCAGATCGTCGGGTACTCGGGCCGGCTGCTCGATCGCTACGGGCCCGACTTCCGGTACTCGCACTACGCCGCGATGAAGCGTCTCCCGACTGTTGCCGCGGGCATCGGTGGGGTGGGTCTGCTGGTCGCGGGCGCCCAGGTGCCGCCGATCCGGAACGCGCTGCTGAAGCGTCTCCAGCCCGGTGACGGTCCGAGTGCGGAACAGCGGGCGCGGTCGTGGTTCAACGTGCGGTTCGTCGGCCGGGGCGGTGGCAAGCAGGTGATCACCGAGGTCGCGGGCCGGGACCCCGGGTACGACGAGACCGCGAAAATGCTCGGCGAGAGCGCTCTGTGCCTGGCGCTCGACGATCTGCCGGAGACCGCCGGCCAAACCACGACTGCCGCCGCGATGGGACCCGCTCTGCGTGAGCGCCTGGTGAAAGCGGGGATGACCTTTGCCACCCTCGAAGTCGACAGCTACTAGCCAGGACGGCACCACCCTCGCCGTCTACAACTACAACAACCACGATGCCCCGGTGCTGGTTTGTGTGCACGGCTATCCGGACAACGCTTCGCTCTGGGCGCCAGTGGCCGACTTGCTCGCCGACGACTTCCAGGTGGTCGCGTACGACGTCCGCGGCGCCGGCGCGTCCGATCACCCGGGGAGCACCGCGGCGTACGTGCTCGACCGCCTGCAGGAGGACTTCCGGGCAGTCATCGACCAGGTGTCACCCGACCGTCCCGTGCACGTGCTCGCCCACGACTGGGGCTCGATCCAGGCGTGGCATTTCGTGACCGCGCCCGACCTGGAATCGCGTATCGCGTCCTTCACGTCCATCTCCGGCCCGTCGCTCGATCACGCCGGTTACTTCCTCAGAAGGCGCTCCCGCGCGGCGCTCAAACAGCTGCTGCACTCCTGGTACATCTTCTACTTCCACCTCCCATGGCTCCCGGAGCTCGGTTGGCGCAAAGGCTGGGCGCACCGCGCTTTCAACCGCCTCGAACGGCAGCAGCCCGACGACAACCGCTCGCTCGGCGACTACGTGAACGGCATCAAGCTGTACCGCGCGAACGTCGTCCCGCGGCTCCTCCGACCCGCGCAACGGCGTACCGACGTACCCGTGCTCGCGGTGTCGCCGGACGCCGACCCGTTCGTCACCACCCCGCTGCAGACCGACATCGCACAGTGGGCCCCGAACCTCACGACCAAGGTGATCAGGGGCGGCCACTGGATGCCCCGGAACGATCCCGGACTTGTCGCCCGGTTGGTACGGGAACACACCGGTCAGGTGGCACGCTGGGGGACATGAAGACGCTCCTCAACCTGATCTGGCTGGTCCTGGCCGGGTTCTGGCTGGCGGTCGGTTACGCGGTCGCCGGGATCATCTGTTGCGTGCTGATCGTCACGATCCCGTTCGGGATCGCGTCGTTCCGGATCGCGGCGTACACCCTGTGGCCGTTCGGGCGGACCATCGTGGACAAGCGCAGTGCCGGAGCCGGCGCGCTGCTCGGCAACATCATCTGGATCGTTGTCGCGGGCTGGTGGCTCGCGCTCGGCCATCTGACCACCGGTATCGCGTTGTGCCTGACGATCGTCGGCATCCCGCTCGGGGTCGCGAACTTCAAGCTGATCCCGGTGTCGCTGGTGCCGCTCGGCAAGACCATCGTGCCGACGGATCGGCCGTTCGTGTGAGGGCGCTGACCGTCCTCGGTTCGTGCGGCGCCTGGCCGGAGGCCGGTCGGGCCTGCGCGGGCTTCCTGCTTGAGTACGACGGTTTCCGAGTCGTACTCGATCTCGGGTACGCCGCCCTCCCGCGACTGCTCGAGCACTGCCCGACGGGCGAGGTCGATGCGGTCGTCGTGACGCACCAGCACCCGGACCACTGCGTCGACGTGAGCGGTCTCGCCCGCGTGCGGTACTACGAGGCGCCGGACGCGCCACCGGTCCCGTTGCACTGCGCTCCGGGCGTTCTCGACGTACTGCGAGCGCTCGAACCCCACCCGGATCCGGCGGACGTGTTCGCCGTACACGACCTGGCGTCGACGACGCGGATCGGGCCGTTCGAGGTGCTGACGGTGGAGCTGCCGCATTACAAGACGAATCTTGGCGTGCGACTCTCCGCGCCAGGGATGTCGGTCGCGTACACAGGAGACAGCGGACCGTCGCCCGAGCTGTCGCGATTGGCTGCGGGAACCGATCTCTTCATCTCCGATGCGACGCTGCAAGGCCCGTCACCGCAGACCCAGCCCCGCTACGTGATGACAGCCGCCGAAGCGGCCGAGGGTGCTCGGGGTGCGTCGAGGTTGTTGCTGACCCATTTCTGGCCCGGTTCGGATCGCTCAGTGTCCGTGGCAGAGGCCAAGCGAGTCTTCGACGGTGAAGTGCTGGCGGCCGAAGAAGGTCTCAGGCTGACGTTCTGAGGCGGGTGTACTCGGTGAAGCGTCCGAGGGCGTACGGCCAGACCTGCTCGAAGTTCGTCCGGTACTCGGCGCCGGCCTCGCCATGCCGCTCCCAGCCGCGATGGGCGACGGTCACCGTCGACTTCTGGAAGGTCACCTCGACCTCGGTCGCGTCCTCGGCACGCGGGACCGGCACCCTGTCGGGGCCGATCTGCCAGCTGAACACCAGCCGGCGCCCCGGCTCCCACGCCAGCACCCGACCCCAGTCCCACTGCATCCCGTGCGGACCCAGCTCGTACAGCACACCGTCGAGCAGGCCCATGTCAGTCAGCAGCTCGGCACCCGACCAGGAGAACTCCGGCGGCCACCAGCGGCCGAACTCGTCGGTGAAGATCTCGAAGGCCACATCGGGTGGGACCGTGAGGCCGGCCTCGGCGGTGAGTTCGCGCACGGGCGCAGCCTAGTTCTGTTGTTCGGCCGCGACGACCTTCCGGACGTTCGCGATATCCCCGCAGCCCGAGTCGATCAGGCGCGCGCGCTCTTCGGCGAACAGGTCGCCGAGTTTGCGGCGGACGCCTTCGGTGACGTCTGTCCGGGCCGGGTTCAGGACGTCTCGCTCCTCCTCGTCGAGGTGGTGCGTGAGCGCCTCGGACAGCTCGTGCAGCTTCTCGCTGAACTCCTCGCTGCCGGTGTCGTCGACCTCCATCAGGGCGAGCAGCGCGTCGTTGCCCTCGGCATGCTCGTGTTCGGAGTGTTCGACCTCGTCGGCATCGATCGCGTCCTTGTGCCGCAGCGCCGGGTAGACCTTCGACTCCTCGGCCTCGGCGTGCGCGATCAGGACGGTCGCGAGGTCGGCGAGCACCGCGGCGCGATCACTGCGGACATCGCGCAGTTCGCGCAGTGCCTCCTCGAACCACCTGTGGTCGGCAAGGATGATCTCGACCACGTCACCACCCGCTGCCGGAAGGATCTTCGGCATCCGTCGTCTCCTTTCTCGGATGCCCTGCCTGGTACCCGGATACCCTGCGGCCATGCCCACAGCCCTCATCCGCCGCCCAAGCCCGCGCCTCGCCGAAGGGCTGGTCACGCACATCGAGCGCACACCGGTCGACCTCGCGCTGGCGTTCGGCCAATGGCAGCGGTACGTCGACGCGCTGCACGGCACCGGCTGGAACACGGTCGAGGTGCCGGCGATCGACGAATGCCCGGACAGCGTGTTCGTCGAGGACACGATGGTCGTGTACGGCGACGTCGCGGTGATCGCGCGGGCCGGCGCGGACGAGCGGCGCGCGGAGGCGGCGGCCGCCGCGGAGACGGTCGCCGCGCAGGGGTACCGGATCGTCAGGATCGACGAACCCGGGACGCTGGACGGCGGCGACGTCCTGAAGATCGGCTCGACGATCTACGTCGGGCAGGGCGGCCGGACGAACGCGGCCGGGTTCCAGCAGTTGCGCGACGCGTTCGCACCGCTCGGCGCGGAGGTCCGCGCGGTCCCGGTGCGGAAGGTGCTGCATCTGAAGTCGGCCGTGACCGCGCTACCCGACGGCACGGTCGTCGGGTACGAGCCGCTCGTGGACGACGCCGCCGCGTTCGACGCGTTCCGCCCGGTGCCGGAGGAGGCGGGCGCGCACGTCGTACTGCTGGATGACGACCAGCTGCTGATGGCGGCGTCCGCGCCGAAATCGGCGCAGTTGTTCGAGGGCCTGGGTTATCGGCCGGTCGTGGTCGACATCAGCGAGTTCGAGAAGCTCGAGGGGTGTGTCACGTGCTTGTCGGTGCGTCTGCGCCGCTGAGCAGCCGGCGCGCGGCCGCGGCCAGCTGCACGTCGCGCTTCTTCCCTCGCGCCTCGACGACTCCGCAGGCCTCCACCAGCGCCTTTCGGTAGACCGCCGTGTCCGGATGACCAGGTGGGGCGTCCCGGACGACCTGGGTCAGCGCCTCGACCGCCTCCGCGATGTCGCCGCACGCGAGCAACGCCTTCCCGAGCGCGGCCCGATCGCGCAACAGCTGCGCGGCGTCGTCCACCATCGCGTCGGCCGCGACGATGTCCGCGAGCAACTGAGCCTCCGACCGCGGACCGCCGACCATCAACCGCGCACCGGTGATCGCCTCGGTCGCCGCCCGGGTCAGCTCGTGGTGCGGCCCGAACACCTCGACCAGCTGCGGCGTCACCAACTCGAACCAGGCGATCGCCCGCCCGTAGTTCCTCGTCGCCAGCAGACCCTGGGCTACTCGCAGCCGGACCCGCAGCGTCGCCGGGTCGTCGGCGGCCAGCACCATCTCCCGCTCGGCCAGCGCCGCCTGGTAGAACGGCAACGCCTGTCCGGGCTCGCTCTCGTCCCAGTACGCCTCGGCCTGCTTGTACGCCGGGGCGCCGTCGAGCTCCGGGTACGCCGAGATCGCGGACACGGGCTCGCGCCGTACGAGGGCCTGCATCGGCTGATCGACCACCTTGCGGCCGACGTACGTGCGCCCGCCGGTCGGGATGATCCGGAACCGTCCGACCTTCGACACCGGAACCCACAGCACCGTGTTGTAGAGCGTCCGCACCGAGGACCCGCAGTTCTCGCACACACTCCGGTGCCCGTAGAACCTGCTGCCCATCGGCCCCATCGGCGCCGCCGTCTCGGCCGCCCGCCACGCCTCCGAACCCGCCGTGCACGGCGCACAGAACGGGTACACCCCCCGCCGTTCCTCATTCATTCGAGACATTGTGGTCAGTTTCGGGTTCGTCGTCTGCATCCGCGGGGGTGTGCTGCACTTTTGTCAGGGCCGGATCGTCGACGGAGAACGTCCGGACCGGGCCCGGCGGCGTGTCCGCGGTCTCGAAGCGGATCGTGACGCGGCCGCGTCCCGAGCCCCAGACCCAGCCGCGGCCGTGGTCCGGGTGCGCGACGTCCTGACCGGGATGGAACCCGAGCTGGTCGCGCGGCCGGGCCGGCAGCTCGACCACCTCGATCGGGTTCTCGGCGTGCTCGCCTTCGGTGAACAGATCGTCCTGGATCCAGTCGGCCAGTGACGAGACGCCTACACCGAGCAACCGGATGCCGCCGCCGATGTCGCTCTCCTCGAGCAGCCGGCGCGCGACCCGCGCGACCACCCGCGCGTCGTCGGTCGGGCCCGCCAGTGTCGACGAGCGGGTGTGCGTGGTGAAGTCGTGCATCCGCGTCTTGACCGTCACGGTCCGGCCGGACAGCTGCGCCTTCTGCAGGCGCTCGGCGACGCGGTGCGCCATCCGGTCGCTGATCGCGGTGAGCAGCGCGCGGTCGATGATGTCGGTCTCGAACGTGTCCTCGACGCTGACCGACTTGGTCTCCCGATCGCTCACGACCGGCCGGTCGTCGGCCGCCACGGCGAGCCGGTGCAGGCTGGTGCCGTGCGCGGACCCGACCTGACGGATCAACTCGTCCTCGTCGAGCTGCTGCAGGTCCGCGACGGTGCGGACGCCGGCCATGCTCAGCCGCTGCGCGGTCGCCGGGCCGACGCCCGGGATCACGGTGACCTGCATCGGTGCGAGGAACGCGGCCTCGGTCCCGGCCGGTACGACGACCACGCCGTCCGGCTTGTCCAGATCGCTGGCGATCTTCGCGATCAGCTTCGACGTCCCCGCACCGACCGACGCGGTCAGTCCGCCGGACACCTTGTAGATGGCCGCCTTCAGATCGTCGGCGATCGCCTGCACGTCCTCGACCGTCAGCCCGGTCAGCCCACTCGCGGCGAGGTCGATGAACGCCTCGTCCAGCGACAGCGGCTCGACCAACGGCGACAGCGCCCGCATCTCCGCCATCACCGCCTGACTGCTCTTCCGGTACACCTCGAAACGCGGACTCAGGTACGCCGCGTGCGGGCACCGTGATCGCGCCTCGGCCGTCGACATCGCGGACCGTACGCCGTACTTGCGTGCCTCGTACGACGCGGTCGACACGACCCCGCGCACGCCGATGCCGCCGACGACCACGGGCTTGCCCCGCAGTGACGGCTTGTCCCGCTGCTCGACCGCCGCGAAGAACGCGTCCAGGTCCACGTGCAGCACCGACGGATCGTCTCGCACCCCACCAGTGTCCCTGCCGCCACCGACAATGAGCCCATGAGCTTCCCCGATCACTGGGACGACGGCACCCAGCACCACGTCCACTGGTACGACGAGCGCACCGCGATCCTCCGCCAGCCGCTCCGCACCAACTTCGAAGCACCGTTCCTGTACCTGCTGCTCGGTCGCGACCGCGCCCTCCTGCTCGACACCGGCACGGGCCACATCCCCCTGCGTCCACTCGTCGAGCAACTCGCGGGGGATCGGGAGCTCGTCGTCGCCCATACGCACGGACATGGCGACCACGTCGGCGGCGACGGAGAGTTCGACAGCGTCGTAGGACGATCCGTCGAGGACGTCGCGGAGTACTTCGGGATCGACTGGCCGCACGGGAGCGGCACGATCGACCTGGGGGAGCGGATCGTCGACATCATCCCGATCCCCGGACACCAGGGCGCGGACATCGCCCTGTACGACCGAGCGACGCGGCTGCTCCTGACGGGGGACTCGCTGTACCCAGGTCGGCTGTACGTGAAGGACTGGGCGGCGTACCGGGACAGCATCCGGCGACTGGCGGCGTTTGTTGCTGACGGCAATTCCGTCGAGTGGGTACTGGGGGCCCATATCGAGATGACGAACGAGCCCGGCCGCGACTACGAGATGGGAGCCGACGAGCACCCGGCCGAACACGTGCTTCAGCTGCGTCCCGGCGTACTGGCCGAGCTCGCCGGCGTCCTCGCGGCGGCCGGAGACCAGCCGGTGCGGATCGAGCGGAGCGATTTCATCGTGTATCCGGTGTGATTCGCCAGGCGCGGGATGGGCACTTCGGGCACACTGAGCACAGGAGCCACCAGGGGAGGCGCTGATGGGTGAGGAAGTCGACCGGGTCGAGTTCACCCGGGCGGACCGGACCGCGTTCCGCGAACAGGTGCACCGCAACCTCGACGCCTTCGCGCGGATGCTGCGCGAGAACCGGTTCGCGCCCGAGCGGCCGATGACCGGGATCGAGATCGAGCTGAACCTGGTCGACGAGAAGTGCGACCCGGCGTTCAAGAACTCCGAAGTGCTGAGCGCGATCGAGGACGACGCGTTCCAGACCGAGCTCGGCCAGTTCAACATCGAGATCAACGTGCCGCCCGGACAGATCGACGGACTCGGTCTGGACACCATGGAGTCGAACATCCGGGACAGCCTGAACGCCGCCGAGGACAAGGCGTCCCGGACCGGCTCGTCGATGGTGGTGGTCGGCATCCTGCCGACGCTGCTGACCGAGCACATCCGCCGCGACGCGCTCAGCACCAACCCGCGGTACGCGCTGCTCAACGACCAGATCTTCGCCGCCCGCGGCGAGGACGTGCAGATCTCCATCGACGGTGTCGAACGGCTGCAGGTCACCGCGGACAGCATCGTCCCCGAGGCCGCCTGTACGTCGACGCAGTTCCATCTCCAGGTGACACCGGAGGCGTTCCCGCGGTACTGGAACGCCGCGCAGGCGATCTCCGGCGTACAGCTCGCGGTCGGGGCGAACTCGCCGTTCCTGTTCGGCAAGGAGCTGCTCCGCGAGACCCGGATCGCGTTGTTCGAACAGGCCGCCGACACCCGCACGCACGAACTGAAGACGCAGGGCGTCCGGCCGCGGGTTTGGTTCGGTGAACGATGGATCACCTCGATCTTCGACCTCTTCGAGGAGAACTCGCGGTACTACCCGGCGCTGCTGCCGGTCACCTCCGACGAGGATCCGATCGCCGTCCTGGACCGCGGTGACACGCCGGCCCTTTCGGAGTTGCGGCTGCACAACGGGACGATCTACCGCTGGAACCGGCCCGTGTACGACGTTGTCCGGGAGAAGCCGCATCTACGCGTGGAGAATCGTGTCCTGCCGGCCGGCCCGACGGTCGTCGACACGATCGCCAACGGCGCCTTCTACTTCGGGCTGGTGCGGGCGCTGGCCGACGACGAACGGCCGATCTGGTCGCAGATGTCGTTCAGTGCTGCCGAGGAGAACTTCCACAACGCGGCCCGCAACGGCATCGAGGCGGAGGTGTTCTGGCCCGGCGTCGGTACGGCGCGCGCGACCGAGCTGGTGCTCAGACGCCTGCTCCCGTTGGCGGTTCGCGGTCTGGACGCGTGGGGCGTGGACGTCGCAGTACGGGACCGGTTGCTCGGGATCATCGAGCAGCGGTGCCTGACCGGCCGCAACGGGGCGTCGTGGCAGGCCGACGAGTTCCACCGCCTGTATACAAAGGGATCGCACGGCCGGAAGGACGCGCTGCGCGGGATGCTCCGCCGGTACCGCGACCACATGCACGACAACACGCCGGTGCACGAATGGCCGGTGGACTGAACCGGTTCGTACGCCGGTGTGCGCAGGACAACGTAGGACAGCGGGTCGCGGAACCCCGGTCCTTCTGGCGGAACCCGTTCGATCTTGCCCAAGGCAACGGGATCGACGGTTTCCGGGCGAGTTCGATAACGACCCGGACTACAGGGGTGGCGCATTTGGTGACAGCCCTGCAAAGGTGTGGCCACCGGAAGGTTAGGCGGGCCCGCCGCGGGTAGGACCCGGGCACCGGCAGCCCTCCGTCACCGGTGCGACACAACAGGTGCAAATGCAGCGGATGCCGACTGCGGTCGGGAGCAGTATCGTTCGAGACGGGTCGACACACACCCGGAGGTGAGGCAGGGCGATGACGACCATCGTCGTGGGTTATGTGCCGAAGGCGGAAGGCCGTGCGGCCCTTCGGCGCGCAGCGGAGGAGGCAACGCTGCGGGACGCCAAGCTGGTGGTGGTGAACTCGCATCGAGGTGGGCGCAGCTTCGACAGCGACGAGGCTGCGGCGAGTGACGCCGCATTGACGGAAGTACGGGAGCAGCTCGACTCGACCGGTGTGCCGTACGAGGTGCGGCAGCTGGTGCGTGGCCTGGACCCGGCGGAGGACCTGGTGGCCGTCGCCGAGCAGGTGCACGCGGAGTTCATCGTGATCGGGCTGCGGCGCCGTTCCCCGGTCGGCAAGCTCATCCTCGGCAGCAACGCGCAGCGGGTGCTGCTCGATGCTCCGTGTCCGGTGCTGGCCGTGAAGGCCGAGGAAGGGGAGGACTGATGACTTCGACACGTAGCAGGAAGCTGTGCCTCGCGCAGCAGCCCGACGCCGACGAGATGCTGAGCAGAGATCCGTTCGCCCTGCTGGTCGGCATGCTGCTCGACCAGCAGATTCCGATGGAGCGGGCGTTCGCCGGACCGGTCGCGATCTCGAAGCGGATGATCGGTCCCTTCGACCCGCAGACGGTCGCGCACTACGACCCGGACGCCTTCGTCGAGGTGGTGGCCGGTCCGCCGGCCGTGCACCGGTTCCCGACCGCGATGGCGGCCCGGATCCAGACGCTGGCCAAGCACCTGGACGACCAGTACGCAGGGAACGCGTCGGGCCTGTGGTCCGACGTGAAGTCGGGGGACGACCTGCTGGCGCGACTGTCGGCGCTGCCGGGCTTCGGTGCGCAGAAGGCGAAGATCTTCGTCGCGCTGCTCGGTAAGCAGCTGAAGGTCCGGCCGCGCGGCTGGCGCGAGGCCTCCGAGCCCTACGGCGAGGACGGCGCGTTCAAGTCGGTCGCGGACGTCATCGACGTGGCGTCGCTGGTGAAGGTGCGGCAGTTCAAGCAGGAGCAGCAGATGGTGCGGCAGCGGGTGGTGGCACGTCCACTGCGGCAGACCCGCAACGGGTGACACGATCGACGGCGGCGACCCCCCGGAAATGACGTCTCCGGGGGGTCGCGCGACGCCTGGGCTTGGTTCGCGGATTACAATGGACTGTTGCCGCCGCCTGACCAGCGAGCAGCCGCGAACAGCAGTACCCAAAGACTCAGCAACACCCACAGTTCCATCAGCCGTACCGTCGTACAAACCCTGCGTCAGACGAGAGGTAATTCGTGTCGTCCAGCTCGTCCGAGAATCTTCCCGCCGAGCCGGCCCGGACCGTGGCCGCCACGGCCCGTAGCACGGCTCCGAGGACCAGCGCCCGAGTGACCGACCCCGCTGCCAAGAAGGCGGCCGCGAAGAAGGCGGCGGTGAAGGCCGCCGGCACCAAGGAGGACGGTATCCCCGCGAAGAAGGCCGCTGCCAAGAAGGCTCCGGCGAAGAAGGCAGTGTCCGAGGCGGGTCTGTCGATCGACCCGAAGACCGGGAAGCCGCGCGCGCTCGACGAGGTGGACGAGTCCGACTTCAAGCCGGGCGAGGTCCAGGGGCTGGAGAAGGAGCTCACCGAGGACCAGGGCTTCATCGTCTCCGAGGCCGACGAGACCGACGAGCCCGAGCAGCAGGTGATGGTCGCCGGGGCCACCGCGGACCCGGTCAAGGACTACCTGAAGCAGATCGGCAAGGTCCCGCTGCTGAACGCCGAGCAGGAGGTCGAGCTCGCCAAGCGGATCGAGGCCGGTCTGTTCGCGGAGGAGCAGATCGCCGACGAGGCCGCGAAGCTCAAGGAGAAGGTCCGCGACGAGTACGAGTGGATCTCCGAGGACGGCCGGCGCGCCAAGAACCACCTGCTCGAGGCCAACCTGCGCCTGGTGGTGTCGTTGGCCAAGCGCTACACCGGCCGCGGCATGCTGTTCCTGGACCTGATCCAGGAGGGCAACCTCGGTCTGATCCGCGCGGTGGAGAAGTTCGACTACACCAAGGGCTACAAGTTCTCGACGTACGCGACCTGGTGGATCCGGCAGGCGATCACCCGTGCGATGGCCGACCAGGCCCGCACCATCCGGATCCCGGTGCACATGGTCGAGGTCATCAACAAGCTGGCCCGCGTCCAGCGGCAGATGCTGCAGGACCTCGGTCGCGAACCCACTCCGGAAGAGCTCGCCAAGGAGCTCGACATGACCCCGGAGAAGGTCATCGAGGTGCAGAAGTACGGTCGCGAGCCGATCTCGCTGCACACGCCGCTCGGTGAGGACGGCGACTCCGAGTTCGGTGACCTGATCGAGGACTCCGAGGCGATCGTGCCGGCCGAGGCGGTCTCGTTCACGCTGCTCCAGGAGCAGCTGCACGCGGTGCTCGACACGCTGTCCGAGCGCGAGGCCGGCGTGGTCTCGATGCGCTTCGGTCTCACCGACGGTCAGCCGAAGACGCTCGACGAGATCGGCAAGGTGTACGGCGTGACCCGCGAGCGGATCCGCCAGATCGAGTCCAAGACCATGTCGAAGCTGCGGCACCCGTCGCGTTCGCAGGTCCTCCGGGACTACCTGGACTGATGTCATGACGCAGTGGATCGCCGGCGTTCTCGCGTCGATGATCTCTGTGTTCGACACGGCTTCACTGGCCGCCGCCGTTCTTACGGCGGCGGCCTTGCTGTTGGCGCTGGTCGTCGTCGCGCGCACGTCCGCGCGGTGGTCGGTGCACACCGCCGCGCCGCTGCTCGCCCGGGCCACCTCGGTCCGGGACCGCGCCGAGCAGACCGTGTTCCTTCGGCTGCGCGATCCTGACGCGGCCGGTCGACCACGTCCACGAGCACCGGGACAGTAGCGCTCCACCCCGCTACCTGTTCCTACACACTCGTGGAGTTCTGCTGTGCCTTCCTTTCTGGAGGCACCGGTCACCGGTGCCTATCACTTGCTCACGTCCCTCGTCACCGCTCTCGAACCGTTCGCCGGCGCGTACGCCGCGGTCATCGCGATCGTGCTGTGCACCCTCGCCGTACGGCTGTCTCTCGTCCCGCTCAGCGTGCGGGCGCATCGCGGGTTGAAGGCCCGCGCGGAGTTGATGCCGCAGCTGAAGCAGCTGACCGAACGGCATCGCGGCAACCCGGAGCGCCTGCAGCGTGAAGTCGCGAAGCTGCAGTCAGAGTCCGGTACGTCGTTGTTCGCCGGCTTCCTGCCGACGCTCGCGCAACTGCCGTTCTTCTGGCTGATGTACACGCTGTTCTCGCGGACCATGGTGGCGGGGGAGTCGAACCAGCTCATCAGCGGCAACCTCCTCGGCGCCCCGCTCGGCGTCCACTGGCCGATCCTCACCGGCACCCCGGCGTACGTCGTGATCGCGGTACTGCTCGCTGTGGCCGCGTGGTTCTCATCCCGACTCGCAGTGCGTCAGCTCGACGCGTCAGCGCCGACGTGGTCCCGACGCCTCGCCCAACTACTGCCCTTCGGCACGCTTCTGACAGCCGCCTTCGTACCGCTGGCCGCCGGTCTCTACCTGCTGACGACGACTACCTGGACGCTCGTGGAGCGCACGATCCTGCAGCGTTAGTACGCGCACCGATGAGGTTTCCGCGCCGTGCCCGTCTGTATGTGTCAGATCGACTCACAGGAGGCTGGCACGATGCGGAAACTGATCTACGGCATGAACGTGACCATCGACGGCTACATCGCCGCGACCGGCGACGACATCGGCTGGAGCGCGCCGAGCGACGAGCTGTTCCAGTGGTGGCTCGAGCGGGAGCTGGCGAGCGGCCTGTCGCTGTACGGGCGCAAGGTGTGGGAGGGGATGAGCGCCTACTGGCCGACCGGCGACCAGCAACCGGACGCCACGGCGGCGCAGATCGAGTTCGCGCGGAACTGGCGGGACACGCGGAAGGTGGTGTTCTCCTCGACGATCGACAAGGTCGACTGGAACACCCGCCTGGTCACCGGCGACGCGATCGCCGAGATCACCCGGCTCAGGGCCGAGGACGGTGATCCGATGAGCATCGCCGGCGCAACGCTCGCCGCGGCGGTCATGCGGGCCGGGCTCATCGACGAGTACCAGGTGGTGACCCATCCGGTCCTGGTGGGTGGCGGCACGCCGTTCTTCACAGCGCTGGACAGCTGGGTGAACCTGGACCCGGTGGAGAGGCGGACGTTCCCCGGCGGCGTGCTGCTCACCCGCTACGAGACAAGGCGATGAGTGCGGATGCGGACCTGGTGATCACAGTGTCAGGGGCAGGCCCAGCCAGGGTTGATCAGCTGCGTCGAATCCGGTCAGCTCGGCGATCTTCCCGTCGACGATGTGCAGGGCCGCGACGGCGAAGAGCCGGTACACCGGTTCCTCGGGGGTGCGGAGGTACAGCGCGACGGCAGGCATGAGGTTGACCGTCGTGGTGATACCGCGCCAGTCGTCGTAGCCGCGCTGGAAGAGTCCGCCGGAGACCCAGCCGTCCACCGCGTCCTTGGCGGTCACGGTCGCGGTGCCCGCCTCGGGCAGCATCGCGAAGCGGAGGTCGTCGCGTAACAGGGACGTCAGCCCGTCGAGGTCGTTGCGCTCATGGGCGTCGATGTACGACTTCACCGCGCCGCGCTCGTCGCTGGTCAGCTCGTGGGTGGCGGGGCTCCGCCAGTCGAGGCGGCGGCTGGGCAGCTGCTCGCGCATCGTCACGCGTGCCCGCTGCAATGCGCTGGTCACCGATGCGACGGTCAGCTCGAGGGCGTCAGCGGCCTTCGACGCCGGCCAACCGAGGACGTCGCGCAGGATGAACGCCGCCCGCTGCCTCGGCGGCAGGTGCTGGACGGCGACGATGAACGCCAGCTCGATCGTCTCCCGCGCCACCACGGATTCCTGCGGGTCCTCGGGGAGCATCCGGTCGGGGTACGGCTGCAGGTACAGCACCTCGGAGCCGGCGCCCGGTAGCTCGGACGGTACCGGTGTGCGGTCGTTCCGCTTCTCCAGGAAGTCGAGGCAGGCGTTCGTCGCAATCCGGTACAGCCAGGTCCGCAGCGCGGCGTGGCCCCGGAACGACTCCCGCTTCTTCCACGCCCGCAGGAACGTTTCCTGCGTCATGTCCTGGGCGTCCGCGTAGTTCGCGAGCATCCGGTAGCAGTGCACGTGCAGTTCACGCCGGTAGCGCTCGGTGAGAAGCGCGAACCGTGTCGTGTCGTCCGAGCGCGCGGCCGCGATGAACCTGGCTTCATCGGCGCCCAGCAGTCGGTCGTCGGTCATAGTCAGCAATCCTTCCATCGGTCCGACGGGCTACTGAACTGACGACGCGGCGGAGGTGTTCTGATCGGTGCGGCCGCTGAACAGTCGTTTGACGACGATGACCTCGACGGTCGTCCTGCGACAGTTGGAGTTCAGCCTTCGAGTGTGGCCAGTAGCGGTTCGACGGTCGTGAGGGCTTGGTCGACCAGGGTGCTCAGGGCAGTGGCGCCCTGGTCGGCCACCCATCGGCGGGAGGCGGTAAACAGAACGCCCGCGAGCACGAAGGCGATGAGTTCGACCTGGTAGTCGTCGTGCGGGCGGCCGGTGCGGTCGGCGAGCAGGCCGGTCAGGAGCTCGATGGTCCGGCGCTCCTCGCCGGCATAGCGAGCTTCGAGGGCCGGGACGGTCGCCACGAGCCGCATCCGCGCGAGGGTGAAGTCGCGGTCGGCTTCGGCCGCCGCGACGACCGCGCCCATGGCGGCGCGAACGGTCGCGGTCAGGGGTTCGTCTGCCGGTCGCTCGGCGGCGGTGGTCTCGAACAGCGGAGAGGCGTCGTTGTCGAGTACGACGTCCTCTTTGGTGGGGAAGTAGCGGTAGAACGTGGTGGTGGAGGTCTCGGCGGCCTCGGCGATCTGCTCGACGGTGGTGTGCTCGTAGCCCTGCCGCTCGAAGAGGCGCAGCGCCGCGGTCTGGATGGTGTGGCGCAGCTTGATCTTCTTACGTTCCCGCAGACCGGGGGAGGGATTGGTCGCTGCGCTCATCCTGCTGGTTTCTCCTCACGGACCACCGGGAGTCATGCCTGCAGCACGACCTCGTAGACATCGACCGGAGGAGGGGTCACACCCAGCTCCGCACTCGCCTCCTGGCGTGCCTGAGCACCTCGGCCGTCGTTGTTTCGCCGCAGATCGGCGTCGCTGTCCCACAGGGAGACGGTCACGATCTTGCCACTCCGACGGTCGGCGAGCAGGTAGAAACCCTTGAACCCGGGAGCTTCACGGAAGCTGGGGAGCTGCTCCTCGCAGAACATGAGGAGGCCGGGGAGCTTGTCGGTCTCTGCCTCCACGGACACAACTTGAGCGAACATGATGGTCCTTCCGATAATGGGTCAATGACACAAATGGGAGTATAACCCGAAAGTTGCGTCTGCCTTCTGAATTGGTCGTTGCCCTCGCCTGGAGAATTCTGTTACCGTCTTTATTAAAGCCGGTTCCATAATGGGTTGGGGTCGATGGACACTGCACGCGGCGCCGCCCAGGCGGAGCGATCTGCGAATCAGGTCGCGTGTCTGCGGTTCCTGGCCGAGGCCGACGAGGCCCGCACGGTCGGGGTGATCAGCGAGGGCACGGGCCTGTCGCGACCGACGGTGCATGCCGTCCTCGACGATCTCCTCGAGACCGGGCTGGTCGAGGCGGCCAGCCCGGCCTCTGCCGGTCCTGGCCGGCCGGCTCGCGCGTTCCGGTTCGCCCGCGAGACCGGCCTCGTCGCAGGCGTCGACCTCGGTCCCCGCGGAGCACGAGCAATCATCTGCGACCTCTCCGGCCACCGCCTCGGCTACGCCGAGCTTCCAGCGGACGCCGATCGCCGCGCACCGGCCACCGGCTCCGTCAGCGGGGCCGAGGCCCTCGCTCTCATCCCGCAAGCGCTGGATGCGGCAGCAGGCGCACTCGACCTTGGGCGGTTGCGGGCGGTTGGGGTTGGGCTGCCTGGTGTGGTTGAGGCGGACGGACAATTGCGGGCCAGCTTGGCGATGCCGGAGTTGGTGGGGCTGCCGGTCGCGGAGTTGCTGGCGAAGGAGTTCGGGCAGCCGATCGTCGTGGACAACGACATCAAGCTCGCGGCGCTGGCGGAGCAACGCGGCGGCGCGGGCCGTGGGTACTCCGATGTCGTCTATCTCCAGATCGGCCATCGCCTGTCGGTCTCGATCGTCCTGAACGGAGTCATCCGGCAGGGCCGCCACCGGCTCGCGGGTGAGCTCGGCGCGCAGCGCGGTATGCGTTGGACCCGCAACGCCCAGCGCGGACAGCTGGTCTGGTCCGTACGACCGACCAGCGCGGAGGTACTGAGCGCCGCCGCAGCCGGCAACGCCGACGCACAGGCGGAGCTCGAGGACTTCTGCGCGCAGATCGCCGGCCGGATCGCGACGGTTCTCCTGGTCGTCGATCCCGAGGTCGTGGTCGTGCGCGGCGGGGCCTTGCAGGACAGCGGCGCTCTGCTCCGTCCGCTCGCGGCAGCGGTCGAGCAGGAATTGGTCTTCCCTGAACGCCCACCCTTCGTCGCCTCGGCGCTGGGGCGCGAGGCAGTGGTGCTCGGGGCGGTCGGCAACGCGTTCGACCGATGCAGCTCAGCTATCTACGGTGTCCACGGCTATCCCAGTCCGTGGGCCCACATCACTCACGAAGTGGAGAGGACCACCAAGTGAAGCTCGGAGTCAGCTCGTACTGTTTCCGCCAGCTCATGACGAGCGGCGAGATGGACCTGATCGCGGTCCTGGACTGGGTCGCGGCCTCCCCGGCCGGGCACATCGAGGTCGCCGCGATGGACGGCGAGTACTACCTGGAGAACGAGAGTGTCGTCCGCGACACCGCCAAGCACGCCGAGGAGATCGGCGTACCGATCGTGAACTACCTGGTCAGCGGCGATCTGCGGACCGCCGACGGCGAGGAGATCGACCGCCTCCGCCGGCAGCTGGACGTCGCGCACCGGTTCGGCGCCCGGATCTTCCGGCACGACGTCGCGCCGTGGGCGTGGCGGGAGCAGGACCCGGGCGAGTTCGAGTCGACGTTCGCGAAGGTCGTCGAGGGGTGCCGTGCGGTCGCCGACCATGCCGCGGACCTGGGCATCGTGTCGACGATCGAGAACCACGGCTTCTTCATGAACGGCAGCGACCGGCTGGCCCGGCTCGTGCACGCCGTCGACCGCCCGAACTTCCGGGTCACGCTCGACCTCGGCAACGGCCTGTGCGTCGGCGAGGTGCCGGGCAAGACGGCCGCGGGCCTGATCGACGTCGCCGCGTCGATCGGCATCAAGGACTTCCACATCCGCCGCTCGGCCGGGGACGGCTGGCTGAAGACGCTCGCCGGCGACTACCTGCTCGGGACGGTCACGGGCCACGGCGACGTCGACGTACCCGGTCTGCTCGCACTGGTCGCGACCAAGCCCGACGTACCGGTGAGCCTGGAGTTCGAGGGTATGGAGGCTCCGCTGGCGGCGATCGAGCGTTCGCTGGCGAACATCATCCGACTGAACGAAAGCGTGGCGTGACATGACGACGCGGATTGCGGTGATCGGCCTCGGCTCGATCGCCGTCGAGCACCTGAAGGCGTACCAGCTGAACCCGCAGGCCGAGCTCGTCGCCGTGTGCGACGTGGATCTCGAGCGGGCGAAGGCGCGCGGCGAGCAGTTCGGCGTCGCGCGGGTGACCGGCTCCGCCGAGGAGATCTTCTCGGACCCGGACGTCGACGCGGTCAGCGTGTGCGTGCCGAACACGCTGCACGCCCCGATCGCCGAGGCGGCGCTGCGGGCCGGCAAGGACGTGCTGGTCGAGAAGCCGATGACCGTGACCGTGCCGGAGGCCGAGGCGCTGGTGAAGGCGGTCGAGGAGACCGGGAAGGCGCTGCAGATCGGGTACGTACGGCGGTACGCGCCGAACGCCCTGGTCACGAAGCGGTTCCTGGACGCGGGCGAGTTCGGTGACATCTACGCGGCGCGGGCCACGTTGCTGCGGACGGCCGGCAACCCCGGCGGCTGGTTCGGTGACGTGGAGCTGTCCGGCGGCGGTCCGCTGATCGACCTCGGCGTCCACATCATCGACCTGTGCTGGTACCTGATGGGGATGCCGAAGGCGGTGTCCGCGTCCGGTGCGACGTTCGCGCCGCTGGGTGCCCGCGACAACATCCAGAACCTGACCCGCTACAAGGCCGCGTCGGCCGCGCGGCCGAACACGGTCGAGGACTTCGCGACCGCGCAGATCCGCTTCGAGGGCGGGGCGGTCCTCGATGTGGCGACGTCCTTCTCGCTGCACGCGCGCAACGAGATCAGCGTCCGGATCCACGGTGACAAGGGCGGTGCGGAGATCGAGCCGGAGCTGCTGATGATCACCGAGCGGCACGACACGCTGCTGCACGTCCAGCCGCAGATCGACTCGCTCGGGTTCGACTTCCGGATCGGGTTCGCGAACCAGATCGACCACTTCCTGCGGATCTGCCGCGGGGAGATCCCGGCCGACGCGACCGCGGAGCAGGGCCTGGAGATGGCCCGGATGCTGACCGCGATCTACGAGTCCGCGAAGAGCGGCGCCGAGGTCGCCATCACCCGCTGACACAGTGCCGTTGCCCGAGGCATCACAGCCTCGGGCAAACGGCCCGTCACAGGCGGGCTTCGAGGCCGTCCAGGATCCTGGCCAGGCCGTAGCTGAAGTTGTCCTCGCCGCCCGCTTCCAGGTCGGTGCCGCTGTTGGCGGCGTACAGCGCCCGCATGTGCGGGTACGGCTCCGCGGCCTTGACCGCTGCGGGCCAGACCTCGGCCTGCCATGCGGCCATGTCCTTGCCGGTGCGCTTGAGCTTGGTGACGGTCGCGGCCTCGACCGACGCGACACCGATCACGTAGCCGAGCACGGTGTTCGCGGCCTGGTCCGCCTCGATCAGCTCGAAGCCGGCGGCGAGGTACGTGCCGAGCAGGTCGTCGGAGATCCGCATCAGGTTCGGCCCGAGGTAGTTCATGCCGACGTCGGCGAGCGTTGGCGCCACCCACGGATGCCGGACGATCATCGCGCGCACACTGCGCGCCGCAGCCTCGGCTGCCGGGCGCCACGCGGACGGGTCCGCTACCGCCGGCACCTCGACCTCGCCGTACACCTCGTCGACGACGAGCTCGAGCAGCTCGTCCTTGTTCGCGACGTGCCAGTAGACCGCGGTCGCCACGGCGCCGAGCGCGGCGCCGAGCTTGCGCATCGTGAGCGCCTCCAGCCCGTCGGCGTCCAGCAGCTTGATCGCCTCCGCGACGATCTGCTCCTGGGTCAGTGCGGGCTGCTCGCGGCGCCGGCCGCGCTTCGGCCGCGTCCAGACGGACGTGTACTCCTCGCTCGCCATCGTCGTACCTCCTCGTCGAGGACAACCCTAGCCGATTACTGAACACTGTGCAGGACTTGACCAACGTTCAGTTCTAATTGCACACTGTTCAGGCAGGCTGAACGCTGTTCAAGTAATCGACTCGAGGAGGTGCGCGATGACCGCTCGGCATCCGCGCAGATGGCTGATTCTGATCGTGCTCTGCCTGAGCACGATGGTGCTGGTCCTGGACAACGGCGTCCTGAACGTCGCGATCCCGGTACTGACCGAGGACCTCGGCGCGAGCGCGCAGGAGATCCAGTGGATCGTCGCGAGCTACATCCTGGTATTCGCCGGCCTGCTGCTGACGGCCGGCAGCCTGTCCGACCGGTACGGGCGCAAGAAGGTGATGATCGCCGGCCTCGCGATCTTCGGCGCCGCGTCCCTGCTGGCGACGTACGCCGGGACTCCGGAGATGCTGATCACGGGACGGGTGCTGATGGGCGTCGGGGGAGCGGTCGTGATGCCGAGCACCCTCTCGGTGCTGATCACGGTCTTCGACGACGACGAACGCCGCAAGGCGATGTCGATCTGGAGTTCGGTGCTGATGGTCGGGCTGATCGGCGGCCCGGTGCTCGGCGGCGCGCTGATCGCGAAGTTCTGGTGGGGCTCGGTGTTCCTGATCAACGTGCCGGTCGCGGTGATCGCGATCATCGCCGCCGTCATCCTGATGCCGGAGTCGAAGGGGCCGTGGCGTAAGCCCGACCCGATCGGTGCAGTGCTGTCGATGGTCGGACTGGTCGCGCTGGTCTGGGTGATCATCGACCTGCCGGAGCACGGTCTGTCGTGGCCGATGCTGGCGGTCGCCGTCGCCGGGCTGACCTTGTTCGTCGGGTGGGAGCTGCGGACCCCGGTGCCGATGGTGCCGTTGGCGCTGTTCCGCGACCGGAACTTCAGTGGCGGGAGCCTGTCGCTGGTGCTGCTGCAGATCGCGAACGGCGGACTGATCCTGGCGCTGACGCAGTACCTGCAGTTCGTGCTCGGGTTCTCGCCGACGAAGGCCGGTCTGGCGATGGCGCCGATGGCGGTGGCGGTCATCCTGGTGAACGGCGTCGGGGCGACGCTCGGCCAGAAGATCGGGAACCGGCCGATGACCGTTGCGGGGCTGGTCGTGCTGGCCGGCGGGTTCTGGGTGATGTCGACGCTGTCCGCGGACGACGGGTTCGGGATGGTCGCGCTGGCGCTGGGTGTGTTCGGCGTCGGCGCCGGGCTGGCCCAGCCTGCTGCGACCGCGGCGCTGATGGGCGCGGTGCCGCACGAGCACGCCGGTGTCGGATCGGCGTTGAACGACACCGTGCAGCAGGCGGGCGCGGCGCTGGGGATCGCGATCCTCGGGTCAGCGCTGGCGAACAACTTCACCGCGAACATGCCGCAATCGGCGCCGGCCGAGGCGCGCCGATCGATCGGTGAAGCCTTCGCTCTCGGAGATGCAGGAGTAGCTGGAGTCGCCCGGAAGGCCTTTGCGGAGGCGATGTCGGGCACCTTCATGGTCAGCGCGGTGGCGGTGCTGGGGTCGGCGGTCCTCGCCCTCGTACTCCTGCGGGACCGGAAGGCAGCGGCTCCAGAAGAGATGAAGGAAGAGGTCGCAGTCAGCTGAGCAGGGCGGTGGTGAGGGAGTCGGCGTTCTCCTCGAGCCAGGTCTGCCGGGCGCGGATCTTGTCGCCGACTCCCTCGCTCCACATCCGCTGCCAGCCGCCGCCCAGGGTGTCGGCGCGGTACTTCATCGTGTGCCAGGCACGCTCGTTCAAACCGATCGTGAGCTCCAGGGTGCGGGCGCGGTCGGCGGGGGAGAGGCCGTAGACGTCGGCGAGCAGCCGGCAGCGGCGGGGACGGTCGAGGCCGCGGAGTTCGGGGTCGAGATCGTCATCGGCGCCGAGCGGGGCCCACCACAGCATCAGGTTCACGAACTCCCGGGCCCGGCTCACCGGGCGGGCCAGGTCGAAGTCGATCAGGGCGTACGCGCGGCCCTCCCGGAAGACCACGTTCTCCGGCGTGACGTCCTGATGGCCGACCAGCTCGGGCGGATCGTTCAGGTCCGGCAGACCGGGCGGCTCGATCGGCGCGGGCAGGTTGTCCGGGATCCCGAATCCCTCGACGGCGTCGTCGTACGCACGCAGCAGGCGCGCGACCGAGACCATCCGCTCCTCGTCCGCGATCCACGGCGGGCGCGGACGGCCCGCGACCTCGCCCTCGACGTACGTGAGTGCCTGGCGGCCGGCCGAGTCGATCCCGAGGAACCGCGGTGCACCCCCGAACCCGACCTTCTCCAGGTACAGCAGCACGTCCTGGACCAGCGCGGCCCGCTCGCCCGGCGGTCGCCGTACGGTGTCGCCGACGCGGACCAGCCCTTCGGTCACGTCACCGCCGAGCAGCGGAATCTCCTCGCCGTCCTCGATCACTGAGCCCTCATTCCGCTGGATGAAACGTTTGTCTGCACAAAGAACACGCGCAAGGTAACGTGCCCACGATCCGCACTCGATCGGAGGCGCAGAGTGACCGCCACCACTCCAGTGAAGGCCCCATCCGGAGCCAGCCGTACGAGGTACCTGATCCTAGGGCTCGCGTTCGTCGGGCTCTCACTGAATTACCTGGATCGCGCGAATCTGAGCGTTGCGCTGCCGTTCATCGAGGACGATCTGCACCTCGACCTCAGCAACGCCGAGAAGGGCCTGATCCTCGGCGCGTTCTTCTGGGCGTACGACGGGGCGATGCTCGCGGCGGGCTGGTTCGCCGACAAGGTGGGCTCGCGGAAGGCGTTCACGTTCGCCGCGCTGTGGTGGAGCGTCGTCACCGCGCTGACGCCGCTGGCGCGCGGGTTCTGGTCGTTGTTCGCGTTCCGGTTCGCGCTCGGTGCGGGGGAGGCGCCGGCGTACCCGAGTGCGACCAAGGCCGCGTCGCGGTGGTTCCCGGCGCACGAGCGGGCGTTCGCGAGCGCAGTGATCGACTCGGGGTCGAGGGTCGGGACCGTTCTGTCGCTGCCGGTCGTGACCGGGCTGATCGCGTTGGTGAGTTGGCACTTCTCGTTCGTCGTGCTCGGCGTCCTCGGGATCATGCTCGCGGCGGTCTGGTACTGGTACTACCGCGATCCGATGGAGCACAAGCACGCGAACGCCGAGGAGCGTGCCTACATCGTGTCCAACGGCGCGCGGCTCGACGAGAACGACTCCGAGGCCGCGGCGCAGGTGCGCTGGCGGGACCTGTTCCGGTACCGGACGATCCGCGGGATGATGCTCGGCTTCTTCTGCCTGAACTTCGTCATCTACTTCTTCCTGACCTGGTTCCCGTCGTACCTGAAGGACGCCCGCGGGCTCGACCTCAAGGAACTCGGGACGCTCGGCACGCTGCCCGGGATCACCGCGATCGCCGGCGGCTGGATCGCCGGGATCGTCGCCGACCGGCGGATCCGGGCCGGCGCGGACGTGACCCGGGTCCGGAAGACCGTGATGGTCGGCGGGCTGCTCGGCGGCGCGGCGATCGTGTTCGCGGCACCGGCGAAGTCGGTGTACGTCGCGTTGCTGTTCCTGGCGATCTCGTACGCGAGCCTGGCGATCGCGGCGACCGGGATCTGGTCGCTGCCGGGCGACGTGGCGCCGTCGTCGCGGCACGTGGCGTCGATCGGCGGCATCCAGAACTTCGCGTCGAACATCGCGGGGATCATCAGCCCGTACGTCTTCGGTCTGCTGCTCGACATCTACCACGGGTCGTACCTGCCGTCGTTCGCCGTCGCGGGAGTGGTGGCGGTGATCGGAGCGCTGACGTACGCGTTCGTGGTCGGGAAGGCCGAACCGCTGCCGGTCCGGGACAGCTAGCGTTTGCCGATCCGGCAAGAATGTTTGCCATCTCCTGGCGGCGTCGCGGAGCATCGGTGCATGACCACCGAACAGCTCCCCGACGAGCACTGGAACGCGTTCTACACCGAGCACGAGCAGATCTGGAGCGGCAAGCCGAACGCCGCCTTCGTCGACGAGGTGTCCGGCCTGACCCCGGGCCGGGCGCTCGACCTCGGCTGCGGCGAAGGGGCCGACGCGATCTGGCTCGCGGAGCGGGGCTGGACCGTCACGGCCGTCGACATCTCGACGGTTGCGCTCGGGCGCGCGGCCGGGCACGCGAAGGCTGCCGGCGTTGACGACCGGATCGATTGGCAGCAGCACGAGTTGGGGAAGTCGTTCCCGGAGGGGGAGTTCGATCTGGTGTCCGCGCAGTTCCTGCACTCGAAGACTGAGCTGGCGCGGGAGGAGATCCTGCGGAGCGCGGCGGCGGCTGTCGCGCGAGGCGGCGTACTGCTGATCGAGGGTCATCTGGGATTCCCGCCGGGGGAGCCCAACCCGCATCCCGAGATGCACTTCCCGGAGCCTGACGAGGTGATCGAGAGCCTGGCGCTTCCCGAGGGCGAGTGGGACACGCTCGTCAGTCGCGCGCATGACCGGGCGCAGGTGCTGCGTGACGGCGTACCGATCAACCGTCGCGACAGCACGGTCAAGCTGCGGCGTCGCTGAGACCTGTTCACCTGGGCGTCATCCGGGGGGCTGAGTCTGTCGTCATGAGCGAGCGAAGCGAGGTCATCAGAAGGCACAGCACACCTTGTGCCTCATCGGCGCCCGGAGCGAAGCGAGGACGACGATGAGTGAGCCTGATCTGGTGCAAGAGCTCGGTTTTCGCGTGCTGGACGAGGAGGACGACGACCCGGTGCTGCTGCGGGCCGACGGTACGCCGGTAGACACGTGGCGCGAGGGCTATCCGTACGGCGAACGCCTGGCGCGGGAGATCTACGACCGGGACAAGCGGCTGTTGCAGATCGAGCTGCTGAAGTTGCAGTACTGGGTGAAGCGGTCGAAGCAGCGGCTGGTGATCGTGTTCGAGGGCCGTGACGCGGCCGGCAAGGGCGGGACGATCAAGCGGTTCATGGAGCACCTCAACCCGCGCGGGGCGAGCATCGTCGCGCTCGAGAAGCCCACCGAGCGCGAGCAGACCCAGTGGTACTTCCAGCGGTACGTCGCGCATCTGCCGGCGGCCGGTGAGATGACGTTGTTCGACCGCTCCTGGTACAACCGCGCGTGCGTCGAGCACGTGATGGGGTACTGCTCGCGCGAGCAGTACGAGGAGTTCATGCGGCAGGCGCCCGAGTTCGAACGGATGCTGGTGCGGTCCGGGATCCTGCTGGTGAAACTGTGGTTCTCGGTGTCGCAGGCCGAACAGCAGACCCGGTTCACGATCCGCCAGATCGACCCGGTCCGGCAATGGAAGCTCTCACCCACGGACCTCGCGTCACTCGACAAGTGGCAGGCATACACCGAGGCCAAGGAGGCGATGTTCCACTACACCGACACACCCCACGCCCCCTGGACCGTAGTCAAAAGCAACGACAAGAAACGCGCCCGCCTAGAAGCCATGCGCCACGTCCTCTCCCTCTACGACTACACAGACAAAGACACCGCCCTAGTAGGCCACCCCGACCCCAACCTCCTAGGCCCCGCCACCCAAGTCCTAGAACACGGCGAATCCGCCACCCGAACCTTCCCGGTCCTGTAAGCCCGTCCCACGCACGCCCGCCTAGCGCGGTGATCCCGCCGCGCGCGTGGATATCCGGCTCTCGTGTCCGATGTGTGGGTGAACTGCGGGGCTGGAAGACAGGTTCTCGTGGGCTCGCACCTGACATTCCCTGTCCGCAGCACCCGGAAGGTGTCTGTTCCCCCGGCAACCGGCCGACCACGCTCACGGGTGGCCGCAGTCGGTCGGAACCAGCAGCTCGACAGTACGTATACGCCTACTACCTGCCACCCCGAACCGTGCGGCAGGCGGGATCGCCGGGCAGTGGAGGTATACGTACTGTCGACTTGCCGAAATCCGGAGCGCCCCCGGATCGGCCGGGGGGGTGAGTATGGCCATCGCGGTGCGGGCGTTGGTGAGGCAGTGGTGGAGGGTGGCGTGGAGGCGGGCATGTCCCGGCGTATCCGGGTGGGCATGCTGTCCGCGCTCTGAGTTGCACGCCAAGCGCCCGGGACAGCCGAAAAGAGGTTGCCCAGGGCGCGTTCTTGGGTGGTGTCCGTCCACGGTCTCGTTCGGCGCGAAGGCACGGTCCACGCCTGTTGCGACCTCGAGTCGCTGTGCGGCGATGGTCAAGCCCCGGAGGTCACAGGTGGCAACGTCGCAGGTTACTGATCCCGGTTGCCGACATTACGGGGAGGTCGCTGCGAGCGGTAGCGAGCAATTGCGGGCGGCAGCCTGCGGCTCCCGGCGGTAGCCGGAAACGGATGTACGGCGCTAAGCCGGGGGTGGGTGGGAGCTCGCGGAGTGGCCGCGTTGAGGAGCGGAGCGACGAATTAGCGGGTGCGTACGTGCGTGAGGTGTTTAGGTGGTGAGGGGGAGGTGGATGGTGAAGGTTGCGCCTTGGGGGGTGGTGTTGGTGACGGTTACGTGGCCGTGGTGGGCGGCTACGAGGGCGGCGACTATGGAGAGGCCTAGGCCGGAGCCGCCGGTGGAGCGGGTTCGGGCGGTGTCTACTCGGTAGAAGCGTTCGAAGATGCGGGCCTTTTGTTCGTCGGTGAGGCCGGGGCCGGTGTCGCTGACTTCGAGGATGGCTTCGGAGCCGCGGGTGCCGACGGAGACGGTGATGGGTGCGTCGACAGGGGTGTGGTGGAGCGCGTTGCTGACCAGGTTCCCGAGGACCTGCCGCAGTCGGGCCTCGTCACCGGAGACGACCGGCGCCTCTGAGTCGGGCAGGATCGTCAGCGAGATATGGCGGTCGGGCTGTACGGCCTGCGCGTTGTGCAGGGCGTCGGCCGCGATCGGGAGCAGGTCGACGGACTCCGAGCGCAACGGACGCTGCTGATCGAGTCGCGCGAGCAGCAGCAGGTCGTCGACGAGCAGGCCCATCCGCTTGGCCTCGTCCTCGATCCGGCGCATCGTGTCGGCGTCGGTCACGTCGCCCCGGTGCCGGGCCAGCTCCGCGAACCCCCGGATCGACGTCAACGGCGTACGCAACTCGTGCGAAGCGTCCGCCACGAACCGCCGCATCCGGTCCTCGGACTGCCGAGCGGCTTCCTCCGACTGTCGCGCCACGTCCTCACTGCGCCGCGCCGCGAACTCGGACGCGGTGCGCTGCGCGAACGCCGTCTCGATCTGCCCGAGCATCTGGTTCAGCGCCAGCGACAACCGCCCGACCTCGGTCCGCGGGTCCCGCTGCGGCACCCGGCGGCTCAGGTCCCCGCCGGCGATCGCGACCGCGGTGTGCTCCACGTCCTCGAGCCCGCGCAGACTTCGCCGTACGACGTAGGTCCCGACGCCGGCCAGCAGCACCAGGAGGATCACCCCGGCCGCGGCCTGGATTCCGATGAGCCGCTGGATCGTGTGGTCCATGTCCTTCAGGCTCTGCGCGACCATGACCGAGCCTTTGCCGTCCTCGGTCGGCACCGCGAGCACCCGCCACGTCGCCCCGCCCGACTCGGCGTCCACCTGGAACGGTTTCCCGCCGAGGTTGCGTACCTGGTTCAGGTTGAGGGTCGGCAGCTTCGGCAACGGCTCGGTGTCGGCGAGCCGCTGACCGACCAGTCCCTTGTCGCTGGCGCCCTCCGAGTCGTTGAACTGCACGACGAACTCGCTCGGCAACTGCCGCGGCCCCTGCCCACCGCCAGGGCGAGGCACCGGGCGCCGATCGTTCGTGACGTGCGACAGGGGCATGGCAGCCTGCCGCAGTTGATCGTCGACGCGGTCGATCAGGTAGCCGCGCATGATCGTGGTCGCCAGCACGCCGGATGCGGCCAGCGCGAGCGCGACCAGCGCCAGCAGGACGACGACGATGGTGACGCGCAGCGGGTACCGGTCGGCGAACCGCCGGTGGTTCAGTTGCATCAGTTGGGGCCTCGCGGAGTGCGCAGGACGTAGCCGACCCCGCGGACGGTGTGGAGCAGCTTCTGGTCGCCGGTGTCGACCTTACGGCGCAGGTAGGACATGTACGACTCGACCACGCCGGCGTCCCCGGCGAAGTCGTAGTTCCAGACCGCGGACAGGATCTGCCCCTTCGACATCACCCGCTCCGCGTTCTCCAGCAGGCACCGCAGCAGCTTGAACTCGGTCAGCGACAGCTGTACGGCCTGACCCGACTTGAAGACCTCGTAGCTGTCCTCGTTCAGTTCCAGGTCCGCATAGCGCAGTACGGCGGCCTCGGTCGTGGTCTGTTCGCGGTGACCGGACCGGCGGAGCAGTGCGCGGACGCGGGCGACCAGTTCGTCCAGGCTGAACGGCTTCGTGACGTAGTCGTCGCCGCCGGTCTGCAGACCGAGCACCTTGTCCTCGACCGCGTCCCGGGCGGTGAGGAACAGCACCGGCACGTGCCGGTCCTCACCGCGGAGGCGGCGTACGACCTCGAAACCGTCCAGCCCGGGCATCATCACGTCGAGCACGACCAGGTCGGGCTCCACGTCGCGTGCCTTGCGCAGCGCCTCGGCGCCGTGGGTCGCCGTGGTCACGTCGTACCCGGCGAAACGCAGACTCGCGGACAGCAGCTCGACGATGTTCGGCTCGTCGTCGACAACCAGCAGATGCGGACTCATGGTTCTCAGTGTGCAGGCGATTCCCATGCGAACCCTGGAAGGTTCCTGGCAATCACCTGTGAGTCGTCCGCGACCACTCACCGTGGCCCGTGCTTGAACCCCCACTTCTGACCGGCCGCGTCGCGGACCGTCCCGTCGTTCACGGAGCTCGCGGTCGCCTTACCGTCCGTGACCACAGCCGTCACGCTCACGGTGTTCCCGGTCTTCACGTCGTCGATGCCGTCGCGGGCTGCGTTCACCAGCGTGTCCTCGGTGAGCGTGTAGGTCCGGCTGTACCCGTCCGCGCTCTTCACGGTGATCGATTCCTTGCTGACAGCGGTGACTTCGCCGCGCTGGGTCGCGACGGTCTGGTACCCGCCGCCGTCCTTCGGTACGACGAACTCGCCGTGCAGCGCCCCGCCGAGACCGAACTCGCCCCGCGGGCCGAATCCGCCCCGGCCCGGGCCGTCCGGCTTCTGTTGCTGCCCGGGCGTGGCCGGACTGGAGGGGGAGGCCGACGGCGACGGTGTCGGGTCCGCGTTGCTCGTAGCCCAGGCGACCCCGCCGGCCGTGGTCGTCACGGCCACGGCGGCCACGGTGCCGAGCAGCCGCCATCGCTTCTGTGAGAGCTTCATCCTGCTGTGCCTTCCGTACTGCGTACCGGGACGTCACCCGGCACTGTTCCTTCACACGGTGGCGCGCGGAGCTTGGACGAACCTCCGCTGCGGATAAGAAGAAGCTGGCAATCACCTAAGAAACGGTGCGTGGGCGACCTGACCTTCGAGGTCGCCTGCGGTGCGGACCGGTGCGTGACCGGCCCGCACCGTGACGGAACTACTTCGGGGTGCTCTCCGACGACCCGGGCTTGGCGCCGTTCGGCGGGTTGCCGGCCGGGCGGTTGCTGCCGTCGTCGACCGAGCTCGCCGTCGAGGTGCTCCCGGACACGACCGCTCGGATCCGGACCGTCGCGCCGGTCTTCACGTCGGCGATCTTGCCGTCCCGGTTCACCTTCGTGTCCGCGTTCACGACGTACGTCCGCGTGTACCCGTCCGCGCTCTTCACGGTGATCGACGTACTGCTGACCGCGGTCACCGAACCGGACTGGGTGACGACGGTCTCGTACCCGCCGCCGTCCTTCTGTACGACGAACTCACCGTGCAACGCGCCGAACAGCCCGTCCCGCGGACCCTTGCCGTGATCGGGTGCCTTCTGGTTGGACGATCCCTCGGACGGCTGGGTCGCGGGAGCCGGGGTGGTGTTGTCGCCGGTCGCCGCGAACGCGACCCCGCCGCCGACCGTGGTCGCCGCCACCGCCGCGATCGTGCCGGCCGCCCGCCAGCGGTTGTCGATGAGCTTCTGATGCAACGCCATACTGCAGTGCCTTCCGTTGCGTGCCGGGAGATGCCCGGCACTGGTCCTTCCACCGTTCGTGGCGGACCTTGGACAGCTCTGCGCCGGGACTGGAAAGTCCCTGGCAATTCAGACGATGAACAGCACTGCAACAAGCCAGACAGCTGCGGCGAGCGACGTCCCGACGAACTCGATCAGGATCGACACGCCGGTCTCGCGGAGCGCGTGCTTGGTCGAGGTCCACGCCGCCGAGTTGTCGCGCTGGCGCTGCAGTTCGGACAGGTAGACGCCGATCGGGAAGCCGACGAACATGCCGACCACCGGGATCACGAAGAACCCGACGATGCCGAGCAGCACCCCGAAGACCATCGACCGCCGCGGTACGCCGGCCTCGCGGAGCCGCCGCTCCGGTACGACGTACTTCACCACCTGACTCGCACCGATCAGGACCACGGCGATCGCGAACACCACCCACCCGGTCGCGCTGCCCTCGACGATCGCCCAGACCAGGATCGCCGCCAGACTGAGGATCGCCCCGGGCAGGATCGGTACGACGATGCCCACGATCCCGACGAAGATCGCGATCCCGACCAGTACGGTCACCCCTGTCTCCATACCCACACTCTCTCGCACCGACCGACCTTTTAGGGTGGAGACATGTCGCCTCTGCACGAACTGGTCACCGCCCTCGCTGCTCCGTGGGTGGTCCTGTCGCCGCGGTCCGGTCAGCTGACCGGTTCCGGCGCCGAGGGCGTGTACGCCCGGGACCGCCGGATCCTGTCCCGTCTGAGCGTGACAGTCGACGGACGCGAGCCGCTCCCGGTGCATGTCGACGAACGGGACGCGGCCACCCACGAGTACGTCGCGATGGTCGAGGGACTCGGCGACACCCGGCACGACCCGACCGTGATGCTGTACCGGACCCGGACGGTCGACTCCGAAGGTCTGACCGAGCGGATCACCCTGGTGAACCGTTCCCGGTCGGCGATCGAGGGCCAGCTGGATGTTGCCCTCGGCACCGACCTCGCCGGTACCGCCGCGGTCCGCAGCGGCGCCGCGGTCAACCTGCCGCAACTCGCACCGCTCCCGGACGGGCCCGGCCGTACGCGCTGGGAGAGCGACGACACCCGCGTCGTCGTCACTGCCGATCCGGGCGTCTCGGCCACGCCACGCATCGAGCCGGGGGAGGAGTTCACCATCACGGTGCGGGTCACGGCCGACTTCCCGAAATCGAACACCGGCTTCTCGATCGAGCCGCCGGCCGAGCGTACGCCGTACGACGTCACTGTCCGCTGTGACGACAAACGCGTCGAGCGCTGGCTGGACCGCTCGCTGGAGGACGTGCGCGCGCTCCAGCTCGCTGCCGACGACGACCGCTACCTCGGCGCCGGTCCGCCCTGGTACCTCACGCTGTTCGGCCGCGACTCGCTGATCTCGTCGGGCATGCTCATCCCTGTCGACCCGACCCTGGCCGCGGGCACGCTGCGCGCGCTGGCCGCCCGGCAAGGCACCAAGGTCGACGCCGGGTCCGCGGAACAGCCGGGCAAGATCCCGCACGAGCTCCGTGCCGAGGTCGCCGACCACGGGGGCGGCCTGGTCCTCCCGGCGGTGTACTACGGCACCCACGACGCGACCCAGCTGTGGATCATCACGCTGCACAAGGCGTGGCGCTGGGGCATGCCCGCCGACGAGGTCCGCGACCTCCTGCCGAACCTGCGACGCGCGCTGACCTGGATGAAGGAGTACGCCGACCCGGACGGCGACGGCTTCCTCGAGTACATCGACGAGTCGGGTCACGGGCTCGCGAACCAGGGCTGGAAGGACTCCGTCGACGCGGTGCAATGGCCGGACGGGACGTTGGCGACCGCGCCGATCGCGCTGTGCGAGGTCCAGGGCTACGCGTACGCCGCCGCGGTCAAGGGCGCCGAGCTGCTCGAGGCGTACGGCGAGTCCGGGGACGAGTGGCGCGCCTGGGCGGCCGCGTTGCAGGAGCGCTTCCGCGCGACGTTCTGGGTCGACGGGTACCCGGCGATCGCGCTCGACGGCGCGAAGAACCCGGTCGCCGGGCGTGCGTCGAACATGGGCCACCTGCTCGGCACCGGGCTGCTCGACGCCGACGAAGAGCAGACGGTCGCGGACGTGCTGGCCGGCGAGGACCTGAACAGCGGCTTCGGGCTGCGGACGTTGTCCACCGTGATGACCCGCTTCAACCCGCTCGGCTACCACACCGGCAGCGTGTGGCCGCACGACACAGCGATGACGGTCGAAGGCCTGTTCGCGAGTGGTCAGTCCGACGTGGCGTCGTCGTACGTCGCGGGACTGGTCCGCGCGGCGGAGGTGTTCGGCTACCGCCTGCCGGAGTTGTACGGCGGCCGCGGGACGAGCGCGGAGAGTACGCCGACGCCGTACCCGCTCTCGTGCCGCCCGCAGGCGTGGGCAGCGGCCTCGGCGGTCGCCGTCCTGGTGGCCGCGTTCGGGATCGAGCCCGACGTACCCGGCGGCACGCTGGCGATCAACCCGGCGGCTTCGGTCCCGTGGGAGAAGCTCGAGCTCGAGGGGCTGATTGTCGGCGGCGAGAGGTTGACCGTGCGGCTGGAGGGCGGCGAGGCCACCGTCGTCACAGGGCAGTGATCAGCGCGAACGCGGACAGCCCGAGGTAGATCGCCGCGACGATCAGGTTGCGCCGGCGGCTCGTCGTACGCGCTCCGCGGAAGCGGCGGCCGACGGCGTCGGCGCCGACCGCGTAGCAGAGGTCGAGGGTGAGGCCGATCAGCAGGGCGCCGACGCCGAGCAGCAGGAGTTCGGTGCGGAGCTGAGCGGGATCGGCGCCGCGGGTCGCGAACTGCGGCAGGAACGCCAGGAAGAACAGCGCGGCCTTCGGGTTGAGCAGGTTCACCACGACGCCGTCGCGGAACACGCGGCCGAGCGGCGCGGCCTGGATGTCCGCGGCGTGGTCGTTGGCCGGAGCCTTGAGCAGCTTGAGACCGAGGTACGCGAGGTACAGCGCCCCGGCGACGGTGATGGCGGTGTAGAGCGTGGGCGACGCCTGCACGAGGGTGGCGAGGCCGAGCGCGGTCACGACGATGTAGACGAGCGTCCCGGTCTCGATGGCGAGCGCCGAGACGACACCCGCCCGCCGGCCCTGGGTGAGGCTGCGCAGTGAGATGTACAGATTGTTCGGCCCCGGCATCCCGACCAGCACCACCGTCGCGCCCGCGAAGCCCGCCAATTGCCCGATCCCCATACCGTCTCCTAGAACTGGACTGCCTTCCGGTACTAGCCTGGCGGCGCGAGAAGCAGTCCACCCGAGCCAATCCGAGGAGAAGTGGACCGTTCTGGAGACCCGGCGGCACTGGCCGACCTGATCGGCCAGCGGCTGAGCACCCGCACCGGCGGCCTGTACCGAAGGCTGGCCGACGAGATCGCCGCCCTGATCGGCTCCGCCGAGCTCCCGGTCGGCGCCCGCCTTCCGGCCGAGCGACGGTTGGCCGACGCGCTGGCGATCAGCCGCTCGACGGTCGTCTCGGCGTACGACGAACTCCGCGCCCGCGGCCTGGTGGAGAGCCGGCGCGGCAGCGGTACGACGGTCGCACGCGCGGCCGGACGTGGTCGTTCACGATCGGACAAGCAGATGCCGGCCGGGTACGGCGAGTCGCTGTTCCACCGGATCACGGTCGGACCGGGCGAGGTGATCTCGCTGACGTACGCCGTGGATCCCGGGCTGCCCGAGCTGTCGTCGGAGCTGATCGAACTCGCCTCCGACGAGCTGCCCGCACTGCTCGGCGACGTCGGCTACCACCCGCGCGGTCTGCCGGTGCTGCGCGAGCGCATCGCGGAGCACTTCACCGAGGGCGGACTGCCGACGTCGCCCGACGAGATCGTGGTGACGACCGGCGCGCACCAGGCGATCGCGCTGGCGACGCAGATGTACCTGCGCACCGGCGCCGCGGTCGCTATCGAGCAGCCGAGCTGGCCGGGATGCTTCGACCTGTTCGGCGCGGCCGGCGGGCGAGTGGTCGGCGTACCGCTGGACGACGCCGGCATCCGGCCGGACCTGCTCGAGGCCGCGTTCGCGGAGCATCAGCCGGCGATGCTGTTCGTGATGCCGACATTCCACAACCCGACCGGCCGGCTGATGTCGGCGAACCGCCGCCGGCAGGTCGCGGAGCTGGCGGCGCGGCACCAGGTCGTCGTGGTCGAGGACAACGCGTACTCGGCCTGGGACCCGGCCGGTCCGGAGATCCCGCCGCCGCTCGCGGCGTACGCGCCGGACGACGCCGAGGTGCTGACGATCGGGTCGGTGTCGAAGGCGGTCTGGGGTGGACTGCGGATCGGGTGGATCCGGGCGTCGCGGCCGTTGGCCGAGCGGCTGGCGCGGCACAAGGCACTGGCCGATCTCGGGAGCCCGGTCATCGACCAGGCACTGACTGCTCGGCTGCTGCCGCGGCTCACCGAGCTGACGTCGGCGCGGGCACGGCTGGCGACGGTGCGGAAGAAGCTGATGGGGGAGCTGCTGACCGACCGACTACCGGACTGGGAATGGTCGCCGCCGGTCGGCGGGTCGGCGTTGTGGGTCCGGTTGCCGGACACCGATGCCCGGGTGTTCGCCCAGGTCGCGTTGCGGCACGGCGTCGAGGTGGTGGCCGGACAGGCCATGGATCCGTCGGGTGCGCACGACGATTACCTACGGGTGCCGTTCGCCTACTCCGAGCAAGTGCTTGATGATGCGGTCACACGGCTCTCGCGCGCCTGGCAGGAACTGCGGCGGCACGGGCCCGGCCCCGGCGTACCTGTCGTGTAAGCAAGGTGGGAGAAAAGAGGGATGGCGGTTCACCTCTCGGGTGAACCGCCATCGAAGCCTGTGATGACTTTGGCGCCGGCGCTGGCGCGTTTAGAACAGCGTGTGGGTCACCGCTCGTCGTCTACGGCGACCGTGGGGGTGGCTTCGAGCCGACCGGTCTCATCGTGGATGGTGATCGCGATGTCGCGCAGCTTCTCCGAGTGCTCGCGGCCGTGGTGGGCGCAGAAAAGTAGCTCCCCACCGCTGGTCAGGGTGACTCGGACGTAGGCCTGCGCACCGCAGCGGTCACAACGATCCGCGGCAGACAGCGCCGAACTCGGGGCGAGTGCTGTAGTCATTGAGGCCTCATCTCATCTAGTTCCGTACTCACCAGATAGCAACATCCTGACACGTGGATCGCTTCCCGGTGGGGACAACGTGTCCGTATGTGAGACGAACCACCTGTCTTCGTATGACGCTTGCTGACGCGGAATCGTTTCGCGACACGGCGATTTTCTGGTGAGACACGGAGGCGGGGTGCTTCTTCTCTCACTGTGCGCCATGATCCCGTCACCGTCTGCTCGGAATCGGAGTGTCGTACGCCACTCCTAATCGAGTCCGGATCGATACCTGTCGCGACATGCATCTCCGGTACCCACCCGTCAGTCCCCGAGGGCCCCGCCTGCCACGTTTTGGGGGTGCGGCCGCATAAGCTGCGGTGTGTAAGTGTGGCAATCCAGTGAAGGAGCCCTGTGGCCGCCCCGACGCCTCGCAGTACCGAGATCGACCCGGCGTACAACGCCCGCCATCTGCTCGTCCTCGAAGGTCTCGAGGCGGTCCGGAAGCGGCCGGGTATGTACATCGGGTCCACCGACAGCCGCGGCCTGATGCACTGCCTGTGGGAGATCATCGACAACGCCGTCGACGAGGCCCTGGCCGGGCACGGCGAGCGGATCGACGTCGTGCTCTACAAGGACGGTTCGGTCGAGGTCGTCGACCGCGCGCGCGGCATCCCGGTCGACATCGAGCCGAAGACCAAGCTCAGCGGTGTCGAGGTCGTGTTCACCAAGCTGCACGCCGGCGGCAAGTTCGGCGGCGGGTCGTACAACGCGTCCGGCGGTCTGCACGGCGTCGGCGCCTCGGTGGTGAACGCGCTGTCCGCGCGGCTGGACGTCGAGGTCGACCGTGGCGGCGTGATCTGGACGACGTCGTTCCGGCGCGGTGTCGCCGGTGAGTTCGACGGCGACGGGGCGAGCGCGTCGTTCACGCCGGCGAAGGGCCTGCGGAAGGCCGGCCGCGCGAAGAAGGGTGTCACCGGCACCCGGATCCGGTACTGGGCGGACCGGCAGATCTTCACCAAGGACGCGACCTTCAACTACGACGAGCTGGTCACCCGGGCGCGGCAGACGTCGTTCCTGGTGCCGGGGCTCGAGCTGGTGATCCGTGACGAGCGCGGCGACGAGGTCACCGAGGAGACCTTCAAGCACGACGGCGGGATCAGCGAGTTCTGCGAGTTCCTCGCGACCGACCAGAAGGTGACCGAGGTCGTCCGCCTGGCCGGGACGGGGCACTTCACCGAGACCGTGCCGATGCTCGACGACGCCGGCCACATGACCCCGACCGACGTCGAGCGGGACCTGGACGTCGACATCGCGGTCCGCTGGGGCGACGGGTACGAGACCGAGCTGCGCTCGTTCGTGAACATCGTCGCGACCCCGAAGGGCGGCACGCACGTCGCCGGGTTCGAGCGGGCGCTGTCGAAGAGTTTCACGAACGCACTCGACGGCACCCGGCTGCTGAAGAGCGGCGAGGAGATCATCAAGGACGACGTACTCGAGGGCCTGACCGCGGTCGTGACGGTGCGGCTGGCCGAGCCGCAGTTCGACGGGCAGACGAAGGAAGTGCTGGGTACGCCGGCGGCGTCGCGGATCGTGGCGAAGGTCGTGCAGTCCGAGCTCGAGTCGTTCCTGACCTCGACGAAGCGGGAGTACAAGGCGCAGGCGCGCGCCGTACTCGAGAAGATCGTCGCCGCGTCACGGACCCGGGTCGCGGCGCGTCAGCACCGGGAGCTGCAGCGGCGGAAGACCGCGCTGGAGTCGTCGGCGCTGCCGGCCAAGCTCGCGGACTGCCGCAGCAACGACGTCGACCGGTCCGAGCTGTTCATCGTCGAGGGTGATTCGGCGCTCGGTACGGCGAAGCTCGCGCGCAGCTCCGAGTTCCAGGCGCTACTGCCGATCCGGGGCAAGATCCTGAACGTGCAGAAGGCGTCCGTCGGGGACGTCCTGAAGAACGTCGAATGCGCGTCGATCATCCAGGTGGTCGGGGCCGGCTCGGGCCGGACCTTCGACCTCGAGCAGGCGCGCTACGGCAAGATCATCTTCATGGCGGACGCCGACTCCGACGGCGCCCACATCCGGACGCTGCTCGCGACGCTGTTCTTCCGGTACATGCGGCCGCTGGTGGAGGCGGGGCGGGTCTACACCGCCGTACCGCCGCTGCACCGGTTCGAGCTGACGAACCCGAAGAAGGGGCAGGACAAGTACCTGTACACGTACAGCGACTCGGAGTACCAGCGGAAGACGGCCGAACTCATGAAGAAGGGCGTCCGCTGGAAGGAGCCGCCGCAGCGCTACAAGGGTCTCGGTGAAATGGACGCCGACCAGCTGGCCGAAACCACCATGGACCCCCGGCACCGCACCCTCCGCCGCATCACGGTCGACGACGCCGAAGCCGCCGCCCAGGTCTTCGACCTCCTGATGGGCAACGACGTAGCCCCCCGCAAGGAGTTCATAGTCCAAGGCGCCTACGAACTGGACGAAACCCGCATCGACGTCTGACAGCAGGCCCGCAGAATCTCGTGGGTCGACCCACGAGGTGCAGGGTTGGCGTCCGAGATCCTGGCCGCCAACCCTGCATCTCGGACGCCAACCCACCAAACGCTGGGGGGAGCGGATGCCTCGGTTGGTTTGTTTTGATCTGGACAACACGCTGATTGATCGGGATGGGGCGTTTCTCCAGTGGGCTCGGTGGTGGGCCGAGTTGAACGGGCTGGGGGTGGCCGGGGTTGAGTGGCTGGTTGCTCATGACAACGGTGGGTTCCGGCCTCGGGCGGAGTTGTTTGGGTTGGCTCGGGAGCGGTTTGGGCTTGCCGCTCCTGTGGATGAGCTGGTGGCGGCGTACGACGAGGAGCATCCGTTGTTCGCCTGGGTGGAGCAGAGTGTGCTCGATGGGCTGGCCGACCTGCGCGCGGCCGGGTGGCGGATCGCGGTCGTAACGAACGGCGGGAGCGTTCAGCAGAATCTGAAGCTGGAGTACACGCGGATCGCCGACGCCATCGATTATGCCTGCGTCTCCGAGACGGTCGGTGTCCGCAAACCCGACCGCCGGATCTTCGAGCTCGCCGCAGCTCACACCGGCACAACCCTGACCAACGGCTGGATGGTAGGCGACCACCCCTCCCACGACATCGCGGGAGGCATCGCCGCCGGCCTCCACACGATCCAGATCGGGAGTCGCCACGTGCCCGACGCGCCGACGGCGGACCACCAGTTCGACTCGATCACAGAGGTGTTCCCGGTCATCTTGGCGGGATGACCTGCCCCGGCGCGACCTCGCGGCCGTTGACGGTGATCGTCGTACGGCGGGGTTCGACGGCTAGCTCGATTGTGTGGTTGCGGTAGGTGAGGTTGGTCAGGCTGAGGTTGCCTGTGGCAAGTGGGGTGGGGGTGATGGTGAGGGAGCCGTCGGGGTGGGGGTGGATGCCTAGGAGGCCGGTGAGGAGGGCTTCGGCTCCGGTGAGGCCGGCGATGATGTTGATGCGGCGGCCGGTGGCGGGGGCGCCGGGTTTGTCGGAGTAGTGGTCCTGGGGGAAGTAGGGGTAGTGCTCGCCCATCCAGAACAGGCGGCGCAGGACGTCCCACGCGCGGTCGGGTTCGCCGTGTTCCCAGAGGGTGAGTGCCAGTTGCGGGGCCTCGCCGGTGTAGGCGCCGGCCCCGGACCAGTCGATATCGGCGGTCTCGTAGTGGAGTGGATCCTCGGCGCTGACACTGCTGACGCCGTACTCGCCGAGGAACGCGTCCGGACGCAAGTGGCTGATCAGCGCGGCGGCGACGTCGGGTGGACAGGCGCCGGCGCGAAGTACGTCGTACGCCTGGATCGAGTACGCGAGCTCGGTGTGGCCGTCCGGGTAGCGGCTGCGGAACCAGCCGGCGTCGGAGTCCCACAACTGACGGATCACCTCGCTGCGGATCAGTTGTGCGGAGTCCCGAAGGTCAGCGGCCGGGAGTGCGGCGCCGGTGAGGTCGGACAGGTCGGCGAGGGTGTCGAGGGCCCAGGCGCGTTCGGCGTTGGGGCTTGCGACCACATGTTCCCAGCCGGTGCTCCGCATCTCGAGGAGGTTGCTCTGATCGCCGTAGTCCCGCAGTACGCCGGTCTGCTCATCCGGCTGGAATCGCTTGTCCAGGGCGATGAGTACGTCGTACAGCCGGGACACGAGCGTGGGATCGAGTTGGCGTTCCGCGGCGGCGGCGCGGGCGAGGGAGACGAGTGACCAGCCGCTGTACGCGTAGGCGACGCCGAGGCCGGTGCCGTCGGGGGCGATCGCGTAGCGGTCGGTGAGGTCGGCGTCGAGGAACGACTCGATGATGTCGACGACGCGGTCGCCGAGCATCAGGCTGAGGAGGTTGGGTGCGTAGCCGCCGGTGTCCCACGCGTAGGCGCAGAGCGCGCCGCCGTCGAGGCCGGACGTCGAGAGGAACGGGCGGGTGACGAAGTCCGGGTGATCCCACCAGCACACCAGGCCGCTCGCCAGCGAGCGTCGGTAGTACTGCTCGAGACCTGGGATGTCGGACGTGAGGACTGGGAGCCGGCTGAGTACGTCGGCCAGCGTGTTGGTGGACGGGGTGTGTCCGACCGCGAGCGTGAAGGTGATGCTGCCGTGGGGTGGGAGGGTCGCGGTCAGATCGCTGTGGTGGAAGGGGATTTCGGCGCCCGTGCCCGGGCCGGGTGGGACCCAGCCCCATTCGGAGAGTGGTACCTGGTGGGTCTTGGTCGGGGCGAGGTCGGGCTCGATCGACACCTCGTGGGTGTTGGCGGAGCGGTTGGTGACCGTCAGCGTGAGCTCGTAGCCGGACGCGCCCGGAGCGACAGTCGACTCGACGGCGAGACAGGTCAGTCGACCGTCGGCGTACTGGTGGTAGGTGCCGTGGCGGACCAGGCGGTCGGGACGCCAGGTGCCGCCGGCCGGGAGCAGTCCGCGATCTCCGGCGCCGGGTCGGGCGGCGTCGACGATGCGCCGGCGGTCGACCTCGAACGAGATCGTCAGCCGGCTGTCGGGCGCGGCGAGCGGGGGAGCGAACCAGCCGCCGACGCCGCAGACGGTGTTCGCGAGTTGGGTGACGGTCGCGGTGGTGCTGCGGACCCAGAGCTCGGCGGGCGGTACGGCGCGGCGCAGGTCGAAGCTGAAGTCGTCGAGGGTGTACGGCGGCATGGGCGGCCTTCCTGATTCGCGGACAAGGCGAGGCGCCCGCCACCGAGCGCGCGTGCTCAAAGGCGCGGGGCGGGAGAGCGGGGCGCGCTGGGGTGGGCGTGCCGGACCGGTCCGGGCAGGTGATCCCGGCCTGCGTAGGACCGGTCCAACACGGTGGATCGATCGTGGCACGAGGACGCCGTACGGCGCAATCCCTCGATGGGAAACCGTTTTCGGGTCAGGTGTTGACGGGGTTGCGGGGCGCTGTTACGTTCCGGTGCACAAGCCCGTTGGACCAGTCCAACGGATCCAGCAAGGAGGTGGCCGGATGGCGAAGCTGACGATTCGTGACATCGCCGCGCTGTCCGGTGTCTCCAAGTCGACGGTCTCCCTGGTGCTGAACAACAGCCCGAAGGTGGACCCGGCGACGCGGCGGCACGTGCTCGCGGTGATGCGCCGCAACCGGTACGTCCCGAGTTTCGCGGCGACCGCGCTGGCCAAGGGCAGTACCCGGCTGATCGGGATGGTCGTGCCGGGCCTGTCCTGGCACATGGTTGCCTCGATCAACATCGGCGTGGCCGCGGTGACCGAGCGCAGCGGGTTCGACATCATCCTCTACACCGCGACCAACGACCGTGACTACGGTTCGCTGATCGACCGCATTCTCACGTCGAGTATGGTGTCCGGCCTGCTCGTGGTCAGCCACGAGCAACCGCTGGAGCCGCTCGTCCAGCTGCACTCCGACGGCCTGCCGGTCGTCCTCGTGAACACGATCGACGCCGATGTCGCGCTGCCGTCGGTCACCGCCGACAACTACGACGGCGCACTGACGGCGATGGACCACCTGCTCCAGCTGGGACACGAGCGCATCGCCTGTGTCCAGGGACGGATGGTCTACCGGTGCTGTCAGGACCGCTACCGCGGTTACCTGGACGCGCTCCGGTCGGCCGGCATCCAGCCCGATCCCGAGCTCACCAAACCCGGTGATTTCCTGCCCGAGCAGATCCGCGCTCGGTCGGCGGAGCTGTTTGCGCTCCCTCCGGACCAGCGTCCGACGGCCGTGTTCGCGCACTCGGACGTGACGGCGTACGGCGTGATGACCGCCGCGGCCGAGGCCGGACTGCGGGTCCCGGAGGACGTCTCGGTGATCGGTTTCGACGACATCGAGTCGGCGGCCCAGATCCGGCCGCCGCTGACCACCATTCAGCAGCCGTTCGTGGACATGGGCAAGCGCGCCGCCGAGCTGCTGCTCGACGCGATCGGCCCGGCCGACCCCGACGCTGTTTCCGATGACCAGGAGCCGGTGGATGAGCGTCCCCGGCTCGTGATGCCGACCAGCCTGATCGTCCGGGCGAGTTGCGGGCCGGTGCCCGTGACCCGATCCCCGCGCGGACGCTCGCAGACGAGCAAGACGACCTCCAAGGCCTGATCCGTCCCGGATCGAGGTCCCGCCCGACCGTCCGATCGCAGCAGTCCCCTCGCAGGACCCCGGCGTACCGCCGGCGGGTCCGCGCTGCTGTGCGCCCTCCGAAAGGTTCGTCCAGTGATCAGAAAACTGGCCACCGGGGTGATCGTCGCTCTGGTCGCGGCCGTCGCAGTGGTCGCGATGCAGCCCGCTGCGCGCGCCGACGCCGCCCCCGTCGAAGTCCTCCCGCCCGATGCCGTTGCCAACTTCACCGAGTTCAAGAGCCTCCCGGCCGACGCGACCCAGCAGGTCCCGATCACCGGAAACCCGAACTTCACCAAGGCCCTGCAGATCGCTGTCCCGAACGGTCCACAGAGTCCCGGTCTCGACGGCGAGTACGAGATCACCCTCGGCGTACCGGCTGCCGCGACCGTCACCCAAGGCGATGCGCTCGTCGCCACCCTGTGGGCGCGGGCGATCTCGCCGAGCGCCGGTAACGCCCACGTCGTGTTCGAGACCGACGGGTCGCCGTACAAGAAGTCGCTCAACGCCGCGCTCCGGTACGGCACCGAGTGGCAGAAGTTCCAGTTCCCGTTCCGCGCGACGACGACGTACACGGCCGGCACCACGACCGCGGCGCATCTGAACCTCTGGCTCGGGTACGGCGCGCAAACCTTCCAGATCGCCGCCGTCTCCGTGCAGAACTGGGGCCCGGGTACGCCGGTCGGCTACCCGCAGGTGACGTATGACGGCCGGGAAGCGAACGCGGCCTGGCGTACGGCGGCCAACGCCCGGATCGACCAGTACCGCAAGGGAAATCTCGCGGTGTCGGTCGTCGACGCAGCCGGTAACCCGGTGAGTGGCGCGACTGTTTCCGCCGTACAGCAGACCAGCGCGTTCAAGTTCGGCGCTGCGTCGGACGGCTCGCGCCTGATCGGTGACCCGTCCAGCGGGATCAGCGCCGCCGACCTCGCGCAGTACCAGAGCAAGGCCTCGACGATCTTCAACCAAGGGGCCCTGGGCAACAACTTGAAGTGGAACCACTGGGAGAACCCGACGGAACGCGACACGATCACGCTGCCCGCGATGCAGTGGATGCGGGAGCGCGGACTGCGGATCCGCGGCCACAACCTGGTCTGGCCGTCGTGGGGCTACCTGCCGCCCGATCTGAGCACGCTGCAGAACGACCCGGCCGCGCTGCGGACCCGTGTCAACAACCACGTCCTGGACGAGGCCGGCGCACTGGCCGGGATCGTCGACGAGTGGGACGTCGTGAACGAGCCGTACTCGGAGCACAGCCTGCAGGACATCCTCGGGCCGAACGAGATCGAGTCCTGGTTCCGGCTGGCGCGTCAGGCGGACCCGACCGCGAAGCTCGCCCTGAACGACTACGGCCTCGTCGAGAACAACGGCTGGGAGACCCGCCACCGCGACCATGTCTACAACATCGTGCAGTCGCTCAAGGCCTCGGGCGCACCGATCGACCTGGTCGGCTTCGAGAGTCACTTCAACGGCGTGCAGCTGACGTCGCCGGACGACCTGCTCGCGATCGTGGACCAGTTCGCGGCACTCGGTGTGAAGGTCGCGATCACCGAGTTCGACGTGGACACCGACGACCTGCAACTGCAGGCGGACTACACCCGCGACTTCATGACCGCGATGTTCTCGAACCCGAACGTGAACCAGATCAGCAACTTCGGCCTGTGGACGAAGAACATCTACAACCCGCGCGTCGCGCTCTACAACGACGACTGGTCGCCCAAGCCGAACGCACTGGTGTGGGAGGACCTGATCACTCGCCAGTGGCACACGAGCGTGAGCGGCCAGAGCAGTGCGGCCGGAACGTTCGGAACGCGCGGTTTCCTCGGTGACTACCTGGTGACGGTCACCGTGAACGGCATCTCCAAGCAGGTCAAGGTCGCGATGCCGACCACGGCCGGCGCGTCGGTCAAGGTGACCACCGACGGCATCGCCACCACCGTGCGCACCGATCAGCCGAACCCGATCGGCGACGGCGACTTCGAGACCGGCACCCGCGGCTGGACCCCACTGGGCACCGGTCCGGCGACCGCGGCGAACGCGCACAGTGGTCACGGCGCGCTGTCGCTCAGCCCAGGCTCCGGTGTCACGCAGAACCTCACCGGCATCACGCCCGGCACCAGCTACCTGCTGTCCGGCTGGGGGAGGCTGAACGGCGGCGGCACCCAGTGCTACGCCGGCGTACGGGGAGGTGCGACCGCTGGTACGCCGACCTTCCAGTACGTCCTCTCCTACGCCGACGAACGCGCGTACACACAGAAGTTGGCCGCCTTCACGCCACCGACCGGGACGAAGTGGATTCAGGCGTTCGCCTGGTCGAACCCCGGTACGACTTCGACTGAGTGCACTCTGGACGATCTCGCGATCACCCCCACTGACGGCACGCCGCCACCGGCTCAGGGCCCACCCGCGGTCGCGCTTCGCCTTCCGACGCCGTCGATCCTCAGCAACGGCTCTCTTGAGAACCAGTCGAACACGACGGGCTGGTACTGCCTGGGAACGTGCACCCTGAAGAACGCGTCGACGACCCCGCACACGGGCAGCGGTGACTTGTCGGTGACCGCGCGAGCGGCCGCGTGGGCCGGGCCCGCGCAGGGAGTGCCGGTCGTGAACGGCGGGTTCTACGACTCGTCCGCCTGGGTGCGGCTGACCAGCGGATCGGACACCGCGATGGTGAGCCTCAAACTGACCACCTCAACCGGCTCGACGACCATCCGGCTCGGTGAGGCGCCGGTCACCTCGACCGGGTGGACCCGGATCTCGGCGGCCGACACACAGGTCTCGTGGACCGGCACGCTGACCAAGGCCGAATGGTGGATCAGTACGACGACCGGCACCGGCAGCTTGCTCGTCGACGACGCGTCCTTCGCCCCGATGGCCACGACCGCCCCAGCCGGTACCGGTCCGGCGGAGACCGCCTTCAACCCGGTGCAGCCGACCGCGGCGTGCGTCGTACGCAACACCGGCGACAACACGTACACGGCGTACTTCGGGTACTCCAACGCGAACAGCTACTACATCCCGGTCCCTGTCGGCGCGGACAACGCGTTCAGCCCCGGACCATCCGACCGCGGCCAGACCGTCTCGTTCCTGCCCTTCCAGCGACCGCGCCGCGTGGCGGTCACCTGGGACGGCAGCCCACTCACCTGGCGGCTCGGCGCACTGAGCCAGACCGCGTCGTCGGCCACGCCGGCCTGCAGCTAAGTCACTGGAGGAACACTCATGTCATCACGCATCTCACGACGGACACTGCTCCGCGGGGCGGCCGGACTGGCCGGCGCCGGGGCACTGGCCGGCTGCTCGGCTGACAACGGAGCCAACGGAGGCTCCAGCGGGTCGAAGGCCTCGACGACCATCACCTACTGGGACTGGTACGCCAGCCAGGCCGGCTGGGTCGACAACGAGATCAAGCTGTTCCAGGAGGCCCATCCCGGGATCGCGGTCAAGAAGACCACACAGGTCAGCGACAAGTACGCCGACCTGGTGTCGCTGGCGTACCGGAGCAACAACGCGCCGGACATCCTGATGGTGCCGAAGAGCCCGCAGCTGAGCCAGCAGATCTCGCAGAGCTGGCTGCTGCCCCTGGACAAGTGGGCGACCGACTCCTGGCAGGGACGGTTCCCGGAGAACAGTTTCGTCGAGGGAGTCGACGTCTTCGGCGGAAAGGTCTACACGGCGCCGTTCGCCGCGCCGGCCCCGTCGCTGCAGCTGTACGTCCACCACGGGGTGTTCAAGGACGCCGGGCTGACGAACGACGACGGCAGCGTGAAGCTCCCGAAGACGTGGGACGACGTGACCAGTGCCGCGGAGGCGATCGCGTCGAAGAGCGGTGGGAAGGTCGCGCCGTTCGGGTTCGGCAACTCGACGAACACGACCCTGGCCTGGTGGCTGGATCTGTTCGTCCGCGGCGCCGGGACGCCGGGTGGTGCGGCCGTCGGTGGTATCGACGGGATGGACTACCGGGTCGGCAAGTGGACGTTCGGCACGGACCGGAACTACCTCGACGTCATCAACCTGCTGCTCGAATGGAAGAACAAGAACTGGTTCTACCCGAACTCGATGAGCATCTCCGACGAGCAGGCCCGGGCCTTCTTCGAACGCGGCCGGTTCGGGATGACCGTCGGCGGTGTCTGGAACCAGCCGGAATGGACCAAGCACAAGTTCACCGACTACAGCCTGGTCACGCTGCCGACCCCGTCGGCCGGTGACCCGAAGGCGCTGTTCTACGGCCCGCCCGGTGGCAAGTTCGTGGCGGTCAGCGCGAAGACGACGCATGCCGACGAGGCGTGGGCGTGGTTCGACTGGCTGTACAGCCCCGACGCGGGGAAGCGGTGGGTCGAGCAGGGGCAAGGGCTCTCGGTGTACGCGAAGAACAACGACCCGAAGAGCGTGACCTTCGCACCGTTCGCGCAGTACGTCGCGATGTCCGGCGCCGCGGTCGTCGGGCCGCAGCCGACGATCCGGAACCCGAAGGTGGCGGCCGTCCAACTGCCTGGTGTGAAGCCGGACATCAACGACGTCCTCGCCGGCGTCTACACCGGCCAGCTGAAGGATCCGCAGGCCGCGCTGAACGAGCTGACCGACAAGATGAACCAGGCGCTCGGTGATGCGATCACCAAGGCGCCGGGTGTCAGCGCGAAGGACTTCACGTTCGCTGACTGGGACCTGACCAAGCCCTACACGACCAGGCCGGGGGCCTGATGGCGGTGACCGCCCCGGTCCGCGAGCACTCCACCGACACCGCCCGCGCCGAGCCGCCGCGCTCGGCCGGGCGGCGTCGCGCCCGCCGCCGGACCTACCTGTGGTCGTACGTGTACCTGGCGCCGATGATGGTGCTGTTGCTGGTGTTCGTGGTGTACCCGATCATCGCCTCGCTCGGCTACACGTTCTACAAATGGGACGGGATCGGTGACCCGTCGGACTTCGTGGGGCTGGACAACTTCCGCCAGATCGTCCACGACAGCATCTTCTGGCGGTCGCTCGGCCACACCTTCGTGTACGCCGCGTTCGTCGTACCGATCCAGCTGATCCTCGCGCTGGCGCTGGCGCTCGTGCTGAACAACAAGAAGCTGCGGTTCGCGTCGTTCTACCGAACGTTGTTCTTCCTGCCGGTCGTCACGTCCGCCGCGGTGATCGGTGTCGTGATCCAGCTACTGGTGTCGAACTTCGGCGACTCGATCAACTCGGTACTGCTCAAGTTGCACGTGATCGACCAGCACGTCGACTGGCTGGGGGATCCGCATTTCGCCCTCGGGATCATCATCCTGGTCGGGATCTGGCACACGTTCGGCTACAACCTCGTGTACTTCCTCGCGGGTCTGCAGACCATCCCGGACGAACTGTACGAGGCCGCCCGGCTGGACGGCGCCGGCCGGTTCGCGACGTTCCGGTACATCACGATCCCGATGCTGCGCGCGGTCGGCGTGGTGATCGTGATCCTCGCGGTGATCGGGACCTTCCAGATCTTCGACCTGGTCCAGGTGCTGACCAGCGGCGGTCCGTTCTTCGCCACCGAGGTCGTGAACACGTACATCTACCACCTGGCGTTCGGGGGCAGTAACGCGAACGCGGTCCAGCCGGACATCGGCCTCGCCTCGGCCGCGTCGTTCGTGTACGGCGTACTGCTGATCGCGTTCTCGGTAGTGCAGGTCGTCGTACTGCGCTCACTCGCCAAGCGAAGGGGGACGGTATGACTCGGCGGCGTGCGGTGACCGCGATGACTCACGTGGCCCTGCTGGTCAGTGGGCTCGCGTGGCTCTATCCGTTGTTCTGGGCGCTCGGGAGCTCACTGAAGAGCGACGACGACTTCTTCACCGACGGGCTGAATCCGATGCCGTCGCACTTCCTCTGGGCGAACTACCTGAACGCCTGGCGCGAGGCCTCGTTCAGCAGGTACTTCATGAACACTATTCTGATCACTCTAGGCACGGTCGTGATCACGTTAGTAGTCACTTCCTGCGCGGGATACGTACTTGCCCGCACACGGTTCCCGGGTCGCGGGTTCTGTCTCGGGCTGGTGTCCGCGACGCTCTTCCTGCCGCACGGATACACCATCATCCCGGTGTTCGACCTGATGCAGCGGCTGCATCTGCTGAACAGTCTGTGGTCGGTGATCATCGTCCAGGCGTCCGGGGGAGTGGTCTTCGGAACGTTCCTCTTCATGGGGTACTTCATGGCCGTCGACAGAGAACTCGAGGACGCCGCCCAGGTCGACGGCGCGAACTTCCACCAGACGTTCGCCCGGATCATGCTGCCGCTGTCCGGCCCGATGCTGGCCACGGTCGGCCTGTTCACCGCGATCACCGCCTGGAACAGCTTCTTCATCCCGCTGGTGTTCACGCTCGGCCGGCCCGAGCTGCGCACGCTGGCGATCGGGATGTACGCGTTCATCGGCGAGAACTCGACCGAGTGGACGCTGCTCTGCGCGGGCACCGTCATCACGCTCGCGCCGATCATCCTGCTCTTCGTGCTGCTGCAGCGCTTCTTCGTCAACGGCCTGGCCGGCGCGGTCAAGCAATAGGAGGACTTCATGCGCACTGCGATCGTGGGCACCGGCCACCGGGCCCAGCTGTTCACCGAAGGGCTGGCCAAACGGGACGCGTACGAGGTGGTCGCGTTGTGCGACCCGAACTCGGTACGGATGGCGTTCCACAACCGCATGCTGCTCGCGGCGGGCCGCCGTACGGCGCACCTCTGGCCGCCGGCGCGGTACGACGAGATGTTGCGGGTGGAGCGGGTCGAGCTCGTGGTGGTGACGAGCGTCGACGCGACCCACGACCGATACATCGAGGCCGCGCTGCGGGCAGGCGTACGGGTGATCTGCGAGAAGCCGATGACGACCGACGCGGTGAAGGCGCAGAGCATCCTGGACACGGTTCGGGAGACGGGCGGCTCGTTGTCGGTCGCGTACAACTACCGGTTCAATCCGGTGCATCGGCGGGTGCGTCAGCTGCTCGCCGAGGGTGCGATCGGCCGGGTGCATTCGGTGCACTTCGAGTGGATGCTCGACGTCTCGCACGGAGCGGACTACTTCCGGCGCTGGCATCGCGACAAGTCGAACTCGGGCGGGCTGATGGTGCACAAGGCCAGTCACCACTTCGATCTCGTGAACTGGTGGCTCGGTGCCGAACCGCAAACCGTCTACGCCCGCGGACAGTTGGCGTTCTACGGACCCGGGCACGAGCACGGGTACGCGCGGGACTACGTACGGGCGCACGGATCCAGCGACGCGGCCGACGATCCGTTCGCGCTGCAACTGGCCGACAACGCGACGATGCGCGACCTCTACCTGGACGCGGAGGGGGAGGACGGGTACTACCGGGACCGGAACGTGTTCGCCCCAGGCGTGTCGATCGAGGACGACATGGCGGTGCTGGTCTCGTACGACACGGGCGCCACGATGACCTACCACCTCACGGCGTACTCACCGACTGAGGGCTACCGCGTGATGTTCAACGGATCCGGCGGCCGGCTAGAGCTGAATGTAGAAGAGTCGACATTTACCAGCATCACGTTGCGGCCTTTGTGGTCGGAGCCGATCGATCACACCGTCGAGCATGACCACGAGGGCCACGGCGGCGCGGACCCGCGAGTCCTGGCGGCGCTGCTGGACGGAGAGGAGACCGAAGGTGCTGAGGTCGCCGATGCGCGTCAGGCGGCGCTCGCCCTGGTGACCGGCCTGGCCGCGAACCGATCCTTCGAGACTGGGCTGCCCGTTCGGACGGCCGACATCCTCAGACTGTGATCAGAATAGTGATCACATGCCCACAATTCTGATCACGAGAGGGCGGATCGCAGGATCGCGTGGGCTCCCGCGACGATCGCGTCGCGGTTCGCCTCGTAGGTCGGGTCGGTGATCACGGCCTTGTTGGTCAGGTCGAAGGACAGGACCGGGACGTGCAGGTGGCCGGCCGGCATCGAGGGGTCGAGCAGGTCGCGTTGCAGAGTGTTGCGGTAGGCAACTTCATTGGAGAGGTAGCCGCCACCCGCTCCTTCGGACGCGATCGAACCGGCCGTAGGCCCGTCCGGCCGGCGCACCGGTGTGGTCTCGCCGGCGGGGATCTCCAGGACGGACGTGTTGACGCGGGTGCGGAACGGCGGGACCTCGGTCTGCGCCATCCGCGCGAGGGGCAGGCTCGAGGTGAGCCATTCGGGGCCGGCCGGCATGCTGGGGGAGACGACCGGCGCGCTGATCGTCCCGCCGCCCCAGAGGTTGTTGTTGTCGCCGATCGAGCTGACCGAACGCCGGCGCCCGTTGAAGACCTCGAGATCGAAGATGCCCACCCGGCCCTGGCTGGCCGTCATCACCAGGTCGGCGTGCTGCGGCCCGGAGCGGTAGTGCGGGGCGAGCGCGTCCTCGACCATGCTCTCGTCGAAGTCGGTGTACCGGACCGGGAACATCACCGTCTGGATCTCGTACGTCGTACCGTTCACCCGCCAGCGCTGACCATCGAGCGTCAGCGCGTTGGCGCCGGAGGGGTTGCCGATCCGGATGTCCGCGTCGAGCGTGAACGGGTCGAAACCGGTGACGAGGATCTTGCGGACGCCCGGCGCGAAGCGGGTGCTGGTGATACCGCGGGAGGCGTACTCGAACGAGCGGATCAGGCTGGCGCGTTCCGTCGTACCGAGGCCGAAGGCTGGTTGCCATTGGCGCAGCGCGAGGGCCATTGAGATGCGTGCCCAGTACAGGCCGCGGTCGTCGGTGGCTGGGAGGGCGTCGGTGCCGGTCGGGGTGCGCTGAGCGCGTTGGGTCGCCGTACGCCAGAGAGCCTCGCCCTGGGTGCGTACGAGGGTCGCTGCGGCTTGGCGGCTGGGGACGCGGCACAGGAGTTGCGTGAACAGGTCGATCTGGCGGTCGAAGCCTGAGCGGCGCAGGATCTCGGCGGGTACCGACGGGCCGCCGTTGATGCCCCGGCTGAGTCGCTGCTCCTCGACCGTGCCGACGATCGAGTGGTCCAGGCAGCCGGTGACCGGTCCGCCGCGGAAGGCGGGAGCGGTGTCCGGGAGCGCCTGGGCGATCGGGGCGCTGGAGAGTACGGCGGTCAGCGCGAGGGCGCCGGCGACCAGGGAGCGGTGGAATGAGCTGGGGCGGAGTCTCATAAGGGGTGTCTATCAGATTTCGGGGCGGGATCCGAGAGATCCTCAGTGTTCGTGGGTACTGCAGACTGTATGCAATCTGCTACGGTCGATGAGACGGCACCGCCCCGCCGTCCGCCCCGAGGAGACCGCCGATGAACACCCCGTCCCGCCGCCGCATCCTCAGCACCGCTCTGGCCTTGGGATTGGTCGGATGTGGACGTCAACAGTCTGAGGAACAGGTAGTGGGAACAGTCCCACCGACCGGGAGTTCAGTTGCTGATGGCAAGCAGGCGCTCGAGCGGTTGCTGGCGGGTAATGCGCGGTTCGTGGCCGCGCAGGAGCAGGATCTCGACGAGGGCATCGCCCGGCGGATCGCGGTGAGCAAGGGACAGCACCCGTTTGCGACGATCCTCGGCTGCGTCGACTCACGCGTACCGATCGAGCTCGTCTTCGACCAGGGCCTCGGCGACCTGGTCGTCGTCCGCAGCGCCGGCGGAGCACTCGACCAGTCGGTGATCGGCAGCCTGGAATTCGGCGTCGCCGAACTCCACACCCCGCTCCTGCTGGTCCTGGGCCACCAACGCTGCGGCGCCCTGGACGCCACCATCAAGGCCCTCGACAAGCCCACCGCCCACCCCGGCAAGCTCGGCTACCTCGTGGACACCCTCGCCCCGGCCGTCCGCCAGACCTCCGGCAAGCCCGGCGACCGCCTCACCAACGCCGTCCACGCGAACGTCACCCACGTCCTCGCCGAACTCCGCCGATCACCCGTCATCACCCCACTCGAACAATCGGGCAAACTCCAACTGGCCGGCGCCTACTACGAACTCGACACCGGCAAAGTCACCGTCGAGAGTTAACCGGTCGGGATCAGTCGATTTCGGTGAGCAGGCCGGTGTCGACGTCGTACATGAAGCCGCCGACCAGGATGTCGTCGCCGATCAGCGGGTGTTCGCGGACCGCGGCGACGTCGCGGCGGAGGGCCTCGTGCTGGTCGGGGATGACGTTGATGGGCAGGTAACCGGCCGGTTTCCCGGCGGCCAGCTCGACCTTCGCGCGGAGTTCGTCCTCGGACATCGCAGCCATCGCGCAGCGGGTGTGCGGGATGATCATGATCCGCCGGATGCCGAGCAGCTGCACCCCGAGGACCAGACCGGTCATCGTGATCTCGGTGACCCGCCCGCCGGCCGAACGCAGCACCTTCGCGTCACCGGGCTTGAGCCCGAGCATCTCCAGCGGCGGAATCCGCGAGTCCATACACGTGACCACGCCGATCCCGGCATGGGCGATCCCGTCGAAGCCGCCGTAGTGGAAGTCGGCGGCGTACTCCGCGTTGGCGGCGAGCACATCGTCGAACCCGCCCCTCATCGCCTTGGTCCTGACACTGGGGTACCGGTTTGCAGAATCGACATGGCGAACGGTTCCTTTCCGCAGGAGTCCGGACGGGGTGGATCGGCTGGTGCGCTGGTCACCGGCACGATCCACGACCGCCCGTCGACGTGCTGGACGGTGACAGTGTCGGCGCCTTCGCCGACGACCAGCAGCGAATCCAGTGAGAGATCGCCGATCAGCTCGCGTACGGCGACCTCGGCGGCTTGACCGCGCTTGGTCCAGGTGGACCGGCCGCGCAGCCCGGTCAGTACTGTCTCGCCACGGTCGGCCGCGGCCAGCACCTCGACCGCTGTGTCAACCGTGAGATGCCCGTGCATGGTGCCCGCCGGCAGGTACGTCGCGGTCGGGGCGAACCGGTGCCCGCCCAAGTGATTGGCCTCCCACACCCGGCCTGGCGCGCGTCCGGCCAGCCCGGACACCAGCGGCCGTCCGAGTACGGCGCAGCACTCGTCGCGCTTGCCGTTGGTACAGACCAGCACGATCGGTTCGTCGAGCGGCGTCAGAACGGGCAACGAGGCGAGAGCCGCCGCGCGATCGCCACGGGCGACCGCGCCGAGGTCGAGGTCATTGAGCTCGGACGGATCCGCGACCCGCCCGCCGAGCAGCCAGGACTTGCCCGGCCGCGTGGAGGCGACGAAGACCTGGTGCGACCGCTCGACCGAGTCCGCGTGCCGGCCGGGGGAGCGGATCAGGCCGAACCGTACGTCGACCTTCTTGCACTCGTCGTCGAAGGCGCCGCCGAATCCCGGGTCGAGGTGACTCTGCGTCGGCGCCTTCGCGCCCCACGGACCGGGCTGCTCGACGACGACCCATCCGCTCGCCACGACCGCCGTACCGGGCAACGGCTCCTGCAGCACCCGACAGAACGTCGAGCACAGGCCGGCGGCAGGAGCAGGGGTCACACCAGAACGGTACGCGACCTGAGACGGCTGTCCCTCATGATGATCATCATGTGTGCGCTAGGTGTGAATTGGGCCACGTCGCCCGAGCAGCAGGACACCCAGGATCGCCGCGAGAAAGGCGCACATGGCGGCCCCGGCGAAGATTGCGTGAACTTGTGAAACGGCGGCGTCCCGGAGCGCGTCGACGTACGGGCGGCAGTCGCCGGGGGACGTCGGGCAGAGCTCGTTGGGCGATTTGATGCCGTCGGCAATCGCGTAGTACCGGCGGAGGCCGATCGCGGTCAGCGCGGAGACGCCGACGAGCATGCCGACCATTCGCGCGACGACGACGAGCGCGCTCACCAGGCCGTGGCTGTCCGACGGCGTCGCACCGAGCAGCGCCGTGTTCAGCGGTGACAGCGCCAATCCGAATCCGAAGCCGCAGACGAGCAGTACGACGGTCGCGGGCCAGTGATCCAGCGCCGTACGGCTCCAGAACGCCATCACGACGAACATCGCCCCGGACAAGCCGAGCCCGACGCCCGTGATGAGCCCGAGGCCGTGGCGCCGCGTCAGCCAGCCGCCGACGACCGCGCCGACCGGTAGAGCGATCAGGAACCGCAGCAGCACCAGCGCGGCCGCGAGCTGCCCACCGCCCTGTGTCGTGCGAGCAAACACCGGTACGTCGACCAGCGCCGCGATCAGCGCGCACCCGATCAGAAAACTGACCACGAGCGAACCCCAGGCTGGGCGTCCACCCAGCAGGCCACGAGGCACGATCGCGGCTGGCGTACGTCGCTGCCACAGCGCGAAGGCGACAGCGAACACCGCTGCCGCGACGAGTAGCCACGGTCCGGCTGGCGACATGAGTTCGCGCTCGGGATCTGCCGTCGCGAAGGCGAGCACGACGCCGGCCAGTGCGAGCGCGAGCAGGAGCGCGCCGACGAGGTCGACTCGCTGGAGCAACCCAGCCAGGTGGCCGCGAGTTCGCGCCAGGACGAGCCCGAGCCAGGCAAGCGCCAGTACCAGCGTGACGACGCCGATCGGCGTGAGCAGGCGGGACGTTCCGGTGAAGGGCACGAAGGGCAGACCGAGGGTCACCCCGGATGCGAGTCGATCCGGGGCTGTGAGCGTCAGGCCTAACGCGACGCACGCGAGCAATCCGACGGCGCCTGAGATGCGTGGTCGCCAGCGGCCGCGGAGCAGCAGCGCGAGGATGACAGCGACGACCAGGTTGAGCCAGAAGATGTACCGCCAGTCAGCCACCGCGAGTACGGCGGCACCCAGCAGCGGGCCCAGTACGGAGCCGAGCTCCTGTACCGCCCCGACCACGCCCAAGGGCATCCCGCGCCGCTCGGCCGGCCACAGGTCGGCGACCAGCGCGAGCGTCGCGGGCACCAGTCCGCCACCGCCGACGCCCTGAAGAAACCGACCGGTTACCACCAGCGGCAGGTCGTAGGCGCCCGCCGTGATCAGTGACCCGACCGCGAACAGCAGCAGCGCCCCGACGAGCACCGGCGTACGCCCCGCGACATCCGCGATCCGCCCGATCAGCGGCAGGACCGCGATGTACCCGAGCAGAAACCCGGAGATGATCGGCGCCGCCCGCTGCAGCTCGTCCGCGGACAGCCCTACCCCGGCCATCATGTCCGGCAACGCGAGGACGACGACGTACGTATCGGCCGCCGCGAACGCGACAGCGATCGAGGCCAGCGTGAGGCGGGTCCTCGGATTGCTCATCGAGCTCACGGTTTCGTGATTTCGATCTTCTCGCCGTATTTGTCCAGGGTGACGTCGTAGCTGCTGGTGGCGCCGGTGTAGAACGGGCCGGTGATGGTCGCCGAGACCAGCTGTTTGCTGTCCTTGTCGATCTTGAAGGTGCTCGGGAAGCTCTGGTCGGCCGGGGCCTTCGGGAAGATGCCCTGGAGGGACTTGCCCTCGACGGAGCCGGTGACCTCGGTGAGGACCTTGGAGCCCTCGCGGGTCTCGCCCTTCACCTTGGCGTCCTTGAGCGTCGGCAGGACCGCGGTCAGGCCCTTCGCCGGATCGAGCAGGATCGCCGGGTCGGGCGCGCCGAGCCCGGCCAGCTGCGCCGGTGTGAGCTCGATGTAGCTGGGGGAGAACGACACCTTGGCGTAGACCTTGTTCCCGACCGCGACCACGTCGGCGTCGATCGGCGACCCGGACGACCGCACGGTCAGCTTGCCCTTGAACGCGGGCGCGTGCGTCGCGACGCCGTCACCGCTGGCGAGCGTCTGCGCGTTGTCCGGCAGGTCGCGCCCGGTCAGCACGATGTGCACGCTGGCGGCCTCGTCGATGGTCTTCTTGACGTCGGTCAGCAGCGCGACCGCGTCGCCGCCGGACCCGCCTCCGCCGCCCGACTCCTTCTTGTCGCTGCAGCCCGCCACCGCCAGTACCACGACCGCGCACAGCGCGAGCACTCTCTTCACAGAAGTCAGCCTGCCAGATCAGGAGCGCATGCAGCGATGGGCTGAGCGACCGGCACGCCGGAGCCGTCGCGCCGCATGTCCACGGGCGGCAGCTCGACCGGTGCGCCGCTGTTCGCGCTGGCCTTCACCGGCGCGGTGCCGACGTACCCGAGCAGGAGGCCGTCCTCGCCCTTCAGCAGCCGCTGGCACCGCACACCACCGGTCCCGCGGCCCTTGCCCGGGTACTCGCTGAACGGCGTCACCTTCACCGCACCGACCTCGGTCCCCGGCAGCGCCGACGACGATCCCGCGATGGTGACGACCTGCGCCTCGCGCGCGGTGTCGACGGCCCCGAAGAAGACCACCTTCGCCTTCGCGGCGAGCCGTACGCCGGCCATACCGCCGGCGGTCCGCCCCTGCGGCCGCACGGCCGACGCCGGGAAGTGCAGCAGTTGCGCGTCGGAGGTGATGAAGCACAACTCCTCCTCGCCCGTGGTCAGCTCGACCGCACCGATGACCTCGTCGCCGTCCTTGAGGCCGATGATCTCCCACGAGTCCCGGTTGCTCAGGTGATCCGGTACGACGCGCTTCACCACACCGCCCGTCGTACCGAGGGCCACACCGACCGAGTCCGGATCCATCGTGGTCAGGGCCAGCGCCTTCTCGCCCGGGTCCAGCGACACGAACTCCGCGATCGGCGCGCCACCCTGCAGGTTCGGCGCGCTCGCGGTCGTCGGTACGGCGGGAAGGTCGAGCGACTCGAGCCGGATCAACCGGCCCGCGCTGGTGATCAGGCCGTACTGCCCGCGGGCGGTGCTCTGCACCGCGGACACGATCGCGTCGTGCTTCGCCCGCGAGTCGCTGGGACCGAACGGCTCTACACCGTTCGTGCGCGCGAGCAGCCCGGCCGAGCTCATCAGGATCCAGCACGGGTCGTCGCTGACCTCAAGCGGCACAGCGGCCGTCTTCGTCGCGCCGGAAGACTCCAGCAGTACCGTCCGCCGCGGCGTCCCGTAGGTCTTGGCGACCTCGGCGAGCTCGTCGGAGACCATCTTGCGGAGCAGCGCGGGGTCTTCGATGATCGCGGTCAGCGCCTCGATCTCGCGCTCCAGCTCGCCCTTCTCGGTCTCCAGTTCGAGCTTCGAGAACTTCGTCAGCCGGCGCAGCGGCATGTCCAGGATGTAGTTGGCCTGGATCTCGGACAGGTCGTAGATCTCGATCAGCCGGGACCGGGCCGCGGCCGAGTCGTCGCTGCTGCGGATCACCTGGATGACCTCGTCGATGTCCAGGATCGCGATCAGCAGGCCGTCGACGATGTGCAGCCGGTCCTGGGCCTTCTTCCGGCGGAACTCGCTGCGCCGGCGCGTCACGTCGTACCGGTGCTCGAGGTAGACCTCGAGGAGCTCCTTCAGCCCGAGCGTGCGCGGCTGTCCCTCGACCAGGCAGACGTTGTTGACGTGGAACGCGTCCTCGAGCGGGGTGAGCTTGTACAGCTGCTCGAGCAGCGCCTCGGGGACGAAGCCGTTCTTGACCTCGATGACCAGCTGGGTGCCGTGCGTGCGGTCGGTGAGGTCCTTGACGTCCGCGATGCCCTGGAGCTTCTTGCTCTGCACCAGGGTCTTGATCTTCTCGATCACCTTCTCCGGGCCCACCGAGTACGGCAGCTCGGTGACCACGATGCCCTTGCGGCGCGGGGTGACGTTCTCGACGCGGGCGGTGGCGCGCATCTTGAAGCTGCCGCGGCCGGTCGCGTACGCGTCCTTGATCCCTTCCAGGCCGACGATCTTGCCGCCGGTCGGCAGGTCCGGGCCGGGAATGAACCGCATCAGGTCGTCGAGGTCCGCACCCGGCGTCTTGATCAGGTGCCGCAGCGCCTGGATCACCTCGACCAGGTTGTGCGGGGCCATGTTGGTGGCCATCCCGACCGCGATCCCGGCGGCGCCGTTGACCAGCAGGTTCGGGAAGGCGGCCGGCAGTACGTACGGCTCGGTCTCCTGGCCGTCGTAGTTCGGCTTGAAGTCGACGACGTTCTCGTCCAGCCCCGTCGTCATCGCCATCGACGGCGGCGCCATCCGGCATTCCGTGTAGCGCATCGCCGCCGGACCATCGTCCAGACTTCCAAAGTTTCCGTGGCCGTCGATCAGCGGGACGCGCATCGACCATGGCTGGGCGGTCCGGACCAGTGCGTCGTAGATCGCGCCGTCGCCGTGCGGGTGGTACTTACCCATGACCTCACCGACGACGCGGGCCGACTTCACATGGCCGCGGTCGGGGCGGATGTTGTTCTCCGCCATCGAGAACAGGATCCGCCGCTGGACCGGTTTGAGCCCGTCCCGGGCGTCGGGCAGCGCCCGGGCGTAGATCACCGAGTACGCGTACTCCAGATAGCTGTTACGCATCTCGTCGGAGACGTCGACGTCGAGAATGCGCTCCTCGAAGTCCTCGGGTTCGGCGGTGCTGGTACGGCGTGCCATGCGGGTACGAACTCCTCGATCAACCGGTACGGGCGCCGCGACGGTCCAGCGCCGTACCTATTGTCCCTGGTGAACTCCTGTTTCTCCGGCCGCGACCCGCAGGAGGTACGTCGTCGGGGCCAGAGCGGACCCTACCGCCAGGATCAGACACAGCGCGCCGATACCCAGCAGGATGCCCCACGGCACGGTGACCGGTACGTCGGCGACGCCCGCGGTCATCGCGTGCCGGATCAGCACGCCGACCGTCACCGTGGTCGCGGTCCCGAGACTCAGCGCGACCGCCCCGACCAGCGACGACTCCCACAGCACCATCCGCCGCAGCTGCGCCGGCGTCGCACCGAGCAACCGTGAGGTGACAAACTCCTGGCGGCGCTGCAGGCTGCCCATCAGGAGGGTGTTGGCGATCGCGATCGCGCTGTAGAGCGCGGCCGGCCCGAGCAGCATGACGAGCCCGACCCGGTTTCCCTTCCGAACACCCTCCGCCTGGTCGGCCTCCCAGTCCGCGGCCAACTGCGCGCCAGGCAAGCGCTTCACAAGTTCACCCGGATCGACACCGTCGGCGGGCAGCACGAAACTGCGCTCGGCCTGCGCGTCGGGCGCATGCTTGCGGGCGAGATCGAGCGGGATCAGGAACGACGGGTTCACCCCGAACGCGTTCTTCACGACGGCCACCACCCGGAGCTTCACCGACGTCTGGTCGGCGAACACCACCGGGATCTCGTCGCCGACGTCGTACCCCTCGAACCCCGACATCTCCTTGCTGACAGCGACGGTGTTCCCGGTCAGGTCACTCAGCTTGCCTGACAACTCAGTGAGATCCCGGGTCTGCGCGGCAATCCCCGGGTCGATCCCCTCCGCGTCCTCCAGTTCCGCGTAGTCCGCCGCGACCCGCACCATCTGAACCGGCAGTCCGGCATCCACCGCCTTCATGTCAGGGCCGGCGGCCGGTGCCACCCCGGTGACGACGATCGGTGCGCGAACAGCATCCCGAATCGTCGCCTCGGCACTGTCCGCGGCGAAACTGAGGCTGAGCACCATGGACCCGGCGATCGCCGAGATCGCGAGGATCGGCGCCGCGAGGGACGCACTCCGTCGCGGCGCGGCGAGCACGTTGCTCCGGGCCAGCCGGCCCGAGACCTGCGTCCACGCCACCAGCGGCAGCGCCCAGACCCGTCCGACCACCGGTACGACGAGCGGCGCGAGCAAGGTCAGCGCGATCACCATCACCATCGGCGTGAACATCGCGAGCGGTACTGCACCCTCGCCGCTCGACGGCCGGATCAGCGTCAGCATCGTGATCGCGCCGGCCAGGAACAGCAGCCCGAACACGATCCGCACCGGCCCGATCCGCGGCGGTTCCAGGGCGGCCTCCCGCAGCGCGTCGATGGGCGCGACCCGGCCCGCTCGGCGGGCCGCCGAACGCGCACCGAGCATCGCCACCAGCAGCCCGGCCCCGACGGCGATCGCCAGCGGAACCCACGGCGACGCCGGCTCCAGCTTCACCGGCGCCAACTCGGTGTACGACGCCTTGCTCAGGAGGAACGGTGTGGCGAGCTGGGCCGCGACCGCTCCGGTGAGCGAGGCGGCAAGCGCCACGGCCACCGCCTCGCCGAGCACCATCCGGCGAATCTGCCGCGGCGTCGCGCCGATCAGCCGGAGCAGCCCAAGCTCCTGCCGCCGCGACGCGACCGCGAACGCGAACGTGCTGGCGATCACGAAGACCGTGATGAACCCGCTGATCGTCCCCACCATGCTCAGCACGGTCTGCAACCCGGACACATCGGCATCCGACAACGGAACCTTCACCGTCTGAGGCGGCGTACCGTCACCGCCAGGTGTGGTGACGCTGATACTTGCCGAGGCCGGCCCGCGATACGCGACCGTGGCAGCCGTCGCCGTAGCGGCCAGCCCCAGCAGAAACACTCCCACCGCAAGCGCCACAAACGACCCGGCATACAACGACCTGTGCCGCCCAACGGTCTGCCGACTGAGGAAGAACATCATCGCTCCAGGTCGCTCATGGCTGTTGCGATTTGGGCGGGGGTGGCTCGGTCGAGGTGGCCGGTGAGGAGACCGTCGGCGAGGAAGAGGACGCGGTCGGCGTAGGCGGCGGCTACCGGGTCGTGGGTGACCATGACGACGGTCTGGCCGGCGCGGTCGGTTGCCTCGCGCAACAGGCCGAGGATCTGGCGGCTGGTGCCGCTGTCCAGTGCTCCGGTCGGTTCGTCGGCGAAGAAGACCGACGGCCGGGTGATCAACGCCCGCGCGATCGCGACCCGTTGCTGCTGCCCGCCGGACAACTCGGCAGGCCGCCGCTTCGCCTTCCCCTCCAGGCCGACCTGGTCCAGCACCCGGTGTACGTCGTCCCGCGCCGGCCGGCGACCGGTGAGCCGCAGCGGGAGCGCGACGTTGTCGTACACGGTCAGCGACGGCAGCAGGTTGTAGGCCTGGAACACGAAACCCATCTCGGCCCGGCGCAGCTTGGTGAGCTCCACCTCGTTCAGGCCCAGAAGAGTGACCCCGTTGAGCACCACAGTGCCCGTGGTCGGATGGTCGAGCCCCGCTGCGCACTGCAACAGCGTCGACTTGCCGGAGCCGGACGGGCCCATGACAGCCGTGAAGGAGCCCCGCGCGAAGTGGTACGTCACCCCGCGCAGCGCGTCGACCGCTCCGGCCTTGGAGCGGTATGTCTTGGTGATGCCGTCCAGCAGAAGTGCAGGCGGCTCAGCCGGTGCGGTGAACGGATAGGTGGGCGCGGTAGCGGTCATGGTTCCAGCAAACCGCCGTACGCCGCTCTGGACGCTGGCCCACAGGGGAGACCCGCAGTAGCGCGCACGCTACCGCCCAGCGACCGCCGCCCGCCTAGGGTTGGCCCATGACGGCGTTGAATGCCGCGCCCGCGGCGCGAGGGTCTCTGGGAGGCCCCGTGACCGTGTGGGCCGCGTTGGCTTCGCCGCGCTACCTGATCTCGTCGTGGCCGTGGCGGAGCTATGCGTACCTCCTCACGTCGGTGCCGATGGGGGCGGTGTCGATCGTGGTCTTGGTCGGGCTGGCCGCGTTGAGTGCGCTGCTGAGTCCGATCCTGATCGGGATCCTGATGCTGACGGCGTTCCCGCTGATCGGCGCGGCGATCGGGTGGGTGGAGCGGCGGCGGGCCGGGATGATGCTCGTCGACGGCATCAAGAGCCCGCACGCGAAGCTCCCGGCCGGCCTGACGCGGCGGGCGAAGGTGACGTTCCGGCGCCGCGAGCAGGCGTCGATGCGGGCGCTCGGGTACGGCTTCGTGCTCGGTGTCTTCGTATGGCCGTTGAGTGCGCTCTTCGCTGGGCTCAGCGTGACCATCCTCCTGACGACGCTGGCCTCGCCGGTGATCGCGGACGGCGACCAGATGGGCATGGGCCCGTGGACGATGGACACCGCGGGGGAAGGGCTCCTGTTCCTCGTCCTGTTCGGGCCGCCGTACTACGTGGTCAGCTCGTACCTGCTCGGGGTGATCGCCGGCGCGGAAGCCTCGCTGGCGCGGGCGATGCTCGGGCCCCGGCAGGAGGAGCTGCAGCGGAACCTCGCCGAGCTGCGTCGTTCCCGGCTGGACCTGGTCGACGCGTTCGAGACCGAGCGCGTGCGGATCGAGCGGCACCTGCACGACGGCGTACAGCAGCGGCTGGTGGGGCTCACCATGACACTCGGTCTGGCCGAGCTGGACCTGCCCGACGGCGAGGGCCGGCGGTTGGTGGTGAAGGCGCACAGCGAGGCGGAGGCCGCGCTGGCGGATCTGCGGGCCGCCGTACGGGGCATTCATCCGCGCGTGCTGGTGGATCACGGACTGGAGGCAGCCGTCCGCGAAGTGGCGGACCGGATGCCGCTGCCGGTGACCATGGAACTGTCGGTCCCGACCCGGCTGCCCGGGCCGATCGAGGCGGCGGCGTACTTCGTCGTCAGTGAGGCGCTGGCGAACGTCGCCAAACACGCCCAGGCCACGACCTGCGACGTGACCGGCTGGGTGGATCGGGACCGGCTCGTCATCACAGTGCAGGACGACGGTGTCGGAGGCGCGCAACTGGGCGCCGGGACAGGACTCACCGGGTTGGTGACGCGGTTGGACGCCTTGGGCGGCACACTCGACGTCGACAGCCCCTCCGGAGGGCCGACGCGATTGAGAATGGAGTGCCCGTGCCGACTCGGCGATTGAGCATCGTGCTGGCGGAGGACTCGCTGCTGTTGCGGGAGGGTCTGGCCAGCATCCTGGATCGCGCCGGGCACGAGGTACGGGACGCTGTCGGGGACGGTGACGCGCTGCTGGCCGTCGTACGCAAGAACCCGCCGGACATGGTGATCACCGACGTGCGGATGCCGCCCGGGCACAGCGACGAGGGACTGCGGGCCGCGGCGGCGATCCGGGCGGAGCTGCCCGCGATCGGGATCCTGGTGCTGTCGCAGTACGTCGCCGACGCGTACCTCTCGTCGTTGCTGGAGACAACGACCGGCGGGATCGGGTACCTGCTGAAGGACCGGGTCGGGCATGTCACCGAGTTCCTCGAGTCGCTGGACCGGGTCGCCGACGGCGGGACCGTGGTCGACCCCGAGGTGGTGCGGCAGCTCCTGGCGCGGCGGCGGAACGACGGTCCGCTGTCGGCGCTGACGCCGCGCGAGCTGGAGGTACTGGCGCTGATGGCGGAGGGCCGGGTGAACGGGTCGATCGCCGAGCACCTGGTGGTGAGCGAGGCCGCCGTCCGCAAGCACGTCGGGAATATCTTCGCCAAGCTGCGGTTGGACGAGGGGTTGGACCGGCGCGTTTCCGCAGTGCTGACGTACTTGAGGGGTTAGTGATGGACGAGGCGATCCGCAAGATCCTGGCCGACTGCGACACCTGGGCCGTGGTGGGGCTGTCGAACAACACCAGCCGGGCGGCGTACGGCGTGGCGCGGTTCCTGCAGAGTCACGGGAAACGGGTCGTGCCGGTGCATCCGGCCGCGGAGACGGTGCACGGTGAGCAGGGGTACGCGACGCTCGCGGACATCCCGTTCCCGGTGGACTGCGTGGACGTGTTCGTGCGGTCCGAGCTGGCCGGCGACATCGCGGACCAGGCGGTGGGAATCAACGCGCAGGCGGTGTGGTTCCAGCTCGATGTGGTGGATCAGGACGCCTACGCACGAACGACGGCGGCGGGTCTCACGATGGTGATGGACCACTGCCCGGCGATCGAGTGGGGACGTCTCGGACCCGCCTCGGACCCGTCTGACAGCGACTGAAGGGCAGCGATGTTCACGATCGACACCTCCACCGGCTTCGGCAAGCGGATCGAACGGCAGCTCGACGATGAGCTCGTGGTCTGGCTGACCACCGTCGGCAGGTCAGGTACGCCGGCGCCGAACCCGGTGTGGTTCCTCTGGCACGACAACGAGATCCTGATCAGCAGCCAGCCGAACAAGGCCAAGCTGCACAACGTCGCCGACCACCCGCAGGTGACCGTCAACTTCAACGCGACGCACACCGGGGGAGACGTCGGCGTCATCTCCGGCACGGCGGTGGTCGACACGGACCCGATCAGCGGCGACGCGCTGGCGGCGTACAACGCGAAGTACGGCGACGACATCGCCGGGCTCGGGATGACTCCGGACCAGTTCCACGCCGACTACTCGGTCCTGATCCGGATCACCCCCGGGAAACTCCGCGGCTTCTGATCCCGCGCTGCTAGTTGCGATAGCCCTCGACGATGTCGGCGGAGCGGGCGGTGGCGTCGTCGGGGTTCTCGCCGAACTCGCGCTTGGCGCGGCGCTGGCGGAGCAGGTCCCAGCACTGGTCCAGCTCGACCTCGAGGGCCCGGAGCCGGGTGTGCTCGTCGGCGTCGTTCACCTGTCCCGCCGCGTGCTTGGTCCGCAGCTCGTGCTCCTCGGCCACCAGCTCGTCGATCCGGCTGAAGATGCTCTTGTCATCGCTCATGCTGAAACGGTACGCCCGTCCGGAAGGCTCGAGCGGGACAGGAGCTCCGTCACCACCAGGATCGCGATCGCCTCGGCCGCGACCAGGCCGATCAGGACGACGAGTTGGAGCGCGGCGGCCTGGGTCGGTGAGGCCCCGCCGAGGACCATGCCGACGAACGCGCCCGGGAGGGTGACGAGGCCGACGGTGCGGGTCTGATCAAGGGCCGGCAGCAGGGCATCACCCGCGACCGGACCGACAACGAGCTTGAACGCGTCCGGCTGCAGCAGCCCGATCGACAGTCCCGCCTCGAATTCGCCGTACCGGGTTCCGTACTCGCTCAGCACGCGCCGTCCCGCGAGCGTGGTCGCGGTCATCGCACCGCCGACGATGATGCCGCCCATCGGCAGGATGCTCGCCGGGTTCCGTGGGACGACGCCCGGCAGGATGAGCAGCAGCAGTACGACGAACGCGCCGGCGCCGATCGCGGCCGCGCAGTACATCCACTGTCGTGGGACGACCGCCGCGTGCTGGAGCCGTCGGGTGCTCGTCACGGTCGCGACCACGAACATCAGCAGTACGAACGCGATCGCGCCGAGCGTATGCTGCAGCGCGACGCCGACCACGGCCCCGACCGCGGCGAGTTGCACGAGCGCGCGCAACGCCGCCGTGACGATGCCTTTGTCGTGCCGGAGCCCGGCGTACCGCGAGGCCCCGACACCGATCGCGATCAGCAGCGGCAGGACGCCGACGGCCGCCCAGCCGAGGCCCGTGTGGAAGGACATTTACTTGAAGTCGGCCTCGTCGTACGTCTGCCCGCTGGTCCCGCTCTCGACCTTAGCGGCCTCGTCCGCCCGCAGTTCGACCCGCCGGATCTTCCCCGAGATCGTCTTCGGCAGCTCGGCGAACTCGATCCGCCGGATCCGCTTGTACGGCGCGAGGTGCTCGCGGCAGTACGCCAGGATCTCCCCGGCGAGCTCCCGCGACGGTTCGTGTCCGGCCGCGAGCACGACGTACGCCTTCGGTACGGCGAGCCGCACCGGATCCGGCGACGGGACGACAGCCGCCTCGGCGACGGCCGGGTGCTCGATCAGCACCGACTCCAGCTCGAACGGCGAGATGCGGTAGTCACTGGCCTTGAACACGTCGTCCGAGCGCCCGACGTACGTGATGTAGCCGTCGGCGTCCCGGCTCGCGACGTCGCCGGTGTGGTAGTACCCGTTCCGCATGACCTCTTCGGTGAGCTCATGCGCGTCCCGGTACCCGCGCATCAGCGGGACCGGCGCGGGCGCCAGCTCGATGCAGATCTCGCCGTCGTCGCCGATCTCGTCCGTGGACGGGTCGATCAGCGCGATGCGGTACCCGGGCAGCGGGCGGCCCATCGACCCGAGTTTCACCGGCTGGCCGGGCGGGTTCCCGATCTGCGCGGTCGTCTCGGTCTGGCCGTACCCGTCGCGGATCGTGACGTCCCAGGCGTTGCGGACCTGCTCGATCACCTCGGGGTTCAGCGGTTCACCGGCCGAGATGCACTCGCGGATCTGGACCTCGACCGCGGACAGATCGGCCTGGATCAGCATCCGCCACACCGTCGGCGGCGCGCAGAACGTGGTCACGCCGTATGTCGCCAGCACGTCGAGCATCTTCGCCGCGTCGAAGCGCGTGTAGTTGTAGAGGAAGACGGTCGCGCCGGCGTTCCAGGGCGCGAACACGTTGCTCCACGAGTGCTTCGCCCAGCCGGGGGAGGAGACGTTGAGGTGTACGTCGCCGGGCTGCAGGCCGATCCAGTACATCGTGGACAGGTGGCCGACCGGGTAGCTCACCTGCGTGTGCTCGACCAGCTTCGGTTGGCTCGTCGTACCGGAGGTGAAGTAGAGCAGCAGCGAGTCGTCGGCCGCGGTGTCGACGTCGGGGACGGCGCCTTCGTAGATCTCGGAATCGGCGTAGGTCAGCCAGCCCTCGGTCGGTTCGCCCACGGCGACGCGGATGCAGTCGTCCGCGATTCCGGCGTACCGGGCGGTGTCGGCGCTGCTGGTGACGACAGCGCGGACGTTGCCGCGGGAGATGCGGTCCGCGAGGTCGGCGTCCGTCAGCAGGGTCGTGGCGGGGATCATGACCGCGCCGGCGCGGATGCAGCCGAGCATGGTCTCCCAGAGCTCGACCTGGTTGCCGAGCACGATCAGGACGCGGTCGCCCGGCTTCAGCCCGGCCTCGGTCAGCCAGCCGGCCACCTGACGGGACCGCTCACCCATCTCGGCGTAGGTCCGGGAGTTGACCTCACCGTCCTCCTCGACGATCGTCAGCGCGGCCACCTCGGGCTGCTCGACGGCCAGCGCGTCGAACCAGTCCCGCGCCCAGTTGAACCGCTCGAACGCCGGCCAGCTGAAGTCCCGGTACGCCGTCTCGTAGTCGTCCCGGTGCGCCACCAGAAAGTCGCGCGCAGTCCGGAACTCCCGGGTGACCTCCGAAGTACTCTGCTCCGTCGCCATGCTGCGCACACTACCCATTCAGGGCGAGGACAGCTCCGGTTACCACGAGTGGCGTGAGGATGAGTCCGCGCCACAGGAACGACCACCAGGAGATGTCTACGCGGGCGGCGTCGCAGCGGGCTCTCCAGAGCAGGGTGGCGAGGGAGCCCCAGAGGGTGAGTAGGCAGCCGCAGTTGACGCCGATGAGGAGTGCGAGCATGCGGTGCGGGCTGTCTGCGGCGACCGGTTCCATGGCCAGGTACGCCGGGAGGTTGTCGAAGAGGTTCGCCCCGAGCGCCGCGGTCGCGCTCAAGCGCAGCTCGGAGGTGGTGCCGGCGACCCGCCGCAGGAGGTCCTCGAGCCCGTGGGAGCTGAGGAACCCGACCACGGTGAACAGCACCACGACGGTCCCGACGAGCTTGAACGGGATCAGCGACCACCGAAGGACACTGCGTCGCCGTACTGCGAACAGAACGACCAGCACGAGCGCTCCGATGCTCGCGGGTATCGCCACCTCGATACCTGACACGAAGGCTGGGCCGAGCAGCAGACAGACAGCCGCGGAGCCCCAGAACAGGACCTTGTCCTCGACGGCAGGTGTCGGCGGGACGACGTACCGGCGTGGCAGGTCGCGGTGGAACAGCGCCGCGAGCACCACGACCGTGACGAGGATCGCGGCGATGGCAGGGCGCCAGCTCACGGACAGATAGCTCACGTCCAGCTGGCGGAACGGGTGCAGGGCGAGGAGGTTCGTGAGGTTGGACACCGGCAGCAGGAGGGACGCCGTACCGGCCAGCCAGACGGTGGTGAACGCGAACAGCTTCGGCGGGATGTCCAGTTGGCGGGCCATCGACAGCACCACGGGTGTCAGGAGCACCGCACAGGTGTCCAGGGACAGCACGATCGTGAGCCCCGTGGCCAGGACGACGACCAGCAGCCACAGACGCCATACCCGGCCGCGGGCGAGGTGCGCGGCCTCCCGCGCCGCGACGTCGAACACCTTGGCCCGGTCGGCCAGCTCGGCGATGACGGTCACCGCGACCAGGAACACCAGCACCGGCGCGATCCGCTCGACCAAATTCACAACCTCCGAAGTGCCTGTTTGAGTACGCTGTCCAGGTGCCGGATCAGTATGACCCCGAGCCTCCGGACGGCTATCCGGCGGAGTACGAGGCCGATGTCGTCCTGCGGGACGGCGCGACCGCGCACCTGCGACCGATCACGCCGGACGATGCCGCGCTCCTGGTGGCGTTCTACGCGCGGGTATCCGAACAGTCGAAGTACTACCGCTTCTTCGCCCCGTACCCCGAACTGTCCGACCGTGATGTGGCGAGGTTCACGCAGGTCGACTACCACCAGCGGCTGGCGCTGATCGTCACGGTCGGTGACGAGATGATCGGCGTCGGGCGCTACGAGGGCACCGACCGGCGTACGGCGGAAGTCGCGTTCCTGATCGAGGACGCGCATCAGGGACGCGGGCTCGGGCAGCTGCTGCTCGAGCACCTGGCGCAGGCCGCCCGGGAGAACGGCATCCACCGGTTCGTCGCCGAGGTGCTGCCGGACAACCGGAAGATGATCACGGTCTTCACCGAGGCCGGGTACAAGGTCGCGCGGGAGTTCGAGGACGGCGTGATCATGGTCGAGTTCGACATCGCGCCGACGGACACGTCGTTCGGGGTGATGCAGGCCCGCGAGCAGCGCTCCGAGGCGCTGTCGATCGCCCGCCTGCTGACCCCGTCCTCAGTTGCCGTGATCGGCGCGAGCCGCCGTGAGGGCACGATCGGCAACGCGCTGCTGCGCAACCTCCGCGACGGCGGGTTCCCCGGCCGGCTGTACGCCGTGAACACCGACACGAAGGCCGTTCCCGGGACAGAGATCGAGGGCGTCCCGGCGTACCCGACGATCCGGGAGGTCGAGGGCACCGTCGACCTGGCGGTGGTCGCGGTCAAGGCGGACATGGTCGCGGACGTCGTCCTGGACTGCGCGGCGAAGGGTGTGCGCGGGCTGGTCGTGGTGTCCAGCGGGTTCGCGGAGATCGGTGACGAGGGGCGCAAGCGGCAGCGGTACCTGGTCGGTCTGGCGCGGTCGTACGGCATGCGGGTGATCGGGCCGAACGCGCTGGGGTTGATCAACACCGCCAGTGGGGTCTCGCTGAACGCCACGCTGTCGCCGCTGATGCCGAGCAAGGGCCGGGTCGCGTTCTTCTGCCAGTCGGGTGCGCTGGGCGTGCCGATCCTCGCCGACATGGTCGGGCGTGGTCTCGGGCTGTCGAGCTTCGTGTCGGCGGGCAACCGCGCGGATGTGTCGGGCAACGACCTGATGCAGTACTGGTACTCCGACGAGGCCACCGAGGTCGTGCTGCTGTACCTGGAGTCGCTCGGCAACCCGCGGAAGTTCAGCCGGGTGTCGCGGCGACTGGCGGGCCGCAAGCCGGTGATCGCGCTGAAGTCCGGACGTGCGACCCAGGGCGTCCCGGTCGGGCAGCTGGTGCGCCGCAGTCATTTGCCACCGGCAACGATTGAGTCGATGTTCCGGCAGAGCGGTCTGATCGGCGTGGACACGACCGGTGAGCTGTTCGACGTCGCCCAGCTGCTTGCGCACCAGCCGCTGCCGAAGGGCCGCCGGGTCGCGATCGTCTCGAACTCGGACGCGCTGACCCTGCTCGCGCTCGACACGATGGCGGGCTGCGGCCTGGACGTCGCGGGTGAACCGCGGAACCTGAGCGCCGACGCGACCGCGTCCGACTTCGGTCTCGCGCTGTCCGAGGTGTTCGCCGACGACAAGGTGCACTCGGTCGTGGTGATCTACACACCGCCCGTGCAGTCGAACGGCGGTGAGGTCGCGCAGGTCCTCGCCGCGGCCGCCGCCGGATCGGACAAACCCGTGGTGTCGACGTTCCTCGCGTCCCGGAGCGTGCCCGCCGAGCTGCAGGTGCCGGACGAGGACGGCGGCGCCGCCCGTGGCTCGATCCCGTCGTTCCTCAACCCGCAGTACGCCGTGGGCGCGCTCGCGAAGGCGACGCAGTACGCGGAGTGGCGGCGCCGGTCGGACAGCCGGATCCCGGACCTGCCGGAGATCGACACCGGCGGGGGAGAGGACTTCGTCGCGGAGTTCCTGCAACGGCACCCGTCCGGCGCGGACCTCGACGAGGCGGATCGGCAGCGGCTGCTGACCTTCTACGGGATTTCGGTGCTGCCGGCGTTCCCGGTGCTGTCCGCGGACGAGGCGGTTGGGCGGGCGGCGGATCTCGGGTTCGAGGTGATTCTCAAGGCGACCGCGGAGCAGTGGCGGATGCGGCCGGATCTGGCCGATATCTGGCGGCACATCCACGACGAGGACGACATGCGCGCGGCCTGGGCGGAGATGACCCATACGTTCGGGGTGGCGGCGGATCCGGCGCGGGCGCAGTTCGTCGTGCAGAAGATGGCGCCGCCCGGCGTACCGGTGGTGATCTCGACGATCGAGGACGTGTCGTTCGGGCCGGTGGTGACGTTCGGGCTGTCGGGTGTCGCGACGGATCTGCTCGGCGACCGCTCGTACCGGATGCCGCCGCTCACCACCCGCGACGCGGCCGAGATGGTCCGCGAGGTCAAGGCCGCGCCGCTGCTGTACGGCTACCGCGGCTCGGACCCGGTCGACATCCCCGCGATCGAGGACCTCCTGCACCGGGTCTCCCGCCTCACCCTCGACCTCGAGGAAGTAGTCCGCCTCGACCTCCGCTCAGTCCTGGTAGCCGCCCAAGGCGCGACGGTCCTGGACACCAGAATCCGCATAGCCCCCAACGAAAAACCCCGCCAGGACACCCCAGCCCGCCGACTTACCTAACGTAGATGCTGTTCTCGCGGGTGAGGAGTCTCGCGTCGACCAGACCTCGGCGCAGGGCGGCGTGGTCGGGGTGTACGCGGTTGAGGATCTCGTTGACCTCGGCCTCGGGATAGCTGCGACCCACCTCGAACGCCTGCACGACGTACTCGAGAACGATCTGATACTTCTCCGGAAATGTCGGGAAATGCGTCAGCCGCCCATCCCGGATGAACGACTTCAGCACGTTGTCGCGCGCCGGATCAGGATCCAGCGGCACCCACTCCGGCCGGCTCTCCCGTACGGCGTCCTTGAACGCGTCCACATCCGCCGTGAAACCATCCCGCCCGGCCGCGATCAGCCCGCCCTTGGTCAGCCGTTGCAGCGCCTTCACCACGACCGGCGCGGCCAGTCCGGTGCTGCCGGCAACCTCGCCGGGAGTAGACGCGCCGAGGACGACGGCGGAGTACGTCCGCAACCTCGACGGTTCGGCGAGCAGACCACAGAGCTGATCGGCGTTCATGCCTTTCACGCTAACGCTCACCGCAACCGGATTAGGATCGGCGGCATGCAGCCCGGACCGCACAACGCGATCACCGATGTCCCTGGAGTTCTCGTCGGGCAGGTCGAGCGCGTGGACCCGCCGTACCTGACCGGCACGACGGTGGTGTACCTCCCCGGGACCGCCGTCGCCGGCGTCGATGTCCGCGGCGGCGCGCCGGGCACCCGCGAGACCGACCTCCTCGCACCGGTGAACTCGAACGGCGGCGTGAACGCGATCGTCCTGACCGGCGGGAGCGCCTTCGGGCTCGACACGGCCGGCGGCGTGATGCGCTGGCTGGAGGAGCGCGGTGAGGGTGTCCGCGTCGGCCAGGGCGAGTACGACGTGGTGCCGATCGTCCCAGCCGCGGTGATCTTCGACCTGGCCCGCGGCGGTGACTTCAAGGCGCGCCCGGAGCCGTCGTGGGGAACGGACGCGATCGCCGCCGCCACCGACGGACAAGTCGCCCTAGGCAACCACGGCGCCGGGGCCGGCGCCAGGGCGAGGTCGTTGAAGGGCGGCGTCGGCTCGGCGAGCGTCCGGCTCGACGACGGTACGACGGTCGGCGCGCTGGTGGTCGTGAACGCGGCCGGCTCCACGGTCGATGCCGACGGCAACCTGTACGGCGCCCGCCTCGGACTCGGCGCCGAGTTCGCGCACCTACGGACGCCGGTCGAACCGCCGCCGCCCGCGGCCCCCGGCCGCAACCTCATCCCTGGCCCGTCGATGAACACCGTGATCGCGGTCGTCGCCACCGACGTACCGCTGGACAAAGCGGCGACGCAGCGGATGGCGATGGTTGCCCACGACGGGCTGGCCCGGGCGATCGACCCGATCCACACGCTCGTCGACGGCGACAGCATCTTCGCGCTCTCGACCCGGACGACGGACGAGCCGCCGCTGAGCGTGACCGATCCGACCGCGCTCGGCCGGCTGGAGACCGTGTACGCCGCCGGCGCGCGGACGCTGGCGCGGGCGATCGTGCACGCGATGCTGAACGCCGAGTCGGTGCAGACCCCGTCCGGGACGATCCCGAGCTACCGCGACGCCTATCCGTCGGCGTTTCCGACTGCTTGACGTACGACTTGGGTCGTACGCCGGACCGGTCGAAAGGCGACGGCAAGACCGGTCCGAGGGCCGACGATCGCGGGCGGTGATCGCGAAAGGCTCGGGGCATGAACTTCCAGAGTCCCCAGTCGCAGGCGGTCCCGCAGGTTGTGTTGAGCGGGCATGGCCTGGTGAAGCATTACGGCAGCGTGGTCGGCCTGGCCGGAGTGGACGTCGCTGTCCGCTCGGGCGAAGCGCTCGCGGTCATGGGTCCGAGTGGCAATGGCAAGACGACCTTGCTGCACGTACTCGCCGGGATCCTGACGCCCGACCAGGGCGAGGTGTGGCTGGGCGGTGAACGTGTCGACCAGCTGAACGACGCCGCCCGCACGGTACTGCGCCGTCGCCGGCTCGGCTTCGTGTTCCAGGACAACCAGCTGCTCGCCGAGCTGCCCGCGGACGAGAACGTCGCCCTGCCGCTGATGGTCGACGGCCTGAGCCGGCGCGATGCGATCGGACGGGCGCGCATGACGCTCGCGCAGGTCGGGCTCGCCGCTGAGGTCGGTCGCCGGCCGGGTGAACTGTCCGGCGGGCAGGCGCAGCGCGTCGCCATCGCGCGGGCACTGGTCGGCGAGCCGCAGGTGGTGTTCGCCGACGAGCCGACCGGCGCACTGGACGCCGCCACCGGCTCACAGGTCATCGACCTGCTCGTAGGCGCGGCGACGTACCGCGGAGCCGCCGTTGTCGTCGTCACGCACGACAACGCTGTCGCCGCCCGCTGCCACCGTGCGCTGCACATCGTCGACGGTCGAGTCAGCGACGCCATGGGAGCCGTGCGATGAATCCGATGACCGACCTCGGCCTGCGGTTCGTACGGCGTCCCGGGCCAGGCGGGCGTGCCGCGAACCTGGCAGCCTTCGGCGCGACCGCAGTGGTCGCGCTGCTCGTGACGTTCCTGATCGCCGGCTCGCTCGGCCTGTCGCAACGCTCAGAGCGGATCGGGTGGCGGAGTGCCGACAAGGCCGATCCGGCGACGGCGATCGGCGTACTGAACCTGGACGACGACCAGCGCGTCGATGACCACCGCCTCAGCGTCCTCGACCTCGCAGTCCTCCGCCCCAACGAACTCGCGCCACCTCCCGGCCTCGACCACACACCCAAGCCGGGCGAGGTCTTCGTCTCACCTGAGGTCGCCAAGCACTGGTCCAGCCTCAGCAAGCAGTACGGCGTCGATAAGCCGACCGGTGTGATCAGTGAGAAGGGCCTGTCGTCGCCGGAAGAGTTCATCATCATCCGGGGCGTGCAGACGATCCCAGGCGATCAGCACCCGCAGTACGTCAGCAGCTGGAATGAGAAGGTCTGGGACAGCCACATGCTCGGCCTGCTGATCGCAGTGGCCTTCGGCATCATCCTGGTGTTGTTCCCGATCCTGAGCCTCGTCGGACAGGCCGCTGGTGTCGCCGCCAAGCGTCGCGAGCACCGACTGGCCGCACTGCGTCTTGCTGGCGCCACACGGACCCAAGTGCTGTGGCTGAGCGCAGTAGAACAAGCCGTGCTCGCTGCGGCGGGTGCAGTCGTCGGTGTGGTCGGCTACACCGTTCTGAGTCCGCTGATCGCGCAGATCCCACTCGGCGGCGGCCGCTGGTACGTCGGTGACATCACCGTGCAGTGGTGGACAGTCCTGGTCGTACTGGTCGCCGTACCTGTCCTGTCGGTCATCAGTGCGCTCATCGGCCTCGGACGCGTCAGCATCACCCCGCTGGGCGTCGTACGCGGACAAACGCGCAAGGGCCTCAGTGTGCTGCGCATCGGACTCCTGGTGATCGGTCCGGTGATGCTGGCGTACTACGGGATGCGGGCGGCGCTGCTGCCGTTGCTGATCGCGATCGGCTTCGCGGCACTCGCCGTACGCGTGGTAGGGCCGTGGGCGGTGCAGTTGGTGGGCAAGGCGATGGTGAAGGCCGCCAACGGACCTGTGACGTTGCTGGCGGGTCGACGCCTGGTAGACGATCCGAAGGGCGCTTTCCGGCCTGTCGCCGCACTGGTGCTGTCCGGCTTCGTCACTGGGTTCATCTCGGTGTTCATGCCCTCTGGCGAAGACGACCCGAGCTTCAACGACATGCGGATCGGTGTCGCGTTGCTGCTCTCGCTGGTCTTCCTCACCGTGGCTGCCTCGACTGCAGCCGGCGCAGTGGGTACCGCTTTGGATCAAGCAGCTCCTGCGCGGGCGCTCCGGCGGTCCGGCGTACCGCTGTCGGTGATCGAACGAGCGGCCCGCGTGGCAGCCGTCGTACCGGTCGTCGGTGTCGGTCTGCCCGTCGTCGGGTTCGGCGCGCTGTGCGGGCTGGCGTTGAGCGGCGGCAAGATGATCACCGAGGGGAGTTCCGGCGTACTGCTGCTGCTCGGGCAGGTCGTCGGAGGGCTCGTCCTGGTCACCGTCGCGGGCGCCGCCGGTGCGCCGGTGCTGAGGAAGGCAAGTGCGAACTGATCGCGGCTGTCCACAGGTCTGGTCGAAGGGTGAAACGCGCTGGGTCGCGATCGTGCGAGGATGAGGGCATGCGTGACCTGAATACACCGGAGCTCGCGGACGCGTCGGCGGACCTGCGCGACGCGATCGATCGGTGCGGCTATTACCCCGACGTGGTGACCGACTCGCTCGAGGTGGCGATCGCCGGCGAACCGATCCGGGCCTATGTGCTGCAGCACGAGCCGACGTTCGACCGGGACGAGGTCCGGCGGCACATCACGATCCTGGCGCTCACCCCGACCCGGCTGATCGTCGGCCACACCGACGAGCACGCCGCCGACGAGCTGATCCGCGCGCCGTACGCGTCCACCTCGACCGAGGCGATCCCGCTGCACCGGGTGAACGCCGTCGTGGTCAACCGCGTCGTACCGAACCCGGCGGGCTACGCCACCGGCAAGGCCGACCCGGCGGTGGCGGGCAGCGGCGAGGTCGTGCTGACCATCGGGTGGGGCATGGTGAACCGGATCGACCTGGAGCCGGCCGTCTGCGCCGACCCGAACTGCGAGGCCGACCACGGGTACACCGGTTCGGTCGCGGCCGACGACATCTCACTGCGGATCAGCGCCGCGGCCGACGGCCCGGCCGGGATCCAGCAGGTGCTCGAGTTCGCGAAGGCACTCTCGTTCGCGACCAGCAGCAGGTAGTGCCGTGATCCAGCCGGTTTCGCCGCAGTACGGCGGCGGCGCGCTCGCCGACGTCCTGCCGTCCGTGGCCGGCGCGCTGTCGGTGCCGGGGGAGACCAACCTCCTCGGCCTGCCGCCCGCCTCCCGGTACGCCGTCCTCCTGCTGGACGGACTCGGCTGGAATCTCCTCCAGCGGTACGGCGACGCCGCGCCGTACCTGTCGTCGCTGATCCCGAAGAGCCGCAGTCTGACCGCCGGCGTGCCGTCGACGACCGCTGTCAGCCTCACGAGCCTCGGCACGGGCCTGCCGCCGGGTGCGCACGGCATCGTCGGCTATACGTCAATCGTCCCGGAGACCGGCGCCCTGCTCAACGCGCTGTCGTGGGACGCGCCGGTCGACCCACGCCGGTGGCAACCGCACGGGACCGTGTTCGACCGGGCAGCGGCAGCAGGTGTTGCCACGCGCAACGTGAGCAAGGCACGGTTCGACACGTCGGGCCTGACGGCGGCCGCGTTCCGCGGGAGCGCGCACCGTGGCGCCGACACCGTCGAAGACCGGCTGGACGCGACCCGTTTCGCGAGTCGCGAAGGGAAGTCGTCGCTGGTCTACGTGTACGACTCGCAGCTCGACTACATCGGCCACCAGCAGGGCTGCGACTCCTGGCAGTGGCAGAAGGAGCTGGGTGCGGCGGACACGTTCGCCCAACAGGTCCGCTCGGCGCTGCCGCGGGACGCCGTACTGCTCGTTGTCGCCGACCACGGCATGATCGACGTCGCGCCCGAGCACCGCGTGGACCTCGACGCCGATCCGGCCCTGACCGAGGGATTGACCCTCATCGGCGGGGAGTCGCGTTTCCGGCACCTGTACTGCGTTCCCGGTGCCGAGGCCGACGTACTCGCCGTCTACAAGGAACGACTGGGTGAGAAGGCGCTGGTGCTGAGCCGCTCCGAGGCGATCGCGCGTGGCTGGTTCGGTGCGGTCGTCGAGGATCGGGTGTCACCGCGCCTCGGGGACGTCATAGTCGCGGCGCTCGGACCGGTCGCGCTGGTAGCCAGTCGCCGCCACGCGCAGGAGGCCGGTCTGATCGGCCTGCACGGCTCACTGACCCCGGACGAGATGGAAATCCCACTCCTCGTCGACACCGGCTACTAGAAGCTCCAGACGTCCCAGAAGAAGCTGGTGCTGGCGGTCTTCGCTTCGCCGTCGCGGGCGGTGACAGTCACCTTGTACCGGCCGGCGCCGGGCGTCAGGACGCCGGTGATCCAGCCGCGCTCGGCGTCGATGGTGAGGCCCGGCGGAAGACCGGTCGCCGAGTAGCTGATGTCGCCGGTGCCGCCGGTGCCCTTCAGCAGCAGCGGGATCGCGGGGATGCCGCCGACGCCGAGCTGCTCGGACGGCTGGGTGACCGAGATCGCGCCCTGCGGCTGGGCAGCCGCGGCACCGACCGCCTCGGCCGCGTCGACGAGACCTTCGCCGTAGTACGAGTTGTTGCCCGCGGACCCGGAGCACTCGCCCGATGCCGCGGGCGGGCACGCGAGGTCGTTGGCCTGCTGGGCGAGCCGGGCGCGGACCTGCGCCGGGTTCAGCTTCGGGTCGACGCTGCGGAGCAGGGCCGCGACCCCGGCGACGTGCGGCGACGCCATCGACGTACCGTCGAGAACCTTGTAGCCGCCGCCCGGCACCGTCGAGTACACGGCCTGGCCCGGGGCGGCGATACTGATCTTGCCCTCACCGAAGTTCGAGAACGGCGACTTCGCGCTGGTCGGGTCGACCGCCGCGACGACGACGACGTTCGGCAGCTCGGTCGGGAGGCTGATGCAGTCGTTCGTGACGGTGCGGTCGGTCGGGGTCGAGTCGTCCGGGCTCGAGGGGTCCTCGGTCTTGTTGGCCAGGTCGTCGTTCTCGTTGCCGGCCGCGGCGATGTTCACCACGCCCTTGCTGTCCGAGTACGCGACGGACCGGCGGACCGCTTCGGCGATCGCGTCCTGGTCCTTGTCGGTCGGGCAGTTGTAGAGCCACGGGTCGACGTAGTAGCTGTTGTTCGTCACCGAGACGCCCTTGTCGGCGGCGAACATGAACGCGCAGACCGTGTTCTCCGGGAAGAACAGCTGGCTCCCGGCCTCGGCGACCCGGATCGACGACACCTTCACGCCCGGCGCGACGCCGACCATCCCGATGCCGTTCTTCGCGCCGGCGATCGTGCCCGCGACATGCGTGCCGTGCTCGCCGACCGGCCGCCACGCACCCGCACGGGTGTCGGCCTTGCCGTACGCGCAGGACGCCGAACGGGTCGCGTCGAAGTTCGCCTTCAGGTCCGGGTGCAGGTCGTCGACCCCGGTGTCGAGGACGCCGACGGTGATGCTCTTCGAGCCCGGGTTCTTCGCCCAGGCGCGGTCCGCGCCGATCTGGGTCATGTCCGCGCGGTCGGACTCCGGCTGCGCGGTCGGGGTCTCCGGGACCGCCGGCGGGACGGCCGGGTTCGCGACGTCCGCGGGGAGGTCGGAGGTCCGGGTCGCGCCGGCCTTCTGCACGCCCTCGACGGCGCGCAGCTTGTCCGCGAAGCCGGCAGCCGTCGAGTGCGCCACGATCACGCCGATCGCGTCGTACGTCGCGTACACGGTGCCGCCGTTCTGCGTGATCGCGCCGGTCACCTTGGCGGTCTGGTTCGGCGCGGTGATCACGAAGTACGCCCGCAGTCCCGCCTCGGACCGGGCCGGCGCCGCACCGGCCGGAAGCGTCGCGGCGGCGGCGACCAGGAAGGCCGCGAGGACGAGGAACAGAACTTTGCGCACAATCCATTCAAGCTGAACCAAGGCTCAGAACCCAACCCCGCCCCTCCGACACACCCCAGAGTGCCCCCGAGGTGCGGACCGGACCTTTGACTTGGCAGGATGTTCGCCCGTGGCGGAGCTCCTGTATTTCACCGGGACCATGGACTGCGGCAAGTCGACGCTGGCGCTGCAGATGGATCACAACCACAAGGCACGCGGGAGGCTCGGAAGGATCTTCACCAGCCACGACCGGGCGGGGGAGTCGGTACTGTCGTCGCGCCTCGGACTGTCCGCGGACGCGGTCGAGGTCCGCCCGGAGTTCGACTTCTGGGACTACGTCGTGAACGAGCTGACGCGCGGCGGCCGGATCGACTACGTGGTCTGCGACGAGGCGCAGTTCTACAGCCCGCTGCAGATCGAGCAGCTCGCGCGGCTGGTCGACGAGCTGCAGATCGACGTGTTCTGCTTCGGCATCCTGACCGATTTCCGGGCGACGCTGTTCCCGGGGTCGGCGCGGCTGGTGGAGCTCGCGGACCGGATGGAGCTGCTCCAGGTCGAGGCGCTGTGCTGGTGCGGTGAACGGGCCACGCACAACGCCCGTACGATCGGTGGGGAGATGGTGACCGAGGGCGAGCAACTGGTGGTGGGCGACATCGTGTCGGTGGACCACGAGGTTGCGTACGAGGTCCTCTGTCGCCGGCATCACCGGCGCCGCCTCACCCAGGCGCGCGCCCGCGCCACCTTGTCACCTGAAGTCCTGCCGTTCGGAGGAGCCGCGTCATGAGCCCGTTGATTTCCGTTGACGAACTGCGGGCGCTGGACCCCGCGCCGGTACTGGTCGACGTCACCTGGAACCTGGCAGGCCCACCCGGCAAGCAGGCGTACGACGCAGGCCACCTACCCGGCGCGTACTTCGTCGACCTGGACACCGAACTAGCATCCACCCCCGGCCCCGGCCGCCACCCCTTGCCCGCCGCAACCACCGTCACGGAGACCTTCCGCCGCCTAGGCATCACCTCCACCGACACCCCCGTCGTCGTCTACGACGCCGCAACCTCAATGTCCGCCGCCCGAGCCTGGTGGACCTTCCGCTACTTCGGCCTAACCAACGTCCAAGTCCTCAACGGCGGCCTAGCCGCCTGGCGAACCGCCGGGGGAGAACTGACAACGGAAGCGCCTACCGGGGAGCAGTCGACGGAGAGCTCTATCACCAACTCCGCCGGTGGCTACGGGACCACCAGCGAAGTTGCCGGCGGTCTTATTGCGACTCCTGGGCATATTCCTGTTCTGGATGCTGAAGGGGCTGCGGCAGTGGCGGCGAAGGGTGTGTTGCTGGATGCTCGGGCTCCGGAGCGGTTTGCGGGTGAGGTGGAGCCGATGGATCCGGTGGCCGGTCACATCCCGGGTGCCGTGAACGCCCCGACCACCGCGAACGTCGACGAAACCGGCCACTTCCTCCCACCCGCCGACCTCCAGGCCCGCTTCACCGCACTCGGCGTCACCCCTGACACCGAAACCGCGGTCTACTGCGGCTCCGGGGTAACCGCCGCCCACGAAGCCCTCGCCCTGGAATCCGCCGGCCTCCCCGCCACGGTCTACATCGGCAGCTGGTCCGAGTGGATCACCGACCCCACCCGCCCAGTAGCCACCGGCAAGGACTGACCCGCTCACCAATCCACAGGCCCGAGCCGATCCTCAAAGGTCCCGGTAGGCCCGTCGGGCCCCAGCGTGGCCATCCGGACGATGGCGTCAGTGCCTTCGGTAACAGTCAGCTGACCCTTGTGATTGTTCATGTCGGTAGCCGCGAACGTGTGCTTCGCGGTCTCACCAGGCGTGATCGCGTTGAACTTGATCCCCGGCAGCGCCTGCGCATACCTGACCGTGAGCATGTTCAGCGCCGCCTTCGACGAGCTGTACGCGAGCTCGTGCATCTTGGAAACCGGCTGCTCCGGGTCCAGCACCACGCTGAAGGCCCCGCCGCCGCTGGACACCATCACCACCCGAGGATTGCTCGCCGCCCGCAGGAGCGGCAGGAACGCATGTGTGACCCGCACCGGCCCGTACACGTTGGCGTCGTACACACCGTGCAGCTCATCAGCCGTAGCCTCACCCGGGTGAACGGCCCGCCCCGGCGCACCCGCGTTGTTGATCAGTACGTCGAGCCGCCCGGTGTGGCTGGACACGACCTGTAAAGCGCCGGCCACGGACTCGTCGGACGTAACGTCCAGCGGCACCAGGACCACGTCCACGCCGTCAGCCGCCAACTTCTCAACGGCGACCCGCCCGCGCCCTTCGTCACGCGAGCCGAGGAACACCTTCCAACCCATCACACCCAGCCGACGAGCCGCTTCATAGCCGAGCCCTTTGTTCGCGCCGGTGATCAGTACCGTGGTCTGCTCCGTCATCATGTTCCTCCAGTGGAAACGACTGTTCGACCACGAGATGCCGCAATGGTCTCGCCCGTGACAGCCGCCCCACGTGAGGTGAGTCACCGCTCAGGGAACCAGCACCACCCGCACCCCGGCCGGCACCGGCTTGGTCCACGCTCCCTCAACGTCGGCGAGTGCGATCGGGAGGGGGTTGATCGCCAGCTGGTCCGAGGTGATGAGCGCGGCCAGCGCGGGGAGATCCGCGAGGATGTCACTGGTGCGGACCGAACCTTGGCCGCTGCCGATGATGGTCAGGGCAGCGGCTCGGAGCAGGTACGACGGGAGTGTCAGCTCGCGGCCGGCCATCGAGCCGATCTGGATCCAGGTGAGGGGACGGGCCCTGTCGGTGCGGGCGTGGAGGAGAGCGGACATGGCCTGCTCCGTGGGCGCGCCCCACAGGTAGTCGAGAACCACGTCGACGTCGGCGGCCGACTTGCCCACTGCATCGAGGCTGACTGCCTCATCAGCGCCTAGCGCGGTCAGCAGCTCCAGCCGTTCAGGATCGCGGCCGGCGCCGATCACCGTCGACGCGCCCAGTTGCTTGGCGAGCTGTACGGCGAGCTGTCCGGCGTTCCCGGTCGCACCGAGGACGAGCACCGAACCGCCCGGCTGGAAGTTCGCGCGTCGGCGGAGCGCGATCCACGACGACATCGCCGGGTTCATCGCGGCCGCCACGGCGATCGGGTCGGTGTCCTCAGGCAGTACGACGGCCCGCCGCCGATCGACGACCGCCTGCTCCGCCATCGTGCCGACAGCGCCGTCGGCCGCAACGAAGTACAGCAGCTCGCCGTCCGCGGTTCGTCCGACCCCGTCGATCCCCGGCACCATCGGCAACGCGCCCTCGGACGTGTAGTGCGACCCGTCGGCCGCTGACCGCACCCGCGGATGCAGACCGGCGGCGATCACGCGCACCAGCACCTCGTCCGCGTCGGACACGATCGGTTCCGGATGATCGTCGTACGTCGGCGGCCGGTCGAAGGACCGCACCACGGCTGCCCGCATCACATACCCCCACGAAAGTAGTTTGTCTCACGTACTACTGCTCGAAGATAGTTTGTCTCACGTACTACGTCAACTAGACTCCGGAGCATGAACACCGTGGACGCCGTCGTGCAGTTGTCCTTCCGGGTGCAGCGGATCCTCGCCGCGGTCGGCGCCGAGCACGACCTGTCGATCATCCAGATCCGGCTGCTCGGCATCCTCCGCGACCGGCAGCCGGGGATGCTCGAACTCGGCAACCATCTCGGTCTCGACAAGTCCTCGATGACCGGACTGGTGTCGCGGGCGGAGAAGCGCGGGCTGGTCGAGCGGATGCCGTCGCCGCACGACGGTCGTGGTGTCCTGGTCGCGCTGACGCCCGCCGGCCGCCGGCTCGCCGAGGCGGGGGAGGCGCAGATCGCCCGGCGCGTGACGGAGTTGATGAAGGAGCTGAACGCGACCCAGCGCAAGCAGTTCACGCAGCTCGCGACCGTGCTCGTGCACGGATAACGAAAGGGTTGACTTCACCGGAGCGGCACGGGATGGTTGGCGAGAAATCGATTTCCAATCTCACCGCCCCTGGGAGTCAGATGATGAAGCGATCCACGTTCCTGCGTGCGGCCGTCGGCGCCGGCCTGCTGGCCGCCGTACCGGGCCGGGCCTTCGGGAGCAGCCAGGCTGTGCTGACCAACAAAGTGGCCGATCTGACCGGGCCGGGTCTGACCGACCGGTTCCGGATGGCGGCGACCGACCTGGGGATTCCGGCGCGGACGCCGGACGGGCGGTTGCTGTTCATGTTCGGCGACACCTTCGAGGAGGCGCGCGTCGGCGGCGGCTGGTGGCGGTCTCCGGTCGCGCTGTGGTCGACGACCACGGACCTGAACGGCGGCGTGCGGTGGTCCGGCGCGGTCGGGGGCGACGCGGCGCAGCAACTGTGGGACTACCCGCACGACAATCCGACGTTCTCGACCGTGCTGCCGTCGGACGTGATCACGATCGGCGGGTCGATGTACCTGCACGCGATGGTGAACAAGGGCCTCGGAAACGTCGTGTGGACAGAGATCTGGCGCTCGGACAACTCCGGTGCGAGCTGGTACCACACCGGCGCGAAGTTCGCCCCGAACATCGACGGCGGGATGTTCCAGCTGCTGACCTGGGGACTCGGCAACGACGGATACGTGTACGTCTACTCGACCGGGTTCCAGCGCAACAAGCCGATCATCCTGAAGCGCGTCCGCCAGGAGCAGATCGCGAACCCGGCGGCGTACGAACCCTGGGGCTATCGTGACGGGGTCTGGGCGTGGGGCAACCCCGCGACGCCGATCCTGAGCGGGAGCTTCGGCGAGATGAGCCTGCGGCCGCTCGGCGGCAAGTGGGTGCTGACGTGGTTCAACGCCGGCGACTACCGGATCGACGGCATGATCATGGACACGCCGACGTCCAACCTCTACACGGCGTACCGGCAGACGCTGATCTACGGCGGCGCCTGGGGTTCGGAGGACGACAACCACGTCGCGCAGTTGTACGGCGGGTACGTCATCCCTGGCTCCACCCTCGCGGACATGCATCTGTCCGTGAGCCAGTGGAACACCGACAACGGCTGGCCGTACCGCGTCATGCAGTTCCGCGTCCGCGGATTCGGTTAGAGGACGTCCGGGAAGCCGAAGGCCGGGACCACGGCGGGATCGTGGAACTTGATCACCCGGGAGACGCCGCCGGCCGTCGGCTCCAGAACCACTGCGCCGTCGGCTCGGAGTACGCCGTCCGTTGCCCGGTGGTAGACGACGGCGGCGGGCTGGCCGTTGGCGGTGGTCGGGATCATCCGCCAGTCGCCCGGCGCACCCAGAACATACGCCCGGAGTACGTGGAGGCACGTCGCCCGGCCCGACTGCCAGTCGCGGAACGGCGTCGCCTCCAGCGTGGCATCCGCGCGCAGCACTTCTTCCAGCAGACCGGCATCGGAGCGTTCGAAGGCCGCGATGTAGCCGTCGAGCAGAGCGCGTGCCCGCGGGTCGGTCGGCGCGAGTAACTCGGTGGGCTCCGGCCCGAGTTCCTCCAACCGCGCCCGAGCGCGCTGCAGACCGCTCTTGACCGCCGCAGTCGTGGTGCCGAGGATCTCTGCGGTCTCTGCCGCGGAGAAGGTGAGTACCTCGCGCAGGAGGAGGATCGCCCGTTGCCGGGCGGGTAAGTGCTGCAGGCTGACGATGAGGGCCAGTCGCACCGATTCGCGCGCGATCACCACCGCGGCTGGATCGTCGGCGGGCGGGGTGATCCAGGCATCCGGCAAGGGCTCCAGCCACGAGACTTCGCCGGGTGGAACGAGACGCGGTGCGCGGTCGGGTCCGTCGTACGGGCCCTGCAGCCCGGACGGCAGGACCCGGATCCGTCGCGGCTGCAGGGCTCGCAGGCAGACGTTGGTGGCGATCTTGTAGAGCCATGACCGGATCGACGCCCGCCCCTCGAACCCGGCGTACGAACGCCACGCGCGCAGATACGTCTCCTGGACCAGGTCCTCGGCGTCGGACGCCGAACCGGTCATGCGGTAGCAGTGCGCCAACAGCTCCCGGCGGAACGGCTCGGTCTCGGCGCTGAATCGGTCCCGGGTCTGCGGCTCCCGCGCTGTCACGCAGCGAGCCTAGCCCTGGACCACGAACGGCTGCTGGCCATCGGTGCGCGGCGGTACGAGGGCGAGCTTGCCGATGGTCGCCCTGGACTCGAGCTCCGCGAGTACCTTCGGACCGTCGGCGAGCTGGTACGCGGTGGGTCGGCCGGGTCGCACGACTCCGGCCGCGACGAGGCCGGAGAGTTCCCGCATGACCTCACCGAAGACCTGTGGCGCGGCTTGGATCAGCAGCCCGAGATTGAGGCCGATGAGGTGGACCTGATGCTTGTACACCAGCTCCCAGTTGGTGATCGCGGCATCGCCGCCGGCCAGGCCGTAGACGATGACCCTGCCGGTGACCCGCTTGGCCGCGCCAAGGCTGGCACCGAAGGTCGCGCCGCCCGCCGACTCCAGCACCACATCGGCACCGGCGCCACCGGTCAGCCGCAGAACCTCGCCCGCGATGTCGCCGCCCCGGGAGTCGAGAACGTGATCGGCGCCCAATGCCACCACCGTTTCCTGCTTGCCTGGTGACGCGGTCGCGATGACCGTCGCGCCGTAGTACTTGGCCAGCGTCACAGCGGCCTGACCCGTCGCGCCTGCCGCGGCGTGGACCAGCACTGTCTGCCCCGCGGTGACGCCGCCGAGCGGCTTGAGTGCGGCCAACGCGGTCGGCCAGTTCACCACCAGCCCGAGGGCCTGGTCGGCAGTCCACCCCGCAGGCACCGGCATCGCCGCCGCGGCGGGCACCACCATGTATTCCGCGAAAGCGCCGGTCCCGATGCCGGCAACCGTGGCTCCCCGCGCCGGGTCGGTCACCGCCGCGCCGATCGCGACCACCTCGCCGGCGGCTTCGAATCCGGCCAGATACGGCGGCTGCGGGCCGTCCCCGAAGGTCCCGTGGGACTTCGAGAGGTCGGCGAAGTTGACGCCGGCCGCGGCGACCCGGATCAGGATTTCGTCCTGGCCAGGGCTCGGCACCGGCGCGTCGGTGATCAGGCGCAGGTCCTGTGGGCCGGTCAGAGAAGTCTGCTGCAGCGCGCACATGGTCACGGGAATACTCATCGGCGAAGGCCTTTCGATCTCGGTGTACCTCACACCAGGTAGATCCCGGCCGCCGCCGAAAGGAATCGGCTACCGGAGGGCCACCACCATCGTGTCGGAAGTGCCGACGACGCCGACCTTCCGGAAACCCAGCGACTCGTAGAGGTTCCGGGCCGGATTGTCCGGGTCCACGCTGAGCGAGAGCTGTCCGTACGACGCTGCGCGCGCCTGCGTGACCAGTTCGGTCAGCACGCCCCGCGCGACCCCGCGCCGCCGATAGCCGGCCGCCACACCCAGGGTCAGCTCGGGTACGTCGTCCGCGATGTATCCGTACCCGGGCCGGTCCGCGGTGAGGCACCGCGCCCACGTTGCACCTGCCGGTTCGCCGTCGATCTCCGCTACTACCCCGAAATCACTCCCTCTCGGCCACCCGTCGAGGTACCGCCACGCGTGATCGTCACCCCGCGCCTTCGCCTCGTCGTACCAAGGCGTCCCGTCCCAGTTACACGCCTCGAGCAACATCTTGATCAGGAAGTGAAGATCGGCAGCGGTCGCTGGACGCAGATGCATGCACCCATCCTCGCCTCAAGCGACCCACCACCTCCACCCCGTTTCGGGAACGCCGGAGTACGTGCGGGTCGTTCGACGGTCATGGAGGTCGATGCGGAGGGTGTGCGGACGTATTACGACGAGCTCGGCACGGGGGAGCCGGTCTTGCTGCTGCACGGTGGGGGAGTGACCGCGGACAGCTGGCAGGGGCAGGTGCCGGCGTTGGCTGCGCAGTACCGGGTTCTGGTCCCGGAACGGCGTGGGCACGGCCGGACTCCGGATGTCGACGGGCCGGTGTCGATGGAGATCTTCGCCGCGGACACGGCCGCGTTCGTCGAGGCGCTCGAACTCGGGCCGGTGCACGTGGTCGGCTGGAGCGACGGTGGCAAGGTCGGGATGAGTCTGGCGCTGTCCCGGCCGGATCTCGTCCGCAAGCTCGTCCTCATCGGCACCGAACTGACCCACGCCGGCGGGACCACTGCCAACCAGGCCCTCCTCGACCCCGGCGGCCTGGACTTCCTTGCGGCGGCCTTCCGCCCGCAGTACGAGCCGCTCTCACCGGACGGCCCCGACCACTTCGACGTGGTCTTCGCCAAGTGGACCCAGATGTGGAAGACCCTCCCGGACGTCGACCTCGCCGCTCTCCGGACGCTGCCGATGCCGGTACTGCTCATGCAGGGCGACGACGACTGCGTCCGGATCGAGCACACGGCGGAGGTCGCTCGCGCGATCCCGGACGCGCAGGTGGCCGTCGTACCTGGTGCGTCGCACGGGTTGCCGCTGGAGAAGCCTGAGTTGGTGAGCCGGCTCCTGCTGGATTTCCTGGCGGAGCCGCAGCCGGCGAAGTTCATGCCGATGGGCGATCTGAACCCGTAAGCGAAACCGTTACCGCAGACATCTCGATCTAGGTCTTGAGTTAGTAACACGCTTGGTTTAACTTACTCGGGACCTGGCCGGTGTGTGGCTCAGAGCACATCGGCGGCATCCGGAAACCTGAGGAGTTCCGATGACGAGAGTGAGCAGGTGGGGCAGGCGCGGGACTGCCCTCGGCGTGGCCGGGCTGATGCTCGCGGCGGCGGGGTGTGCGAAAGCGGATCCGGCGGCGTCCGGCGGCGGTGGCGCCGGTGCCGGCATCGACGAGAAGGCGCCGGTCACGATCACGATCGGCGACCGCCCGACCCCTGACAAGCCGAACGACATCAAGGCGTTCGAGCAGAAGATCAAGGACTTCACGGCGAAGTACCCGAACATCACGGTGAAGTCGACCGAGACCAAGTGGGAGGCGCAGACCTTCCAGGCCCAGGTGGCCGGCGGCACGCTGCCGACGGTGATGAACATCAGCTTCACCGAGCCCGCCAACATGATCCCGAACAAGCAGCTCCCGGACATCACCGACGAGCTGAAGCTGGTCGACCTGACCAAGGACCTGAACCCGAACGTGCTGAAGATCGTCCAGGACGCGAACGGGCGGATCTACGGCGTACCGATCGACGTCTTCTCGGTCGGCATCGCCTACAACCGCGCGCTGTTCACGCAGGCCGGCCTGGACCCGGACAAGCCGCCGACGTCGTGGGACGAGGTCCGGCAGTACGCCAAGCAGATCGCGGACAAGACCGGTAAGGCCGGGTACGCGCAGCTGACCACGAACAACACCGGCGGCTGGATGCTGACCACGATGACGTACAGCATGGGCGGCACCGTCGAGAGCCCGGACGGGAAGAAGAGCACCTTCAACGACGCGCCGACCAAGAAGGCGCTGCAGCTGCTCAAGGACATGCGCTGGACCGACAACTCGATGGGCAGCCGGTTCCTCTACAACCAGGAGGAGGTCCGGCAGGACTTCGCGGCCGGCAAGATCGGCATGGTCCTGCAGGCGCCGGACGCGTACGACATGAGCGTGAAGAACTTCGGCATGAAGCCCGCCGACTTCGGGGAGGGCGCACTGCCGCAGGACGGCGGCCCGCACGGCACGCTGACCGGCGGCTCGCTGAAGATGATCAGCCCGAAGGCGACCAAGAACGAGGTCGTCGCCGCGCTGAAGTGGATCAAGTTCGACCAGTTCGACAAGTACACGACCGAGGCGCTCGCCGTGCAGGACGCGAAGACCACGATCGCGGACAAGGGCTTCGTCGGCCGGCCCGGCATCACCCCGCTGAGCCAGGAGACGTACGACCAGTACAACAAGTGGCGTGAGCCGTACGTGAACGTCCCGGTGAAGCAGTTCCAGGGCTACATCGACTCGACGACGACGCTGAAGCTGCTGCCCGAGCCGTCGAACAAGGGCCAGGAGGTCTACTCGCTGCTCGACCCGGTGGTGCAGCAGGTGCTGACGAAGAAGGATGCGGACATCGACAAGCTGCTGAGCGATACCGCCTCGAAGATCGACGCGCGTCTGGCCCGGTAGCCCAATGTTCCAGCAACGAACGCAGAAGTCCGGCCGGAGCGTTACCACCTGGTATCGCTCCGGCGGGCTCAGCGCAGTCTTCTTCGCCCTGCCCTTGGTCCTGATCTTCCTGTACTTCTCCTGGGGCCCGATCGTCCGCGGCCTGGTGCTCAGCTTCCAGAAGAACAACCTCGTCGCCCCGCCCGAGTGGGTCGGGATGTCGAACTTCAGCTACGTGCTGACCGACCCGCAACTCCCGCAGGCGGCTCTCAACACGTTGTACTTCGCCCTGCTGGCCCTCGTCTTCGGCTTCCCGGTGCCGCTGTTCCTGGCGGTGTTCATCAGCGAACTGCGCAAGACCGGCTGGCTCTACAACGTGCTGTCGTACCTGCCGGCCGTCGTACCGCCGGTGGCCGCGATCCTGCTGTGGACGTTCTTCTACGACCCGAGTACGGCGGGCGTGTTCAACTCGATCCTCGGCTGGTTCGGGCTCGGGCCGTTCGCCTGGCTGAACTCGCAGACCCTGGCGATGCCGGCGATCGTGCTCGAGGCGACCTGGGCCGGCGCCGGTGCCACGTCGATCATCTACCTGGCGGCGCTGACCGGCGTACGGACGGAGTTGTACGAGGCGGCCGAGCTGGACGGGGCGAGCATCCGGAGCCGGGTCTGGCACGTCACGCTGCCGCAGATCCGCGGAATCATCCTGATCATGATGCTGCTGCAGCTGATCGGGACGTTCCAGGTGTTCACCGAACCGTTCCTGTTCACCGGCGGCGGCCCGAACAACGCGACCACGACGATCCTGCTGCTGATCTACCGGTACGCGTTCATCAACGGCGACTTCGGCGCCGCGACCGCGCTCAGCGTGCTGCTCGCCGGGGTGCTGTGCGTGCTGTCGGTCGTCTACCACTTCGTCACGCGGCGCTGGAGCACCACATGAGTCATGAACGCGGAATCATCTCCTTCGCCGACCGGAAAGTTTCGGCGGTCCGCTACGGGTTGCCGGCGATCCAGGTCCTGCTGTTCATTGGCGTGGTGATCGCCGGCGTCGGACCTCTGCTCTGGCTGCTCAAGTCCGGCGTCTCCACCAGCCAGGACATCTTGCGCGGCCCGATGCAGCTGTGGCCGTCGGGGATCCGGCCGCAGAACATCCCCGACGCCTGGAACCGCGTGCAGATCGGCGCGTACCTGGGCAACACCGCGTTCATCGCGATCGGCTCGATGATCTCGACGCTGTTCGTGTGTACGACGGGCGCCTTCGTGCTGAGCATCCTGCGGCCGAAGTGGGGACCGGTCATCACCGGCGCCGTCCTGGCGACGCTGTTCCTGCCCGGGGTGATCTCCCTGGTCCCGCTCTACATGACCGTGCTGAAGATGCCCGTACTGGGCGTCAGCCTGCAGAACACGTTCTGGGCGGTCTGGCTGCCGTCGGCGGCCAGCGCGTTCAATCTCCTGGTCATCAAGCGGTACTTCGACTCGATCCCGCGGGAGCTGATCGAGGCCGCCTGGATCGACGGGGCGAGCAACATCAGGCTGTTCACGGCGCTGATCCTGCCGTTGTCGAAGCCGATCGTCGGAGTCGTCGCGCTACTGACCGTCATCGGTTCGTGGAAGGACTACCTCTGGCCGCTGCTGGTGCTGCCGGACCCACGGCTGCAGCCGATCTCGGTCGCGCTGCCGCGGGTGGCCAAGACCACAGAGATCTCCCTGCAGATGAGCGCGCTGTTCCTCGCGGTTCTGATACCTGTCGTGCTGTTCTTGGTGTTCCAGAAACAGTTCCTGCGCGGCGTGGGAATGGCAGGAGGCATCAAAGAGTGAGTGCACTGAACGGCCGGCGGGTGCTGGTGACGGGGGCCGCTGGGCGGATCGGGTTGACGACGGTTGAGCATCTGAACGCACTGGGCGCGAAGGTGACCGCGTTGACCAACGTCGAGCACCCGGATCTGAAGGCAGACCGGGTGCTGATCGGCGACACCCGGTCCGAGACGGATGTGGCGCACGCCCTCGAGGGTGTGGAGTACGTCGTGCACCTGGCAGCGCTCCCGCATCCCTCGGCCGGTACGCCGTACGAGGTGTACTCGATCAACGTCGTGTCGACGTTCAATGTGCTGGCCCAGGCCGGTGCGCTCGGCATCGACCGCGCCGTCATCGCGAGCAGCATCAACGCGACCGGCGTACCGTTCAACCCGCACGAGATCGCGCCGCCGTACTTCCCGTGGGACGAGCTGGCGGCGAGCGATGTCGGCGACGCGTACTCGCTGTCGAAGCAGAACGACGAGAACACCGCACGGATGGCCTGGCGGCGGTGGGGGATCGACGTGGTCGCGTTCCGATTTCCGCACGTGAACTCGCTGGAGGTGCTGCAGCAGATGTCCGACCATGTCCGGGCGCATCCGGGCAGCGGACTGCGGGAGGGCTGGAGCTACCTGGACACCCGCGACGCGGCGTACGCCGTCGAGCTCGGGCTGACGGCTCCGCTGTCGGGCGCCCACACCTTCTTCGTCACCGCGAGCACGACCAACGCGCCGTACCCGACCGAGGATCTGCTGGACGCGTACGCGCCGGACGTGCCGCGCTCGCGGCGGTTCGCCGGCCGCGAGGTGCCGATCGACCTGACCGCCGTACGGACCGTGCTGGGCTTCGAGGCCCGGCACGAACTCGACCTACCCACCCTCTCCCTGGAGATTTGAATGCCGCACCAAATTCCGGCGAACTTCGACCAGCCGTGGCCCGCGCGGGACGACATCCGGATCCGCGAGGTGAAGGCGATCGTCACGGCACCGCAAGGCATCCCGCTGGTGGTCGTGAAGATCGACACCACCGAACCGGGCCTGTACGGGCTCGGGTGCGCCACCTTCACGCAGCGCTGGAAGGCGGTGCGGACGTTCGTCGACGAGCACCTGTCGCGGCTGCTCGTCGGCCGCTACCCGGGTGACATCGGCGACCTGACCCGGCTGGCGTCGTACTCCGGGTACTGGCGCGGCGGACCGGTCACGAACAACGCGATCTCCGGCATCGACCAGGCGCTGTGGGACATCGCCGGCAAGCGCGCCGGCATGCCGGTGTACGAGCTGCTCGGCGGCAAGGTTCGCGCGGCCGCCGACACCTATATCCACGCCAGCGGGAAGACGATCGAGGACACGATCGACCACGCGCAGAAGCTGATCACGCAGGGCTGGCGGCACATCCGCCTGCAGGTCTCGACACCGGGCGGCGGCGGGTACGGCGCTCCGCAGGTGCCGACGCTGTACCCGGATTCGCCGTACCGCAACGGCTGGTCCGTTCGGGACTACCTGCGGACGACCCCGGAGCTGTTCGCGGAGGCGCGGCACGCGCTGCCCGACAACATCGAACTGCTCCACGACGTGCACTCGCGGCTGACGCCGAAGGAGGCGGTGCTGCTGGCTCGTTCGCTCGAGCAGCACCGGTTGTTCTTCCTCGAGGACGTGCTCGCGCCGGAGCTGTGGGACCGGCTGCCCGAGGTCCGGGCCGCCTCCCCGGTCCCGCTGGCCGTCGGCGAGCTCACGACGTCGTTCGGTGACGCGGTCCGGCTGATCCGGGACGGCGGCGTCGACTTCATCCGCTCGCACGTCTCGGACATCGGCGGTCTCACCCCGGCCCGGAAGCTGGCCGATCTCGCCGAGATCTCCGGCGTACGGACAGCCTGGCACGGTCCCGGCGACACCTCGCCGATCGGCGCCGCGGCCAACGTCGCGCTGGACGTGACGTCGGTTGCCTTCGGCATCCAAGAGGGACACATCTACAACGAGGCGACGTACGAGGTGTTCCCCGGAACGCTGCGGATCGAGGACGGCTGGCTGCGTCCGAACGAGGCGCCGGGCTGGGGCATCGACGTCGACCTGGAGGCAGCGGCGCGTTATCCGGCGGAACTGTCCGGTCACGACGAGTGGGCGGCCGGAGTACGGCGCATCGACGGAGCACTCGAAGCACCGTGACATCGGGCGCCGGGCAGTACGATCACGGCCAGTAGGGACGAGACGGGGAGGTGAAGATGAGCGATTCGGTCGAAGGACTCGCGGACCTGCGGCGCGCGGGCGCGAACCAGTACGACCTGGGCTCGTTCAACGAGGCCGTGATCATCGAGACGATCCGGCTGGCCGGCATCATCAGCCGGACCGAGATCTCCCGACGGACCGGCCTCACCCAGCAGTCGGTGTCGCGGATCCTGCGCCTTCTTCTCCAGCAGGGGTTGCTGGTCGAGGAGGCGCAGGAACGCGCCGAGCGGCTCGGCAAACCGCGCACGCCGGTGCGCTTGCGGTCGAACGCCGCGCACGCGGTCGGCATCCACATCGACCCCGAACTGCTCACGGTCGCCGTGGTCGACCTGGACGGCACGATCGTGCGCCGCGAAACGGTCGACCTCGCCGACGACCTGGCGGCGGACAAGCTGATCGACCTGACCGCGGCCACGGTGAACGCGGCGCTCAGCATCAGCCAGGTCGACCTCGCGTCGATGCTCGGCGTCGGCGTCGCCGTACCGGGCCCGATCGACGCGGACGGGACGCTGCTCGCCCTGCCGCTGCAGCCGGCCTGGCGCGGGTTGAAGATCCGTCAACTGCTGCAGCAGAAGCTCAACCATCCGGTGCTGGTCGAGAAGGACGGTACGGCGGCCGCGATCGGCGAGCGGTGGATCGGCCGGTCGGCGCGGGCGCGGGACTTCGCGTACCTCTATCTCGGCACCGGCGTCGGCAGTGGCCTGATCCTGAACGGCTCGATCTACCGCGGCGGCACCGCAAACGCCGGCGAGTTCGGGCAGATTGCGGCGCTGCGGATGGGGGAGTGGGACCCGGTCGACGGTCCCCGCATGATTCCCGAGTGCAACCCGACGGCGTCGCTGCCGGTGATCGCGGGCGAGTTCGGGTACGTCGAGACCGATCCGGCCGCGACCGACGAGGCCAAGCGGTACCGGGCCGTGTGCAAGGCGGCGGCCGACGGTGACGCCGCGGCGGTGCAGGCTGTCACGCAGGTCGCGCGCGTGATCGGGCAGGGCGCGGTCGGCCTGGTGGATCTGCTCGACATCGACCTCGTGGTGCTCGGCGGGCCGGCGTACGGCAAGGAGATCTCGGAGATCCTGCTGACCGAGATCGGGCGTGCGGTGAACGCGCATCCGGTGGCGCGGGAGACCCGTCCGGTCGCGGTCGAGGAGTCGATGCTGCAGACCGACGCGGCCGCCGTCGGGGCGGCGTCGACGATCTTCCACGACGCGTTCACCCCTCGGGTCTCGGGATCGAGTCAGGCCCGTAGGCTGCCCAAGTGATCGAACCCCGCCCGCTGACGCCGGACGTCGAGCTCCGGATCGCGACCCTCGCCGACGCCCCCGCCCTCGCCGACGCACAGACCCGGAGCCGCGAACATCTCCGGCCCTGGGAGCCGGTCCGGGACGAGCGGTGGTTCACCGTCGTCGGACAGGCCGAACGGATGACGTACCAGCTCGAGCGCTACAAGAACGGCCAGGTCGTCCCGTGGGTGCTGGCCGCAAATGACCGCATCGTCGGCCAGATCACGTTGAGCGACCTGGTCCCCGGCCCGTTCCGCAGCGCGGCCCTCGGCTACTGGCTCGCCGCCGACGCCCTCGGCCAAGGCCTCGCCACCCGCGCCGTCGAAGCAGTCGCCGACATCGCCGACACCAACCTGAAACTCCACCGCATAGAAGCCAGTACCCTCACCGGCAACACGGCCTCCCAGCGCGTCCTCGACCGCACCGGCTTCACCCAGATCGGCATGGCCCCGACGTACCTCCACATCAACGGCCACTGGCAAGACTGCAACCTCTACCAACGAATCCTCAACACCCGCGCCCCCGGCGCGTAGAGCCGAGGCTCTCGACACTGTCGCGGACGTTTGCGATCGTGGAGCGAGGGGGGCCTGGCAACGGGCCGGCAAGGGGGCGGCGTATGCCGGGCAACTGCGCAGTACTGCTCGTTCGGTGGATGATCGTGGGGGAGCTGCCACCGCCCGAGGTCATCGGAGCTGTGATCGCTCTCGTCGGCCTGGCGGTCAGTATCGTCGGCCTGCTGATCTCCTGGCGTGGCCAACTGAAGAAGGTCCTGCGGTACGAGCTGGGTTCGACGACCAGCCTCGGCCTGACCGACAAGCTCAGCCTGGTCTACGACGGAACACCGCTGTCCAAGGCCCAGACAGTCACCGTCTCGGTCATCTCGGACGGCCGGCACAGTATCCGGAGCACCGATTTCGACGGCGGACCGATCGAGTTCGACCTGTCGCCCGCCACGATCGTCGAGCTGCTCGAGGCCACCTCGGAACCGCCGTCGTACGCGGCTCCCACCGCCTCGTTCGACGGCAGCAAGCTCCGGGTCGGGCCAGGTGCGCTCGGGCGTCACCAGAGGGTCGACTACCTGCTGATCGTCGACGGGGACCCGGCCCTCGCCATCCAAGCTCCCCTGCCGGACGTGGAGATCGGAGCGCCGACTGTCAGCCGGCTGTGGCAGATGATCAACAAGATCTTCCTGGGGCACCGACCGCGCGCGTATGTGATCGCCGGTGCCGCGACCGCGTACGTCGCCTGGTTCGGGTACTTCTTCTACCTGAACCCCGACGTCCGTGGCGAGGACGTCTCCGTCTATACCAGCGTCGGCCCTGCCGCCGACGAGGGGACATGGTTGATCCAGGTGCCTGTCGGAGCCCTTCCGAGAGTGCCTGCGGTACGGGGCGACAACTGCTCGAAAGCGCTCGAGCGCGCCGTGATCGCGGGTGCCGGTCTACCCGTAACCTCGACCTCCTTGCGGATCAGCATCGGCTCCGCGGGTTACCGGACCAAGGTCAGCGTCGGCGGCGCCCGGTTGATCGTCGACGAGCGTCGTCCGCTGGTGGCGGGTGCGCGCCTCAAGTGCCCCGGCCGGGTCGAGGTCAGGGCCCCGGAGGACACCGACACCCTGATGGTGAATCTCGACGACCAAACCACTCGATTCATCCCGGCGCGGAATCCCGAGAACTACCAGAGTTACCACATGCTGAACGTTTCCGCGGTTGCCGAGAACTGCTACTGCAAATGGCATCTCGAACTGGACATAAAATCCGGCGACTCGATGAAGGCAGTGGTTGTCGACGCCTCCGCACGGCTGGTCGGCGAGTCCCGCGCCGACGCTTCGAGCATTGTTCCGTTCGAAGTCGTCGGCGCCGGGCCCGGAAAGAGTTACACCTATGTCGCCGGCCAGTGGAAGGAGGACGGGCTAGTTGGGCGGTAGGCCGATTCCGCGGGAGACGTCGACGTCGTCGTAGCGGCCCTCCAGGACGTCGACGAACTTCACGGGGCGTTGGAGGGTGGAGGCGATGTAGACCGCTCGCACTGTGGCGAGGGCGTCGATGGCGTCCTGGACGGTGATGGCTGGTGGGGTGTTGTTGGCGATTGCGGTCAGAATGTCGTCGTACTGCGCTTTGTGGCCGCCGGGCTCGCCCGCGTCGACGGGCTGGTCGTCGTTCGAGCCGTCGACGTTGAGCCGGCGGAGGCGGTCGTCCTCGACCTCCGCGCCGCCCTGGGTGCCGTGCACAGAGACGCGGGTCCGGCCGCCGGGGAAGGCCGCGGTGGTGGCGTGCAGGGTGCCGACGGCGCCGTTCTCGAACGTGATCGTGGCGACGACCGTGTCCTCGACCTCGATCGCGTGGTGGGCGGCCCGCAGCGCCTGGGCCTGGATGCTGACCGGGCGGCCCATGAACCACAGCATCAGGTCGACGGTGTGGACGCCCTGGTTCATCAGCGCGCCGCCGCCGTCCTGCGTCCACGTCCCGCGCCAGCCCGCCGACGCGTAGTACTCGTCGCTGCGCCACCACGCGACCGTGGCGACGGACGACGTCAGCTGCCCGAACCGGCCGGCGTCGATCGCCTGCTTGACGACGGCGCTGCCGGCGTCGAAGCGGTGCTGACTGATCACCGACGACAGCACGCCGTGGCTCCCGGCCCGGGTGGCCGCCGCGCCGAGGCGGCGGGCCCGGATCAGGTCGACGTCGAGCGGCTTCTCGATCACGACGTGCTTCTTCTCGTTCAGCGCCTGCTCGGCCAGCGCCGCGTGCGTACCGCTCGGGGTGCAGATCGCGACGAGGGAGACGTCCGACCCACTCAGCGCCGCGGTCAGGTCGTCGAACACCTTCGGCTCCGGCTGGCCGAGTTCGACCAGCTGCGCCTGGAGTGCCTCCCGGGCCGCTGCGTCACCGTCCACCAGGGCGGTGACGATCGCGTCCGGCCGTTCCGCGATGGTCTTGGCGTGGGTGCGGCCGATGATGCCGCACCCGACGATCGCGACCTGCTGTTGTGTGTCAGCCATCTCGCTCCTACTTGAAGTTCGCGGTCAGTGCCTGGTCCGTCGAGACGGTGAAGGTGTAGGACGGCAGGGTCGACACCACGGTCCCGTCCACGGTCCAGTCACGGAAAACGCTATCCGATCCTGGCGTCGCCGTCACTGTGACCTGCGCGCCGACCTCGTACGTTCCCGGTTCGGACTCGTTCCCGGAGATCGTCGCGGTACCGTTCCCGGCGGCCTCGACGCTGATCCGGCGCTGGACGACATTGATCACCATCACGTTGTGCAACGTCGCCGGACCGCTCAGTGTCGCGCCGTTGTAGCGGGCGAGGTTCGTCGCCTCGACGTCGCCGGTCACGACCCGGACGGTGTGCCCGTCGCCGCCGAGGTTGTCGGTGCCGAGGTTGAACGCGTCCACCTGCCCGGAGTTCACCACGAGGCCGTCGTGGAACCCGTACGCGAACACGTTCAGCAGCGTCAGCCCGCGCGCCCCGTCGACGGTGACGATCTTCGCGGTCTTCCGCATGTACTTGTCGATGACGAGCTCGAAGATGCGTCCTTCGTTCATCCAGTACGGCTGCTGGTAGCCGACCCGGGTGACCGCGTTCCCGTTCGAGAGCACGCCCTCGACGCGGCCGCCGCGTCCCGGGCCGATCGCGATCGCCTGGTCGAAGAACGCGCCCGCGACCTTGCGCACCACGACGCCGTCGCCGCTCAGGTCGATGCCGTTCCAGGCGTTCGGGAAGCCGGCGTTGATCACGTAGTTCGCACCGGCTCGCCCGCGGATCGCGTACGGGTACGGCACGACGTCGTTGGCAGGGTTGTTCTCCGGATAGAACACCCGCAGCCCGCGCACACCGGCCTTGCTGCCGAGGGTGATCAGCGCGGTCTCTGTGTTGCGCTCGAACGCGTGCAGGACCGTCCCGCCGCTCGCGCCGCCCTGGTCCCGGTTCGGTACGGCGGACGCACCCCGCAGCTCGACCTTCGCCGGAACACTCAGATGCGTACTGATCCGGTACCACCCGGCGGGCAGGTAGACGATCCCGCCACCCTCGCGTCCGGCGCGATCGAGCACCTTCTGCACCGCGCGGGTCGCGTCCGCGTCCGGCAGGTAGCTGACCCCGTGCGGTGCATCCACGACGTACAGCTTCTGCGCCGGCTTCGGCAGTGGTTCCTGCTGGTACGTCGGGGCGGTGCCGGACATGTGGTGGATGATCCCGCTCTGCGCGCCGGTGACCTCGGTCCCGGTGATCTTCACGTAGCCCCGCGAGTTGTTGGTGATGCCGCCCTCGACGCGCCCGCCGGCGAGCGTCATGCCCCAGCGGTCGTCCATCATGTCGACGAGCAGCCCGGTCCCGACCCGGCGTACGTCGGGCTCGAGGAAGCTGCCGGTGAACTGGGCCCGCTGGCCCGCGACGACGTGGATGCCGACGGCGTAGTCGGCCAGCGCGATCCGGTAGAACTGGTCCCATTCGAGGTCGCCGAGCACCAGGCCGGTGCCGTGCGCCCGGGTCCACGCGTCGATCACGGCCCGGGACGGCGGGTGGTACGCAGCGGGCGCCGACGCCCAGTAGGAGTTGCTGAAGGAAACGTTCTCCCAGGTGCCGACGTCGGCGCCGTTGTAGGCGCGGGCGCCCTCGAACAGCGCCGTACCGCGGACGTTGCGGATCGTCGTCGACTCGTGCACCTGACCCGAGCTGGGAGCGTTGCCTCGATCGTTCGGCATCGTGCTGATGCCGATCCCGCGGTACGAGTTCAGCATGGTGACGTCGGAGACCGTCGCCATCATGTAGTTCTCGTTGCCGATCCAGGCGCCGCCGGGGATCTCGAACGTGTAGTTGTACGGGACCGGCGTACTCGCGTTCTGGTGCGGGTAGTACGTCGTCACGCCGATAACGCCGGCGCTGCCGCCGATCCGGAACAGGCTCGGCCCGTCGTCTCCGGACGGCAGGTCGGCGACGATCACCGTGCCGGTTCCCAGCTTCTGGCCGTGATCACCGCGGAGGCTGCAGAACGCGTGGACCTCGATCGTGTCGGTCACCTTGTACTGCCCGGCCGGCAGCCACACCGTGCCGCCGCCCGCGTCCTGGCACGCGTAGATCGCCTGCTGGATGGCCTTGGTGGAGTCCCGCCGACCGCTGCGATCGGCGCCGAACTGCGTCGCGTCGAAGTCTGCGACCACACCGTCCTCGGTCGGGTTGCTGGTGGACACGAGGCGCGGCTTCGGCGTCACGACCGGGGTCAGCCGCAGCTGCAGCTCCTTGACGGCGAACGCATCGGCCCCGGTCATCGCGACCCGCACGTACCGCGCGCTGACCGTCGCGAACCGCGTCCGGCTGACCTGGTTTCCGCCCGGCGACCCGATCCGGCCGACGCCGACGAACTTCTGACCGTCGTTCGACACCTGTACGGAGTAGTCCGGGGAGAACGCCTCGGCCCACTCGACCCGCACGTCGTTCACCGGGCGCCTGGTACCAAGATCGATCTGCAACCACGAGTCCGCACCACCGGTCCAGGCAGTCTGGTGGTTGTTGTCGTTGACCTGATCGGCCCCGGTCCCACCGCTCGCGGTCGCCGTACCGTCGTCCGCGAAGTTGGTGTCCACCACCGACGCGGTGAACGCGTCCAGCTTGGCCTGCAACGTGGTGAGCGCGGCCTTAACCTGTACGTCGGTGACGCCCGGAGTGGACGCGATCGCCTGAGCGTTGTCGATCGCGTCCTGCAGGGTGGCCCGGCTGCCGGCCGGGTACTGCCCGTCGCGCGTCCCTTCACGGGCCGCCTTCTCGGTACGGGTGGCCTGGCCGATCAGGTCGACGAGCCCTTCGGTGACGTCGAGGACGGTCGCGACCTTGGCGACCCGGACCGCGGCGACCTTGAGATCGACCGCGCCGTCGCCGTTGTGGATCCGGAAGTCGCCGCCGTTCGAGCGGTTCGTCAGGACGGCGTCCGGCAGTGCGAACGTGAACGTCTTCCACGTCTTGGTGTCGCCGTACCGCACCACCTCGGAGTTCTTGAACTTGTCCGGGATCGTCTCGCCGGGGGAGTCGTAGTGCAGACCGAACTGGCCGCTGCCCTCGTCGAAGTAGTCGATGCTGACCAGCACCAGACCGCGGTTGTCGTACAGGTAGGTGTCGGCGACGTTCATGTAGAAGAAGTTCGTGCCCGGCGCCGGCGCGGTGCGGTCGGTCTGCCAGTACGGGCGACCGTCCTGGACGCCGGTCACCAGGTGCGATGCGTCGTCACCGGCCCGCGGGCTGATCCCGTTCTGGACCGGTGTCGCGCCGAGTTGCACCGACGCGCCCGCCGTACTGATCCGCAGCCCGGCGATCGTGATGTCGGCACTGCCGCCGAACAGCCGAACGTCGGCATCGCTAAGGCGGTTGGTGAACGCGATGTCAGTGAGCGAGAAGACGCCGGTTTTCCACTGGCCGGTGTTCGTGAGCGGGACGGCGGTCGTGTCCTGCTGCGGGTCGGCCTTGGCGTCGTACTGGAGTTCGAGCGTGCCTGTGCCGGAGTCGAGATAGGTCACCGTCACCAGGACGTCGTCGGTGCCGATCTCGTCCACGTAGTCGCTGTCGACGTCGAATTCCAGGTAGCCGGTGCCGGCGGCCTGGTTGGTCTGCCAGTACGTGCGACCTTGTTCGGCGCCGGTCCGGAGACCGGCCGGGTCGTCGCCGGCGGCGGGCTGCGCGCCGAGCGTGGTCGGGACCGGGCCGAGATCGGCGCCGACCCCGCTGGGATACATGGTGGCGGCGTGCGCCGTCGGTACGGCGAGGACGCTCGTCAGCAGCACGACGGGAAGAAGCCGCGCGAGAAGTCTGGACATGCTGAAACCTCCAGGTGGCGGACCGGAAGATCAACTGCGCGGATAAGTTAAACCAAGCGTGTTACTTATTCAAGAGTCCGGCGCCGGGGCAGGAAGAACGCCGGTGCGGCGGCCAGAACGGTGAACCCGATCGCCCATCCGAAGCTGTGCGCGTACGCCGTCGACGCGTGGTGCCCGGTGAGCTGACTCTGCAGGACGACGGCGAGCGTCGCCGCGCCGAACGCACCGCCGAGCTGCTGCATGATCCGCGTCGTACTGCTCGCGTGCGGGATCTGCACCGGCTCGAGGTCGCGGAAGGCGCCGACCATCACCGCGAGATTGACCCCGCTCAACCCGGCGCCGCGAATCACGAGCGCGAATCCAAGCAGCCAGTACGACGCGCCGTCGACCGCGAACGGGATGGTCCCGAGGGTGGTGAGGACGATCCCGGCGAGGACGACCGGTCGCGGGCCGAGGCGATCCGTGAGGCCACCGGCGGTACGGGCGAGCAGGCTGCCGATTCCCTGCGGTACGAGGAGCAGGCCGGCGGCAGTCACCGTCTCACCGCGGGCCTGCTGGTAGAAGAGCGGGAGGAGCAGCATCGCGCCGTACAGACCGAAGCCGGTGAGGAACATGAGCGCGGTGGAGGCGGCGAACGATCTGGTGCGGAAGAGTGCGAGGTCGATGAGCGGCTCGGCGGCGCGTCGCAGTACGAAGGCGATCAGGAGCAGTACGCCGACGGCGAGCGGCACGAGTACGGCGGGCTGGCCGAAGCCGTGGTCGCTGACCTGGCTGAGGCCGTAGATGATCGCGGCGAGGGCGGGGGAGACCAGCAGCAGACCGAGGACGTCGAGACGCGCCGCGGTCGCCGGAGGGTCGGGCGTGAGGGTACGTACCGCGAGGATGATCGCGGCGAGGCAGATCGGTGCGTTGACATAGAAGATCCAGCGCCAGTCGAGATGACCGACCATGACACCGCCGATCACCGGTCCGAGGATCGGGCCGAGCGTCGCGGGCAGCGTGACGACGGCCATCAGGCGGCCGATCCGTTCGCGGCCGGCGGCGCGCATCAGCAAGGTCTGCAGGATCGGCAGCATCAGGCCGCCGCCGATGCCCTGGAGGACGCGGAACGCGATCAGCGAGCCGATGTTCCAGGCCGCACCGCACAGCATCGAGCCCGCGAGGAACAGTCCGAGCGCGACGATCCACATCCGTTTGGCGCCGAAGCGGTTCGCCGACCAGCCGGTGATCGGCACCGCGATCGCCAGCGCGAGCAGGTACGCCGTACTGACCCATTGGACCGTGGCGACCGAGGCGTGCAGGTTGGCGCCGAGGGTATGGATCGCGACGGTGACGATCGTGCTGTCGAGCAGCGGGGCGAGGGCGCCGAGGACGAGGACGGCGGCGAGTTTGAGGACCGACCGGTCGAGGCGGTCCGTGGTGGTGGTCATTCGAGCGACTCCTTAGAGACGTTGCGTCTCTTACGGATTTCAGAGTAGGCTCGAACCGTTAAGAGACGCAAGGTCTCCTTTTGGAGGGTGCATGGAGCGGCGGCGCGGGGCGGAACTCGAGGCGGCGCTGCTCGACGCGGCCTGGGACGAGGTCCTGGAGTCCGGGTACGCGCGGCTCACGATGGAGGCCGTCGCGGCGCGGGCGCACACCGGCAAGCAGGTGCTGTACCGGCGGTGGCGGAACCGTGCGGAGCTGGTGATCGCGGCGATGCGGTACCGCACCGGCTCGATCATCGACGACATCCCGGACACGGGCAGCCTGCGGGACGACGTACTCGAAGTGCTGCAGCGGATGGCCGACCGGTTCGCGGTCATCGGGCCGGACATCTTTCACGGACTGCTCTCCGAGGCGCCGGACCTGGATCAAGAGGCGTTCACGCGGATGGTCGGCGTGATGGCGACCATCGTGAAGCAGGCGGCGGAGCGCGGTGAGATCCCGACCGCGGACGTTCCCGAACGGGTCCTCACCGCGCCCACCAACCTGCTGCGTCACGAGATGCTCTTCACCCGTGACCCGGTGCCGGCCTCGACTCTCGTGTCACTGGTCGACGACGTGTTCCTGCCGTTGGTCAGCTGACGCCGGGGGACTTGAGGTGGCGGGGTACGGCGGTCATGACACGGCCGAGGTCGTCGGTCAGTGCGGCGACCCGTTCGCGGCGGCCGTCGTCGTCGATGTAGATCATGACCGTGCGGACGTCCGCGTGACCGGACAGCTCCTGGAGGTCCTCGGCGTTGTGGCCGCGACGCTTCTGGTCGGTGATCGCGGTGGCGCGCAGTGAGTGTGGTCCGATCGTCTGCGGGCGGGGGATGCCGGCTGCCCGGGCCAGGCGGCGGAGCACCCGGGTGACGTCGTGGCGGTCGAGCCGATCGCCCGCGGCATCGGCGATCAGGGGAGCCGGTCCCGCGCCGTTCCAGACCGGGCGCGTCGCGCGATACAGGTCGAGGAGCTCGGCGACGGTGGTCTCAAGCGGCACGCGCACCGCGTTTCCGCCTTTCCGAGTGACGACGAGCCACGTGCGCCGGCCCTCGTCGTGGCGATCGACGTCATCGGCCCCGCAGAGCTCGGACACTCGCAACGCGCCGGTGTACAGCAGGCCGACGATCAGCGCATCGCGGACGTCTCCCGCTGCCGCGAGCAGCGCCTCGATCTGATCAGCGTCCAGGACGCGCGCCGACGTCGCGCGCCGGCCGCGATGAAACTTCGGCCGATGATCGTCGTCTGAGATCGGGCAGACCGCGGGTACGCCCCAGCCCGCGGCGTACCGATACAGACTGGACAGCGCCGACAGCCGGCGCGAAATCGAGGACGCGGCCGCTCCGGCATCCTGCTGACAGGTCAGCCACATCGTCACCTCGCCGCGCTGCACGTCCAGGCCGAACCGCTCGCGGCCGAGCTCGGTGCGGGCCCAGTCTGCCCACAGCAGCAGGTCGTCGGCATAGCCGATCCGGGTGTCGCGGCTCGCTCGCCGGGTGCCACCGAGCCACAGCACGACCAGTGCGGTCAGCTCTGGGGTGAGTGCCTCGGCGAGCAGGTCGAGCCGGTCGACGGCATCCGCTCCTGGATCGCGCAGCGGCCGACGTCGTCCGAGGGAGCGGCGTACGGCGGCTTCGGTCACCCGATCGGGGGCAGGCAGCTCGACCACAGTTTCTGTTGGGCGAAACACGAGCATTTCCGGAGGATCGTCCACAGCGAGAAGATAGCGCATAACGGGGATTATGCGCTATTTCAGTTCGGTTCCGTTCAGTCTAAAGGCGTAGACGGAAACGGAACTTAAAGGCGTACGATATCGACGTAATCCGGTAGGGTGAGATGTATGACGACCACGGAGGCGGAGCCCATCGCACAGCGCCGGCAAGGGCTGTGCGAGTTCCCGGGAGTGAGCTGTGCGAACCCGAAGCAGATAGATCCCGGTACGCCGGGCCGCCCGCCGAAGTACTGCGGCCGCGAAGGCGCGGGCGTGGACGGGAAGCCGGTCGTGCACAACAAGGCGAACGCCTGGGCTGCGAAGAACCGTCTGGCCAGACAACCGGTACGTCGGGAGGCCGCGCCGGCCGGCTCCGAGGCGGCGAAGGGGCCGGTGACCGCGGCTCGGATGACCCTCGAGCAGTTGATGAAGAGCAACCTGCCGCGGCTGATGGAGGAACTGGAGGGGTACCTCGCGCAGATCGCGGAAGCGGTCCGCACCTACGGCGACGCGGAAGCAGTGGCGGCCGAGGTCGAGCAGTTGCAGGCGACGTCGAGAGCCCAGCTCGCCGACGTCGAGCGGCAGCGAGGCGAGGAAGAGCATCGCCGACGTACGGCGGAGCAGCGAGCGGCCGAAGCCGAGGACGCTCGGGAAGAGGCCGACGAGGCCGCTCAAGAAGCCGTTGCGGCCCTCGAAGAGGCCCGGGTCGACGCGGCCGTCGCCGCTGAGTCGGCAGAACAGGCTCGACGGGACGCCGCGGCCGTCCGGGAGAGCGCCACCGCCGAGCTGGAGAAGGCCCGGGAGGAAGTGGCGGCCGCCGGTGCGGCCGCCGCGGCCGAGGTGGAGCGGGTGCGCGCGGAGGCAGAGCACCGGATTCGTGACGCGCAGGCCGCGGCTGAGCAACAGCTCCGCCAGGCCCGGAGCGAGATCGAGACCGCGCGGATTGCTCGGGATGCGGCCGAGGCCGAGCGGCTCACTGCCCAGCAGGCCGCTGACCAACTGCACACGGAGTTGCGCCAGGAGCGCGAGCTGCACCGCGCCGAGCTCGAGGCACTTCGCGGTGAGCATCGGAGCGACCGCGACCAGCTACGTGCCGACCACCAGTCCCAACTGGCCGACGTGAAGAAGGCCGCCGAAGATCGGTTCTCCGCGCTCACCGCCGCTCAGCGTGCGGCCGAACAGGTCGCCGAGGCCCTCCGTCACCAGCTGGAGACCCGCCCCGCCCCGCCTCCGGCCACCGATCGCGGCGAGGGGGAAGCGGGGGAGGTCGCCCCAGGCAACTGAACGAGCAGTCCGACAGCGGTCAGCGGAAGGCTTGCAGGTTCCGGCTGACCCAGTCGGCGAAGGTGCGCGGCGGCCGGTGCAGTACCTTCTCGACGTCGGGGCTGACCGCCTGCTCGGCCGGTGTGGGGGAGCCCAGTACGTCGAGGGTTGCCTCGACGACGGGTTCCGGCATGAAGTCGAGCATGCCGAGGCGCGCCTGATCGCGAGTCAGCTCCGTGAAGCTGACCGGCGTACCGATGGCTGTCTGGATCACCCCGGCCTGCTGACGGGGCGAGATGGCGGCGGGTCCGGTGAGCGTGTAGACGGCGCCGGCGTGGCCGGGCTCGCGGAGAGCGGCGGCGGCCACTTCGGCGATGTCCTGCGGGTCGACGGCGGGAAGGGCGACGTCCGCGAACGGCGCGGCCATCGCGCGCTGGGTGCGGATCGACTCGGCCCAGGCGAAGGCGTTGCTGGCGAAGTTGCCGGGGCGCAGGATCGTCCACTCGAGGCCCGATCCGGTGACGGCGTCCTCGTGGACCGCCGGGTGGCGTTCGGTGCCGACGCCTTGGGACGACAAGAGGACCACGCGCGGTACGCCGGCGTACCGGATCACGTCGACGACGTCCTGGAGGTTGCCGTTGGCAAGGAAGTCGGCGGAGGTGAGGAGGAAGACGGCCTTCGCGCCGTCGAGGACCGGCTCGAGGGTTGCGGGATTGGTCAGGTCGGCCTGGTGGCCTGCGCCTGGGCTTTCGATATGGCGCGAGACGGGGACGACGTCCTCGCCGGCGGCGATCAGGGTCTGGACGAGCGGGCGGCCTACGTTGCCGGTGGCACCGGTGATCACGATCATGACGACGACGCTAGTGGTCGCGGGATAGTAGGTACCTAGAGGATAGTATTGGGTTTGTGAGCGAGACCACAGTAGTTAGTACAGAAGTTGGTACAGCGGTCGACCCGGTGCAGGCTTGCCCGATTGCGCCGGTCGTCGACCTGGTCTTCAGCCGGTGGACGACGCCGATCCTGTGGACGCTGAACGAGTACGGGCGCCAGCGGTTCGTCGAGCTGCAGCGCCGGATCGGGACGATCACACCGAAGGTCCTCACCCAGCGCCTGCGTCAGCTGGAACGCGACGGCCTGGTCACCCGCACTTATCACGCCGAGGTCCCGCCACGTGTCGAGTACGAAATCAGCCCCCTCGGCCGCACCCTCGCCCCACTCTTCCACTCCCTCGCCGATTGGTCCCCCAACCTCACCAAGGTAGAAGCAGCCCGCAAGTCCTTCGACACCCAAGCCCCCGCCCACCGCCGCCCCTAACCGCCGGCCCCTCCGACCACTACCCACCCATCCCCGAGCGCGTTCACACGAGGGGATATCCGGATCTTCGGTCACGTGATCAGCCCGTTCCGGGGTCGTCAGACAGGTAGTCGTGGGTCCGAACCTGGTATTACCTGTCCGCAGTCACCAGCACCTGTCCCGTCGCCCCTCCGTCCCCCGCGGCTCCGGCCGGTCGTCCCGCCGCCACCCGTCGAGTCGTGGCGTTTGGTTGGCCACTGGAACGTCGAGTCGTGGATCGAGGCTGCGTTTGGCCGCCGAGATCCACGATTCGGGGACCGCGGGTGCTGCGGCCGGATCGGTCCAGCCCACCCACACAGGCAGCACAAGAGCCGGATATCCCCTCGCGTGGTGGCTTCTCCCCTCGCGTACCAACGGAGAGCCCTCAACAGGAGGGGATGGCCCCTGGTGTTGTTAGGCGACGCCGGCGAGTTCTCGGGTGCGGAGGTTGGCGAGGAGGGTGAAGAAGTGGGTGGTGGCGTCGGCCAGGTGGAGGAGGCCGGCTTCGTGGTGGCGCCAGCCGAACTCGAGTTCGCCGTCGATAGTGCGCTCGGCCAGCGGTACGGCGTACCGGCTGAGCGTCACGCGGGACGGGCCGGCCTGCGGGTGGTGATCGCCGCAGCCGCACTCGGCCGGGATCGTGATCGCGGTCAGTGCGTCGGGGGAGTAGCTGCGCAGCCGCAGCGTCGTCCCGCGAGCGGTGAACTGGACGATCGTGGCGTCGGGCAGCTGGACGAGCAGCTCGACCGGTACGGCGTACGAACCGGGAAGGAGCCGGAGACCACGAGATGCGAGCAGATCGGCGAGAGCCGGGAGATTCATGCGAATTCCTGTGAGTGCTGTGTCGGCGGGCGGGCCACGGAAAGGTCAGGGCCTCGTGCGCCGGGAGTCGGCGCGCGTCAGCGACAACAGCAACAACACAGCATCTGCATGCCGAAGATCATGACAGCCCACCGGGCTCACCACCAAACACGGTCCGCGATGTGGGACGACTGTCCGTGATGTGTCAGCAAGCCGCCTGGACTCTCCGGTCGCCGGAGGGCCCATGATGCTGGGATGGTCATGCACTGCGAGACGACGGCGCTCGGCGCATTGCTCCGGCACCAAGGCGTGGATCTCTCGGAGCCGATGCTCTTCGGCCTGGGTTCTGGTCTGTCGTTCGTCTACTGGGACAGCAAGAACCTGGGCTTTCCGTTCCTCGGGGGCCGGGTGAAGCCCTTCGAGCTGACGAGGAACCTGGCTGGACGGCTCGGGCTGGAGCTCGTGGTCCAGGAGACGACGTCGCCGCGGAAGGCGTGGGAGAACGTGGCGGCCGCGATCGACGCCGGTCAACCGGTCGGCCTGCAGCTCGACAGCTACTACCTGGAGTACTTCAGCTCGAAGGTGCACTTCGGTGGTCATGTCGTGGAGATGCACGGGTACGACGACCACAACGCGTACCTGCTGGACACCGACCAGCAAGGCGGAGCGGTATCGACCAGCCGGACCAGCCTCGCCGAGGCCAGGGCGGCGCGCGGACCGATGACCGCCAAGCACCGGTCCTTCACGCTGTCCGCTCCCACGGAGCCGTCGTTGCAGATCGTTCCCGCGATCACGGCGTGCGCCGACGCGTTCCTCCACCCGCCGATCGCGAACCTAGGTCACCGCGGTATCGAGAAGGCCGGCAAGCTCGTACGCACCTGGCTCGACCGAACCGATGACCCGGCACGCGACCTGCCCCAGGCCGCGCTCCTGATGGAGAAGGCCGGCACGGGCGGCGCTCTGTTCCGCAACCTCTACCGCGACTTCCTCGGCGAGTGCACCGAACTACTCGACACCGCCGACCTACGCACCGGACACCGGCTCTACGGCGAAGCAGCCACGTTGTGGACCGAGGTAGCTGGGCTGATCGCCACGGCCGGCGAGTCACGCGATCCGCAGTACCTGGTGAAGGCGGGCTCGATTCTCACGGACCTGTCCCGGATCGAGCGAGACGCGATGCAGTCACTCAGTCGCCTCAGCGCCACCTAGGGCGCGAGCAGTTCGGCCATCCGTTGCTCGGCTTCCTCGACCAGGACGGGAAGGTCGGTGTGGTCCAGTGTGTACTGGTACCAGTGGAGCGCGGCCTGTTTGTCACCCACCCAGTACGCCAGCTCGCCGAGATGCGCCGCCGCCAGCGGATGCGCGGCGTAACCCGCCTCGATGTACTGACCGAACCACCGCGTCGCCTCGGGCAGATCACGCCGGTCCTTTGCGTGGAGTCCGAGGTTGAAGATCGCGTCCTGGTACTGCTCGGACAGCTCGTGCTCGGCCAGCTTCGCGTAGACGGGCTGAGCGGCTGCCGCGTCGCCCGCGAGGTCGCGGGTCTGCGCGAGGGCTAGAAGCGCCGCGGGATCATCAGCATGCGCTGCGGCGGTCAGGGTCGCCAGGGCTGACTCGAGGTCGCCAGCGTCCCGCTGCAGCCTGCCGAGGAGGATGCCTGCCTGAGTCTGTACGTCGGGCTCCGGGCCTTCAGCGAGCCCGAGCAGGAGCCTTGCGCTGAACTGTCCGGGAGCGGTGAGAGCCTCCTGGCAGGCCTTCGCGGCCGTCGGGTCGTTGCCTTGCTTGACCATCGCCTCTGCGATCCCGAGCCAGGCGGCCGCCAGGTACGTCGGATGGCCGAGGTGCACGACCTGCCAGGCGGCTCGAACGGCGGCGTCGGGGTCACCGTGGGCGTGGTGCACGGCGTAGAGCGCGAGGGCCGACAGGGATCGGCTCCGTGCGTCGAGCTGCGCCACCAGGCGGGGGAGAACATCGGCGCGCAGTTCTGAGTGATCAGGCCAGATGAGGTCGTCGGTGAACTGGGTGGTCAGGTCATCAGTGAAGTTGATCTGGTCGAGGACGGCGATCAGGTCGGGTGAAGCGCGGTACCAGGCGCCGGCGAGTGCGGGTGCTTCGAGTGCAGAGGCGGCCAGCAGGCCCGCAAGGAGGGCGGCTCGGTCCGTCAAGTGCCGCTCGGTCTCGTACGAGACGGCTGCACGGATGCACTCCCAGGCCTCGGTCGGTTCACCGAGCGCGAGGTAGCCCCAGCCGACAAGCAGGGCGGCGCGTTGACCGCCTGGCTTGGGCTCGGCCAGTTCGTGCCTGCACCGTTCGATCGCCTCGGCCGCAGCCGGATCGCGTTGTACGGCGAGAGCGGCGGCTGCTGCAGCGGTTTGTTCGAGGTCGGTAGGCACGGGCGATGAACCTACTGGGCTGCAGGTTCAGTCGGCTTTCTTGCCGAACATGATTTCGTCCCAGCTGGGGACGCTGGCGCGTTTGCCACGGCGGGCCGGTTTCTTCTTCGGCTCGGTCGTGTCGTCGGCTGCTGGTTCGGTGGTTTCGGTGCTGTCCGGCTGGTTCGGTTGGGTGGTTGCTGCCGGCTGCTCGGGTGTTTTCGGCTCGGGCTCCGGGCGAGGGGTTTCCGGCGTACGGGCTGCTGGTTCCGAGCGTTCTGGGGTGCGGCGCGGTTCTGGGCGGTCGTCGGCGGGGGAGGCGAAGGCGGGTGGGTCGGCGGGGCGTTCGACGGCGCGTACGGCGGGGCGCGGGGCCGGGGGCTGGTCGACCGGTACGTCGATCAGCGTCGGCTCCTCGTCCGGGTTCGGCACCGAGTGCACCCGCCGCGGACCGCGATCCGCCTCGCGCGAACTCTCCCGCGCAACCTCACGCGGATAGTCCCGTCCACCATCACGAGCATCCCGTCCACCGTCGCGAGCGTCACGGGCGCCGTCGCGGGCGTCCCGGCCGGTGTCACGCCCGAAGTCGCGAGCGTCGTCTCGTCCTTCGTGGCGGCTGTCGCGGCCTGTGTTGCGGAGTACGTCGCGGGTTTCGAGGCCGAACTCGCGGCCGTCGCCGGTGGCTGGGTGGTTGCGGCGGCGGAGGCCAACCGTGTCCTCGAAGCCTGCTTCGTAGCTGTCGGCGCCGTGGTCGGGTGCGATCAGCGGGTCGATGTCGGCGACCGCCGCCAGCCGCCGCTCACCAGGCTGCGGCTGCACCGGCGTGGTCGGCAGCACCTGCGCCTGCTCACCGACGAGCCATCGCGCCTCGTCGTCGTCGGGCACCGCGTACCGCCCGGGGGCGTCGTACGCGAACATGGCGATCTTCTCGTCCTTCTGCTCCGCCCCAGTATCGGCACTGTCCTCGGATTCGACGAAGTACGAGACCCGGACCGCCCAGCGGCCGTCCTCGCGCCGCCACGCGTCCCACTCGGCCGAGGCCGGGTCGACCTGCCGGGTCCGCAGCCGGTCGGTGACCCAGGCGCCGAGGTTCCGCGTGGGCGCGTCACCGCCACCACGCCGACGGACGGAGGCACGCTGCGCGAGGCTGGCGATGTGGTCCCGCTCGGCCAGCACCGGACCGGCGAACGCCATCACGCGTTCCATCGGCATCTGGGCGATGGCAGCGACCGCCTCGGGACTTTCGCCGGCGCGGATACGAGCCTGGATGTCTCGTGGGCGCAGCGCGCTCTCCATTTGAATCTCCAGCTGGCCGAGTCGGGCACGGTCGCCGCGGAGGGCCGCACGCAACCGGTCGTCGACCGGTACGGCGAACTCCTCACCCGTCTCTGCCATCGCCAGGATGAGCTGTTTCCCATCCTGGCTCAGACCGACGAGCCTCGCCTCGCGCATTGACCTTGTTCTCCTGTGCGGTTCTCGACAGTCTCTCCCGGGACGTACTGCCTGACCAAGACCGGCGCGCCGTGCCGCGCGGTCATTGTGGAGGTTACGTCACGAATACCCATCTTGCCTGGTCACCAGGGTCCTCCTGGTCACACCAGTCACATTAGTCACAACACGGTGTGACCGCTAACCACTCGTCAGCTCTGCGGCTCGTTCAGAAGGCGGATCGCACCGCAAGCGCACGCTTCAGGTCGTCCGCGCGGTCCCCGACGGCCCGCCGGATCGCGGCCGCCACGGACTCGTCGGCGATCAGGTCGGCGGCCCGGTCGACCACCCGCTGCTCGATCGCGTACCGCGGGAACGCACCTTGCGCGCTGGTCCCCACGACCCAGCCGGAGCGGAGCTTCTCGGTGCCGGGGATCTCGGCGAAGAACCGGTCGACGTACGACGCGGTGAGCTCGGCCTGTGTCGGGTGCCAGAACCCTTCGGCCGCCGCGTACAGCTCGTAGTTCGCGATGTCGGCGTCCGTGGTGATCTGCGTCCACGCCCGTTCCTTCGCGGCCGCCGTCGGCAACGCGGCCCGGCACCGTGTGGCGTGGACGATGCCCTCGGACGAAGAGTCCCGCGCGAGCTCGGCGTCGATCTCGGCCTCGCCGATGGCGCCGAGGCGGGCGAGCTGCAGCGTCACGATCCAGCGCAGGTCGGCGTCCATCGTGACGCCGTCGGGTACGCCGTCGCCCGCGAGCCAGCCCTGCAACCGGGCGGCGTCGTCGCTGAACCGCGCGAACCCGCGAGCCACCGACAGCTGCACACTGCTGCCAGTCTCGACGGTCTCCAGCCGTGCACTCAGTACGTCGGCCAGCTGCCCGCGGTACGGCTCGTACGGCAGGTAGACGCCGAGCAGGTGGGTGTTCGACCAGTTGAGCAGCGTCCCGACCGCGATGTCGCTGGTCTCGGTCGGCAGCATCCCGAGGACGACGTCGAACCCGGTCCTCGGGTCGAGCTCCGCGTCGGCGACGGAGTCCCGCACGCTGTTCAGGATGACGGCCCGCGTGACACCGTCCTCGATCTTCGGCAGCAACGCCGCCAGGTTCTCCAGGCTCACGGAGTCGAGCCGGATCTTCGCCCAGCTGTCGTCACCCGCGTCCGGAATCACGACCGCGAGCGACGGGTCCAGGTCGACGTCCACCTCGTCGGCATCGATCAGCACCTCGACGGTCGTACGGCGGCCCTCGGCGTCGTACCCGCCGACCGTCAGCTTGTGCGGCCGAGCTGCCGGGTATGCCTCGGGTGCCTTCCGGTGCAGCTTGAAGCCGGTGGCGGTCCGGGACACGCTGATCGTGTCGAGGCCGGGTGTCCGCAGCCAGGCCTGCGCCCAGTCGTCCAGACCGACCGCGCCGGCTTCGGTCCACTTCGCGACCAGGTCGGCGAACGTCGCGTTGCCGAACTCGTTGGCGGCGATGTGCGCGTTCACGCCGGCCAGGAACACGTCGTCACCGAGGTACGCCGCGAGTTGCTTGAGGACCGCGGCGCCCTTCGCGTACGAGATCCCGTCGAAGTCGTCGAGCGAGGCGAGCGCGTCCTTGACCGCGTCCGCGGCGACCGGGTGGGTCGAGGACCGCTGGTCGGCCTGCAGGCCCCACCACTTGCGCATGTAGGCGAAGTCGATCCAGTTGTCGGAGTACCGGGTCGCCTCGGTCGACACCCGGTGCGCCATGTACTCGGCGAACGACTCGTTCAGCCAGAGGTCGTTCCACCACTTCATCGTCACGGTGTCGCCGAACCACTGGTGCGCCATCTCGTGCACGATGGTCCGCGCGCGCTGGCTGCGCTCGCCGTCGGTGACCGCCGAGCGGAACACCATCTGGTCCCGGAAGGTGACGCAGCCCGGGTTCTCCATCGCGCCGGCGTTGAACTCGGGTACGAACGCCTGGTGATAGTCCCCGAACGGGTACCGGTACCCGAACATCCGGTGGTACGCGTCGAAGGACCCCTTGGTGACCTCGAAGATGTCCGCGGCCTCCCGCTCGAGCGCGTCCTTGAGCGACTGCCGCGAGACGACGCTGAGCGCGATGCCGTCGTGCGCGTCGGTGATCTGGTGGTACGGCCCGGCGACCACGGTGACGAAGTACGTCGACAGCGGCTTGGTCTCGGCCAGCTCCCAGCGACCGGGGGAGACCTGCGTCGCGGCGCCGTTGCCGAGCACGAGCCACTCCTGCGGAGCGGTGACCTTGAACCGGTACGGCGCCTTGAGGTCCGGCTGGTCGAAGCACGCGAAGATCCGCGGGCCGGCGTCGAGGAACGACATCGCGTACGTGTAGGCCAGCCCGTCGGCGGCGTCGACCGCGCGGTGCAGTCCCTCGCCGTCGTGCGAGTACAGCATCGAGGCGACCACGACGAGTTCGTTCTCCGGCTGCAGTCCGGTCAGCTCGAGCCGCCCGTCGTTCAGTCCGGCGACGTCGACCGCCGTACCGTTGAGGGTCACGGAGATCAGCTCGTCGGGTTTCACGTCCACCCAACTCGAGGAATCCGTGGCGCTGAACCTGATCGTGGTGGTGGACCCGAACGTCCGCTCGCCCTGGGTGAGGTCGAGGTCGACGTCGTACGACTGGACGGAAAGCGCGGCGGCCCGAGTGCGGGCGCCGTCGACGGTGAGACTCGGCATGAGGGCCACTGTATGCCGAGACTAGTCTGAGCACATGGGTGATATGGAGTACCGGCAACTGGGCGACTCTGGGCTGACTGTCAGCGTCGTGGGGCTGGGGTGCAACAACTTCGGGCGGCGGCTCGATGCGGGCCGGACGGACGCGGTGGTGAACGCCGCGGTCGACGCGGGGATCACGTTGTTCGACACCGCGGACATCTACCGCGGCGAGCACGGGTTCAGCGAGGAACTGCTCGGCAAGGCGCTCGGCGCGCGCCGCGACGAGGTCGTGATCGCGACCAAGTTCGGCGGTGACCTGGGCGGTGTCAACGGGCCCGACTGGGGCGTCCGCGGCTCCCGCCGGTACATCCGCAAGGCGGTCGAGTCGAGTCTGCAGCGGCTCGGCACCGACTGGATCGATCTCTACCAGCTGCACTTCCCGGACCCGGTGACGCCGATCGAGGAGACCCTCGCGGCGCTGTCCGAACTGGTTGCCGAGGGCAAGGTCAGGTACATCGGCAGCTCGCAGTTCGCGGCCTGGCAGGTGGTCGACGCCGACTGGACCGCCCGGTCGAACGGCCTGGAGCACTTCATCAGCGCCCAGAACCAGTACTCGCTGCTCGAGCGCGACGTCGAGGACGAGCTGGCCCCGGCCTGCGAGCACCTCGGCCTCGGGATCCTGCCGTTCTTCCCGCTCGCCTCCGGTCTGCTCTCCGGCAAGTACCAGCGCGGTACGGCGGCGCCCGACGGCTCCCGGCTCGCGACCCAGCCCGAGCGGCTGGCGCGCGCCGACTTCGACAAGATCGAGGCGCTCGAGACGTTCGCGGCCGAGCGGAACCTGTCGATGATCGACGTCGCGATCGGCGGCCTCGCCGCGCAGCCCGCGGTCGCCTCGGTGATCGCCGGCGCCACCACGCCCGAGCAGATCACGCAGAACGTCGCCGCCGGCCGCTGGGACCCGACCGCCGCCGACCTGGCCGCCCTGGACGAACTCACGTGACGGTGTTGAATGCCGCGCTGCCGCGCGGCGGGTCATGGGGCTGTAACTCCCGTCCTTCCCTCGTCGCTCCGGTCGCTTCGCTCCCTCCGCTCCTCAGTCCAGGACGGGAGGCCCCATGACCCAGATCCTCTTGCCGCCGTCCGAAGGCAAGACCGGGCGGTCGCGTGGTCGTGGCGTCGACTTCGGCACGTTGTCGTTCCCGGAGCTGAACCCGGTCCGCGAGGAGGTGCTCGAGACGCTGGCGAAGGTGTCCGCCTCCGCAGACGCGCACGACGTACTGGAGGTCGGGGCCTCGCTGCGCGACGAGGTCGAGCGGAACACCAGGTGGCGCACCGAACCGTCCGTACCGGTCTCCGAGCTGTACTCAGGTGTCCTGTACGACGCCCTCGGCTACGCCACGCTCTCCGCCGGTACCAAGCGTCGCGCCGCGAACCGCCTGCTCGTCATCTCCGCGGCCTGGGGCGCACTGCGTCCCGCCGACCGCGTCCCGCCGTACCGGCTGTCGATGGGTACGACGCTGCCGGGCCACGGACCGTTGGCGTCGGTCTGGCGCGACCCGCTGAATGCCGCACTAGCCGACGTCGACGGCGTGATCGTGGACTGCCGCTCCTCGACGTACGTCGCCGCGTGGCGCCCGTCCGGCGATCAGGCGGACAAGTGGGTATCGGTGAACGTCGTCCGCGAACGCGCCGGCGTCCGCTCGGTCGTGTCACACATGGCCAAACACACCCGCGGCCTGGTAGCCCGCCACCTCCTCGAGTCCGGCAAGGACCCCGGCACGCCGAAGTCGCTCCACAAACTGATCAGCGACCGCTGGAACGCCGAACTCGACCGCGCAGCGTCCGGCTGGACCCTGACCGTGGTGGAGAGGGACTAGCGCCCTGCCATCGGATCATCTTTGGGAAGCCACCGACCATTTTTGGCGCCCTCGCGTGGTTGGTGGCTTCTCAAAGATGGGGTCGGGCGGGGTGTACGGCGCAGGACACTAGGCGAAGTCGGCTTTGCGGATTACTCCGTGGACGCCTGTCGTGCGGTCGACGACCTGGGAGACTTCGAAGTCGGCGGCCGCTGACAGGTACGCGTACGCGACGGCGCGGTCCAGGCCCTGGTCGGTTTCGAGGAAGTCGAGGGCGTTGACGACGGCTCGGCGCATGGCGATGTTCAGGTCGTTGCCCTGTCCGTTCTGGCTGCCGTCGGGGTCGGACAGGCCGATCGGTACCCAGGCGTCCGGCGTCTCCGCGAAGGGGTAGCCGAACGCGACCGACGGTGCGTCACCCGACCCCTTCTTGCAGACGGTCAGCCGGAAGATGGCCCGCAGCGATCCCTCCAGGGCGGTCAGCGCGACCTCGCCGTTGCCCATCGCGAAGTGCGGGTCGCCGACGTGGAACAGGGCGCCGTCGGCGAACACCGGCAGGTAGAACGTGGAGCGCTCACCGAGCAGGTTGATGTCGATGTTGCCGCCGCCGAGGGTCGGCGGGATCGAGTTCAGCTCGGCCGCGGTCGGTACGGTCGCCTCCACGAACGCGACCCCCATCAGCCCCATGAACGGGTTGAGCGGGAACGACACCTTGCCCATCACACCCCGCCGGCCGCGGATCGGCGTGAACACCGAGACGTTGCCGTACCGCTCCGGATCGCCGGTCGCCCGGCCGTCCGTGCCGACCGGCGGCATGATCTCGTCGATCGTGATGCCGGCAGGGACGCCGCCGCCCGCGAGCCGGGGGAGTGCGCCCTTGCCGTGGCGGCTCGACACCACGCCGTACGGCACGCGCGGGAGCATCGACAGCATCTCGACCTTGAGGACGTCGCCAGGTGCGGCACCGGTGACGAAGATCGGGCCGGTGACGACGTGCGGGCCGTCGACGTCGAAGTTCCGCGCCGTACGGTCGTAGTCGCGCGCGATGGCGACCGCGTCGTCCAGCACCGATGTCCTACGGACGCCGTGCCCGGCGAAGTACCCGACCGGGTCGCGTCCTTGGTCTTCGAGGATGCCCTCGTGCGAGACGGTGTCGACAGTGACCGTCTCCCCGGACCGCATGCGCAGTACGGGGTCGCTGCCGATCGACGGCACGTAACCCCAGCGGACCTGGTCCGGCGTCGATGGCAGGTAGTGACGCCCGTGGATCGGGCCCTTGCCCGGTTGCAGCACTTCCCGGGGTACGGCGGCAGTCGCCGTACCGGCTGTCAGACCGGTGGTGGCTGCCGCACCGCCGAGAGCCGCGGTGGCCCGGAGGAAGTCGCGGCGGCCGAGACCTGAGCGCAGCAGGGACGCGGCGTACTCACCGAAGGTTGCCATCGGCATCTCCTCACTCGCCTCACTGGATGGTGTCGCCTGTATACCGTTCCGGCGTTTCGGTGCCGTGAAGCCGCGTGAACGCGGTATGACAGTGACGTTCATACGGCCTTCATCGCGCGGTGGTTTCTTACCGCCTGTGATCGGGGAAGGCTGTAGGGCAGCAACGTCAGGGGGGATCCGCCCTAACCCTCGGAGGCCTGACCGATGCGACGTACGACTGCTCTAGTGACAACCGTGGCGGCGGCAGCGACCGCGTGGGCGCTGAGTGCCGGACCGGCGCTGGCGTACCCGCCGACGCCGCCGTCGGCGAGCACCGCCGCGACCCAGCTGGCGAGCCTGACCGTGAAGACGGAGGGTTCGAGCGACGGCTACAGCCGGGACAAATTCCCGCACTGGATCAACCAATCCGGGACCTGCGACACCCGCGAAGAGGTGCTGAAGCGCGACGGCTCCGGCGTGACCGTGGACAGCAGCTGCCAGCCGACCGCCGGCCGCTGGTACAGCGTGTACGACTCGACCTGGGTGAACGACTCCTCGGACGTCGACATCGATCACATCGTGCCGCTGTCGGAGGCCTGGAAGTCGGGTGCGAGCGCGTGGACCACGGCCAAGCGTCAGGAGTTCGCGAACAACCTGACCATCTCGCAGCTGATCGCGGTGACGGCGTCGAGCAACCGCTCGAAGGGTGACAAGGACCCGTCGGAGTGGAAGCCGCCGAACGCCTCGGTGCACTGCATCTACGCCCGCGAGTGGATCTGGGTGAAGTACACCTACAAGCTGTCGCTGCAGTCCGCGGAGAAGACCGCACTGACGCAGATGCTCGGGACCTGTTAGTCCTCGAGCAGGTGGCGGCGCTGGGCGTGGATGCCGGCCTGGAACCGGGTCCGCGCGCCCAGCGTCTCCATCAGCTCGGCCACCCGGCGGCCGACGGTGCGGCTGCTCAACGCGAGCTGCCGCGCGATCGCGTCGTCCTTGAACCCGGCCGCGAGCAGCGTCATCAGCCGCGCGTCCGTCGGGTCCGCCTTGGCGGCCGGAACCACCGGCACCGCCTGGTCCCAGAGCAGCCAGAACATCTCGATCAACGCGTCCAGCAGCGCGCACGGGTGGACGACGAGCGCGCTGTCGACCAACTGGTCCACCGACAGCGGCAGGAGCGCGATCTTCCCGTCGAACACGGCCAGCTTCATCGGCACCTGCGGATGCACCCGCGAGGTCTCACCGGCGTCGGCCGCGCTGTACGCCTCGTCGACGCCGCCGGGGATGTCGAGTGAGTCGGGGGAGTAGATGCCGTGGACGACGACCCCGTCGCCGAGCAGTCCGCGCACGGTGCTGTCCGATTCGGCGGCCTGCGCGGCGTACGGCGGCCGGTCGAGGACGAGGAGCTGGTGATCGGTCCCGTTCAGCAGCTGGGCGAACCGGGCGGCGATCGCCTCCTGGCCGACGATGACCTCGACCAGGTTCTCGGGCCGGTACTGCTCCTGCGTGCTCAGCTCGGACAGCAGCACCCGGGCCTCGGCGCGCACCCGGTCGAGCTCGGCACGGCGTACGGCGACCAGCGCGTCGACCGCGACGTCGGGGCGGGTCGGGAGCAGGCGCACCGGGTCGTCGGAGGTGCTGGTCAGCAGACCGAGCTTCTCGAGCCGGCCGACTGTCGCCACGACGTCCTGCTCGTCCCGGCCGAGGCGGTCGGCGAGTTCGCGGACGCCGCAGCCCGGCGCCGACAGCAGCGCGCGGTAGGCCTCCTCATCGGACGGCTCCACCCCAACCGACTCCAGCATCCGATCAGGCTATCTCGTCGGTTGGACGGACTCGACCGGTTTGGCTACTTCGCGCCATGTCCGGGATACGTCAGCACCCCGCAACCGACTGCCAGGTGCGGGGACCCCTCAGGTGGGGTATGTCTGACGATGCCGGGCGCGCGCGGATCGGACAGGGGACGTCTGGTCAAGCCTCAACGCGCGCGCCCGTCCTTCGCTTCACCTTCAGGTAACTGCGCCAGATCAGTCGCTGCAGCAGCAGGGTGACCACCCCGGCGGCGGTCATCCCGGCGAGGTTGATGCCGAGCTGCGCTGCGGACCCGCCGATCTGATGTGGCGCCCACAGCGCGACGGACAGCGCCAGGTCGCCCGCGGCGGGAACCGTCGTGACCGAGATGAACACGCCGACCAGCGCGTTGCCGCGGCCGGCCGTCTGCGACAGCACCCCGGCACATCCCGCGAGTACGGCGACGACTGCCGACCACTTGTCCGGTCGCCAGATGAAACCGGTCAGCGGCCGCGCCGCCGTGACGTCGCTGACGTCCACCCAGCCGACCGCACGAGCCAGCAACGCCGCCACCGCCGTCAGCGCGATCGCCAGCGCGAACCCCTTCACGAGGAGCGCCAGCGACCTCCGGGTGAGACCGCCCTTGCGCAGGAAGAGGCCGACCGCGAGAGCGGCGACGACGCCGAACTCCGGGCCGACCACCATCGCGCCGACGACCAGGATCGCGGAGTCGGTGATCACGGCAACCGACGCGATCATCGTCGCCAGCGTCAGGAAGACGTAGTACACCCACGACCCGCCGGCCTCGTTGTACGCCTGGTCCACGACGGCGTCCCAGATGACCGCGTCGTCGGGTGCGCCGGGCGCCGCCTTCTCCGCGGCCTGGGCGTTCCGCGACGGGGCCGCGTCCACGGAGGCCAGCGCGACGGCGCCGTCGTCGTACAGGTCCTGCTTCTTGAGCCAGCTGAGGATGTCGGAGGTGGCCTCGCGGGTCACGTCGCACTCGATGACATCGCCTTCGGGACGGCGGGCAGCGCCGGGCAGCCGGACGATGCTGGTGACTCGAGGGTCGGCTACGAGCGTGTTCAGGACGCGCTCACTGCGGTCCGATGGGACGATGAGTCGAAGGTGCATCACGGCCCACATGCTGTCAGACAGACTCCGGGGAGCCTTCATGAGTGATTCCGCCGCAGTAGCGCAAACAAGTGAGCGTCCTGAGCTGAAGCGGGTCATGGGGCCCGGACTGCTCCTGCTGTTCGTCGTCGGGGACATCCTCGGCACCGGGGTGTACGCGCTCACCGGAAAGGTCGCCGGTGAGGTCGGCGGTGCGGTCTGGCTGCCGTTCCTGTGCGCGTTCGTGGTCGCCCTGCTGACCGCGACCAGTTACCTCGAGCTCGTCACGAAGTACCCGAAGGCCGGTGGCGCCGCGGTCTACACGCACAAGGCGTTCGGGATCCACTTCCTCACCTTCCTGCTCACGTTCGCGGTGATGTGCTCCGGCCTGACGTCGGCGTCGAGCGCGTCGAAGGCGTTCGCGGCGAACTTCTTCTCCGCCGCGCACATCGACCCCGACCGCGGCGCGCTGCTGATGATCACCGCGCTCGCCTTCATGACCCTGATCGCACTGGTGAACCTGCGCGGTGTCGGCGAGAGCGTGAAGGCGAACGTCGTGCTCACCTGCGTCGAGCTCAGCGGTCTGCTGATCGTGATCGGGATCGGCGCCTGGGCGCTGATCGGCGGCGACGGCGACACCTCGCGGCTGACCGACTTCCACACCCCCGAGGGCGATTCGGCCTTCGGCGCGGTGACGGCCGCGACCGCGCTGGCGTTCTTCGCGATGGTCGGGTTCGAGGACTCGGTGAACATGGCGGAGGAGACCAAGGACCCGGTGCGGATCTTCCCGAAGATCATGCTGATCGGGCTGTGCATCACCGGCGTCATCTACGTACTGGTCGCGATCTCGGCGGTCGCGCTGGTCTCGCCGGACGAGCTGAACAAGGGCGCGACGCCGCTGCTCAAGGTCGTCCAGGCCGGTGCGCCCGGGTTCCCGCTCGAGCTGTTCGCGTGGATCACGATGTTCGCGGTCGCGAACTCGGCGCTGATCAACATGCTGATGGCCAGCCGCCTGCTGTACGGCATGTCGCACGAGCAGGTGCTGCCCGGACCGCTCGGCCGCGTGCTGCGCAAGCGCCGTACGCCGTGGATCGCGATCCTGTTCACGACACTGCTCGCGTTCATCCTGATCGGGTACGCCGATCTCGCGGCGCTCGGCGGTACGACGGCGTTCCTGCTGCTGTGCGTGTTCGCGATCGTGAACGTCGCGGTGCTGGCGCTGCGGCGGGACCGGGTCGAGCACAAGCACTTCCACGCGCCGACCGTGCTGCCGGTGCTGGGCGTCGTCCTGTGCGTGTACCTCGCGAGCCCGTTGTCCGGGCGGGCGTCGGCGGACTACAAGATCGCCGGCTGGCTGATGCTCGTCGGGGTCGGGCTGTGGATCCTCACCTGGCTGCTGAACAAGTACGTGTTCAACCGGCACGCCGACTTCGACCCGTCGCACCTCGACCCGCAGGGTCCGGTGAACTGACCGGGAGCAGGGCGGCGAGCAGTACGGTCGCGAGGGCCGCGGCTCCGGTGCCGACGGCGATCCAGCCGAGCGCGGGGTACCCCGCGCCGGCGTCGATCGCGAGGCCACCGAGCCACGGCCCGGCCGTGATTCCGACGTTGAACGCGGAGAAGTTGGTCGCTGTCGCGAGCGTCGGCGCGTCCCCGGCCAGGCTGAACACGCGGGCGTTGAGGGCCGGGTTCGCGGCGAACCCGAAACCGCCGAGCAGCGCGATGACGGCGATCGCGACCACCGGGAGGCCCGCCGTCAGCGCAAGTGCGGCCGACAGGACGATCAGCCCGGAGATGCTGATGAACAACGTGTGGAACGGCAGCGCGTCGGCGAATCGGCCGCCGATGGTGATCCCGATGAAGGACCCGAGACCGTAGAGGGCGAGGACGGCGGGGACTGCTCCGGACGAGAGCCCGGCAGTTTGGGTCAGCAGCGGGGCCAGGTAGCTGAAGACGACCAGGATCGTGGCGGTGACCAGGGCTGTGGTGGCGAAGGCCAGCCACAGTCTCGTGCTGCGGAGAGCCTGGAACTCGTCTGCGAGCCGCGGTGTGCTTGCGGCGTCGGGCCGGTCGGGCGGCACGGTTGCGAGGACGCCGGCCATCGCGAGTACGCACATGCCGGCGACGGTCCAGAACGCCGACTGCCAGCCGAGGTGCTGCCCCAGGACGGTGCCGAGCGGGAGACCGACGATGGTCGCGATCGTGAGGCCGCCGGTGACGACGCTCATCGCCCGGCCGCGGCGATTCGCCGGTACGAGAACCACCACGGTCGCCGCGGCCACCGACCAGAACCCGGAGTACACGAACGCGGCGACGATCCGGGTGGCGAACAGTACGGCGTAGCTCGACGTCAGGGCCCCCGCGACATGGGCGAGCACGAAGATCGCCAAGAACGCGAGTGCCGCCGTGCGCCGGGACCAGGTGAGCGTGACGACCGTGAGGACCGGGGCGCCGACGAGCATGCCGACCGCGAACGCGGAGATCAGCAGCCCTGCCTGGGGGATCGAGACGTGCAGGTCGGTCGCGAGTTCCGGAAGCAGTCCGGCGAGCATCAGTTCGGACGTGCCCTGCGCGAAGATGCTCAGCCCGAGGACATAGACAGCTATCGGCATCGTTCCCCCTCACCTCGACGAGTGCCACTCCCAGTGTCTCAGGGATCACTGTCCGCTGTCGCCGCGCCTGTCACAGGCTGAGATTTGCGCCGATACGGCATCGTTGAGGTATGAGCTACCAGACTCCGGCCAAGCGCACCGGACGGGCTGTGGACACCGCCCGGATCGGCAGTGGGCTGAAGCTGCTCGTCGTGCTGGTGGGGCTGATGTGGCTCAGCGAGGTCATCGACACCGTGACGAACGGCGCGCTCGACCAGTACGGGATCATCTCCCGCGAGCCGCGCGGCCTGATCGGGATCCTGACCGCGCCGTTCCTGCACCTCGGGTTCGGTCACCTGGTCTCGAACACGCTGCCGCTGGTCACGCTCGGCGCCCTGATCGCGGTCAGCGGCGCGGCCCGGCTGTTCGCGGTGACCGCGATCGTGACGGTGATCGGCGGGTTCGGGACCTGGCTGATCTCACCGCCGAACACGATCACGATCGGCGCCAGCGGGCTCGTCTTCGGGTACGCGTCGTACCTGATCCTCCGCGGGCTGTTCAACCGCCGGCTCGGTCAGGTGCTGCTCGGGATCATCGTCGTGATGGTCTGGGGCAGCGCACTGTTCAGCGGGCTGCTTCCGCAGGACGGGATCTCCTGGCAGGGTCACCTGTTCGGCGGTATCGCCGGTGCGCTCGCTGCCTGGGTCCTGGCCGACGACAAGCAGCAACGCGTCAAATGAGCGTGGCGGGGTCAGTGTTCGCCCCGCAGACGACCACAACCACACGCTCGCCCGCGGCCGGCCGGTAGGCGCCGGACGCGAGGGCCGCCCAGGCGACTGCTCCGCCGTGCTCAGTTGCCAGGTGGTAGTCGCGCCAGAGCTGCTTGCGGGCGGCAACGATCGAGTCGTCGTCGACGAGCACGGACTGCACGTGATGGTCCTGGACCGCGCCGAAAGCGAGGGCGCCTAGTCGGCGTGCGCCCAGCGAGTCGGCTGCTACGCCGCCTACCGGGCCGTCTGTCGGTGCTCCGTCTTGGAGGGCCCGGTGCATGGTGGGTGCCTGTGACGGCTCGACGCCGACGACCTGCGCGTTGTCGCCGATAGCGGTCGCGATGCCGGCGATCAGGCCACCACCGCCGACCGCGACGAGGACCGTGTCGAACATGCCTGCCTGCTCCAGCAGTTCGAGCCCGACCGTGCCCTGCCCGGCGACGACCTCCGGCTGGTCGTAGGCGTGCACCAGCAACGCACCCGTCTCGTCCCGTGCCGCGAGCGCCGCCTGGTACGCCTCGGCGTACTCCGATCCGACCTGCACTATGTCCGCGTCGAGGGTGCGCAGCTTCCCGAGCTTGGCGGCCGGGGTCGTCTCCGGGACGAAGATCCGGGCCGGTACGCCGAGTTCGCGCGCCGCGTACGCCGCCGCCAGCCCGTGATTGCCACCGGACGCGGCGACGATGCCCTGACCGGTCAGCTCGCCGCTGTCCTTCGCCGCCAGCAACCGGTTGAACGCGCCGCGCGGCTTGAACGAGCCGGTGTGCTGCAGCAGTTCCAGCTTGAACGTGAGCCCCGGCGCCACCTCGATCACCGGTGTACGGCGTACCCGCCCGGCGATCCGTTCCGCGGCCTGCTGCACGTCGTCGAGGCTTACCGTCATGCTCCAACCCTGCCACGATGGGGAACAGCCGACAGATGGAGGCCAGGGTATGGGCAGGTACGAGGAGAGCTACCGGCGGAGCCTGGACGACCCGCACGGGTTCTGGCTCGAGGCGGCCGAGGCGATCTCCTGGACGAGACCGCCGACCCAGGCGCTGGACGGGACCGGTGCGCCGATCTTCCACTGGTTCCCCGACGGCGTGCTGAACACGTCGTACAACGCGCTCGACCGGCACGTCGAAGCAGGCGACGGCAGCCGCACGGCGCTGATCTACGACTCTCCGGTCACCGGAACGGGTCGCACATACACCTACGCCCAGCTCCGCGACGAGGTGGCGCAGTTCGCCGGGGCGCTGGCCTCCCTCGGTGTCGGCAAAGGTGACCGCGTCATCGTCTACATGCCGATGATCCCGGAAGCCGTCGTCGCCATGCTCGCGTGCGCCCGCCTCGGCGCGATCCACTCGGTCGTCTTCGGCGGCTTCGCCCCGCGTGAGCTCGCCGCCCGCATCGAGGACGCCGGCCCGAAGGTGATCGTCGCCGCGTCGTGCGGGATCGAGCCCGCCCGCGTGGTCGAGTACAAGCCGATCATCGACGAGGCGCTGGCGATCTCGTCGCACCAGCCTGAGCACACGATCGTGTTCCAGCGCGAGCAGGCCCGGGCTGAGCTGGGCGAGCGCGACCTCGACTGGACGGCGCTGACCGCGAAGGCGCAGCCGGCCGGGCCGGTGCAGGTCGCGGCGACCGATCCGCTCTACATCCTCTACACCTCCGGTACGACGGGGCGTCCGAAGGGCGTCGTCCGCGACAACGGCGGCCACGCGGTCGCTCTCGCCTGGACGATGCGCAACGTGTACGACATCAGACCAGGTGACGTGTGGTGGACGGCGTCCGATGTCGGCTGGGTCGTCGGCCACTCGTACATCGTCTACGCGCCGCTCCTGGCCGGCGCGACCACGGTCCTGTACGAGGGCAAGCCGGTCGGAACGCCGGACGCGGGCGCGTTCTGGCGGGTCATCTCCGAGCACGGCGTGAAGGCGCTGTTCACGGCGCCGACCGCGATCCGCGCGATCAAGAAGGTCGATCCCGAGGCGGCCGAGCTGGCGAAGTACCCGCTGGACACGTTCCGGACGCTGTTCCTGGCGGGCGAGCGGCTCGACCCGGAGACGTACCACTGGGCGCACGAGCATCTGGGTGTACCGGTGGTCGACCACTGGTGGCAGACCGAGACCGGCTGGCCGATCGCCGCGAACCCGCGCGGGCTCGAGCCGCTGCCCACCAAGCCGGGCTCGGCGACCGTGCCGATGCCGGGCTGGAACGTACAGATCCTCGACCCGAACGGCAAGGAACTGCTGCCGCACGAGGAGGGCGCGATCGCGATCAAGCTGCCGCTCCCGCCGGGCGCCCTGCCGACGCTGTGGGGCGACGACCAGCGCTACATCGACAGCTACCTCAAGGAGTACGACGGCTACTACCTGACCGGCGACGGCGGGTTCATCGACGACGACGGCTACATCTTCGTGATGGGCCGCACCGACGACGTCATCAACGTCGCCGGGCACCGCTTGTCGACGGGCTCGATCGAGGCGGTCGTCGCGGCGAACCCGGCCGTTGCGGAGTGTGCGGTGATCGGCGTGCACGACGCGCTCAAGGGGCAGTTGCCGCGGGCACTCGTCGTACTCAAGGCGGGCGCGACGGTGCAGGACGACGTACTGCGGGACGAGTTGGTGGCCGCCGTACGACGGGAGATCGGGCCGGTCGCCGCGTTCCGGGACGTGTCGGTGGTCGATGCGCTGCCGAAGACCCGCTCCGGGAAGATCCTGCGCCGGACGATGCGCGGGATCGCCGACGGCCGCGACGAACCGGTGCCGTCGACGATCGAGGACCCCGCCGTCCTGGACGCGCTACGTCCTGTCCTGCGCGGCGGCCAGGAAGGCTAGGACCGCCGGACTCGCGACCGACCGGAACTCGTGGAAATAGGCGTGCCGGGCGCCGGTGATGAGTTCGGCGCGTGCCCCCGGGATCCGGTCGGCGAGCAGCTGTGCGTTCGCGGCCGGACTGAAGATGTCGTCTGTGCCGTGCAGGATCAGTGTCGGCGCGGTGATGGTCGGCAGGCCGTCCCACGCGTCGTGCCTGTTGCTGGCGACCAGGTGCCGGCCTTTCGCGTACGACGGCATGGTCGGGTCACCGAGCACGTAGTACGGGCCGGGGTTCTCGGCGAGCCACGCCGGGCTGTACATCAGCTCGAGCAGCACGCGATCAGTGCGCGCCGGATCGGCCAGCGCCTTGCGGATCTCCTGGCTGCGCTCGTACCCGTGGGCCGCGCCGGGTGAGGTACAACCCAGGACCAGGGCATCGACCCGCTCGGGATAGTCGATCGCCAGCCACTGCGCGACTCGCCCGCCCATGGAAGTCTCGTAGACGTTCGCTGTGTCCAACCCGAGGTCGTCGAGGACGGCGACCACATCCTGTGCGAAGCCGCGAGTGGTGTAGACGTCGTCCGGCTTGTCGCTCTCGCCGGTTCCTCGCCAGTCCAGGGTGATGAGCCGTCGTCCCGCGAAGTCCGGCAGGATCGGATCCCACCACGTGTGGTTGTTGGACTGCCCGGCGAGCAGGACAAGTGGTTGCCCGGTGCCCCGAACCTGGTACGCGATCCTCGTCCCGTCAACGGTCGTTGCGTGCACAGAGATAGTCTGCGGGTATGCGAGTCGTGATTGCGGGTGGACACGGGCAGATCGCGTTGCGGCTGACGCGGTTGCTGAGCGCTGACGGGCATCAGGTGGTCGGAGTCGTGCGGAACCCGGACCACGAGGGCGACATCGCCGCGGCCGGCGGGCAGGCCGCCGTACTGGACCTCGAGCAGGCCGACTCCGGCGCCGTGGCCGAGGTACTGGCGGGCGCGGACGTGGCGATCTTCGCGGCCGGCGCCGGTCCGGGCAGCGGGAACGCGCGCAAGGATACGGTCGACCGCGGTGCGGCCGCGCTGTTCGCCGACGCCGCGGAACAGGCCGGCGTACGGCGGCACATCCAGGTCGGCTCGATGGGCGCGGACCTCGCCCCGTCGCTGACCGACGACGAGACGTTCACGATCTACCTCCGCGCCAAATGGGCCGCCGAGGAGGATCTCCGCGCCCGGGACCTGGACTGGACGGTGCTGCGGCCCGGCAGTCTCACCGACGACCCCGGGACCGGCACGGTGTACCTCGCCGCCAAGACCGGTCGCGGCCGGATCACCCGCGACGACGTCGCGCTGGTGCTGGCCGGCCTCTGTGACACCCCGGCCGCGATCGGCCGGACGCTCGAGCTGATCGGCGGGGACACCCCCGTCGCCGAGGCGCTCGAGAACCTCTGACCCCTATGGCGTTGCCACAAGCAACAGAATGTGACGGGACATGGCTGACACCCTCCGGCAGGTAACTTTCGAGCGGCTCGCGAACAGCAGCTACGAGGTGCGGAACGCCCGCGGCGGGAGCATCACGGTCGGCTCGGGCGGTGCGGACACCGACTTCACACCGGTCGAGCTGCTGCTGGCCGCGATCGGGACCTGCTCGGCGATCGACGTCGACATCGTGGTCAGCCGGCGGGCCGAGCCGACCGAGTTCAGCGCGGTGGTCCGCGGCGACAAGATCCGGGACGCCGAAGAAGGCAACCGGATGGAGAACCTGGCCGTCGAGTTCAGCATCAACTTCCCCGAGGGCGAGGACGGCGACAAGGCCCGCGAGGCCCTGCCGCGCGCCGTCAAGATGTCCCACGACCGCCTCTGCACGGTCAGCCGGACCGTCGAGCTCGGCACGCCGGTCACCACGACGGTCAACGACGCCTGAGCAGTTCGCGGAGGCGCTGCGCGTAGGCCTTCGGGTGGCTGAGGTTGCCGTTGTGGCCGCCCGGGAAGCTCTGTAGGTCCTGGCCGACGAGCTCGGCCAGGGCTTCGGCACACTGGTAGTCGAACACGGTGCGTGGCGTCGTCGTCCCCGCGGCCGGGATGATCCGCACGCCGGTTGCCGGCAGCGCGGCCAGGTCGAGATCGTCGAGATCGTCGTTCGCGGCGGCGAGGAAGTCGTGGCGGATGAAGTAGTCGAAGTTCGCGAGCCGGCTGGCGTCCATCGGGAAGTCGGTGCGGCCCGGTTCGCCATGCGACGGGTCGATGCCCAGTGAGCGTGCGATCGCCGGGATCGTGGCCCGAAGACCGTTGGCCAGGTACTGGTCGCGGAGTTCGGCGAGTTCGTCGCGGTGCAGCTTGGGCGTGGGCTCGGGGAGCAGCCACGGCGCGATCGGTTCGTGCGCGACGAGGGTGTGCAGTTGTGCCGGATGCTTCACGGTCAGATGCAGGCCGATGACCGCGCCGAGGCTGCAGCCGAGCATGGCCACCGGTTCGTCGGTGACGTGCGCCAGAAGTCGGTGTACGTCGTCCGCGTGGTCGGCGATCGTGGCGCCCGGCACGTCGAGCTTGCTCCGGGACAGGCCCCGGCGGTCGTAGGTGAGCACGGTGTAGTCGCCGACGAGATGCCGAACGAGGTCAGTACTGCGGTCGGCGTCGCCTTCACCGCTCTGCGAGATCAGCAGCAGCGGCCCGCGGCCTTCGAGCTGGTAGTGGAGTACTGCTCCGGGAACCTCGATCGTCGTCATGCCTCGGAGATTACATCTGATTCGATGTATCTAGCAAGATGTATCTGCCTTGATGTAGATTCTTCGGGATGAACGGTGTGGAGCTCTTCCTGCTCGGGCGGGCGCTGATGAAGATCGGCGAGGACGCGTTACCGGAACCGCCGGGCGGCGCGGCGAAGTACGCCGGCAGCGCGCGGATGGTGCTGATCGTCGCGAGTGACATCGCCGAACACCCGGAGAGCGCGGTGGGGGAGATCGCGGCCCGTACCGGCCTGCCGCAAAGCCAGGTGTCGACCGCGATCGCCCGGCTCAAGGAGGCCGGCTCGGTGATCACGACGACCGATCCCGCCGACCGTCGCCGTGCCCTCGCCAGCCAGGCGCCCGGTGTCTCGGACCGCCTGGCTCAGGTCCGCGCCACCAGCATCGAGCCGGCCCTCGCCGCGGCGCTCGGGACCGACGACTCCGCGCGCGTCGCGGAGATCGCGCACACCCTGCAGGAACTCGCCCGCGACCTGCGGCAGTCAGGGGAGTAGGAACTCGCTCGCCGGCCGAAGCCGGGTCTTCAGGACTTCCTGGGTACGGCTGCTGTCCAGCCGGATGTCCGACGGCGTACCGGGCGCGAACGGCAGCGCCTGTGGGTCGAGACCGTCGCGAACGGCGATCAGTCGGCCGAGGTCGAGTCGGCTCAGCGCTTCCGGGCCGGCCACATGGGTGATGCCGATGACGCTTGACACGAGCAACTCGAGCAGCGCCGTCGCGAGGTCGTTGACGTGGACCGGGCAGCGGATGTTGCGGGTGTAGAACACACCGGGTTCGCCGGCCGCGAGCCGACGTACGCGCCGTTCCTCCTCCGAGTGACCGTCCGATCCGATGATCAGCGAGGTCCGCGCGATGATCGCGTCCGGTGTGATGGCGCGGATCGCCGTCTCGGCTGCCGCCTTCGCCGCGCCGTACGCCGTGATCGGGCACGGTGACTCGTGCTCGGCGTACGGCGTTTCCCGGGGCCCGAACACCGCGTCGCTGGACACGAAGACGAGCCTCGCGCCGTCGGCCGCCAGCGCGACGTTGACGGCGCCTTCCGCGGTGGTCGCCCAGTCGTCCTGCTGGTAGGCAGTGTGGATGATCCCGTCCGGGCGGACGCTGCGGATCACGTCGCGGACGGCGTCGCGTCGCCGTACGTCGAGTTGCACCCCACCCGGCACGACGTGTGAGTGGTACGTCGGGACCACCTCGTGGGTGGCCGTGCGCAGGAGTTCACGCCCCAGGAGACCAGTGGCCCCAGTGACGAGCAACCTCACGCGACCAGCTTATGACGCTCCAACCGCCAGCCGGCAGTCCGCGTGGCGCGCTTCACTTCGGCGACCGTCCGCACCTTCCGCGGCGTCATCCAGGACTGCGACGGCTTGTGCAGCATCCACCCGTCCCCAATGGTCAGCGCCGCGTGCTGGACCAGCCGCGCCGCGTCACGCCAGACGAACACAGTGCCCGGTACGTCATCCTTGCCGCCGCGCTCGGTGTGGTTCTCCAACCATTCCTCGAACGGCTCGCGCACCATCCACACCGACTCCGCGCCGTCGACGCCACAGGCCGCCATCACGGTGCCGAAGCAGTTCGGCCCGCTGCCGTCCGGAAACGTGCCGGCCAGCTCGCGCACGCGGGGCAGCGCCTCGGGCCAGGTCCTGACCTCGGCATGCCGGCTCGGTCCTAGGTCCTCGCTCACGACGCCAGGCAGCACCCGCGCCGGCTCGCGCAGCAGCGACTTCCACCAGACGAACCGATGCCCGTCCGCCTGCTGCCGTACCTCCGGCCCGACGATCCGCGACCACTTCCGCACCGTGGGAACCGCCCCACGGTCGTAGCCGACCTGCGCCCGCACCAGCGCCGCCCGCGTCGCCTTCGGCAATGCGTCGTACTTCTCCTGGCTCAGCCAAGCGGTCCGGGCGGCCTTGGGATCAACGGCGTACGTCCGGTAGGTGTCGCGGTCCTCCCGGCTCGGCTCGCGATCGTCCGTCGTCAGCTTCCAGGCGGTCGCCTGCTTCCTCGTGACGAAGAACGGCTGCTCGTCCGGCGCGAGCCAGTCGACCCATCGCTCCAGCAGGTCAGACGTGACGTCGATCCCCAGCACCTTCAGCACCGGGCAACGTTCTCATCCTCACCCCTGATCGGTCACCGGCTTTTGCGGGCCGCGATAGCGCTGGGTCTGTGAGTAGACGAGGTTCGTGGTCGTGCTGCCGAAGTCGGTCAGCTCGTTGACGAGTTCCTCGAGGTGCGGCATCGACGCGGCGGCGACCTTCAGCGTGTAGCAGTCGTCGCCGGTGGTGCGCAGGCATTCCAGGATCTCGCGCCGCTCGGCCAGCAGGCGGTGCAGCGGCTCGTGCTTGTTGCCCGGGTACTTCAGCCGGACGACGGCCAGCACCGGGTAGCCGACCTTCGTGAGGTCGACCTCGGCGCGGTACCCGGTGATCACGCCGATCGACTCCAGCCGGCGGACCCGCTCGGTGGTGGCCGACGCGCTCAGGTTGACCCGCTTACCGAGCTGCGTCAGCGACAGCCGCGCGTCGTCCTGCAGTTCGGTGAGGATCGCCCAGTCGGTCGGATCGAGACTCTCGGTCATACGCACAATCTACCGGCGATTCCCCGGCGAACGACGACGTACGCCGGGAGGAGTGTCTTCAGAAGTGGGTCGCCGCCTGGATAGCCTGAGGGCGTGGAACTTGGAGTGAATGTGCCGAACTTCGGCCCGGGGACGAATCCGGCGCGGCTGCGGGACTGGGCGCGCGTCGTCGAGGGGCTCGGGTACGACCTTCTGATGGTGTCGGACCATGTGGTGATCACGCCGGATGTCGCGGAGCAGTACCCCGCGCCGTTCTACGAGCCGTTCACCACGCTGAGCTGGCTGGCCGGGATCACCGAGCGGGTCCGGCTGGGCACGACCGTGCTGATCGCGCCGTACCGGCATCCGTTGCTGGTGGCAAGGATGGCGGCGAACCTCGACGCCTTGAGCGGTGGGCGGCTGGTGCTCGGCGTCGGGGTCGGCTGGGCGCGGCAGGAGTTCGAGGCGCTCGGCGCGGAGCATGCGCGCCGCGGCCGGGACACGGACGAGCTGCTTGCCGAACTGCGGCGCGTCTGGGCCGACAAGGCGGACTACGGCGACGGAGCGATCCCGATCTGGGTCGGCGGTTCGAGTACGGCGGGGTTGCGCCGGACGGTGCGGTACGGCGACGCGTGGCATCCGCTGCGGCAAACGATTGAGCAGCTCCGGTCGGGGCTGGATCGTCTGCGGACGGTCGCGGCGGCGGAGGACCGGCCGCTGCCGGGGTTCGCGCCGCGGATCCTGCTCCGGCTGACGGACGAGCCCTTGCCGGACGATGATCGGGTCGCGGGGGAGGGCTCGATCGACCAGGTGATGCGAGACCTCGCCGTACTGCGGGAGCTCGGCGCGCAGAGCGTCGTACTCGATCCGTTCGTCGGCGATCCTGACGAGACCGAACGGCCCGAGACGGCCTGGCAGGCGCTGGCGACGATCGCCGCGCGACGAACTGAAATGGAGACCACGTGACACCTGTGACACCTGAGGCAGAAGGATTCCTGCGCCGTGCGATCGCGCTCGCCGCGGAGGCACGCAGCGACGGGAACCCGCCGTTCGGCTCGCTGCTGGTCGGCCCGGACGGCACCGTCCTGAGCGAGGAGCGGAACACCACGCTCACCGAAGGGAACATCAGCTTCCACCCGGAGCTCAAGCTCGCGGTCTGGGCGGCCCAGCAGCTCTCGCCCGAGGTCGCGGCCGGCACCACCATGTACACGAGCTGCCAGCCGTGCGGGATGTGCTCGGGAGCGCTCGCGAGGTCCGGCCTCGGCAAGGTCGTGTTCGCCCTGTCGGGTGAACAGCTCGACGGACTCAAGCCGGCCGGCGGCTTCCCCGAGGTACCGCTGGAGGGCCCGGCGCTGTACGACGAGGCGCGCGTGCCGGTCGACGGGTACTACAGCTGAGGTGTGGGGTCCCGTCGCCGGGACCCCACACTCGCTACTTCACTGGGGTGAGGCAGAGCGTGTACTTCGTCGAACCGCTCTGGTAGACGTACGACGCCTCGGCGTTCTCGCCGCACTGACTGTCGTCGGTCGAGTCGTCGATCTTGTCGACGATCTTGTACTCGGCCTCCGAGGACCCGCAGTCGACGACCTTCACGTCCGGGTTGGCCGACGTGCCCTGGTTGACGACGCAGGCGCCGATCTTGGCCTTCGACTCGGTCGAGTTCAGGTTCGCGAACACGATCGCGCCGATCAGCGCGATCGGCAGCAGCAGACCGAGGATCGCCGGCCGCTGGAACAGCGGCTTGCCCGGATCCATCGGCCGGCCCGGACCCGGCGTGGGCTCGGGCAGACCCTTGAACTTCTGCATCGGGCCGATGTTCATCAGCATCGTGATCGGGTTGATGATCGACGAACCGATACCCCACCAGCCCTGCCAGAGGCTCTTCGCGGTCATGTCGCGCACCGACGCGATCCCGCACGTCCGGCAGAACGGGCCCTGCAGCTTCAGGAAACGCATGATGATGATCAGGCCCTGGTGACCGCGCACGGTGGCCTCGGTCGCCGGGTAGCCGCCGCAGAAGCGGCAGGCCATCTGGCCCTGGGGCGCGTGCCCCTGCTGGGGGAACGACTGGTCCTGCTGGTACTGCTGCTGACCCTGGTACTGCTGGCCCGGGTACTGGCCCTGCGGCGGGTACTGCTGACCGCCGTCCTGCGGGAACGTCTGGCCCTGTTGGTACTGCTGCTGGCCGCCGTACGGCTGCTGGTACGGACCCGGCTGACCGGCGTACTGCTGCTGACCGGGCTGACCCTGCTGCTCGTACTGGGGCTGACCCGGCTGCTGGGGCTGGCCCGGCTGGCTGTACTGCGGGAACTGCTGCTGTGGCGGACCGTAGCCGTCCGGCTGACCTGAGTACGGGTTCTGCGGCGGCTGGGGAGGGGATGTGGTCACGGATGGTTCCTGAGGCTGATTGAGGGGCGGTGTCGGGACACGATGAACCATGGCACCTTACTCATCCCGGTGGTCCACCGCGGCATAGCGCTGCGTCAATTCCCGGCCAAGACGCGCCAGCTCCGCCTGCACCGACGGCGGATCCACGACCTCGATCGACCCGCCCCAACCGGCCAGATGCTGCGCGATCATCAACGGCGTCGGCGCGGTCACCTTGAGCCGGACCCGGTCGCCGTCGGTCCCGTCGACCTCGCAGTTGCGGCCGAGCCGGTCCCGCATCACCCACACGAACCGCTCGTCCATCAGAACAGTTGCCGTCAGCCCCGATCGGCGTTCCTCCATCCGTTCGACGATCTCGGCCCACGCCGACGACAGCTCGAACCCGTCCGGCCGCTCGAAGGTCTCACCGGTCGCCTCGGTGTCGACGACCCGGTCGATCCGGAACGTCCGCTGCCCCTTCTCCGTCCACGCGATCAGGTACCAGACGTCGTCCTTGTCCACGAGACCGAGCGGATCGACCACCCGCTCCGACGTCTCCCGGCCGCGTCCCGAGTACACCAGCCGGACCCGTTCCCGGCGTACGACGGAGTCCTGCAGGCGACGTACCAGCTCCGGACGTTCCTTCACGTGCTCGCCCCAGCGGGCCGGGTCAATCACGACCGCCTCGGCCGCGGCCTGCGCGTGTTCGCGGAAGGTGCCCGGCAGCGCCTGGACGAGCTTGCGTAGCGCCGCCTTCGCGTCCGGCGCGATCGATGCCGCGGGCCCGACCAGCAGGAACAACGCCTGCGCCTCGGTCGCCGTCAGCCCGCTCAGATCGGTCCGGGCACCGCCGACCAGCTGCCAGCCGCCGTTGCGTCCCGGCTGCGGATAGACCGGGATGCCGGCCGTCGACAGCGCCTCCAGGTCCCGGCGCGCGGTGGCCACCGAGATCTCCAGCTCCGCCGCGACGTCGGCCGCGGTCACCCGGCCCCGGGCCTGCATCAGCAACAGCACCGCCACCAACCGATCCGCGCGCATGCCCCCGATCGTCGCAGACAAACCGCTCACCGTCTGAGCAGTTAAAACGGGCTACCCTCAGATCCGGACGGACTTCTTCCGGAATGGTGACTGATGGCGTACGACGTGAGCCCGACGGCGCGGACCCTGATGGTCCTGGAGCTGATCCAGAACAGCCCCGGGATCACCGCGGAGCAACTGGGGGACAAGCTCGGCGTCTCCGAGCGCGCGGCCCGCCGGTACGTCGCGATCCTGCGCGAGGCCGACATCCCGATCGAGTCCGTGCGCGGGCCGTACGGCGGCTACCGGGTCGGACGCGGTCTGCGGCTGCCGCCGCTGATGTTCAGCCCGACCGAGGCGCTCGGCCTGGTCATGGCGGTGCTCGAGGGACCGCGCGGCGCCATGGATCCGGTCGAGGACGCCCTCGGGAAGATCGTCCGGGTGCTGCCCGAGGCCGTCGCCCGGTCGACCGACGCGATCCGCCGGGTCCCCGCCCGCGGACCCGATCCCGGGGCCAGGACCCCGGATCCCGAGATCACCGCGGCCCTCGTGTCGCACAGCGCGGACGCGCGGCGCGTGACGATCGGGTACCGGCGGCACCAGGACGAGTGGTCGATGGACGTCGACCCGTGGGCGGTCGTCGTACGCCGGGGCCGCTGGTACCTGCTGTGCTGGTCGCATTCCAAGGACGCCCGGCGGGTGCTGCGCGTCGACAAGATCACCAAGGTCGAGGCGCAGCCGGCGTCGTTCGAGCCGCCGGCCGATCTCGATCCGCTGGCTGCCGTGGAGGAACACCTCGCGCTCGGCTGGCGGTACCCGATCGAGGTCGAGATCGACGCACCTCTCGCCGACGCAGCCTGCTGGATCCCGCGCAGCATGGGTCGCCTGGAACCGATCGACGACAACCGCACCCGGCTCCTGGCCAGCACCGACGAGCCCGACTGGTACGCCGCCCACCTCGCCGAGATCCGCGCCCCGTTCCGCATCATCGGCGGCCCCGAACTCCTGGCCGCCGCCCAGTTCCTCGCACGACGCCTGCTCGCCGCGAGCACAGAGCCTCACACCTGATGCTCACCTGGGGATCCGGCGACCGCGTGGCCATCCTCGTCCACGGCATGCTCGGCGCCGCTTCGCAGTACCACGCGGTCGGCCCCGCGCTCGCGGCTCGCGGATACCGGGCGGTCGCGATCGACCTACCCGGTCACGGCTCCGCGCCACGTGCTCCTGAGGCGACGATGGACCTGTTCGTCGACGCCGTACTCGCAGCCGTCGACACGCCACCCGCGCTCGCGATCGGTCACTCGCTCGGCGCGATCGTGCTGTCCCACGCGCTGCCTCGCCTCCGGCCCAGTCGCGCCGTGTACGTCGACGTACCCTTCTCCGGCCCGTCCACGGACCCGCCGGCGCCGGCTGACGAGCTGCGCGAGCGCTTCACGACCTCGCGCGCCGCACGCACTGTGGAACGGCTGGCGACCCGACCCGGTTGGTCCGCCGAAGACTGCCGGGTCGAGGCTGAGGCGGCTGCTCGGTTCGACGTCGAGACCGCGGTTGCGCTTGAGCTTTCGTACCTCGGGCACTCGGTCGAAAAGCCGGCGGTGCCCTCGCTGGTGGTTCGGGCCGACCCGAGCCGCTACGTCTCGCCGGAGCGGGCGCGAGAACTGGAAGAGATGGGATTCTGGGTCCGGACGGTGCCGGGTGCGGGGCATTCGGTGTGGTACGGACATCTCGACGAGTTCATGGGGGTGCTGGACGAGTGGCTGGAAGCGACCTGAACGACATCGAGTTCTCGGGCGAGATCTGGTACTGGCGAGGGCCGGCGCCGTGGTACTTCATCACGGTCCCGGACGAGGAGAGCGCCTACTTCGAGGCAGAGTCGAACTTCGTCACGTACGGGTGGGGAATGATCCCGGTGACCGCGGAGATCGGCGCGAGCGTCTGGGACACGTCGATGTTTCCCAAGGACGGGCGGTACATCCTGCCGGTGAAGGCCGCCGTACGGCGGGCGGAGGATCTCGACGACGGCGACGTACCCACGGTTCGGCTGCGGTTGCGGAGCTGGACGTGACGGAAACTGTCGGCGGGTGGGTCTAACGTTCCGCCGTACAAGGTAAGTGGCGGGAGGAGCCGACATGTCCACGCTGTCCGACCGGCCGCACACGGCCGTGCTCGTGATCGACGTCCAGACCGGTGTCGTGGGGGAGGCGTACGAGCGGGACCGCGTCGTCGCCAACATCAGCACCCTGGTCGGCAAGGCCCGCGCCGGGGGAGTCCCGGTCGTCTGGGTCCAGCACTCCAGCGAGCACCTCGTCAAGGACAGCGCCGAGTGGCAACTCGTGCCCGAACTGTCCCGGGACGGCTCGGAGTCGCTCGTCCACAAGACGTACGCCGACAGCTTCGAAGCGACCGACCTGGAAGACGTCCTCGCCCGCGCCGGCATCGGTCACCTGATCGTCAGCGGCGCGCAGACCGACGAGTGCATCCGCTCGACGATCCACGGCGCGATGGTCCGCGGATACGACGTGACCCTGGTCGGCGACGCCCACACCACCGAGGACCTCACCGAATGGGGCGCACCGACCCCCGACAAGGTCATCGCCCACACCAACCTCTACTGGGAGAACCACCGGGCCCCTGGCCGCACCGCCGCCGTCCAGAAGACCGACGAGCTGACCTTTGGCTAACCGCATGGTCCGGATCCTGCACCTGTCCGACACCCACGTCAGCCGAACCGGCCCGGACGAGGACGGAGCCGACGGAGTCAGTGCGCTCTGCGGTCTGCTGCACGACGTACGGCGGGATCTGGATCTGGTGGTGGTCAGCGGCGATATCGCGGACGACGGCTCGGCAGCGGGCTGTACGACGGTCCGGGACCTGGTCGGGCAGTTCGCCGCCGAGCGCGGCATCCCGCACGTGTACTGCACCGGCAACCACGATCGCCGCGAAGGTTTCACGGCCGCACTCGGCCACGGTCACCTCGGTCCGGACGGCGCACCGATCGGCCGCGCCGCCGGCATCGACGAGGTGATCGCGGCCGTCAGCTCGGTTGCCGGGCTGCGCGTGATCACGCTCGACAGCCTCGTCCCAGGCAAGCCGTACGGCGTACTCGGCCGTGACCAACTGGACTGGCTCGCAGCCGAGCTGAGCACACCTGCACCGGCCGGGTCGATCGTCGTACTCCACCACCCGCCAGTGTGGACCGACGCCGTGCCGTATCAGCGGTCCGCAGTACTTCAGGAACCTGAGGCTCTAGGCGCCGTCCTGGCCAACACCGACGTACAGGCAGTCCTGTGCGGACACCTACATCACCAACTGACCGCCCAACTGGCGAACAAACCCGTCTGGGTAACACCAGGCGTCATCACCCGAATTGACCTCACCGCCCCGGCCGCCCTGGTCCGCGGCGTCCTCGGCGCAGGCGCCACAGTCGTCGAGCTAGGCGGACCCTTCAGCCCCATGTTCCACACCCTCCAGGCCCGCGACCCCCAGTCCGGCACGGAAGCCTACGTCTACGACCCAGAAGCCGGCGCACACACAACCGAGGAGATCAGCGCCTGAGGACCTGCAGAACCTGAATCAGCTCCCTGGTTTCAGGATTCGAGCCAGGTCTCGAAGGTTGGCAGGATTGCGCGGAGGTCGGGGCCGGTGTGGTTGGTGTGGGCGAGGGCTCGGGCCTTTTCGGTGGCGTTGAAGCCGATGGCTAGGCCGACTTCGGCGAACAGCGGGAGGTCTGAGAGGCTGTCTCCGATGGCTGCGCAGCCTGAGAGCGTCAGACCGTGGTGGTTCGCGAAGTCGCGGGCGAAGTCTCGCTTCTTGAACTCGTCGCTGCCGGTCAGCGAGATGCCGGTGTAGATCCCGTCCCGCACCTCCAGCGTGGGTCCGGACGCCTCGACGAAGCCGAATCGCGAGCACAAGAACTCACCGACCGGTCGCCATGCGAGCGTTGCCAGCGCCGGCACGACCTCGTGCGCATGGCACCACTCGACGACCTCGGCGATTCCGTCGACCAGCGGAATGTCCTCGAGCCACTCCCGGATCTGCGCCTCGCTGGTGCCGGCCCAGCCGCGTGCGTCGAGTTCCTCGACCGACCGTGGATCCATCAGGCCGGCGTCCCACGCCGCCTCAGCCTCGGCGACCGCCTCCTGGTGGCCGAGGTACCCACCCAGGTACACCGCCGACGAGATCCCGGGCACCAGGGTGCCGTCGACGTCGAAGAACGCAACAGCACGCATCCCACAGATCCTCTCGTCCGGACCGCGTGATCGTACGTCACCGCCCAGCGGAGTCCTGTCCCGCGGACTCCTGGAGGGCGTTGACAAGGGCAGCGACCGGGGGTGGATCGGGCGGTTCGCCGTACGTCGCGGCGTACACGTGCCGCCGGGAACCGGATAGTTCGCTCGCGGTGATGCCGTCGACGTGATGGGTGCGCAGCGCGAGGCCGGGCATCGTCGTCACGCCGAGGCCGGCCGCGACGAGTGCCTGCATCACGACCATGTCGTCGGACGTGTAGCCGATCCGCGGCACGTAGCCCTCCGCGGCACACAACGCGATCAGGTGGCTGCGGCACCGATCGCACCCGGCGATCCAGGTCGCGTCGCGCAGGCCGGCCAGCGTGGACGGTCCGTTCGACAGCATGTACAGCGGATCGTCGACGAGATGGTGCAGCCGTACGCCGGGTGGCTCGGGCGCGGTCTCGTCGTACCGGAAGACGATCGCCACGTCGACCTTCCCGGTACGGAGCAGCTCGAACGCCTCGGGCGGATGCGTGTCGACCAGGTTGACCTCCAGCCCGGGATGCTTCGCGGCCAGCTGGGCGAGGGCGGCCGGAACGAGTGCTCCGATCGCCGAGGAGAAGCCGGCCAGGCGGATCCGGCCCGCGCTGAGTCCGACATGCGCCGCCAGTTCGGCGTCGACGGCGTCGATCCGGCCGATGATCTCGGCGGCACGGTCCGCGAGCAGCCGCCCGGCCTCGGTCAACCGGATGCCGCGCCCGACACGCTGCAGCAGTTGCGCGCCGGTCTCGGCTTCCAGGCGCGCGAGGTGATGCGTGACGGACGGCTGGGAGTAGTGCAACTCGCGCGCGGCGGCGGTCACCGAGCCGTGCCGTGCGACCGCGTCGATCACGCGCAACCTCGTGACATCGAGCATGTATCAATTCCATCTATGGGTGAGGACGAAACTTGGCATTAGACGTTATGGGTTGACCGGAGCAGGCTCAAGACATGACCACAACAGCGATCACCACCAGCGAGCTCACCGACTTGATCACCGGCGTCCGGGAGACCCTCGAGCAGCACTCCGACTGGAACACGACAGCGCAGCACGTCGGCGCCCAGCTGCGCGAGCACTTTCCGAGCCCCGACGTACTGACCGCCGAACAGCGGCTCGGGTCGCCCGACGGCTACCAGAGCCACACCTTGCACGTCGAGCCGGACGGCTCGTTCTCGATCATCGCGGTGGTGTGGCGGCCCGGGCAGCTGACGCGGATTCACGATCACGTGACCTGGTGCGTGGTCGGCGTACTCCAGGGCGTGGAGCACGAGGAGCTGTTCGACGCCGACCTGCGGCGGATCGGCGCGAGTGACAACCACGTCGGCGAGGTGAGCGCGTTCGCGCCGCCGGGTGACATCCACCGGGTCCACAACACCTTCGCCGAGACCGCGATCTCACTGCACATCTACGGCACCGACGTGACCCGGATCGGCTCGAGCGTCCGCCGGTTCTACGACTGACGCCCGAGCCGGATCGGTCAGTCGACGACCGCGTCCAGGACGGCGAAGTCCTCGGCCGACAGCGTGAGCTCGCCGGCGCGCAGGTTCTCCTCCAGGTGGCGCGCGCTCGACGTACCCGGGATCGCGAGCACGTGATCCCCGCGGCTCAGCGTCCACGCCAACCGCACCTGCGCGACCGTCGCCCCGTGGCGATCCGCGATCTCCTGCACGGGCCCCGAATCCGGCACCCCACCGGCCTCCCGTGACTCCGCGGTGAGCGTGAAGAACGGGATGAACGCGATCCCGAGCTCACCGCACACTTGCAGGATCTCGTCGTTCACCCGCCCGAACCCGACGCTGTACCGGTTCTGCACCGCGACGACCGGCGCGATCTCACGCGCCTCGTGGAGCTGCGCGACCCGCACGTTCGAGACGCCCAGGTGCCGGATCATGCCCTTCGCCTGTAGCTCGGCCAGGACGCCGAAATGCTCCGCGATCGACTCCAGGCCCATCTGCCGCAGGTACACGAGGTCCAGCGAGTCCACGCCGAGCACGCGGAGGTCGCTCTCGACGAGTTCCCGCAACTCGTCCGGCCGCGCGAGCCCGTGATCGGTCGGCCCGACCTTTGTCGCGAGCACGAATTCCTCCGGGTACGGCGCCAGCGCGCGACGGATCACGTCGTTCGCCCACCCCAGGCTCTCGAACCGGGTTTCGCCGGCCAGCCCGTGGCTCGGGTAGAACGCCGCGGTGTCGACGTGGTTCACGCCGAGCTCGACGACCCGCCGCAGCAGCGCGATCGCCCGGTCCTGCACGTCGGCCCCGCCGCCGTCGCTGCCCGCGAGCCGCTTCGCGCCGAACCCGATCCGCCGGACCGCGACCTCCCCGAGTGTCCAGAATTCGCCGGACTTGCTTTCTGCAATTCCCGGTGATAAGTTAATTGGTAGGGACGCATTCTCCTGTGAATTCTGCATTCGGCCAGGATAAATCCTTCCAAGTAATTCGTCCACCCTTTCCCGCAGATTTCTTGCGCTACTCTCGTGCTCGTGGGACTCACCGGGCGACAGCAAGAACTTCTCGACGGGTGGCTCCCGTCCGCCGTGATGGTGCGTGACCACAGCTGGGGCCTGATCGGGACCTCCGTCCTGGAGCTCGAGCACCAGGGAGAGCGCTACATCGCGAAGGCCGGCGACGACGCCGACCACCATCTCGCCCGCGAGATCCGTGCCCACCGCAACTGGTTGCGGCCGTGGACCGTGCGGGGGAGTGCGTCCGAAATGGTCCACGTGGACGAGGACGCCAAGCTGCTTCTGACCCGTTTCCTGCCCGGTGAGCTCGTCGAAGGAACGCCGTACGAATGGGCCCTCGACACTTATCGGCAGGCCGGCGAACTGCTCGCGGCATTTCACCGGCAATCCGCCGAACCGGACGACACCTACGAATCCCGTGAGAACCAGCGCACGCTCGCGATACTCGACAGGCCGCACCGGATCGCGCCGGAGCTGGCCGACCTTCTCCGGGCAACGATCGAGGCGTGGCCGACCCCTTCCGCGACGCTCGTACCGACCCACGGCGACTGGCAGCCCCGCAACTGGCTCGTCGACAACGGCACCGTCCGCGTCATCGACTTCGGCCGCGCCGACCTGCGTCCGGCGTACACCGACCTCGTCCGTCTCGCCGCGCAGCAGTTCCGCACTCAGCCGAGTCTGGAGCCGGCGTTCGTCACCGGCTACGGTTCGGATCCGCGCGAGCCGGCGGCCTGGCAGCGCGCCCGGCTGCGGGAGGCGATCAGCACCGCGGTATGGGCACACCAGGTCGGCGACGAGTCCTTCGAGCAGCAAGGACATCGAATGATCGCCGAGGCCTTACTCAAGTAGGCGTGTCAAACGTTCGCGCAGCTCGGCCGGGTAGATGCCGAATCGTTCCAGATCCGCCGCATCGGCCCACCGCAGCTCGAAATGATTCGTCGCACAATGCTCCACCGCTTCGTCACCTGACAGTCGCGGTACGCCGTTCACGTCGCTGACCAGGAAGTAGTACGCGGGCCGCCCGTTGTGGGTGCCGGTCCACAGCAACCGGTCCAGCGTGCCGGTGAGCGTCGTCTCCTCCTCGAGCTCACGCAGCGCAGCCCCCGCCGCCGACTCACCCGCCTCCACATGCCCACCGGGAAGTACGGCGTACCGATGCCCCTCACACCGCGGCCCCGGTACGTCGCCGTACTCGCACATCACGCACTCCGCGGCCGCCCCCTGCCGCAGGTACCGCTTCACCACCAAAACCTTCCCCGCCTCAACCACAACCGCCGCCCCACGCGGAATCCTCACACTCATGCCAACGAAGTCTGCCCGCCACCACCGACAGATATTGGGTCGCCGGAGTGGGGGCTTCGTGATGGGGTCGGGGGTGTTGGTGCCGATCGTGGAAGGATTTGTTGATGCCCAGTGCGCAGATCGAGGTTCGTCGTGAGTACTCCGAGGCCGACGAGGCCGGACTGATCGAGGCGGTGCACGGTGCGCTCGTCACCGCGTTCCAGATCCCGCCGCAGGACAAGGACGTCCGTCTGGTCGTCCATGCCCCGCATCGGTTCGCGTGCTCGCCGCGGCTGACCACGCCCGAGTTCTTCACGCTCGTCACGATCGACTGCTTCGCCGGCCGCTCGGTCGACGCCAAGCGCAAGCTCTACACCGAGATCGTCGGCAATCTGAAGCCCTTCGGGATCCGCGCGGACCACGTGACGATCCTCGTCCGGGACCACCCGACCTCGAACTGGGGGATCCGCGGCGGCCAGGCCGCGTCCGACCTGGACCTCGGCTTCAACGTCAACGTCTGACGTGTCACTCCGCTCGGCCCGGCACCTCACGTCGGTCTTCCTCGTGCGGGAGGGGAGCGTGCTGCTCCTCTACCGCCGCGGATCGCGCGCGATCGCGGACTCCTGGGTCGGCATCGGCGGTCACCTCGAACCGCACGAGCTCACCGACCCGACAGTGGCCGCGCTCCGGGAGCTGAAGGAAGAGGTCGGTGTCACGGCCGACCAACTCACCGACCTCGCGCTGCGGTACGTCGCCGTACGCGACACCGGCGACGAGGTGCGTACGACGTACTACTTCACCGCAAACCTCACGGTGCCCGGACCGACGGAATGCACCGAGGGCGACCTCCGGTGGTTCGATCTGACGATGGACCCGACGTCGCTCGAGATGCCGCCGACCGCGCGGATCGCCTTCGCGCACTGGCTCGGCGTCGGTCGGCTGGACGAGCGGCTTCGATTCATCATGGTCGACGCCGACGGTCGCGAGACGGGGCCGCTCTGATGCTCACCGTGCAGTTCCATCCCAATTGGCCGCACGGTGCGCGGACGGTGATCGAGTCGATCGCCGCGGACGGGATCTATCGGTCACAGTTCGCGACGGGGATCTCCAACGGCGGGCTGACGGCGTTCCGCGGGGGAGACCGGTGGGAGTGGGAGAGCCGGTTGTTCTCCGGGCGGTACGACGACCAGCCGGAGTTGGATCGTCCTGTCTACGGGGTGTGGAACCGGCGGCGTGATGTGTACGGCGGCGCAATCCGCTTCGGGTCGTCGTACCTGCGGCTGAAACCCGGCACGATCGAACGCGCGACGTTCTGCTACCCGGATTCCGCGCGCTCCCCGGCCGACTTCGGCGACCGCGGCGTCCTGCCGCGGCTGTGCCAACTGGCCGACGCGGCGCGGCTCGACGACCTGGACGATTACGTCGAAGCACAGGTTCACGGCGCGGTCCGTCTCGCGACTGACGTCGAGGCGGTGGTTCTCGACCCGTCGTTCATCGGTACGCCGGTTGAAGCCGCCGCCCACGAGATCGGCTGCCCGATCGAGTACCACCCGGGCCTCCGCGCGGACCCGGCCGCCTTCGATCCGTCGTACCGCGGCGCGGAGATCGTCGACCTCGCCCGCGCGCTCGGCCCGGAACTCACCCCTGACCTGCTCGGCGAAGCCGTCCGCGCGCATCCGGCGCAGTCGATCAAGTACGTTTGGCACTACCTCGCGCGCTACGGCCGTCAGCTCACCAACTGATCGCGGCGGCGGCTCAGGTACGCGACCTCGGCGGTGTTCTCGGCCAGCTCGATCGCGGCGTCGTACGCGGCCCGCGACTCCTGACTGCGGCCCAGCCGTCGCAGCAGGTCGGCGCGCGCGGCGTGGTACGCGTGGTACCCGGACAGCTTGTCGTTCAGCCGGTCGATCGTCGCCAGCGCAACCTCCGGACCGTCGAGCTCGGCGATCGCGATCGCGCGGTTGAGCGCGACGATCGGTGAGCGGTCGACCCGCACGAGCTGGTCGTAGAGCGCCACGACCTGCGACCAGTCGGTGTCCGCGGCGTCGCGGGCCGAGGTGTGGACGGCGTTGATCGCCGCGAGGATCTGATAGCGCCCCGGTGGCTGCCGGGTCGCGAGTCGTTCGCGGACGAGACGGTGGCCTTCGGCAACCAACGCCGTGTCCCAGGCGCCGCGGTCCTGGTCGCGCAGCGCGATCAGTTCGCCGGTCGCCGACACGCGGGCGGTACGCCGTGACTCGATGAGGAGCATGAGCGCGAGCAGACCGGCGACCTCGCCGTCCTCGGGTAGCAGCACCCGGATCAGGCGGGTGAGCCGAATCGCCTCTGCGGTCAGCTCGTGACGCACCGGGTCCGTGTCCGGGCCGGTCGCCAGGTACCCCTCGTTGAAGACGAGGAACAGCACCGCGAGTACGCCGGACACGCGTCCCGGAAGGTCCTCCGCTGACGGCACCCGGTACGGGATGCGGGCCGCCTTGATCTTCGCCTTCGCGCGGGTGATCCGCTGGCCCATCGCAGTCTCCTGGACCAGGAACCCGCGGGCGATCTCCGGTACGGTCAGGCCGCCGATCATCCGGAGCGTCAGCGCCACCCGGGTCTCCATTGCGAGCGCCGGATGACAGCAGGTGAAGATCAGCCGGAGCCGCTCATCGTCGATCACACCGAGGGGCTCGGGCGGTTCGTCGTACGACATCTGAGCCTCCTTCTGCTTGTCGTCACGTTTGCTCTCGCGCCGGATCCGGTCGATCGCCCTGCGGTTGGCGGTGGTGGTCAGCCAGGCGCCGGGGTTGGGCGGTACGCCGTCGGCGGGCCAATGCTCGACCGCCGCCGCGAACGCCTCGGCGGCCGCCTCCTCGGCGATGTCGAGGTCACCGAACCGCCGGGTCAGCGAGGCGACCACCCGCGCCCATTCCTCGTGGTGGACCCGGGTGATCGCTTCGTCGACGTCGCTCACAGGAACGGCCGCACCTCGAGCCGGCGGTTACACGCCTTCGACGCCGCGGCGGCGAGCTTCAGCGCCACGTCCAGATCCGGCGCCTCGAACACCCAGAACCCGGCCATGTGCTCCTTCGACTCCAGGTACGGCCCGTCGGTGAAGATCGGCTCGCCGTCACCCCGGGCGTCGATCACCGTCGCGTCGCTCGGCGCACTCAACCCACCCGCGAACACCCAGTGCCCGCCCGCCACCAGTTGCTCGTTGAACGCATCGATCGCCGCGTCCTCGTCCGCAGTCGACGACCCAGTCCGATGGTCAATCACAGAAATCAGATACTGCATCACGATCTCCAGTCCACTCAGCCAAACCCTGCCTACACCCACCCAACGAACCCACCCCCGCCATTCCTACACACTCAGCCAGATTCAATCGCCGGCCTCGTCCAGCGACCGCCCGATCGCCGTCATCGTGCTGTCGAACGCCGCCTCGAGGTCAACGCCGTACGCGTCGGCCAGCACCAGAACACTCCACAGGCAATCCGCAAGCTCATGAGCCAACGCGCGTTCGAGGTCCTCGCGATCCCGAACCCCGGCCTTTCCCTGCACTAGCTTCGCCAGATCACCGACGTCCCCGACGAACCCCAGCATGATCTCCTCGGTGCTCCACGGCCGCCCGTACCGAGCCGTCTCCACCTCCGCATACCGCTCCCGCACCGCAACCGCCGACTCCCGCATCTGCGCAAACTCCATACCGGGCACCCTGTCACAGCTGGTGCAGGCGGACGTTGGCGTAGGTCGGGGGTGTGCGGGTCAGGTCTAGGGCTTCTCCGGTTGCGGAGATGTACAGGTCGGGGCGGTGGCGGCGTCGGCGGACTGTTCCGCCGTCCCAGTGGTCGAGGAGGTGTACGCCGTTCTCCTTGCGGAGCCTCGCGGTGGCGGCGCGGACGCCGTACACGCGGATCGCGTAGTCCCGGTTCCACGGCCCGTCCGCGGCGGCCGGCGCTGGGTCCGGTACGTCGTTGCGATAGCGAACGCCTCCGTCATCCTCGAGGTACGCCGGGTGTCCCGCGTCGTCGAGATCGCGGAACCTGAACCGCTCGTGCTCGACCATGAACTCGAGGGGGCCGACGAACCGCACCGGATGCCGGGTTTCGCCCCGGACCAGGAAGCCACGGTCTCCGTCTACGACGAACGTGACCTGGTCGGACCCGCTGTAGTTGCCCGCCAGACCGGTCAGCGGTCCAGCAGGAACCTCTGGGGGAGGGCTGACCTTTCGCGCAGGTCGGTGCGGAACGACCTCGCGGAAGATCTCGGCGGCGAGCTCCCACTGGAACGTATGCGTGGTCGAGTTGGTCAGTACGACGACGCCGATCGAAGCGTCCGGCGCCCAGTAGATGTCCGACAGGAACCCGAACCCGCCACCGCCATGCCCACGGACGGGGACACCGTGCGCCTGAGTGACCGCGAGACCGAGCCCATAGCCTCGGTCCTTGCCCGGCACCTTGTGCATCTCGGCAAGCAACTCGCCGCCACCCAACTGGTACTGAATGAACCGGCAGGCGTCGTTAACGCTCGTGTACAGCCCGCCCGCGGCAACCATCGGGACCCGCACCGGGATGTGCGCGTGGCCCGACGCATGACCGATCGCCCGGTCCTCCTCACGCCGGATCTCCACTGCGTTGAACGTCGTACGCCGCAAGCCCAGTGGTTCGAACAAGACCCGGCGTACGAAGCGATCGAACGGCACTCCGCTGAGCCGCTGAAGAATGTATCCGGCCAGGTCGATCCCCAGATTCGAGTACTGGAAGTGGTGGCCGACGGGAAACCGCAACCAGGTGTCGGCGATGCTGCGGCAATGAGCGCCGAACGACTCCCGGCCGACGGCGTAGTTCGACCCGACCGGCGCCTCGTGGGTGAATCCAGCGGTGTGATTGAGGAGATGCCGCAGCGTGATGAGACGCTCGGGCCGAGCGTCGAAGGAGCTGTTGAGACGAATCTCCGGCAGGTACTCGGCGATCGGAACGTCCAGGTCGACCAGCCCGTCCCGGACCGCGAGGAGAACCGCCGTCGCGGTGTACATCTTCGAACACGACTGGACGCCGAACATCGTCTCCGCGGTCACCGGCTGACCACCGGCCCGCGTACTCCCGAACCCGGCCGACCACAGCATTGAACTCGCATCACAGATCCCGACCGCGATCCCCGGAACCTGATGCTGCGTCAACAAACCGTCCACACGTCGCTGCAGCCCAGCGATGACCCGCTTGTTCAGCACATACCGTTTCTACAGCAGGTTGCCGGTCTACGACTTGTGCCAGGTGTGCCAAAGACGGCCGTAGACGTGGTTGGCCTGGACGAGTTCGTCGTGAGTGCCGAGCTCCACGAGTTCACCGGCTTCCATGACAGCAATTCGGTCGGCGTCGTGCGCTGTCTGCAGGCGGTGGGCGATCGCGATGACGGTGCGGCCGTGGAGGACGGCGGCCAGGGACTGCTCGGTACGGCGTGCGGTCTTCGGGTCGAGGAGGGCGGTCGCTTCGTCGAGGATCAGGGTGTGCGGGTCGGCGAGAACCACGCGGGCCAGCGAGAGTTGCTGGGCGCCGGCGTCGTCGAGGTCGTCGCCTAGTTCGGTGTCCAACCCGTGCGGCAGGTCCTCCCACCACGTGGCTCCGACCGCGGTGAGCGCCGCGCGCAGCTCGTCGTCCGTCGCGTCCGGGTTCGCGATCAGCAGGTTGTCCCGCACGGTGTCGTGGAAGACGTGATGATCCTGCGTGATCAGTACGACGTGTTCGCGGAGCTGGTCAGGCGGCAGGTCCGCAACCGGCGTACCGCCGATGGTCACCGAGCCGGTGTGCGGGCGGTCGAGTCCGGCGAGCAGCCGCGCGAGGGTCGACTTCCCGGCTCCGGAGGTGCCGACGACGGCCAAACGTTCGCCAGGCTGCACCACGAGGTCGATTCCCCGAAGTACGTCGCGAGCGCCCGTGTAGCTGTAGTGCGCGTTGTCCACCCGGATGCGGTCGCCGTCAGCGCTCCCGGTGGGCTCGGAGTCGGTCGTGGGGACATCCGCCAGCCCTTCGACGCGGGCGTACGACGCACCGGCGCCCTGCAGCTGTTCGATCCAGAGCATCAGGGTGTCGAGCGGGCCGACGAGCTGGCGAAGGTAGACCGTGGCCGTCACCACGGCCCCGAGGCTGACCAGATCATTGGTGTACAGGGCGCCGCCGATCAGCAGGACTCCCACCACCGGGAGCGCCAGCGACACGTCCGCCCACGGAAACAGCACGGTCCGCAACCACAGTGCGCTCAGACGCGCGGAGCGGGCTCGAGTGACGGCCGCTTCGGTCACCTCGGAACGGCGACGTTCCAGTCCGAGAAGTTCGACCGTACGGGCGCCTTTGGCCGTGCTCGCGACGACGTCGGCCAGGTCCGCACCGGTTGCGGCAACCGCGAGGTACGCCGGCCGCGCACGTCGTACGTACCAGCGCACCGCCGCGGCAACGCCGAGGAGAGACACGAGCCCGCACAGCCCGAGCCGCACATCCAGGACGAGGACCGCGACGATCAGGAACAGTGCGTGGACCAGCGCCACCAGAACCTCGGGCACAGCCGATCGCAATGTGAACGCCACCACCGAGGCATCGGTGCTTCCGCGAGCGATCAGGTCGCCGGCCGGCAGATGGTCCGCGACCCGCGGAGGCAGCGCCAGGGTCCTGCGCAAGAACCGCTCCCGAACACGCGCCGCCGTACGCTCGCCGAACCGGTAGCCGATCTTGAGCGCCCACCACGCCAGCACCGTCTGCACGACGGTGAACACGAGAGCGCCGAAGGCCAGCCGATCGACCGTGCTGAGCACGTCCCCGGAGCCCGCTTGGATCGTGTCGATGATGCGGCCGAGCAGCCACGGACCGATCAGACCTGCCGCGGAGGCGAGTCCGTTGACCAGAACGAGGCCGACGACGGTACGTCGTTCCGCCCGGAGATCACGTCGCGCCGCGGCCCGGACCTCGGCGGGGCCGGCCACCGGCAACTGGCTACTCATCGATCGTCCTGGAGACGAGGTCGCGGTAGTACGCGTCGCCGCGCAGAAGTTCCGCGTGTGTCCCGACCGCCGATGTCTTGCCGTCGAGCAGTACGACGACCTCGTCGGCGCGATCGAGCACCAGCGGGGACGACGTCGTGATCACCGTTGTCGTGTCACGCCGGGCTGCGCGGATCCGGTCGATCATGGCCGCCTCGGTGTTCGCGTCGACGGCCGACGTCGGCTCGACCGCGAGCAGAACATCCGGCGCGGCGTACACGGCGCGGGCGAGCCGGATCCGCTGCCGCTGCCCACCGGACAGATCGCTCCCGCCGGCGGCGATGGTCGCGTCCAGACCGCCGGGCAGTGCCTCCACGACGTCTTCGGCCACAGCGACGCGGAGCGCCGCGCGGATCCGGTCGTCGTCTGGCTCGAGCCGGCCCGCGACAACGTCCCGAACCGTACCGGCGAACACCTCGGCATCGTTGTCGGCAACAACCAACCGGCGCCGGAACTCTTCGCGCGCGACACCGCCGATCGGCGCACCCGCCCAGGTCACGCTCGCGTCGGCGTCGAGCTGACCCAGCCGCTCGATCACCGTCCTGGTGTCCGCCGGCCGAGCGGCGACCAGGGCGGTCAGCACGCCTGGACGAACGATCACGCCCGAGGCAGGGTCGGCCAACGGACCGCAACCATCCGGGACCGCCCTGTCGTTCTGTGGTGCAACCGGCAGGTTCAGGAGGTCGATGATGCGTCGTCCGGCCACGCGAGCGCGGGCGATGTCGCCGCCACCCTCGATGAATGCGGACACCGGGACGACGAGTACGGCGACGTACCCGTAGACGGCGACGACATCGCCGATCGTGATGGATCCGGTGGCAGCCATGCGCGCCGACAACCACACGACCGCGGCCAGGAACAGCGCCGGCAGGCCCGTCGACAACGCGCCGACCCAGCTCGCCGGTCCGGCCACGCGGTACCCGTGGCCCACCAGCCCCTGCGACTGCTCCTCGTACCGCTCCGCGACGAACGCCTTCCCACCGAGGCCGTTCAGCACACGAAGCCCCGCCAACACATCGACGAGGCGGGTCGTCAACCGTCCCTGGTGGACGCGGTACTCGCCGCCGGTGCGTTCGATGCGCTGCAAGAACGGTCCGACCGCGACAGCAAGCAGCGGAACGCCGGCGAGCACCACCGCGGCCAGCAGCGGGGAAGTGGTGAACAGTACGACGGCAATCGCGGCGTACGCGACGACCGCGCCGACGCCGGGGCCGGCGACGGTGAGCGCCATCGCGACTGTGTACACGTCGGCGATGCCGACCGTCACGATCTCTCCCGTGCTGACGCGCCCCGGCAACGAGGCGCCCAGGCGGGAGGTGTGTTCGACCGCCGCACGGACTGCGCGGAACGACGCGTCCATCCGGACCTTGGTCATCGTTCGGTGCCGTGCGATACCCACCAGCGCGTTCAGGACGGTGACGACCAGGAGCACGACAGCCCACCTGATCAGGGCGCCGGTGTCGCCCGCCACGAGTCCTTCGTCAACTGCATGGGACAGCACCCACGGAGGTACAGCGAGGCCCACCATCCAGCAGGTGCCGAGCACTCCGCCCCACGCGACGCGCCGCGACTGGGACCGCGCGAGCGAGAAGAGGAAGCGGAACGGTCCGGCCAGGTCGTTGGCGGTCGCCGGGTACCCCGTCTCGCTGGTCCGGTCCAGCCACTCGCGGACGCGCGCCGTACGTCGCCGGGCTCCGTCGCGCGTCATCCGGTCACCCTATCGTTCCTTGTGATCGTCTTCACAAGGGGGAGTCGCTATCCTCGGACGGTGCAATACAGCGGCGACGACTTCTACTGCGACGTGGCGATTCCGGACCCGAGCCGCCTCGACGTCGTGCACGAGGACGAATTGGTGCTGGCGTTTCACCACACCCGGCCGTACTGGACGCACCACATCGTCGTCGTGCCGAAACAGCACATTGCGTCCTTCACCACGGTGAATTCGGCCGACGAGCACGTCGTCCGCCGGTTGTTCGCGGTCGTGCAGGCGATCGCGGCAGAGACCGAGCGAACCACCGGGGCGGCCGCGGTGCTGACCAATCTCGGCGAGTACCAGGACTCCAAGCACCTGCACATCCACGTCCACAGCGGCCCGCAGCGCTGAGTGGTTCAGCGGCGGGAAGCAACGATGTGCAGGAACAGCGGAATCCGGTACCACTTGTTCTCGGCATCATCGGAGCTGTATTCCCGGAGCCGCTCGATCACCAGGCCCGCGTCGGCGAGGGCGTCGGTGTAGGTCTGCAGCGGCCGGTGAATTCCGTGGTACGTCATCGAGAGGCCGTCTCGTTGGCGGGTGTTGGTGTAATGCCTGGCTTCGGTGTACGAATCCGGAATGACGTACGGCGGATTCTGACCTTGGTGGAAATCGCCCGCGGAATTGAGCGGGTGCACGATCGCCATCACCAGCTTCCCGCCGACGGTGAGAATGCGCCCGATTTCCTCGATCGCCGGTACGACGTCGTCGATGTCGTGCAGACACATGAAGGCGACCGCACAGTCGGCGACCGCCTCCGGCAGCGGGAGGTGCACGGCGTCGGCGACAACCGCCGGTACGGGCTCCTCGGGGTGTTTCGCTGCCGACCGAATCATGGTCGGCGACCGATCGATCGCGAGGACGCGATGCCCTCGTGCCCGCAGCTCGCGACTGACCCGACCCTCACCCGCGCCGACGTCCACGGTGAGCCGGCCGGGCGGCGGGATCAGCGGCAGGAAGGCGAGCTTGTGGGTGCTGTAGCTGTCGAGCCCTCGTCTGGTCCACTCGATCCAGGCCCCGGCGTTGGCATCCCAGCCGTCAGCCAACGGTGAGTTGTCCGGCCGCCCCTCGGATCGCATTGCGGCAGCCTAGCTGCCCAAATCCTGATGCGCGGGCGCACCGTTCCGAATACGGTCGGCGCTGTGTCCGAGTCGCGAGTGTCCGAGGTCGTCAGGCAGAACAGCGAGTACTGGGAGCAGTTGGCGCCACATCGTCACGGTGAACCGGTCGAGTTCTTCTCGAGCGGCGGCAGGGCGCTCACCGACGACGAGCTTGCGGCAATCGGTGATGTTCGTGGTCGCCGGGTGCTGCAGCTGGCGTGTTCGGTTGGTGATGAGGCGTTGACGTTCGCACAGCTCGGCGCAGAGGTCACCGCCGTGGATATCGCGCCGTCGCACCTGGCCACCGGCCAAGCGAAGGCTGAGGCGGTGGGAGTCGATGTCAGGTTCGTCCTGCAGGACATGATGACGCTCGATGCGGAGATCACCGGATTCGACGTCATCTACATTTCGTGGGGCGGCCTGTGCTGGGTTCCCGACCTCACCGACTGGACGCGCATGGTCGCCTCTCGTCTCAACGCCGGCGGTGTCCTGGTGATCAGCGAGCATCATCCGCTGTGGGAGATTCTGACGGTCCGCGGAGACAACGCGTTGTCCGTCAGCGGCGACTATTTCGGCACCGAGCGCGACGGGTACGACGATCCGCTGAAAGCCCCGGAAATCACCCGAACAATAGGTACGCCGGATGTTCCGCACCGCAGTTTCGTCTGGGGCATCAGCAGCATCGTCACCGCAGTCCTCACCGCCGGCCTGACTCTTCGTTCACTCCAGGAGTTTCCGATCGAGGAGATGTACCCGGGCCTCGGGGAGCAGTCCATGAGCATCCCCGCCACCTACCTCCTCGCAGCGGGCCGCTGAGCCGTGGATGACCTTCGAGGAGGCCGGCAGACGAGCGGTCTCGAGCGCCGCGGTCCTCACCTGCTTCGACCGGTCGGGCCGTGGACGCCCGCCGTACACGAGTACCTGAAGCACCTCGAATCCGTCGGGTTCCACGGAGCACCCCGGGTCGTCGGCATCGAGGGCGACCGTGAGGTGCTGACGTTCCTCGAAGGCGAGGTACTCGCGGATCCGGAGTGGGAACCGGGGCGTGGCAACCCGCTCCCGGCGTACGCGCGGACGGACGATGCGCTGGCCGCTGTGGGGGAGTTGCTGCGCGACCTGCACGAGGCGTCGCGCAGCTTCCGGCCGAAGCACACCGGGTACCGCTTCCATCCGCACGCGCCGAATCGCGGCGAGATCGTGTCGCACGGCGACCTGGGTCCGTGGAACACCGTCTATCGCGCCGGTACGCCGATCGCCTTCATCGACTGGGATGCCGCCGGACCGATCGACCCGCTGCTCGATCTCGCAGCCGCCGCCTGGGCGTTCCTGCCGGTCGAGTCCGACCGTCAGCTCGCCGAGACCGGTTTCGATCCGCTGCCCGACCTGCCGCATCGCCTCCGGGTGCTCGTCGACGCCTACGGTCTCACCGACCGGCCGACGATCGTTCCCGCCTTGCAGCAGGCGAAGCTGAAGGTCGTCGAGCAGGTCCAGCACTGGCCGATCGACGCAGCCGGAGCCGCCGGCTCCCTGGAGTTCCTCGCCCGCGAACTCCGGCTCCTCGACTCGATCAGCCCTGCTCTGTACCGAGCGTTGTAGCAGCGGCCGTGTAGCGGGCGATCACGTCGACGCAGCGCCGGAACTGCGCGGGTGTGGCCGGGTTCCTCCAGCCGAGCTTTTCCAGTGCCCAGTCGATGGCGTACGCCGCGGTCCAGCCCGCCTCGGCCGATTCGGGATCGGCGATCCGCGCGTAGCCCCGGCGTACGAGATCCAGCCGGTCCTGCAACACCTCGTCGGCGTCGAGTTCCCACTGCGCGAAGTCGTACGCCGGCGACGTACGGCCGGCGAACTCCCAGTCGATGATGCCGGCGACCGTGCCGTTGTGGATCAGGAGGTTCTTCGGGCAGAAGTCGCCATGAACGAGCGACGTCGGGGGAGCGGCGCGGGTTGTGATCTCCTCGCGCAGGAGGTCGGCGCCGCGTTCGACGATCGCGGCTGCTGCCGGGCTGAGTCTTTCGCTGACGATGCCTGCCACTCGGGTGACTTCGCGCTCTTCGGGCAGCCGTAGTTCGTGGTGGATGCCTCGCTGGTCGTCCGGGACCACGCTGTGCAGGCGCGCCAGAATCTCGCCGGCGTCCAGGACCACCCGCTCGAGGTCAGCGGCAGACAACTCGTCAGCAAGTTCGTCGAGCGAACGGCCCGGCAGGAACTGCTGGACCGAGAACGACAACAGTTCGCCGTCGTGCTCCAGGTGCTCGAGGCCGAGCACCTCTGCGGTCGGCACGCCCGCGGCGCGCGCCTGCGTCATGAGGTACGCCTCGTCGATGAACCACGGCACCTTCTGCCGCGCGATCCGGACGACCACGGCGTCATCACCGGCAAGGTCGACGCGGTACGTCTCGTTCATCCCGCCTCCGGCGAGCGGAACCAGACCCTCGACATCGCGACCGCAGACCGACCGCACCACCGAGTCGATGATCGGGCGTGGCGTCGTCACCCCAGCAGCCTCACGAGTTCCGGAAGCCGGGCGAAAAGCTCGGGGAGGCCGCGTACGCCGTTGCGCGCCGACTCCTGTGACAGCGCGAGATCGGGACCGCTGTTCGTCTCGGCGCCCGCCAGGCAGCGGAGGATGTTCCACCTGGTGTGCCCCAGCCAGCCGCCGATCAGGAAGACGAACCAGCTCGGTCCCGGCGGCGGCAACGTTCCGCCCGCTGCGACGTACCCGTCGAGGACAGCGCGGAAGATGACCGGCTCGATGGAGTCGAGGCCTGGTCCTTTCGCGATGCCGAGCGCGGTCGAACCGAGCTCACCGGACAGGTCGAGCATCCCTGAGAGCTCCCAGTCGAGCACCACCGGCCGGCCGTCGCGCGCGAGCAGGTTCCACGGCTGGATGTCCTTGTGGGTCAGTACGACGGGGCCCGGTCGTTCGCAGGTGTCGACGAACTGGGCGATCGCGAGGAACGTGTCGACCTGGGAGGCGAGTTCGTCGGCCCAGGGCTGTCCGGTCGCCACCGCACGTTCCGCGAGCTCGGGCCAGTCGTGTGACACCGGTTCCTCGGTTGGCTCGTGCGGCCAGTCGACGTCGAGGCTGTGGATGCGCGCAAGGATCTCGCCGATCTCGAACGCGTAGGCCTCCGAAACCGGTGCCTCGGGCACCTTTTCGCCCTCGGCCCAGCGGTGGACGAGCAGGGTGTCGCTCGCGGAGATCGGCTCCGGCATCGGGACGCCGGCAGCGAAGGCCGCCTGCTCGAACCGGAACACGTCCTCGACGTGGTACGCCGCGCGGCGGTCGACGACGTTCAGTTCCTTGACCGCAAACGAGCCTTGGTCGGTGTCGAGGCGGTACATCCGGTTGGCGAACCCGCCGTGGACGCGGATCATCGGCCGGACCGGCGTACCGAGCTGCGAAAGGTTCACCCCCCGCAATCTAGGCCGCACGGTCCATCGACGCATCGTAATTAGCCGGTCTGGGTGCCGGGGGAGGCTGGCGGCGGTTTCACCGATCTTGTTCTGAAGGTGCCGGTCCCTGAGTGGATCGGGCCGCGCATGGTAGCGACAAACGCACGAGCCTTGGAGTTGGCGGCCGAATTCGGTCTGCCGGCGCCGCGCCTGGTGGCCGCCGATCTTGACGGGCGTGCCCTTGGAACCGTGGCGACATTGGAGACCTGGCTGCCTGGCAGCAGTGCACTACCACCGGTCGTATCGGAGACCCGGCTACGGAACGCGGGTGCGGCTCTGGCCAAGGTCCACGCCATTCCAGATCCAGGCCATCAGCATCTTCGGATCCGGCCGCGACCGGTCGCCGACGATGACTTCGCAGCTGACCGGCGCGAAGGCCGGATGCCGACCACGGAGCTGCTGCAACACGCCGATGAGACAACCAGGAAGCACGGAGTTCCCACCGGAGACCACGTGTTCCTCCATGGCGACGCCTGGCCCGGAAACATGCTGTTCGAGGGCGAAACCTGTACAGCACTCATCGACTGGAAGACAGCCGGCGTCGGTGATCCGGGTGTGGATCTGTGCGGGTTTCGACTGCAGACGGCAATCCAGTACGGGCCGGAGGCACCTGACGAAGTGCTGAACGGTTGGCAAGAGCAGGCCGGCCGTGAAGCCAGATCGGTTGCCTATTGGGATGCCATCGCCGCACTGAACACACCTACCGAGTTGAAAGGGTTTCCCGGCTTCACCACCGACGGAAGCCGACTCGACACTGCGGCACTAACACAACGACGCGACACATTCCTGCGTACGGCACTGGACACACTCACAACCTGAGGCCACACCATGCCCGACGGCGGATCCCAACCGGGCAGGTAGGTTACATGGCTGTCCCTGCTCATCTATCGTCGGAGAGGTGTGACCGCATGTCCACGATCAGCAACTCAGAGGCGATCGCAGCGTGGGCGGCGATGCCGACTGACGCGATTGAGGCGTACGACGATCAGGGCGACTTTCCCAAGCGCCACTTGATGAATGGGAACCTGCTCCGGATGCTGGGACCCGTCGATGGTCGGCGAGTCCTCGATGCAGGCAGCGGCGAAGGCTATTTGAGCCGGCTGTTGGCCGAACGCGGAGCTGAAGTGGTTGGTGTGGAGCCGGCTGCCGCACTGCTGGCGCGTTCTCAGAAGATCGAGCAGGATCGGCGTCAGGGGATCAGGTTCGTGCAGGCTGATCTCTCGACGTTGCCGGAGGTTGGTCAGCCGTTCGATGCGGTGGTCTGCAGCATGGTGTTGCTGGCCATACCCGCGTGGCAGTCGGCGATGGCCGCGTGCGTCGGCGCGCTGAAGCCGGGCGGCCGGTTCGTGTTCTCGATCACTCATCCTGCGTTTGAGAATCTCTACCCAACGTGGCGTGATCACGGTCATTGCCAGCTTGATCGCTACCTCGATGAGTACGAGATGCCAGAGGGTCATGCACCCGACTTCCACCGCCCGCTGTCTGCCTACATCAACGAGGTCATCGGTCTTGGGTGTCGCGTGATTGAACTGTGCGAACCCGGACTTGATCCACAGGTCGCACGCGACAGCGGAATCGAGGCGATCGAGTCCTACGTCGCGCTGCCGAACTTCCTGATCATCAGCGCCGAACGCGACAGATGACCGCCGCGGGGCAGAAGCCCGTCGATCCCGTGATAAAGGGGCAGTGGTTCCGCGGCTGCGTGCTGATTCACCTGGCGCAAGACACAGACTCTGGTTGACATAATGTTCATTATCGGCGATCACCGGAGCGACCAACCTCTAGGTCAGTTGCTTGCGCAGCAGAGTGATTCGCGCTTCGTAGCGGACCGTCGATCCGTCCGCAGCCTCCTGGTCCCATGAGCCGATCTCGCTGCCGCTCACCACATAGCCCAACCGCTCGTACAACGCACGGGCCCGGGACATGCTGTCGTCCACGCCTAATTCCACCCAGCTGAGTCCGCGGCCTCGAGCGCGCTGCTCCAACGCGCCGATCAGGACTGAGCCGATCCCACATGAGCGCAGCTCGGCCTGGACCGACAGTTGCCAGATCGTCGCTCCGCCGGGCGGTTTGGTGTAGTCAACGCCACCAACAGCAACTGGCAGATCAGAAGGCGGACAGACGGCCAGGTAGTCGACCTCGCCTCGGCGGGCACGCTGAATCGCTTCAGCGACGTACGCAAGGTCCGTCGCTGTCCCGTACCAGCCGCAGGCTGCAAGGTCCGCTTCGGTCAGATCGCGAACGGTCAGCGGTACTACAACCTCGGTCATATCCGGCACCCTGGCAGGGTCGCGGCGGCGAGCGCCAGCCATTTGGTACGTATCGCTCCTAGGATCACCGCTCCTGCGTCCCAGTGACTCCCGGCACTCCAACACCCGGCCGGTACCAGTCAAAGAACGGGACTTGCCTCATCTGATAATCGTCTGTGACATCGCTTCGATCGTCCTACAGTGCCGTGATGGACCCCGTCGCCGCACCGCCTGTCGATCTGGACTGCCATGATCTTCCGGACGTCGCGAGTCTTCAGCCCGGTCGGAGAACCCGGATTCGCACCTGGCCTGGCTCGGACTACCCCTTCCTGACCGGCCCGCTCCGCGTCGAGGGCGTGAGTCCGGGCGACACCCTCGCCTTCCACCTTCACGCCCTTGAACTGGACCCCGTAGGTCACTACGGCTTCGCCACGACCACCAAATCCTGGGAGCCGTGGGGCGGCGTCCTCCGCGAGTCCGCGAACCAGGAATACGCCGGCCGCGCCGAGCTCCGCGGTGACCAGGCCATCCTCGACGGCCATCACGTCGTACCAGTTGTCCCGATGCTCGGCTGGCTCGGCCTCGTCCGGCCCGACCTGATCGCCGACCCCTGGGACCACGGCGGCAACCTCGATACCAAGGAGTTCGCCCCAGGCTCGACCCTCTATCTCTACGACGAAATCGGGTCCGGCCGGTTCGTCATCGGCGACGCGCACGCCGCAATGGGCGATGGCGAAATCAGCGGCCAGGGCATTGAGATCGCTTCCTGGTGCGACCTGACCGTCGAGGTAATCCCGGACACCCGGCCGCACCGTCCCATCGTCCGCACCTCTGATGTGACCGTCCACCTCTGCAGCCGCTTCACCGAGAAAGACGCCTACACCCAAGCCATCTCGGACGCCGTTCATCACCTCGGGTTCACCCAGCAACTCGGCTTCGAGCAGGCCAACGCCCTCCTCAGCCTGATCGCCGACCTCCGCGTGTCGAGCGTCGTCTCCCACTCGCCCACCTACAAACTCCTCCTCCCCTCGAGCTGGCTAGGCCCGATCGAAGACCTCCTCACCGTTGACAAGCCGTTGCTGCCCTACACCCCTAGATGATGGGCACGCGCTCAGCAACTCTCGTGCCTGCCAGTTGAGAGTGGGCGTTTCATCAGATGCAACAGCGGTCGGGCAGCCGGGCCGGATTCTGTACGGTGGGCGCACCATCCCACGATCGCTGAGGGCCAACTGTGAACATCTCTCGGGTACACAGGTCAATGACTCGTCCGCTTGCGTCGTCGTGGCTGAGGGGCGTTGTCGCAGCGGGACTGATGTCGACGGCTCTGGTGGCGACGTCGGGGCTGTCGAGTCCCGCGGCGGCGGCCGCACCGTCTGCCACCTTCCGCGTCGGGACCTACAACATTCATGCCAATGGGACGGACAGCGCAACCTGGCCGTCCCAGAGGACAAACCTGCTCCGGGAAGTCGGCTCCTACGCTCCCGACGTGATCGGTATCCAGGAAGCCGGTAGCAACGACGCAAGGCGCACCGACTTCCGGAATGGCATGCAGGCCAACGGCTACACGACAGCGGCGGACTATGCGACGAACTCCCGACCGATCTACTGGAAGAGCGCGACCTTCCAGATCCTCAGGGACAGCAGTGGAAGAATCGCGTCCGGGACCGTGGTCGTCGGGGGCGCAGCGGCCGGCAAGACCGCGAGCTGGGTCGCCCTCAAGCACATCGCGAGTGGGCGCGAGATCGTCGTCGCGAACGTTCATCTCACGTCGTCGAAGTGCGGTCTCACCACTTACGACCTTGATGCCACGGTAAACAGTGACGGCGTGTGCGCGAGCACGAAGGATGTGCCAGTTCAGGGTGGCGGTACCAGGCCGGGTGAAGACAGCGACCCCGTGAGGGGTCAGATCCAGCGCTTCAGGGAGCTGGACGACCTTTTCGCCGACGCCCGCTACATCGCGTGGGCAGGCCACGACTCCCCCGACTTCCTCACTGGTGACTTCAACACCAATGGCACGCGTTACCCATCACTGGCAGATGCGGCCGTCGGTGTCACGATCCCGGCCGCCTACCAGAGCAGCGACGGCACCATGCGGCCGCTCAACGACTACCTGTGGAACGCGCGGCTGCGTACCAATGCCTTCAATGTGGCCGTCGAGAAGTCCGGGGCGGCGTACGACACCTTCAACGGATTCCAGCGCCAGAGCTGCACCTCGGTTCCGACCGTCCGTTGCAACGGCAACCACATCGATCAGGTCTACGTCTCCCGAGCGCAGGGTGAAACTACCAACGTGGTCGCTGTAGAAGGCTGGACCAACAAGCTGCCCGACGCAGACCTGGCGCCCGAGCAGTTCCCCTCGGACCACAACAAGGTTCAGATCAGGGTGACCGTGTCCAACTAGTCGCCCCGCTACTCCCGGTTCATCAACTCCCGTTTCTACTCGGTACACCGTCGGGCGGGAGACCTCGAGATGGCGTGGGTTCGCGGAATGCTTTGGCTCGGAGTCGTCGGCGGTCTCGTCGTCGCTGTGGGCCTCGGACTCGCGGCCAAGCGGTTCGCTTTCGGCCGTCGCGCAGTCAGGGTGAACGGGCGCATCACAAAGATCCGCACCACAACGTCGAGGTCCCCCGGCGAGCCCGATCGTTCCACCGGCAAGTACTACTTCCGCACTCTCGAAGGGCGCGACGTGAGCCGCCCGGTGAACTTCGGCATCGGCCGACCGTTCAGCAAGGGAGACGAGGTCCCGGTGGTCTACGACCCCGCGGATCCCACCCGCGCCTACCTCGACGTACACGGCTACCGAGGCTGGCACGGAGCAATCGCCTGCCTCGGGATCGGGCTCGTCCTACTGACGATCAGCTGGACAGTGGCCATCACGGGTTAAGCCAAGCTTGGATCCGTGGAGCTGTCCGGCGACCGCGCATTTCAGGGGCTATCCGCTGATGTTGTGGCTTCTCCCCTGTTATTAGAAGGGAGAAGCCACAAGACGAACGGATAACCCATCAAGTACGGACGACGCCGCAGCGATGGTCCCCAAGTTGGCAGCGACCTCCGACAACCTCTCCAGACTCCCCCATCATCCGCGTCCACCAGTTCGCTTGCTCGGTCAGTAGCCTCGGGTGCCGTCTAGTTGTTCGCGGAGGATGTCTAGGTGGCCTAGGTGGCGGGCTGTTTCTTCTGTTAGGTGGGTGAGGATCCATCGGACCGAAACGGGGGCGAACTGTGGTGGGGTGAAGTGCTGGATGGTGTCTAGGGTCAGTTGGGAGACGATGCGTCTCGATTGGGCGCATTCGGCTTCGTAGGCGGTCAGCAGATCGGTGATTGCTCCGTCAGCGGGCGACCAGCCTCCGTTCGGGTCGCGTTCGAAGGGTTCGTCTGCGAGGGACGGGAAGCTGCCGGCGAACCAGTCGTACTCGATCTGCCGGAGGTGCGAGACGACGCCGGCGATCGTCATGCGCGGAGACGTGTCCAGGAGGGCGCGATCGGCCAGTTCGATCGGCAGCCCGTCAACTTTTCGGCGTACGGTCGCTCGTTGCCAGTCGAGGAACCCGGTCAGCACGCCGCGTTCGTCGGCGGCACCGTCAGGAAAGGCACGCTCCATGTCCGTCAGCCTTGCACTCCCCCGGGCCACCGTGCGAAATCTGTCGGTGGCCGCACATAAGGTGCCGGCATGGTCGACCGGATTCAGATCGCAACCGCTGTCCTTGTGCGCGACGGCCTCGTGCTGGCGGCGCATCGCAACTCAGTGCGTCATGCGTACCCCGACTGCTGGGCCTTCGTCGGCGGGCATGTCGAGCCGGGCGAAGAGCCTCAGCAGGCCGTACGACGGGAATGCCTCGAGGAGGTCGGTGTCCAGATCCACGACCACGTGCCGATCCCGATGACGGTCAGCGATCCCGCCCTGCACATGCACGGGTTCCTCGTCACGCACTGGGCAGGAGAACCGGTCAACGCCGCACCCGAGGAGCACGACGACCTGCGCTGGTTCCGGCCGCACGAGCTCGCGGACCTGAGGATGGCCCACCCGGAAAGCCTGCCGAGCATCCTTAACGCTGTAGAGGTCAGCCGGTCAGGGCTGCGATCAGGGTTCCGAGGACGACCGCGATGATCGCGAAGCCGAGGGCGCACAGCAGAGGGAATGCGATCGGGTGGCGCCCGGCCCAGCTCACGGCGTCGGGGCGTTCGCGACCCAGTTGCGCCATGGTGACCGGGCCGGACGGACCGCCGGTGGGCAGGCCGAGGTGGTGCACCAGCCGGTCCAGATCGGCCTGTGCGTAGAGGGCGCCGTTGATGCTCAGCAGGGCGCGTTGGCCGGCGTCCAGTACGACGATTGTCTCGGAGACGGCCCCGGGCTGGACCACCGTTGCCCGGAGCACCGAGGCGGCGAGCCTGCGGTCGCGGCGACGGTGAAAGGTCAGCCCCCGCGCCGAAATCTCGGCCGGCGTGACGACGATCCGGGACCGCCAGAGGTACACGGCCATGCTGACGGCCAGCAGCACGACGAGACCGATGCTGGTGATCAGGGCAGCCCGGCCGCCGGCCACGACGCCGCCGACTATCAGGGCCGCGGCGATCACGGCCGTGAACCTCAGGACCACGCGGCGCGGACCGGCAGCCGGCCGCAGGACGAGCACGTCGGTTTGAGACACGCCAGAACCCTACGGCACCACGGTGCCCCGATCGGTCAGCATGCCCCGATCCGTCAGCATGCCTCGAGGACGAAGAACACGAAGCTGATGAATCTTGCCGGATGCAACATGTTCGGCGGACGCAGTTCAGGCGGCGTTTCCACGGAGATCGGCGGCTCACTGATGACGGAGATCCGGAAACCCGCGGCCGTGAAGGCATCGGACATCGCTTGCAGCGGCCGGTGCCAGATCGTGTACACGACCGTACGGCCGGCGTGCTCGGCGTCGAACGAGAACTCGGCGACGTCGAAGTACTCGCCGTCAGGGTTCAGCGCCGTGTAGACGAACGGGTGGTTCAGCGACAGGATCAGGCGCCCGCCCGGTTTGAGCACTCGGCGGAGTTCGGCCAGCGGCTCGGTCCAGTCCTTCAGATAGTGCAGGACCAGGGAACCCACAACATCATCGAAGGCGGCGTCGTCGTACGGGAGCGGCTTGGCCAGGTCGGCGACGGTCAGGTCGGCGTCCTCCCCCAGCCTCCGGTGCGCCAGTTCGATCATCGACCCGCTCAGGTCGAACCCGGACACGATCGCACCCTTGTCACCGAGTGCCGCCATCAGCGGCCCGGAGCCGCAGCCGACGTCAAGGACACGGCGGCCGGATACCTCACCGGCAAGGCTCACCATCGCCGGCCGTTCGTAGTGGCCGTTGAGCAGATTGACCTCGTTGTCCGCAGAGTACGCCTCAGCGAACTCGTCATAGTCGGTCTTCGGCACCAAACGCTCCTTCTCGTCTCGGGCTTCAAACGGTCGACGTCGCCACGGCCGGCAAAGTTCGGAGCTCTCAGGAGTCGGTGCGGGCGCGGAAGGTACGGCGGTACGTCATCGGCGACGTTCTGATGTGTTTCGCGAAGTGCTGGCGCATCGCGATCGACGTACCGAAACCGCAGTGCCTGGAGATCTCCTCGACGGACAGGTCGGTGGTCTCCAGCAACTCCTGCGCATGGTGCACTCGTTGCCGCAGCAACCATTGCAGTGGCGTCGTACCGGTCTGTTCGCGGAATCTCCGGTTGAGCGTGCGCGGGCTCAGTCCGGCGTACGACGCGATGTCCGCGAGCTGCACCTGCTCCCCCAGCCGTTCACGCAGCCACCGCATCGTGGGCTCGAGCGATCCGTGGTCGTCGCCGGGGTCCGGGTGCGCGATGTACGGCGCCTGCCCGCCGTCGCGTTGCGGTGGGACGACCATGTGCCGGGCGACGTCGGCGGCGACCGCGGATCCGAAGTCCTGACGGATCATGTGCAGGCACATGTCGATGCCACTGGCCGCGCCGGCTGACGCGAGTACGTCGCCGTGGTCGATATAGAGCACGTCGGTGTCGACGATCACCTGCGGGTACCGCTCGGCCAGCAGATGCGCACGCGACCAGTGCGTCGCCACCCGCCGGCCGTCCAGCAGCCCGCTCGCCGCCATCACGCTGGCACCGCCCGCACTGATCGAGGCGATCCTGATGCCACGCCGGTGCGCTTCGCGCAGCAGATCGAGCGCTTCGGTCAGCGGTTCGCGACCCGCGGGTACGCCGATGACCACGATGGTGTCCGCGTCGATCGCGGCCGCCAGCGGATACGGCGGCGTGAATCGGTACATCTCCACTCCCCCGACGCCGGCCATCATCAGATCGCGACCATCACCACAGACCCGTACGTCGTAGAGCCGCGGACCGAAGATCTCGCCCGGCTCCTTCTGCAGCGAATGCGCCGTACTGAACACCTGTAACGGCATCGCCAGATCGAAGCTGTGGATCCCGTCGACCGCCAGAACCGCCACTTGATGCATGTCCAGAATCTATCGGAGAACGGCATTCTTGCCACTGTCTCCGTGCATCGATCTCTTCGACGATGAGGCACATGATGCTCGCGGTACTCATCACGGCCGGATCCATCGGCCTGCTCGTCGCGGCGGGCTGGCTCGCCGACAACCTTCTCGGCAACCATGCCCAGCAGTGGGCGAAAACCCTTGTCAGCAAGGACGATCATGACGAGTCCTGAGCCCGTTGCCGTCATCGGAACCGGCATCCTCGGAGCCTGTGTCGGCTGGAATCTGTCCCGCCTCGGCGCGCCTGTGGTCTTCATCGACGCGGGTCAGCCAGGCGAAGGCGTCACGAACTGGTCGTTCTCGTGGGTCAACGCCAGCAACAAGACCGTGCGGAGGTCGTACTTCGACCTGAATGTCGCCGGTATGGCGGCGTACCGTGAGCTCGCCGGCGCCATCGGGCCAGGCTCCTGGTGGCATCCCAGCGGCCACCTGCGCTGGGCAGACGATCCCGCACAGCTTCTGGAAACGGTAGATCTGCTGGCTCGATGGGACTATCGGGTCGAGTTGCGCACGGGAGCCGAGGTTCGCCGCCACCTCGAGCCGGCCCTCGCGATTCCCGACGAGGTCCCCGTCGCGTTCTATCCCGACGAGGCTTGGGTTCATGGGCGTCGGCTTGTCAGCCGCTTGGTTCGCGAGGCCGGCGCTGAGCATCGGTTCGGTATGGCGGTCCTTGGGATCGACGCCGACGGGAGCGGGTGGACCGTTTCGCTGTCGGACGGGACGCGTCTTCACGTCGCCGCTGTCGTGAACGCGGCCGGTCCCAGCGCCTCCCACATCGCCGGGCTGATCTCACGGCAGCTGCCGATGCGGCGCGAACCTGGCGTCGTCACGCGGGTCAGCTGTGCTCGGGTCCCAGTTCACCGGGCCATGCACGCACCTCACGTCGAGATCCGTCCTGACGGCAACGATTCGGTGGTTCTCCACAGCCGCGAGGTCGACGCGCTCATCGGCGAAGATCCTGCCGCACTCGCCGGCCGGCTGCAGGAGGCGGCGCGGTACGTCGTACCCGAGCTGAGCGACTCCCGCATCGCCCAGACGCGCGTTGTCGAACGGCCGATCCCGATCGACGGATTTCCCTCGGTGGGCGCGGCGCCGTCCGTGCCGGGTTACTACGAGGCCGTCTCGCACAGTGGCATCACGCTTGGACCGGTGATCGGCCAGCTGCTCGCGTCGGAGATCGTCAGCGGGCAGAGAAGCGACCTACTCGCTGACTTCCGCCCGGAGCGATTCCCGTGAGTCCCGCACCCGAGCCCCCCCAAGACGTGAGGCCTGTTTCAGGGTTCGCGGCTGCGGTAGGTGAGGAGGCCTTCTACTCCGCGGAGGAAGGTTTCGCAGACGGGCTTGGGGTCGGTGAGGCAGCCGGCGGCCATGGCGCCGTCGCGGAGCATGACGAAGTGGCGGGCCGCGGGTTCGGCGTCGATCTTTCCGAGGTTCGTGAAGAGCTCGGTCATCGTTTCGAGGAACCACTGCCGGTGCGTGAGGACCGCCTGGTGGACGGCGAAGGCGGGGTCGGGGTACTCGGCGGCGGCGTTGAGGAACGCGCAGCCCCGGAAGCCGGCGCTCTGGATGTCGTCGGCGATCGACCGGCTGACCGCGCGAATGATGTCGTCCGGCGTCGCGTCCTCGGCCCGTGCGGCGGTCACCTGGGCGCGGATCGCCTCGTCGGCCTGGGTCAGGTACGCGACGATCAGGTCGTCCTTGCTCGGGAAATGCCGGTACAGCGTCGCGCGGGTCACCTGCGCCTCGGCGATGACGCGGTCGACACCCACAGCGCGGATGCCTTCGACGTAGAACAACCCGGTCGCCGTGTTGAGCAGTCGCGTTCGCGCTTCCGACATACCCCGCCTCCCCTTTCCGATCGGCTGCCAGTACTCCGAGATTAGCAGATAGAACGGTCGGTCTTGACAACGGTCAACCGGATGCGCCACGCTCCAGGTGTACCGATCGTTCTATCTACTCACCTTTGAGAGGCACCTGGTGTCCAGTTCCTATACAGCCACCGCCGGCCCGGCGGCCGCCGCCGACAGTACGAAGACGCTGCGCACGCTGTACTACGTCCGCTTCGGCTTCGCCCTCGTCTGGGCGGTCCTGATGATGGCGATCGCGAAGAAGATCAACCCGGGCGCAACCGCGCTCCTGGTGATCTACCCGCTGTTCGACGTCGCGGCGGCGGTGATCGACTTCCGCTCCTCGGGGACGACGCGCCCGAAGACGCCGCTCTACGTCAACATGGCGCTGAGCCTGCTCACCGCGATCGGGCTGGCCGTCGCGGCCGGGTCCGGGATCCCGAGCGTGCTACGGGTGTGGGGCGCGTGGGCGATCACCGCGGGCATCGTCCAATTGGTCGTCGCGATTCTGCGCTACCGGCTCGGTGGTCAGTGGGCGATGATTCTGAGCGGCGGCATCTCGGTCCTCGCGGGCGGCAGCTTCATCGTGATGGCCGGCGGGGAGAAGCCCGCGCTCACGAGCGTTGCCGGGTACGCGATCCTGGGCGGCATCTTCTTCCTGATCTCCGCGATCCGCCTGCAGCGCCTCGCCGCGAAGGGCCGCTGACATGACGGAGAAGCTCTTCGACGTCGTGATCATCGGCGGCGGACCAGTCGGCGAGAACGTCGCCGACCGCGTGGTGCAGGGCGGCCTGACCGCGGCGATCGTCGAACACGAACTCGTCGGCGGCGAGTGCTCGTACTGGGCCTGCATGCCCACCAAGGCCCTGCTCCGCGACGCCGCCGCCGTACGCGCCGCTCGTGCGCTGCCGGCCGCCGGCCGAACCGTCAACGGCGACCTCGACCCGACCGCGGTGCTCGCCCGCCGCGACCGATTCGCCTCCAACTGGAGCGACGCCGGCCAGGTCGAGTGGCTGAACCACGCCGGGATCAACCTGGTCCGCGGACACGGCCGCATCACCGGGACCCGTACCGTCACCGTCACCCAGACGGACGGTACGTCGACCATCGTGCAAGCGCGCCACGCGGTGGTGATCGCCACGGGCAGCAGCGCCTTCTTGCCACCGATCCGCGGGCTCGCCGACGCGGCGCCGTGGACGAGTCGCGAGGCGGCCGCCGTACAGAAGATCCCGGCGAGGCTGGCCATCATCGGTGGCGGCGTCGTCGGCTCCGAGATGGCGACGGCCTTCAGCGCACTCGGTTCGCAGGTGACGCTGGTGTCTCAGACTCGGCTGCTGCCTGGGGTCGAATCGTTCGCCGGCGAGTACGTGACGGCCGCCCTCCGAGCTGCGGGCGTCGCACTTCATCTGGACGTCGAGGTCACTGAGGTTCGCCGGGACGCGGACGGCGTACGGCTGACGCTCTCCGACGGTGCGACCGTCGAGGCTGACGAGGTTCTGGTTGCGACCGGGCGTACGCCGAACACGAAGGATCTCGGCCTGGATCACGTTGGCCTCGCGCCGGGCGACTGGCTGCGCGTCGACGACACGCTCGCTGTTGTCGACGCCGCCGGAATTCCCGTCGGTGATGGTTGGCTGTACGCGGCGGGTGATGTGAACAAGCGTGTTCTCCTCACCCATCACGGCAAGTACCAAGGTCGCGCGCTGGGCGACGCGATCGCCGTACGAGCGCGTGGCGAGCAGCCCGATCTGGGTCCGTGGGGACGGCAGGCGGTCACGGCCGACGTACGAGCCGCGACGCAGGTGATCTTCACCGATCCCGAAGTCGCCGCCGTCGGTCTGTCCGCCGAGGCCGCGGCGGCCGCCGGGAAGAATGTCCGGATCGTCGACTACGACCTCGGAGCGGTCGCCGGCGCGGCCCTGCACGCCGACGACTACCGGGGGCAGGCGCGGATGGTGATCGATGCCGACCGCAACGTCCTGATCGGCTTCACCGCGGTCGGGCCCGACGTCGCCGAGTTGCTGCATGCGGCGACGATCGCCATCGCGGGTGAAGTACCGCTGGATCGCCTGTGGCACGCCGTACCCGCCTATCCGACGATCAGCGAGATCTGGCTGCGCCTGCTCGAGACGGACCGCCCGCACTGGGTTTCATGAAAGACTTCAAGCCGTGCGGATCAGTCAGGCTGATGCAGACGATGTGGCGGGGCTCGCGCGGTTGCTGTGGCTGAACAGCAGCGACGAGGAGCTGGAGCGGCGGGCGGTCGACGCGTTCACCAACGAGTTCGAGCAGTGGTGGGCCGCTCGTGACGACGCACATGTGGCGTACGTCGCGCGGCTCGACCAGCCCGAGCTCGTCGGGATGGCGTGGGTCGCGCTCGTTCCGCGCGTTCCGCGACCCGGGGCGACGAGCCGGATGTCCGCTGACATCCAGAGCGTCTTCGTCCTACCGGCCGCCCGCGGCCGAGGCATCGGGTCGGCACTCGTCAAGGCCGCCTCAGAACACGCAATCGCCGTCGGCGCCCTCCACGTGACCGTCCACTCCGGCAGCAAAGCAGTCCCGGTCTACGAACGCCTGGGCTTCGAGTCCTCCCCCCAACTCCTCCAACGCCACCGCTAGTCGGACTGCGCCAGAGTCTGGAGGCGTTCCGCGCTGGTGGGGTCGGTGGGGAGGAAGGTTTCGATGGCTAGGTTGGCGGCTGTTACTTCTAGGGGTGCGCCGATGGTGGCTATCAGGGTGAAGAGGCGGACGGGGCCCAGGCGGGTTTGGAGGTCGAGGGTGACCATGGGTTGTTGGGACGGGCCTGTGATGGGCTGGTCGGGGAGGTAGGGCTCTAGTTCGTCGAGGAGGTCGGCGAGGGGTTGGTCGGCGGTGTCGCGGCTCTTGCGTTTGAGTTGGTGGATGAGCGGGACGCTGCACGCCGCGGTCATCGACGAGATGCTCGGGAGGCCGCCGGGGTGGATTGCCAGGCGCAGCATGTTCATGGGCGGCTTCAGGAGTTCGGGGTCGACGCCGTCCCAGAGCAAGGACGCGGCCGCGTTCGCGTCGATCAGGTTCCAGAGGCCGTCGACGATCAGTGCCGGGTTCGGCAGGTGGGCGTCGAGGAGTTGGCGCAGCGGCTCGCGGAGCGGGAGCATCGCGTCGGAGTGGTACGGCTCGTCGAGGTACCGCGGCGCGAACCCGCCCGCGAGCAGCAACCGGTTCTGCTCGGCCAGCGGGAGATCGAGATGGTTGGACAGATGCACCAGCAGTTGCCGGCTCGGTTGCGCGCGGCCCGTCTCCACGAAACTCAGGTGCTTGGTCGACACCTCGGCATCGAGCGCCAACTCGAGCTGACTCAGCTTCCGGTGCATCCGCCAGAAGCGAAGCATCTCCCCTGCGGTCTGCGGCTCTTCCAGCACGGTCACCAGCTCAGCGTACGGCGGGCGCTCGCCGCGCATCCATTAACAAAGAGGTAATTGAGCCGCTCCCCCGCCGCCACGGATCGTTGTCGGCATGAACCCCACATACACAGCAGTAGCGACTTCGTCAGGACGCGACGCTCGCGCTGTCACCGCCGACGGGCAGCTGGACGTCCAGCTCGCCCTCCCGAAGGAGCTGGGCGGCACCGGCGACGGCCTCAACCCCGAACAACTGCTCGCCGCAGGCTGGGCCGCCTGTTTCTCCACGGTGCTGGACCGCATCGGCCAGGCCCAGAACCTGGACGCCAAGGATGTAGCCGTGACCGCCGAGGTCAGCCTCGTCCCCGCCGCCGGCAGGTTCACGCTGGCCGCCGTACTGCGGATCGAACTCCCCGACCACCTCCAAGGCGAACCCGGCCGCAAACTGATCGAAGCAGCCCACACCATCTGCCCCTACTCCACCGCCACCCACGGCAACATCCCCGTCGAACTGATCGTCGAGTGACCTAGGCGGCCGCTACGCCGTGGTGGGTGAAGAGGGTGTGCAGGGTGGTGTGGCCCTGGGTGACGTCCCATTGTTCGGCGTGGAGGCCGGCGGTGCGGGCGCCGGTGATGTTCTTGGGGGTGTCGTCGATGAAGAGGATCGAATCGGCCGGGGCTCCGATGCGGTCCGCGGCGCGGGTGAAGAAGGCCGGGTCGGGTTTCGCGACGCCGAGGTCGTACGAGTAGCAGCTGACGTCGAACAGGTCGTCGTACCCGAGGGCCTGCCGCATGTGCGCGCCGCGGTAGCACTCCTGATTGGTGCCGAGGTGTACGCCGTACCCGTTGCGCTTCAGGGTCCGCACGATCTCGAGTGACTCCTCGATCAGCACGATGTTCTTCCACACCGCGTCGTACACCTCGGTCGCCGGTGTGCTCACGCCGTACTTCTGCAGCGACGCCGCGAGCACCGGCAGGTAGTCACCACGCCCGGCGAGCATCGGCAGCTCGTCGGACCAGGTCTCGTGGAGGAACTCCTTGGACCGGTCGCCGAGATACGGCTCCATCGCCGCGTACCAGCCGCCGGGAAGATCCTGCAGTACGCCGTCAGCGTCGAACAGCACGTGCCGAATCGGGTCGCCCATGCACGAGATCATGCCCTAGCTGCTCGTCGGCGCACACCGGGATTTCCTCGACGGCGACGGTCTCCTCCGGCTGATGGCGTACGCCGAACAGCGCCGCGCGGTACTCCTCCGGGACGTGGCACATGATCAGGACGGATCCTGGAGAATGCCGAGAACGTTGCCGTCGGGGTCGGTCAGGGTGGCGACGAGCCGCCCGGCGCCGACGTCCTTCGGTGCGTCCTTGAGGGCGCCGCCGGCCTCGGTGATCTCCTTGATCTTGGCCTCGATGTCGGTCACGTGCCAGTACGCGATCGGCGAGGTCATGTCGCTGTTCGGGACCAGCCCGATCTGCTGGCCCTCGGCCTCGAAACCCACGTAGTACGGCGAGTCGGCCATCGGCTCGACACCGAGCAGAGCGGCATACACCGGCTTCGCCTTCTCGAGGTCCGTGACGGGGTGCAGGATCGTGTTGACGCCTAGCGTGGTGGTCATTGCAATCTCCAGTGTCGTGAGGCTCAAGCCCCGTTTGGTTGACTGACACCAACGCTATTTCGCACGCCCTCCAGGTGCTTCTCGATTCCTGATCGGTTGGCGAGATCATGGCGATAAGCGGAAGCGATCCTGTTCACGGTGCGCAGCTCCGAGCCGCCGGCGATCGCCAACCACAGTCTTCGGAGCTTCTTCTTCGCTCAGCTCGTCGCCGCCCGCGAAGGATGCCTGGAGGATCCGGCGTACGACCGGGAGCTGCTGTACGCCGCGACAGTGCTGCATGATCTGGGAGCTGGGGACCTCGCGGAGGGTAAGGCGCGGTTCGAGGTGGAGGGTGCTGATCTCGCGGCGGGGCTGCTCCGCGAACACGGGGTCGATGAGGCGGACGTTGACCTGGTGTGGGAGGCGATCGCGCTGCACACCTCGGCGGGCATTGCGGAGCGCCGGGGGCTGCTGGCGTATCTGACCCGGGCAGGGGTCGGCGTCGACTTCGGTGGAAGTGTGGACGTCGCCGCCGAATGGCACGAGGAGATCCACGCGGAGTACCCGAGGCTGGGGATGGCTCGGGTACTCGTCGACGCGATCGTGGAGCGTGCCGCCGCGTCACCGCCGTACACACTCGGGGCCGAGCTGCTCCGCGAACGTCAGACCAACGGCATCACCCGCATAGAACAAGCCGCGGCCGCCGGCGCTTGGGGTGAATGACAGGCGTCAGGCGACGTACTCCGCGAGGTGTTTTCCGGTCAGCGTCTTCGGCTTTTTGATCAGGTTGGCTGGGGTGCCTTCGAAGACGATCTTGCCGCCGTCGTGGCCGGCGCCGGGGCCGAGGTCGATGATCCAGTCGGCGTGGGCCATGACGGCCTGGTGGTGCTCGATGACGATGACCGACTTGCCGGAGTCGACCAGGCGGTCCAGCAGGGCGAGGAGCTGTTCGACGTCGGCCAGGTGCAGGCCGGTGGTCGGCTCGTCGAGGACGAGGATGCCGCCCGGCTCGCCCATGTGCGTCGCCAGCTTCAACCGCTGCCGCTCACCGCCGGACAGGGTCGTCAACGGCTGCCCGAGCGACAGGTACCCGAGTCCGACGTCGGCCAGGCGCTCCAGGATCTTCTCCGCGGCCGGTGTCCGCGCCTCGCCCTCGGCGAAGTACGTCAGCGCCTCCGAGACCGGCATCGCGAGTACGTCGGCGATGTTCTTCCCGCCGAACGTGTACTCCAGCACCGCCGCCTGGAAGCGACGACCCTCGCACTCCTCGCACGGGGCCTCGACGGTCGCCATCACGCCGAGCTCGGTGTAGATCACGCCCGCGCCCTTGCACGCCGGGCAGGCGCCCTCGGAGTTCGCGCTGAACAGTGCTGGCTTCACGCCGTTCGCCTTCGCGAACGCCTTCCGGATCGGGTCCAGCAGCCCCGTGTACGTCGCCGGGTTGCTCCGCCGCGACCCGCGAATCGCGCCTTGATCGATCGCCACCACGCCTTCACGATCGGCGACCGACCCCTGGATCAGCGAACTCTTCCCCGACCCGGCGACCCCGGTCACGACCACCAGCACCCCGAGCGGTACGTCGACATCGACGTCCTGCAGGTTGTTGGTCGAGGCGCCGCGGACCTCCAGCGCACCCGAGGCGGACCGCACCGAGGACTTGACCGAGGCCTTGTCGTCCAGGTGCCGCCCGGTCAGGGTCCCGCTGGTACGCAGCTTGGCGAGCGTGCCCTCGAACACCACCTCGCCGCCGCCGGAGCCCGCGCCGGGACCGAGGTCGATCACATGGTCCGCGATCGCGATCGTCTCCGGCTTGTGCTCGACGACGAGCACGGTGTTGCCCTTGTCGCGCAGCTGCAGCAGGAGCTCGTTCATCCGCTGGATGTCGTGCGGGTGCAGGCCGATCGTCGGCTCGTCGAACACGTACGTCACGTCGGTCAGCGACGACCCAAGGTGGCGGATCATCTTCGTCCGTTGCGCCTCGCCGCCGGACAGCGTGCCGGCCGGCCGCTCCAGCGACAGGTAGCCCAGGCCGATGTCGACGAACGAGTCGAGCGCGTCGCCCAGCGCCTTCAGCAGCGGCGCGACCGACGGCTCCTTCAGCGCGCGGATCCAGGCGGCCAGGTCGGTGATCTGCATCGCGCACAGGTCCGCGATGTTCTTGCCCTTGATCTTCGATGCCCGCGCCTCGGCGCTGAGCCGGGTCCCCTCGCAGTCCGGGCAGATCGTGAACGTCACCGCCCGCTCGACGAACGCGCGGATGTGCGGCTGCATCGCCTCGACGTCCTTGGACAGGAACGACCGCTGGATCGAGGGGATGAGACCCGCGTACGTGAGGTTGATGCCCTCGACCTTGATCTTGGTCGCTTCCCGGTGCAGCAGGTCGTGCAGTTCCTTCTTGGTGTACTTCTTGATCGGCTTGTCCGGGTTGAAGTACCCGGCGCCGCGGAAGATCCGGCCGTACCAGCCGTCCATGCTGTAGCCGGGGATCGTCAGCGCGCCCTCGTTCAGCGACTTGTTCTCGTCGTACAGCGCGGTCAGGTCGAAGTCCGTCACCGAGCCCATGCCCTCACAGCGCGGGCACATGCCGCCGGCGTACACGGCCTCCCGGACGACCTTCTTCTCCCCGGCGCCCTTGTCGGCGGTCATCGACCCGGTCGCGGTCCGCTTCGGGACGTTGAACGAGTACGCCGTCGGCGGACCGGCATGCGGTTTCGCGATCCGGCTGAACAGGATCCGGAGCATCGCGTTCGCGTCGGTCGCCGTACCGACCGTGGAGCGCGGGTTGGCGCCCATCCGCTCCTGGTCGACGATGATCGCGGTGGTCAGGCCGTCGAGTACGTCGACCTCCGGGCGGGCCTGGTTCGGCATGAAGCCCTGGACGAACGCGCTGTACGTCTCGTTGATCAGCCGCTGCGACTCCGCCGCGATGGTGCCGAACACGAGCGAGCTCTTCCCCGACCCGGACACCCCGGTGAACGCGGTCAGCCGGCGCTTCGGGATCTCGACGCTGACGTCCTTCAGGTTGTTCACCCGGGCTCCGGTCACCCGGATCAGGTCGTGGCTGTCGGCAACATGCTCGTCGCGGCTCATGCTCTACCTCTCGGCGAAGGGGCTCAGGATGCCTGGTTGATTCGGACGTGGTTGCCGGCCGGGTCGCGGAACGCGCAGTCGCGGACGCCGTACGGCTGGTCGACCGGTTCCTGGATCACCTCGGCGTCGGTCGCCTGCAGCCGCTCGAACAGGCCGTCGATGTCGTCGGTCTGCAGCACCACGGTGGCGTAGGTGCCCTTGGCCATCATCTCGCCGATGGTCCGGCGCTCGTCCTCGGTGATCCCGGGGTCGGCGAACGGCGGGCAGAGCACGATCCCGGTGTCCGGCTGGCCGGCCGGGCCGACGGTGATCCAGCGCATGCCGCCGTACCCGACATCGGTACGGACCTCGAAGCCGAGGATGTCGCGGTAGAACTTCAGCGACTCCTCGGGGTCGGTGTGCGGCAGGAAGCTGGCGAGAATCTTGATCTCCATGGGCGTCAACCTAGCTGCCGGAGGTCGGAGATGCTTCTCGATTCCTGATCGGTCGTGTGACCTGTTTCGCGACACACGACGGGATGCCGAGCGTGGCGTCGCCGGCGTGCTCCTTGTAGACGCTCGGCGGCATCCCGACCAGCTCGGTGAACCGGGTGCTGAAGGTGCCCAGCGACTGGCAGCCGACCGCGAAGCAGACATCGGTGACGCTCATGCCGCCGCGCCGCAGCAGCATCATCGCGCGTTCGATCCGGCGGGTCATCAGATACCCGTACGGCGACTCTCCGTAAGCGCGCTTGAACTCGCGGCTCAGGTGCCCGGACGACATATGTGCGCCGCGTGCGAGCGCGTCGACGTCCAGCGGCTGCGCGTACTCCCGGTCGATCCGGTCCTTCACCCGCCGCAGCCGCGCCAGGTCCTGCAGGCGCTGTTCGTCCGTCGTTCCGCTACTCACCGTAGGAATCCTGCCATGTCAGCAGGCTGAAGTCATTCCTCAGCGTCCGGTGGTGCCGTCGAGTTGTTCGCGGATGATGTCGGCGTGGCCGGCGTGCCGGGACGTCTCGCCGATCACGGCCAGGATCGCCCAGCGGAGATTGTGCGTCTTGCCGTTGCGGGTCACCGGGGCTTCCGGGTCGCCGAGCCTCGCGATGATCTCGTTGGACGCGGCGCAGGCGGCCTTGTACTCGGCGCGGAGCGTCCGGAGTGACAGGTCCGGTTCGACGAGCATGGTGCGTTTGCCCCGGGCCGCCTTACCGCCTGCGACGACTTCTTCGAACCACAGGGACTCGGCGAAGGTCAGGTGCTGGATCAGGCCGGCGACGTTCGTGCCGGAATCGACGGTGCTGCGGCGCGCGTCGGTCTCGCTGAGGCCGGCCAGCTTCTTCAGTACGCCCGCGCGCAGGGCGTCGAGGGTCGCCACCAATTGCTCGAGTTCGGTCGCCATGGTGACATTGTGCGAATTCGCGTTTTATGTCCTCGTCAGGGGGTCGGTACGGTCCGATTCATGGAGTGGACTTTTCAGACGGCCGAAGAACTCACAACTGCTTTGCGTGCCGGTGACGTGACGTCGGCGGAACTGACCGACGAGGCGATCACCCGGATCGAGCGGGACGACAAGGCGATCAACGCGATCTGTGAGCCGGACTTCGACCGTGCGCGGGCCGCCGCACGCGATGCCGATCAGGCGCGTTCGCGGGGCGAGGACCGGCCGCTGCTTGGCATCCCGGTCACGGTCAAGGAGTCGTACAACCTGGCCGGGCTACCCACGACCTGGGGCATTCCGCAGCACCGGGACTTCCGGCCCGCCGAGGACGCCGTACAGGTGTCGCGGCTCAAGGCCGCGGGCGCGGTGGTGCTCGGTCAGACGAATGTCCCGTTGGGGCTGCAAGATATCCAGACTTTCAACGAGATCTACGGCACCACCAACAATCCGTGGGACCACGGCCGTACGCCGGGCGGATCCTCCGGCGGATCAGCGGCGGCGCTGGCGTCCGGATTCGGCGCATTGTCGATCGGCTCCGACCTCGCCGGTTCGTTGCGAACCCCGGCGCATTTCTGCGGCGTCTACGCGCACAAGCCGACGGTCGGGCTGACGGCGACTCGCGGCATGGTCGTGCCGCCGGAACCGGCGCTGCCGGTCGATCTCGACCTGGCCGTCGCCGGCCCGATGGCGCGTTCTGCGCGCGACCTCACGCTTCTGCTCGACGTGATGGCCGGACCGGATCCGCTGACGCAGGGCGTGGCGTACGACGTGACGCTCCCGCCCGCGCGCCACGAGCGGCTGTCTGACTTCCGGGTCCTGGTGCTCGAGGACCACCCGCTCCTTCCGACCGGGTCCGCGGTACGAGCTGGCGTGAACCGGGTCGCCGACGCGCTGTCCGACGGCGGCGCCCGCGTCGAACGGCACAGTTCCCTGCTGCCCGATCTGACCGAGGCCGCGATCCTCTACATGCAGTTCCTGTTCTCGGGCTCCGTTGCGCGATTCCCTGTCGAGGAGTACGAACAGCTGCGGCTCCGCGCCGCCGGGCTGAACGCGGACGACCAGAGTCTCGCCGCGGCGCAGCTGCGCGCGATGGTGTTCAGTCACCGCGACTGGATCGAAATCACCACCCGTCGCGAGCTCCACCGTCACGGCTGGCGGCAGTTCTTCGCCGAGTTCGACGCGGTGGTGTGTCCGATCACGCCGACCCCCGCGTTCCCGCACGACCACAACCCGAATGTGCTGGAACGCCGGATCGACATCGACGGCGTCGAACACCCGTACTTCGACCAACTCGTCTGGGCCGGCCTGGCCACCATGCCCGGCCTGCCCTCCACCGCGATCCCAACAGGCCCCTCACCCGAGGGCCTGCCGGTAGGCGTGCAACTCATCGGCCCGATGTTCGAGGACCGCACCCCACTACGCCTGGCCGAACTACTCGAACAGAAGCTCGGAGGTTTCCAGGCGCCAAGGTAGACACCTAGGTCATCGAGCTCCCCAGTTGAGGTACGCGACGTTGGCCAGGAGCCAGCCGAAGCCGATTGCCTGCTGGCCGTCGCGTTCCGGGGTTGGCTGGTAGCGGTTGTAGAGGGCGAGGCAGTGTGCGTGGACCTTGGGGTCCCAGGGGCTGATCTGCATCCAGCGCGGGGCCTGGTGTGCGACCGAGGCCGCGCCGATCGTGGTGCCGGCGACGGTTGTGTGTACGGCGGGGAGTCCGTTGGCGTCGGTCGTCGCGACGTTCTGGGTGAACGTGCGCGCGATCCGCTCCATGTCGCGGCCGGTGAACGCGAGCCGCGCACGGAACGCCCGGACGGCGAACTCGACGTCGATCGCGCCGTGGCTGATGTCCTCGAACTGCCGCGCCGGCCCACCCGACGGCGTGAAGATCGAGACATCGGTCTCCGGGTTTCCCGTCTTCATGAACCCCTCGTAGATGCGGCCGCCGGCCGGCCAGTAATGCCACAGATAGGCGTCCGCAGCGTCCACGGTGAGCTGGCCGGCGAGCATCCGTCCCATCGCGGCGACCTTCCGCCGGTAGCCGCTGTCTCCAGTGGCCAGCGCGAGCTCGACCAGCGTCTGCCCGAGGCCCACCGACTGGTTGATCGGCTGCTCGCACCCGTCGTACGCGAGCGGCTGCCCCTTCGGCCAGATCAGGTGACCGCCGTCCTCGTACTCCCAGTCGTGTACGGCGACCGCCTCGCGGCAGGCCATGAGGTACTCGGCTGCCTTCCGCTTGTAGCGCCGACGCAGTACCGGCGAGCCGGCGACGAGCCGGACGAAGCTCGCGATCGGGTACGTGATCATCCCGGTGTGAACGGCGAAGATCACCGGCTTGCACTGCATCTCGTACGTGCCGAGCCGCGGTACGTCGCCCGCGCGCGGCGTCGGCCGTCGATCGACAGCGGTGAGCTGCAGCGGTCCAGGGGCGGCCGCATAGATCCGGCTCACGGCGTAGTCAGGACTGGCCGGGTCCAGAGAGAGGTCGGTGAGCGTGACCGTGCGGTTCACGAAGGTGTTGACGAGTTGGACGGTGAACGTGTCCGGACGGGTACCGGCGGTGACGGTGACTGTCGTGTCCTCGGCGTACGGGAGTGCCTCGCGGAGGTCGAGCAGCGGCTGACCGTTGCTGTCGGCAAGGGTCGCGTAGCCGGTGGTGTACGGGTGGTCGGCACGCCAGGCGGGGAGCGAGAGACCGCGGTAGTCCGTGACGCCACGTTCGCTGTCACGGACCGCGAGCACCTGGTCGACGTTGTCGATCAGGCGATCCAGGTAGTAGGTGTCGCGGTACTTCTCGTACATCCGGACCAGGCCGAGCAGCACGTACGACTGGCTCCAGGCGAGCATGCCCGACCGGCCGTCCCGGTTCGTGTTGTCGTTCGGCTGATCCGGCTGCCCGGGCCCGCCCTCCTGGAACAGCCGATCCCAGTCGTCAAACGTTTTCCGGGCCGTGTAGTCGATGCCGTCGGCGTACGCGGGACGCGCGCTGCCGACAGCACTCCCAACAGTTCCGGCGACAGCACCGGCAGCGGTCAGACGGAGGAGATCACGGCGGGACGGGCGGATGTCGGGCATGGCGGGCGGCCTCCAGCTCGTTGGTGACACCGGAGCACGATTCTCCCGCAGGAAAACGTTTTACGGCAGGTCGAGCGTCAGTGGTAAATCCTTGAGGAACTCGACGGCGTCGAACATCGCCCCCGCGGAAGCCACCCCGGACGAGCGCGTCTCCCCCGCGAGAATCCGTCGGACCGCGCCGACCGCCAGCGGCGCCGAGATCGCGTAGATGTCCTGCCCGGTCGCCGTCGCCCGCCGCTCCTCGCTACCGGTCCGGACCCGAACATCCACCACGAACGTCTGGTCCGACCGCCCGAGCTCGTCGACCGCGGCGGGTGCCGGCGTATCCGAGTCCGCGAGATCACCGGCGGCTTCGAGCGTCATGTACGTGCGGACCTCGGGTACGGCGATATGCGTCGGGATCGTGATCACGTCGGCCATCGTGAACTCCGCGATCACGCGGCGCCGGCCGAGCGGATCCGGGAACGTCCAATCCTCCTGGACCGGCTGGTCCTGGTGGTACTGCAGCCTGCCGCCGCTGAAGCGGACCCGCTGCCCGTTCCGCCGGTCGTGCGAGACCTGACCGGCGGCGCGTGTGCCCGGCGTGGGGTGCCAACTGCTCAGCCCATACGCCACATGCACCTCGTCGGCGCCGGTCCGCTCCCCCAGCGCCGCGGTCGTCAGCAGGTCCCCGAGCCCGCCGTAGAACGCCATCGCCGGGACGACCGGGACAGCACTCTCTCGGGCGAACGTCGACAGGTTCGCCTCGAGTTCGGCCGCGACATCGACGTACGGGATGCCTGCTCGGGCGGCCGCGTCGATGACCGGGTCGGCGGTGCTCGCGAACGGTCCGGCGCAGTTGATCACGGCCGCCGCGTTCTTCAGGGCCAGGTCGAGTGCGCGCGGGTCGTCGACCGCGGCCGGGCGGACGTCGAGGTCACCCCACTGAGTCGCCAGGGCGGCAGCGTTGCGGCCGGAGACGGCGGTGGGAAGGTTCTGCCGGAGGAGTTCCTCGACGACGAAGCGGCCGGTGTGACCGGTGGCGCCGTACACCACGATTGCGTTCATGGGACGAGTCTCGCCGGACTCGACCGACCGGCGTGAGAGTCCGGAACGACACCATCCGTACACTTTCGGACATGCACACCGTAGCCGTCGCCACCGTCGGGCACCTGCTCCATTTCGAGCTCGGGATCGCGTACGAGATCTTCGGCAACCCTCCGCTCGGGGTCGACGAGTGGTACGACGTACGCCTGTGCGGACCCGGGCCGGTCCAGGTCGGGCCGTTCATGGTCGAACCGACCGAGCCGCTCGACGCGATCGCGCGGGCGGACACCGTGCTCGTGCCGGCGCTCGCGGATGTCGACGAGCCGGTGCCGGGGGAACTGCCCGAGGCGGTGCGGGCGGCGTACGAGGCCGGGGCGCGGATCGCGTCGTTGTGCACCGGCGCGTTCGTGCTCGGAGCGGCCGGGCTGCTCGACGGACGCCGAGCCACCACGCACTGGGCGCACGCCGACGTACTGAGCGCTCGCTATCCCGAGGCTGTTGTGGATCCGGACGTGCTCTACACCGACAACGGGAACGTGCTGACGGCGGCGGGCAAGGCGGCGGCGGTCGATCTGTGTCTGCATCTGATCCATCTCGACCACGGCGCGACGATCGCGAACACGGTCGCGCGGCGGCTCGTCGTACCGCCGCATCGGACTGGTGGGCAGGCGCAGTTCGTGGCGACGCCGGTGCAGGTCAACGGCGATCACTCGCTCGCGCAGTTGCTTGCCTGGGCGCAGGAGCGCCTGGACCAGCCGTTGACCGTCACAGACCTGGCCAAACGCGCAAGTACCAGCCCGCGGCACCTCGGCCGGCAGTTCCGCTCGGTCACCGGCCAGACGCCCCTCCAGTGGCTCCTCACCCAACGCGTCCGCCGAGCCCAGCAACTCCTCGAGTCCACCGACACCAGCATCGAAAAGATCGCCACCACGACCGGCCTCGGCACCGCCACCACCCTCCGCCGCCACTTCCAACGCGTCGTCGGCGTACCCCCAAACACCTACCGACGCTCGTTCCGAACAGCTTCCCCTCAACCGGAGACTGACTAGGGTTACCGCCATGGACACCTACCCGCGACGGATGCATACCGCGCTTGATGCTGTGGATTGGCGTGGGCTGGCTGAGTTTTATCGGGTGTTGCTTGGGTTGCGGTATCGGGCGGGTGACGAGCCGCCGGCGGACGGGAGTGTGGATGATGCCGGTTGGCTGGTGCTCGTTGACGAGGAAGGGAATCGTCAGCTGGCGATCAATGCGGTTCATGAGCTGACGCCGGCCACGTGGCCTTCGGACGACGTGCCTAAGCAGATGCACCTCGACTACGCCGTACCGTCGGTGGACGAGCTTCATCGGCATCGGCGGCGCGCCGAGGAGCTCGGTGCGAGGTTGCTGTACGACCGGACCGGCGACGAAGGCGAGCCGTTGTTCGTCCTGGCGGATCCGGCGGGACATCCGTTTTGTCTACTGGTGGGAGAGCCGTGAGCAAGCAGACTGGGTACGCCGACGTCAACGGGCTGCGCATGTACTACGAGGTGCACGGTGAGGGCGGTACGCCGTTGGTGCTGCTGCACGGCGGACTGTTCAACATCGACCTGCAGTTCGGCGAGCTGCTCGAAGGCTTGTCGGCGGGGCGGAAGGTCATCGCCGCCGACTTCCAGGGACACGGGTACACGAACGACATCGACCGTCCCCTCGGTACGGCGGAACTCGCCTCCGACGTGGTGGCGCTGCTCGCGCGCCTCGACGTACCGAAGGCCGACCTGTTCGGGTTCAGCGTCGGCGGCGCGGTCGCGCTGTACCTCGCGATCGAGTACCCGGAGCTGGTCCGGAAGGCGGTCATCTCGTCGGTCTCGTTCAACCCGTCCGGCGACCGTGACGAGAACGCCGCGGCGGTCGGCGACATGAAGGTGGAGATGATCGCCGGTACGCCGATGGAGGCCGACTACCTGGCGAAGTCGCCGCACCCCGATCACGAGCACCTGCAGACGCTGCTCGACAAGCTCGGCGGCTACGACCGCGGCACCAGCGGCTGGAGCGACGACGACATCCGCGGTATCGAGGCGCCCACGCTGCTGACGTTCGGCGACGCGGACGCGGTGAAGCTCGAGCACGTCGTCCGCTTCCACCAGCTCCGCGGCGGCGACGTCAACGGCGACTTCGTCGGTGTCCCCGCCTCGCAGCTGGCGATCTTCCCCGGTACGACGCACTTCACCGGCCTCGCCCGCACTCCCCTGGTCCTCGACACCGTCACCACCTTCCTCGACGCCTGACCACGCGCGATGGAACCACTGGCTGAACTGATCCTCAAAGCAGTTGGCCGTGAAGGTGCCATCGACGGACTGCTGCTGTCGGTGGTCACGGCGCCGACCCCACCGACGTCCAGCCTCGCCTCGCCGACGTTCGCGCTGGTCGCACAAGGGCGCAAACGGCTGGCGCTCGGCGAGCAGGTCTTCGAGTACGGCGCCGGCGACTACCTCGTCGTATCGGTCGACCTACCCGTCACAGGCCACTTCGTCGAGGCGTCGCCCGCCGTACCGTGCCTCGGCGTCGGTCTCGAACTGAGACCGGACGTCATCGCCGAGCTTCTGCTCGACGCTGCCGAGAAACCGGGCGCACCGGTCCGCGGCCTGAGCGTGAGTCGCGCGTCGACAGAGCTGGTCGACGCGGTCATCCGCCTGCTCCGCCTGGTCGACGAACCCGAGGACGCGCCCGTCCTGGCGCCGCTCGTCCAACGCGAGATCCTCTGGCGGCTGCTCCGCAGTCCCCAAGGCGCCGCCGTCCGCGACATCGGTCTCGCCGACAGCAGCCTGTCGCACGTCGCGCGCGTCATCCGCTGGATCCGCGACCACTACACCGAGCCGTTCCGGGTCGAGGAGCTCGCGGCGATGGCCGGCATGAGTACGTCGGCGTTCCACCGGCACTTCCGCACGGTGACCGAGCTGACCCCGATCCAGTACCAGAAGAAGATCCGCCTGCAGGAGGCGCGGCTGCGCGTGGTCGGGCTCGGCGAGGACGTGACGAGTGCCGGGTACGCCGTCGGCTACGACAGCCCGTCCCAGTTCAGCCGCGAGTACCGCCGCGAGTTCGGGACCCCGCCGAGCCGCGATCGAGCAGGATCAGGCAAGTCCTCGGGAGCATTGGTCTAACAGTTCCCTTGCAATCAACCGTCTACTGGTGAGGTACCTGTTCCTGACCCAGTAGGAGTTGTGCACGATCATGCATGTAGCTGTGATCACCGGCGGAAGTTCCGGCATCGGCCAGGCCGCGGCGTTCGAGCTCGCGAAGCGCGGCACGGCCGTCGTCGTCACCTATCGCGGCAGTCGCGAACGCGGCCTGGAGACGGTCGAGCGGATCGAGAAGGACGGCGGTACGGCGGCCGCGCTGCCGCTGGACGTCAGTCGACCCGAGACGTTCACCGAGTTCAGTACCGCGCTGACCGACGTACTGCGGCGATGGGACCGGACGTCGTTCGACTTCCTCGTCAGCAACGCCGGCGTCGGGCAACCGCCGGTGATGTTCGAAGACACGACCGCGGACCTGTTCGACCAGATGGTCAACGTCCACCTGAAAGGCCCGTACTTCCTCACCCAGACCCTCCTCCCACTGCTCGCCGACCACGGCGCGATCGTCTACACCACGAGTACGTCGGCGCTCGAGTCGGCGCGCCCTTCGCCCGGGTACTCCGTCTACGCGAGCGTGAAGGGCGCGCAGATCGTCCTCACCCGCTACCTCGCGAAGGAACTCAGCTCGCGCGGGATCCGGGTCAACGCCGTCGCTCCCGGCGTGACCCGGACCCGGCTCGGCGACGACGCGTTCGCCCAGTATCCGGAGCTGATCCCGCCGATCGCCGAACGCACCGCGCTCGGCCGGATCGGCGAGTCCGACGACCTCGGCAAGGTCATCGCGTTCCTCGGCTCCCCCGACGCCGGCTGGATCACCGCCCAGACCGTGGAGGCCTCCGGCGGTTACGAGCTCTGAGGCCAGGCATCACCCCAGTTCGTACGGCGCGCGGCGCGATACGCGTCCGACGACTTCGGTACGACGACCTGCTGCGCGGCGCCCGTCGACGTACACACGTCGAGCACGACCCGGTTCTTCGGCCGGCCCGGCCGGGCGATCACCCGCGCCGGGGTGGGGCGGGCCGGGCAGCGTGTCGCGACGACATACGTGAACTTCTCGTCTTCGTAGTTGCGGGTGCCGTCCTTGAGGACGCGATGGAGTTCGGTCCGCGGCAGACGTGCGGCGAAGTGACACCAGTCGACCGGGCAGGGTCCTTGGTGCGGGCAGGGCGCCGCGATCGTCAGTCCGTGCTCGATCAGGAGTTCGCGGGCGGCGAGGGTACGACGGTGACCGCTCGGGGTGCCTGGTTCGACGATGACGATCGTGGTCGCGGACTCGGCCGCGGTGTGGATCAGGTCGCGGCGGGTCTGTTCGGTGAGCTCGTTGAGCACATAGCCGATCGTGATGAGATCGACCGTGGTCGGCGAGGTCCAGTCGCGGACGTCGCGAGTCGTCCAGCGCCAGTTGTGCGGGAAGTTGCCTGCGGCAAGTTGCCGGCCGAGGCGGATTGCCGCGGGTTGGCGTTCGACGATCTCGGTGGTGACGGACGGCCAGAGTGCGGCGGCGGCCCAGGCGGCGGCGCCTGTCCCGCCGCCGAGATCCACCTGGGTGGTCGGCTGGTGCTCCACGGTCGAGAGCGCGGCGTGCAGAGCGCGGAAGGTGGCTGGCATGCGGACGACGGCGTACGCCAGGGCGTCGAGGGTGTCTCGGATTCCAGGGGCGGTGTCGGCGACCTGTTCGGTGCGGTAGCGGTGTGAGAGCTGAGCCAGGCGGCCGCGGAGTTCGTGATGCGGTACGCCGGCGACGGCGCGGGCGAGGGCAGTGTGCAGCTGAATGTCCACGGAGGACATGAGGGATCTCCGGTTCGATCGGCACGGAATGCGCACCTGTTCGAGGGCGCACGTGATCCGCGGCCAGACGCCGCGACGCACCAATCGGTCCGGAGAGAGCTGTCAGCAGGCAGCAGCTAAGGAGGGAATGGCGCGGAACCGGATTACCTTGCAAGCCATTACGCACCTCCTCGATTCAGCACGACCGTAGCAGAGCACCTACGAACTGCGCTCCCGTTTTAGCGGCCCTCCGACGTACACAGACAGACCTTGTTGCCCTGGGGATCCGCGAGCACGATGAATGCCGGCGCCTCCTCGTCGTACACGACCTTCCCACCGGCAGCGAGCGCCGCCTCGATCCGCCCCGGCACAACCTCGGGCGGCAGCCAGAGGTCGAGGTGGAACCGCTGGCGAGGCGTCTCGTGAGGCGTCGTGCCCTGAAACCACAGAGCGGCGACGCGGCCCGTGGGATCCATGACGTCGTTGCCCTGGAAGGATTCCGTGCTGCCGGTGAGCACCGCGGCCCAGAACGGCCCGACCTCGACCAGATCCGCTGTGTCCAACCCGATCTCGAGCTGCGCCACAGCCGTCGGGTCGGCAGTCAGACCGTGCTCCGCCGCGACCGTGCTGATCCGTCCAGCAAGCTCCGCATCCCGAGTCGCGACGTCCACGAACGACGCCCCGAGCCGCACCTCAGGCCCGGCGTCCTGGCACACCTCGCCCACCGCCGCGACGAAACGCACGCCGTCCGCGTACGCATCGATCAAGAACCGCGCGTGCAGCCGCTGCGCCAGCTTCCGCCAGTCCTGCAACTCATCCATCCCCCGAGGCTAGGACCCCGCGCCGACAGTTCTGGCCTGCAGGGTCGCGAGGTCGCGCTCGGCGTACCGGCGGTGCTCGAACTCCTCGCCGAGAATTGTGCCGAGGCACCTGCCGACCGCATAGCTCTCGGACGCCGGGTAGCCAGGCCCCGGGACGGGCGTCGTCTGCTCAGTCAGCTGATCGTCGGTGAGATCCGCGAGGAACGTCCGTACTGTCGTCATCCGATCGGTCCGCAGTTCGAGCACCTCGTCGAGCGACGGGCGTGCGGCGCGGTCGCGTGGCACGGGCGGGGTGTCGTGCATCTCGTCGTGGGGCAGGTCGAGCGGATGCCACGGCTCGGGTACGCCGAGGACCGCACGACGTACCCACGCATCGGTCGCGAACACGAGATGGCGAAGCGTCTCGATGAACGACCACTCGCCGTCCACCGACTCGTGCAGCAGCTCCGGCGGCAACCGGCGGGCCTTCGTCACGGTCTCGGACCACAGCTGTTCGAGCAGGTCCCACGCTTCGCGGTAGCCGTCGGCGTCGGTCGGGCGCATTCGCTCGCGGCCCGGGTACCGGCGGTTCAGTTCCGCGTCGACCAGCGGTACGACGTCGATGCCCCAAACCGTCAGGTTCCGGATGTCGCCGTCGAGCGACACGTCGACGAGGCGCGCGCCGCGAACCGTCGTACCGCTCAGGTTCACGTTGTCGAAACGGGCGCCGCTGAGGTCGACGTCTTCGAACACCGCGTTCCGGAGCGACGACCCCTCGAATCGCGCGCCGGTCAGATCCTGCGCCTTGAACTCGGTCACACCGTCAGCGTCGCAGACCGCGGCGCACGGCGGAACCGGCTCGTGATAGATCTGCTGTCGGTACGCCGGGATCGGGTGTGCCTCCGCCTTTCAGAACGGAGCGGCATGTACCGCAGGCTTGTCCTCAAGCTGTCCGGCCAGGCGATCGCCGGCCCCAACGAGTTCGGTTTCGCCAGCGACCGGCTCACCCATCTCGCGACCGAGGTGATCGCGCTGCGTGCCACCGGCGTCCAGGTCGCGGTCGTCGTCGGCGGCGGGAACGTGTTCCGTGGCAACCGCGCGGACGACTGGGGTATCGACCGGGTCGAGGCGGACAACATCGGCATGCTCGGTACCGTCATCAACGCGGTCCTGCTCCGCGGGCGGCTCGCGGCGCTCGGTGCGCACGGCGTACGGCTGATGACCGCGCTCCCGATCGACAACCTGGCCGAACCGTACATCCGGCTGCGCGCGCTCCGGCACCTGGAGAAGGGCTCGATCGTCCTGCTTGCCTGCGGCAACGGACAGCCGTTCACCACCACCGACTACCCGTCGGTGCAGCGCGCCGTGGAGCTGGAGGCGGACGCGTTACTGGTCGCGAAGAACGGCACCGACGGCGTGTACGACGCCGACCCGAACAAGCACCCCGACGCCCGCCGTTTCGACCACCTTACCTACGCCGAGGTCATCGACCGCGGCCTCGGTGTGATGGACCAAACCGCCTTCATCCTCGCCCGCGACCACCACCTCCCCCTCCACGTCTTCGACATCGACCGCCCCGGCGCCGCCTCCGCCATCCTCAACGGCACCCCACTGGGCACCCTGATCAACTGAGCTCCCGCGCGATCGTGTCGAGGTGGGGCTGGAACCAGTCACCGCCCGCTGCGTGCTCGGCCTGTAAGGCGATGAGGGACCAGAGCGCGCGGTACATCGAGAGAGTTCGGGGCGGTGCATCGATCGGGCCATAGCCGGTCAGGAATGCCGTCGTTGCCGCGGGGCCGGCCATGGACAACCGAGCGAGGTCGAACAGCGGGTCGCCGTACGTCGTGTCGCCCCAGTCGAGGATCCCGGTCAGCTCGGCGCCGGTTGCGTGCAGGTGGCGCAGATGCAGGTCGCCGTGCAGCAAGGCGGGTGTCACGCCCGCGACACTCTCGATGAACTTCGGCATCACCTCCGACACGCGCGCCGCGAGCCGGTCCGGGAGGACGTCGAGGCCGTCCAGCACACCCAGCAGCCGGTCGGCCCAGGACACCGATGGGTCGACGATCGTGTGCACGCGCCGCATGCACTCTCCGGTTGCCCGCAGGACCGCGCCGAGGTTCGGTGAGTCTGCGGCGAGGGGGCGGCCGGGCAACTCTCGCGTGATCAGACCCTGGGCAGACGACGCGACCACCTCGGGCGCGGGTACGCCGACCGATCGCGCGCGCCGGCACCCGTCGGCTTCCTCGGCCACCGTTGCGCCGATCTTCAAGTAGTAGACGGCAGCGCGGGTTTCCAGGCGGAAGGTCTGGTTGCCGACGAACCCGTTCACCGGTGTGGCACTGATGACGGGACCGACGTGGGGTGTTGCGAGCGCGGTGGGGTCGAGCACCCGCGTCAGCCTAGGTGTAGGCGGGGGCTAAATGGTTTGTTCGCGGGCGCGGAGGGTTGGTGTACTCGGGGCGTACCGAACGAGCAGGTGTCATTCAAAGGAGTCCGTCATGCGACCTCGCTTCATGGCTGTTGCGGAGACCTTTGACACCTGTTCTAAGGACATGAAGCGGCGTGGAAGTACTGAATCTTGGGATCCTGGCGCATGTTGACGCCGGAAAGACCAGCCTGACCGAGCGGCTGCTGTACGCCGCCGGAGTCATCGACGAGGTCGGCAGCGTCGACGACGGAAGCACCCAGACCGACTCGCTCGCGCTCGAACGGCAGCGTGGGATCACGATCAAGTCCGCGGTCGCCGCGTTCACGATCGGCGACGTCGGTATCAACCTGATCGACACCCCGGGGCACCCGGACTTCATCGCCGAGGTGGAGCGCGCGCTGAGCGTGCTCGACGGCGCGGTCCTGGTGATCTCGGCGGTGGAAGGCGTCCAGGCGCAGACGCGCGTCCTCATGCGCACCCTGCAACGCCTGCACATCCCCACCTTGATCTTCGTCAACAAACTCGACCGGCCCGGCGCGCGGTACGACGGCGTACTGCGCGAGATCGCCGCGAAGCTCACCCGGGAGATCGTCCCGATGGGCGAAGCGGCGTACCTCGGAACCCCCGAGGCGACGTTCAAGCCCATCGTGCAGGAGGACGTCCTCCTGGAGGTCCTCACCCGGCACGACGACGCACTGCTCCAGCGGTACGTCGACAACGAGCCGCTGTCGTTGCACGAGGCACTCGTCGCGCAGACGCACCGGGCGATCGTCCACCCGGTGTACTTCGGCTCCGCGATCACCGGCGCGGGCACCGAGGCGCTCGCCGACGGCATCCGGGAACTGCTCCCCCGCGCCCGGACCACCGGCGTACCGCTCGACGGCACCGTGTTCAAGGTCGAACGCGGACCGGCCGGCGAGAAGATCGCCTACGTCCGGATGTTCTCCGGCACGACCCAGGTGCGCGAGCGTGTCCGGTACGGCGACGCGGACGGGAAGATCACCGCGCTCGAGGTCGTCGGCGAAGGCCCCGCGGCCGCGATCCACGCCGGCCAGATCGGCCGTTTCTGGGGACTCGCGGAAATCCGTATCGGCGACACCCTGACCGATTTCCGGAACGTTTCCGCCACGGAGCAGCACAGTATTTCCGCGCCGGCCTTCTCCCCGCCGACGCTCGAAACGGTCATCACCCCGCGCAAGCGTTCCGACAAGGGCAACCTCCGTGTCGCGCTCACCCAGCTGGCGGAGCAGGACCCGCTGATCAACCTCCGCCAGGACGATCTGCGCCAGGAAACCTACGTTTCCCTGTACGGCGAGGTGCAGAAGGAGGTCATCGAGTCCACGCTCGCGACCGACTTCGGGATCGAGGTCGACTTCCGGGAGACCACCACGATCTGCATCGAGCGGATCGCCGGCACCGGGCAGGCGGTCGAGTTCAACAAGAAGGACGCCAACCCGTTCCTCGCCACGGTCGGGCTCCGCGTCGAGGCGGCACCGGTCAACGCCGGCGTCACCTTCGAACTGGAGGTCGAACTCGGCTCGATGCCGTACGCGTTCATCAAGGCCGTCGAGGAAACCGTCCGCGAAACCCTGCACCAGGGCATCCACGGCTGGCAGATCCCGGACGCCCGGGTGGTGATGACGCACTCGGGGTACTCCGCGCGCCAGAGTCACGCCCACGCCGTGTTCGACAAGAGCATGTCCAGCACGGCCGGCGACTTCCGGTTCCTCACCCCGCTGGTCCTGATGACCGCACTTCAGGAAGCGGGTACGTCGGTCCACGAGCCGATGCACCGTTTCCGTCTGGAGATCCCGACCGACACGACCCGCGCCGTGCTCGCGGCCCTCGCCCGGCTCCGGGCGATCCCGCAGGTCCCGGCGCTGGCCGCGGAAACCTCAACCCTGGAAGGAGAAATCCCCGCGGCCGCCGTGTACGAACTCGAGCAGCAACTCCCCGCCCTGACCCGCGGCGAGGGCGTCCTGGAGTCGGCGTTCGAGCGCTACCAACCGGTGACCGGCCCGGTCCCGGAGCGCCCGCGCACCGACCACGACCCCCTCAACCGCCGGGAGTACCTGCTCCATGTACAACGCCGGGTCTAAGCCGGGGTCGTCCACTCGACCAGTTGTACGACGACACCGTTGGGGTCGGTGACCTGGAACAGCTTCTCGCCCCAGGGCTCCTCGCGCAGCGGCATCGAGATCGTGACGCCTTCGGAGCGCAGGCGCTGCTCCTCGGCCTCGATGCCGCTGATCGTGAACGCCAGGATCAGGCCCGAGGCGCGCTGGTCACGCTGCTCGGGCGGCAGGATCTCGATGCCGCGCTGCAGCAGGACGAGATCGACGGCGTCGTCGTCGCGGGTGAGTTTCGCGAACCCTTCGGCCGCGACCTCCTCGGCGTACCCGAGGTACTTGGTGAAGAAGGTGTGCGAGGCGGCGACGTCGTCGACGGTCAGCGAGAGGGTGGATGCGTTGATCTTCATGGGGTTCCTTCCGGAGAACTCGGTGAACGGACGAACTGCGATCAGCGGTTGCCGCGCCGCGTGGTGAGGCGGCGGGCCACCGGCTGCTGGTAGCGCACGACGCGGGTCTGCGCCGTCCGCCGTCGGTCGCCGCGGCGGTCGAACACCGGGCCGGCCGCACCGTGTTTCGGAGTAGGCATCCACTACTTCCCTTCGGAGTATTTTTACGACGGGAGTAACTTTAGCCAGGGATCGTAGCTAGTGTCAACATACTTTTACGTCGGGGGTATGATTTCTCCCATGGATACCACGACGACCGCTCCCCTCGGGCTGCGCGAGATCAAGAAGCAGGAGACGCGGCAGTTGATCTCCGACCAGGCGACACGGCTCTTCATCGCGCAGGGTTTCGAGGAGACGACCATCGCCGAGGTCGCCGCGGCGGCCCGGGTCGCGAAGAAGACCGTGACGAACTACTTCGCCCGCAAGGAGGATCTGGCCCTCGATCATCAGGCCGCGTTCGTCGCCTCACTGGCCGACGCGGTGACCGCACGCCAGGCGGGCGAATCGGCGTACACGGCGCTGCGCCGCGCGTTCGAGGCCGCGGTCGCCGCGCAGAATCCGGTGGCGGGATTCGCCGGACCGGAGTTCACCCGGATGATCGCCGACAGTCCCACGCTGACCGTCTGCCTGCGCAGTCTCCACGATCAGCGCGAGCAGGCCCTGGCCGCTGCCCTCGCGCAGGCAGCCGGCGCGGAGCCGGAGGACATCGCCGTACGAACGGCCGCCGGGCTGCTCGGCACGGTGCACCGCATCCTGTTCCAGCGCATCCAGGACCTCACGCTCGCGGGCCTGCCCAACGCGGACATCGCCGGCATCGTCGCCGAGGAAGGCAACCGCGCGTTCGACCTGCTCGCGCCGTCCCTAGCTGACTACCCGAACGCCACGGACAACGTTTGAGCCGAGGTCGTCATCCGTGGTGATCTCGGCATCCAATCCGTGCTCGATCATCACCGCCCGTGCGAGTGGCGCCTGGTGATCGCTCATCTCGACGAACAGGTGGCCGCCGGGCTTCAGCCATGCGGCGGCGCCGGCGACCACGCGGCGCAGTGTCGCGAGGCCGTCCGGCCCGCCGTCCAGCGTGACGCGTGGCTCGTACAGCCGGGCCTCCGGCGGGAGGAGCCGGATCTCGTCGGTCGGCACATACGGAACGTTCGCCAGCAGTACGTCGACCTCGCCCCGCAACCGCTCCGGCAACGCCGCGAACAAGTCACCCTCGAACACCGTCCCGCCGAAAGGCTCCAGGTTCCGGCGCGCACAACGCACCGCGGCCGCCTCGATGTCAGCGGCATACAACGCCACCTCGCGCTCAGCCGCGACCGCGGCGCCCAAGGCTCCGGTGCCGCAGCCGAGGTCGACCACGACCGAACCCGCGCCGGTGACCCGCAGCGCCTCGGCCACCAGGAACTCGGTACGCCGACGCGGGATGAACACCCCGGGATCGACCGCGATCCGCAACCCGCGGAACGAGGCCCAGCCGACGACGTACTCCAACGGCAACCCGCCGACCCGCTGGTCGACCATCGCGGTGAGCTCGGCCGCGTCCCGCGCGGTCTCGGCGATCAGCGCAGCCTCGTCCTCGGCGAACACACAACCGGACGCGCGCAACCGCTCGACAACGGGGCCGAGCTCGACAGCAGACGATGAAACCCCCACAGCCGAGGCAGCCTACCCGAACGCGTTCACTCCGGTGAGCTGTGCCGATACCGTCCACAGCCGCTCCGCCGACGCGGGGTCGATCGCGTACGGGCGCACTCCTGGCGCGTCGTCGCTCGACACCTCGGCGACCTCGCAGTCCTCCAGGAACACGCCGCCGAGCCCGTCGAGCTGCGGCGACGTCGCCGCCCACACCTGCGTGGCCGCGCCCTGCTCCGCGCTCTTGAACGCCGGGTTCAGCGGGTTGCCGTCCTCGTCGATCCACCCGAAGTCGACCATTTCCTGCTTCTCCAGATGCCGCTGCAGCGGGGTCAGGATCCCACCGGGATGCAGCGCGAACGCCCGTACGCCGGAGTCCTTGCCGAGGGCATCGAGCTGGACGGCGAACAGCACGTTGGCCGTCTTCGCCTGCCCGTAGGCCTCCCACTTGTCGTACCCGAGCCGGAACTCGAGGTCGTCCCACCGGATGTCCGACCGCCGATGACCGGTCGACGACACCGACACGACCCGCGCGCCGCCGTCCGCGGCGATGGCCGGCCACAACCGGTTCACCAGCGCGAAGTGCCCGAGGTGGTTGGTCGCGAACTGCGCCTCCCACCCGGGCCCGACCCGCGTCTCCGGCGACGCCATGATCGCCGCGTTGTCGATCACGATGTCCACCGACCGACCTGAGGCCAGGAACCGCTCGGCGAACGCCTGCACACTCTCCAGCGAGCCCAGATCCAGTTCGTCGACCTCGGCGAGGTCGCCCAGAAGTTCCCGCGCCGCATCCGGCCGCCGCGCCGGTACGACGACCTGCGCGCCGGCCTTCGCCAGCGCCTTGGTGGTCTCCAGACCGAGACCGGAATATCCACCGGTCACGATCGCGAGCTTGCCGGTGAGGTCGATCCCGGCGAGTACGTCGTCCGCGGTGCTGTCGTGCCCGAAACCCGAGCCGATCTTGTGTTGTGCACTCATACCGTCGAGCGTACGAATTAGAGTTCACTCTAGGTCAAGTCGTGAGATGCGGGTCCAGCCGCAAGGATTCGGCCAGACGCTGCAGGGCCGGGTTCGGATTGTCCGGGCTCCAACACGCGTGCAGAGTGACCGAGTGCGCGTCGGCCGCCTCGAGTTCGCGGTAGCGGACGCCTTCGACGCCCATCGCCATGATGGAGCGCGGGATCAACGCACACCCGAGGCCGGCCCGGACCAGCGCAAGCATCGTGGGCACCTGCGACGCCAACTGGCTGACGGCGTAGCGATCCATGCCGATCATCGCCGCGCAGATGTCGTGCAGATACTGCGATCCCTCCGGGCTGTACCCGATGTAGTCGTCGGTCACGTCCACCAGCGACACCGCCCGGTCGCCCACCGCCAGTGGATGCGACGCGGGTACGGCGAGGACCAGGTCCTCCGAATGCACCAGCAGCGACTCGAACTGTTCCGGGATCGGCGGGCGCACCAGGCCGAGATCGATCTCCAGGTTCGCCAATGCCTCGAACTGTGCCGGGCTCACCAGCTCGGTCAGCTCCGCCGTCACCCCGGGCGTTCGCTTCCCGACCATGATCAGGAAGTCGGCGAGTACGGCGTACGCGCCGATCGCGGTGAACGCAAGCCGAAGCGTCCCGGTCGTTCCGTCCGCGGCGCGCCGGGTCGCCTCCGGAGCGACTTCCAGCAGCGCCAGCACCCGGCGGGCGTGCTCGAGGAAGACTCCCCCGGCCGCGGTCAGCCGGACGCCGCGGCCGGTGCGGTCGAAGAGGCGGACGTCGAGCGTGCGTTCGAGGCCCTGGATCTGGCGGGTCAACGGCGGCTGGGTCAGGTTCAGGCGCTGGGCGGCCCGGCCGTAGTGCAGTTCCTCGGCGACGGCGACGAATCCACGGAGTTGCTGGAGCGACAGGTCCATGGCGGCCATGCAAGCACGGTATCGGTCCATACGTAAATAGGCTTGGACCGGCATAACGGAAAGCGCCTACCGTCGGAGTCACATCCAGCTGAAGGAGCTTCCACGGTGTCGAATCCTGCGCCCAGACTTGCCGCCCTGCTGTCCCCCGAACGTGCCGCGGACGTGATCGACGCGGACACTCGCCGGTTGCTCGAGGACCGCTTCGAGGTCGTGTGGGCCGAGCCGCGACACACCGTCGGAGCGGGCTCGCTCGCGAAACCGCCGGCGCTCGACCCGGCAGTCGTCGCCGAGCTGGCGGCAGGCGCGGACGTGCTGCTGACCAGCTGGGGTACGCCGAACCTCGGCAAGGAACTGTGGGCCGACGGCAACGGCCCGAAGGTCGTCGCGCACGCCGCAGGCACCGTGAAGAACCTGATCGACCCGGTCATCCTCGACCAGGGCGTCGGGGTGTTCTCGGCCGGTCCGCGGATCGCGTGGTCGGTCGGCGAGTACTGCCTCGCGTCGATGCTCACACTGGCCCGGCGGCTGCCCCGGTTCGACGGGGCGGTCCGCGGCGGCGGGTGGAAGCAGACTGCGTACCGCGGGCATGAACTGGCCGGCGCGAAGGTGGGGATCATCGGCGCGAGCAGTACGGCGCGGGCGCTGATCACACTGCTCAAGCCGTTCGGGTGCGACGTGGTCGTGTACGACCCATACCTGAGCGCCGAGCGCGCCGCGGAACTCGGGGTCCGGCTGGCCGACCTGCCGGAAACGGCCGAAAGCGTTTTCTTGTCGATCCACGTGCCGAACGTGCCCGAGACGAAGGGCATGATCACGCGCGAGCTGATCGAGCGGCTTCCGGACGGCGCGGTCGTGATCAACTCCTCGCGCGGTCCGGCGATCGAGCAGCAGGCACTGCTGGAACACGCTGTCTCCGGGCGGATCTACGCGGCGCTCGACGTCTACGACCCGGAGCCGCCGACACTGGCCGAGAGCGTGCTCCGCGCAGAGAACCTGTTGCTCACACCGCACATCGCCGGCGACACCGCCGAGGGTCATCTCGCGCTCGCGGGCTACGTGCTGAAGGACGCCCTCCAGTGGCTCGAAGACGGCACCCGCGGTCCGAGCTTCGTCGACCCCACCCTCTGGTCCATCGCCGCCTGACTGAGAGGACCGATTATGTCCCGCATCACTCAGGTCGAGGTCTTCGCGGTCGCGGTGCCGTTCGCGCGCCGGTTCGTCCTCGGCAGCGGCGCCGTCGGTTCGCCCGACGCCGCGCCCGACCAGGCCGGCGCGGTGATCTTCGTGAAGCTCACCACCGAGGACGGTGTGGTCGGCTGGGGCGAGCAGCGAGCGCTCCCCAGCTGGAGCTACGAGACCGCCGAGACGATGGCCGTCGTCATCCGCCGCCACCTCGCCCCGATCCTTCTCGAACTCACCCCGTTCGACGTCGAGCTGTTCCACCAGCGGGCCGCCAAACGGCTCAGCCCCGCGGTCTCGAACGGTTTCCCGTTCGCCCGCGCGGCCGTCGATGTCGCGATGCACGACGCGGCCGGCAAGCTCGCCGGTGTCCCCGTGCACGCGCTGCTCGGCGGCAAGATCCACGACGAGATCCAGCTCTGCTCGGCCATCGGGGTCGGGGACCAGGAGACGGTCCGCGAACACGCACTCCAGTCGTCGGACTATGCGGCGTACAAGGTCAAGATCGGCGGCGACCTGGACGCGGATACCGCCGCGATCGAGACCGTCGCGGAAGTTGCCGACGGCAAACCGCTGTGGCTGGACGCCAACCAGTCCTACCGCCCGAGCGCCCTCAAGCAGCTGCAAGATCGCATCAAACACATCCGGACAGTGCATTGCGTCGAGCAACCCGTCCCGAGCACCGACACCCTCGCGATGCAGCGGGTGCGCGAGCTCATCGACCTCCCGGTCGCGATCGACGAAGGCAGCTTCTCCGCCCAGGACCTCGCCCGCGCGATCCGGCTGAATGCCGCCGACCTGGTCGTGGTCAAGGTCTGCAAGTCGGGCGGGCTGCGGAATGCCCTGAAGACCGCCCAGACAGGACTTGCGGGCGGCGTCGAACTGCTCGCCAGCGGCCTGACCGACTGCGGAGTCGCGTTCGCCGCCGCGCTGCACGTGTTCAGTCAGCTCGAGCTCGCTCTGCCCGCCGAGCTCAACGGGCCGGAGCTGCTGACCGATCTGTACGTGGACGGGCTGAGCATCACCAAGGCCGTCGCAACGGTCCCCACCGCCCCTGGACTGGGCGTCGAGGTCGACGAGGAGCGCATCCGCGCCGAGTCGATCGACCTGCTCTACCGGTGAGGAGAACAATGAGCACCAACCTGACCCGCCGCAGGTTTCTCGAGCTGACCGGCCTGGCCGGTGTCGGGGCCGTCGCGGCCGGATGTTCGTCGGGGCCGCCGGACGGCACCGCCACCTGGGCGATGTGGTCGAGCAGTGCCGCCGAGAAGAAGGTCTGGGAGGACTTCGGCAAGTACGTCGAGCAGCAGCTCGGCGTGAAGTCCGTGGCCACCTTGACCCCGTCCAGCGGCTACCCGACGAAACTCGACCTGCAACTCGTCAGCGGTACCGCGAGCCTGGTCACCGCGCTCAACGGCACCCTGATCCTGACGTACGCCGCCCGCGGCGCGCACCGCCCGCTCGACGACCTGATCGCCGCCGACCCCGACTTCGCACTCGACGACTTCTACGAAACGAGCCGGAAGATCTCGGGGTTCAACAACAAGACGTACGCGATCGGCTTCGACGTCGCACCGACCGTCATGTACTACAACAAGGACCTGCTGAAGAAGCAGGGCGTCCCGCTGCCGTCCCGGACCGAACCGATGTCGTGGGCAACGTTCCGCGACCTCGCCAAGCAGCTCACGAAACCCGGCGAGCAGTACGGTTTCACCTGCGCACCGGCCATCGACGACCTGGTGTCGTGGATCTACTGCGCCGGCGGGAACGTGATGAGCGCCGACGCCAGCCGCAGCGCGCTCAAGGACCCCGAGGCGATGGAGGCGCTGCAGTTCGTCATCGACCTGTTCGTGAAGGACAAGGTCACGCCGCCGATCAAGAACCTGGTCACCGAGAGCTCCCTGTCCAACTTCCTGCAGGGCAACGTGGCCTTCATGCAGAACGGGCCGTGGCAGGTCGTGAACGCCCGGAAGGCCAAGTTCGACTGGGACATCATCCCGTTCCCGGCCGGCGCGAACGGGAGTACGCCGCGGGTCTCGGGATCCAGCTTCGCGATTCCATCGGGGGTACGCGAGGGCGCCGAGCTCGACCTCGCGTGGAAGCTGCTCAAGACCCTGACCAGCACCGGCGCGCTCGACATCTACGCCAAGGCCGGTCGCAACAACCCGGCCCGGCTGAGCGCCGGCAGCGCGTTCCAGCCGCCGCCCGACAACCTCGGGATCGTCCAGGACATCCTGGCCGGCAAGGTCGCCGGCGGCCACGCCTTCGACGTCACCACGAACTGGAACCAGGTCAAGCAGCTGCTCGGTCAGGATCTTCCGCGCACGTTCCTCGGCCAGGTCGGCGTCGCGGAGGCCATCACCGGCCTGACGCCGCGTCTCGACGTACTGATGCGGCAGCATCTCGACACCGTCCGCCAAGCCACAGCCAGGAAGGGGTGAGCACCATGGCCATTTCGACGGCAGATACCGCACCCGCCATCACCACACCGGCACCGACCAAACAGGCCCCACCACCCCGCTGGCGCAGCCGGGAGGCGCTCACCGCCTGGCTCTTCATCCTGCCCAGCCTGATCGGCTTCCTGATCTTCACCGCCGGACCGGTCCTCGCCGCCGGCGTCATCTCGCTGCTCAACTGGAACCTGTTCAGCGCGCCCACGTGGGCCGGGCTGCACAACTTCGCCCGCCTCGGCCCCGACCCGACATTCTGGTCGGCGCTCGGCAGTACGGCGTACTTCACGCTCGTGAGCGTCCCGCTGACCATCCTCGTCAGCCTGCTGCTCGCGCTCCTGCTCAACTCCGGCCTGAAGCGGATCGCCGTCTTCCGCAGCCTGCTGCTGTTGCCGTACGCAACCATCACGGTCGCGGTCGCGTTCGTCTGGATCTGGCTCTACATCCCGCACGACGGCCTGGTGAACGCCGTGCTCGGATGGTTCGGCATCACTGGCCCGGCCTGGCTCATTTCCGACACCTGGGCGATGCCCGCGCTGATCCTGATGAGCGTCTGGAAGAGCTTCGGCTTCGGTATGGTCGTCTTCCTCGCCGGTCTCCAGGCGATCCCGCAGCAGCTGTACGAAGCGGGCCGGGTGGACGGGACGTCGCCGTGGAAGAGCTTCCGGCACATCACGCTGCCGATGCTGTCCCCCGCGCTGTTCTTCGTGATCGTCACGTCGGTGATCGGATCGTTCCAGGTCTTCGACCAGGCGCTGATCATGACGAACGGCGGCCCGGGCACCCGCACCACCACGCTGGTCATGTACATCTACCGGACCGGCTTCGAGAACTACGACCAGGGGTACGCCGCCGCGCAGTCGCTGGTCCTGTTCGCGTTCATCGTGATCATCACCGCGGGCCAGTTCCTCTTCCAGCGGAGGCTGGTGCACTATGACAACTGAAATCCGCCGGAAGCTCGTGCTCTTCACCTGCTTCCTCGTCACCGGCGTGACGCTGATACCGGTCGTCATGATGGTGCTTGTCGCGTTCCAGTCCGACGGCGAGTCGATGGCCGCGAAGCCGTCGTTCTGGCCGAGCAGCTGGCATCCCGAGAACCTGACCCGCGCGTTCGAGCTCGTCCCGCTCGGCAAGTACCTGCTGAACACGATCTACTTCGCCGCCGGTACGACGCTGCTCGAAACGGTCACCGCGGCGCTCGCGGCGTACGCGTTCGCGCGGCTGAACTTCCCCGGCCGGAGCTGGCTGTTCGGTATCTACCTCGCGACCCTGATGATCCCGTCGCAGGTGACGCTGATCCCGCAGTTCGTGCTGGTCGCGAAGCTGCACGGGATCGACACCTGGCCAGGCATGATCCTGCCGCACGCGTTCACCGCGATCGGCGTGTTCCTGCTCCGGCAGTTCTTCCTCGGCATCCCGCGCGACTACGAGGAGGCCGCCCGGCTGGACGGCGCCAACCGGTGGCAGGCGTTCGTCCGCGTCATCGTGCCGCTCGCGGTGCCGGCCATCGCGACGCTCGCGGTGTTCAAGTTCATCGGGCAGTGGAACAACCTGCTGTGGCCGTTGGTGATCTCCAACAGCGACGCCACCCGGACCGCATCGGTCGGCCTGCAGGTGTTCCAGGACACCAACGGCACCCAGTGGAACCTGCTGCTGATGGCCGCCACCGTCACGACCGTGCCCCTGATCGTCCTGTTCTTCCTCACCCAACGCTGGTTCGTCCGTGGCATCACCATGAGTGGCCTGGGAGGTCGTTGATGTATTTGTGGTCCGTCTTCACCAAACCCTGGCTCGGGTTGCCCGGCGACGAACTCGGCCGGCTGATCTCCGGACTCGGGTTCGCCGGCGCCGAGGTCCCGGTGCGCGACACGGCGTACGTGACACCGGCGAGCGCCGAGGCCGAGCTGCCGAAGTTCACCGCCCAGTTACGGGCCGAGGGCATCGAACCGATCAGCGTCGCGAGCGACCTGTCCGAGCAGGTCTTCGCCGCCTGCGCGGAGTCCGGCGTCCCGATGATCCGGATCATGGCCGACCTCGGTCCCGACGGGTACGCCGCCTCCGTACGGCGCAACCGTGAGCTGCTCGAGAGCGCCGCAGTACTCAGCGAGCGGTACGACGTACAGGTCGGGGTGCAACCGCATCACGGGCGGTACGTGTCGTCGACGCTCGGCGTACTGCAGTTGCTCGACGGGCTGCCCGATCGGTTCAAGCTCGTGTGGGACGCCGCGCACGACGCGCTTGCCGGGGACCATCCCGCCGTGACGTTGGAACTCGGCGCGGACCGGCTGGGCATCGTGAACCTGAAGAACGTGCACTACCTCCGGACGGACGGCGCCTGGAAGACGAACTTCGTCGAGGCCGAGGAAGGGCTGTCCGATTGGTCCGCCGTGTTCGCCGCGTTGCGGCAACTGCAGTGGAGCGGCCCGATCTGTCTCACCGCGCAGTACTCCACGGGGCCTGTCGAGGAACGGCTGGAAAGAGATCTGCGGTTCGCTGTCACATCCGCCGCGCAGCATCCGTCAAGGGAGTGAAAGCAACCAAACCCTGATGGAGAAGCGATCATGCAAGCACGGATGACCAACCCCGCAATGGTTCTGCCCGACGCCACGAAGGGCATCCAGAACATCTACAAGGCGATCGGGCAGTCCGGCACCGACGGTCCGACGCTCGAACTCGTGCATCTGCGGGCCAGCCAGATCAACGGCTGCTCGCCGTGTGTGTTCGGCGGCGTCAAGTCGGCGCTGAAGAACGGCGAGACCGACGAGCGGCTGCACCAGGTCGCCGCGTGGCGGGACTCCGACCTGTTCACCGACGCCGAGCGCGCGGCCCTCGAGATGACCGAGGCCGCGACCCGGCTGGCCGACAACCCGACCTCGGTCACCGACGAGATCTGGAACGCCGCCGCCGACCACTTCGACGAGAAGGAACTGTCGGCGATCATCCTGATGATCGGCCTCACCAACCTGTTCAACCGCCTCAACACGACGGTGCGCGCTCCGGCCGGCGCCACCTGGTGACAACTATCGTGAGCCCCTGACCGGGGCGGTGGGGTGGGGCCGATTTCGACACAGATGTCGAGAAGGCGTCCGGGGCTCCGACGTCCCCGGTGAATGGAGGCAAGCCCATGAAATACATGCTGCTGATCTACGGGAATCAAGAGACCTGGGACACCCTGCACGCCGCGGGCATCGACCAGGTGATGGAACAGCACGGCAAGCTCATCGACGAACTGAAGACACGCGGTGAGCATGTCGACGACAGGCCGCTGACCGTCGCGAACTCGCGCGTGGTCCGGGTGCGGGACGGCGTACCGACGGTGACGGACGGACCGTTCACCGAGGCGAAGGAAGTGCTCGCCGGTTACTACGTCGTCGACTGCAGTCTGGAGCGCGCGACCGAGATCGCCGGGCGACTGCCCGAGGCGCCGTACTCCCCCATCGAGATCCGGGAGTTCACGGATCCGGAGGAGAGCTGACCGGAAGGAACTGTCCAGGGACTTGCCGGCCTCAGCTGGGCGTTGGACACCTGAGACCGGCGAGTCACTGACTCAGACCGCTGACGCGAGGGTGACCCCACCTGAGGCGGGTTCATCACCCATGCCCCGGCCACCTCGGACGTAGACGGTAGTGCCGGGCGCCGGCGCGGTTTCACCGTCGCCGAGTCGTAGCGTGGTGGTCAGTCCGTTGCTCAGTCTGAGCAACGCCACGCGTCGCGGCCGCACCGACGGAATCGACGAGTTCACCTCGTGGATGCCGGTACACACCGCCGGTTGGATCGAAGCCCGCCCGAGTCCCGCGTTGCCGTGACTCCTCACATCACGGCACTGCTCGGCGAGCCTACTCATCGCTGACACACTTCCCCCTTCTCATCGTTACTCTCCCCGAGTGATAGATCAGGCAACCCTCGCTGAGAGTGACGACGTTTTCAAGGGATGGTGACCGGAATCCCGAGTGCCGGAATCCCTGTCCAGCACTTGTTACCGCGCCTTCTTACTGACCACCGAAGCCAGTGGTAGCAATGCCCTTGATGATCTGGCGCTGGAAGAACAGGAACACCACGACCAGCGGCAGCGCGGCCAGGATCGCGGACGCCATGTTCTGCGCGTACTGCAGCCCGTAGGCGCTCTTCACCGTCTGCAGGCCGACCGGCAACGTCATCAGGTCCGCATCCGTGGTCACGATGAACGGCCACAGGAAGTTGTTCCACGCCCCGATGAACACGAAGATCGCCACCGCGGCGAGGATCGGCCGCGACAACGGGAGCACGACGGACCAGAACACCCGCAGCCGCCCGGCGCCGTCGACCCGCGCCGCGTCCTCCAGCTCGACCGGGATCTGGTCGAAGAAACGCTTGAGAATCAGCACCATCGCGGGCGCGAACGCCTGCGGCAGGATGATGCCCCAGTACGTGTCGACCAGGTTGAACGCCAGCATCTGCCGGAACAACGGCACGATCAGCAACTGCGGCGGGATGATGATCGCCGCGATGATCGCGGCGTACAGCAGCCGCTTGCCCTTGAAGTTCACCCGCGAGAACGCGTACCCGGCCAGCGCCGACGTGGCCACCGTGACGAACGTGATCGCCACCGACGTGATCAGGCTGTTCCACGCCCACGACGGGATGTCGCCCGCCGACAGCACCTTGCGGTAAGCCTCGAAGCTCAGACCGTCCGGCGGGCTCAGTGTGATCTGCGATGCACCGGCGTCCGCCTCGCTCTTCAGGGACGTCAGCACCGCCCAGGCGAACGGAACCAGCCACGTCACGGCCAGGACCGCAAGCACGAGCAGCGCGGCAATTCTGGACACACTCCAAGGGTTTTCGCCTGGCTTGTGCGTTTGTTTGATACCCCGGCTGATTCCACGGCTCAAGGTGTACGTGCTCATGCGGCGCTCCTGCGGTTGATCAGCTTGTACTGCGCCAGCGACACCAGGACGATGAGCGCGAAGAACAGGTACGAGATGGCCGACGAGTAGCCGAACCGGTAACCGGTGAAGCCGGACTCGTAGATGTACTGCACGATCGACCGCGTCGTCCCTGCCGGACCGCCGTTGGTCAGCATGTAGATCTGGTCGAACACCTTCAGCGACGCGAGGATCTGCAACGTGACCAGCAGCGCCGTGGTCGGCGCCAGCTGCGGGATCACGATCGAGAACAGCTGCCGCCACTTGCCCGCACCGTCGAGCGCCGCGGCCTCGAACTGCTGCTCGGGGATGTTCTGCAGCGCCGCGAGGTAGAGCAGGAAGTTGAACCCGATCGTCCACCACAGCGTGGTGACCACGACCGAGATCATCGCCACGTTCGGATCCTGCAGCCAGGCGACGGGCGCGATCCCGAACTCCGCGAGGACGCCGTTGATGAGCCCGAGCTTCGGGTTGTACATCCAGCTCCAGAACATCACCACGACGGTGGACGCGAGCAGGTACGGCAGGAAGAACGACAGCCGCCACAGCCAGCGCCCCGGCAGGCCGAGGTTCACGAGCAGTGCGAACGCGAGCGACAAGACGATGAGCGGGATCGTGCTCAGCACCGTGAACCACACCGTGTTCCCGAGCGACTTCCACATGTCCGGGTCGCGCAACGCGTCCACGTAGTTCGAGAAACCGACCAGTCCGCTCCCCGCGCCGGTCAGCGTCTCGCCGGTGAAGCTGAGGTACAGGCCGTAGATCGCCGGCACCACGAGAAAGAGCACGAACAGTACGGCGAACGGCGCCGCGAACGCCCAACCCGCCAGGGTCTCGCCACGTTTCGCGCGAACCTTGCCCCGAGCGGTGACCTCCTCCGCCGTCGCGGGCGGAGTGTCGATTGCAGTAGACATCTGTGCCTCCTCTCTCACACCGGCTGCGGACGGTCGAGCAGCTTGTTCAGCCGGTCGACGAACCCGTCGAACCCGGCCGCTGGATCACCACTGCCGAGGAACACGTTCTGCACGTTCTCGGCGAAGTAGTTCTGGAAGTCGCTGCCCGCGCCGCTGAACCACACGTCCGGGTCGTAGTTCACGTACGCCGGGATCCCCGCGTAGTTCGACTGCGGCTTCAGCGCCTGGTACTCCGCGCTCGTCGCGACCGGCTGGTACGCCGGGATGTGGCCGCCGCCGGCCCACTTCACCGACCGCTTCAGCAACTCGGCCACCATCGTGTACACGTGCTTGCGGCGCTCCGGCGACACCTTCGACTGCCGCGGCAGCACGAACGTGTGCGAGTCGGCGTACGCCGCCTGGGTCCCGAACATGGTCGGGATCGGCACCGCGTCGACGGGCAGCTTCGCTTCCTTCAGCACCGGGAGCTCCCACACGCCGCCGAAGAACATGCCGCTCTCGCCGTGCAGGAACTCGCTGGTCGCCGTACCGCCGTCGCCGCTGCGCGAGGCGATCGTGTCGTTGAGCAACGACTGGACGAAGGTCAGCGTCTTCACCGCGACGTCCTTGTCCACCTGGGCCTTCTGCCCGGGCACCAGCGTCATCTCGGCGCCGGTCTGCTTGTAGAGCGTGTACCAGAGTCGCCACATCTGCGCGCCGTCGCCGAGGTACCCGTACGACAGGCCGTGCTTCCCGGTGACCTTCTGCAGCTTGGTCGCGACCTCGGTGAACTCCTCCGGGCTCTTCAGCGAGTGCAGAGCCTCCGTGACACCGGCCTTCTCGGCGTGATCGGTGTTGTAGTAGAGCACGAACGGGTGCGTGTCGAGCGCGATCGCGTACAGCTTCCCGTCGTACTGGCACTTCTCCCAGACGCGGGCCGGGAAGTCCTCCTTGCGCAGGCCGGCCTCGGCGAGCAGGTCGAGATCCCACGGCTCGAGCAGGCCGCCCGGCGCGTAGCCGGCGATCCGGGAGGCGTGCATGATCGCCACATCCGGAGCGCGGCCGCCGGCCGACGCCATCGCGAGCTTCGTGTAGTACGGCGGGCCCCAGGCGAGCACCGTCTGGGTCGTGCGAAAGCCGAGGTTCGCGGCGTTGACGGCGTCCACCAGGCCTGCCATCACCGTCCCGTCGCCACCGGTCAAGAGATGCCAGTAGTTCAGGTTCGCTGCCGACCCACCGGGCGCGCACCCGGCGAGCAACCCACCACCGGCGAGCGCTGCTGCGGATTTCAGCAGCGTGCGCCGGGAGAAATGTTCAGTCATACGGTCTCCTTCGCGGATCGACCGAATGATTACATCGTTGGAACAGCGCACACAAGACTTTGATGTTGAGTTTTGTGGGAAACCGCTTGTTAACGTGTGGTGCTGGCGCGCATCACGACGCGGTGCGGGATCATCACCCTGCGTGGCGGCGCGTCCTTGTCCGCCATCCGCTCGGCCAGCAGGTCGAGGGCCGCGGCGACGAACTCGCGCCGGTCGAAGGCGATCGTGGTCAGCGGCGGGATCATGAACTGACTGTCGAGGATGTTGTCGAACCCGGCCACCAGCGTCTGCTTCGGGACGTCGATGCCTGCGCTCCACAGCGCGGACAAGGCGCCGGAGGCCAACGTGTCGGTGAAGCAGAAGAACGCGTCCGGCAACTCGTGCTCGGCCAGGTACTTCCCCACCACGGTCGCGGCGCCCTCGGGCCGCCACCGGTCGAGGCTGATCTCGAGGCTCGGATCGTTCGGTACGCCGGCCTCCTCGAGCGCCTGGCGATATCCCGCGGTGCGCAGCCGCGACGCCGCCGTACCCGGGGATTCGGCCGATCCGCCGAGGACTCCCGCGCCGCTCGAGCCGCGCGGGATCTCCGGCGTACCGACGGCCGCGATCCGGCGGCAGCCCTGTGCCAGCAGGTGCTTCGTCAGGTCCCGGGCGGCCGCGACGTTGTCGATCGCGACCTGGCTCACCACGTCCTGGTCGACGTCACCGATCAGCACGAGCGGCGGCAGCGGCCCGGCCGTCATCACGGCGCTGTCGTCGAGGTTCACCGGGTTCAGGATCAGGCCGTCCACGAGGTACGCGCGGGCCTTCGAGAGCAGCTCGAACTCGCGCTTGGGCTCGGCCGCGGTCTGCTCGATCTGCACACCCCAGCCGCGCTCGTGGGCGAGCTCGACGACCAGGTGGACGATCTCCGCGGAGTACGGCCGGAGCAGGTCGGGCAGGGCCAGTGCGATCATGCCGGAGCGGCCGTTGCGCAGGCCGCGGGCGCTCATGTTCGGCACGTAGTCGAGCTCGGCGAGCGCGCTCTCCACCCGGGCGCGGGTCTCGGGCCGTACGAAGACGACGCCGTTGATCACGTTCGACACCGTCTTCGGCGACACCCCGGCGAGCTTGGCGACATCTTTGACGGTCGGACGCATGCCGCCCATTGTCACACCTGGCACACGTTGTCACGCAGCGTGGACTACCGCGTGACGAGCGCGCCGCCGTTCACGTGCAGGACCTGACCGGTCAGGTGGCGGCCGGCGGGTGAGGCCAGGAAGTGGATGGTGCCGGCGATGTCGTCGACGTGCCCTTCGCGCTTGGTCAGCGTCGCCTGGAGCAAAGTCTCGCGACGCTCGCCGGTCAGACGGCCCTGGAAGAACTCGGTGTCGGCGGTGAAGCCCGGTGCGACGACGTTCGAGGTCACACCCTGCCTCCCGAGCTCGGCCGCCGCGTCGACGTTCCACATCGCCAGCGCGGCCTTCGAGGCGCCGTACGAACCGGCTCCGCGGGCGCCCGCGATCGAGCCGAGATGCACGACAGCGGTGGTGAGACGTGGCGCCAGGGCTGTCGTCGTGAGGACCGCGCTGATCAGGTTGGCGTCGAGGTTCGCCAGCCAGTTCGCCTTCAGTTGCGCGAGATCGCCGTCCGGCCGGCCGAAGTCGGTGTTGCCGCCGGCATTGTTGACCAGGACATCGACGCACTCGGGCAGTTCGTCCAGCAGCCGCTCGACCTGGGCCGGGTCGGTCGCGTCGCACACCACTCCCCTGGCTCCGAGATCCGCGGCGGTCTTCGCGAGTACGTCGGCGCGCCGCCCGGTGATCACCACCTCGTCTCCGTCGGCACGGAACCGCTCCGCGGTCGCCCGCCCGATCCCCGTCGCCCCTCCGGTCACAACGATCGTCCTCACTGGCCACACCTCACGTTTAGCTCTAAATGTTTAGGTCTAAACGTACCATGGGTCCCGTGGCCGACAACTACCCGCTCGATGCCCCGAGTCCATACCCCGCCGCCGAGATCGTCACTCCCCTCTGGCGGCTGGCGAAGCTGTTCGCCGACGACCGGCGCCGGGTGCTGGCGGACGCCGGCGTCGACCCCGCGACCCTCGATCTGCTCAGCGTGCTGCGCCGCGCGGGCACGCCGTACGAGCTCAGTACGCGCGAACTGTCCCGCCGTACGCTCGTCACCGCCGGGGCGATCTCGCAGCGGGTCGCCCGCGCCGAGGACAGCGGCCTGGTCACCCGGCGCTCCGCCGGCGACGGGAGCCGCGCGGTCGTCGTCACGCTCACCGAGGCCGGCCACGACCTGATCGAGCGGACCGTCGACCAGGTCCTCACACGGGAGTCCGAACTGGTCGCATCCCTGTCCCCCACCGCGCGCACCCAGCTCGCGGGACAGCTCCAGGATCTGCTCGACGAGGTCGCGCGGGTGGCCCGCCAACCTTCCCCAGGACGTTGAAGGTTTTCGCCCATGGCCAGGAGGCGCCCGCGGAGCAAAGTTCCCATGAGCGGTTCAATGAGACCATTGAAGGATGCTTCCTGCTGACAGTCACGACGTCATCCAGGTGCGCGGCGCCCGCGAGAACAACCTCAGCGGCGTCTCGCTCGACATCCCCAAACGCCGGCTCACCGTCTTCACCGGAGTCTCCGGCTCCGGCAAGTCCTCCCTCGTCTTCGACACCATCGCCGCCGAGTCCCAGCGGCTCATCAACGAGACCTACACCGCGTTCGTGCAGAACTTCATGCCGAGCCTCGGCCGGCCGGACGTGGACGCGCTGCGCAACCTGTCCGCCGCGATCATCGTCGACCAGGAACGGATCGGCGCCAACGCCCGCTCCACCGTCGGTACGGCGACGGACGCCCACACCATGCTCCGCGTGCTCTTCAGCCGCGCCGGTACGCCGTACGCCGGACCGCCGTCGGTGTTCAGCTTCAACCGGGCCGAAGGCATGTGCCCGGTGTGCGAAGGCCTCGGGCGCACCACCGAGTTCAACCTCGACGAGCTCGTGGATCGGGAGAAGACCCTCAACCAGGGGCCGATCAAGGCGCCCGGGTACTCGGTCGACACCTGGCACTGGCAACTCATGGCGCAGTCAGGTCTGTTCGACCCGGACCTGCCGCTGAAGGACTACCCGGCCGAGACCTGGCAGCAGTTCCTGTACCAGGAGCCGATCAAGATCCGGGTCGGGAAGAGCAATCTGACCTTCGAGGGCCTCGTCACCAAGCTGAAACGGCAGTACCTGAGCAAGGATCCGCAGTCCATGCAGAGCCAGGCACGGGCGTTCGCCGAGCGCGCGATCCGCCAGGAGACGTGCCCCGAGTGCGGCGGCGTACGACTCAACGCCGAGGCCCGGAGTGTGACGGTGGACGGGCGGACGATCGGTGAGTGTTCGGCGATGCAGATCAGCGATCTCGCCGAGTTCGTTGCCGGGGTCAAGCATTCGGGCGTCGGGCCGATGCTGGACGGGCTCCGGCAGCTGCTCGAGTCGTTCGTGACCATCGGCCTCGGGTACCTGAGCCTGGATCGCGAATCGTCGACGCTGTCCGGCGGCGAGGCGCAGCGGGTGAAGCTGGTGCGGCACCTCGGGTCCAGCCTGAGCGATGTCACCTACGTCTTCGACGAGCCGACGGTCGGACTGCATCCGCACGACATCCAGCAGATGAACGACCTGCTCCTGCAACTGCGGGACAAGGGCAACACGGTCCTGGTCGTCGAGCACAAGCCGGAGACGATCCGTATCGCCGACCACGTCGTCGACCTCGGTCCCGGCGCGGGGCTGTCCGGCGGGCGGCTCTGCTACGCCGGCGACGTGGCCGGTCTGAAGACGTCCGGGACACTCACCGGGCAGTACCTCGATCACCGGGTGACCGTCCGGGACGACGTACGGCGGCCGACCGGGAAGATCTCGATCGAGCATGCGACGCTGCACAACCTGCGGGATGTGAGTGTCGACGTTCCGCTCGGCGTACTCACAGTCGTCACCGGGGTCGCGGGATCCGGGAAGAGTTCGCTGATCCACGGCTCGCTGGCGGGACGGGACGGCGTGATCATCGCCGGTCAGGAGCCGATCCGCGGGTCGAAGCGGAGCAATCCGGCGACGTACACCGGGGTGCTGGATCCCATTCGCGCGGCGTTCGCCAAGGCGAACAAGGTGAAGCCGGGGTTGTTCAGCGCAAACTCGGTCGGTGCGTGTCCGACCTGCAAGGGCATCGGGCTGGTGTACACCGACCTCGCGATGATGGCCGAGGTCGCGTCGGTGTGCGAGGACTGCAACGGCGCCCGGTTCACGGCCGAGGTGCTCGGGTACCGGTTGCGCGGCAAGAACATCAGCGAAGTACTGCGGATGACGGTGGCCGAGGCGCGGGAGTTCTTCACGACCGGTACGTCGCGGACGATCCTGGACCGGCTGGCGACGGTCGGGCTCGGGTACATCGGGCTCGGGCAACCGCTGACGACCCTGTCCGGCGGTGAACGTCAGCGGCTCAAGCTGGCCATCAACATGGGCCGGACCGGGTCGATCTACATCCTCGACGAGCCGACGACCGGGCTGCATCTGGCCGACGTCGACAAGTTGCTCGGCATGCTCGACACCCTCGTCGACCAGGGCAACACGGTCATCGTCATCGAACATCACCAGGCGGTGATGGCGCACGCCGACTGGCTCATCGACATCGGCCCGGGAGCCGGCCACGACGGTGGTCAGGTCGTCTTCACCGGGACGCCCGCCGACCTGGTCGAGAGCAGCCCGACGATCACCGCCGAACATCTCCGCGAGTACGTGTCAGTGGCCTGAGAAACGGTTGATGTCGGCGACTTCGCCGGCCACCTCAGCTGCCTCGAACAGCTCTACTTCGAGCGTCGCATGCGTCCAGCTGCCGACAGGCCGGCCCGCTCGCACGACGGCGGGCCGCATCATGCCACCGCCCGGGAAGATCGAAGCCGGCAGATCGAAGCGCCGGTTCTGGTAGCCGAGGAGGTAGGTGTCGAATTCGCCGAGCAGTCGTACGTCGGGGCAACCGGGTAGATCGTCGACGGCATGGAAGTCGGTGGTCTCGATCTCGAAGGAGGTCGTGGCCACCGCCTCCACGGCCCGGCGGGCGACTGGGACTGGCAGGCCCGACCAGGTGGCGAAGTCGCGTGCGGTGGCCGGGCCGTACGCGGTGAGATAGCGGCGAGCCAGGTCCTCGGGATCGCCTTCGAGGACCAGCGGCTTGCCCAACCAGTCGCGGACGGCGACCCAGGTTTCCCCGGGTCCGTAACAGAGGCGTCCGAGCAGCCCGGTGTGCCGGATGAGCGCGTACACCGCCTGGCCTTTCGGCTCCGCGATCAGCCCGGCGCGGACCAGTACGTCGGCCAGCTCGGCGCGATTGCTCTGTCCGTGCGCGAGCAGGTGATTCTCGAGTACGTCGGCGGCCTCGGCGCGGACGCGGTCCGGCAGGCCGAGTTCGCCGTACCGGCGTTCGGTGTCCTTGATCAGTTTCGGGCCGAGCAGGCCGAGCAGCGGACCGGCGTCCTCGGCCGCGACGAGTTGGAGGGTGCCGCGCATGAACCAGCCGCGGATCACGGAGCGGTCGGTTTCCTGGGCGGTCGCGACGTCGGCGAGCGTGGTCGCGGTCGATCGGGCGCGAACGGCGTACGCCGCTCCTCGCCACGTCTGCGCCTGGAGTCCCCCCGTCCGGCGCACGACGTCGGCCACCCCTCCGGGGCCGGCCTCGTTCACCGGACGCGCAAGGCAGTTGGCCTGCATCCTGGCCGCCAGTAACCAGTCCACAGACCTCCGCGCCACCCCAGCATGACACCACGAACCAGCCCCGTCCGCATCTCCAAATTTGCCTGGCTGACCCACCAATTTGCCTGGCCCACCCACGAAATGGGGGGGTTCCTCACCCGGAACGCGGGTCAGGAACCCCCCATTTGGTGGGTCAGCCAGGGAAATGGGGTTCGGTCAGAGGGTGGGTTGGACCAGGTCGGCGTATGCCGCTTGGCCGGTGACGTTGGGGTGGTAGGACTCGCTGACCGGGTTGGACAGGCCGTTGATCCATTCCGGGCTGCCGCAGACCGCGTGGCCGATGAACTTCGACGTCGGGTCCACGAACGTGAAGCCGGCCGCGCTCGCCGATGCCGAGAGCTTCGAGTTCAGCAGGTTGGCGGTCGCGTTCAGCTTGGTCATCTCGTCCGGGCTGAAGAACGTGCCGGCGTTGCAGTCGGTGCCGTTGAACAGCCGCGGGTACCCGACCACGACGACCTTCGCCGACGACGCGCGGCTGCGGATCGACGAGTACAGGCTGTTCAGCCGGCCGGGCAGGGCGTTGTTGATGATCGCGTTGGCGTTCGCGACGGCACTCGAGCAGTCGCCGAGCCACGAGGGCTTCGCGCACTCGGTGATCACCGACGAGAACCCGGCGTCGTTGCCGCCGACCTGGACGGAGACGATGTTGGTCGAGCTCGTCACCGACGACAGCTGGTTCGCGGTGACGTCGGCGACCCGGGCGCCGGAGCAGGCCACGAACGTGAGGTTCGCGCCGATCCGGCCGGCGTCGATGTAGGCGTACGCCTTCGTCGAGCGCTGGCAGGACCCGCTGCTCTCGATGTAGGTGCGGGTCCCGACACCGGAGGCGTACGAGTCGCCGAGGGCGACGTAGTTGGGCGCCGCTGCGTGCGCGACACCCGGGCTGAGGAGCATCGCGGCGCCGAGGGCCGCGGCGGAGAGCAAACTGGCGAATGACTTCATGGGGGCGGACCGCCTTTGCCTGAGCGGGAGGTAGCGACTGAAGTACTCAACGTCACCTTCCCCGACCAGCGAGTAACAAACAAGATCCTGGTAACAAATTCACCGTGGATTCCAGGTGACCGTCACCAACTGGACAAACCCGGTCCCGTCGGTAGCGGATAGCAACCGTCCACCAGTTGCACGCCCGCGGGTAGCAGCCCGCTCTCCACATAGATCGTGTTCGGCAGCGCCGCCAGCACATGAATGTGCGCACCGCCGCCATGCGACGCGTACGGCACCCCGAACCCGGCCGCCATCAGCCCGATCTCCAGGCAGTCCGTCACCCCGCCGGCCCGTCGCAGATCAGGCTGTACGACGCCGACACCGCCGCGCGCGATCAGATCCCGGAACGCCGCCTGCCCGTACCGGTTCTCCCCCGTCGCGATCGGGATATCCAGCTTCTCCGCCAGCCGCACATGACCCTCGGTGTCCCCGGCCGGCAACGGCTCCTCGAACCACCGGCAGTCCAGCTCCTCATACACCCGGCCACGCCGCAACGCCTCGGCATACCCGAACGCCTGGTTCGCGTCGACCATCAGCGGCGCATCCGGCCCGATCACGTTCCGGACCGCCGTGATCCGCTGCACGTCCACGGTCAGCGGCCCGCCGCCGACCTTCATCTTCACGCCCCGGAAGCCCTGCTCCATCGCCTGCGCCGACACCCGCTCCAGACCCGCGACGTCGAGCTCGAGCCAGCCGACCATCGCGTACGACGGGATCGCGGTCCGCTGCGCACCGAGCAGCTTCCACACCGGCACGCCCAGCGACTTGCCGAGCAGATCCCACAGCGCCTGGTCGATCGCCGAGATCCCGTACGACGACAGTCCCGCCGTCCCCTGGTAGTCGGTGAGCGTCTGCAACTGCTGCCGGATCCCGCGGATGACGGTCGGGTCCTCGCCGATGATCGCGGGCGCCAGCTGGTCGGTGACGATCTTCGCGAGCACGGCCGGTGAGCTCTCGACGCGACCGAAGTACGTCGTACTCTCGCCGCTCACGCCTTCGTCGGTGTCGATCCGGACCGTGGTGACGCCGTTGCGGTCGAGCAACTGGATCGCGTCGCGCACCGGATGGGCCTTGGGTTCCGACGTGACCTCGACGGTGACCGCGGTGATCTTCATGCACGCTCCGGACCGGGGACGGACAGTGGATCGAAACCGTACGGCAGCTCGAGACGGTGCCCGGCCATCAGGTCGGCGTCGCCGAGCAGGTCACGGGTCTTGCCGTCGGCGACGATCCGGCCGCCGTCCATCAGCAGGCTCCGCTCGCACAGCTGCAGCGCGTACGGCAGGTCGTGGGTGATCATCAGCAGCGTGACGTCGAGCCCGGCCAGGATGTCGGCGAGCTCGCGGCGGGCCGCGGGATCGAGGTTGCTCGACGGCTCGTCGAGGACCAGTACTTCGGGACGCATCGCGAGGACCGTGGCGACCGCGACCCGGCGGCGCTGACCGAACGACAGGTGGTGCGGGGCGAGGTCGGCGTGGTCCTGCATGCCGACCTGGACCAGCGCCGCGTGGACGCGGTCGTCGAGCTCCGCGCCGCGCAACCCGAGGTTCGCGGGCCCGAACGCCACGTCGTCGCGAACCGTCGGCATGAACAGCTGGTCGTCGGGGTCCTGGAACACCAGACCGACCTTGCGCCGGATCGCCGTGAGGTGTTCGCGATGGACGGCGGTGCCGCCGATCTGGATCCGGCCGCTGCCGGTGCCACCGGCGACCGAGCCGAGAATGCCGTTGAGATGCAGCACGAGTGTGGTCTTGCCGGCGCCGTTCGGACCGAGCAGCGCGACCCGCTCGCCGCGCTCGACGGTGAAGTCGACGCCGAACAACGCCTGCCGCCCATCGGGGTAGGCGAACACCAACCGCTCGACCTGAATCGCAGGACCGCTCACAAGCTCACCACCCTAGCCGCGACCGCGATCGCCACCGCGGCCAGGGAGATCGCCAGACCCTCCAGCCACTGCGCGCGGGTCGCGCCCGAGACGCTCAGCAGCGGCATCCGTCCGGTGTAGCCGCGCGAGCGCATCGCCAGATGGACGCGCTCACCACGCTCGAAGCTGCGGACGAACAGGGCGCCGACTCCCCCGGCGACCGCCTTCAGATGACCGACCTTCCCGCCGGTGTACCCACGGGACTCCCGAGCGACCCGCATCCGGTGCAGGTCGTCCGACACCACGCTCAGGTACCGAACCATGAACGAGAGGATCGCCACCAGGGTCGACGGCAGTCGCAGCCGTTCGAGCCCGGCCAGCAGGTCGCGCGGCGCGGTCGTCGCCGACAGCAGGATCGCGGCGATCACCCCGAGCGTGCCCTTCGCCAGCACGTTCCAGGCGCCGAGCACGCCCGACTGGGACAGCTGCAGCCCGAGTACGTCGACCTGCGGGCCGGTCGCGACGAACGGCAGCAGCAACGCGAACACGATGAACGGGGTCTCGACCGCGAGCCGTCGCGACACCACGGTCGCCGGCAACTTCGCCACGGCAACAGCCGCGACGAGCATCACGGCGTACACCCCGAACGCCCAGAAGATCGCGGCCGGGGTGGAGACGACGGCGAGCACGAACACGAACAGCGCGACAAGCTTCACCTGCGCCGGGACGCGATGCACCGGACTGTCGACCGCAACGAGCAGCCCGTCCCCGCTCATGATGCTTTGTTGGTCCGGAGCGAGGCGAGTTTGGCGATCGCGAGGCCGACGACGATCGTCACCAGGACGCCGATGATCCCGGCCAGCGCGCCGGACACCTGGGCGTTGCCGATGCCGTGTACGCCGTAATCGGCCAGCGGACTGCCCGCGACGGCCGAGCTCTTCGCGGCGCCCTCGAACCCGAGCTTGGCGCCGACGAACTCCAGCCCGTCGGGGTGCGCGCTCGCGAACAGACTCAGCCCGCCCGCGACGAGCAGCGTCACTGCGATCCCGACACCGAGCGAGCGGCCGGCCGGCTTGGCGGCAATCGGCCGGTCCGGGGACACCGTCGAAGTGTTGCCGTCGGCATCGACCAGGACCAGGTCCTGCTGCAGGTGCCGAGCGGCGTACACGAGATCCGGCCGGGTCGCGACGACCGCGCTCAGCACCGCCGCGGTGATCACGGCCTCGCCGATGCCGACCAGGATGTGCCAGCCGACCATCGCGGTCGCGAGTTTCCCGAGCGGGATGTCGACCGCGCCGCCGATCGAGTACAGCCCGGTGAAGGCCAGGGCCGCGACCGGCACCGACACCAGCGCGCCGACAGTCGCCGCAGGGACCACGCTGCCCACCCGGCGCGGCAGGACCTTCAGCAGCGCCCGCGTCAGGAAGTACCCGACGAGCACGGTGATGAGGCCCATCAACGTGATGTTCGTACCCAGCGCCGTCAACCCGCCGTCGGCGAACAACAGCCCTTGCACCAGCAGCACCGTCGACATCACCAGGACCGCGGTCCACGGCCCCACCAGTGCCGCCGCGAGCGCACCTCCGAGCAGGTGACCGCTGGTCCCCGCGCCGACCGGGAAGTTCACCATCTGCACCGCGAACACGAATGCCGCGGTCAGCCCGGCCAGCGCCGGACCGGTCTCGCGGAGCTCACGGTTCGCCCGCTGCAGGCTGAAGCCGACCGCCCCGGCCGCGATCAGGCCGGTGGCGACTGAGGTGGGCGCGTTGAAGAAGCCGTCAGGAACATGCACGCGAATATCTTGATCTTCTTGCGACCCGATCGCAACAAGGAACTCCTACAACGGCCGGAGAGCCTCACCGATCGCGCGGTGGAACGTCGGATACGCGTAGATCATCTGACGCAGAGTGCTCACCGGTACCGCTGCGTGTACCGCGACCGCCAGCGCACTGAGCACCTCGCCGCCGGTCGGGCCCGCGCTCGTCGCCCCGACCAGCACGCCCCGGTCGGCGTCCATGACGACCTTGATGAACCCCTCGTTGCCGGCCTTGTGGATCCAGCCGCGGGTCGAGGCCGGAATCGGGGTCGACCCCGTCCGTACGTTCAGCCCCGCGTCCCGGGCCTGCTTCTCGGTCAGCCCGACCGCCCCGATCTCCGGGTCGGTGAACGTGACCCGCGGCATCGCGTGGTAGCTCGCGGTCGGCGCATCCGCCTCCTGCAGGATGTCGCGCACCGCGATGTCGGCCTGGTACATCGCGTTGTGGGTGAACGCACCGACCCCGGTGACGTCGCCGACCGCCCAGACCTTGTCGCCGGCGCGGACGTGCTCGTCGACCTCGACCCGCCGCGCCGACGGGTCCAGACCGAGCTTGTCCAGTCCGAGCTCCGCCGTCGCGACCCGCCGACCGGTTGCCACCAGCAACTTCTCGCCGCTCGCCGTCGCCCCGTCCGCGAGCGTGACGGTGAACGTGCCGTCGGCGTACCCGACCTGCTGGGCGTGCGCGCCGAGGCGGAAGGTCACGCCGTCGCGCGCCAGCGCCTCACGGGCGAGCTCGCCCGACTCCGGCTCCTCCATCGACAGCACCTCAGGAGCACCCTCGACCACGGTGACCTGGACGCCGAAGCGCGCGAACACCTGCGCCAGCTCCATACCGATCGCGCCGCCGCCCAGCACCACCAGGGACGCGGGCAGCGTCTCGGCCTCGATCGCCTCACGGTTCGTCCAATACGGCGTACCGGCCAGCCCGTCGATCGGCGGCACCGACGGGACCGTCCCGGTGGCGATCACGATGCCGCGGGCCGCCTCGTACTCGGTATCACCGGCGCGGACTGTGTTCGGGCCGGTGATGGTGGCGACGTCCTTGATGACGGTGGCGCCCTTGTTCACCAGGCGGTCGACGGCGACCTGGTCGTTCCAGGTGTCGGTCGCCTCCTCGCGGATCCGCTTCGCGACCGGCGCCCAGTCCGGCTGCACGGTCGCCGTACCGGCGATGCCGTCGACGCGACGGGTCTCCGCGATCAGGTTCGCGGCGCGAATCATCATCTTGCTCGGGATGCACCCGTAGTACGGGCACTCACCGCCGACCAGGCGGGATTCGATCCCGACCACGCGCAGCCCGGCCTGCGCCAGCCTCCCAGCCGTCTCCTCCCCGCCGACCCCGAGCCCCACCACGACGACATCCACCTGTTCAGCCATGCCGCCCAATCTCCCAGAGCAGCACGGACCGGCCAAGTCTCCACCCGGCGCGTCATCGCACCGTAAGCAGCCGTTCACCACCGGCCACTAGCGTTCCGTTCTCGTAGAAGTGAGGACAAAGTTGTTCGATTTCTCTGAGCTCGGCACCATCGATCTCGGCACCGTCATCGCCCTCGTCTCGCTCCTCGGTACGTCGATCGTGTGGCTGCTCGACCGGTACCTGTGGCGCCGCAAACGGCTCGTGTACCGGGTCCAGGTGGACGCGCAGATCGGCGTCCACCCGAGCCAGAAGCGCGCCCGCGAGATGGTCGACATCGAGGTGGTACACCAGGGCCAGGCGGTCCAGGAGCCGAGCATCGTGCTGCTCCGCGTGGACAACGCCGGCACCGACATCGACGCCCGCGACATGCAGGGCGAGGTCGAGTTCAGCTTCCCGGGCCGCAAGATCGTCCGGATGAAGGTGGTCGAGTCGCATCCGCCCAAACTCGGCGACCTGATCGAGAAGGACCTGAAGCCGGCCGAGTACGTCGACACCGACACGATCACGGTGCCGAAACTCGCGATCAACCGCGGCGACCACTTCAAGTTCCTGCTCGTGCTGTCCGGGAAGGGCAAGGACGTCACGCACTCCGGCTACCTGGCCGGCGGGGCGAACGGCGGTGTCTACCACGAGCCGCGGCCGCGCGGACCGGGTCGCCGGACCCTCATCTTCGGCGCGACGACGCTGGTGCTCGTCGGCGCGTTCGTCGCGTTCTTCCTCGTCGATGTCCTGCAGCCGCCGGACAACTGCTCGTCGGGGCAGCTCCGGGTCAGCGGGTCGACGGCGGTGGAGCCGACGATGACCGAGCTGCGCAGCGCGTACGCGAGCGAGTGCTCACAGGCAGACATCGTGATCGCGTCCAACGGCAGCCTCCGCGGCGTCCAGGACCTCGCCAACCTCGGGGCGAAGGACCCGGTCGCGGCGAGCAAGGTGATCGCGATGTCGGACGGGCCCGCGCAGGATTCGCCGAGCCTCAACGGCGAGGCGGTCGCGGTCGTCGTGTTCGCCGTCGTCGTCAACCGCTCGGCCGGCGTCACCGGACTGACCGCGGCCGAACTCCGCGACATCTACACCGGCAAGGTCACCAACTGGAACCAGCTCGGTGGTGAGAACCTGCCGATCCGGATGGTCAGCCGGGTCGGCCCCGACTCCGGCTCGCGGCGGGTGTTCCGGGAGAAGGTGCTCGGTGGCGTCCAGGAGCTGGGGATCACCTCCGACGACTGCCGTCGCGACGACGACGCGGCCGCGGCGAAGTACCACCGGTGCGAGGTCGGTACGACGGACGAGCTGCTCGCCCGGGTGAACGACATCGACGGTGCGATCGGGTACGCCGAACTCGGTACGGCACGGAAGTTCCCGGAACTCGCCGCGGTCACGATCGACAACGTCGTACCGGACACGTCGAAGGTGGCGGACCGGTCGTACAAGTTCTGGGAGGTCGAGCACGCGTACACGTACCAGGCGCCGGACGCGAAGTCGCTGACCGCTGCATTTCTCGACTACATGCGCTCGACGCAGGCGCGGCCCGTGCTGGAGCGCGGCGGGCTCGTGCCGTGCGGTGAGCTGCCACCGGGGTTCTGCGGCTAATGTGCTGAACATGTACGTGATCGCGCACCTCAGTGACCCGCATCTCGACGGCTCCGAGGAGGCGCGGTCGCGGCTCCGGAAGATCACGTCGTACGTGCGTGAGTCGTCGGTCGACGTCGTCCTGGTCAGCGGCGATCTCGCCGACCACGGGCTGCCGGCCGAGTACGACGAGCTCGCCGGCGAACTGTCCTTCGACGTACCGGTGCTCGTGCTTCCCGGCAACCACGACGTCAGTACGCCGCTGCGGGCCGGGCTCGACTCCTTCGTGACGTCGGACGGTGATGCGCACCCGGTGCACCAGGTGCATGAGGTCGGCGCCGCGCGCTTCGTGCTCGTCGACACCACCGTTCCCGGCGCGGACCACGGTCTGCTGTCGGCGGAGTCGCTGGCCTGGCTCGACGGCGTACTGCGGGAGCCGTTCGACGGGCCGGTGTTCGTCGCGATGCATCACCCGCCACTCGACCTGCACCACCCCGTCATGGACCAGTGGAAACTCGAGGACCGCGAACCGCTGGCCCAGGTCCTCACCGGCAAACCCATCACGGCCATCCTCACCGGCCACGTCCACAACGCCATCGTCACGAACTTCGCCGGCCACCCCGTCCTAGGAGCCCCCGGCATCCGCTCCACCGTCCCCCTCCCCTTCGAACCCACCACCGACTCGGTAGTAGACCCCCAGGCCCACCCCGGCCTCGCCTTCCACGCCCACGCCCCCAACGAACCCCTCCAAACCATCTACAGATACCCCCGCTGACCGTTAACGAAGGCGTCCTTACCCGCGATGTACGCCTGGCGATCGTCGGGAAACCTGCGGGCCAGGTCAGCCTTCAGCGCGGCGTACTCGTCCCGCACCTGATCATCCGCCCGCAGCCGATCGCGGAACCCCACCCACTCCCGCCACCGCCGCCCACCGTGAGCCACCACGTGAAGATTGGCCACCCGCCGCCGCGGCGCATCCTCCCACCCGAACATCAGATTGAGCCCGTCGTCATCCTCGGCAGCACCTCGATAGATGAAGCCGAGCCCCTCCAGCGCTTCGACGACGGCGGCCTCAGCCGCGTTCGGTGCAAGGCCGACCGCGATGTCGAGGATTGGTTTCGCGGGCAGGCCGGGTACGGCGGTCGAGCCGATGTGCTCCACCGCAATCGCCAGGTCGCCGAGCGCAGCCCGGAGCGTCGGTGCCAGCCGCTCGTACGCCGCCTGCCAGGAAGAAGTACTCGGGACCAGACGCACTTCGCCGCGCGCCAGGCCGAGTCCCGAACCAGCGAGGGCATCTTCCACAGCAAGAACCGTAGTTGGCCGCGTGAGCAAGAGTCGCGCACGTGCCGGATGTTCGACGCCTCCGGCCGGGCACGAGCCGGGCATGCACCGCCTCGAACGTCGCCGGCTCCCGGGGCGGATCAGGGGCGACGGAGGCGATCACTCAAGCCAAGGACTTTGCCGGCAGCAAGTCCAGGCCGGCCTGAGGCCACGCATCCGCACGAACAGCCCGCACGTCGTACAGCACGATCTGCACCATGACGCGCCGGAAGGAGCGCATGCACTCGACCGAGCAGCCGGCGCACCGGGAGGTGGCTTGCAAATTGGCTCATCACAGGCCCGCAGCGGTACCTCGGTCAGCCGGCGACCATTCGCATCGGAGCCACTGAGCGGCGGCTTGCGCCGACACCGGATGCGTGCCGGTGTGGTCGACCACGAACCGGAACCCGTGCGGGCTGACCCAGTCGACTGCTCCAGAGGGCAGACGCCGGCTCCGCCACCCACCGAACGTCTTGGCACGGTGATGGATCCGGGTCAACGGTATGAGGTTGTCCGTGCCGGTCTGCCCGGCTTGGCCTGCCTGTCTGGGTGGCCCGGTGCGGTCGTACGGCGTGATGTGGTCCTGATCCATCCGCCTGGTGGCCTCGGCCCCGCCGTACGGGAACATGTCGACCGGATGCCTCAGCCGCACCCGCTCACGAATCCGCTCCGGGATCTCGTAACCATGCACGCTGACCTGATCCTGCAGATCAATCACCGGCTTCACGACCACCTGGCCATGCCCCAGCAACTCACCCAACTGACTAGCCAACAACGGCCCCAGCTCTTCAACCCGCAGCACACCGTCCCCGGTCGCCAGCGTCCGATCAGTCAGATGCACATACAACGTATGCCGCTCCCCCCGCCCACTCCCCGCCCCCAGCCCGTTGATGTAGGCATCCCGCCGAATCGCGGCAAGCCGACCCGCCAACGACCCCGCCAAAGCCAACCGCGTGAACGCATCCCCGGCACCTCCACCATCAGAGGGCCCGCAATCCGCACCGTCCGAGGGCACAGACATCCATTGGGCACGCGGCCGCTGAGGGCCACTCGGCTCGGCGTCGGAGGCCCCCGAGCCGTCCGACCGAGCGCTGCGCGACTGGGCGGGGACCGGCTCGGCGACCGGCTCGGTGGCGGGCTCGGTGGCGGGCGGCTCGGAGGTGGGCGGCTCGGAGGTGGGCGGCTCGGAGGTGGGCGGCTCGGAGGTGGGCGGCTCGGAGGTCGACGGTTGAGGGCTGGCCTGCTCGGGGTGGGTGGGTTGGGTGCGGGCGAGGTGGCGGGCTACTTCGAGGAGGTGGTGGGCGGCGGTGGGGTCGGCGATCCAGCCGAGGGCTTTGGCGCGGCGCTGGTTGAGGTCGTCGGGGTCACCGAGGGTTTTCAGCGCGCGGGCGAGGCCGTCGATGCTGGCGTCGAAACGGATCACGTCACCGGCGGCGGCGCGGACCCAGATCTGCTTGGTGCCATGGTCGTCCGACGGGGCGACGAACACGCCGCGGGTGCGGGCTGCCGCTTCGGCCTGGGCTTTCGCGGCCTCGGGGTCGGCCTCCCAGACCGCCGCCTTGACGATCCGCTCCAGCGCGCCAGCCGTCACGGTGTTCACGATCCCGACCACCCGCCGGTCCACGATCGCGGCCGCCTCCTGCGACAACCCCAAACAGGCGTGCGCGACCTTGCGGGCCCGCCACGGCACCGCGTTCCCGGCCAGCACCGCGGCCCAGATCCTGGGCAGCCGGTGCCGCAACGCGAGCGCCTCGCCCATCAGCGCCGCGGCGGCACCCGAGGACATACCCAGCACCGCACCGAACTCGATCGGCGCGAACTCCGCCACACCGGGACAGCCGTCACCGCCGTACACCCGGAGCTGTTCGTAACCCGGCAGCCACTGATAGCCCTCGACGACCGCATGCCGGTCGGCGTAGGCCAGCGCGATCTCCAGGACGCGGACCGCGGCACGGGTCTGGATCTGGTCGTACTCCGACGCCGCGGCCAGCAGGTCCGCGGTGCCGAGCGCTTCCAGATCTTCTTCGAACATGTGTTTGATTGTATATCGCGAGCTGATCTCGATCAAGTCGAGGCTTGCCCGGAAATCCCTACCTGTAAAGGGTTTCAGTCTCCGTGGAGCGTACTGTCCGGTGCATGGATGAGCTGGCACTGCGGGTGGTTGGGTGGGTGGAGTCGGAGTTGCGGGAGCGGGCGGACGCGCCGCGGCAGGGGGATGAAGGGGCGCCGGATGCTTGGGTGGTTTTCGACGGGTCCGTGCGGGATGCGCTCGCTGACGTTGCGGCCGGTGATGAGGTGATTCTCGTCAGCTGGTTCGATCGGGCGGATCGGGACGTGCAGAAGGTGCATCCGCGCGGAGACCAGGCGCGCCCGCCGACAGGGGTGTTCAGCACGCGGTCCCCCGACCGGCCCAATCCGCTCGGGCTGCATCGGGTGACGGTGCTCGCGGTGGATGGTCTCCGGGTTCGGGTCAGCAATCTGGAAGCTCTCGACGGGACGCCGATCGTCGACGTCAAGCCGGTACTAGGTGACGTCGCCGACCGTTGACTCGTACCGGGCGGCCATCGCTGTCGCGCGTTTGTGGAGGGCGGTGCGTAGGGACTGGGGGTCGAGGGCTTCGGCGTTGGGGCCGAGTTGCCAGAGGGACCATTCGGCGTGCCAGGCGTCTTGGAAGGTGAGCTCCAGGCGGAGCCAGCCGTCGGGGTCGGGGGTTTCGGCACGTACGGCGACGGCTGCGTTCAGGAGGTCTTCGCGGCGCGCTGGGCTGACGCGGACGTGCACGGTGAGGTGGCCGTCGGAGAGGAACTGGGCGGAACGGTCGCGCCAGATGCGGTCGAGGTCGACCTGGTTCGGGCGCTCGGCCGGTTCAGGGAGTTCCTCAGCGGCCTGCATTCGCGAGAGGCGGTAGGTGCGGTCCTCGCCGGACCGTCGAGCCAGCAAGTAGCCGCGGTCGCGGACGGTCACCAGGCCGATCGGGTCGACCGTTCGCCACTGCGGTTTCTGGCCAGTGGCGGCGTACAGGACGCGGAGTTTGTGGCCGGCGAGTACCGCGCGGCGGACCTCGAGCATCGTGGCGTCCGAGACTTCCTTGGTGATGAGCCGGCGGGACAGCAGGTCGGTCTCGGGGTCGACGAGGATTCGCTGGGCCGCTGCGCTCGCCGTGGTCCGATGGGTCTCCGGGAGCGCGTCGACCACCTTGCGCATGGCCGAGGCGAGCGCCGAACTGAGGCCGAAAACCTGCTCACCGCGCGCCGAGCCGGCAGTCAGCAACGCCAGCGCCTCGTCGTGATTCAGCCCGGTGAGCTCGGTCCGGAACCCAGGCAGCAACGCGAACCCGCCATGCCGCCCACGCTCGGCATAAACCGGTACGCCGGCCGCCGACAGCGCCTCGATGTCGCGCAGAACGGTCCGCGTCGACACCTCCAGCTCCGCGGCCAGCACATCCGCCGTGAGCTGTCCCCGCTGACGCAGCAGCAACACCAGCGACACCAACCGGTCCGCACGCACCCGAAAAGAATACGTGACGAAGGGTGTCGTGATTTCTTGGAAAGCTCGCCGCCATGACGATCGAACGAACCGCAGTCAACCCGGTCCCCTGGTCACAAGCACTCGGCTTCAACCAGGGCGAGCTGGTCACCGGACAGACCCGAACCCTCTACTGCTCCGGCCAGACCGCGATGGACGCCGACGGCAAACCCCAGCACGACGGCGACCTGCCCGCACAACTCGAGCTAAGCCTCGCCAACCTGGAAGCAGTACTCACCGAGGCCGGTATGTCGCTCACGAACCTCGTCCGCCTCAACGTCTACACGACAGACGTCGACCAGCTCTTCCCGCACTACGGCGTACTGGCAGGCCGCCTCGCCACCGCAGGAGCAGCACCCACGACCACGATGCTCGGCGTCACCCGCCTGGCCATCCCCGGCCAACTCGTAGAACTAGAGGCAACCGCCGTCGCCTGACCGAGTTGGGGAGGGTTTGCAGGAACCCCTCCCCATCCGGCTAGAAGTTGATCATGTGGCCTTCGAGGCCGTGGAAGGCTTCCTGGAGGGCTTCGCTCAGGGTGGGGTGGGCGTGGACGTTGCGGGCCAGTTCCTTGGTGGTCAGGTCCCACTTCTGGGCCAGGGTCAGCTCGGGCAGCAGCTCGGTGACCTCGGGGCCGATCAGATGCGCGCCGAGAAGTTCGCCGTACTTGCTGTCGCTGATCACCTTGACGAAACCGGTCGGGTCGCCGAGGCCGTGCGCCTTGCCGTTCGCGGTGAACGGGAACTTGGCGACCTTCACGTCGTGGCCGAGCTTCTTGGCCTCTTCCTCGGTGTACCCGAAGCTGGCGATCTGCGGCTGGCAGAACGTCGCCCGCGGGATCATCGCGTAGTCGAGCTCCATCGTCTCGTGACCCGCGATCGTCTCGGCCGCGATCACGCCCATCGCCTCGGCCGCGTGCGCGAGCATCAGCTTCGCGGTCACGTCGCCGATCGCGAAGATGTTCGGCACGTTCGTCCGGCAGAACCCGTCGACGCCGATCGCGCCGCGCTCGGTGAGCTGGACGCCGATCTTGTCCAGGCCGTAGCCGTCGACGCGCGGCTGGAAGCCGATCGCCTGCATGACCTTGTCGGCCTCGATGGTCTTCTGTACGCCGTCCTTGCCGGTCACGGTCACCTTGACCGAGGCGCCGGAGTCGTCGATCGAGTCGACGCGGGTGGACGTCAGGACGTCGACGCCGAGCTTCTTGTACGCCCGCGCCAGCTCCTTGGAGACCTCCGGGTCCTCCAGCGGGACCATCCGGTCGAGGAACTCGACGATCGTCACCTTGACGCCGTAGTTCGCCAGCACGTACGCGAACTCGACGCCGATCGCACCGGCGCCGGCGATCACGATCGACCCGGGCAGGTCCTCGGTGAGGATCTGCTCCTCGTAGGTCACGACGCGCTCGCTGAGCTGCGTCCCCGGCAGCAGCTTGGTGGTCGCGCCGGTCGCCACGATGCAGGAGCCGAACGTGACGGTCTCCGACGAGCCGTCGTTCAGCGTCACGTCCAGGGTGTTGGCGTCGGTGAACGAGCCCCAGCCGTCGAACTCGGTGATGTTGTTCTTCTTCATCAGGAAGTGGACGCCCTTGACCCGGCCGTCCGCGACCTTCCGGCTGCGCTGCACAGCGGTCGGGAAGTCGAAGGTCACCTCGCCGCTGATACCGAAGGTCTTCGCCTCCGTCCGGAAGATGTGCGACAGCTCGGCGTTCCGCAGCAGCGCCTTGGACGGGATACAGCCCACGTTCAGGCAGACACCGCCCCAGTACTTCTTCTCGATGATGGCGGTCTTGAGCCCGAGCTGGGCGGCGCGGATCGCCGCGACGTACCCACCCGGACCAGCGCCGAGGACAACAACGTCAAAGTGCGAGGCCATGGTGTGAACTTTAGCCGGGGTTCCGTAAGGACCGTACGCCGCCTACGCTGGGCTGGCGCGTGAGGCGCCGTACGGACGAATGCGGCATGGGGGACGGATGGATCTGGGCAGACGCCGTGGGCTGCGGCTGGCGGCAATCGGCACGCTGCTGGCGGCGGTTGCCGTGCCTGCGTACGCCGATCCCTCGCCGTCCGCGACCGAGCCGCCGCCGGCCTCCGTCACCGACGTGAACCGCTCGCTCGAGCAGCTCCAGGCCGAGGCCGCCGCCGTTCAGGCCGACTTCGCCAAGGCGACCATCGCCTACACGAAGGCGCTGAAGGAGGCCCAGGCCGCCGAGTCAGCCGCGAAGAAGGCGGAAGCCAGCGCGACCGCCTCGAAGGGTCTGTCCGACGAGGAGCGCCGCCGGCTCGGCGTGATCACCGCGCAGGCCTACCAGCTGGGCATCCCGACCGTCATGGGCACCGAGTCGATGCTGTGGTCGCTCGCCCCGATCGCGGAGAACCTCCAGGAGATCGCCGACCGGCAGACCGCGATCACGCAGCTCGGCAGCACCCAGGTCTCGCAGTACAACAAGGCCATGGCCGCCGAGGCCGAGTCCAACCGGCTCAAGGCCGACGCGACCACCAAGCGCGCCGCCGCGAACGATGCAGCTGCCAAGGCCCAGGAGCTCAGCAATCAGGTCCAGCACAAGGCCGCCAGCGCAGCCGCGGCGATGGCTGACCAGACCGCCGATCTCGACGTCGCCTCCGCACTCTCGAAGCAGCTCCAACTGGCGCGCAACCAGCAGGCCCTCGCACGCTGGCAGACGTACCTGACCGAGCTCGCGGCCACGAAGGTCACTCCCCCGGCAGCCGCCGTACTCAAGAACCCGGCTGCGCTGCCGACCGGCCTGACGCCTCTGACCCGCCGTGGTGCGGCGGTCCCCGGTGTGGCGTCGGTCTCCGTCGCGGGTCGCACCGTGCGGGTCATGTCGGCCGAGACGATCCGGGCAGTCAATCGGGCCTTCAGCATGGTCGGCAAGCCGTACGGCGTCGCCGCGACCGGCCCCGACACGTACGGCTGTCTCGGAGCGGCCCGCGTCGCCTGGCAGCCGTACACCACCCTCCCGAACCTGGTCGGCAAGGTCTACCCGGGCTACCAGGCCGTCCCGAACGCGCAGATCCAGCCCGGCGATCTGCTCGTCATGGGCAGCAAGTCCCTCGGCCTCGTCCACATCGGTATCGCGCTCGACAACGGCGAGATGATCGCCGCCGACGAGTCGAAGGGCTCGGTGGTCGTCACGACGGTCCCCGACAACCTGTACACCGCGCTCCGCCCGACGCTCGGCGCCCCGGTCAAGCCCCAGGTCGCGCCGGTGTCCACGTCCGAGGCGGTCGCCTTCCGGTGCGGTAACACGGCCACGTCGTACGACGTCGGCTCGGGCTCCTGGACCTGGCCGCTGCCGGACGGGACCTACGAGATCGGTACGCCGTTCGGTCAGTCGGGATCCATGTGGGCGACCGGATCCCACACCGGCCAGGACTTCCCGGCCGCGATCGGTACGACGGTCCGCGCGGTGACCTCGGGCGTCGTCCGCGTCGAGCACCCCGCTTGGGCCGGCAACCTGGTCCGGATCGACCACGGAAACGGCCTGGAGACGCTCTACGCCCACCTGAGCCGGGTCGACGTCACCGACGGACAGCAGGTGACCGCGGGGCAGCAGATCGGTGCTGTCGGCACCGAAGGCAACTCGACCGGACCACACCTGCACTTCGAGGTCCGCCTCGGCGGCGACCCGGTCAACCCGATGCCGTTCCTCGCCACCGGGTCCGCGAGCACCGGGTGGGGCGGCTACAGCAACGGCATGATCCCGTCCGGCAAGCTGTGCGCGATCGGGTCCGGCCACATGCTCAGGTGCGACGCCGCCGCGGCGTACCTGAAGCTGGCCGCCGCGTACCGCGGCCAGTTCGGTAAGTCACTGTGCATCACCGACTCCTATCGTTCGTACGCGTCCCAGGTCAGCCTGTACCAGCGCAAGCCGTCCCTGGCCGCGCTGCCGGGCACGTCCAACCACGGCTGGGGCGTCGCGGTGGACCTCTGCGGCGGCGTCGACAAGTACGGCACCACGCAGTACCAGTGGATGAAGTCGCACGCATCGGCGTACGGCTGGCTGCACCCGGCCTGGGCGGACCAGGGCGGTAACCGGGAAGAGCCGTGGCATTGGGAGTTCGGCAACCCGGCTGCTGCCTAGTCGCCCGGTACGCTGGGTCCGTGGCCGAGAAACAGAGTCCCGACCGCACCGATCACAACATCACGCTCGACGCGGCGGACGACCGGTGGGAATGGCGGAGGCGGATTCGCGAGAATCCCAAGAAGTTGCTGTTCTACCGGATCGGCGTGGGCGTTCTCGGTGGAATCCTGATCATCGCCGCGCCGCTCACCGGCTGGCTGCCGGGGCCGGGCGGGATCCCGTTGTTCATCGCGGGTCTGGCCGTGCTGGCGAGCGAGTTCGAGTGGGCCCAGCGGCTGCTGTACCGGGTCAAGGACTGGGTGAAGGCACTCACCGCCTGGACCGGTAAGCAGCCCGCCTGGCTGAAGGCGCTCGGGACACTCGCGCTGTTCCTCTGCGTACTCGTCGCGATCTGGCTGTACATGGCCGTGCTGGGCGTGCCGGGCTGGCTGCCCGACTCCTGGGAGTCATTCCTCTACAAGCTGCCCCTGCTGCCCTGAGTAGTCGGGGAGTTCGACGAGTTCGCTCATGTTCTGCGCCAGCTTGAGCATCTGCTTGAGGAAGAACGGCCGGTCGAGGATCTTGTTCCGTGCCGTGATCCCGAACCGGGTCGCCGGCGCCATGAACTGACCCGAGCGGCTGCCGTCCTGGGTCTTCGACACGGCCTTGCGCATCCGCTCCTCGTACCGGTCGAACGCGGTCCGCAGGTCGCCCTGCGCCAACTCCCCCGCCAGTACGTAGGCGCCGACCACCGCCGTACCGGTGCCTAGTGCACCGAACGTCGCGCCGTACCCCGCGTCGCCGAGCAGCACGATCCGGTCGGTCGACCAGCGCTTCACGTGGACGCGGCTGATCGAGTCGAAGTACAGCTCCGTTGCCGCGGGCAACCCGGCCAGCAGCTCCGGGACGTGCCAGCCGAGGCCGCTGAACTGCTCCCGCAGGATCGCCTTCTGCTGGTCCAGGTCCCGCCGGTTGTACTCCAGCTTCGGCGACTTGAACACGAACAGCGTCCCCGCCAGCGCCGGATCGCGACGGTCCGCGCCGACGCTCGCGAGCTTGCCGGGCACGTTGTACATCAGCGCGTCGCCGGTGATCCCCAGCGTGTTCGGCACCTCCCAGCCGCCCACGTAGTAGTCGAGGTGCCGCTCGACGACCTGGTCCGCCGGCCACGCCAGCCGCCGTACGACGGAATGCATCCCGTCCGCGCCGATCACGAGGTCGTACGTCTCCTCGACACCGCTCTCGAACCGCACGTCCACGCCGTCCGCGTGCTCCCGCAGAGCCGCGATCGAGTCGCCGAAGCGGTACGTCGCCTGCTCTCGGCTGTGCTCGTACAACACCCGCGACAGGTCTGCCCGCAGTACCTCCAGCTCCCCGCCGGCGAACTCGGCGGGCAGCCGCATCAGCCGGCGCCCGGACTCGTCGACGAACCGCATCGCACTCCCACCGGTCTGGAGCGACCGCAGGTCGTCGAGCACGCCCATCCGCCGCAGGACGGTCTTGAACACCTCCCCGCGGAAGTCCACCGCGTACCCGCCCTTCCTGAGCGCGGGCGCGATCTCGACCACTGTCACGTCGTGTCCCGCACGGCCCAGCCAGAGCGCCACCGAGGGGCCCGCCACGCTCGCACCCGAAACCAGAACCTTCATCATCGCCTCCGTCGAGTAACTGTGTCTGCCGGACACAGTAATGTGTATGGTAGACACAGTTCAAGTCGAGAGGGAAGGACCGCGATGACCGAACTGCTCTGGGGCAAGGAACCGGCGCGGACGCGCGGCCCGAAGCCGGCGATCACGCTGACCGCCATCGCCGAGGCCGCGATCGCGATCGCGGACGCCGAGGGCCTGGACGCGGTCTCGATGCAACGCATCGCCGGCGAGCTGCCGGTCACGAAGATGGCGCTCTACCGGTACGTCCCCGGCAAGACCGAACTGGTCGCGGTGATGAGCGATCTGGCAATGGGCGGCCCAGCGGACCGTCCCGACCTGCCGTGGCGCGAGGCGCTACACACCTGGGCGATCGACCTGTACGACGGATTCACGCGGCACCCGTGGCTCCTGCAGTCCACCATCGGCCGCCGCCTTCTCGGCCCGAACGAGCTGGCTTGGATGGAGCGCGGCGTCGCGGCACTGACCGGCGCCGGACTGAGCGGCGGCGAGCAACTGGACTCGATCCTGGTGATCACGAGCCACGTCCGGAGCATCGCGCAGCAGTCCACGACCTTCCCCGGGCACACGACCGGCCTGACCGAGGAGGACTGGCAGCGGTCGCTCGGCGAAATCCTCGCCACCGAGGCCGGCCGGTTCCCGCACCTGACCACCGCGATGCGCACCTCGGCAGGCAGCGAGAACCAGGGTCTGGAGTTCGGCCTGGCGCGGATCCTGGACGGCCTGGAGCTGCTGATCAGTGACCGGACGGGCTGAGCCGGCTTCCATTGAAACGTTGCCGATAGACCGAAGCGGACAGCCCGTAGTGGGACTTGAATCGGCGGGCGAAGTAGTTCTGGTCGGGCCAGCCGACCGACTCTCCGATCCGGTTGATCGGCAGGTCGGTGTGCAGCAGCCGGTCGGCCGCGAGTTCGACGCGGTGCCGCGACAGGTACGCCATCGGCGGCATCCCGGTCACCGACTTGAACAGGCGGACGAGGTACCCGGGCGCGAGGTGCAGTTCGCCCGCGAGATCGGTCAGCGTCCAGCGCCGGGCCGGGTCGGCCTCCATCATTCGCATCGCGTCGACGACGGCCGGGTGGGTGTATTCGCCGCGTTCCTCGGTATCCGCCACGGTGCGCGCGACGCAACTCAGGTACAACGACAGCCACCCGATCAGCTCGCCGCGATGCCGGCTCAGCGGCTGGTTCCGTAGCCGGCGCAATCCGTCGAGGTGACCGACGGCCTCGTGCACGGTCGCCGGATCGAGATGGGTGGCGATCATGCCGCGGCGCTGCGCCGAGAACGGTCCGGTCCACAACAGGTAACCCAGCAAGGGATCCTCGCGCGCCCACGCGAGCTCGCGCCGGACCAGGTCGGCGGAGAAACAGCAGTTGTAGACCTCGAGCCCATCGCAGTCGACGTACTCGTGCCAGACCCCCGGCCGGAGCAGGATCGCATCGCCGGCCCGGAGCCGCTGACGCCCGGCGAGGCTGTGGTGGACGCCTTCACCGCCTGTGACGAGCAAGAGCTCGAAGAAGCTGTGCGTGTGCAGCGGATGCGACTTTTCGTGCAGGTGTGTACCCGCGTGCACCACCGTCCCTTCGACGAAGTGCAAGACGGTTCCACGGGTCCTCACCGGCTCGTCGGCCATAGGTCACGATATGGGCCGAAGTGCAGATCGTGCTAGATCGAGTGCACATCGGGCTAGTGACTCGCGACTGCCGGTCGCAGGATCGGGGAACAGGCGAAACGTCCTCGCCGGTCCATCAGCCAAAGATCGAGCGTTTTGTCAGAGCACCCAATGAATCGTTTCACTCTCGGTTGGAGTCTCATGTCGCAACTCGCCGCACCCACCGCCCTCCGCTTCGAGCATCAGCCGGCACCAGAATCCGGCACCGTCGTGGGCCTCGGCACCGCGAGCCCGCGGATCTCCTGGCAGGTCCCGGCCGCGGACGCCGGCTACGCGCAGACGGCGTACGAGGTCGAGATCACCACCGGAACGACCGAAGTCTTCACCGTCCAGTCCCCCGACCAGGTCCTGGTGCCCTGGCCGGGCGCGGCGCTCACGTCGCGTGAGTCCGCGCAGGTCCGGGTCCGCGTCCGCGGTGACGACGACTGGAGCGAGTGGAGCGAGCCCGCGTCGGTCGAGACCGGTCTGCTGAGCCCGGACGACTGGACCGCCCGGTTCGTCAGTCCGCAGAACAACCCGCACGGCTCCCCCGCTCCGCTCGTCGGCGGCACCGCGGACCTCCCCGACGGCGTCGTGAAGGCTCGCCTGTACGCGACGTCGTACGGCATCTACATCCCCGAGCTCAACGGGCAGCGGGTCGGGGACGAGGAGCTGGCGCCCGGCTGGACGTCGTACCAGTTCCGGCTCCGCTACCAGACGTACGACGTGACCGAGCTTGTTCGACCTGGTGAGAACACACTCGAGTTCCTGCTCGGCAACGCCTGGTATCGCGGCCGGATCGGCTTCCAGGACCAGAAGCAGCTGTACGGCGAGCGTCTGGCCGTCCTCGCGCAACTCGAGGTCACCACCGAGGACGGGCAGATCCACACGTTCGCGAGCGACGGCACCTGGACCTCCCGGGAGAGCAACGTCGTCGCCGACGACCTGTACGACGGCCAGACCACGGACCTGCGCAGAGAACCCGGAGAGAGCTCTTCGGTGGACGTTCTCGACGCCGACCTGAACCTGCTCGTCGCTCCCGACGGCCCGCCGGTCCGGATCACCGAGGTCCTGCCCGCGCTCGAGATCACCACGTCGCCCACCGGCAAGACGCTCATCGACTTCGGGCAGAACCTCGTCGGCCGGGTCCAACTCACGGTCCGCGGTCAGGCCGCGGGCGACGAGATCGTCCTGCGGCACGCGGAGGTCCTGGAGAACGGCGAACTCGGCGTCCGCCCGCTCCGCACCGCGAAGGCGACCGACACCTACATCCTGGCCGGACCCGACGAGGTGACCCTCGACTCGCCGCTCACCTTCCACGGCTTCCGGTACGCCGAGGTCACCGGCGTGAACGAGCTGTCGAAGGACGACCTCGTCGCGGTCGTCGTCGGTACCGACCTGCGCCGCACCGGCTGGTTCGAATCGTCCGACGAGCTGCTGAACAAGTTCCACGACAACGTGGTCTGGGGTATGCGCGGCAACTTCGTCGACGTACCGACCGACTGCCCGCAGCGTGACGAGCGCCTCGGCTGGACCGGCGACATCCAGGTCTTCTCGCCGACCGCGACCTTCCTGTTCGACACCGCCGGCTTCCTCACCAACTGGCTCGCCGATCTGTCCGCCGAGCAGCAGAAGGACGGCTCCGTGCCGTACGTCATCCCGGACGTCCTGCGGGACCAGCACCCGGCGACGGCTGCATGGGGTGACGCGGCAACGATCGTGCCCTGGGTGATCTACCAGCGCACGGGCGACGCCGGCCTGCTCGCTCGGCAGCTGCCGAGCATGCGCGCCTGGGTCGACAAGATGGCCGACCTGGCCGGCAGCAACCTGCTGTGGTCCGGCGGCTTCCAGTTCGGCGACTGGCTCGACCCGACGGCTCCTCCGGAGAACGCGTTCAAGGCCAAGGCCGACGCGGACGTGGTCGCGACCGCGCACCTGGCCCGGTCGGCCGAGGTCGTCGCACAGGCCGCCGAGATCGTCGGTCAGCCCGACGTCGCCCGGCAGTACGCCACGCTGGCCGACGGCGTCCGGAAGGCGTTCGCCTCCGAGTACGTCACCGCCGGCGGCCGGGTACTGAGCGACGCGGCAACGACCTACGCCCTCGCGCTGCAGTGGGCGCTGCTGCCGACCGACGACCAGCGGCGCGGCGCCGGCGACCGGCTCGCCGATCTCGTCCGGACGTCGAGTTTCCGGATCAGTACCGGATTCGTCGGAACGCCGCTGATCTCGGACGCGCTGGCCGATTCCGGACATCCTGACCTGGCATACCGCCTCCTGCTACAGACAGGTTGCCCGTCTTGGCTGTACGCAGTGACGATGGGAGCCACGACGGTCTGGGAACGCTACGACAGCATGCTGCCCGACGGCAGCATCAATCCCGGCGAGATGACGTCGTTCAACCACTACGCCCTCGGCGCGGTCGCGGACTGGATGCACCGCCGGGTGGCCGGACTGGCCCCGGTCGATCCCGGCTACCGGACCTTCGAGGTGCGCCCACTCGTCACCGACCATCTGACGAAGGCCTCTGCCAGACATCTCACGCCGTACGGCGAAGCAGCCGTCGCGTGGGCCCGCGACAACGGTCAGGTCACCCTCTCGGTGACGGTACCGGTCGGATCCACGGCCAGCGTCGCCGTACCTGGACAGGACGAGCCGGTCGAGGTCGGTCATGGAACCCACGAGTGGACCGCCGCCGACCCGTACGCCGAGACGCCGGGCGTGCCCGCCGACGCCACGATCCGCCAGCTCGTCGACAACGCACCGGCGTGGACCGCGATCGTCGCGGCCGCCGTCGAGGACCAGGTCGTTGCCGCCGACACCGATCTCGCCACCCGCCTGGAGCGCTACCTCGACAAGCCGGCCGCCGAACTGCTCGCGGTGCTCGGCCGCTTCCGGAAGAACCCGACCGCGCCGGCCCTGCAGGCCGAGCTCGACGCGCGACTCACCCACTAACCCAACTCACCGACCGCCCCGCTGCCGTGACGTACATCCCTTGGAGGTCATGATGAGGTTCCGCCCAGGAGCCAGCGGACTCGCACTGCTGGCTGTCTGTTCCCTAACTCTTGCCGCGTGCAGCGCGGGCAGTCTCGGATCCAGCGACGACGCCGGTGGCAGCGGCGCGGTCGAGATCACGTACCTGACCACGAACCAGGACCAGGACGTGAAGGAGGCCGAGCAGCTCGCCAAGGACTTCCACGCCAAGAACTCGAACATCACCGTGAAGGTGGAGACCCGTCCGGGTGGCACCGAGGGCGACAACATCATCAAGACCCGGCTGTCCACCGGCGACATGGTCGACATCTTCAACTACAACACCGGGTCGCTGTTCAACGCGATCGCGCCGCAGAAGAACCTCCTCTCGGTCAACGACGAGCCCTGGGTCAAGGACCTGGACGAGAACTTCAAGAAGACCGTGACCGCCGACGGACAGGTGTACGGCGCACCCGTCGGCGGTTTCCAGGGCGGTGCGGTCCTCTACAGCATCCCGGTCTACGAGAAGCTCGGGCTGCAGATCCCGAAGACCTGGGCCGAGTTCATGGCCAACAACGCCAAGATCAAGGCCGGCGACCCCGGTGTCGCCCCCGTCATCCAGACGTACGGCGAGACCTGGACCTCCCAGCTGTTCGTGCTCGGTGACTTCCACAACGTCTCCGCGGCCGAGCCGGACTTCGCCGACAAGTACACCAAGAACGAGGCGAAGTACGCGACGTCGCCGGCCGCGCTGAAGGGTTTCGAGCACACCCAGGCCGTCCACGACGCCGGCTACGAGAACAAGGACTTCGCGTCCGCCAAACTGCCCGACGGCCTGAAGATGCTTGCCACCGGCAAGGGCGCGCACTACCCGATCCTGTCCGGCGTGGTCGCGAACATGGTCGCCACCTACCCGGACGCGGCCAAGACCGTCGGCCTGTTCGCGCTGCCTGGTGACGACGCGAGCAAGAACGGCCTGACGCTGTGGACGCCGGGCGGCCTGTACATCCCGAAGACCACCGAGGGCGCCAAGCTGGACGCGGCCAAGAAGTTCCAGGCGTTCGTCGCCAGCCCGGACGGCTGCAAGTCGCAGAACACGGCCGGCGCGCCGACCGGCCCGTACGCGGTCAAGGGCTGCACGCTCGGGGACGACGTACCGCGGTCGATCAAGGACATGCAGCCGTACCTCGACAAGGAGGGCTCGTCCAGCCTGGCCCTGGAGTTCCTGTCCCCGGTGAAGGGCCCGTCGCTGGAGCAGATCACCGTCGAGGTCGGGTCCGGCATCCGGAAGGCGAAGGACGGCGCGGCCCGGTACGACGAGGACGTCAAGAAGCAGGCCCAGCAGCTCGGGCTGGCGGGCTGGTGAGGTTATGACCGTTACCTCGGCCCGTCCTCAGGACCGCGTTGACTCGACCCCGGCCGCGAAGGCGGCCGGGGGGAAGGTCTACACGCCGTACTCGTTCTGGTTCTACCTGCCGACCGCGGTGATCTACACCGTGCTGTTCCTGGTCCCGACGTTCGCGTCGTTCTACTACAGCCTGACCCGGTGGAGCCTGTTCGAGTCGAAGTTCATCGGCCTCGACAACTTCGTCACGTTCTTCCAGGAACCGGCGCTGGTCAAGGGCTTCACCAACACGCTGGTCTACGCCGTGGTGACGTCGGGCTCGAAGGTCGTGCTCGGCCTGTTGCTCGCCGTCCTGCTGACCTCGCGGATCATCGGCCGCGGGTATCTCCGGTCGGTCGTGTTCTTCCCGGTGCTGGTCAGCACCGTCGGCGTCGGCCTGCTGTTCCAGGTACTGATGAATCCCGAGCGCGGCATCATCAACGGCGCCCTGGGCGTCCTCGGCATCGACGGGCCCGGGTGGCTGACGGACCCGAAGTGGGCGCTGATGTCGATCGCGGCCGTCGACGTGTGGAAGGGCGTCGGGCTGGCGACCCTGATCTACATCGCGGGCATCGTGTCGATCCCACGGGAGTACATGGAGGCCGCCCGGGTGGACGGCGCCGGGTCGTGGGAGTCGTTCCGGCGGATCGTGCTGCCGCTGTGCAAGCCGGCCACCGTCACCGTGATCATCCTGTCCCTGATCGGCGGCCTGCGGTCGTTCGAGCTGATCTGGGCGATGACGCGCGGCGGACCCGGGTTCACCTCGGACGTGATCTCGTCGGTGATCTACAAGCAGTACCAGGCCGGGTTCTACGGCCTGTCGACGGCCGGCAACGTGATCCTGTTCGTGGTCGTCACCGCGATCATCCTGCCGCTGTCGTGGTTCCTGAACCGGAAGGAGGTGGACATGTGAGTACCGCCGAACTCGTCAACCACCGGCCTGGCCGGAGCTACCTGCTCAGCGCGGTCGCGATCGTGTCCTCGATCGTGGTCTTCATCATCCCGTTCGCGTTCATCGTGCTGACCGCCGTGAAGGATCGGCAGCAGTCCGCGGACCTCGACTTCTCCTGGCCGCATCAGTTCCATTTCGTGCAGAACTTCGTCGACGTGGTCAAGGCCCGCGACTACATGCTGGTGATCGCCTTCATCAACAGCACGATCCTGACCGTGGCCAGCGTCGCCGGGATGGTCGTGCTGGCGGCGATGGCCGGGTTCGTGCTGCAGCGGCGGAAGAGCAAGTGGAACGGCTTCATCAACTTCCTGGTGCTGTCCGGGCTGATCATCCCGCCAGCTGTCGTCCCGACGATCTGGGTGCTGCAGAAGCTCGGGCTGTTCAAGACGATGCCGGGGCTGATCCTGATCGAGATCGCGTTCGGGCTGTCGTTCTGCATCCTGTTGTTCCGGGCCTTCGTGGCGACCATTCCCCGGGAGCTGGACGAGGCGGCCATCATCGACGGGGCCGGGCCGTTGCGGTTGTTCTTCCGGGTCATCTTCCCGCTGCTCAGATCCGTCATCATCACCGTCGTCGTGGTGCAGTCGGTCAACGTGTTCAACGACTTCGTGAACCCGCTGTACTTCCTGCCCGGCGACAAGAACGCCACCGTCCAGCTGACGCTCTACAACTTTTCCGGGCAGTTCAGCACCCAGTACAACCTGCTGTTCATGGACATCCTGCTGATCACGATCCCGCCGCTGATCATGTTCCTGTTCTTCAACCGGCAGATCGTGGCCGGTATGACGTCCGGAGCGGTCAAGGGGTAGCGGGTTTGCGGACGAGGTGGGCCGCCTGGCCCGCGTCCTTCTCGCCGGGCAGCGCCGCGCGGGTCAGGGTCGCCACCTCGGTGAACCCGGCCTTCGCGAGCAGCCCGGCGACGTCCGCGACGTCGTACATGTAGACCTCGAGGTCGATGTCGTGGCCGTAGGCGTTCCGCAGCTCCCGGCTGCCGGAGCCGACCTTGAAGCCGTGCACGAGGTGGCCGCCGGGCCGCAGCACGCGGAAGAGTTCCGCGAAGACGGCCGGAAGGTCCTCGCGTGGAGTGTGAACGAGCGAGTACCACGCGAGGGCCCCGGCCAGTTCACCGTCCTTCAGGTCCAGGTCGTACAGCGACCCGACCTCGAATCGGAGCTCCGGGTACTCCCGGCGGGCGACCTCGATCATCCCCGGCGTCAGGTCGACGCCGAACACGTCCATCCCCCGGCCGGCCAGGTACGACGTGATCCGCCCGGTGCCGCATCCGAGATCCCCCACCGGCCCCTCCGCCACTGTCTGCGCGAAGTAGTCGAGGGCACCGGTCTCGAACGGATCCGCGCGGTGGTAGTCCTTCAGAATCGCGTGATAGTCGGCGGCGGCAACGGTGTAGGACCCTTGGATATCGTTCACGCCAGGAGCTTAGGAAGTCCCGCCGACAGTTTCTCGTAGTCCGCGAGCGAGTTGTACGCGTGCGCCGACAGCCGGATGAACTTGCGCTCGTCGAACCCGGTGAAGGTGATCTCGGCCTTCAGTTCGCGGGACACCCGCAGCTTCAGCGCATCGCCGCCGCTGAGGTCGACCGAGGACGGCAGCTCGACCAGGCGCATCGTCGCCGGCGGGTGCGCCACCTCGGCCACGCCGGTCCCGAGCGCCTTCGCCAGGACCTTCGCGCCCTCCTCGACCAGCGTGGTCAGCTGCGGGCGACGGGTCGGCCAGTCCAGCTCCGCCAGGACCCGCAGCGACTCCGGCGCCGCGATCCACGGCACATAGTCGTACGTGCCGAGCATGTCGAACCGCTCAGGCATCCGCTCGTCGTACTCCGACCAGGACACGATCAGCGGCATCGACGCCGTCCGCCACTGCTCGGCGACGACCAGCCCGGCGGTCGCCCGCGGCGCGGCCGGCCACTTGTGGAAGTTTCCGGTCCAGAAGTCGGCGCCCGCGGACGCGGGAGCGTCGATCAGGGCCGGGGCGTGCGCGCCGTCGACGACGATCGGTACACCGCGGTCGTGGGCGGCCGCCACCAGCGCATCGATCGGGAACACCTTCGCCGTACCGGAGGTGATCTGGTCCACGATCAGGACGGACGCGCCGTCCAGGCGGTCCGCGATCAGCGCGACCACGGTCTCGTCGTCCGCCTCGATAGGGATCTCGGCGATCACCACCTCGGCGCCGCGTGCCTTCGCGAACCGCTCGGCCGCGAACCGCACCGCGCCGTACGCGTGGTCGGTCAGCACGATCCGGCTGCCCGCCGGGATCGGCAGCGTCTGGAGCGCGACGGTCACGCCGGCGCTCGCGTTCGGGACCAGCGCGAACCCGTCCGGATCGGTCTCCAGGTACGCCGCCAGCGCCAGGCGGCTCGCGGTGAGGCGGCCGGCTACGGTCCGGAACCACACCATCGGGTTGGCGTCCATCTCGGCGCGGAGACCGGCCATCACCTCCTGGGTGCGGCGCGGTACGGCGCCGTACGAACCATGGTTGAGGTGCAGGACATCGGGATCGAGGGTCCAGAGATCGGGGCGGGAGCTAAGCACCAGGCAACGGTACATACTTCAGGGTGTGTACCCCTACCTCGACCACGACGGACCGATCGCGATGGCCCATCGGGGCGGCGCGAAGCACCCTGACCTGATCGGCTACGAGAACTCGCTGCACGCGTTCCAGCACGCGGTCGACCTTGGGTACCGGTACCTGGAGACCGACCTGCACGCGACCAGCGACGGTGTCGTGATCGCGTTCCACGACGACAAGCTCGACCGGGTCACCGACCGGACCGGGGTGATCGCGGAGCTGCCGTGGTCGGAGGTCAGCCAGGCGAAGATCAACGGCCACGAGCCGATCCCCCGCCTCGACGAACTGCTCGAGCACTTCCCGGACACCCGGTTCAACCTCGACATCAAGGCCGAGGGCGGCCTGGAACCGGCCGCCAAGGTCCTGCGGGCGGCGAACGCGATCGACCGGATCTGCGTGTCGTCGTTCTCCCAGTCGCGGGTCAACCGGATCCGCAAACTGCTCGGTCCCCGGCTGTGCACCGGGTACGGCGAGCTGGAGATCGTGCTGATCCGCTTCCTGCCGTTCGCGCTGAACGCCCGCGGCGCCTGCCTGCAGATTCCCGAGCGGTACAAGTCGCTCCACGTGCTGACGCCCGGCCTGATCAAGCGCGCGCACTCCCGCGGCAAGCAGGTGCACGTCTGGACGGTCGACGACCCGGACACGATGCGCCGGATGCTCGACGCCGGCGTCGACGGCCTGATCACCGACCGCACCGACCTGCTGAAGGATGTCCTGGTCGAAAGGGGTCAGTGGCACTGAAGTGTTATCCGCGGGTACGTCGCTTCGTACCCCGGAAATGACACACTTCCGCGCATGGGACTTCTCTCCGCCCCGGCGGGCGTGGACAAGCGTGAGTACTGGGGCTTCAGCCTGTACGACTGGGCGAACTCCGGCTACGTCACCACGGTCGGCACCGTCCTGTTCGCGCCGTACCTGACGTCGGTCGCGGAATCGGCCGCCTGCGGGTACGTCGGGACCGCCGACAAACCGTGCCACACGAACCTGGACGTGCTCGGACTCGGCATCTCCCCCGGCTCGCTCGCGTTCTACGTCGTGACGCTGGCGACCCTGGTGTCGGCGCTGTTCCTGCCGGTGGTCGGCGCGATCGCCGACCGGATGACCCGCAAGAAGCTGCTGATGTGCGCGTTCGCCTGGGCCGGAGCGCTCGCCGCGAGCTCGATGGTGTTCGTCGGCGGCGGACGCTGGGCACTCGGTGCGCTCCTGCTGTTCATCGGCAACCTGTGCCTCGGCTCGTCGCTCGTGGTCTACGACTCGATCCTGATCGACGTCGCACCACCCGACCAGCGCGACGCCGTCTCGTCCCGCGCCTGGGCGTTCGGGTACGCCGGAGGGTTCCTGCTGCTCCTGGTCAACCTGGCCGTCGTCACCGCCCATGACGCTCTCGGGATGAGCCAGGGCACCGCAGTGCGTCTCAGCTTGCTCAGCGCCGGGCTGTGGTGGGGCCTGTTCACGTTCATCCCGTTCCTCCGCCTGCGCGACCGGCCACCTGTCAGCGTCGTCCAGGTCCGGAGCGGCAGTCTGGTCCGGCAGAGCTTCGGACAGCTCTCGGCGACCTTGAAGCACCTGCGCAACTACAAGATGACGATGCTGTTCCTGATCGCGTACCTGTTCTTCAACGACGGGATCCAGACGGTCATCTCGGTGTCGTCGACGTACGGCGAGAAGCAGCTCGGGTTCGAGACGCAGGTGCTGATCGCGACCATCCTGCTGGTCCAGTTCGTCGCGTTCTTCGGGGCGCTGGCGTTCGGCCGGTTCGCCCAGCGGTACGGCGCCCATCGCACGATCTCCGGCGGTCTGGTGATCTGGATCGTGATCGTGATCGCCGGGTTCCTGCTGCCCGCGCACGAGATCGTCCCGTTCCTGGCGATGGGGACCGCGATCGGCATCGTGCTCGGCGGGACGCAGGCGCTGTCCCGGTCGGCGTTCAGCCAGCTGATCCCGAAGGGCCGCGAGGCGGAGTACTTCTCGCTCTACCAGGCTGGCGAGCGCGGTACGTCGTGGCTCGGCACGCTGGTGTTCGGTCTCGTCCACCAGCTGACCGGCTCGTACCGTCCCGCGATCGTCGCCCTCGGCCTGTTCTTCGTCGTCGGTCTCGCGCTGCTCGTCCGCGTCGACATGCGCCGCGGCATCGACGAGGCCGGCAACAGCCAGCCGACCGTCGTCTGAGCGGAGGCGCCCGCCCTGGTGAGTACGGGCGCGTCCGCGTCCCGGGTCAGGCCGCGTTCGGCCCGACGTCGGCCGCGTTGAGCGGACGACGTACCGGTGTAGCGGTCGAGTACTCGTCGGCACCCACGTCGTACGGCGCTGTGCGGGCGTGCCCGTCGACGTCGTCGGTGACCTGCCCCGAGTGGTCGACGTCGGCGGCGTTGACGGCCGCGCTGCCCGTGCCGAGGCGGTACACGCCATCGGTTCCCGCGGTCAGCTTCGGATCGGCCCGGGTGTAGCCGGACGACGGGATGTTGCCGGCCGTCGCCGCGCCCCACGTGATGTTGCCTGCCCAGGTGAGGCCGTCGAGGTACGGCATGTCGACCAGCTCGCCGCTGTCACCGGTCATCAGATTGTCAGCCACCACGCAGTCCAGCGGAGGCACGGTGCGCTGGCTCTCGCCAACGAGGGCCTGGCCGTTGTTCCGGAGCGTGTTGAGCGCGATCGTCACGCGGTCCGGCGCGTCGTTGCCGGTCCGGGAACTGGACGGCTCGCCCTCGTAGTGGTCCCGTTCCGTGCCGCTGCCGAGCACCACACCGGCGCCCGCGATCCCGCTGACGTAGTTGTTCACGATCAGATGGTCGTTGCCGTAGATCCGGATCCCGTTGTCCCCGGACAGCAGGTAGTTGCTCTCGACCCGGTTGTCGTTGCCGTGCCGCAGGACGAGCCCGCCGAGGGACGAGCGGATCGTGTTGTACCGGATGGTGTTGCCCGACGACTTCACCGAGATCGCCTCGGGATCGCCGTCGCACCGCTCGAACAGGTTGTACTCGACCGTCGCGTCGGCGGTACTGAGCGCCCGGCCGCTCACGCCGAGCCGGATCGGTTCACCGCCGTTCGAGCCGCTGAACGTGTGGTCGCGGAAGTAGTTCCGCAGGATGTGCGTGCGTTGCGCCATCGCCTCCGACCCCGGGCCGTCGATCACCAGGTACACGCCGACGGTGGACTTGTCGTGGAACACGTTGCGGTCGATCTTCGCGTCGTCGCCGCGGACGACGACCCAGTGGCCGGTCGACGCCGCGAGCGCGAAGTCGTTGCGGGTCAGCCGGATCCGCGGGCAGTTCGCCGGGATCTCCAGCGTCGTACTCTGCCGGAACGCGAACCCGCTGATCGTGATGTCCGACGATCCGCTCAGCACGAAGCTCTGCGCGCCGGTGAGCGTCACCCCGCCGCGGCTCTGGGCCACGATCGTGATCGGCCCTTGCCGGTTGGTGATCGTGATCGGCGACCCGGACGGTACGGCGTACGAACCGTTCGCCAGCGTGATCGTGGTGCCGGCGGTGGCGGTGTTGATTGCCTGCTGCAATTGGGCCAGCGAGGTCACCGTGGCCTGCTCCGAGGCGAGCGCGGCACGCGCACCCACCAAGGTCAGGCCGATGGCACCACTGCCGGCGAGGAACGTACGACGGTCCATGACGAGGCTCCTAGTTGTTGGGGCGGTACAACTTCCGGTACTCGCTCGGGGTCACCGAGCTCACCTGGCGGAACACCTTGGAGAAGTAGGACTGATCCATCCCGACGGCGGCCGCGATCTCCTCCATCGGGCGCGCGGTCGCCGTCAGCTCACGCTGGGCCCATTCGATCCGGGCCCGCTTGATGTACTGCTTCGGCGACAACCCGAACTCGGTCCGGAAATGCCGCAGGAAACTCGGGAGGTCGTAGCCGAACACGGCCGCCAACTCCTCGACACTCGGCAGCGTCGCGAGGTTGTCCTGGATGTACTGCACGATCCCGGACTCGCTCGTCTGCCGCTCCGACAACCGCACCGACCCGGGCGGCGCACTGTCCAGGTAGTGCGCGAACAATGCGGTCAGCGCCGAACGCAGCCGCAGCGGCGTCGCAAGACCGGGCGGGTCCCGGTCCGCCGCACCGACCTGCTCGAACAGGGCGGCCGCCTCCTCGGGCGCCTTGCTCGGGACGATGTACGGCAGCGTCAGCATCTCGCCGATGTCCCGATCGCCGATCAGCGCGTTGAAATGCAGCCAGTGCTTGCGGAAAACGTTGTCGCTGATCGTCTCGTACGACACCGGCACATCGGCCGGCAGATAGACGAGCTCACCGGGCCGCGGGTACAGCTCCTGGTCTCCTACGACCAGCCGCCCCTCCCCCTCCAGAATCAGGTACAGCCGCGAGAACGGATCCGGCATCAGCGGCCGCGACCACTCCCGGTGCACCTTGGTGATCCGGGCCGCGACGACCAGGTCCAGCCGCAGCCGGTCGAGATACGTCCGGATGATCTCCAGCTCGCTCTCCTGCACCATGTTCTTCTGGGCCGTCGTCATCACGCGTGCGGCCCCACATCAGTGGACGTCAACGGGCGGTACGTCGGTCGGCGGGCCGAGTACTCGTCCGCGCCGACATCCGCTGCGCGCCCCGTCCGGTGATCCCCATCCAGGTCACGGGCGACGTCCGGGTACGACCGGGAGGCGGCGTTGATCGCCGGGCTGCCCGCGGTAAGTCGACGTACCCCGTCGGGCCCTGGCGCGAGCCGTGGGTCGGCTCGGGTGAACCCGGCCGCGGGCGCGTTGCCGTCGGCGCCTTGTCCCCAGTGGATGTTGCCTGACCAGGTGATGCCGTCCTGGAACGGCATGTTCACCAACTGCCCGCTGTCTGCCACCAACAGATTGTCAGTCACCGCGCACCCGACCGGCGGCAGGGTCCGGTGGCTCTCGCCGACGACACCGGACTCGCAGTCGAGCACGGTGTTCAGCGCGATCCGCACCCGGTCCGGCGCGTCGTTCCCGCGCCGGGAGTCGGCCGGCTCGCCCGGGTAATGGTCCCGGACGTTGCCGCTGCCCAGGACGACGCCCGCGCCGCTGATCCGCTCCATGTAGTTGTTCACGATCAGGTGGTCGTTGCCGTAGATCCGGATCCCGTTCTCCCCCGACAACAGGTAGTTGCCTTCGACCCGAGTCGCGTTGCCGTGCCGCAGCACGATGCCGCCCAGGCTGTCGCGGATCGTGTTGTGCCGGATCGTGTTACCCGACGACTTCACCGAGATCGCCTCCGGGTCGCCGTTCGCGCGCTCGAACAGGTTGAACTCGACGACCGCACCGGCCGTCGACAGCGCCCGCGGGCTGACCCCGAGCCGGATCGGCTCGCCGCCGTTGTCGCCGGGGAACGTGTGGTCGCGGAAGTAGTTGCGGGTGATGTGCACCCCGCGCGCCATCCCGTCCGTCCCGGGGCCCTCGATCCCGAGGTAGATGCCCAGCGTCGACTTGCCGTGGAACTCGTTGCGATCGATCGTCGAGTAGTCGGCCCGCACCATCACCCAGTGCAGCCCCTCGAGATCGGCCAGCTGGAAGTCGTTGCGGGTGAGCCGGATCCGCCGGCAGTCCGGCGGTACGTCGAGCGTCGTACGCTGCCGGAACGCGAAGCCGCTGATCGTGACGTCCGAGGATCCGCTCAGCACGAAGCTCTGCTCACCGGTCAGCACGACACCGCCGACCGACTCCGCGCGTACGACGATCGGCTCGTCGCGAGTCCCGCGCTTGCCGGTGACCGGAATCGGGCCCTCATAGGTGCCGTTGGCAACCGTGATGACGGTGCCCGGCACCGCGCGGGCGATCGCGGCCCGGAGTTCCTCGACGGAGCGGACCAGCTTGCCACGGGCGTGTGCGGGCACCGCCGCGGTCACGCCGATTCCGACCAGACCGGTGGCTGCGAGGAAGGTACGACGATGCATATCCCGCTCCCGATTAGTACTTTTTGAGCCTCATTTCGTCGGAAGATAGCGCTTTCCGCACGAACGCGTCAATGACTCATCGGATCTCTGTCAGTCCGGTACGACGGAACTCACGAACGCACGCACGTCGGCGGCCGACGGGCGGATGCCGGTGCGGTCGGCGAACATCATGTGTGTCGAGCCGATCAGCGTAAGGCCGAGTACGTCGGTGTTCGCGTCCGGCTGGATCCGGCCGTAGGTCTGCTCCGCGGCGAGGTAATCCCGGATGACCTGGCCGGCCTCGCTGAGGATCGGTACGCCGGTCGGGACGGCCTCGCGCAGACGGGCGCGGAGGCCGTCGCGGGAGATCGTGAGGCTGACGATCGCTACCGCCACCGAGCCGAACAGGTCGGTCAGCATGGCGGTGAGGTTGTCGACGACACTCCCCTGTCCCGCACTCTTCAGCAGTGTCTCGGCCTGGACGTCGAGGCGGCGGATCCGGTCGAGAACGAGCTCCGCGAGGAACCCGTCGAAGTCCGTGAAGTGCTTGTGCAGCAGGCCTTTCGCGCACCCGGCCTCGGTCGTCACCGCACGACTCGTGAGCGCCTCGGGACCATCCCGCAGCAACACCCGCTCAGCCGCGTCGAACAGCTGCTCCCGCGCATCCCGCATCGCCACGCCGGTAGGCATCTCACACCGTCCCTTGACACAAGTGGGCAACCGCCCACTACCGTGGGCACATGCCCACTCTACCCTCGAATCCTGCCCCGCATCGGCCCGCCGTCCCCAACCCGACCCGGCCCGCCGACGTCGACCCGCATCGGCGGCGGGAGATGGCTGAGTCGTTCGGTGCCGACGCGGCGCTCTACGACCGGGCTCGGCCGTCCTACCCGGCCGCCCTCATCGACGCACTCGTCGCCGCCGCACCTGGACGCGACTTCCTCGACGTCGGATGTGGTACCGGCATCCTGTCCCGCCAACTCCAGGCGGCGGGCTGCCAGGTCCTCGGCGTCGACGTGGACGAGCGAATGGCGGCGTACGCGCGGTCGACCAGCGTCGACGCCGAGGTCTCCCCCTTCGAGACCTGGGATCCGGACGGCCGCACTTTCGATGCGCTCGTCGCCGGCATGACCTGGCACTGGATCGACCCAGCCGTCGGCGCCGCGAAGGCCGCTGGCATCCTCCGCCCCGGCGGCACGTTCGCCGTCTTCTGGTACGTCCTGCAACCACCACCCGCCCTCGGCGCCGCCTTCGCGGAGGTGCAACGCGACGTACTCCCCGACACCCCGGCCCCCGCGTCACCTCTCGGCGCGTACGAACAGTTCCTCGACCGAACCGCCGACAACCTGACCGACGCCTTCACGGACGTCTCCCGCGCGACCTTCCCGTGGTCCCGCACCTACACCCGCGACGAGTGGCTCGACCAACTCCGCACCAGCGGCATCGCCAAACCCCTCGCCACCGCCGGCAAACTCGACACCCTCCTCACCAGAACCGGAACCGCCATCGACGCCGCCGGCGGCACCTTCACCCTCGACTCCGTCGCCGTAGCCCTCACCGCCACCCGAACCTGACACCATGCCGTGGTGAACCCCACCCTGGTCCCAGAGCTCCTCGTGAAGTCCGTTGCCGCCAGCACGCATTTCTGGTGCGAACTGTGTGGGTTCGAGGTGCTCTACGACCGCCCGGAGGAAGGCTTCGCGTACCTCGCGCTGGGCGACGCGCACGTCATGCTCGAGCAGGTCGGCGTCGGCCGGAACTGGATCACCGGACGCCTACGCCCACCCCTGGGCCGCGGCGTCAATTTCCAGATCGCCGTACCCGCGATCGCGCCACTCGTCGAGTCGCTGAATGCGGCTGGCTGGGCGCTGTTCATGCAGCCGGAGACGAAGTGGTACCGGACCGGCGACGGCGAGATGGGGGTCGAGCAGTTCCTGGTGACGGACCCCGACGGGTACCTGCTCCGGTTCCAGGCCTCGCTCGGACACCGCTGACGTGCGCCCGGCCGGGGTGCTGGCCGGGCGCACGGATCGAGGGGATCCTCAGCGGGAGGACGGGGTCGCGGTCGGGTTGCGGAAGCCGCCGAAGGAGCCCTGGCGGACCGTGTTCGCGGTGATCGTGCCGTTGGCGTTCTGGCCGCTGACGACGACCTGCTCCCCCGCCTTCAGGTCCGCCGCGGTGCCCTTCGCGGTGATCTCGTACGTCGTGTCGCCGGTGAGCTTCACCGTGACGTTGCCGGACTGCGTCTTCACGACCAGCTCGGAACTGGTCGCCGAGACGACGGTGCCGACCGTCCCGCCACCACCTTGCGCCGCGCCAGGTCCCTGACCGGGCGCGTTCTGCCCGTAGCCCTGGCCCCGGAACCCGCCGTACCCGCGGCCACCCGCACCTGCCTGCGGCTGGTTCGACGAGCTGTCGGACGCGAACGCCGCATGCAGTCCGGCGCCGCCGCCGAGTCCGACGGCGAGTACGACGATGCCGGTCAGGATCGCCGTGGCCAGCGGGAGGCTGAGGGTCTTCTTCGGCTTCAGCGCCGCGTCGACTTCCTCGTCGGACCCGATCTGGGCGAACTCGTCGGGCGTCTGGTTACTCATCTGAAAGACCTCTCACTCATGCCGTAGTGCGTCGATGGGACGAAGACCGGCGGCTCGGTGCGCCGGCATGCTGCCGAAGAACAGGCCGACCGCCGCGGACACGCCCAGCGCGAGCCCGATCGACGACGGCACGAGCACCGGCTGTACGCCGGCCAGCTGGAAGCGGGTGACGATCAGCGCGGCGCCGACCCCGACCGCGCCGCCGATCAGGCTGAGCAGTGTCGCCTCGATCAGGAACTGGCCGAGGATCGTCCGCCGCCGGGCGCCGAGCGCCTTGCGGATCCCGATCTCCCGGGTCCGCTCGGTGACCGTGACCAGCATGATGTTGGTGACCCCGATCCCGCCGACGACGAGGCTGATCGCGGCCACCGTCGCGAGCAGGGCGGTGAACGTCGCCGCGGTGTCCTGGCTGGTCTGCAGGATCTGCGCCGAGTTCGTGATCCGGAACGGCGACGTCTCGGTCGCCGGCACCTGGTGCCGGGCGGTCAGCAGTTGCGTGACCTCGGCCTGCGCGATGTCCACCCGATCCGTGGCGCTGGCCTGCACGACGATTTGGCTGAGGGGACCGTAGCCGGCCTGGGTCGCGCGGAGCGTGCTGATCGGCATGATCGCGGTCGCGTTCGGATCGTTGAAGCCGGTGCTGTCCTTGCTCGCGAGCACCCCGCGGACGACGAAGTCCACGGCGCCGAGCTTGATCGTCTGGCCGACCGCGCTCGCCGGCCGGGTGAACAGCTCGGTCGCGGTCGTTTGCCCGAGCAGGATGACCCGCTGCGAGGTGTCGACGTCTTCCTGGGTGAACGACGCCCCGGTCCCGACCGGTGTGTTGGTGGCCGGCATGTACTCCGGGGTCGTACCGATCACCTGGCTCACCGTGTAGCTGGTGTCGCCGTTCGTCGCCGTCGCGCCGCTGCTCGTCATCACCGGGGCGACCGCGGAGACATCGGGCGCGAGCCGGGCGTCGGCCAACGCGGCCGCATCGTCGAGGGTCAGGCTGTACTGCTGAGCCGCAGGTCCGGCCTGGCCGCGCTGGAAACCGCCGCCGCCACCGCCGGTGGTGGAGACCGTGAGCAGGTTGGTGCCCATCGCCTCCAGCCGGTCCTGGACCGCCTTCCCGGAGCCGTTGCCGACCGCAACCAGCACGATGACGGCGCCGACCCCGATCGAGACGCCGAGGACGGTGAGGAGGGATCTCAGTTTGTTCGCCGTGAGGCCGCGGAGCGCGGCGCCCATCAGGTCGCGGGGAGACATCAGCGGGTCACCTCGTCGGAGACGATCCGGCCGTCGGAGACCTGTACGAGCCGCCGGGCGCGGGCCGCGACGTCGTGCTCGTGGGTGATCACGACGATGGTTCGGCCGTCGGCGTGCAGGTCGTCGAACATGCCGAGTACCTCGTCGGTCGAGTGGGCGTCGAGGTTGCCGGTCGGCTCGTCGGCGAGCAGGATCCGCGGACCGGTCGCCAGCGCCCGGGCGATCGCCACCCGCTGCTGCTGACCGCCGGACAGCTCGTTCGGCCGGTGCCCGGTGCGGTCGGCGAGACCGACGAGTTCGAGCGCCCGGTTGGCCCGCTTGCGGCGTTCGCCGCGGCGCAGGTGGGCGTAGGTGAGCGGAAGCTCGACGTTCGCGAGCGCCGTCGTCCGCGGGATCAGGTTGAACGACTGGAAGATGAACCCGATCTTCCGGCCGCGGACGAGCGCCTGCTGGTCCTCGCTCAGCCGGGCCACGTCGCTGCCGTCGAGCCAGTACTCCCCGCGGGACGGTACGTCGAGGCAGCCGAGGATGTTCATCAACGTCGACTTGCCGGATCCGGACGAGCCCATCACCGCGACGTACTCGCCGGCCTCGATCCGCAGCGACACGCCTCGAAGCGCGTGCACCGCGGTCTCGCCCTGGCCGTACGTCTTGGTGACCTCCCGGATCTCGATCAGGGACTCAGCGGCCACGGAAGCCTCCGGCGCCGGTGCCCTGACCGACGCCCTGGCCGGGGAACTGGCCGCCGCCCGGCTGCTGACCTTGCCGGTTCTGGCCGTTCTGCGTCCCGGTGCCGCCGATCGCGCCCTGCAGCAGCTCGACCTGGTCGCCTTCGTTCAGGCCCGACGTGATCTGGGTGTAGCTGTCGCCCCGGACGCCGACCTGCACCTCACGCGTCCCGCTCCCGTCGGCCATCGTCACCGTGTACGTCGTACCGCTGGTCGCGATCGCCGTGCTCGGGACGTACAGGGCGTTGGCCGCCTTCGCGGTCTGGACCGTGACGTTCGCGGTCTGACCCATCCGGGCGTTGGCCGGGAGCTTGGCGAGGCTGAAGGTGGCCGAGTACGAGACCACGCCGTTCGTGGTGGTCGGCGTCGGGGACACGGTCGCCAGCGAGGCGGTGAGCGTCGTACCGGGCTCGGCGTTCAGGGTGACCGTCGCGGTCTGGCCGGCCTTGATCTTGATCGCGTCCGCCTCGGCGAACGCGGCCACGACCTGCAGCGACTTCAGATCGGCCATGTCGACGAACCCGGTGCCGGACGTGGTGGTGGAGGTTGAGGCTGAACCTTGACCTGAGGTTGACCCCTGCCCGGCTGAACCGGAACTGGAGTTCGAGCTGGAGTTCGAGCTGGAACCGCCCGCGACCGAGCCGACCGAGCCGTTGATCGCGGTGATGGTGCCGGCGATCGGCGCCTTGAGCGTGGTCGCGTCGACCGCGGCCTGCGCCGCCTCGACGTTCTGGTCGGACTGTTCCTTGTCCGCCTTCGCCTTCGCCAGACTCGCCTCGGCGTTGCTGACGGCAACTTCCGGACTCTGACTCTGACCCTGACCTTGAGACTGCTGGGTCTGCTGTTGCTGGCCGTTGCTCGGGGTCGGCGTCGGCGAGGGTGAGGCGGAGGCTTCCTCGGCCTCCTCGAGGGCTTCCTGGGCGTCGCTGAGCGTCTCCTCGGCCGCGGTGACCGAGTTCGCCGACGCGATCTGGTTCTGCTGGGCGATCCGCAACTGCCGCTCGGCGGCGGCCGGGTCGACCTTCGCGATCGCGGCGCCCTTCGTCACCACCTGGCCGACCTTCACGAGCACCTGCGTCACCGTGCCGGACGTCTCGAACTGCGGGGACGCGGTCTGGGAGCTCTGCAGCGTGCCGCTCGAGCTGACACTCGCGGTCACCTCACCCCGCTGCACGGCCACCGAGGGCCGGGTCGCGCTGGCGGCCGGCGGATCCTTCTTGAAGAACAGGAAGTAGGCAGTGAGGGCGATGGCGAGCACGATGGCCACCAGGGCCACGTTCACGAAACTGAGGCCACGGAGCTTGTGGCGGGGTAGCACCATGGACGCTGAGGCTAGGGACGATTGCTGAGGAGGAGATCCTCGAATCCTGGCAACAGGCTGTGAACCAGGTATCGATTCGGTGCGTCGTACTTCGGGCGGCTTGCGACACACCGTGGTCCGTAAACAGTCGATGACAGCAGGTCACGACCTCGGTGTCAGGTGCGTACATATTGCTCGGACATGCCAAAATGGGAATGATCCGGGCCGGCCGACCGTTGGCTCGGATGACGATCTCGGAGGTTTGACATGTCTAATCGCGTACTGCGTGGTTCGGGGCTGGGTGGGGTCAGCTTCGAGGATGACCGCGGTGTCGAGTTCGCGCCGCGCCAGATGATCACGTACGACTGCCCCCGCGGTCACGTGGTCGAGGTGACGATGGCGCACGACGCCGAGGTTCCCGCGATCTGGGAATGCCCGCACTGCGGCAGCGAGGCCGCCCGGTCCACCGGCGAGAAGCCCGAGCCGAAGCAGGAGAAGCCGGCGCGTACGCACTGGGACATGCTGCGCGAGCGCCGGAGCATCTCCGAACTGGAGGAGCTGCTGGCCGAGCGGGTCGAGCTGCTCCGCAAGGGCGAGATCGGCCCCGCGCACCTGCACCGGACCAAGCGCACCGCCTGATCCATCGGGAAGCCCTCACCGCAACGGCGCGGTGAGGGCTTCTTGTTGTCCTGATTTGCCTAGAGCCTTTAGGCAATTCCATAATAAGCTATGGCAAGAGTGGGGTTGAGCGGTGCGCGGCTCGCGCAGGCCGGGGCCGAGCTGGCCGACGAGGTCGGCTTCGAGCAGGTCACCGTGTCGGCGCTGGCCCGGCACTTCGGCGTCCAGGTGGCGAGCCTGTACTCGCACGTTCGCAGCTCCGACGACCTGAAGGCCCGCATCGCCACGGTCACCCTCACGGAGCTGGCCGACCAGGCTGCCGCCGCCCTCGCCGGGCGGGCCGGCCGCGACGCCCTGCACGCCCTCGCCGACGTCTACCGCGACTACGCACGCGCTCACCCAGGCCGCTACGCCGCCACCCGCCACACCGCCGCTGCCTCGGAGCCGTACGTGGCTGCTGGGCGGCGGCACTCTGAACTCGTCCGAGCGGTCCTCCGGGGCTACGACCTCGGCGAACCCGCCCAGACCGACGCCGTCCGCCTCCTCGGCAGCACGATCCACGGCTACATCACCCTCGAGCTCGCCGGATCCTTCGCGCACAGCGAGCCGAGCGCCGGCGACAGCTGGCCACGCATCATCGACGCCCTCGACACCCTCCTCCGCAGCTGGAGCTGACATGTACACCACCCCGATCACCACCGACCTGCTTCGCGGTGCGCTCGACCTCGAGCAGACCCCTCGCGGCGTCCTTCCACACCGCCTTCCGGCCTGGGCGCGAACGCAGTACGACGACGGCCAGATGTCGATGGTCGAGTCGCAGCCCTCCGGCGTACGCCTCGTCTTCCGTACGGCGGCCACCGTCATCGAGCTCGAGACACTGCCGACGAAGCGGGACTACGTCGGCGCTCCCCCGCGCCCGGACGGCGTGTACGACGTACTCGTCGACGGACGGCTGGTGACGCAGCTCACTGCGACCGGCGGCGACGTGATCACCATCGACCTGATGACGGGCGCCACGTCGACCCGCGCGGGGCACGCTGAGACGCTGCGAGTCGACGGGCTGGCCGCCGTACCGAAGACCGTCGAGATCTGGTTGCCGCACGACGAGACCACCGAACTCGTTACCCTGCGCACCGACGCTCCGGTGGAGCCGGTGCCGGTCACGCGGCGGGTCTGGCTGCACCACGGAAGCTCGATCAGCCACGGGTCGAACGCCACCCACCCGACCGGCACCTGGCCGGCCCTGGTCGCCGCTCAGGCCGGCGTCGAACTCGTCAACCTCGGCTTCGGCGGCAGCTCGTACCTGCAGCCGTTCATCGCCCGCACGATCCGCGACACGCCCGCGGACCTGATCAGCCTCAAACTCGGCATCAACATCGTCAACAGCGACGGGCTCCGCCTCCGCAGCTTCACCCCCGCCGTCCACGGCTTCCTCGACACCATCCGCGACGGCCACCCCGACACGCCCCTGCTGGTCGTCTCCCCCATCCTCTGCCCGATCCACGAGGACACCCCCGGCCCGACCAACTGGGACCTCTCCGCACTGGCCGCCGGCGAACTCCGCTTCACGGCCAGCGGCAACCCCGACGAGATCCCAGCCGGCAAACTCACCCTCTCGATCATCCGCACCGAACTGTCCCGCATCCTCACCCAACGAGCCCTCACCGACCCCAACCTCCACCACCTCGACGGCCGCACCCTCTACGGCGCCCCAGACAACCTCGCCCACCCCCTCCCCGACGACCTCCACCCCGACGCCCCCACCCTCGAACTCATCGCGACGCGATTCGTGCAGCACGCGTTCGAGCCCAAAGGACCGTTTTCCGCTTGACCCTGCCATTGCTGAATTCCGGTTGTTTCCAAGGCGAAACAGGTGCACCGTAGACAGTGACCTGGGGAGCCGGGGGGCGACCAGTGGAGACCGCAGGTATAACAATTGTGCTGCTCGGAGCGGTGAGCCTTGTCGCCGCAATCACGAATGGCCTTCGGTTCATCAACGTCGAGGTACCGGCACTGACTTCACCGGCGTTGCGATGGGTTTTGGCGATCGTCGGTCTGGCCCTGGTCGTGGTCGGCTTCGTTGTCTTCGGACGCCCTGTCGAAGGCGGCACGCCGCTACCAGGACCCACGACCAGCCAACCGGCGCCGCCGAGTCCGCGACCGGAATCAACTGGACCAGTAACGGCGCCCGAGACAACACCATCCGCTCAGGCTTACGCGCGTCAGGCTGCGTCGTACTGCGCGGCGTCTGCGAGTCAAATCAATGCGCTCGTCCAGCCGACAACCGATGACGAACGCATCAACTACACGTTTGATCTCGCCGCCGTTCTTGAGCAGTTGGCGACGAATCTTGACACCCTCACGCGTGATGCTCCAGATCCAGGCAAACATTCCCAACTCGTATTCCGGATCGGTAATACAGCGGACAGTCTCAACAGCGCAGCCACCGCGCTCCGCACCGGCGACAAAATCGGCTACGACCAAGGCTGGGACAACGCCGATCAGTACCGTGCCGACTTCAACCGGGTGGCCGTCCAGCTCGCGCTGCACAGCTGCCAGGTGAAGTAGCGGGACTGTCATGGCGCTCGTCGTTCCCCTCGCACTGATCGTCCTCGGATCACTCCTGCTGGACGCCGCCGTACGCATGCTCCTGCCGCCGGAGCCAGACCCAGCTCCCAGCCCTGCGAACCCGATCTTCCGGGTCCTGGGCTTGGCGGTCATGGTGTTGGGACTCATCAACACGATCCGTGGTGTCGGCGCCGTCCTGGCGACCATGGATCTGCCCGATCCCTACAGCGTGCCTGGCGCCCGGGCCATCGCCGACGCAGCTGGGGCCGTGGTCTGGGGCGCAATGATCCTGACCATCGGCGCCTACATCTGGCGAGGCGCGAAGCGGCGAGGTGCGAGGGATCGTGGCGGCCGGCTGCTCATCGTCGCCGGCTACGTTCTGGTGGCTGTCGCACTGAGCGAAGCCATCGACGTCGGCACCGGAATCTGGAACCCGCCGACAGACCCTGATGCGCTGGATCCTGATGACGAGGCGTTGGTGACGTTCCTTGCGTGGGGCGCACCTGGTGCCGCACTTGTCCACATCGGCGCCGGGCTGGCCCACGAGAAGATCCTGGCGAAGGCGACGTTCTCCACTTGAGACGAGCTCACCCAGCCCTGGTGACGCCGTCTGCGGATTCTCAAGGCTGTTCTGCGCAGAGGCAGCTGACGCCGCGGTCGATCCACTCTGGGAGGCGCCAGTCTGGGTGGCGCTCGATCATCAGGGTGCGGATCTCGGCGGCGGTTGTTTCCTCGGGGAGGCCGGTGTCGCGGCGTGTCCAGGTCTCGTCGCGGAGTTCGACGAGGTAGTCGCGGACCTGGGCGAGGAGTTGTGTGTTGCCGACCGCGCCGTGGCCGGGGACGACGATCTGGTGGTTCTCGGCGGCGAGGCGGTTCAGGACCTCGATCCAGCGGACGCCGGACACGTCGACGTCGTACGGCGGGAACCACGGGAAGATCGCGAACTGGTCCGTCTCGGCCAGGTCGCCGGTGAACAGGACGCCGGCGTCGGGAACCGTGATGACCTGATCGCCCTTGCTGTGCGCCCGTCCGGTCGGGCGGAGCTGCACGGTCCGGCCGCCGAGGTCGAGCTCGTACGTACCGTCGTACGTCTGGTCGGGGACCGGGATGCGAACCCCTTCCAGCTCACGCGCGACCGGCTCGCCGAGCTGCCGGAACATGCCCAGGTAGCCGTCGCCCTTGGTCGCGAGGTCGTCGGCCTGCGCGGTGTTCAGCAGGTACGTCGCTTCGCCCGCAAACACCTGCGCGCCGAACGCATGCTCGGGGTGGAAATGCGTCGTTGTCAGGTAGAGCCGCCGGCCGTTCGCGTACGACGTGGCGAACCGCAGGACCTGCTCCGCGTTCCGCGGGCCGAGGCCGGTGTCGACGACGAGGACCGCCTGGGTGCCGCCGATGAGGCCGATGTTGGGGACGAGGTCGACGTTGCGGTTCGGGATCACGACGAGGTCGCGGACGAGTTCCTGGACGTCGGCGAGGTCGACGAGCGGATCGGCGTACGGGTAGTCGGGCATGGGTTCAGCTCAGCACCGGACGGGGCGGCGCGTCCAAGACCGGTCCCGCATTGTCGATACCCAGCGGGTATCGTCGCAGGTGATGGAACTGCGGACCTTGCGGTACTTCGTGGCGGTCGCCGAAGAGCTGCACTTCGGGCGGGCCGCGGCGCGGCTGCACATGAGCCAGCCGCCGCTCAGCCGGGCGATCCAGCAACTCGAAGCCGACCTCGGTACGCCGCTGTTCCGCCGGTCATCCGGCGGGGTCAGTCTCACCGCAGCCGGGTCGGCGCTACTCAAGGAGGCCCGGGCGCTTCTGGAGCAGACCGAGCAGGTCCGCGCCCGGGTCGCCGCCGCGGCCGGGACCGCGACGCTCACCGTCGGCATCCTCAGCGACAGCCAGGACCCGGACATCTCACGTCTCGCCGCGGTCTATCGCCGACGCCACCCGAACGTCGACGTACACATCCGCGAGGCCGACCTCACCGACCCGACCTGCGGACTCCGCGCCGGTCTCGTCGACGTCGCCCTCACCCGCGGCCCGTTCGACGAGACCGGTCTGCGCGTCCACGAACTGCGCTCCGACCCGGTGGGCGCCGTACTCCGCGCCGACGACCCGCTGGCCAGCCGCGACGAACTGAAACTCGCCGACCTCGAAGGCCGCCGCTGGTTCCAGTTCCCCGCCGGCACCGACCCCCACTGGCAGTCCTACTGGAACGGCGGCGAGCCCCGCCAGGGCCCGATCGTCCGAGCCGTCCAGGAATGCCTCCAGTCCGTCCTCTGGAACGGCACCGTAGGCCTGGCCCCCCTCACCACCCACAACCCCGGCAACGAACTAGTCACCATCCCGATCCAGGACCTCCCACCCAGCCCCCTCGTCATCGCCTGGACCGAATCAACCCCTCTGACCCGGTCCTTCCTCCAAACAGCAAAATCCATCTACCGCCCCTGACCGGACAGGCTTGGGGCTCAGCCGTTGGTCGACGATCATGGCCCAGTTGCGGCGTACCGGGCGGCGATGGTGCGGACGGCCTCGTCGACTACCTGTGCGACGCGGTCGGCGCTCACCTCCCAGCTCGGTATCAGGAGTGTCGGCCAGAAGACATAGTTGGAGATCATGCCCAGGAACTGGGTGGCAGCGAGGTCCACGTCCTCGACCTGCACCGTTCCTGCCTCGTGCTCAGCCAGGAGGTAGCTGCGTACGGACTCGAAGTAGGGCATCTTCCCGTGGGAGAACTGCGCATGAGCGAGCTCAGGGAATCGCGGAAGCTCGGCGATGACGATCCTGAACAGGTCGGCCATTTGGGCACGGCCCAGCAGTTCCGCGTAACGGCGACCGATGATGCCGAGCCCGTCGACGACGTTGCCTGCCGGCGGAGGATCCTCTTCGTCAGCGCTCGACCAGGACTCGGTCACGATGGCGTCGAAGAGGGCAGCCTTGCTCGGGAACTGCTTGAACAAGGTGGCTCGCGAAACGCCCGACCGCTCGGCGATCCGCGCGAGCGATGTCCGGTCGTAGCCCAGCTCGAGAAACAGTGCGGTCGCGGCCGCCACGATCATCGCGCGCTTCTCCTGGGCGACGCGCTGGTGGTACGTCGTCGCAGCTCCGCTCATGCAGCGAGCATACGAGGTGAGTGGCTTGACTCACCACTCGGACCGATTTAGCATCCAGGCCATGGTGAGTCGGTCGACTCACCATCGGCTCCGGCCGGCTCCCTCAGACCGAAGGAACATCTGATGCCCCGCTTCGACAACCAGACCGTGCTCGTGACCGGTGGGACCGGCGGCCAGGGCTCGAGCCACGTACGCGCCTTTCACGCGGAGGGAGCGAACGTGGCGATCGGCGGCATCGATGCCGAACGCGGCGCCGCCCTCGCCGACGAGCTCGGGATCCGCGCTCGCTTCATCCGGCTTGACGTGACCGACGAGAGTTCGTGGTCCGCTGCTGTGCGAGCCGCTGAGCGCGCCTTCGGCGCCCTGAACGTGCTCGTCAACAACGCGGGCGTCCAGAACCCGCCGGCCACCATCGAAGAGACGGACCGGGCCACGTGGTCGCGAATCCTCGACATCAATCTCACCGGGACCTTCCTCGGCCTCAAGGTTGCGGCCCCCGCGCTGCGTCGCGCAGGAGGGGGAGCCATCGTCAACATCGCCTCGACCATGGGCCTGGGTGGAACGGCTCACTACGCGCCGTACGTTGCCAGCAAGTGGGCCGTGCGAGGCCTCACCCAGACAGCCGCACTCGAGCTTGGCCGCGACCACATCCGGGTGAACACCATCCACCCCGGCGTGATCGCGACCTCCTTCATCCATGAGCCGGCAGCCGGCGCTACCGCGGCCATCGCCGACTTCTACTCACCCGCCCCGTTCGCCATCCCACGGCTCGGAGAGCCGACCGACGTCACCCGGCTCCTCCTCTTCCTCACGTCATCGGACGCCTCGTTCGTCACGGGTGCGGAGTACGTCATCGACGGTGGACTCCTCCTCGGCCCCGCCCTCCAGACCGAGACCGCATGAGCCAACACGACTCGAAGCCTGGGCTGTCACCCGCCTGATGCCCGCGTGGGTTACTTCTTGTCGGGGTCGATTACTTCGCCTTGGATTACGTCGTCGGTGGGGCGGTGGGGGCTGGGGGTGGTGGGGCCGGGGATGAAGGTGGTGAAGCCGGGGGTGGCTAGGTGGGTGGTTACGCGGCGGCCGAAGAAGGCGGTCATGGCGCGGCGGGCGAGGGGGCGGGTGAAGGGGAGGACGAAGAAGAAGCCGAAGATGTCGGTGAGGAAACCGGGGGTGAGCAGGAGCGTCCCGCCGACCAGGACCAAGGCCGCGTCAGCGAGCTCGCGGCCGGGCATCTTCCCGGTCTCGAACGAGCTCTGCAGGGCCCGCCAGGCCCGCCGGCCTTCGCGCTTGATCAGCCACGCGCCGAGTGCGCTCTCCACCAGCAGCAGGCCGACCGTCGGCCAGCCGCCGATCACCTGACCGACCTGGATGATCACGAAGATCTCCGCAATCGGCACTACCAGCAACGCCAGCGCCACGAACCACGGCATGTCCTACCCCTTCCAGCCTGAGACACCAGCGTACGGAACGAGTGGGAACAACAAACCCTGAGTGAACCCTGACTCAGACCGGGACCTTCTCGCGGCTCGGCGTCGCGGCCGGTGGGTTCTGCGGATCCTCGTCCACCCGCTTCCGGCGCCGCGCGACCACCGCCAGCACCAGACCGAGCAGTCCGAGGCCGGTGAGGATCCACTCCGGCCAGCCGCCGAGGGTCATCGCCAGCGTCTGGCCGTTCTGCACGGGAACGGTCGCGACGTACACGTCCGGCACGAACTGCGCCGACTTGTGCTCGACCGAGCCGTCCGGGCGAATGACGCCGGAGATCCCGCTCGTCGACGCGATCAGCACGGTGCGCCCGGTCTCGATCGCGCGCATCCGGGTGATCGCGAACTGCTGCTCCGGCTGACCCGTCCCGCCGTACGTCGCGTTGTTGGTCTGCACGATCAGCACCTGCGCGCCGCCCTTGACCACGTCGTGGATGACGTTGTCGTAGGCGAGCTCGAAGCAGATGACGTCGCCGTACGTGACGCCACGGATCGGCATCACGCCCGGACCCACGCCCGGTACGGTCTGCGCGCCGATCATCTCCAGCCGCTTGATGTAGGGCAGCAGCTGGTCGCGGAACGGGATGTACTCACCGAACGGCACCGGGTGCCGCTTCGCGTACCGCTGGCCCGGCCCGGTGGCGGGATCCCAGACGATGCCGGTGGTCTGGCGCTCGTTCTCCCCCGGCCCTTCGGTGACAGCGCCGACCAGGATCGGTACGCCGACCGCCTTCACCGCGGTCTCGATGTCGGCGCGGGTCTCCGCGTCCTTGTACGGGTCGATGTCGGTCGAGTTCTCCGGCCAGATCACCAGGTCCGGTTTCATCTCGGTCCCGGCCTCGACCCGCTTCTGCAGGTCGAGCGTCGCCTGGAGATGGTTTCGCGTCACGGTCCGCGCCCGGCCCAGGAACTCCAGGCCCTTGCCCGGCACGTTGCCCTGCACCATCGCGGCGCGCACGGTCTGCCCGTCGCCCTCGATCGACAGCTGGATCAGCGCACTCCCGAAAACGATCGCCAGCCCCGCGACGAGCGCCACGGCCCGCAGGCGCAGCGCGGTCCCCCGGCGCAGTACGGCGTACAGCAGGACGCCGACGAACGCGACGACGAAGCTCAGGCCCGGGATGCCGACGTACGCCGCCAGCTTGCCCAAGGACTCGTCCGAGAACGCCCACGCGAGCCGGCCCCACGGGAATCCGCCGAACGGCACCGACGCGGTCGCGAACTCGGTCGCCACCCACAGGCACGGAATCCACAACGCCCACAGCCGAAGCTTCAGGACCTGGGTCGCGAACAACCCGAAGACCGCGTAGAACAGCCCTTCGAGGATCGCCAGTGCGATCGCGGCGTCGCCCCCGATCACGCTCAGCCAGGGCACCAGGACGGCGTAGTAGGCGATCCCGAACCCGGCGCCGACCAGGAAGCCGGCCTTCATCGAGATCCCGTTTAGGGCGGCGAGGAACAGCGGCACGGCGACGATCGTCAGCCAGGGATGATCATGTGGTTCGAACGCGAACCCGAGCAGCGCACCGGCGGCCGCGGCCACCACCACCCGGGGCATGATCCGCCCCAGAGCCTTCAACCGGTCCACGCGGTTACCCCTCTGCCTCACGCACCGACGGACGCCGGTCGAACGACCGTACAACGTCCCGGACACGCAAATGTATCCGGCCGGTAGCCATTCGGCACCGATCGCGCAAAGTGAAGGAGTGTCAACAGTCCGTGGCCCGGCCAGAGGAAAGAGGCTCGGCGTGCCTTCGGACCAACCGTCGATGCGCTGGCTGCGCACTGTCCGGCTGTTGTCTACTGGCCGCCGAGCCTCTTCCACCTCTGCCCCGCGGGGGGCTAACCTCCGGTGATCTCAGCCCCCGTCGACTCAAGCCTGGCTTTGACCTGGTCAGCGTCGCGGGATCATCCGGCGGCCGAACTTCATGTGACCGTTGAACAAACGGGATATGACGACTCCCAAAACGATGCTCGCTGGCGACGACGGTGTCAACCTCTCCCCCGGCTCTTTGAGCCCGTTGTAACACTATCGCCTGCCCTACAAGGGAAAACGAGGATCCTTCAGCCGAGTCACGTTACAGAGCGATATCGGCACTCCACGTGATCGTTACCCAGGGCAACCAATCGTCACCCAACCGGTACGACGACGGTTCCCTTGGCCCGGGTGATCTCCAGCGGTTCGGCAAGCACCTCGGCCGCCGACTCCGATTGGTCCGGACGTCCGCGGCACACGACGTACGCGCTGAAGTCGAGGTCGCGGCTGCGGTTGCCGACCCGGCTGATCGTTGCCGTCACCTCGACGACGTCGCCGGCCCGCAGCGGCTGCAGGAACTGCACGTCGGAGTACGACGCGAACAGGCCCTCGTCACCGTCCGCCTGGATGCAGACCTCGGTCGCGACGTCGCCGAACAGCGCGAGCACGTAGGCGCCGTCGACCAGATTGCCGGCGTAGTGGGCGTGGCTGTAAGGAACATACCGACGATGCGTGACGGTCAGACCGATAGTTGCCTTCGACACCTTTTATGCGCTCTTTCTGTAGGCATGGCGCCGGGTCACCAGCGCGTCGACGAGATAGCTGGCCACTTCACCCGGTGTGGTCCCGCGGCCGAACACCCGGTCGACGCCGAGCTCGCCGGCCATCTGCTCGGTGAAACGGGGGCCGCCGGCAACGAGTACGGGCCGGGCGTCCTCGGCGTACGCCTCCCGGAACGCCGCGGACATCTCCTTGGTGTTGAGCACGTGCGCCTCGCGCTGCGTCACCACCTGCGACACCAGGATCGCGTCAGCCTTGTCGGCCTTGGCCCGCCGGACCAGCTCCGGTACGGCGACCTGCGCGCCGAGGTTCACGACCTTCACTTCGCGGTAGTACTCCAGGCCCTTCTCGCCCGCGAAACCCTTGATGTTCAGGATCGCGTCGATACCGACCGTGTGCGCGTCGGTGCCGATGCAGGCGCCGACCACGGTCAGCCGGCGGCGCAGCCCCTTGCGGATCGCGAGGTTGACCTCCTTCGGCGACAGCAGCGGGTAGTCGCGCTCGACCACCTCGACCTTCGACGTGTCGACCAGGTGGTTCACCGGCCCGTAGACGACGAAGAACGTGAAATCGTCACCGATCGGCTTCGAGTGCACGACCAGGGCCGGGTCCATGCCCATCTTGTTGGCCAGCTGCACCGCCGCGCCCTCGGCGCGCTTGTCGTGCGGGACCGGCAACGTGAACGACAGCTGCACCATGCCGTCGCCCGTGGTGTCGCCGTACGGCCGGATGATGCTCATCCCACGCCCTCCTCGAGCAGCTCGATCGCCGGGTTGTAGTACGCCGGTGACTTGCGGGCGACCCCATCCAGGCCGCGACCGGCGTCCTGCGGGCGTTTCATCAGCCCGAAGGTGCCGTCGCCGATCGCGTTCAGCAGGCCGTCGTCGACGATCCGGTCGAGCAGTTCCACCGACTCGCCGAGGACCTGGCGGGCGCGGGACGCGATGAACCCGTTCGGCTCCGGCCGGAAGTCCTCGTGAAGGTTGCCCGCGGCACCCAAGACGTAGCGGACGTTCTGCAGCGCCAGGTCGCGGTCCGAGATCCACGGCGTCACGACGGCCTCGGTCATCATGCCGACCAGCAGGATGCCCTGCCCGGTCATCGCGCCGACCAGGTTGAAGAACCCGTCCAGCAGGTACCCGCGGAACACGTCACCGGTCATGTGCCGGGTCGGCGGCATCCACTTCAGCGGCGCGTTCGGGAACAGCTGCCGCGCCAGCATCGCGTGCGCCAGCTCGAGCCGGAACGAGTCCGGGATGTCCGGGTTGATCTCGAACGCGTGCCCGAGGCCGAGCTGCCAGTCCTCGAGCCCGGCCTCCTTGGCGAAGTACTCGTTCAGCAGCTGCGAGACCGTCACGGTGTGCGCGGCCTCGACCGCGTCGGCGGTGGTCAGGTAGTTGTCCTCGCCGGTGTTGATGATGATCCCGGCGCGGGCGTGGATCTGGCGGCTGAAGCGCTGGTCGACGAAGGTCCGGATCGGGTTGATGTCGCGGAAGAGGATCCCGTACATCGAGTCGTTCAGCATCATGTCGAGCCGCTCGAGCCCGGCCAGCGTCGCGATCTCCGGCATGCACAGCCCGGACGCGTAGTTGGTCAGCCTGACGTACCGCCCCAGTTCGCGAGAGGACTCGTCCAGCGCGGCCCGCATCAGCCGGAAGTTCTCCTGCGTCGCGTACGTCCCGGCGAACCCTTCGCGGGTCGCGCCTTCCGGTACGTAGTCCAGCAGCGACTGCCCCGTCGACCGGATCACCGCGATGATGTCGGCGCCTTCCCGCGCGGCGGCCTGCGCCTGCGGGATGTCCTCGTAGATGTCGCCGGTGGCAACGATCAGGTAGATCCACGGCCGCTGTTCCGGGTCGCCGTGCCGCTTGACCAGCCGGTCCCGCTCCCGTCGCCGCCCGTCGATCCGCTTCATCCCGGCGGTCGCCGCCTTGCGTGCGGCCGACCGTGCCCGGACGGCGTCGCGGCCTTCGGGCATCCGGAACGTGACGGAGCCCGACGCGGCCTTCTGCGCCAGCACGGCCAGGTCCTCGGCCTCGCCGCGGAGCAGCGCGTCCCACACGGGCAGCGCGAGACCGTGCTCGAGGCCGACATCCGCGCGCACCGTGTCCGCGAGCCGGTTCACCCACGGGATGCCCTCGGTGTCGGCACCGGTCAGCCCGGCGAGCCGCAGTACAGCTCGCTCGACCGACACCGTGGTGTGCTGCCGGGCCAGGTTGACGATCGGCTTGCCGGCCTTGCGCGCGAGGCTGCGCGCCTTCCGGACGGTGACTGGATCGAGGTCCAGCTTCTTGCTCATTGCGACCATCCCTCGGCTTCATAGACCACACGACCACCGACGGCAGTTCGCAGGCAGGTAGGTGTTCCCTGGCTCAGGTCCGGCAGCACCGGTACGCCGGCTCGCGGGTCCGTCGACCACGCGGCGACGCGGGTGTCCGGCGTCTGCACCACGAGATCGGCGTCGGAGTGCCAGATCGCGTACGTCGCGGCCGTGCTGGGCGCGAGCACTCCGGCATCGTCGATCCCGGCGGCCCGCCAACCGCCCCGTGTATGCGCCTGGAACGCGGCCCGGACGGTGATCCGCTCCGACTGCTCGTGGTGGAACGCGGCCGCCCGCACGGCCTCCCAGCCGCCCAGCTCAGTCACCGGCGCATCCGAGCCGAACGCCAGTACGACGCCCGCGCGGGCGAGCGAACCGAACGGGTTCATCCCCCGCCAGCGGTCGCCGACGCGTTCGGCGTACATGCCGTCCGGACCGCCCCACAGGGCGTCGAACATCGGCTGCACACTCGCCACCACACCGCAGCGCGCGAGGGTCGCGATTGTTGCCTCGTCCACCATTTCGACGTGCTCGAGCCGGTGCCGCGCCGCGACGAGCGCCTGGACGCCGACCTTCTCGGCGGCGAGCTCGAAACCGCGCGCGATGTTGTCGAGCGCCTGGTCGCCGATGCAGTGGAAGCCGGCCTGCACGTTCCGCTCGGTGCAGGCGATCACGTGCTCGGCGATCTGCTCCGCCGTCAGGTACGCGTGACCACGGTGGCCGGCGCGGTCGGCGTACGGCTCCCGCAGTGCGGCCGTGCGCGAGCCGAGGGCACCGTCCGCGTTCAGATCACCGGCGAGACCGGCGAGCCCGTAGGTACCGAGGTGTTCGAAGGCGCCCGGCTCACCCCAGTACAGCGTCGCGGACAGCCCGAGCTCCTCCGCAATCTCCCGAACGATCGGCAGCTCCCAGAGCGGCCCGATGTGCGGCGCGGCCATCTCGTGGAACGCGCCGATCCCCTTCGCGGCCATCGCCTGCAGTGCGGCGCGGATCTCCTGCCGCCGCTGCTCCGGACCGACCAGCTCACTCAGCGCGTCGCGGACCAGATGATTCGCGTGCCGCTCGACCCGCCCGCTCTCGTCGAACCCCTCGCCGCGCGCGACCTCGAACAGCGCGGACGACACCACGCCGGAGTGACCGTCCACCCGAGACAAGTACACCCGCCGCCCGCCGGCGGCTCGGTCCAGCTCCTCGGCCAGCGGTGGGCGACCCTCGGGCCACTTGGTCTCGTCCCACCCGGCGCTGTCGATCACCGCGTCCTCGGGCAGATCAGCCGCGTACGCCGCCAGCTTGTCGAGTGCATCGGTGAGGGACGTCGTACCAGCCAGGTCGAGACCGGTCAGCACCGCGCCGGCACCGGCGACATGGACATGGGCGTCGACGAAGGCGGGCGTGACGAGCTTGCCGTCGAGGTCGATCACCTCGTCCGCGCCGTCGGCGTACGAACTCGCGCCGGTGTCGTCACCCAGCCACGTCACCACCCCGTCGTCGAACGCGATCGCGGTCGCGTGGGGGTCGGCAGGCGAGTAGACGGAACCGTTCGTCAGAAGTGTGCGCACGGACTAATCCTCCGCCAGCCTGCTCTCGAACAGACCACGGACACCCGGCTCGGCCCGCAACAGCTCCATCGCATAGTCGACGTGCCCGGGCACGTACCCGTTGCCGACGAGCATCGTGACGTCCGCGGCCAGCCCCTCCGCACCGAGCGCTGCCGCGGAGAACGACGTCGCCATCGAGAAAAAGATCACGGTGCCGCCGGCCGCCGTCGACAGCACGGCGCCGTGCTCACATCCGGGTACGTCGACGCACACCACGGTGATGTCCGCGGGTCCCCCGGCGTTCTCGACCGCCGTCGCCAGCGCGACGGGATCGCGCGCGTCGGCGAGCGTGACGACGTCGGCCAGCGCCGCACTCTCGAGTCGTTCTTTCTCTTGCTGCACAGGCACGACGCCGATCGTCCGGGCCGCGCCGGCGGTGCGGGCCGCGGCCAAGGACAACGAGCCCGACTTACCTGCGCCGCCAATTACTGACACGACAGGCTTTATGCCTTTGTCGACATACGATCGCACTACTCGCGCGGTCAGCGCGGGGGCGCCGCAGACGTCCATGACGGACAGCGACAGCTCCGGCTTCAGGTCGTCGGGCAGCTTCGCCACGATCGACCGCGCGAACAGGATCGCGTGCCCCTGCGCAGGAACCTGCTCGCCCTTCCCGTCCCAGTCCCGCAGCCCGTCGGTAATCTGCAGCGGGGTCAGCGTGAGACTCACCAGGGTCGCCACCCGATCGCCGGGTTTCACGCCGAGCGGCGAGTCCGGGCCGGCCTCGTCGACCACACCGACGAGCATCCCGCCGGAGCCGGTGACCGGGTTCTGCATCTTGCCGCGCGTCTCGATGATGTCCAGGACCGCGCGGCGGATCGCCGTACCGTCACCGCCGTGCGCCTCGGCGAGCTGGCGGTACGAGGCGGCGTCCAGGTTCAGCCGCTCGACCGCGATGCGGACCTCGTCGGGCCAGATCCCGGGACTGGCGTCGAGTTTCTCCGCCGCCTGCGGCAACACGCCGGACGGCGCGAGTACACGGTGCAGTCCTACGGGGCTCGACGACACGGGTCCTCCTCGGTGTGGTCAGGTCTGTGCGGTCAGGCAAAATACTACTCATACAGTGCTCTGGCGAGAATTCTTACGGCGTACTGTTGGCTCTGAAGGAAGTTCTATCGCTATCCTCACATCAGACCGCAACACTCCTGAAGCCCCGCGGAGGGACCTGTGACCGACCTGATCACCCCGGAGCTGGCTCGTTCGGAGCCTGGCGACGGCCAGCCGTACGCGTACCGGCGGGCCGAGCTGGTCGAGCCGGACTGGACCCGGCTGCCCGGCTGGAAGGACGTCACGGCCGAGGAATGGCGTTCGGTGCAGTGGCAGCGGTCGCACTGCGTGAAGAACGTGAAGCAGTTGCGTGACGTGATGGGCGACCTGCTCGAGGACCGGTTCTACGACGACCTGACCCGGGACCAGGCCGAGCGCGCGACGATGTCGATGCTGCTGCCGCCGCAGATGCTGAACACGATCGTTCCGAACGGTGCGGCCGACTACACCGAGGCGTTCTACGCGGACCCGGTCCGCCGGTACATGCTCCCGGTGTTCAGCGACCGCCGTACCGACTGGCCGTCGCACCCGCACGCCACCCGGGACTCCCTGCACGAGCACGAGATGTGGGCCACGGAGGGGTTGACCCACCGATACCCGACCAAGGTCCTTGCGGAGGTGCTGCCGACGTGCCCGCAGTACTGCGGCCACTGCACCCGCATGGACCTGGTCGGGAACTCGACCCCTGTCATCGACAAGCTCAAGTTCGTCGCGAAACCGCAGACCCGGCTCGACGACATGCTCGACTACCTGCGCCGTACGCCGGGAGTCCGGGACGTCGTCGTCTCCGGCGGCGACGTGGCGAACATGCCCTGGCCGCGGCTCGAGGCGTTCCTCACCAGCCTGCTGGAGATCGAGAACATCCGCGACATCCGGCTCGCGACCAAGGCCCTGATGGGGATGCCGCAGCACTGGCTGTCGTCCGACGTCCTGTCCGGTGTCGAGCGCGTCGCCGGGATCGCGCGGCAGCGCGGCGTGATGATCGCGATGCACACCCACGTGAACGCGGCGCAGTCCGTGACGCCGTTGGTCGCCGAGGCGTCCAAGGCGATGCTCGAGGCCGGTCTGCGCGACGTCCGCAACCAGGGCGTGCTGATGCGCGGCGTGAACGACTCGATCCCGCAGCTGCTCGACCTCTGCTTCGCGTTGCTCGACGGCGCGAACATCACGCCGTACTACTTCTACATGTGCGACATGATCCCGTTCTCGGAGCACTGGCGGGTGTCCGTGAAGGACGCCCAGCACCTGCAGCACGGCATCCTCGGGTACCTCCCCGGCTTCGCGACCCCGCGCATCGTGTGCGACGTCCCGTACGTCGGGAAGCGGTGGGTGCACCAGCTGTCCGAGTACGACGAGGTCCGCGGCATCTCGTACTGGAAGAAGAACTACCGCACCGGCATCGAACAGCAGGACCCCGAGGCACTGAACCGGACGTACGAGTACTACGACCCGATCGACACCCTCCCGCGCGACGGCCAGGACTGGTGGACCCAGCACGCCGGCAACCACCTGGCCGAAGCCGAAGCCCGCGCCGCCGCCTCCCGCACCGCCGCCGAGGCCCAGAAACTCCTCGACCTCAACTAACCCCCAAACAGCCTTCGGTGCCACCTATGCAGGGGATGGCACCGAAGGCCTGCAACTTCGCTGGGCGCAGCGCGTCTTGGGCGTCACCACGGAGCCCGTCGCTAAACTGACGGCGACGAGGAGGTGTCGCGTGGCCGCTGTGGCTCGGCCGAAGATCGAGAGCACGAAGCCCAGCGAGCTGGTGGCTTGGGCTCATGCTGGGAAACTGCGCATCCCGCCGTTCCAGCGGTCCTACAGGTGGGAGAGGTCCGACGTCACCCAACTGTTCGACAGCATCATGCGCGGCTACCCGATCGGAAACCTTCTGGTCTGGCAGCGAGCTGCTCCGGCCGGAAAGATATCAATCGGTCACCTCGAGATCGCCGCCGACAGCCAGACCGACGCGTACTGGGTCGTGGACGGTCAGCAACGCGTCACGAGTCTGGTGGGCGCGCTCACTGCGGACGAGACGACCGTCGATCCTCGGTTCCGCATCTACTGCGACCTACGGACCGGCGAATTCGTCTCGCAGTCCCGCCACCGTGCCCCCGCGCCTTATTGGATGCCTGTCGGTCTTGCCCTCGACACCGCCGGTGCGAACGCCTGGATCCGCGACCGGCCAGAACTAACCCCCATGCAGATCGCGCTCGCCGATCAGATGGTCGCTGCCATCCGCGACTATACGATCCCGGTGTACGTCGTCGTGGGCGGCGACGAACAAGCACTGCGCGACATTTTCGATCGTATGAACACCTACGGAAAGGCATTGAAGAGCGCTGAGGTGTTCAACGCCCTGCACTCCATTTCTACCGGCCAGCAACCCAGTGACCTTCGCACGCTGGCCGAGCGGGTCAACGCGTTCGGCTTCGGAGAATTCTCCGAACAAGTGCTCCTGCAGAGCATGCTGGCCATCCGTCACCCCAAGGTCGACCGAGATTTCCGCAAGGAGTTCGCCAGCGACGACGAACGTGGCGAAGCGATGCGCGCCACGGAGGTAGCACTAGGGCATGTCGTGGACTACCTCCGGGATGTCGCTGACATTCCGCACCTGCGGCTGTTGCCATATGCGTTGTACATACCCGTGCTGACACGGTTCGCCGCACTCTTCGGTGCGCCAGAAGGCCGTCCGGCCGAGCTCCTCCGCCGCTGGATCTGGCGAGGCGCGGTGCTCGGTGTGGCGCCGCAGGGAAACACTGTCGGGGTGCGTCTGGGAGCTCGCGCGGTCGACCGCGACCCGCTTGGCAGTGCGGAGCGCCTTCTGAAACTCCTCCCACCTGCGCCTGCCGGCCGCTGGCGACCCGATCTCGATCAGGTCAAGCTCAACACCGCCCAAGGAAAGCTGAACATGCTCGGGCTCTTTTCTCTCCGGCCGTGCTGGCTGAACGGAGAACACGCCGGGCGGGCGCTCAGCCCGCACGATGTGTTCGACTCTGCCGACTTCTTACAGCCGATCTTCTCGGGTCTGTCGTCAGCGGGTCCGCATGGCGTGGCCAACCGCATCATCCATCCCAAGGTCTTCACGGGCGGCGTGCGACGAGCGCTTGTCGCCGGCAAGGTGGCAGGATCTCTCCTGGCAAGTCACGCGATCGACCCCGACGGGGTCATTCTGTTGATCGAAGGCAACGAAGACGGCTTCTTCGAGCGTCGGACCACGCTCCTGCGTGGCGTGATCGGCGAACACGTCCAGAATCGCGCCCTGTTCGGTTTCCGGGACGGCCCAGAACTCGCCTCCCTCTTCGACGAGGATGCCGATGAGTCCGCGTAGCGTCACGGCAGGCGTGTTCCTGGCCGATCGGCGAGTCGGCACACTGGGTTACAGCGACGGAAACACGTGGTTCGATTACGAGGACCTTGCCCTCGACCATCCGGTCTTCGGACAGGCATTCGAGGGCGATCCGACTCGGCGCCGGACCGCGAGCGGCTCAGTTCCCGAGTGGTTCGCCAACCTGCTGCCAGAGCCAGGCAGCGGGCTACGCAGCCTGATCGGACAGGAACTTGGCAGGACCAACCCGCACGACTTCCACCTACTCAGCTTCCTAGGTCAGGACCTCCCCGGCGCGGTTCGCGTTGTGCCCGACTCAGACCTCGGCGACATCCCGGAACTCGCCGACAAGACTCCGGGCGACGTAAGCCAACCAGTCCGCTTTTCGCTCGCAGGGGTCCAGGCCAAGTTCTCGATGCGGTGGGAAGGCAAGGGCCTGGTCCTGCCGATGAGCGGCCAGGGCGGCGACTGGATCGTCAAGTTGCCAGATCGCCGCTTTCCCGCAGTTCCGATCAACGAGTACGCGATGCTGACCTGGGGGAAACTCTGCGGGATCGACGTTCCCGACATCGCACTGCTCAGCGGAGCAGAGTTGCACGGCCTCCCAGACGGTTTGATCGGTTCTGACGAACTCGCGTTCGCAGTCCGGCGGTTTGACCGGTCTGCAGCAGGCCGGATACACCAGGAGGACTTCGCTCAGGTCAGAGAGACCGCACCTGACCTCAAGTACGAGCGAGCGAGTTATAGCGGCATCGCTCGCATCCTCACCCAGCTGTGCCCTGAGGATCTCGACGAATACGTACGCCGCCTCGCCGCCATGGTGGTGATGGGCAACCTCGACGCGCACCTCAAGAACTGGACGCTCCGATATCCCGATGGTCGCCAAGCGAGGCTCTCCCCCGCCTACGACCTGGTCTCGGTTGCCGCGTACCCCGAGCCCGAGTTCCGAAAGGACGAGCTCGCCTTCCGGCTGAATGGTGGACGGATCGCGCGGAACATCACGTCGAAGAGCTTCCGCGAACTCGCCGAGCACGCCGAAGTAGACACTGGAAGTGTGCTCGAGACTGTCGCCGGCACTGTCACCGCACTGGTCGGTCACTGGCCCGACGTCAAAGATAGCCACGCCTTGCCGGAATTCCTCGTCGAACACATGGACGAGCGCCTGCGGAACCTCGCATTGGTCAAGGAGTTCGGCTAGCGCGCACCAATGACCAACTGGGCCTCAGCGGTCACGAACTGCAACTTCCTGCAACTTCCCCAGCGTCACCCGTTGGATGCGCTCAGCAACCGTTAGCATTTCCAGATCGTCCGGTGTGAACCGATCTGGGGAGTGCATGTGCGGGTTGTCGGTTGCGCTATCGGCGCCGTCCTCATCCTCCTGACCGGCTGCTCGGCCGTTCCGAAGCCCGACACCGTGACCTCGCTGACCCGCCCGGCGATCAGTGACGAGGGTGCAGCGGCGGCGATCAAGCGCTATGACGAGGTCAGTAATGCCGCCGCCAAGCGCCGCGACGAGAAGCTCATCGCGACTGTTGAGACCGGGGACGTGCTCCGCCTCAGCCAGGCTGGCTATCGCATCGGCAGGGTGCTGGACAAAGCAGGCAAAGAGATTCCCGACCCGACCACACATGTGAAGCCGAGCGTCGGCGTGCCGTCATACGGCGGCTATCCGATGCGATTCGTGGCCGCGGCCAGAATGTCGGCGTACAAGGACTACCAGGTGCTCGACCTCTGGGAGCGGAAGTCCGCGGGTGATCCCTGGCTCGTCGCCCATCAGGTCAGCCCGGAGATGAAGGTCAAGCTCCCGCCCCTCAAAGGCTTGCGTCCGCTCACCGCTACGGACAACGCGAAGCTAGCGGTCTCACCAGAGGCCGCTGGACGGGCACTGGCCGGATACTTCAACGCCGGCAGCAAGTCGTCGCAGGCTGCGCTCTTCGCTCCGTCCGCGGACATCACCGACACCCTCCAGGAGCTCGCATCGGCGAAGGCGAGCCTCGCCAAGGATCCGAAGTCGTATCGCGCGGTCATCGACACCTTCACCCTGAGCGGTACTCCGGCCGCGTTCCTGACGACCTCGGGCGAGGCACTCGTCTTCCTGTCCCTGACGGAGGAGTTCCAGGTCCAGATCGGCCCCGACCTCTCGATCTACTGGGGACAGGGCAGCCGCGCGTCCGCATTCAGCCCACACACCAAGGAGTACAGCACCGCCCTGACCAGCACGATCCTCCATCAGGTGGCCCTGGCCGTTCCGCCGAAGGGCGCCAAGATTCGTGTCCTGGCCGCCGCCGACGACGTCGTTCAGGCCGGCGGCTTCTGAGCGCGGTGACCTGGGGCCCGGGGTGTTCGGTAGGTGTGGGTGGGCTAGCATCACGCGTCTGTTTGTCGGGCGGTTTGTCTGGGGCATGCCGCGATCTCGGGAGTTCTTGTGCGGGTGATCCGCAGGATATTCGGCGTACTGCTGGCTTTGATCGGGTTGGTTGTCGCGGTCGTCGGTGGGGTCGCGGCGTTCTGGCTGATCGGGCCGGACGACACGGTCCAGTCCGGTGAGCAGCATCTGTCCAGCAAGGGACTGGCGATCGCGAGTACGCCGGAACTGCTGAACCGGAACGGTCCGGTGCTGCACGTCGACGTACGGTCGGCGAAGGATCAGCCGGTGTTCGTCGGGGTGGCTCGGGACTTCGACGTCAGCAGTTATCTGAAGGGTTTCGCGCACACGAAGCTCGTGCAGGTGCAGTACCCGATCGCGCTGTCGACGCAGGACGAGAAGGGTACGGCGGGTCCGCTCGCCGCGCCGGACACGCTCGACTGGTGGGTTGCCAAGGCGAACGGGGCAGGTACCCAGTCGATCGCGTGGCCGATCGAGGACGGCCCGTACGACGTGGTCATCATGAACGCCGACGGGAAGACGGCTCCCGACGTACAGGTCGATCTGGGCATCGAGATCCCGAAGGCGTTCGCGACCGCGCTGGCCGTGTTCGCCGTCGGGATCGTCCTGCTTGCCCTCGGCATCTTCCTCGTCCTGTTCCGCCGCCGCCCCACCAAACCCCAGCAGGCCGACCCGGCCCAGTTCCACCAGCCCCAGGGCAACTCCCAGTTCCCGCAGGCCCAGTACCCACAGCCTCCGGTCCAGTACCCGCCCGCCCACGGTCGGCCGCCGCAGCAGGCACCCACGCAGGGTGGTGGAGTGGTCCGTCGGGTGGTTGTTGGTGGGTTGGCGCTTGGGCTGGTGAGTGGTTGCGCGGCGGTTCCGTCGGCGGACAGTGTGACGGTGCTGACTCGGCCGGCGATCAGTGATGACGCAGCGGTGGCGGTGATCAAGCACTACAACGCCGTGAACAACAAGGCGAACAGCGTCCGCGACGGCAAGCTCATCGCGACGGTTGAAGGCGGCAACCTTGTCCGCGAGAGCCAGGCCGGGTACGAGATCGACAGCGTCGCCAAGGACAAGCCGACGGCGCCGTTCGTCTACACCGGCTCGGTGATCGGAGCGCCGCAGTCCGCCGCCTACCCGATGCGTTTCGTCAGTAACTCGGCGATCTCCACCAACAAGGCGTACCGCCACCTCGGCGTGTGGGAGCGCGCGACCGCCGGCAGCCCCTGGATGATCACCTTCGCCGCGGGGGTGAAGACGACCGTCAAGCTCCCTGACCTCACGGGCCTCCGCGCAGCGACCAAGGCCGACGACAAGCGGCTCGCGGTCGCCCCGCAGGTCGCCGCCACCAGCCTGGCGACGTACCTGACCGGCGGCGCCAAGTCGCCCCGCGCCGCCGCGTTCCAGCCGAACGTGGACATCACGAAGATGCTCGCGGGCATCGTGACCAACCGGGCCGAGAAGGCGAAGATGCGCGGATCCACGCGGAGCCTGAGCGACGTGTTCACGGCCCCGCCGCAGTCCCCCGCGTTCGTCACCAAGTCCGGTACGGCGGTGGTGTTCGTCTCGCTCACGCACGAGTACACGCTGATCCCCGGACCCAACTGGCACTTCTGGTGGGACGGGATGCCCGAGAACGCGTTCAGCCCGAAGTCCGTCAAGTACTACAACGGCCTCACGTCGGAGACGATCCACGACACCGTGCTCCTGATCCCACCGAAGGGCAAGGGCAAGATCGAGGTCGCGTCCTTCGAGTCCCAGGTCGTCGACGCGGGCGGTTACTGAGCCAGGTAGGCCGTCAGGTCGGCGTACGTCGTGATCGTCGGGCCCGACCAGGTCGGGTCGCTGTTGGCGTGTTCGGTGGTGCGGATCGCGCGCATGCCGAGGGCTGCGGCGGCTGCGAGTTCGTTGTCGTTGCCGTCGCCTACGTAGAGACAGTCGGTGGGGTCGGCGTCCAGGGCGGTGCAGGCTGTGCGGTAGATGGCGGGCTCGGGTTTAGCGGCGCCTACCTCGGCGGAGAAGGCCGTTGCGTCGAAGTACTGGGCGAGCGGGCTGGTCGGCCATTGGAGCTGGGTTTCGGCGGTGATGTTGCTGACCAGCCCGATCCGCCAGCCCGCTGCCTTGAACGCGGCCAAGGTCTCGAGGGTCGCCGCGGGCGCCCGGCCGAGCAACCGTTGGGCGAGCGCCCGGCGCAGGCCCGTTGCCTCCTGCACCTGTTCGTCGGTCGGCGTACCACCGCACCGCTGGGCGATGACGCGCAGTGTGCTCGGCAGGTCGCCGTACGCGCCGATGAACCGCTCGTACGACGACGCGTCGAACGCCGCCTGGAACGCCGCGGCGTCGACCCCGAGCACCGCGCCCATCCGTGCGTTGACCACGTCCCGCTCGTCGTCACCGCCCGAGATCAGCGTGCTGAACAGGTCGCTGAGCAGGACCTTCACAGCGCCGGTGGACGGCGTTCGTACGGCGTGCTCAGCACGATCGTCGTGGTCGTGGAGACGTTCGCGCGCGCCCGGATGACGGCCAGGAGGTTCTCCAGGGCGGCCGGTGAGGCGACCCGGACGATGAGGACGTAACTGGAGTCGCCGGCGACCGAGTAGCAGGACTCGATCTCCGGGACCTCCCGGAGCCGCTCGGGCGAGTCGTCCGGCTGGGACGGGTCGATCGGCCGGATCGAGATCAGCGCGGTCAGCGGCAGGTCCAGTGCGGTGTGGTCGACCGTGGCGGCGTACCCCTGGATGATCCCGCGCTGCTCGAGCCGCTTCACCCGCTGGTGTACGGCCGACGTGGACAGGCCGGTCGCCTTGCCCAGGTCGGTGAAGCTCATCCTGCCGTCGGAAGCGAGCAGCCCGACGATCTTGCGGTCCAGGTCCTCCATCCTGGAGACCCTACTGCCGGGACCGCCGGGCATGAAAGCATCTCCCCATGGCTGAGACAGTTCCAGGGACACAGCGGCTGATGCTGCTCGACACCGCATCGCTCTACTTTCGGGCCTTCTTCGGCGTGCCGGACACGATGAAGGCGGCCGACGGTACGCCGACCAACGCGATCCGCGGGCTGCTCGACTTCATCGCCCGGCTGGCCGAGAACCACCGGCCGACCCACCTGGTGGCTTGCTGGGACGACAACTGGCGGCCGTCGTGGCGGGTCGCGCTGATTCCGTCGTACAAGGCGCAGCGGGTCGAGTTCGTGTCGGCGAAGGGCGAGCAGGTCGAGGACGTGCCGGACCGCCTGGAGGTGCAGATCCCGTACATCCGGGCCTGCCTGGAGGCGATCGGCATCACCGTCGTCGGCGCCCCCGACCACGAGGCGGACGACGTGATCGGCACGCTGTCGCACCAGGCGACGATGCCGGTCGATGTCGTCACCGGGGACCGGGACCTGTTCCAGTTGATCGACGACAGCCGCGGCATCCGGGTCGTCTACACGGCCGCCCGCGGCGTCGGCCGGGCCGAGGTGTACGACGAGAAGGCGCTGCTCGCGAAGTACGAGGTCCCGGCTCAGCGGTACGCCGACTTCGCGACGCTGCGTGGTGACGCGTCCGACGGGCTGCCCGGCGTGAAGGGTGTCGGCGAGAAGACGGCCGCCTCGCTCGTCACGGCGTACGGCGACCTGGACGCGATCCGCGCCGCGGCGGCCGACCCGAGTACGCCGATGGCACCTGGGGTGAAGAAGAAGATCGTGGCGGCGGCCGACTACCTCGACGTCGCGCCGAAGGTGGTCGCGGTGGCGAAGGACGCGCCGGTCGGGACGTACGACGCGACGCTGCCGCGCGCGATCAAGGACCCGGAACGCTGGCTGGACCTCGTCGAACTGCTCGAACTCGGCAGCAGCGCCCAACGCGTGATGGCAGCCCTCGACCTGGGCCCGAAAGCGTGAGGACCCGCGAGCTGGCGGAGCAGTTCCGCGAGGAGATCGTCACGCTGCGCCGGGCACTGCACCAGGTCCCGGAGTACGACCTCGACCTGCCGAAGACGCAGCAGCTGATTCTGGACGCGCTCGAGGGCCTGCCGCTCGAGATCACCCTCGGCAAGGAGCTGTCGTCCGTGACCGCCGTACTGCGGGGTGGTCGCGGACCCGGTCCCGTCGTACTCCTCCGCGGCGACATGGACGCACTGCCCGTCACCGAGCGGACCGCCGTACCGTTCGCGTCCCAGCATCCCGGGATGATGCACGCCTGCGGTCACGACCTGCACGTCGCGGGGCTCGTCGGCGCCGCGAAGGTGCTGTCCGCGCTGAAGGACGAGCTGCCCGGCGACGTCGTGTTCATGTTCCAACCGGGCGAGGAGACGTCCGGCGGCGCGCCGATCATGATCCGCGAAGGCGTGCTCGACGCGGCCGGCCGGCGGGCGGATGCGGCGTACGGGCTGCACGTCGGCGCGTCGTCGCAGCCGTTGGGGATGTGGAGCAGCCGGCCCGGGTCGTTCATGGCCGCGGCCGACCAGCTGCACGTGCGCGTCATCGGGGCGGGGACGCACGGCTCCACGCCGTACCGGGGGAAGGACCCGATCCCGGTGCTGTGCGAGATCGTGACCGCGTTACAGACGATGATCACGCGGCAGTTCGACGTGTTCGACCCGGTGGTGCTGACGGTCGGGCGGATCGCGGGCGGTACCAAGGAGAACATCATCCCGGACGACGCGTTCTTCGACGCGACCGTGCGGACGTTCTCCGAGACGGCGCGGGCGAAGGTCCAGGAGGTGTCGATCCAGCTCGTCGAGGGTCTCGCGGCGGCGCACGGGCTACAGGTCGAGGCGGAGTACCAGGTCGGGTACCCGGTGACGGTCAACGACGAGGCAGAGTTCGAGTTCGCCCGCTCCGTGATCGAGGAGCTCTTCGGGCCGGAACGCTTCCGCGAACGGCCCAACCCACGGTGCGGCGCCGAGGACTTCTCCTACGTCCTGCAGGAGGTCCCCGGCGTCTACCTCAACCTCAGCGCCTGCGCCTCCCCCGACCCCGACGCGGCCGCCGACAACCACTCACCGCTGGCGAACTTCGACGACTCCGTCCTCCCCGACGGCGCCGCCCTCCTCGCCGAACTCGCCGTACGCCGGCTCAACCGGGCCGGTTAGCCGTGAGCTGATCCCACCTCCGCGGGTCAGCTTCGGCCAGGATCAGGTGTCGAAGGTGCGCTCTGGCAGGTATTGCAGGTCGACAGTACGTATACGCCCACTACCCGGGACCGCACGCCTAGCAGCCGCGTTAATCGCTGGGCAATGGGCGTATACGTACTGTCGACCTGCACACACGAGTCTTCAGCCGGCTGGTCGTCCGAACGCCGAGTTGACCGAGTTGCCGGACGCCGCCACGTGCCGATGTGCTCCGCGTCGGCAGCCTGTCCGGGAGTACGTCAGCGAGCTGCTTCGCGTCGCAGCGCCAGTCCACTGATGCCCAGTCCTAGGACCGTGATCCCCGCAGCGACCAGGTAGACGGCGGGCAGGCCGGGGCCGGCGATGACCCGGCCGCCCAGCCAGCCCGCGAAGGCGGCCGCGACCTGGTACGCCGAGGCGTTGACCGCGATCGCCAGCGTCGGGGCCGCAGCGGCTGTGGTGAGGACACGGGTTTGCATGCCGGGGATCACGGAGAAGGCGACCGCGCCGAGTGCGAAGACGAGCACACCGATGAGGATCGTGGCCGAGCTCAGCCGGAGGGCGACGAGCAGCAGAACCAGCACTGCCAGCGCGCCAAGTTGTGAGGGCAGCAGGGCGCGATCGGCGAGGCGGCCGCCCACCAGGTTACCGAGTGTCGCGCCGACGCCGTACACCAGCAGCATTGGGGCGATGGCTCCTGCGCTGAACGACGCGGGTCCGGTCAGCAGCGGTGCCAGGTACGTGAACACCATCAGTGCGCCGATGTTGGCGACAGCGGTGATCGCGGTCGCGAGGAGCAGGTCCCGGTTGCGGAAGACGGCGAACTCCGCCAGCGCGCGGGTGCGTACGCCGGGCTGATCGTTCGGAATGAACCGGGCGACCAGGATCAGTCCGGCCGCGCAGCAGGCGGTGATCGCGGCGAACGTCGTACGCCAGCCGAACACGTCGCCGATCCAGGTGCCGAGCGGTGCGCCGAGGATCATCGCCAGGTTCATCCCGAGGGCGAGCTTCGCGACGGTCGAAGCCTTCTTCTCCGGTGGTGCGGCGGCGGTCGCGATCACGATCGCGTTCGCGAAGAACGTGGACGTGACCAGCGCCGTCACGATCCGGGCCGCGAACAGGACGCCGTACCCGGGTGCGACCGTGGACAGCAGGTTGCCCGTCACGGCGACCGCGAGCAGCCCGAGGACGAGAGGTTTTCGCGGCCGCCCGGCGGTGATTGCCGTCAGCAACGGGCCGCCGACGATCATGCCCAGCGCGTACGCCGTGACCAGCAGCCCCGCCGCCGGGATCGAGACCCCGAGGTCCCCCGCCACGGCCGGCAGGATCCCGGCCACCACGAACTCCCCCGTGGTCACTCCGAACACGCACACCAGCAACGCCGTCAGCTTCATCTTGTCCTCACGGTTAAGGATCCTATTATCCGTGAGAGAGACTGTAGATCGTTCTCACGGATGAACGCAACCTGTACCATGAGATCCCATGGACCCGACCCCGCCGCTACCGCCCGCTCCCGGCGCGGACGACTACCTCGCGCTCGAGTTCGCCAACACCGCGATCGCGCTGCCCGGCGGCCAGTACGTCGACCTGCTGGGCAGTCCTGCCGCCGTCAGTCGTTGGCTCACCGCGCGCAACCTCGCGCCCGAGGACGCCGACGTACAAGAGATGTGCGCGACCCAGCTCCGCGCCCTCCGCGAACACATCCGCTCGCTCTTCGCGGCCCGCGTCACCGGCGCCCCCGCTCTTCCCGCGGCCCTCGACGCCGTGAACGACGCCCTCACCCGGGTTCCCACCGCCGCACTATTGCGCTGGGACGACAAGACCGGGCCGTATCGAGCCCACCCCTGCCCCACGAACGAGATCCTCGAACACGCGTTGGCTACGATCTCCGCAAGTGCCGCGGACCTCCTCACGAGCGAGGAAGCTCTCACGGCCTGCGAGTCCACACCCTGCAACCGCTACCTGATCCGCCACGGCCGCCGCCACTGGTGCTCCATCCGCTGCGGCGACCGAGTCCGCGCAGCCCGCGCCTACGCCCGACGTACCGCTCACTCGTCTTAGAAACCCAGGAGCCCTACTTGACCTCGGTGACGTACCGTCCGCTGACCGGTCCTGAGGAGATCGAGCTGTTCTGCAAGCTCACGTATGTCCTTGACCACGAACTGCCCGACGACTTCGCGGACGGTTGCCGGCGCCCCGAGTGGACCTGGGTCGCGCTGGACGGCGACCGTCTCCTCGCGCGGCTTGCCTGGTGGACGACCCCGGGCGGCGACGTGCCACTGCAGTTCGACTTTTTCGACGTCGACGACACGCTGCCGCGGGCCGAGCGCGACGAGATCGGTCTGCGGTTGTTCGAGACGGCGCGAGCCGCTGTCTTTCCGGCTGGCGCGAAGCTGCCCGAGTACGGGCGCTTCGTCCCGCCGGACTGGCGTGAGAACCCCGCGGCCCGTGAGGTGGTCGAGTCGCGTACGCGCGTCCTCGAGAGCACGGGCGCGCGGCTGCTGGTCGAGCGGCTCCGGCTCCAGTGGACCCCGGCATCGCTGCTCCCGGAGTCCAAGGGCCGGCTCGTGTTCCGCCCGGTCGCCGATCGCGAGGATCTGGTCGCTCTGATGACGCCGGTGATGGAGGGCACGCTCGACGCCCACGGTCAGGCGGATCTCGCGTCCGGGCTGAGCCCGCGCGAGGCGGCGGAACAGCACTACGACGAGGAGTTCGCCGGGTACCAGAGCCCGCACGAGTGGTGGCGGATCGCCGAACTCCCCGACGGGGGCGGCCCGGTGGGCTTCGTCGTACCCGCCCGCAACAACTACCACCCGATCATCGCGTACATCGGCGTACTCCCCGCACACCGCGGCCACGGCTACATCGACGACATCCTTGCCGAGGGCACCCGCATCCTCGCCGCCGAGGGCGTCGACCGCATCCGGGCCGCGACTGACCTGGGCAACGTCCCGATGGCCCAGGCCTTCGCCCGCGCCGGCTACGTCAACTTCGAACGCGCCCTCAACTTCGTCTGGGACTGACCGCTTCAGCCCAAGGCCTTGTCCAGCCAAGTCATGAAGGCCGCGTAGTCAGCCGAGATCGACATCTTGATCTCGGCGCCGTCAGCTTTCAGGCTCATCCGCGCGATGTCGTCGAGCACCACGTGCTCCCGCACGAACCGCACCCCCGGCCAGAGCAACGCAGCCGCCAAGGCCAGCGCGTCGTGCTGGAGGGCCGGGTACTTCGCCGTCCAGCGATCGAACTGCTCCCGCAAGACGCGCTCCCACGGCCTCGCGTCCGGGGCGGCCCACCTCCGGTAGAGCGGCGACTCCGCCGTGATCTCGATGGCCGGGTTGAAGGTCACGTCGGACAGTACGAACGTCGGCGGCCCCCAGCGCTCCAAGGTCGGCAGGATCTCGATCACCGCGGCCGGATCCGCCCGGAAGTTGTGCTCGGCCCGCGCCGGATCCCGGTAGTTGATCGCCCCACCCATCTGCGTGACTGCCAGCCGCGCCACCAGCTCCGGCCGCTCCCGCTGCAGGCTCGCCAGGTTCGACAGCGGCCCCATCCCCACCCACCGAACCTGCCCGTCCAGCCCCTCGAAGACCTCACTGACTGCAGCCGCCACGTCCGTGTCCTGCGGCGGCACCTCCGCCGGGCACATCCCGCCGACGACGAATCCCCTCCGATTCCCCAGATCGGCCCCCGCCACCACCCGAACATCCGACCGCCCCGCCAGATCCAGCAACCACCGCACAAACCGAGCCCGCTCCCCGCCGTACTCGTCACCAGTGACCACCAGTGCCAGCTCAGGCACCAACCGAGCCGCCACCACCAACGCAACACTGTCATCCGGATCCCCACCGGCATCGGTGTCGATGATCATCGGCGCCTTCGCGATCGCGAGGCCCATCCGCCCGCCCACGGCATCCGTCTCGCAGTCGCCCATCCCCACCTCCAGAACTGGGACCGACTCCGTCAGTCCAGCGCCTTCTCCAACCACACCATGAAGGCCGCGTAGTCGGCCGAGATCGACATCTTGATCTCGGCGCCGTCAGCTTTCAGGCTCATCCGCGCGATGTCGTCGAGCACCACGTGCTCCCGCACGAACCGCACCCCCGGCCAGAGCAACGCAGCCGCCAGTGCCAGCGCGTCGTGCTGCATGGATCCCGGGTACTTCGTGGTCCAGCGATCGAAGTGCTCGCGCAGCACCCGCTCCCACGGGCGTGCGTCCAGGCGGCCCCAGCGTTCGTAGAGGGCGGACTCGCGGGTGATCTCCATCGCCGGGTTGAACGTCACGTCCGACACCACGAAGGTCGGGTTCCACCGCCCCAGCTCAGGCACCATCCGGATCGCGGCCTCCGCGTCCACCCGGAAGTTGTGCTCGGCCCGCGACGGATCCCGGTAGTTGATCGCCCCACCCATCTGCGTGACGGCCAGCCGCGGAAGCAGCACTGGCGCCTCGCGCTGCAGCCGCGCAAGGTTCGACAGCGGGCCCATGCCAACCCAGCGAATCCGTCCCTCGATCCCCGAACAGACCTCGTCGATCACACCGACCACATCATCGTCCTGCCGAGGCACCTCGGCAGGACAGACACCGTCCATGAACCACATCCGGCTGTTCCCGAGGTCGGATCCCGTCGCAACCCGGACATCCGGTCGCCCGGCCAGATCCAGCAGATATCGCGCGAGCCGGGCCCGCTGCCCGCCGTACTCGTCACTGGTCACCACCAACCGCAGCTCCGGCACCCGCCGAGCTGCCACCACCAGCGCCACCGTGTCATCCGGATCCCCACCCAGGTCGGTGTCGATGATCATCGGCGCCTTGGCAATCGCCGGCACGCCGACGCGCGGCGGAGGACCAACCCGAAGCATCTCGTCGACCATGTCCTCGACCCCCTCATAGTCCGCGGTCGTCCCGACCAGGGCCATCCAGTCGCCCTCCGGGTCGCTTCCCTTCGCGCCGCCCATCCCTGCCTCCGCTTGCCCGAGTCGAATTCAGAACATTCTCCACGAAGACCGTCTTGTCCCCGTCGCTGCCGCACTGCTCGTACGCCGACCAGATCGACTCGCGCGCTGCCTCCGGGACCTGCGCGCGGTCCAGTGCCTTCTGCAGCAAGTCTGCCTGCTTCTTGTCGGCACGATGCACGAACGAGTCGAGGATCTCCGCGAGCCGTGGATCGGTGGATCCACCGCTGATCCAGGCGCGGATCTCCGTCCGATACCGCTGCGCCCTGTCGTCCAGCCACGCACGATAGTTGCCTCCGGCATCGCGGACCCTCGCGACATCTCCGGCGAGGTCGCCGATCGCATAGAGGTTGATCGCCTTGACACCTTCACGGACCGGAAGGTGCCGGAACCGCGCTGAGATCCGGCCGCGGCTCAGTCCGTCCAGAAGCGCCGGGTCATGACGCTGCCCGGTCTGCTCGGGGCCGGCGGCGCCGAGTCGGACCGGGCTCGACATCGGCCCGTCGAAGAGCTCCTCGATACTGTTGATCGCGAGCTGATGCGCGAACGTCTTCGAAACGTCGTCCGGCAGCTCGTACAGCGGCAGACCGCCTCGGCCCTCGGTAGCCGCAAGGTGTACTTCATACCCCTTCTTGCTCCCCGGATGCGGATCGTGCGGCGACTCTCCGTGGAACGCGTACCGTCCGGTGAAGGTCGTCTCCGGATACACCGCCGACAGGAGCTCTTGCACCGTGCCCTTGAAGCTCGTGTCGAAGACACTGACCCGGCTCCCCGGCTGACCGACAGGCACCCCACCGGTCTGCAAGTACTCGCTCAACACCCAGAAACCACCGGCTGTGTCTGCTCGATCGACGCGCGACGCGACCCGCCGGAATGCGGCGACTTGCGGGAACGTCATACCGTGGTGGTTCTCGAGGTCCTGCACGGCGTTCTCGACCAGCGCCCGCGACACCACCAGGTTCGAGGAGTTCTGCTGCATGAAGTTTCGATCGAGCATCTTCATCGCGAGCGCCAGGTGATGCCCATCACGGCCCAGAGCAAGCAGGCGGTCGGCGCGACGGGACCCGACGTCCGCACGAAGGTCTGCGAGCATGTCGTCGGCTACGCGGACCATGAGCGGGGCGTGGTACTGGTAGGCGACGAGGTAGGCGTCCCGCAGGCTGGTCAGATGGGATGGGTCGGTGAGATCGAGTTTCGTACCGATGGTGTGCGCCCATCGGTTGCCACGTCGCCGTATCGGGTCCATGTCCGTCGCCATGGCTCAAGTACGCCACAACCGGTGCCGGCCCCGCGGAAGTTATCCACAGGCAGGAGGACGGGGACACCGGGTTGGTGTCCCCGTCCTGGTTAGGTCAGCGGGCGATGGGGCGGCCGGCTGGGGTTGGGGTTGGTAGGGCGGCGGCTTCTTCGTCGATGTCTACTACGGCGCCGCTGAACTGGGCGTTGTAGAGGCGGGCGTAGGCGCCGTCCACTGCGAGGAGTTCGCGGTGGTTGCCTTGTTCGACGATGGCGCCGTCTTCCATGACGAGGATCAGGTCCGCGTCGCGGATGGTGGACAGGCGGTGGGCGATGACGAAGCTGGTGCGGTCGGAGCGCAGGGCGGCCATGGCGCGTTGCACCAGGACCTCCGTGCGGGTGTCGACCGAGCTGGTCGCCTCGTCGAGGATCAGCAACTGCGGGTCGGCGAGGAACGCGCGGGCGATGGTGAGCAGCTGCTTCTCACCGGCGCTGACGTTGCTGCCTTCCTCGTCGATGACCGTGTCGTACCCGTCCGGCAGGCTGTGCACGAAGCGATCGACGTACGTCGCCTTCGCGGCCGCCAGCATGTCGTCCTCGGTGGCGTTCAGGTTGCCGTAGAGGATGTTGTCCCGGATCGTGCCGCCGAACAGCCAGGTGTCCTGCAGCACCATGCCGATCCGCGAACGCAGGTCGTGCCGGGTCAGCTCGGTGATGTCGACGCCGTCGAGCGTGATCCGGCCGCCGTTCAGCTCGTAGAACCGCATGATCAGGTTGACCAGCGTGGTCTTCCCGGCACCGGTCGGGCCGACGATCGCGACCGTCTGGCCGGGTTCGGCGACCAGGCTCAGGTCGGTGATCAGCGGCTTCTCTGGGTCGTACGAGAACGAGACATGCTCGAACTCGACCCGCCCGCGAGAGTCGGAGACCTTCACCGGAGTCGCGTCGTCCGGCACCTGCTCCTTGGCGTCCAGTACCTCGAACACACGCTCCGCCGACGCCACACCGGACTGCAGCAGGTTCGCCATCGAGGCCACCTGGGTCAGCGGCTGGGTGAACTGCCGCGAATACTGGATGAACGCCTGTACGTCGCCCAGCGACATCGTGCCGGAGGCGACCCGCAGACCGCCGACGACCGCGATCACCACGTAGTTCACGTTCCCGATGAACATCATCAGCGGCATGATCAGACCGGAGATGAACTGCGCCCCGAACGCGGCCTTGTACAGCTCCTCGTTCTTCTCCGCGAAGCTCGCCTCGATCTCCTTCTGCCGGCCGAAGACCTTCACCAGCTCGTGCCCGGTGAACGCCTCCTCGATCTGACCGTTCAAGGCGCCGGTATGCCGCCATTGCGCGACGAACCGAACCTGCGAACGCTTGGCGATCGCCGCCGTCAGCACCATCGAGATCGGAATCGTGACGAGCGCGATCAGCGCCAGCAGCGGCGAGATCACGAACATCATCGTAATCACGCCGATCACCGTCAGCAGCGACGTCAGCAACTGGCTCAGCGTCTGCTGCAGACTGGTCGAGATGTTGTCGATGTCGTTGGTGACCCGGCTGAGCAGCTCACCGCGCGGCGCGCCGTCGAAGTAGCTCAGCGGCAGCTTGTTCAGCTTCTCCTCGACCTCGGACCGCAGGTCCAGAATGGTCCGCTGGACGACGCCGTTCAGGATGTAGCCCTGCGCCCAGGACAGGAAGAACGCGCCGACGTACAACGCCAGCACCAGCAGCAGGACGTTGCGCAGGGCATCGAAGTCGATGCCGACGCCGGGGATCAGGTCGATCCCCTGCAGCAGGTCCGCCAGCCGGCCGTTGCCGGACGCGCGGGTCTGCTCGACGATCTGCTCCTTGGTCATGCCCTTCGGGAACCTCTTGCCGATCGCGCCGGCGAAGATGATGTCGGTCGCACGGCCGAGGATCTTCGGGCCGAGCACCGACAGGCCGACACTGAAGATCGCGAGCAGGACGACACCCGACACCTGCACCCGGTGCGGACGCAGCCGCTTGAGCAGCCGCTTCGCCGAGGGCAGGAAGTCGATCGACTTGTCCCCCGGAATCCCTCCCGGAGGCCCGAACGCGCGCCCGGTGGTCGGCCGTTCAGTGGCCTTGACCGTCTTGGCCGCGCCGGCCTCGGTCGGCTCCTGCCCGTTCGGTGACGGCTTCTGTTCGTCGCTCATGCCGCCTCCTCCGCGGAACGCTGGGACTCGACGATCTCGACGTACGTCGGACACGTGTCGAGCAACTCCTGATGGGTGCCCTTGCCGACGATCGCGCCGTCCTCGATCACCACGATCTGGTCGGCGTCGATGATCGTCGAGACCCGCTGGGCGACGACGACCACGCAGGCGTCCCGGGTGACCGGCCGCAGCGCCGCCCGGAGCCGGGCGTCCGTCGCCAGGTCGAGCGCCGAGAACGAGTCGTCGAACAGGAAGATCTCCGGTTTGCGGACCAGCGCCCGCGCGATCGCGAGCCGCTGCCGCTGACCGCCGGACACGTTCGTGCCGCCCTGCGCGATCGGCGCGTTCAGCCCTTCCGGCATCGCCTCGACGAAGTCCTTGCCCTGGGCAATCTCCAGCGCTTCCCAGAGCTCCTCGTCGGTCGCGTCCGGGTTGCCGTACCGCAGGTTGCTGGCGATCGTCCCGGAGAACAGGTACGGACGCTGCGGCACCAGACCGATCCGCTCCCACAGCGCCTCGGGCTCGATCTCCCGTACGTCGATACCGTCGACGAGGACCCGTCCCTCGGTCGCGTCGAACAACCGCGGCACCAGCGAGAGCAGCGTGGTCTTACCGGCGCCGGTGCTGCCGATGATCGCGGTCGTCTGACCCGGCGACGCGACGAAGCTGATGTCCCGCAGTACCGGCTCGGCGGCCCCCGGGTACTTGAAGGAGGCGCGCTCGAACACCAGCTGTCCGCGGCCGGTGAAGCTGCCGATCGGCGTGACCGGCGGCCGCACCGACGACTCAGTGTCGAGGACCTCGGAGATCCGGTCCGCGCAGACCGAGGCGCGCGGCACCATGATCATCACGAACACGCCCATCATGACCGAGAACAGGATCTGGATCAGGTAGCTCAGGAACGCGGTCAGCGCACCGACCTCCATGGTCTGGTTCTCGACCCGGGAGGCGCCGAACCACAGCACCGCGATACTCGACACGTTCAGGATCAGCATCACCGTCGGGAACACCAGCGCCATCAGCCGGCCAGCCCGGATCGCGGTGTCGGTCAGGTTCGCGTTGGCCTCGCCGAAGCGCTCGACCTCGTGCGGCTCGCGGACGAACGCCCGGACCACCCGGATACCCGCGATCTGCTCGCGCAGCACCCGGTTCACGCCGTCGATGTTCTTCTGCATCTTCCGGAACTGCGGCACCATCCGGCTCGCGATGAACCCGATACAGATCGCCAGCAGCGGTACGGCGACCGCCACCAGCCAGGACAGGCCGACGTCCTCGCGGACCGCCATGATCACGCCGCCGACCATCGTGATCGGCGCGGCGACCAGCATCGTGCAGGTGGTGACGACCAGCATCTGGATCTGGGTGACGTCGTTCGTACTGCGGGAGATCAGCGTCGGCGCGCCGAACTGGTTCACCTCCCGCGCGGAGAACTCGCCGACCCGGTGGAACACGGCGGCGCGGACGTCACGTCCGAACAGGGCGGCCGTCTTCGCACCGAAGTACACGGCGGTGATCGTGCAGGCGATCTGCACCAGGCTGACGCCCAGCATCCAGCCGCCGGTGCTCATGATGTAGCCGGTGTCGCCCTTGGCCACGCCGTTGTCGATGATGTCGGCATTCAGGCTGGGCAGGTAGAGGGAGGCGATCGTCCCGATCAGTTGCAGGACGACCACCAGGAGCAGGTTTCCCGCGTACGGACGCAGGTGCGTACGCAAGACGCGAAGTAACATCAATCATCCCCAGAGTCGTGATGGCGGGCACCGTCGAGCGCGAATCCGACGATGTCCTCGGAAGCCGGTGGCTGACCCGTGTGTGGCTGGGTGTGGTGCTTGAGCAGACCGTCGAAGGCGAAGTCGACGATCTCCTCGGCGGTCAGCACGTGGCCGCCGGAAACCATTGGGTGGGTGGCCGAGAACGTGAGCAGGCCGATCATCCGTACGACGTCCTCCGGCGGCAGCCGCAGCTGGTCGGCGTCCGGTCGCAGCAGGTCGGCGAACGCGGCGTTGGCCAGGTCGTTCTGGCGTTTGCGCCGGGCCTCGTCCATCGGCGTCGAGTGCTTGAACTCGGGTGGCCGGCGGATCCGCAGCGCGAACAGCAGCTTGAACACCCGGCGCAACCGCCGCTGGCCGATCTCGACCGCGACGACGGTTCGCTCCCGCAGCGGCAGCGTGCGATCGACCTGTTCGAGGGCGTGGATCAGGTCCGACGGGTCGAACGCGGTCGCCATCGCGGCCTCGACCAGCGCGTCCTTGCTGCCGAACGCACGGAAGATCGTCCCCTCGGCGATCCCCGCCGCCTCGGCGATCTGCTTGGTACTGACCTCGGCGCCGAACTCCTCCAGCAACGGCAGCGCGGCCGCGAGGATGGCAGCGCGCCGTTCCTCGGGGGGCAGTGGGGTCGCTCGTGGGCTCACGCCGTCAAAGGTAACTGAGTGAGTACTCACTCACAACTGCATTTACCCTTCCGGTGCAGTCCGGTCACGGACCAGCGCGGACACGCCGTCCAGCAGCCTTTCCAGACCGTACTCGAACGCATGTTCGGCATCATAAGGAGCGTCGAACTCATTCCCGACGGCGGTTCCGACCCGGGACGAGAGCGGGAACTTCTTCAGGTCGCCGATCTGGTCCAGGTGCGGCACGTGCGCCAGCCACCACTCCTTGTCCGTCATCCCGGACCGCTGGATCACCTGGCGCGACTCCACCGCCGTACGGACGGCGCCGTGCACGTAGCCGTTGACGAGGGCGACCGTCGCGTCCATCTCCAGATCGGTGAGGCCGATCCCCTCGACCGCGGTCAGCTCCCACTCGTACTTCGCCATCACGTTCGGGCCGAGCGGCGGCCGGCTGATCGCCACCTGAAGCAGCCACGGGTGCCGCAGGTACAGCTCCCGGTTCTCGCGAGCGACCTCGTCGAGCGCCGCCCGCCAGTCCCCCGGTACGGCGCGGCGCGGCAACTCGCCGTACACGGTGTCCAGCATGACGTCGAGCAACTCACCCTTGCCTGGGAAGTAGCGGTACAGCGTCATCGCGCCGACGCCGAGCTCGTCGGCGACCCGGCGCATCGACATCGCGGCCAGTCCTTCGGCGTCCGCGATCCGCAGGGCGGCCGCGACGATCCCGTCGACGGTCAGCGCCGGCTTCGGCCCGCGGGTCGGCGCGGGACGGCGGCGCCACAGCAGCTCGAGACTCTTCGCGGGGTCCCCGCTGCCGCTGTACTCCTGCTTCATGTGCGTCGTTCCTTGCCATCGGCTATTCTTCGTACAGTGTACGCAGTTGACCTCAAGTTCCGTCGAGGTTCTAGCGTGAGGTTTTGTCGGTGGTGTGCGGAATCATCGACCGTCCCAGCCGATCGATCCAGCGGAGCACAGCCGTGAGTATGGAAATGACCGCGTGGAACTCGCTCTACCACGCGATGAACGCCCAGGACGAGAAGAGACCCTTCTCCCGAGCCACTCTGCAACGAATCCTCGCCTTCGCCCGCCCCCACCGGCGGTACCTGGTCGCCTTCCTGATGCTCAGCATCGGGGCCGCGGTCCTCGCGGTCGCCACGCCGGTGCTGGCCGGCAAGGTGGTCGACGCGATCGTCGGCGGCAAGGCCTTCGGCTTCGTCCTGCAACTGTCGCTGCTGATCGCGGCCATCGCGGTCGCGGAGGCCGGGCTGAGCCTCGTCACCCGATGGTTGTCCGCGAGCATCGGCGAAGGGCTGATCCTCGATCTGCGGACCGCTGTGTTCGACCACATCCAGCGGATGCCGATCGCGTTCTTCACCCGCACGCGGACCGGCGCGCTGGTCTCCCGGCTGAACAACGACGTGATCGGCGCGCAGCGCGCGTTCAGCGACACGCTGTCCGGCGTCGTCAGCAACCTGGTGATGCTCGTGCTGACGCTGGTGGTGATGCTGGGCGTGTCGTGGCAGATCACTCTGCTGGCGCTGGTTCTCCTCCCGGTCTTCGTCGTGCCCGCGCGCCGGATCGGGGCCAGGCTGGCCGGACTGCAGCGGGAAGCGGCGGACTACAACGCGACCATGAGCACGCAGATGACCGAGCGGTTCTCGGCGCCTGGTGCGACGCTGGTCAAGCTGTTCGGGCGGCCGGCTCGCGAGTCGCAGGAGTTCGCGGTGCGCGCGCGGCGCGTGCGGGACATCGGCGTGCGGACCGCGATGGTGCAGTGGATCTTCGTCACCTCGCTCACGCTGGTGTCCGCGCTGGCGCTGGCGGTCGTCTACGGGCTGGGTGGCTTCTACGCGTTGCGTGACCAGCTCGACGCGGGTGCGGTCGTCGCTATGGCGTTGCTGCTCACCCGGCTGTACTCGCCGTTGACCGCGCTCGCGAGTGCGCGGCTCGAGGTGATGACCGCGCTGGTGAGCTTCGAGCGTGTCTTCGAGGTGCTGGACCTGGAGCCGCTGATCAAGGACAAGCCGGACGCGGGCCGCGTGCCCGAGGGCCCGGTCGCGGTGGAGTTCTCCGGCGTGAGCTTCGCGTACCCGTCGGCGGACAAGGTGTCGCTGGCGTCGCTCGAAGAGGTCGCGAAGCTGGACACGCGCGGCGGCGTCGAGGTGCTGCACGACGTCTCGTTCCGTGCCGAGCCGGGGCAGATGGTCGCGCTGGTCGGCTCGTCGGGCGCCGGCAAGTCGACGATCGCGCAGCTGATTCCCAGGTTGTACGACGTGGACTCGGGAGCCGTGAAGCTCGCCGGGGTCGACGTACGGGATGTGTCCGCGGAGTCGTTGCGGGAGACGCTCGGGATGGTCACGCAGGACGGGCACCTGTTCCACGACTCGATCCGGGAGAACCTGCTGCTCGCGCGTCCCGAGGCGACCGAGGAGGACCTGTGGGACGCGCTGGAGCGAGCTCGGCTGGGTGAGCTGATCCGGTCGCTGCCTGATCAGCTCGACACGGTCGTGGGTGAGCGTGGGTACCGGTTGTCGGGTGGTGAGCGGCAGCGGCTGACAATCGCCCGATTGCTGCTCGCGCAGCCGCGGGTGGTGATCCTCGACGAGGCGACCGCCGCGCTGGACTCGACGAACGAGGCCGCGGTCCAGGCGGCGCTGGCCGAGGCGCTGTCCGGACGGACGGCCGTGGTGATCGCGCACCGGTTGTCGACCATCCGGGCCGCCGACCAGATCCTCGTGATCGAGAACGGACAGGTCGTCGAACGCGGCCGGCACGCGGACCTGCTCGCCGCCGGCGGGCGGTACGAAGAGCTGCACCGGACCCAGTTCGACCAGCCTGGGACGGCGGACGCCGCAGCAGTTCCGGTCTGAGTTTCTTTGTTCGCGTTGTACTGAGTGAGTCGGAGGTCGTCGGGTTGGTGGGCACGGGGCATGAGCTGGCTGGGTGTGCGGTGGTTTTCCGGCCGGCCGATCCACCACGCGCGAGTCGAGTGGCGTTCTGGGATCCGGAGGGCGGCCCACTCCCCCTCGGCGTCGGCGATCAGGTGGAGCTGGACCTGATCGCTGCAGGCGAGCCGCAGCAGGGCGTGCGTGCTGTCGAGCTGCCGGTGGCCGAGGCGGTTCCGATCCTCGGGCGGATGCGCCGTGCACCCGGGGCGCACCCGTCGGCCGCCTTCTGGGGCGGTGCCTCCCTCGTCGCTCTTCAACTGGTTGCCCGCGGCAAGCTCCTGCCCGGCGTCACTCCCGAGGGCCACGACGCCTGGCGGGTCGGCCCCCTCGACCCCGACGACATCACCCGAGTCCTCGAACTCGCCGAAGCAATGCCCGCCTCAGCCCGAGCGCTCCCCCTCACCGACCTGCGGGTGCCTGTTGCCGAGGACTTGTTGCGGGAGTTTCTGGATGCCGTGGCCGACGGCATGCCTCGCTCCCCCGCCGCCGCGAAGGCACATCAGACCAACCTCTTCACCGCGACCGCACCGCAACGCGCCGACCGTCTGCGGACCTGGGCCGACGAGGTCTCGGCCGGACTCGACACCGGCGTCCGGATCTCGCTCCGGATCGAACTGGCCGACTCGCTTGCCTTCAGCGCGATGGTCCAGTTGCACAGCCTGAAGGACCCGACCCTCGTCAGAGACGCGGATGATGTCTGGTCCACCGACGTCCCCGGCTTCGGCCCGCGCGCACGCATCGACGCCACCCTCGCGATCCGCCGCGCAGCACGCGTCTGGCAACCACTCAGCCGCCTGCTCGACTCCGCCGTACCGGACCGGATGGAGCTCGCGGACGAAGAGGTCGCGGAGCTGCTGGCAGGCTCGGCGCAGCGGCTCGCGGCCGCAGGCGTGGACCTGCACTGGCCGCGCAGCCTCGGACGAGAGCTGACCGCACGCGCCGCCATCACGTCGACGGACGGGCCGCCCAGCGATCTGCCGAGCTTCTTCGGCGGCGACAGCACCCTCGACTTCAGCTGGCAAGTGGCACTCGGCGACGACCCGCTGACCGAGGCCGAGCTCGACCAGCTCGCGGAGGCGACCCGACCGGTCGTCCGGCTCCGCGACCAGTGGATGCTCATCGATCCCGACCTCGCCCGCAAGGCCCGTGAACGCATCCTCAAACCCGTCACAGCGATCGACGCTCTGGGCGTCGCGCTCACCGGCACCACCGAGATCGACGGGCGCCAGGTCACCGTCACACCGGCGAAGTGGCTCGACGACCTCCGCGCCAAGATCGCCGACCCGGACCGCGCCGACGATCCGCTCGAAGCACCCGCCGGTCTCCAGGCGACCCTCCGCGACTACCAGCTGCGCGGTCTGCGCTGGCTGTCCCGGATGACGTCGCTCGGCCTCGGCGGCTGCCTCGCGGACGACATGGGCCTCGGGAAGACGATCACGCTCATCTCGCTCCACCTGCACCGCCAGCAGTCCGCTGAGACCGCCGGTCCGACTCTGGTCGTCTGCCCGGCCTCTCTGCTCGGCAACTGGGAGCGGGAGGTGCAGCGCTTCGCTCCCGGCACTCCCGTACGGCGCTTCCACGGCACGTCACGTTCGCTCGACGACGCGCGGGAGGGTTTCGTGCTGACGACGTACGGGACGCTGCGGCGTGACGCCGTACGGCTGGCCGATCATCCGTGGGCGCTCGTGGTCGCCGATGAGGCGCAGCATGTGAAGAACCCCTCGTCCGGTACGGCGAAGGCGCTGCGGACCGTGCCGGCCAAGGCGCGGGTGGCGCTGACCGGCACCCCGGTGGAGAACAACCTGTCCGAGCTGTGGGCGATCCTCGACTGGACGACGCCGGGGCTGCTGGGCCGGCTCGGATCGTTCCGCAACCAGTGGGCGCAACCGATCGAGGCGGACAAGGACGAGGAGGTGGCGGCGCGGCTCGCGAAGCTCGTCAAGCCGTTCCTGCTCCGCCGGAAGAAGTCCGATCCGGGGATCGCGCCCGAGCTGCCGCCGAAGACCGAGACCGACCAGGCGGTGTCGCTGACCCGCGAGCAGGTCGTGTTGTACGAGGCAACGGTTCGCGAGCTGATGGCCGAGGTGCAGGCGAGCGACCGGATGGCGCGCCGCGGCCTGATCGTGAAACTCCTGACCGGCCTGAAGCAGATCTGCAACCATCCCGCGCAGTACCTGAAGGAGCCGGACGACGCGCGGCTGACCGGCCGTTCAGGAAAGCTCGAGCTGCTCGACGAATTGCTCGAGACGATTGTCGCGGAAGACGGCGCCGTGCTCGTCTTCACGCAGTACGTCGCGATGGCGCGACTGCTCGAACGGCATCTCGCCGACCGCGGCATCCCGACCCAGCTCCTGCACGGCGGTACGCCGGTCGCGCGGCGCGAGGACATGGTCGACCGGTTCCAGGCCGGCGAGGTCCGGGTGTTCCTGCTGTCGCTGAAGGCGGCCGGGACCGGGCTCAACCTGACCCGCGCCGATCACGTCGTGCATTTCGACCGCTGGTGGAATCCCGCGGTCGAGGACCAGGCGACCGACCGGGCGTACCGGATCGGGCAGACCCGGCCGGTGCAGGTGCACCGGTTGATTGCCGAGGGCACCATCGAGGACCGGATCGCCGGCATGCTCGCCGCCAAACGCGAACTGGCCGAGGCCGTGCTGTCCGGCGGCGAGGCGGCGCTGACCGAACTCTCCGACGCCGAACTGGCCGACCTGGTCCAGCTGCGAGGAGGTGCACGATGACCGAGGCACAAGGCTTCCCGGCCTTCGCGGCACAGCATCGCAGCACCCGCGGCCGCTCGTGGTGGGCCCGGGCCTGGGTGCAGGCGATGGAGGACACGTCGCTGGACGCCGGTCAGCTCCGCAAGGGCCGCCGGTACGCGAACTCCGGGCAGGTCGGCACGATCACCATCAGCCCGGGACGGATCGCGGCCACTGTCTACTCACCCGAAGACACGTACGAATCCGTGGTGCACGTCGATCAGTTGAGCGACGACGACTGGCGCAGGTTCCGCGAGCAGGTCGCGGCGCGCGCCGGTCACATCGCCGCGCTGCTCGACGGCGAAATGCCGCACAGTCTGGTCGAAGCAGCGTCCGACGCAGGTGTCACGCTGCTGCCGGGCATCGGCGACCTCGACCCAAGCTGTACGTGCGACGCGTGGGAACTCCCCTGCCAGCACGCGGCTGCCCTCTGCTACCAGGTCGCCTGGCTCCTCGACGCCGACCCGTTCGTGCTGCTGCTCCTCCGCGGCCACACGCGTGCGGCCCTCCTTGACGAACTGCAGGCCTCGTCCGCCCAGCCCGCTGAAGCTGAGGCTGGGGTCGCGATCGCCGACGTCTTGGCCGGCCTGCCCGGCGATCTGCCCGAGCCGCCGGAGCTCCCAGCCAGGATTGCCCCCGACGAGCTCGCGGTCGCGGGAATCGAACCGCCCGGCGACCTCGGGCCGCAGGTGCTGCAGTTGCTGGTGCTCGACGCCGCCCGCCGCGCCCGATCGATCCTGAACGCGCTCCTCCACGGCACCGCCGAGCCGCAACCGCTCGACGAATGGCAGGACGCGATTCGCCTCGCGACGGACTTCCCGCAACTGGTCCCGGCGCTAGCCGAGTCGACTGGCCGGGACCTTGCCCCGAGCATCCAAGCCTGGCGGTACGGCGGCGCTCCCGGTCTCGACGTACTCGAGCACACCTGGACTCCTGACCCGGCCGAGCTCAACCGGGCGCGGACGGAGCTGCTCGCCGCGGACGACGACCTGACCATCAGTACGTCGGCGAACCAGTTGACTCTCGGCGCCGACACACAGCTCCGCCTCGACCGCCACGGCCGCTGGCACCCGTACCGGTTCGTCGACGACGCCTGGGTCCCGGCCGGTGCGCCGTCCAGGGATCCGCTGGTTGTCGAGTGGTAGTCAGGACTGGGTGACCGGGCGCATGGCGAGGCCCTCGGTGCCGGCCCAGTAGGTGACACGCTGGCCGTCGTCGGCCTCGAACGAGGTGACGGGCATCTTCACCCTGATCGCCTTCTCCGCCGGGGCTTCCCCGCCAGGGCTGCCGAGGCTGACGGTCATGAACTTCACGGGATAGGTGTCCATGTGGCCGCCGGTGGCGAGCACACCGGCGTACGCCTTCGCGCCGGGAGCGAGCGTGACCGCCTCGTCATCGGCAGTGCCCTCCTTCACGGGGGCGTTGCCTTGCGCGTTGCCGAGGGTGACCTCGGGGTAGTTCTGTACGTCGCACTTCTTGGTGCTCTTGTTGGTTGCCACGAGCATCAAATGCCGAACGTCCTCCTCCGGGCCGTCGTAGTTCGTGACGGTGAAGGTCAGGTCCGCCATCGTGCACAGGTCGACGCTGCCGTCGTCAGTGGGCTTCTTCGACGGTGCCGCAGTCGGTGCCGCACTCGGTGTCGCGGTCGAGGTCGAGGCCGCCGGCTCCACCGGATTCGACGAGGCCGGTGCGCTCGCCGACGGCGTGGAACTCTGCTGGTCCGACGGCTTGCTCCCGTCCGACGCGTTCGCTGCCCCGCAGGCCGCGGTCGTCAGGAGTGCGGCGACCGCGCCTGCTCCCAGGCCGTACCTTCTCCAACTACCGGAATGCTTGCGGTTCACGTTCACTGAAGTCCCCTTGTTCAGTCGACGAATTCAGAGTGACTGACGCCTCGCGCTCGGTTAAAGTTGGCCGCGACTTCGGAGAAGGAGGAGATGAGTTGATGACCGCGTCAGCCCGCGCTGCGGCACGCCCGGCAGCGCCATCGGTCGCTCAACTCATCCACTGAACCTCCGAAAGGGACCTCTGTTGTCCATCACCTGGAACACCCGTGTCGAGACTCGGTCCGACATCGACCCGCTCCGCGACCTGACCCGTGACGCCTTCGGCCGGCAGTTCGAGGTCGACTTCCTCGACCAGCTCCGCGCCGACCCGGTCGCCTGGATCCCCGGGCTCTCGTTCGTCGCCACGACCTCCGACGACGAGCCGATCGCCTACGCGCTCCTCACCCGCTGTCACGTCGGCGACGTCCCGGTCCTGTCACTCGGGCCGGTCGCGGTGCTTTCGGCGTACCAGCGGCAGGGCGCCGGCGGTGCCGCCGTACGGGCCGCCTTGGCGACGGCGCGTGATCGCCCTGAGCCTGCGGTTGTCGTGCTCGGACACGCTGAGTATTACCCGCGGTTCGGGTTCCGGCAGGCCACGGGATTCGGCATCCATCACCCTCAGTACGACGGCCCGAACCTGATGGCGCTTGCTCTCGGCAACCATTCCGTCCCGGCCGGGAACCTGACCTATCCGGTCGAGTAGTAAAAGGTTGCAACAAACTCGCCGATTCACTTGCGCACCCACCTTGTATACATGAAACAGTCGACAACATCCGCCTAACCAGGAGCACGTGATGACTCGTCGACTTGCTGTGAACCGTTTCAAGCTGGGGACCCGGTGCGGGAGTGTGGTGGGGGCCGGCGCGGCCGTGGTCGCGCTGGCCCTCGTTGGGACCGCCTGCTCACCGGTTGAGCCGGCCGGCGGTGACAACGCGTCGGGCGGCGGCCAGTCGAGTGCTGGGCAGGATGTGTTCGGTGAGGCGGCCGACGCGGCGAAGGTGAAGCAGGGCGGCACGCTGACCGTCGCCCTGTCCGCCGATCCGGACAAGCTGGACCCGACGCTTTCGCGCAGCCTGTACTCGCGGTACGTCTTCCACACCATGTGCGAGAAGCTCTACGACCTCGGCCCCGACGCCAAGCTGGTCCCGCAGCTCGCGACCGCGCTGCCGACGGTCTCGGCCGACGGGCTCAGCCTGACGATCCCGCTGAAGGAGGGCGTGAAGTTCGCCGACGGCGGCACGTTCGACTCGAACGCGGTCAAGATCTCGCTGAACCGCGATCTCACGCTGGCCGGCTCGGCGCGCAAGAGCGAGCTCGGCCCGGTCACCGCGATCGAGACGCCGGATCCGAAGACCGTGGTCATCAAGCTCTCGAAGCCGTTCGCCCCGCTGGCCGCCGCGCTGGCCGACCGGGCCGGGATGGTGCTCAGCCCGGCCGCGGTCGCCAAGCTCGGTGCGAACTTCTCCACCGCGCCGGTCTGCGTCGGCCCGTTCAAGTTCGCCAGCCGGGTCGCCCAGAACTCGATCAAGGTCGTCAAGGACCCGCAGTACTACGACGCCGCCAAGGTGCACCTGGACGCGATCGAGTACCGGATCATCACCGACTCCAGCATCCGCTCCGCAAACCTGAAGTCCGGAGACGCGCAGGTCGCGGACTCGCTGTCGTCGCAGGACGCGCCGACGCTGCAGAAGGACGACACCGTCAGCGTGCTGCAGTCGCAGTCGCTCGGCTACCAGGGTCTGACCGTCAACATCGGGAACGCCAACGGCATCGGCAACCCGCAGAAGCAGCTCGACACCCCGATCGCGAAGGACCCGAAGGTCCGCCAGGCGCTGGCGCTGGCCATCGACCGGGAGGCGCTGGTGAAGTCGATCTTCAACGGGCTCAACACGGTCGCCTGCTCGCCGGTCTCGCCGAAGAGCGAGTTCACGTCCGACGCGGCGCAGGTGTGCCCGGCGCACGATCCCGCGAAGGCCAAGCAGTTGCTCGCCGACGCCGGCGTGACGACGCCGTACAAGGTCGAGATGATCACGTCGAACAACCCGGACAGTCTGCGACTCGCGCAGGCGCTGCAGGGGATGGTGAAGGACGCCGGGTTCGATCTGGTCATCAAGCCGGTCGAGTACGCCGCTCTGCTGGACCAGCAGGACCGTGGTGACTTCGAGCTGCTGCAGCTCGGCTGGTCCGGGCGGGTCGACCCGGACGCGAACATCTACAACTTCGTCGGCACGACCGGCAGCCAGAACGTCTCCGGCTACAGCAACCCGGCCCTCGACAAGCTGCTGACCGACGCGCGCCAGTCCACCGACCAGGCCCAGCGCGTGAAGCTCTACGGCGAGGTCACCACGTTGCTGCAGCAGGACGACCCGATCATCTACATGTACCGCCAGCGCAACCTGACCGGCGTCTCGAAGAAGCTCCTGGGCATCCAGGTCTACCCCGACGGCGTGATCCGCACGGCCTTCGCAGGATTCGCGAAGTGAGGCGGTACCTGCTCAATCGTTTGTGGCAGTCTGCGGTGACGCTTGTGCTCGCGACGATCGTGGTCTTCGCCGGGGTGCGGGCGTTGCCGGGGGACCCGGCGCTGGCGCTCGCGGGTGAGGACCGGGATCCGGAGTCGCTGCGGGCGATCCGGCAGCAGTACGGGCTCGATCAGTCGTGGCTTGTGCAGTTCTGGCAGTTCGTGAGCCATGCGGCGCGCGGTGATCTCGGGGAGTCGATCCGGACCGGTACGCCGGTGCGGTCGATGATCCTGAGCGCGCTGCCGGTGACGATCGAGCTGTCGGTGCTGGCGATCCTGATCGCCAGCGTGATCGGGGTCGGCGCCGGTGTGATCGCCGCCGTACGTCGTGGGCGCCCGGCGGAATGGGCCGCGAACGCGCTGGCACTGCTCGGTCTGTCGGTGCCGCACTTCTGGCTCGGCCTGATGGCGATCCTGTACCTGTCGGTTGCCCTCGGCCTCTTTCCCGCCTCGGGTTTCGTCCCGTTCTTCAGCAACCCGGTGGCGAACCTGCACCACCTGATCCTCCCGGCGCTGATCCTCGGCACCGGTCTGTCCGCCGTGATCATGCGCCAGACCAGGTCCTCGATGCTCGACGCGCTGTCCGCCGACTACATCCGGACCGCCGAAGCCAAAGGTCTCCCGCCCAAGGCGGTCGTCGGCAAGCACGCCCTGCGCAACAGCCTGATCGTGGTCGTCACGATCGTCGGCCTCCAGCTGGGCGCGCTGATCTCCGGCGCGGTCGTGACGGAGCGGATCTTCGCGCTCCCCGGATTCGGCAAGCTGACCGTCGACGCCGTCTTCCAGCGCGACTACCCCGTGATCCAGGCGGTCGTGCTGGTGACCGCGACGGCGTACATCGTCATCAATCTGCTGGTCGACCTGCTGTACTCCGTCATCGATCCGCGGATCCGCGTGCGAGGTGAAGCGTGATGGCAGTCGCTGATGTCACTGATGCTTTGACAGCGGCCCCGCTCCGCAGCAACCGCCGCCGGGTGGTACGCCGGATCCTGCACAATCCGCTCGCTCTCACCGGGCTGGCAGTGCTGGCGATCGCGGTGATCCTCGCGGTGTTCGCCAACTGGCTGGCGCCGCACGAACCCACCCAGACCCACCTCGACCGCGCGTTCGCTCCCCCGGGCACCGCCGGATACCTGCTCGGCACCGACGATCTCGGTCGCGACGTGCTGTCGCGGATCATGTTCGGGCTGCGCGCGTCACTGCACGTCGGTGTTCTGGCGGTCGCGTTCTCGCTGGTGGTCGGCGTACCGCTCGGACTGATCGCCGGGTACTTCCGGACCGTCGACGCGCTGATCTCCCGGCTCACCGACCTGGTGCTGGCGTTCCCGTTCCTGATCCTCGCGGTCGGGCTGGCCGCGATCCGCGGCGCGAGCCTCGGCAACGCGGCGATCGCGATCGGGATCGCGCAGATCCCCGGCATGATCCGGATCGTCCGGTCGGAGACGCTGCGGATCAAGTCGCTCGACTTCGTCGCCGCGGCGATCGTCGAGGGTGCCAGCGACGCCTGGGTGCTGGGCCGGCACATCTTCCCGAACGCCGGCTCCGCGATCATCGTCCAGGCCACCGTCGGTATCCCGGCGGCGATCCTCGGCGAGGCCGTGCTGTCGTTCCTCGGCCTCGGCATCCAGCCACCCGCCCCGAGCCTCGGCACGATGCTCGCCGACGCGCAGCAGTTCGCGTCCCGGGCGCCCTGGGCCGCGGTGATGCCGGGTGTCGCGATCATGCTGCTCACGCTGGCGTTCAACATCGTCGGCGACAGCCTCCGCGACGCCCTCGACCCGAAGGCGAGCCGCCGGTGAAACCCGTTCTGGCAGTCAAAGATCTGTCCGTCACCTTCCGCACCGAGGACGGGCCGTTGTCGGCGGTCGACCGGGTCAGCTTCGAGGTCGGGGACGGCGAAGTGCTGGCGGTGGTCGGTGAATCCGGCTGCGGCAAGAGCGTCACGGCGATGAGCATCGCCGGCCTGCTCCCCCGGACCGCGACCGTCGACGGCTCCGTCGAGCTCGACGGGACCGAGCTGATCGGCGCCGACAAGCGCACGCTCCGCTCGATCCGCGGCCGCGAGGTCGCGTACATCTTCCAGGAGCCGATGACCTCGCTGAACCCGGTCTTCACCGTCGGCCACCAGATCATCGAGGTCCTGCGGACGCATATCGGCCTCAACCGTCAGGCGGCGCACGCCCGCGCGATCGAACTGCTCAAGCTCGTCGGCATCCCGTCCGCCGAGCGCCGCGTCGGGGACTATCCGCACCAGCTGTCCGGCGGTATGCGGCAACGCGTGATGATCGCGATGGCGGTCGCCTGCGATCCGAAGGTGCTGATCGCCGACGAGCCGACCACGGCCCTCGACGTCACGATCCAGGCCGGAATCCTCGACGTACTGCGTGGTCTGCGCGAGCGCCTCGGGACCAGCATCGTGCTGATCACGCACGACCTCGGAGTGGTCGCCGATCTCGCCGACCGGGTCGCGGTGATGTACGCCGGACGCGTGGTGGAGACCGCCGACGTGCACGACCTGTTCGCGCACCCGGAGCACCCGTACACGGTCGGTCTGCTCGGGGCCTCTCCCGCCGCCGGACGGCACGCGGAGGACCAGCGCCTCAACGAGATTCCCGGCCTCGTCCCGGTCCTCACCGAGCAACCCGACGCGTGCACGTTCGCCGACCGCTGCCCACGTGCCCTCGACACCTGTACGTCGTCCCAGCCGCAACTCACCGACCGCCCGCATCGCGTCGCGTGCTGGAACCCGGTCCGCGAACCCGTGGAGGTCTGATGGAGTCCCTCGCGTTGGAGGTCGAGGACCTCGTCATGCACTTCGGGCCCGTGCGGGCGGTCGACGGTGTCACGCTGCGGATCCGGCAAGGTTCTGTCGTCGCGCTCGTCGGCGAGAGCGGCTCCGGGAAGTCGACCGTCGGCCGTTGCATCGTCAGGCTGCTCGAACCGACCGGCGGAACCGTCCGGCTCGCGGGTGCCGACATCACCCACCTGAACCGGCGCCGGCTCCGGCCGCACCGCCGCGACGTGTCCATCGTGTTCCAGGACCCGGCCGGCTCGCTCGACCCGCGACTGTCCGTCGGCGACATCGTCGGCGAACCGCTGCGGCTGATGCGGCGTAAGGACATCTCCGCCAAGGTGTCGGAGTCCCTGCGCCGGGTCGGCCTGCGCCCGGAGGTCGCGCAGCGTGCACCCCATGAGCTGTCCGGCGGTCAGCGCCAACGGGTCAGCATCGCCCGCGCGCTGATCTCCGAGCCTCGGCTGCTCGTCGCGGACGAGCCGACCAGTGCGCTGGACGTCTCCGTGCAGGCCGCCGTCCTCAACCTGCTCGCCGATCTCCAGCGTGATCTCGGCTTCGCCTGCCTGTTCATCACGCACGACCTCTCCGCGGTCGAGTACCTCGCGGACGAGGTCGCGGTGATGTATCTCGGGCAGCTGGTGGAGCAGGGACCGCGCGCGAGGATCTTCGGGAACCCGGCGCACCCGTACACGCAGGCGCTGCTGTCCGCCGCGCCGGTCCCCGATCCTGCCGAGCAGCGTGCCCGCCGGCCCGTTCTGCTCGGTGACGACCTTCCGTCGGCGATCGACCCGCCGCCCGGCTGCCGTTTCCACACCCGATGCCCGGTCGCGGTGGACACATGCCGGACAGTCGTCCCGGAACGGCGGACGATCGGGGAAGGTGGACATCAGGTCGCGTGTCACCTCGTCAACGACGACGGCACCGGTCCCGACGTACGACCGGTCGCTTCGCAATCTCAGGTCCTCAGTCCAGGCCGGGAGGCCCCATGAGCTTCACCACTCGTCCTACCCTCCGTGGCACGTTCGGGATGGTTTCGTCCACGCACTGGCTGGCGTCGCAGTCGGCCATGCGGATCCTCGAGCTGGGCGGTAACGCGTTCGACGCGGGCGCCGCCGCCGGGTTCGTGCTGCACGTGGTCGAGCCGCACCTCAACGGGCCGGGCGGGGAGGTGCCGGCGATCATCGCGACCGCCGACGACCCGGCGCCGCGGGTGCTCTGCGGTCAGGGCGTCGCGCCGGCCGGTGCGACCATCGAGCACTACCGGTCACTCGGTCTGACGTTGGTGCCCGGTTCCGGTCCGCTCGCGGCCACGGTTCCCGGCGCGGTCGACGCCTGGCTGCTCCTGTTGCGCGACCACGGCACGCTGCCGTTGAGCGTCGTACTCGAGCCCGCGATCGACTACGCCCGCAACGGGCATCCGCTGGTGCCGAGGATCGCCGACACCATCGGCACCGTGCAGCAGCTCTTCGAGGAGCACTGGCCGACGTCCGCCGCGCTCTGGCTCAAGGACGGACAGCCGGTGACGGGCCGGTTCAGCAACGAAGCGTACGCCGCGACGCTCGAGAAGCTGGTGCGCGAGGCCGTCGGTGCGGACCGGCAGGCGCAGATCGAGCAGGCACGGAAGGCGTGGCGGGAAGGGTTCGTCGCGGAGGCGATCGACGCGTTCTCGCGGCTGCCGCATCGCGACTCCAGCGGCTCGGATCACGCCGGTTTGATCACCGGCGACGATCTGGCGGCGTTCGAGGCCACGTGGGAGGACCCGGCGACGTACGAGTGGAACGGCTACACGGTCGCCAAGACCGGTCCGTGGGGTCAGGGACCCGGCCTGCTGCAGTCCCTCGCCGTACTCGCGGAGCTCGGTGACGTCGACCTTGATACCGCCGAGGGCGTGCACGCGACGGTCGAGGTCATGAAGCTGTCGTACGCGGACCGGGAGGCGTGGTACGGCGACGGCGCCGACGTACCGCTCGAGATGCTCCTGTCGCCTGGGTATGCCGCTGAGCGGGCGAAGCTGATCGGTTCGGAGGCGTCGCTGGAGTTGCGGCCGGGTAGCCCGGACGGGCGTACGCCGAGGCTGCCGTCGATTGCTGCGGGCAACGAGACTGGTGATGCGACGACCGGTGAGCCGACCGTTTCTCCGGTTGGTGAGACGCGTGGGGACACCTGCCATGTCGATGTGGTCGACCGGTGGGGAAACATGATCTCGGCGACGCCGAGCGGTGGTTGGTTGCAGTCGTCGCCGACGATTCCGGAGCTTGGGTTCTGTCTGGGGAGTCGGGCGCAGATGTTCTGGCTCGAGGAGGGGCTACCGGCGTCGCTTGCGCCTGGGAAGCGTCCGCGGACGACTCTGACGCCGACGCTGGTGCTGCGGGACGGTGAGCCGGTCATGGCCTGCGGTTCGCCTGGTGGTGACCAGCAGGACCAGTGGCAGTTGCTGTTCCTGCTGCGGCACCTCGGCGCGGGAGCTGATCTGCAGGAGGCGATCGACGCGCCGGCTTGGCATACGACAGGGTTCCCGTCGTCGTTCTACCCGCGCACCAGCGAGCCGGGTGGGCTGGTTGTCGAGAGCCGGGTCGGCCGCGCCGTCATCGACGAGCTGGTACGGCGTGGGCACGTCGTGACCGAGTCGGATCCGTGGAGCCTCGGCCGGCTGTGCGCGGTACGAAAGGAGGCCGACGGCGTTCTCGCGGCCGCGGCCAACCCACGCGGCATGCAGGGCTACGCAGTAGGCCGCTGACCTCGCGGGGGTCAGCGCCGGTCAGCCCAGGCTGCAGGTCAGCTTTTTCGGATCAGGGCGGCCTTCGCGGCGGCTTCTACGTGGAGGCGGGCGGCTGTGCTTGCGGCGGCCGCGTCGCCGGCTTCGATTGCCTCGACCAGGCGGACGTGCTCCTCGGACGAGTGCGGCGCCCGTTGGGCTGCGCCGACCCGGAACACCCAGTGCACGTGGTGGTACATCGCGGCCGAGATCGAGAGCAGCCAGCGGTTCCCGCTGACCTCGATCACGGCCCGGTGGAACGCGCTGTTGAGCTCGGCGACCCGGTCGAAGTCCTCCGCCTTCGTGGCGTCGTTCGCCTCCTCGACCAGCCGCCGCAGCGTCGCGATCCCCGTCGGCGTCGCCCGCTCGGCCGCGAGCCCGGCAGCGAGCGTCTCGAGCTGCTCCCGGACGGCGAACAGATCCCGGACCGCGGTCTCGTCGAGGGTCGCGACGACCGCGCCGCGGCGCGGAAGGATGTGGACGAAGCCTTCGGCCTCCACCACGCGCAGCGCTTCCCGGACCGGGTTGCGTGACACCCCGAAGTCGTCCGCGAGGCGCGTCTCGGTCAGCCGCTCGCCCTCGTGGTACTCACCGTCCACGATCCGCCGCCGCAGTTCCGCGAGCACCTGCTCGCGGAGCGCGATGTGATCGGCACCGATCGTGCGGACCATCCGGTCCCGGCGGGCGTCCTCGTCGAGCTGCTCCACCCCTGGCTCCTCTCCCCGCTCCCCGTTCGGCCTGCGCGCCACGGTAGCGGATCGGTGGGCACGCGGCACGTGATCCCGGGACGGCGTTATGTTGACGGCTTGAGCATTCGACTGATTCCGCTGACGGATCCCGACTACAAGCCGTTCAGCCGCCGGATCGCCTGGCTGGCCGCGGAGGCCGACGGTACGCCGGTCGGTTCCGCGTTCCTGCGCCTCAGCAGCCGCAAGGCCCACGCGCATTTGGGCGACGTGGAGATCACCGTGCACCCGGCCGAGCGCGGCCGCGGGATCGGCACGCTCCTGCTCGGCGCCGTCGTCACCGGCGCGCGCGACCACGACGTACGGACGCTGGTCACCGATGTCGACGTCAACTCGGCCGGCGACCACTTCCTCCGGCGGCACGGGTTCACGATCGGTCTGACACTGATCTACGCGCGGCTCGATCTGTCGACGACGACCCCCGACGTACCGGAGGTCCCCGGCTACCGGCTGGTGTCCTGGGAAGGAGCGCCTCCGGACGAACTGGTGCAGACCTTCACCGACGCCCGCGCGGGGATGAACGACGCGCCGTCGGGCACGATCGACACCGGCGTCGACGTGTGGGACGTCGAACGGACCAGGTACGCCGCACAGCTGATCGAGCAGCGCGGTGAGCGGCTCTCGGTCGTCGCCGCGGTCGACGCCACTGGGCGCATCGCCGGCTTCACCGAGGTCGTCGTCGCGGGCGACGGGAAGGGCGACGGCCAGAACTACGGCACCGCCGTCCTCCCCGAGCACCGCGGCCGCGGGCTCGCGCTGTGGATGAAGGCCGCCCAGATCCACGAGATCCGTCGCCGGTTCCCCGATCTCGACGGCCTGCTCACCGACACGGTCGACACCAACACGGCCATGCGGCGCACCAACGACCGCCTCGGGTACCGCCCGCAGTACCAAGTACACCGGCGGACGCTCGACCTGTAGCAGCTACAGCAGCCCGGCCAGCCGGTACAGCACGAGCGAACCGGCGACCGCGACGTTCAGGCTGGCGCCGGTCCCGATCATCGGGATCTCGACGACGACGTCCAGCTCGTCGACCGCTTCGGGCGGGATCCCGGTGCTCTCGTGCCCGAGCACGGCGATCGTCCGGTTCCGGGCCGGCGGCAGATCGGCGAGCCGGATCGCCTCGTCGGCCAGTTCGACCCCGATCACCGTGGTGTCCGGTCTGCTCCGCTGATCGATCAGCCAGCGCACCGGGTCGTGCCCGGTCCAGTGCACGCAGGTCCGCCGGCGCAGCGTGTTGCCCTTGGCAAGCGCATCGGGCACCCACGGCAGCTTCGGTACGGCGAGACAGGCGCCGACCGCGTCACAGGTCCGGAGCAGCGTCCCGAGGTTCACGTCGTACATCGGCCAGAGCGGCGCGATCAGCAGATGGTCCCAGCACGAGTGGGACTTGCGGCGGCGTTGGTGCTTGAGGTCCTTGCGGCTCCGCACCCGGATCCCGCTCATCGAGCAGCGGGATCGATCCTCCCGTCAGGAATTCGCGTCATCATGGCACCCAGTCTACTGGCCGAGGATCTTGAGCACCGCCGCGGTCGTGATCGGGTGATATCCGGGGCGGGCCTTGGCGAAGACCTCCGCGGCGAACGCCCGGTCCGTGCCGGCCAGCGCCTGGTACACCGGGAGGACCAGCTTCATCCGGCCGACCGTGGTGAGGAACTCGGCCATCTCGGCGTACGCCGCCTCGTAGCTGCTGGCGGCAACGATCTGGTACCAGCGCCGTGCGATCTCACCGTTCGCCGTGCCGGTCAGGCCGAACGCGCGGTCGAGCTGCTGCAGCAGCACCGGGCTCAGTACGTCGGGAGCCGCGTCGAGGAACCGCAGCCACTCCTGTGTCGTCCACCGCTCCGCGCCGTGCGGCAGCTCGCCCGTCGTCAGCCACAGACCGCGTGCCTCGTCCACGACCTGGAACCGGGCCGACACGGCACGCCGCGCGAACGCCGGAATCCCCGGCTCGTACAGCCAGGCGGCCAGCTCGGCCTCGGTCACCACGTCCGGATGCGCCCCGGTCAGGTGCTCCCGCAGGTGCTCCACGAAGTTGTCGGTGTTGATGCTGCGGAACGCGAACGTGTCGAAATACCCGCGCAGGAACGGGTCGAACACCTCCCGCGTGAACCGCTCCTCCAGCCACGACAAGAACCAGGACCCCTTCAGCGGGCCGGTCGAGGTCGTCCCGTGGTACTCGGACCGGTGGTGCAGGCCCGGGAGCTCGACCGCGAGCTCGGCCGGCGTCAGCGGGTCCAGTTTCACGACGGTCGCGTGCTGCTTGATCGCGGTCTCCATCACCGCGAACTCGGTCCCGTAGACGGCCTCGACGATCCGGTTCTCGACGTACGACGTGAAGCCCTCGTTGAGCCAGATGTCGTCCCAGCTGTCCTGCGTGACGAGGTTGCCGGACCAGCTGTGCGCCAGCTCGTGCGCGATCACGCTGACGAGCGACTTGTCGCCGATCACCACCGTCGGGGTCGCGAACGTCATCCGCGGGTTCTCCATCCCGCCGTACGGGAACGACGGCGGCAGCACGAGCAGGTCGTAGCGGCCCCAGCGGTACGGTCCGAAGAGCTCCTCGGTGACCCGCATCATCTCCTCGGTGTCGGAGAACTCGGTAGCGGCCCTCCTGACGGTCGCGGGCTCGGCCCAGACGCCCGACCGCTCACCGAGCGGCTCGAACACCAGGTCGCCCGCGGCGATCGCCAGCAGGTACGACGGGATCGGCTCCGGCATCACCACGTCGTACGAGCCGGTACGGCGCGACGTCGTACCGTTGTCGGCGCTCATCAGCACCATCAGCTCCGGCGGCGCCGTCACGTGCGCGGCGTAGCTGAACCGCACGCTGGGCGTGTCCTGCACCGGGACCCAACTGCGCGCGTGGATCGCCTGCGACTGGCTGAACATGAACGGCATCACGCCGCCCGCCGTCATCGCCGGCTCCAGCCACTGCAGACCGGTCGCGGTCGGCGCGGTCCGGTAACTCACCTTGACCCGCGGGTGGCCCGCCGTCCGGATGGTCAGCGCGGAACCCAGCTCCGGGTCCGGGACCGCGAGGCTGTACTCCAGCGGCTCCCAGCCGTCGGCCGTCAGCCCCTCGACACCCAGCACCGTGAGGTCGCGGGTGTCCAGGACGAGCCGGCCGGTCGCACCGGTCCAGGCGAGAGTGTGCGTGGCGCTGCCGGCCAGCACCTTCTCGTCGAAGTCGAGCGCGAGGTCGAGTTCGAGATGGGTGGTCCGAACCACATTCGGCTCGGCGTAGGAGTGGCGATCGTGCGTCAAGGGATGCTCCCCGAGTGAGGCGTCCGGGGAACACTACCTACGTCCCGGTCGGTTCGGACGACCAATCTGAGCCAGCCGCACCACCGTGCCAAAACCCTCGGACGGTGCTGACACGGCAGACTAGGGCCATGACGACCCAGCGGAACCCTGAGCTGGTGCTGAAACGGCGCCCGTTCGGGTCCTGGCTGCTCGGGCCGGCCGACCAGAGCCCGCAACGGCTGCGGATCCGCCTGCACCTGCTGCTCACGGTGTTCTCGGTCGGCACCAACCTGATCGGTGCCTTCGTCACCTTCGTCCTCGCCGTCTTCGTACTGCCGGGACCGTCGCTGGTCGACCAACTCCAGCTCATCGACGCCATCGTCATCCCGGCGTACTTCCTCTTCGCGGTGGCGGTTTGCTACCTCTGGAGCACCCGCCTCACGCACCGCGTCACCGCCTGGATCGACCTGGAGCGCCCGGCCACGCGGAAAGAGCAGATCGCGACGCTGCAGCTGCCGCTGCGGCTGACCCTGATCGAGGTGCTGCTCTGGCTGGGCGCCGCGGTGCTGTTCTCGGTGATGACGCTGATCCTGCAGCCGGAGAACGCGCTGCGCGTCGCGCTCACCGTGATCGACGGGATGATCGTCACCTCCACGGTCTCGTATCTGCTGACCGAGTTCACCCTCCGCCCCGTCGCCGCGCGGGCGCTTGTCGACTCCCCGCCGCCGCGGCGCCTGCTCGCGGCCGGTCTGAAGGCGCGCACGGTCTTCTTCTGGGCGGTCGGCTCCGGCGTACCCGTGGCCGGGCTGATGCTGGCCGCCGTCCTCGCGCTGATCGACGGCAACGTCAGCTCGACCCGGCTCTCGGTCGTGATCCTTGCCCTGGGCATCGTGGCGCTCGGCAACGGTTGCCTGCTCACCTGGCTGTCGGCGAAATCCGTGGTGGCGCCGGTGCGGTCGGTGCGGGACGCGTTGAGCCTGATCGGCGAGGGGCGGCTCGACGTGAGCATCCCGGTCTTCGACGGCACCGAGCTCGGGTCGCTGCAGGCCGGGTTCAACCGGATGGCCGACGGGCTGCGCGAGCGGGAACGGATCCGGGACCTGTTCGGGCGGTACGTCGGGCCGGACGTCGTCCAGGAGGCGCTGACCAGCGACAGCCTCGGCGGCGAGGAGCGGTACGCCGCGGTGCTGTTCGTCGACCTGGTCGGATCGACCGAGCTGGCGGCGCAGCGACCGCCCGCCGAGGTCGTGCAGCTGCTCAACCGGTTCTTCGCGATCGTGGTGGCCGAGGTCGACCGGCAGGGCGGGTTTGTGAACAAGTTCGCCGGTGACGCGGTGCTGGCGGTCTTCGGGGCGCCGGCCGAGCTCGCGGACCCGGCGGGCAGCGCTCTCGCCGCGGGGCGGGAACTGTCCCGGCGGCTCGCCGCCGAGTTGCCGGAGGCAACCGCCGGGATCGGTGTCACGGCCGGGATCGTCGTGGCCGGTACGGTCGGCGACGTCCGGCGGCACGAGTACACCGTGATCGGCGACCCGGTGAACGAGGCGTCGCGGCTGAGCGAACTGGCCAAGACCGCGCCGGGCCGGCTGATCGCCTCGATGACCGCGGTCGCCGAGTCGGCCCCCGCCGAGGCCGAGCACTGGCACCCCGGCGCCGAGATCACCGTCCGCGGCCGATCAACCCCGACACACCTCGCCGTACCGCGCCGTCTTTGAGCCCCCACCAACCATCAGACCGGCGCCGAAACGGTTGGTGCGTGCTCAAGGTCGTCGATGAGTTGGTGGAGGAGCGCGGCGCCGTACAGCATCGCCTTGGTTTGGCGGTCGTGGGCGGCTCGGCGTTCGGCGATCGCCGTGCGCAACGCGTCGGTGCTGCCGGTACGGCGCAGTCCGTCGAGGACCGGCTTGATCTGCTCGAAGTAGTACCGGCCCTGGCGGAGCATGTGGATAATCCGCGCGTCCCGTACCTCCTCCGGGCCGTAACGCCGGTACTTCGTGCCCGGTTCGCGAGACGGAGCGAGCAGGCCCGCGGCCTCCCAGACGCGGAGGGCCGACGTACGGACGCCCAGGCGGTGCGCGAGTTCGCCGACGAGCAGGGACGGTCCCGTGACGGGCTGCTCGTCGACGTACTCCGCGGCCAGCGCGCCTAGGGCCTCGCTGGCGGCGTCGGTGGCGAGTCGCTGCTCGTGCAGGGCGGCGTGCGCCGCGTCCACCAGCCGGTAGGCGAGCGCCTCGTCGCCGTTGTGGACGGCGCGCATGATCTCGGTGGCGGTCTCGGCGCCGAACCCCGGGTAGAGGGCGCGGTACGTCAGCAACGCCTGGAGATGCTCAGGACCGTACTGGCGGTACCCGGTGTCCGACCGCGGCGCCGGCGGCAGAATCCCGGCCGCCTCGTAGTTCCGCACCAACTGCGTCGACACTCCCGCCCGCCGCGCCAGATCCACCGGCCGCAGTCCCACGCCTGCCTCCCTGCCTCTCTTAGTGCACCGCATCCGCACGGCGAACGCTCCAGAACGCGGATCCCGTGCACAAGGTGGTGCTAGCGGCCGCCCGAGACGTCGACCGTTGTGCCGGTCATGTACGAGGAGCGGGTTGAGGCCAGGAACGCGATGACCTCGGCTACCTCCTCCGGCTTGCCGGGACGGGCCAGCGGCGGGGTCGCGCCGAGGCGGTCCAGGCGGCCGGGCTCGTGGATGTCGGTCTGGATCAGACCCGGCCGGACGCCGAGGACCCGGACGCCTTCCTTCGCGACCTCGTTGGCCAGACCGGTCGTCAGCGCGTCGACCGCGGCTTTGCTCGCCGCGTAGTCGACGTACTCCCCCGCCGATCCGAGCACCGCCGCGCGCGAGGAGATGTTCACGATGACGCCACCATCACCGCCGTACGCCGTCGACATCCGGCGGACCGCCGCGCCCGCGACGAGGAACGCGCTGACCGTGTTGATCCGGAACACCCGGTCGAGCCGCTCGGCGCCGTACTCAGCGACCCGCCCGGCGGGCGAGACGACGCCGGCGTTGTTGATCACCGCGCCGATCGGGCCCAGCTCCGCGGCGACCGTCTCGAAGAGCCGCTCGATCTGCTCGGCCTCGGCGACGTCGGCCTGCACGGCGATCGCGCGGGCGCCGCGTTCCTCGCAGGCCTTCACGACCCGCGCGGCCTCGTCGGCCTGAGTCCGGTAGTTCACGGCGACGTCCCAGCCGTCCGCCGCGAGCGCGAGCGACGCGGCAGCGCCGATCCCGCGACTCCCACCGGTGACCAGTACAACCCCACGTCGTTCAGTCATGCGCACTACTTTGTCACGCGGGAGGCTTCGCGAATCCGAGCTGGGTCTCCGAGTCGGTGAATCCGAGCGAGCGATAGATCCGGATCGCGAGGTACTCCGGATCCGCGACCATCACCAGGGTCCGCGCACCGCCTTCGGTCAGCCCGTACGTCGAGGCGTGATGGACGAGCGTGGTGGCCAGGCCGCGACCACGATCCTCGGGCGACGTCTGCACGTCCTGGAACCGGGCCAGTCCCTTGCCGTCGAACATCAACCCGAGCGCGCTCTGCAGCCGATCTCCGTCGAACGCACCGAACCACTTCCCGTGACCGGCGTCGACAAGCTCGCGTTTCGCGGCCAGCCGGCGCCGGGTGAAGTCCTCGTACGCGGCGTCGACCGTCATCGTCGCGGTGGCGAGGCTCTGGTGGTACAGCTGCTCCCAGTCGTAGTCACTGCTCAGGAAGCGGTACGTCGAGTCCTTGTTGGGCCGCTGCGGTTGAAGGACGCGATCGGCCGTCATCACGACGCTGCTGTCGGCTGTGAGCCCGGCGGCGGTCAGTTCGTTCTCGGCCCCGAGCTTGCCGTCCACGGTATCGATGCCGATGGCAACGTGCTCCGCGTCCGGGAACTCGCGCCGGAAGTCGTCGAGCCGGAGCTTCGTGTCCCCGGGTGCGAACGGCGTGCGGTAGAGCAGGAAGTTCCCCCACCAGAAGCCCGGGTTGCCGGGCGTCCGCACGACGACGTACTCCCCCGTGTCGTACATGGTGCTGCCGCTCAGCTCCAGCAGCAACAGGTCGGTCCGATAGCCCAGGCTCACGATCTCCACGGCGACATCCTCACCCAGGGTGGTCCGGTTGACATGCAGCTAATTGGCTGCCTATGTTGGAAAGGCAGCCAAACGGCTGCATGAATGCGATCGGAGTGCGATGGACGACGAGGTGTTCCGGGCGCTCGCGGATCCCAGCCGGCGCCGGCTGCTCGACTTGCTGAACGCGCGCAACGGGCAGACGCTGCGCGAGCTGTGCGCCGAGCTGGACATGGCGCGGCAGTCCGTCAGCAAGCATCTCGCCGTGCTCGAGAGCGCCAACCTCGTCAGCACCGTCCGGCGCGGCCGGGAGAAGCTGCACCACCTGAACGCCGAGCCGATCAACGCCATCGCCGATCGCTGGATCCATCAGTACGACCGTCGGCGGGTGCAGTTCTTCGCCGACCTCAAGACGGCTTTGGAGGATGAGATGAACGACTTCGTGTACACGACCTACATCCGGACCACCCCCGAGCGGCTATGGCAGGCGCTGACCGACGCGGCGTTCACCGAGCAGTACTGGCAGCTCCACCACGAGACCGACTGGCAGCCCGGGTCCCCGATGGTGTGGCACCAGGGCGACGTCGCGATCTCGGGACCGGGGCAGGTGGTGCTCGAGCACACGCCGTACACGCGGCTGTCCTACGCCTGGCACCACATCACGCCCGAGTTCGCGAAGGCGGTCGGGTTCGACGAGGAGACGTACGAGAAGACGAGCCGAGAGCCGCTGTCGACGGCAACCTTCGAGCTGGAGCCCGTCGACGGCCAGGTGAAGCTGACCGTGATCCACAGCGGCTTCGAGCCGGACAGCACCATCCGAACCATGATCCAGGAGGGCTGGCCATCGCTGCTCGCGGACCTGAAATCCTTGCTGGAGACCTCAGTCGCCGCCGCGCAATAGGAGTCCCCGTGCCCCGTCCGAACATCGTGATCATCTACACCGACGACCTCGGCTGGGGCGACCTCGGCTGCTACGGCAGTCCTCACATCCGGACGCCGCATCTCGACGCGCTGGCCGATCGCGGCGTCCGGATGAGCGACTGGTACTCGAACTCGCCGGTCTGCTCGCCGTCCCGGGCCTCGCTGCTGACCGGCCGGCACCCGGCGCACGCCGGGGTCGAGTCGATCCTCGGCGCTCGCCGGGACACGCATGGCCTGCCGCAGCAGTCCACGCTCGCCTCGGCCCTGGCGGAGGCCGGCTGGCGGACCGCGATCTTCGGCAAGTGGCACCTCGGCGTCGAGCCCGGGTCGGCACCGCTGCGGCACGGTTTCCAGCACCACTTGGGCTTCCGCGCCGGCTGTGTCGACTACTACTCCCACATCATGTACTGGGGTGTCCGGTACCCGATCCACGACCTCTGGTCCGACGACACCGAGATCTGGAACAACGGCGACTACCTGACCGACCTGATCACCGACCGGGCCGTCGGCTTCATCGAAGACACCACCGAGCCGTTCCTGTGCTACGTCGCCTACAACGCACCGCACTACCCGATGCATGCGCCGGCCGACGCGATGGCGCGGTACGCGGACCTGCCGTGGGACCAGCAGGTGATGGCGGCGATGATCAGCCGTGTCGACGACGGCGTCGGGCGGATCGTCGAGGCGCTGGAGCGGACCGGGCGGCTCGACGACACGATCATCTTCTTCTCGTCGGACAACGGGCCGTCGGCGGAGGAACGCAACTGGCTCGGCGGCGAGGAGATCGCGTACGCCGGCGGTTCGACCGGCGGACTGCGCGGGCACAAGGGATCGGTCTTCGAGGGCGGTATCCGGGTGCCCGGCATCTGGTCGTGGCCGGCCGGACTGCCCGCGGGCCGGACGTGTGACGAGCCGTCGATGATGATGGACGTCGCGCCGACGATCCTCGCTGCGGCCGGTCTCGCACCGGACGCGGATCTCGACGGAGAAGACCTGCTGCCGGTGCTGTCCCACGGGCGGACCGATCCGGAGCGGGTGCTGTCGTGGGAGTACGAGGGTCAGCTCGCGGTGCGCCGCGGTCGCTGGAAGCTCGTCGCCGATCCTTCCGAACGGCTCGGGGCACCACGAGCTGCGGGCCGGATGTTGTTCGACCTCGCCGCCGATCCGCACGAGACCACCGACCTGGCCGCGCGGGAGCCCGAGGTCCTGGCCGACCTCGCGAAGCAGCTCGAGGCCTGGTCGGAAACGCTCGACGGCTGGCGACGGTCGCGGGTCTAGGGGCGCTTGTGGATCACCAGTGGGAGGACTGCGGCGGCGCCTGCTTCCCGAAGCTTGGCGGCCGCCACGGTGACGGGCCACTGGGATGAGGTTGCGTCGACGAGCAGCAGGACGGTGCGTTCCGTGACGGCCTGTGCTGTGGCGCCGTCCACCTGGAGGCCGTCGCGCCAGACCTTCGCCTCCTCGGCCGACGACAGGTCGTCGGTGTAACCCGTCCGATCGACGGTCAACTCCGCGCGCTCCAACCGGCCGACCCCGGCCACGTGATCGGCAACCGCCGACGTGAGCTCCCGATAACCCCCGGCAGCAAGCGGTACGACGACATCGGGCCGAGCCGACCACGATCCACGCCAGCGGGACAGCGCCGCGACAGCACCGGCCTGCAACGCCTCGACCGCATCAGACGCGGGCGAACTGCTGAACGCACCCTGCAACACCTCGCGCCACTCGGGCGCATCGGCGTACACGATGATGAGGCCCGGCTCGGCGGAGAGCGCGGGCGGGATCTTCCCGCGGGCGCCGAACGCACCGCCCGGCCACATCTTCCGGGTCTCCAGGACGTGCACCTCACCGCGCAGCGATCGGGTGATCGTCGCGACGGTCTCCGGGTCGGGCCGCTCCACCAACGGCTCCGGCAGTGCACCCAAACACACCGAGCAGCGACCGCACGGCTCCGCCGACGGATCGTCCAGCGACTCCTGGAGAAGTTGCATCAGACAACGATCGCCGCGGGTGTACGCGCGCATGATGTCGGCCTCGCGCCGACGGACCGACACGATGCCGTCGTAGTGCGCCGCGTCAAAGGTCCACTCGGCGCCGGTCCGGATCCACCCGCGCTCGACCCGCTCGACGGCGCCGTCCACCGCGAGTTGCTTCAGCATCAGCTCGACCCTGGTCCGGCGCAGTCCGGTCTCGGCCTCCAGCCCCGGCACCGTCGCTGGCTGATCTGGCCCGTAGCCCTCCAGCGCGCGGAGCAAACGCTGCACGTTCTCGGGCACCGGGATCGTCGCGGTCGCGAAGTAGTCCCACACGCCCGCGTCCGCGTCGGACGGCAGCAACGCCACCACCGCGTGATCGATGCCGCGGCCGGCACGACCGACCTGCTGGTAGTACGAGACGGGAGAGGGCGGCGACCCGACATGAACGACGAACCCGAGGTCAGGTTTGTCGTACCCCATCCCGAGCGCGGACGTCGCGATCAGCGCCTTCAACTGGTTCGCGCGCAGCGCGTCCTCGAGCCGCTCCCGCTCCCCCGCCTCCAGCTGACCTGTGTACGCCGCTACCGGTACGTCGCTCCCGTGGACCTCCTGGACCACCGCGGCGAGGCGTTGCGCGTCGGCCACCGTCAACGCGTACACGATCCCCGATCCGGGAAGGGTCGGCAGCACGTCGACGACCCACGCGAACCGGTCCAGCGGCGACAGCGCGTCCACCACCGCGAGCTGCAGACTCGATCGCGCCAGCGGACCACGCAGCACCAGCGTCGATGCGCCGAGCTGCTTCGCGACGTCCTCGGTCACGCGCGAATTGGCGGTCGCTGTCGTCGCGAGCACCGGCGTCTTCGGGTTCAACTGCTGCAGGACTTCGGACACCCGGCGATAGTCCGGGCGGAAGTCGTGACCCCAGTCCGACACGGCATGCGCTTCGTCGATCACCAGCAGCCCGATCTCCCCGGCCAGACTGTCCAGCACCCGCCGCCCGAAGCCCGGGTTCGCCAGCCGCTCCGGCGACACCAGCAGCACGTCGACCGCACCCGAGCGCAGGTCGTGCTCGATGCTCGACCACTCGTCGATGTTGTTCGAGTTCAGCGTCGCGGCGCGCAGCCCCGCACGGCTCGCCGCGGCGACCTGGTCACGCATCAACGAGAGCAGCGGTGAGACCACGAGCGTCGGCCCGAAACCCTCGGCCCGCCGGATCGCCGTCGCGGCCCAGTAGACCGCGGACTTCCCCCAGCCGGTCGCCTGCACCACGAGCACCCGCGCCGCCGCCTCGCACAACGCGGCGACCGCGGTCTCCTGATCCGTCCGCAGCCGCGCCTCGTCGCCCGCGATCGCCCGGATCAGGTCACCCGCGACCTTCGCCCGGTCGTCGGTCAGCGTCAGCATCGCCTCGGTGTCACCCATACCGAAGACCCTAGACGCCGCCACCCCCAGTCCGCTCGGTCCGGCCCGGGCCCTGTGGATAACGTCAGGCGCACTTGCCCGGGTGGCAGGGTTCGCCTTCGGTGCTCATCAGGCGGCGCGGGCCTGGCCCTTGTGCGGCGAGGGCGTCGTACGGGTTGGCCAGGGCACAGCGGTCGAGCGAGAGACAGCCGCAACCGACACAGTCCTTGAAGTCGTCGCGGAGCTGTTCGAGGTGCACGATGCGACGGTCCAGTTCGGCCTGCCAGCACTCCGAGATGCGCTCCCAGTCGGCGCGCGTCGGCGTACGGTTCTCCGGCAGCAGTTTGAGGATCGCGGCCACCTCCGCCAGCGGTACGCCGACCCGCTGCGCGATCCTGACCAACGCGACCCGCCGCAACGTGTCCCTCTTGTAGCGCCGCTGGTTCCCCGACGTACGGCGACTGAGGATCAGCCCCTGCCGCTCGTAGAAGTGCAGAGCCGAGATCGCCACGCCGCTGCGCTGCGACAGCTGCCCGACCGTCAACTCACCCGGCTCGATGTCCATCGCTCATCCCTCCAACCTCAACTTATGTCGAGGCTAGCGGATGGAATCAGGCGGTGACGAGGCGGCGTCCGATGCTCGCGGACATCAAGGCGGCGGCCGCGCAGAGCCCGCCGGCCAGGTACCACGCCAGGTTGTAACTGCCCTGCGCGTCCCGGATCGCACCGGCGCCGGTCGCGGCCAGCGCGGCACCGACCTGGTGCGACGCGAACACCCAACCGAAGACGATCGGCCCGTCCTCGCCGAACCACTCGCGGCACAGCGCCACCGTCGGCGGCACGGTCGCCACCCAGTCCAGCCCGTAGAAGATGATGAACACCCAGGTGCTCGGCGCTGCGGTCGGTCCGAGCAGCGACGGCAGCACCAGCAGGGACAGGCCGCGCAGCGAGTAGTAGGCGATCAGCAGGTACCGCGGGTCCCACCGGTCGGTCAGGTACCCGGACAGGATCGTCCCGCCCACGTCGAACACACCTACTAGCGCGAGGAGCGACGCGGCAGTCGTGACCGGCATGCCGTGGTCGTGTGCCGCTGTCACGAAGTGCGTGCCGATCAGACCGTTCGTCGACGCGCCGCAGATCGCGAAACCACCCGCCAGCATCCAGAACGCCGGCCGTCGCGCCGCCATCCGCAGGGCATTCAGCGCGCGCATGGCACTGCTACCGGTAGTTTCCACCCGCTGCCCCGCAGTACTGCCCTCCGGAGCGCCGTACGCACGCAAGCCGACATCACTCGGGTAGTCCCGCAGGAAGAACAGCACCAGCGGTACGACGGCCAGCGCCGCACCAGCTGCTACGAGCGCAGGGACCCGCCAGCCGTAGTTCGAGGCCAGCGACGCGATCAGCGGCAGGAAGATCAGCTGCCCGGTCGCACCGGCCGCTGTGAGGATCCCGGTCACCAGACCGCGGCGGTGGACGAACCAGCGCCCGGTGATCGTCGCCACGAAGGTCATGGACATCGACCCGGTGCCGACGCCGACCAGGAGACCCCAGCAGAGCAGCAGCTGCCAGGAGGCGGTCATGAAGACGGTCAGGCCGCTGCCGAGCGCGATCAGGACCAGTGCGCCACTGACCACCTTGCGCAGTCCGAGCCGATCCATCAGGGCGGCCGCGAACGGCGAGATCCCGCCGAAGAGCAGCAGGTTGATCGAGACCGCCGCCGAGATCGTCGCGTGCGACCACCCGAACTCCTCGTGCAGCGGATCGAGCAGCACACTCGGCACCGACCGGAACCCGGCCGCACCGATCAGCGTCACGAACCCGACCGCGGCGACCGCCCAGGCCAGGTGCACCCGGGGGGCCTTCTTCGTCTCCAGAATCTGCGTCACCGGACCAGAGTGACGGTTCGACCGTCATCGAACTAGTGGCCAGACAGACAACATGTGTCAAGATATGGCCATGCGTCGTCATCTGGCCGCCGTCGGCCCGCACGTGGTCGCCGTGCTCGCGCTCGAGCCGGTCGTCGGGTTCGACCTGACCATCCCGCCGACCGTCCTCGGCGCCGCCACCAAGGCCGACGGCACCAAGTTGTACGACGTCCGGATCTGCGGACTCGGCGGACCGGTGCGGGCGGGCGCCGGCTTCAACCTGATCCCCGATCACGGCCCCGAGGCGCTCGCCGAAGCGGACACGGTGATCGTCCCGGGCACCTACATCCCCCAGCCGCGGTACGACGGCACGCTGCCCGACGACCTCGCCGCCGCGCTCGCCACGATCCGGCCAGGTACGCGCATCGCCTCGATCTGCACCGGCGCGTTCGTCCTCGGCGCGGCCGGCTACCTGGACGGGCGGCCCGCGACGACGCACTGGCGGCGGGCGGAGCTGTTCCGCAGCGTGTATCCGCAGGTGAAGCTCGACGAGGACAAGCTGTTCATCGACGACGGCGACGTACTCACCTCAGCCGGCCTGGCCGCGGGCGTCGACCTTTGCCTGCACCTGATCCGCCGCGACTTCGGCAGCGAGGTCGCCAACCGGGCCGCCCGGCATTGCGTCGTACCGCCGTGGCGTGACGGCGGGCAGTCGCAGTTCATCGAGCGCGCCGTACCCGAGGAAGGCAGTGAAGGTACGTCGCCGACGCGGGCCTGGGCGCTCGAACGACTCGGTGACGACATCAGCCTCGCGGCGATGGCGGAGCATGCGCGGATGAGCGTGCGCACCTTCAGCCGACGCTTCAAGGCCGAGACCGGCCAGTCCCCCGGCACCTGGCTCCTGCAGCAGCGCGTACGCCACGCCTGCCAACTCCTCGAAACCACCGACCTGTCCGTCGACCGAGTCGCTGACGAGGCCGGCCTCGGTACGGCGGCCTCCCTGCGACACCACCTACGATCCGAGCTGGGCGTCTCCCCACTCGCCTACCGCAAGACCTTCCGGGCAGGCTAGATCAGAACCACCAGATCATGCGGCTGGTTGTTCATCGACTCGACGCCGTCCGCGGTCACCACGACGATGTCCTCGATCCGTGCACCCCAGCGGCCGGCCTGGTAGATACCCGGCTCGATGCTGAACGCCATCCCTTCCTCCAGCCGCAGGTCGTTGCCCGCGACGATGTACGGCTCCTCATGGACGTCCAGCCCGATCCCGTGGCCAGTCCGGTGGATGAAGTAGTCGCCGAAGCCCGCCGCCGTGATGACGTCCCGCGCGGCGGCGTCGATCGACTCCGCGGTCGCCCCGGGCCGGACAGCATCCACCGCGGCCTGCTGAGCCTCCTGCAGTACGGTGTACGTCGCGGCGACGTCAGCGTCCCGCGGGTTGCCGACGGCGTACGTGCGGGTCGAGTCGGAGTTGTAGCCCTCGGCCACCGGACCGCCGATGTCGACGACCACGACGTCGCCCGTCTCGATCACCCGGTCGGACAGGGCGTGGTGCGGGCTCGCGCCGTTCGGGCCGCTGCCGACGATCACGAAGTCCGCCTCGGTGTGGCCTTCCTCGACCAGCGCGGCCGCGATGTCGGCACCGACCTCCGCCTCGGTCCGGCCGGGACGCAGCCACTCGCCGACGCGGGCGTGCACACGGTCGATCGCGGCACCCGCCTTCCGCAGCGCGGCGATCTCCGCCGCGTCCTTCCGCATCCGCAACTCGCGCACGATCGGCCCGGCCAGCACCTGCTCCGCCTTCGGCACTGCGTCCCGGATCCCGAAGACGTGCAGCGCCGGCGTGAAGTCGCTGACCGCGACCCGCTCGGCGCCGCCCAGCCGCTCGGCCGCGAGGTCGTACGGGTCGACGCCGTCCACCCACGTGAGGACCTCGACCCCGAGCTCCTCCAGCCCGTCGAAACCTGGCGCTTCGAGCTTCGGCACGACGAGCGCCGGGGCGCCGTCGGCCGGGATCACCAGGGCCGTCAGGCGTTCGAACGAACCGCCCGGCTGACCGATCAGATAGCGCAGGTCCGAGCCGGGCGCGATCACCAGACCGGTACCGGCCGCGGCCTCGCGGGCGCGGTCCAGGCGGGCGCGCAGGACGGCGGCATCATGGACGGGAGGGAGTGCTGAGCGACGGGCCATGCTCAGACTCTAAAACTGTCGGAACGGCTTGCTACAACTGGGTTTCGCTCCAACCCTGCTCGGCGAAAGGCATTCCATGGCACTGCACTTCGTGTCCCACGGCGACGGCGTACCCGTTCTCGCACTGCACGGCTGGACGCCGGACCACCGGCTCATGGCCGGCTGTCTCGAACCGGTCTTCAGCCAGCTGCCCGGCTACCGCCGTCTCTACCCCGACCTGCCCGGGATGGGGCAGAGCCCGGCCGGCGACATCGACAGCTCCGACGGCATCATGGCGGCGCTGCGAGCGTTCATCGACGAGCAGATCGGCGACGAGCCGTTCCTGCTGATCGGCGAGTCGTACGGCGGATACCTGGCCCGCGGGCTGGTGGCGGAGCGGCCGTCGCAGATCCGCGGTCTCGCCATGATCTGCCCGACCGGTCAGCTCTGGCACAAGGACCGCAAGCTGCCCGAGCACGTCGTACTGCGGACCGAGCCCGGCGTGCTCGAATCGCTCGAGGAGGGCGAGGACTTCACCGATCTCGCCGTCGTGCAGACAGCCGCCGCGCTGGCGGCGTACCGCTCGGATGTCGCGCCCGGTCTCGCGATCGCCGACACGGCCGCGATGGATCGGATCCAGAAGAACTGGGCGCTCACGACGGCACCGGAGAGCGGCCTGCCGTACGACGGACCGTCCCTCATCATGTGCGGACGGCAGGACGCCGTGACCGGGTACGAGGACCTGTACGAACTGCTCCCCCACTACCCGCGCGCCACCTACGCCGTCCTCGACATCGCCGGCCACAACCTCCAACTCGAACAACCCACCCTGTTCGGCGCCTTGATCCGCGAATGGCTGCAACGCCTGCCATAGACGGCTACCAGCGGGTAATGTCGGGCGCATGGTGACTCGGAAGCGTCCTCTCGGGTGGTCGTTGCTCGTCGCGTTGACGAACGGGCGGGCCGGGGTCTCCGACGAGCGGCTGGCGGCGGCCGTTCGGGGCAAGGTGGTTCTGGTGACTGGGTCGTCGTACGGGATCGGCGAGGCGACCGCGCGTCGGCTGGCCGCTGCCGGGGCGACGGTGCTGCTGGTGGCGAGGACGGCGGACCAGTTGCAGCTCGTGGCGGACGACATCCGGTCGCGCGGCGGGACGGCGTACGTCTATCCGGCGAACCTGGCGGATCCGGCGGCGGTCGAGGAACTGGTGCGGACGGTGCTGGCCGAGCACGAGCGGGTCGACGTACTCGTGAACAACGCGGGCAAGTCGATCCGGCGGTCGATCGCGGACACCTACCAGCGGTTCCATGACATCGAGCGGACCAACGCGGTGAACTACCTCGGGCCGGCCAAGCTCGTGCTCGAACTGCTGCCGTCGATGCGCGAGCACGGGTCCGGTCACATCGTGAACGTGTCGACAGCCGGTGTCCGTACGCCGCCGATGGCGCGCTGGTCGGCGTACCTGGCGTCGAAGAGCGCGTTCGACGTGTGGCTGCGGTGCGTGGCGCAGGAGGTCCGCGGCGACGGCGTGACGGCGTCGACGGTCTACATGGGCCTGGTGCACACGCGGATGAGTGAGCCGACGCCGCTGCTGAACAAGATGCCCGGGCTCACGCCGGAGCAGGCGGCCGACCAGGTGTGTACGGCGGTGGCGGAGCGGCCGCACAACATCACGCCGCCGTTCGTCCGGCCGGCCGATGCCCTCGGCAACCTGTTGCGGGTGCCGACGGATCGGATGCTCGAGCAGTACTTCCGGCGTACGGGAGGCGGGAAGAAGCGATGAGGACGATCCGCCCGATCGGGCCGCTGCGACCGCCGGAGTGGCTGGTGCGGAGCGCGGCCGAGGTTGGCGGGTTGTCGGTCGCACTGGTCAAGTCCGGCGTGTGGAAGTCGGCCGGGCCGGCCCAGCTCGTGCGGATCGAGCGGGCGCTGCGCACCTGGGGTCAGTCGATGGCGGCGCTCGGGGTGATCGCCGCGATACGGTACCCGGAGCGTGCGGCTGTGATCACCGGCGACGACGAGATCACGTACGCGGAGCTGGATCGTCGGTGCGAGCGGATCGCGGCCGGGATGCACGCCGACTACGGAATCGTTGCCGGCAGCAAGGTCGCGGTCCTGTGCCGGAACCACCGCGGCTTCCTGGAGGCGACCCTCGCCGCGTCCCGGGTCGGAGCCGACGTCCTGTTCGTGAACACCGAGTTCGCACCACCACAACTCCAAGCGGTCCTCGAACGCAACCGCCCAGACCTCCTCATCCACGACCCAGAATTCACCCCACCCCCAGGTATCCCGACGATCCGGTCCACCCCCGCAGAATCGGTTGGTGAAGTTCGTAGTTTGGATGGGCTGGCTGGGACTGTGGCGTCGGCGGCGCCAGTGCCTGGGGCCGCTGGGCACATCACGATCTTGACCTCGGGGACTACCGGGACGCCCAAGGCGGCGCCTCGGGTGCCGACGGCTGCGGGGCTGGCGGGGCTGACGGGGAGTGCGCTGAGCCGGTTCGGGTTGCGGGCGGGTGAGCCGATGGTGGTGTGTCCGCCGCTGTTCCACGGGCTCGGGCTGCTCACCTCGATGCTCGCGTTGTTCCTCGGTTCACCGCTCGTCCTGCGACCGCGGTTCGACCCCACCACGTTGCTCGCCGACGTCGAAGTAACCCGAGCGGGCGCGATCGTCGCCGTACCGGTGATGCTGCGCCGGCTGCTCGACCTCGGTCCGTCGGTGATCGCGGAGTACGACCTGCGCTCGCTGCGGGCCGTCATCTCGGGCGCCTCCCAGCTCGGCGCGCCGCTGGCCGACCGGTTCATCGAGCGCTTCGGACCGGTGCTGTGCGACGCGTACGGATCGAGCGAGGTCGGCATCGCCACGATCGCGACCTCCGCCGACCTGCTCGCCGCACCCGGGACGGTCGGGCGGCCGTGCCTCGGCAGCACCATCCGGATCCTCGACGACCACGATCGCCTTGCGCCGACCGGCACGACCGGACGGATCTTCGCGGGCGGCGGGCTGGTGTTCGGCGGGTACTCCGATGGTTCGAGCAAGACCGTCGTCGACGGCCGGATGAGCACCGGCGACCTCGGCCACCTCGACTCCGCCGGCCGCCTGTTCGTCGACGGGCGCGAGGACGACATGATCGTGTCCGGCGGCGAGAACGTGTACCCGGTCGAGATCGAGCAGTGCCTCGCCGCACACCCCGCGGTCGCCGAGGCCGTCGTCGCCGGAGTCCCGGACGACGAGTTCGGTCAGCGGCTCATCGCGTACGTCGTCCTTCACTCGCCGGCCACCGAGGACGAGCTGCTGACGCACGTGAAGGCGAATCTCGCGCGGTACAAGACGCCGAGGCAGATCGTCGTACTGGACGAGTTCCCGCGCAACGCGACCGGCAAGGTCCTGCGCGGCAAGCTCAGCCCACCGTAGACCACAAGGGGTCGTCGTCGGCGAGCCCGGAGACGAGCCGCATGACTCCGCCCAGCTGGCCGATAAAGCAGGCCGTGCCCAGCAGGCCCCACAGGATCGAGGCGAGCAGCAGCATCGCCTCCTGGGTGACGGAGTACCCGATCATGCTCAGCCCGAAGATCCCGATCAGGCCGGACAGGGTCGCGGTCAGGACACGCACGAACACGACCGGCTTGAACAGCACGGCCCGCGGCGCAAGCCAGCCGGCGAACCCGCGGCTGGGGACGGCGACAGCTCTGAGCCCGAGCCACCAACGGAGGGCCCGCGCCAGCCGACGCCCGGACCGGTGGAGCCGCCACAGCACGACCCCGCAGACCGCGAGCGCCGCCACCGCCACCGCCACCACAAGAATGCCGACGACCACGAACCCAGCACCGTCGAGAACAAGCAGCATGCCGAGCGTCCCAGCCGTCCCCGCCGCGAAGAACGCGACGACGAAAGCGCCGAGCCCGAGCCACCACCGCGACCAGCGCATCAGGTCATCGCACAACAACTGCGAAGCCCACACAGCGTCGCCGGACTGCCCGGTCTCCGACTCCGCTCCCGCAACCCACTCCTCGGACTTGTCCAGCATCCACACCGTCACGTGAACTCAGCCCGCCGTGAACAGCTCGCGGAACCGCGTCATGCGATCCAGCGCGGTCTGCTCGTCACCGAACGACACCGCCAGCGTCTCCGCTCCTGCGCCGACAAGTTCATGCGCTGCGGCGACAATTGGATCCGGATCACCGGTGGACCAGTCGAGTCGCGTCCCGACCTTGATCGGCCGGTCGCCGAAGGACCTCAGCCGCGCGACCGCCGCCGCGAACCCGGCCCCATCGAGACCGAGCCCCTGCCACTCGTCGCCGTACCGCGCGGCGCGGCGTAAGGCGGGCACCGTCGTGCCGCCGATCATGAGCGGGAGCGGTGCCCGGAGCTTCGGCTCGAACACCCCGCCGCGATCCCGGCCCTCGAACAGATCACGGATGATCGCCAGCGACTCGTCCGTACGGCGGCCGCGCTCCTCGAACACGGACCCGACCGCGGCGAGCTCAGCCTTCGCCCAGCCCGCGCCGATCCCCAGTACGACGCGCTCGCCGGACAGGCGGTGCAGCGTCGCCGCCTGCTTCGCGACCACATACGGGCTGCGCATCGGGAGCACGAGCACCGAGGTGCCGAACCGGATGCGGCTCGTGCGCGCCGCCAGGTACCCGATCGTGACGAGAGGTTCGTACACACCGCCGTACGTCGAACCGAACTCGCCCGGCGGGAGGAGGTGGTCGGGCAACCAGGCCGTGCCGTACCCCAGGTCCTCCGCGGCGATCGCCAGCTCGACCAGTCGCTCGGGCGGCATCGTCGCCGACTCGTCCGGGAGAACCACCTGCAGTTCGACCATGCGACCGACCCTAACTGGCTGAGGTGGTCAGAGTGAGCGGGGTGGGTGGCCGGTGTAGGTGGGGATGACGGACTTCGGGAGTGGGCCTTTGATGCGGGTCGGTTCTTGTTGCTGTTCGCGGGCGTGGGCGAGGAGACCTACGGAGCGGGACAGGACGAAGAGGCCGCGGGCGAGTTCGGCGGGGAGGCCGAGCTCGGCGTAGATGATCGCGGTGGCGCCGTCGACGTTCATCGGGATCGGGGCGAGGGCCGATTCCAGGGCGAGGGCGACTTCCAGGTGCCGGCCGGTGATGGTGCCGTCGGCAACTGCTTGCTGGGCGGCGGCGACGAGCGGGTCGCGGCGTGGATCGTGCGGGTGGAAGCGGTGCCCGAAGCCTGGGACGTACGCCTTGCGTTCTTTGTACGACGCAACGAGCTGCCGGGTGGCGGTTTCCGGGTCGGTGCCGGCGTCGACCGTGCTCCGGAGGTCGTACAGGAGCTGGACACATTGCTGGCCGGCGCCGCCGTGGATGTCGCCCAGCAGATTCACGCCGGTGGCGATCGCGTTGTTGAGCGCCAGACCACAGGACGCGGCCATCCGGGCGGCGGCGATCGAGGGTGCCTGCGGGCCGTGGTCGACCGCGGCGACCAGCGTCTGCTCCAGCAGTCGCGACTCCCCCGGCGTCGGCAACTCACCACGGACCATCAGCCAGATCATCTGCGGAAACGTGACCCCGCCGATCAGCTGCTCCACCGGATACCCGTGAAACCGGATCACCCCAGGCTGGATATCCGAGATCCCCGTACTCCACCAGTCAGCCAACTCACTGCTCATACTGCCCCTTCCGCGCGGAGGGTGCCGATCTCGGCCGGGGTATAGCCGAGTTCGGTGAGGATGTCGTCCGTGTGCTCACCCAGCCTCGGCGGGCGGACAGACGGTCCGACTGAGGCACCATCGACGTGGACGCTACTGCCAAGGACCCGGAGTTCGCGGTCGCGGCCGTCGGGCATGTCGACCGTGTGGAGGAGTTGGCGGTCGGCCAGCTGCGGCAGCGAGAGCGTTTGCTCGACAGTCAGCACCGGAGCCACCGGTACGCCGGAACTCGCGAGCAACTCGTCCCAGTACGCGGCGGACTTCTGCGTCAGCGTCTTCTCGAGTTCGTCCGTCAACTCGGTCCGGTGTGCTTTGCGGGACTCGCGGGTTGTGAAGCGGTGGTCGGTGATCAACTCCGGGCGGTCCAACGCCGTGCACAGTTCGACGTACTGCTCCTGCTTGTTGGCCGCGATGTTCAGCGCCCCGTCCGCGGTCCGGAACGTGCCGGACGGCGCCGAGGTCGCGTTCTCGTTGCCCATGGCACCGGGCTTGCGGCCCCCGACCAGGTAGTCCGAGACGACCCATCCCATCGCGGCGACCGCGGTCTCCAGCATCGACACGTCGAGGAAGCTTCCGGCGCCGGTGCGGGCCCGTTTCACCAGCGCCGCGGAGATCGCGAACGCCGCCGCGTACCCGCCGAGCGTGTCCGCGATCGGGAACCCGGTCCGGATCGGCGCGGTGTCCGCGGTTCCCGTGACGCTCATGATCCCGGACAGTCCCTGGATGATCTGGTCGTACGCCGGTCGTCCGCGCATCGGCCCGGTCTGGCCGAACCCCGAGACCGCGCAGTAGACCAGCCCCGGATTCAGCGACCGCAGTACGTCGACCGGGAACCCGAGCCGCTCGAGTACGCCCGGCCGGAAGTTCTCCAGCAGCACGTCCGCCTCGCGGACCAGCCGCTCGAAGACCTCGCGGCCGGCGGCGCTCTTCAGGTTGAGTGTGAGCGAGCGCTTCCCCGAGTTCTGGGCGAGGAACGAGATGCCGAGCCCGTCCTTGGACAGGTCCGGGTCGCCGCCGAGGTTCCGCGCGAGATCACCCGAGCCGGGCACCTCGACCTTGATCACCTCGGCCCCCATCAGCGCCAGCTGATACCCCGCGAACGGCCCCGCGAGCACATTCGTCAGATCAAGCACCCGCACCCCGGCCAGCAGATCAGCGTCAGGAGGCACTGAACCCGCTCCAGCCGGTTCGCAGGATGGTTTCGGCGCAGCGGCGTACGGCGGTGATGTACGGCGGCAACCGGTCGTCGCTGAACCGGGTCGTCGGCCCGCCGATCGCGATCGCCGCGACGACCCGCCCGTCGGTACGCCGTACCGGGGCCGCGACCCCCGACGCGCCGAGCTCACGCTCACCGTGGCTGACCGCGAACCCGCGCGCCGCCGCATCCGTCACGGCCGCCCGCAGCTTCTTCGCGAACCCGGGCTGCCGCGGCGCCTCCAGCGCGAGCTCCTCGATCAGCGACGGATCGACCTCGAGCACCGGCGGATCCGTGAGCAGCACCTTCGACGCGGCCCCGCCCCACAGCGGCATCGACGAACCGACGACCACCATGTGCCGGACGCTCAACGTGCCGGGCGCCTGCGCGAGACAGACCCGGGTCCGGCCGACGCGGATGTACAGGTTTGCGGTCTCGCCCGTGTCGGCCGACAGCTTGCCCATCGCCGCGCGGACCGCCGGCGGGATCTCCATCGTCGCGCTGCTCAGCCGGGACCAGCGCAGGAACCCCGGACCGATCGCGTACTTGCCCGGGCCGATTGCCGCGACCAGACCGCGCTGCTCGAGCGTGGTCACGAGCCGGAGCACCGTCGTCTTCGGCAGCCCGCTCGCCGCCGTCAGCGCCGCCAGCGACCAGGTCGGATGCTCGTCGTCGAACCGCTCGAGCAGGTCCAGCGCCCGGTGCACACTCCGTACTCCGTCACCTTCACTCATGGCCCGACGATAACCCGGCGTGCCACCCAACGGAATCTCTGTACCTCCTGGTGGAATGCTGCTACGGTCGCCGACAGTTCCCCTCGCCCTCAGGAGGTAACTGCTCATGTCGCGACCCCGCACGGTGCTGGTCGCCGCGGGTCTGGCCGTCAGCCTGCTGGTCAGCGGGTGTTCGGCCCTGGAGAAGACGCTCGACGGCGGCAGCGTCGCCGGCGACTTCCCGAGCCGCAACGTCGAGATCATGGTCCCCGCAGCGCCTGGTGGCGGTTGGGACCTGACCGCCCGGCAGTTCCAGCACGTGGTCCAGGAGAAGAAGCTGCTCGGCGAGCGAGCGGTCTCCGTGGTCAACGTGACCGGCGCCGGCGGCGCGGTCGGCATCTCCAAGCTGGTCACGAAGAACCGCAAGGACCCGCACACGCTGATGATCACCGGCCTGGTCATGGTCGGCGCCCTGACCCTGAACCAGTCCCAGATCACGGTCTCGGACACCACGCCGATCGCGACGCTGACCGCTGAGCAGGAGGTGCTGGTGGTGAAGTCGGACTCGCCGCTGAAGTCCCTCAAGGACCTCGTCGAGATGTACGAGGCCGACCCGTCGAAGGTGAGCTGGGGCGGCGGCACGATCGGCGGCACCGACCACATCACCGCCGGCACGCTGGTGAAGGCGGCCGGCGCGGACCCGTCGAAGGTGAAGTACATCAGCTACTCCGGCGGCGGTGAGGCGACGGCGGCGATCCTGTCCGGCGACGTCACGGTCGGCATCTCTGGGCTGAGCGAGTTCGAGGAGCAGATCACCGCCGGGAAGATGCGCGTCCTGGCCACCTCCGGCACCGAGCCGGCGACGCTCAACGGCAAGCAGCTCCCGACGATGAAGTCCGAGGGGTACGACGCGGAGGTGCAGAACTGGCGCGCGATCGTCGCACCGCCCGACGTACCGGCCGCGGACCGGCAACGGCTGATCGACTTCGTGACGAAGGTGAACCAGTCCCCGGAATGGGCGGAGATCCGGAAGAAGAACGGCTGGACCGACTTCTTCAAGACGGGTGACGACGCCACCAGGTTCATCGCCGAGGAGACCACCCGCGTCCAGGCGTTGGAGAAGGAGCTGGGGATCCTGTGAGCACCACGGAAGAATCAGTGGAAACCGTCAAGGCGTCGGAGGTCGAGGTCGAGGCGTCGCGGCTGGCGCGGATCATCGCCGCCCTCGTGCTGATCGTGCTGAGTACGACGTTCCTGATCGGCGTCTTCGACATCCGGAGCCCGAAGGGCCTGGACCCGGCAGGACCGCGCTTCTTCCCGCTGCTCGTGACCGTCGCTTGGCTGGTCCTCTCCATCGCCTATCTGGTGGAGGGTTTGCGGGCGCCCAGGACTGCGCGCGAGAGCGGGCGGACCTGGTTCGAACCGGTGGCCGTGTCCGCGTTGCTGGTGCTGTACGCGCTGCTCGTGGTGCCGCTCGGGTATGTGATCGCGACCGCGCTGCTGTTCTTCGCGGCGGCCCGGGTGCTCGGTAGCCGGCAGACGGTACGGGACGCGATCGTGGCCGTCGTACTGACGGTCGTCGTCTACATCGCGTTCACGCAGTTCCTGGACATCTCGTTGCCGGGAGGGGTGCTGGGCCTGTGATCGGCTTGAGTGTTTTCGGCGACCTGCTGCACGGTTTCGGGACGGTGCTCGACCCGATGAACCTTCTGTGGGCGATCCTCGGCGTGACGCTCGGCATGCTCGTCGGCATCCTGCCCGGGATCGGCCCGGCGCTGACGATCGCGCTGCTGCTGCCGATCACGTTCAACTTCTCCGACCCGATCGGCGCGTTCATCCTGTTCGCCGGGATCTACTACGGCGCGATGTACGGCGGTTCGACCACCTCGATCCTGATCAACACCCCCGGTGAGTCGGCTTCGGTGGCGACCGCGATCGAGGGCCACAAGATGGCGCTGAAGGGCCGCGCCCGGACGGCGCTGGCGACCGCGGCGATCGGGTCGTTCGTGGCCGGGACGATCTCGACCGTGCTGCTGACGTTCGTCGCGAAGCCGATCGGGAGCCTGGCGAGCCACTTCCAGGCGACCGACTACTTCGCGATCACACTGCTCGCGATGGTCGCGGTGACCGCGCTCGTCGGGCACTCGCTGGTCCGCGGACTGCTGTCGCTGGTGGTCGGGCTGTTCATCGGGCTGATCGGTCTGGACAGCCTGTCCGGCGCACCGCGGTACACGTTCGGCACACTGCGGCTGCTGGACGGGATCGACGTGGTGATCGTGATCGTCGGGTTGTTCGCGATCGGCGAGACCTTGCACGTGGCCTCGAAGCTACGGTCCACGCCGGAGCGTCCCGCCGTACTGGAGAAGGGCCGGCTGCGGACCGGGTACCTGAACAAGTCGGACTGGGGCCGGTCGTGGAAGCCGTGGCTGCGGGGCACCGCGCTCGGGTTCCCGTTCGGCGCGATCCCGTCCGGCGGCGCCGAGGTACCGACGTTCCTGTCGTACTCGATCGAGCGGCGGCAGGCGCGCAAGAAGGGCCGCGACGAGTTCGGCGACGGCGCGATCGAAGGTGTGGCCGGACCGGAGGCGGCGAACAACGCGTCGTTCTCGGGCGTCCTCGTACCCCTGCTGACCCTCGGCCTGCCGACGTCGGCGACGGCCGCGGTGATGCTCGCGGCGTTCCAGATCTTCAACGTGCAGCCGGGGCCGCAGCTGTTCGAGGACCAGAGCACCCTGGTCTGGACGCTGATCGCGTCGCTGTACATCGGCAACCTGATCCTGCTGATCATGAACCTGCCGCTGATCCAGATCTGGGTCCAGGTCCTGACGGTCCCCCGGCCGTTGCTGTACGCCGGAATTCTGGTCTTCGCGTGCCTCGGGGTGTACTCGCTGTCCGGCTCCGGGTACGAGGTGCTGATGGCGCTCGTGATCGGTGTGGCCGGGTTCTTCATGCGGAAACTCGACTTCCCGATCGCGCCGGTGATCCTCGGCGTGATCCTCGGGCCGACGATGGAGGAACAGTTCCGCCGGGCGCTGGTGATCTCGAACGGCGACGCGAGTGTGTTCGTGACCCGTCCGCTGAGCGCGGTGATCATCGTGCTGACGGTGCTCGCGCTGTTCGTGCCGTACCTGCCCCGGATCGTCGCGCGGATCCGCGGTACCCAGCCCACCCGCGACCGGCTGTCCTTCGGCGAGGACGATTGATGGGAGAGTGGGGCCGTGAAGATTCTCGTCGGATACGTACCAACGCCCGAGGGTGAGGCGGCGCTGACCGCCGCGGCGGCCGAGGCCGAGCTGCGCGGGGCCTCGATCCTGCTGCTGAACACGAGCCGCGGCGACGCCTACATCGACGCCCGCTACGCCAACGCCGACGAGTTGGCGGCCGCCGAGGCCAAGCTGCGCGAGCACGGCGTCGAGGTGACGATCCAGCAGGCGGTCTCCGAGGGCGACGTGGCCGGCGCGCTCCTGAAGGCGGCCGCGGCCGAGGACGTCGGCCTGATCGTCCTCGGCCTGCGCCGCCGCAGCCCGGTCGGCAAACTCATCCTCGGCAGCACCGCCCAACGTGTCTTGCTGGAGTCCCCGGTTCCGGTGCTCGCGGTGAAGGTTCCATCGCCCCACGACTGAAATCAGGTGAGGTGCTGGGGCGGGCCGCCTAAACTGGTCTGGTTATGCCTGATGCCCGGACCGAGTCCACGAGTCCATCCCCAGCCCCCACCCAGGACCCAGCGAAGCGGCGTCGTCCGTCGCGGCGGCGCGGTGGGCGGAAGCCGTCCCCGGAGCAGACCCTGGATCAGACTCCTGTCGCCGAGGTGAACCTCGGCGAGGTCGCGGCTCGGCTCGACGACCTGACGGCGTACGACCGGGAGCATCTCGGTCGGCGGCTCGAGCGGGTTCGCCGTACGTCGGATGCTCGCAAGCGGGCCGCCGAGCTGCAGAGCGTGGCCGGGGCCGTGGAGCAGGCCGAGCGGCGGGTCGACGTACGGCGCAACGCCGTACCCGAGATCACGTACCCGGAAGAGCTGCCGGTCAGCCAGCTCAAGGACGAGATCGCGGCCGCGATCCGGGATCACCAGGTCGTGGTCGTCGCCGGTGAGACCGGGTCCGGGAAGACCACCCAGATCCCGAAGATCTGCCTCGAGCTCGGCCGCGGCGTGCACGGGATGATCGGCCACACCCAGCCCCGCCGGCTCGCCGCCCGCACGGTCGCGGAGCGGATCGCGGAGGAGCTCGGCTCCGAGCTCGGCGAGACGATCGGTTTCGCCGTCCGGTTCACCGACAAGGTCAGCGAGCGTTCGCTGGTCAAGCTGATGACCGACGGCATCCTGCTGAACGAGCTGCAGCGCGACCGCGACCTGACCCGCTACGACACGCTGATCATCGACGAGGCGCACGAGCGCAGCCTGAACATCGACTTCATCCTCGGCTACCTCAAACGCCTGCTCCCCCGCCGTCCCGACCTGAAGGTGATCATCACCTCGGCGACCATCGACCCGGAGCGGTTCGCCGCGCATTTCGCGGCCGCCGACGGTACGCCGGCGCCGATCGTCGAGGTGTCCGGAAGGACCTACCCGGTCGAGGTGCGGTACCGCCCGGTCAACGATCCCGAGGACCCGAGCACGATCGACCGCGACCAGACGCAGGCGATCCTGGACGCCGTCGACGAGCTCGAGTACGAGGCCGACGGCGACGTACTGGTGTTCCTGTCCGGAGAACGCGAGATCCGCGACACCGCCGACGCGCTGAACGACAAGTTCCGCGGCGAGCGCCGCACGACCGAGATCCTCCCGCTCTACGCCAGGCTCTCGAACGCGGAGCAGCACCGCGTCTTCCAGCCGCACCCGAACCGCCGGATCGTCCTCGCCACGAACGTCGCCGAGACCTCGCTGACCGTTCCCGGCATCAAGTACGTGATCGACCCCGGTACGGCGCGCATCTCGCGCTACAGCCACCGCACCAAGGTCCAGCACCTGCCGATCGAGCCGGTGTCGCAGGCCAGCGCGAACCAGCGCAAGGGCCGCAGCGGCCGGACCAGCGACGGTATCTGCATCCGGCTGTACTCCGAGGAGGACTTCGAGAGCCGCCCCGAGTTCACCGACCCGGAGATCCTCCGCACCAACCTCGCGTCGGTCATCCTGCAGATGACCGCGATCGGGCTCGGTGACATCGCCGCATTCCCGTTCATCGACGAACCCGACAAGCGCAGCATCACCGACGGCCTGCAGCTGCTCACCGAGCTCGGGGCGATCGACACCCCGAAGGGCGGCCGGCTGACCCCGATCGGCCGGCAGCTCGCGCAGATCCCGCTCGATCCGCGGCTGGCCCGGATGATCGTCGAGGCCGACAAGCACGCCTGCGTTCGCGAGGTCATGGTGATCGCCGCCGCGCTCTCGATCCAGGACCCGCGCGAGCGGCCGACCGACGCCGAAGCGCAGGCCACCCAGCAGCACGCCCGGTTCCGGGACCCGAACAGCGACTTCCTCGGGTACCTGAACCTCTGGGGGTACCTGAAGAAGCAGCAGAAGGAGCTGTCCGGGAACCAGTTCCGCCGGATGTGCCGGAGCGAGTACCTGAACTATCTCCGGGTCCGCGAGTGGCAGGACATCTTCGCGCAGCTCCGTCAGGTCGCGTCCCAGATCGGCGTGAAACTCAACAGCGGCGAGCCGGCCGACCCGCAGAGCGTGCACATCGCGCTGATGTCCGGTCTGCTCAGCCACCTCGGCATGAAGGACCCCGCGAACCAGCACCAGTACCTCGGCGCGCGCGGGACGAAGTTCGCGATCTTCCCCGGCTCCGGACTGTTCAAGAAGCCGCCGCAGTTCGTGATGGCCGCCGAGCTGGTCGAGACGTCGAAGCTGTGGGCGCGGGTGAACGCGAAGATCGAGCCGGAGTGGGCCGAGGATCTCGCCCCGCACCTGATCAAGCGCTCGTACTCCGAGCCGCACTGGGAACGCAAGGCCGGCGCCGTGATGGCGTACGAGAAGGTCACGCTGTACGGCGTGCCGATCGTCGCGCGGCGCACGGTGAACTACGGGAAGGTCGACCCGGAGGTGTCGCGCGAGCTGTTCATCCGGCACGCGCTGGTCGAGGGCGACTGGGACACGCACCACAAGTTCTTCCACGAGAACCGCAAGCTGATCGAAGAGGTCGAAGAACTCGAGGAGCGCACCCGGCGGCGCGACCTGCTGGTCGACGACGAGACGCTGTTCGCGTTCTACGACGAGCGTCTCGGCCCCGAGGTCGTCACCGGCCGGCACTTCGACACCTGGTGGAAGACGGCCCGGCAGCGGGACGCCGACCTGCTCGACTTCGAGCGTTCGCTGGTGGTCCGCGAGGGCGCGGACGTGAAGGAGGACGAGTTCCCGCTGCGCTGGACGCAGAACGGGATGACGTTCGACCTGACGTACGCCTTCGAGCCCGGCACGGACGCCGACGGTGTCACGGTGCACATCCCGCTGCTGGTGCTGAACCAGGTGACCGCGGACGGCTTCGAGTGGAGCGTGCCCGGGTTCCGCGAGGAGCTCGTCACGACGCTGATCAAGTCCTTGCCGAAGGCAATCAGGCGCAACATCGTGCCCGCGCCAGACCACGCCCGGCAGATCCTCCCCGAGCTGGACCCGGCGTCGGGACCGCTCACTGACGCGATGGCGCGCGCGCTGCGGGAGCTGCGCGGCGTGGTGATCGAGTCGGAGGACTGGGACTGGACGCGTGTTCCCGAGCACCTCCGGATGACGTTCCGGGTCGAGGACGACAAGCGCAAGACCGTGGCGGAGGGCAAGGATCTCGCCAGGCTGAAGGAGAAGCTGAAGCCGAAGACGAAGGCCGCGATCTCGCAGGTCGCGTCCAAGGCGGTCAGCGGGCTGGAGAAGTCCGGCCTGACCGACTGGACGTTCGGCGATCTCCCCCGCAGCTTCTCCGAGCACCGCAACGGGCTGACCGTCGCGGGCTACCCGGCGCTCGTCGACGAGGGCAAGAGTGTCGCGATCCGCCTGCAGGAGACCGAGCGCGACCAGGCTGCGGCGATGTGGGCGGGTACGCGGCGGCTTCTGCTGCTGACGATGCCGTCGGTGATCGACGTCGTCCAGCGGAACCTGAGCAATCAGCAGAAGATGACGTTGATGGCGGGTCCGCATCGCAACGTCGGCGAACTCCTCGACGACGCGATCGCGGCCGCCGTCGATCAGCTGATGGCAGCGGCGGGCGGGCCGGCGTGGAATCTCACCGCGTTCTCGATCCTGCGGGACGCCGTACGGTCGGAGCTCGCCGACACCGTGCTGACGATCCTGCAGCTGGTCGAGCAGGTGCTCGGGCATGCGCGAACCGTGGACAAGCAGATCTCCCGCGCGTCTTCTCCGGCTCTGCTGGCCGCGTTGTCCGACGTACGGGGTCAGCTCGAAGGACTCGTCCATCCGGGGTTCATCACCGAGACCGGCGCCAAGCGACTGCCCGACCTGGCGCGCTACCTGCGCGGCATGGAGCAGCGCCTGGACAAGCTCGGCGCCAACGCCGCCCGCGACCGCTCCGGCATGGCCGTCGTCGACATGCTCACCGACGAGTACCGCAAGCGGCTCCGCGCGGTGCCGACCGGCAAGTACCCGAGCCCGGAACTGCTCGAGGTCCGCTGGATGCTCGAGGAGCTCCGCATCAGCCTGTTCGCCCAGACCCTCGGCACGCCGTACCCGGTCTCGGAGAAACGCATCCGCAAGGCGCTGGCCGACAGCTAGGAATCGAGCAGGCGGCGGCCGTGGTCGTGGACGGCGGTGCGGAGTTCGGGCGGGCCGAGGATCTCGAACGGCCAGCGGATGCGGAGGGTCTGGGCGATCAGCGGGCCGAGGTCGTTGGCCGCGAAGCGGAGTTCGCAGGTGCTGGCGTCGATCGGGTCGACGATGCCTTCGCGGGCCGGGAAGACCTTGCTGACCGTGGCGGCGTCGGCCTGGACGCGGATCCGGGCGACGATGTCCCACGGCGCCACTCCGGTGCCTTCGGCCACGAGGGCGATCGGGTCGGGCGGATCCTCGAAGCGGTAGCGCGCGCCGGTGAGGACGGGCTCGGCGATCCGGTCGACGCGGAAGGTCCGCCAGGCCTGCCGGTCCCGGTCACGGGCGACCAGGTACCAGCGCCGGCCGGTGTGGACGATCTGCAGCGGCTCGACGCTGCGCTCGGATTCGTCGCCGCCGTGAGTGCGGTAGCGGAACCGGATCCCCTCGGTGTCACGGCACCCGGCGGCCAGCAGGATCAGCACCTCGCCGTCGACCGTCGGCAACTCTCCCTGCGGCAGCTGACTGGTGTGCGCGTTGATCGCCGCGACCTGTTCGCGCAGCCGCGCCGGCAGGACCTGATGGAGTTTCGCGAGCGCGGAGATCGCCGCCTCTTCCACTCCCGACACCGTCGTGGTGGTCGCCACGCGCAGTCCGACCGCGATCGCGACCGCCTCCTCGTCCTCGAGCAGCAGCGGCGGCAATCGGCCGCCCGGCCCGAGACGGTAGCCGCCGCCGATCCCGGCTTCGGCGTCGACCGGGTACCCGAGTGACCGCAGTCGGGTGACATCACGCCGTACGGTCCGAGGCGTGACGTCGAGCCTCGCCGCCAGGTCGGCACCGTCCCACTGTGGGCGCGACTGAAGCAGCGAGAGCAGTCGGAGCAGACGGGCCGCCGTGTCCATGATTCGTCCATTCTGCCTCGACCTGCGGACCGAACCTGTCCGCAGGTCGTCCTACGGTGGATTTCATGACGACGCTCTCGCAGAACCTCCTGAACCTGTCCGACTTCGCGTGGCAACGGCTCCGCAGCCGGGTCGAAGGACTGACCGACGAGGAGTACTTCTGGGAACCGTTCGATGCCTGCTGGACGATCCGGCCGGCCGACGACGGGTATGCCGCCGACGGGTTCTCCGAAGACGGCCTCCGAATCCCACCGGATCCGGCGCCGTTCACCACCCTCGCGTGGCGGATCACCCACATCGTCGACATCCTGCAGGAGGACCGCACGGCCACCTGGTTCGGCCACCGGCCGCTCGCCGAGGACGGCCAGCCACCCACGCCGACGTCCGCGGCGGACGCCCTCGCAGTCCTCGACCGCTCCTACGAGATCTGGCGCCGGCGCCTCGCCGCCCTCAGCCAGGACGACCTCGACCGGCCGATGGGCGAGATCGCGGGCCCGTACGCCGACCACGACGGGACCTCGTTCGCGCTGCACATCCTCGACGAGCTGATCCATCACGTCGGCACGGTCCGCGACTTCTACCGTGGTACCCACCCCGAGGACCCGTTCGCGGCCGCCGTCGCGGGCGAACTGACCCCGGCCGATCGCCCCGCCCTCCTCGCCGAAGCCGCCGCGGCCCAGCGCTGGGATGTCGTCCCGCAGCTCGCCGACCTCGGCTTTCCTGTCAACGAGCGCACGAAGGACGGCTTCACCCCGGCTCATCTGGCCGCAGGCAACGGCTCCCTCGACGCCCTCCGCGTCCTGGTGGAGCACGGCGCGGACCTGTCCCTGACCGATCCCCGCTTCAACGCCGACGTACTCGGCTGGGCGAACTGGTTCAAACAGACGGAGGCTGCCGACTACCTCACGGAACGAACGCGCGCTGGGAGCGATGCCTGAACTCGGTGGGGGTGAGGTCGTGGGCGGTGGTGAAGCAGCGAGTGAAGTAGGACTGGGTGGTGAAGCCGCAGCGGGTTGCGATGGTGGAGATCGGGGTGTTGGTTGCTGCCAGCAGGGATGCGGCGTGTTCTAGGCGGAGGTCGGTGACGAAGGCGGTCGGGGTGACGCCGTAGGCCGTGCGCATCGAGCGGGACAGATGGGCGGCGCTGACGCCGGCGAGTTCGAGCAGACGCGGTACTCCGCCGCGGAGGTTCTCTTCGGCGCGCATCGACGTACAGGCTCGCGCCAGCCAGTCGGGTATGCCGGGGCCCAGGGCGTCGGCTGGTGCGAGCAGTTCGACCAGATCGATCCAGAAACGGAGCAGATCCAAGGTGCTGGGGTTGTCCTGGAAGCGGGCCAAAGCCTGTTCGAAGGCGGTGATCGCGGCCGGCTGGTCGAAGCTGATCGGTCCGCGAGCGGCGGACCAGCTGGCGGTCGGGTCGGTGCGGGTCAGGTCGAGGAAGCCTTGCCAGACCGCGCTCGGGAAGGCGACGTTCACGAACTCCAGCCCGTCGGGCGCCGAGCCGCGGACGGCGTGCCGGTCCGCCGGACGCACCAGGACGATCGTGCCCGGGGTGAGCTGTTCGACGCCGGTGGTCAGCAGGTGCTCGCCGCTGCCGGACACGACTCCCATGAACTCGTGGAAGTCCGCGTGCGTGTGCAGCTCGGTGTCGCGGGCACGGGCCGGGATCCGGACGCGGGCCGCGTGGTACGGCCGGCCGAACGCGTGCGCCTCGAACCGCAGCACCTGATCCACATCAACACAGTACAAATTCTCGTCGCCGGGCTGCTAGTGCCCGACCACGCCGGAGCCGCACGCTGAAGGCATGTTCGAAACAGACGGCTACGTCATCTTCCGCGACGTCATCGACCAAGACCTGATCAAGGAAGTGAACGATCATGTCGAGTGGCTGCAGGCCCGGCATCCCGAGGTCCGGCCCGAGCAGCTCGGGCACATCTATCTGCGCGACGACCCGTTCTGGGTCCGGCTGGTGAGCGACGACCGGCTCGTCGACATCGCCGAGAAGTTCATCGGGCCGGATATCGCGCTGTTCGCGTCGCACTACATCTCCAAGCCGCCGTACTCCGGGCAGCCGGTGCTCTGGCACCAGGACGCCGCGTTCTGGCCGCTCGACCCGATGGAGGTCGTGACGCTCTGGCTGGCCGTCGACCATTCGACGCCGGAGAACGGGTGCGTCCGGGTGATCCCGGGAAGTCACCGCTCCGCGGTCGCCGGGATGCGCGACAACACCGACGTGGAGAGTGTGCTGGGCAAGGAGATCGCGGTCGAGGTCGACGAGGCGCAGGCCGTCGACATGGTGCTCGCACCGGGCGATGTCGAGGTCCACCACCCGAACATCGTGCACGGCAGCACCGCGAACACGTCCCCGCACCGGCGCTGCGGGCTGACGATCCGGTACATCCCGACGTCGACGCGGATCACCGACCCGGAGTCGCCGTACCCGAGCGCGTTCCATCTGCGCGGCGAGCCGGGGGTGAACAGCTACCAGCCGCGGCCGGAGTACGTCGAGGGCCGGCACTTCCCGTTCACCGGGGCCTGAAGACATGCGAAAGGGCCCGTCCCGGGTGGGACGGGCCCTGTCAGTGACTCACTCCAGGCAGATCCGGAACGGGTGCCCAGCGGGGTCGGCGTAGATCCGCCAGCCGCGTGCGTTGTCGGCGGGCGGCGGGTCCAGCGGATCGAGCGGCTCGGCTCCGAGGGCGACCACGGTCGCGTGCCCGCTGGACAGATCCTCGACGATCAGGTCGAGATGGAGATCCTGCGCGTCGGTGCCGGGCCACGTGTCCGGCACGTACTCCTCCGAGCGCCGGAAGGCCAGCGTCGAGAACCCCAACGACGAGCCGGGGCCGGTCAGGCTCCGCCAGTCCTCGTCACCGCTCTCGTCGATCTCCAGCCCCAGCAGCGCCGAGTAGAACTGGGCGAGCTCGAGTGGGTCCGGGCAATCCAGGACCACCGAGCCGAGCCGCCCGGCAGTACTGCCCGGCTGCTCTGCCACCTGCGTCATCTGTCCTCCACATTCGATGTCAGCCTGCTCCGTATGAGGGGCAGGTCCGGCCAGGGCCCACTTGTCGGAAGGCCCGGCCGCCTACGATGACAGGTCGCGGGGACAATTCGCACCTTTCGACACGCGTTCTCGGCCACTGAGCCGGTCGCTGACAGTGAAGGTTCGACCGCGCTACCCCTGAGGCCGGTGTACGCCGGTAGCGCGCCGGCGCTCGCCGAGCTTGCGGATTTTCGCCCGCGTCCCGCAGTCCTCCATCGCGCACCAGCGGCGCGAACCGTTCCGGCTGCGGTCGAGGAACAGCCAGCCGCACCCGCCGTCGTCGACCGGGCAGGCCCGCAACTGGCGCAGCTCGACGCCCCGCACCAGCTCGACCGCCGCGACCACCAGCCGGTCCGGGATCAACTGCGCCGGCGACGTCCCGACCACCAGTTCCGCGATGCCACTCTCGCGGCCCGGGTCCGGGATCAGCATCGACCGCGCGGCCGCCGCCGACCACCGCAGCATCAGCCGCTCAAACGCGGAACCCTCGCTGTGCTTGACGCCGTCGGCCGCGACCACCGCACCGGCGGCCCGCGGCGCGAACACGTCGTACGCCGCCTCGCGGATCTCCAGCGTCGCGTGCAGGGCCTTCGTGGCCAGCTCCGGCGACGAGCGCCAGGTACCTTCGACGGCGCTGTAGTCGCGCAGATCGATCAGCCCGGTCCGGCGGGCCCAGGCGACGAGCTCGGCGGGCGACGTCAGGTAATCGTGCTCCACCGCACCGCCTCGAACCCGCGGGGTGACCGTGTTCACCAGGTCGAGGGCGGGGTGTCCGCCCACGATGCGGAATTCCGCGTGAGAACTGTCGGTCACGGGTGAGATGCTACCACCATACGATCCTTTACTGGAATCAGGTGTCAGGATGCCTCTCACGTCCCGCCGCGCCGCCGCGGCCCTGCTCATGCTCTCGGTCGGCACCTTCTCGTACGTCACGATCGAGGTGCTGCCGATCGGTCTGCTGACCGTGATGGCCGGAGATCTCGACCGGTCCAACTCCCAGATCGGTCTCCTCGTCTCCGGGTACGCCGTGATCGTCGTCCTCACGTCCATCCCGCTCACCCGGCTCACCCACCGGTTCCCGCGCCGTACGGTGCTGAGCGGCACGCTGGCCGTCGTCGCGGTGGCCAACCTGCTCGCCGCGGCCGCACCGACGTACGAGGTCCTCTTCGGCGCCAGGCTGGTGACCGCGCTGTCACAGGCGCTCTTCTGGTCGATCGCCCCGTCCATCGCGACCAGTCTGGTGCCGCCGGATCAGCAGGGCCGGGCCGTGGCGCGCATCTCGATCGGTGCGGCGCTGGCGTCCGTTCTCGGCGTACCGCTCGGCACATGGCTCGGCACGAACACCAGCTGGCGGATTCCGTTCCTCCTGACCGCGGGGCTGGGCGCTGCGCTCTTCGCCGGCGCTCTGACGCTGCTGCCGCGGGTAGAGGTCCAGGACGCGACGACAAGGCGGGGCAAGGCCCCGGATGCCCGCCGGTACGCCGCTGTGGTTGCCGCTGCAGCGATCGGTGTCACCGGGTTCATGACCTTCAACACCTACGTGACGCCGTTCCTGCTGGAGCTGTCCGGCTTCGGGCAGGGCGCACTCGGAGCGGTCCTGCTGGCCAGCGGGCTGGGCGGCGTAGTGGGCGCAGCCCTCGTGGGACGGGTGCTTGACCGTCATCCCTGGGCAGTACTGCTGCAGGCGATCGTCCTGGTCGCCGCAGTGCTGCTCGGGCTTGCCGCATTCGGCCAGTGGAAGGTGCCGACGGTGATCCTCATCGCCGTGGGCGGTTTGGCCTACAGCGCGATGGCTGTCGCTCTGCAGACCCGGACGCTGCAGGTGGCTCCCGTCAACACCTCGCTGGCGTCAGCGGGGACCAACTCCGCCTACAACCTTGGGATCGCCGCCGGTGCACTCCTGGGCGGTGTCCTCATCGACCACTCCAGCGTCCGCAGCGTGGCGGCCGTCGGCGGCCTGCTGGTGGTTGTCGCCGCCCTGGTCGTGCTGAGCGAGCCACTGCTGGCTAGGACTCGAGTCGGCATGCCAGAGTGCCGTGATGACCACGCCGTTCGTGAAGAGCCGGCCTGACGCGCCCGCAGGCTTCTTCGAGGTCGAGGCGGCCGGTCTGCGCTGGCTGGCCGTCCACGGCGGCGTACCAGTCGCTGAGCCGCTTCATGTCTCCCCCACTCAACTGGCGACGACCAGGCTGGACATGTCCACGCCGACCGAGTCAGCCGCGGAGGACTTCGGCCGGCGGTTGGCTGTCACGCATGACGCCGGCGCCCGCTACTTCGGCGTACCGCCCGACGGGTGGAGTGGCGACGGCTACATCGGCACCATCCCGTTGCCGCACGCAACGGAGCCCACGAGGTCGTGGGGTGAGTTCTACGCGAACCTGCGGCTGCGACCGTACCTGCGGGCCGCCCACGACCAGGGCATCCACCTCGACCCCATCGAACGCGTCTGCATTCGTCTCGAGGCAGGCGAATACGACGACCCGTCCGACGAGCCGTGCCGGATCCACGGCGACCTGTGGTCCGGCAACGTGCTCTGGACGCCGGACGGCGTGCACCTGATCGATCCGGCGGCGCACGGCGGTCACCGAGAGACGGACCTCGCCATGCTCGCGCTCTTCGGCCTACCGCGGCTGGACCGGATACTGCGCGCGTACGACGAGGTGCACCCGCTGAGAGACGGGTGGCAGGAGCGGATCGAGCTGCATCAACTGTATCCGTTGCTGGTGCACGTCGTGCTGTTCGGCGGAGGCTACGTCGCCCAGGCGATCGAGGCGGCCAGGCGGTATTGAAGGCTCTTGACGTAATGCCGGGAGCCGCGAACACTTTCGATCATGATTCCGCAGCCCATAGCGCAGCAGGCGCTCCCGGACGAGACCTTCACGCTGCTGTCCGACGCCACCATCGGCGTCGACGACTCCGGCGCTCAAACGATTGCCGACCGCCTGGCGGCGCAGCTCCGGCGGTCGACCGGTTTCGCGCTCCCGGTCCAGCAAGGCACCGGCACGATCACGCTGTCCGCCAACGGTCCGGAGTCGTTAGGTGCCGAGGGCTACGAGCTGCGCGCGGACGCGTCCGGCGTGACCATCACCGCGGCGACCGCCGAGGGCTTGTTCCGCGGCGTCACCACCCTCCGCCAGCTCCTCCCCGCCAAGGCTGAGGCCGACAGCGAGCAGGAGGGTCCGTGGGAGGTCGCCGGTACGACGATCTCGGACTCCCCGCGGTACGGGTACCGCGGCGTGATGCTCGACGTCTCGCGGCACTTCTTCACCGTCGAACAGGTCAAGCACTTCATCGACCTCGTGTCGCTCTACAAGATCAACCGGCTGCACCTGCACCTGTCCGACGACCAGGGCTGGCGAATCCAGGTGGACACCTGGCCGCGGCTCACAGAGCACGGCGGCAGCCAGCAGGTCGGCGGCGGTGCGGGCGGCTACTACACGAAGGCCGACTACGCCGATCTCGTCCGGTACGCCGCTGAGCACTACATCACCGTCGTACCGGAGATCGACACCCCAGGGCACACCAACGCGGCGCTGGCGTCGTACCCCGAGCTGAACAAGGGTGACCAGGCGCCCGACCTCTACACGGAGACCGAGGTCGGTTTCAGCTCGCTCACCATCGACAAGGACGTCACGTACGCGTTCCTCGACGACGTGTTCCGGGAGGTGGCCGAGCAGACGCCTGGTGACCTCCTGCATCTCGGTGGGGACGAGGCCCACTCGACGCCGCACTCGGAGTACCTCGCCTTCGTACCCAAGGCCGCCGAGCTGGTGGTGAAGTACGGCAAGCGGGTGATGGGATGGCACGAGATCGCCGACGGGCCGCTGCCCGCAGGCACCGTCGTGCAGTACTGGGGCACCGAGGACCCCAAGGCGCAGGTGCTGGCGCAGCAGGCGGTGGAGCAAGGCGCGACGCTGGTCCTCTCCCCCGCGAACCGGGCGTACCTGGACATGAAGTACCACGAGGAGACGCCGCTCGGCCTGCAATGGGCCGGACTGGTCAGCGTCGAGCAGTCCTACAGCTGGAACCCCGCCACACTGCTTCCGAACGTGCCGGCGAGCGCGATCGATGGCGTCGAGGCACCGCTGTGGACGGAGACGCTCGACGACCTGGAGAAGGTCGAGTTCATGGTGTTCCCGCGGCTGCCGGGTATCGCCGAGCTGGGGTGGTCACCGGAGTCCGCGCTGGACTGGACGACGTACCGCGACCGGCTGGCCGAGCAGGGGCCGCGCTGGGAGGTACTCGGCGTGAACTTCTACCGGGCACCGGAGATCGACTGGCGCTAGCCGAGGATGCGGTCCAGCAGCCAGGCCGTGGTCGCGTCCACGTCCTGCTCTGCGACGGTGTGTTGCGTGACGTCGTCGGCGTCACGCACCTCCAACCGGTACACGTACCGGTCCGGCTGCGGCCGGCCGGTACCTAGGTCCTTGGCCACGAGCTCCTGGACGGCGGCCTCCAACCGGTCGGCGTCCGGCTGGCCGCTGGTGTCCAGCTCGCCCTGCTTGGTCAGCCCGGCGAAACCGCCGCTCCGGGTCACGCTCACAATCATCGTTGCCTCCTCGCTGTTGCTCGTCGTGCAACCTGTCCACAGCCGCGCGACACGCCGGGAACTCCGATCAGAATCTTGCGCCCATCACCCGGCGTACCGGGCCATTGTCCTTCGTTGCCAACGTCGCGTCCGCACCTCCGGCGGCGAAACAGCAGGTCGGCGCGGGATTTCGGGTTCCGGACCGGCCCTGCGCCGGCCAGAATCGGGCCTGTACGGAGGGTAACGACCGGCGACAATCAGCGACACGTGTTTGTGGTCACCCCTACCATCCGCCCGCAGAACGGCTACAGTTATGGCGTTGCAAGTTTGGACTCCCTGACTTTTGCTGTGCTGCATGGCCGGTCTGTCGTCTGGGGCCTTTCGGCGACGCGCGGCTCATGAGGTGTGGGTCGCGGATTGTTAATAGCCATCGAGGAGATAGACAAATGGCTGTCGGTACTGTCAAGTGGTTCAACGCTGACAAGGGCTTCGGCTTCATCACCCCGGATGACGGTGGCGCGGACGTGTTCGCGCACTACTCCGCCATCCAGATGTCGGGCTTCCGTTCGCTGGACGAGAACCAGCGCGTGGAGTTCGAGATCACCCAGGGCCAGAAGGGTCTGCAGGCGGAGAACATCCGCGCGATCGGTTCCTGATCGCCCTTCCAGCACACTGACGAGAGGGCCGCACACCACCAGGTGTGCGGCCCTTTCGCCGTCTCAGCACAGCCGTTTCACCGCAACCGTGGTACGACGTCGTTCGCGATCTGCTCGAGGACGGTTTCGGAGCCGGCGTACACGCCCTCGGTGCGGGGCCAGTGGGTGATGACGTCGGTGAAGCCGAGGGCTGCGGCGCGGCCGACGGCGTCTTCGAAGGCGGCTGGGCTGGAGAGTGCGTAGCGCTTGGAGTCGAGGGACAGGTAGCGGTCCAGGTGGCGGCCTTCGAGGAGGTCGTCGAGGCGGTGGCTGAGACCGGCGACGGTGGTCCACCAGCTGTCCAGATCGTCAGCCGCTCCCCCGGTCGTCATCCAGCCGTCTCCGTGCCGGGCGGCGAACTTGAGCGACCGCGGCCCGTTGCCGGCCAGGATGAACGGGACACGTGGTTGCTGTACGCAACCAGGTAGCGTGCGGCCGTTGCGCGTCTCGAAGTACTCGCCCTTGAAGTCGACGTCGTCCGTGGTGAGCAGGGTGTCGAGGAGCCGTACGAACTCCTGGTAACGGTCCTGCTTGTGCCGCGGTGTCAGGTCGGGCCCGCCCTGGATCGTCGCGTCCAGGCTGCCGCCGGCCCCGATCCCGCACAGGAACCGGCCGTCCGACACGTCGTCGATCGCGAGGATGTCGCGGGTCAGCGCCAGCGGGTGCCGGAAGTTCGGCGAGGTGACGAACGTGCCGAGCTTGATCGTCGACGTGACGAGCGCGGCCGCCGTCAGCGTCGGGGTCGTCCCGTACCACGGTGAGTCCTGGAGACTGCTCCAGGTCAGGTGGTCGTACGTCCACGCATGGTCGAATCCGTACTCTTCTGCTCGCCGCCACCGCGGCGCGGCGTCCTGCCAGCGGTACTCCGGCAGGATCGCGATCCCGAAACGCATGTGCGCACCTTACCGAGTGTGGCCGAAAGCACGATTGTTGCGTTTTGCCACGATCTTCGACACGGTCGTAAGGCAGTCCCCTGAAACTGTCCCCTGAAAACTGTCCCCGACACAACAGAACGGAGGCGCGCCGAAGCGAGGCGTGACTTACCTGTGGCGATTGATATCGACAACCAGGCAGACACCCAAGACCCCGCTCTTCATCCCGCGATCGCAACCCCGCCACCTCCCGGCAGCCGAAGTCGCGGCTCCGGACTCGACCGCGTCACCTTCGGTGTCACCGCGGTCATCGCCCTGGCCTTCGTCGCCTGGGGCATCATCGACGCCGCCGGTCTCGGCAGTACGTCCGACTCGGCCCTCGGATGGGTCGAGCAGAACACCGGCTGGCTGTTCGTCCTGCTGGCCTCCGGCTTCGTCGTCTACGTGATCTGGCTCGCCGCCGGACGGTACGGGCGGATCCCGCTCGGCCGCGACGACGAGGAACCCGAGTTCAAGACCGTGTCCTGGGTCGCGATGATGTTCAGCGCCGGCATGGGCATCGGCCTGATGTTCTTCGGCGTCAGCGAGCCGCTGTCGCACTTCACCAGTCCCCCGCCCGGCACCGTCGAGGGCGGATCGCCGCAGGCCCTCGAGACCGCGATGGCGACCACGTTGTTCCACTGGACCCTGCACCCGTGGGCGATCTACGCCGTCGTCGGGATCGCGATCGCGTACGGCACGTTCCGGCGCGGCCGGTCGCAGCTGATCAGCGCGGCGTTCGCTCCGCTGCTGGGACGCCGTACCGAAGGACCGATCGGCAAGGTGATCGACGGGCTGGCGATCTTCGCGACGCTGTTCGGGTCGGCCGCGTCGCTCGGGCTCGGCGCGCTGCAGATCGGTTCCGGTGTCCGGATCCTCGGCTGGCTCGACAAGACCGGGAACGGCGTCATGATCGGCGTGATCGCCGTACTGACCGCGGCCTTCGTGGCCTCGGCGGTGTCCGGCGTCGCGAAGGGCATCCAGTGGCTCTCGAACATCAACATGGTGCTGGCCGTCGTCCTCGCGGTCTTCGTGTTCGTGGTCGGCCCGACGGTGCTGATCCTGAACCTGGTGCCGACCGCGATCGGCGACTACTTCCGCGACCTGGCCGACATGGCCGCGCGGACCGAGGCGAGCGGCGGCGACGCGATGGCCACCTGGCTGTCCGGCTGGACGGTCTTCTACTGGGCCTGGTGGATCTCGTGGACGCCGTTCGTCGGGATGTTCATCGCCCGGATCAGCCGCGGCCGCACGATCCGGCAGTTCGTCACCGGTGTCCTGCTGGTGCCGTCGCTGGTCAGCGTCCTGTGGTTCTGCATCTTCGGCGGTACGGCGATCGACCTGCAGCGTGACGGTACGGACATCGCCGGCGCGTCGACGACCGAGGGTCAGCTGTTCGGCATGCTCGACCACATCCCGCTGAGCGCGATCACGACGGTCATCGTCGTCGTCCTGGTGGCGATCTTCTTCGTCTCCGGAGCGGACGCCGCGTCGATCGTCATGGGCACGCTGTCCGAGCGCGGCGCGATCGAGCCGAAGAAGCCACTGGTGATCTTCTGGGGCGTACTCACCGGTGCGGTGGCCGCGATCATGCTGATCGCCGGCGGAGGCGGTGCGGACGCCTTGCAAGGCCTGCAGAACCTCACGATCGTCGCGGCGCTGCCGTTCGCGGTCGTGATGGTCGGTCTCGCGGTCGCGCTGGCCAAGGACCTGCGCACCGACCCCTTGATGTTGCGCAGCGAGATCGGCTCGGAGGCGGTCGAGGCTGCGGTCATCGAAGGGGTCAGCACCCACGGCGAGGACTTCACCCTGGTCGTGCGGAGCGGCGAGAAGCAGGACGAGGTGCCCGCTACGAAGAAGTAGGCGTCGGGAACGTGGCTAGGGAGCTCGTGCCGATGCTTCCTAGCCACACTTTCCCGTCGCGTTCGCGGACGCCGGTGGGCATGTGGAAGTTCGGGTGCTTGGCGCGCAGGTCGTGGACCAGTTCACCGGTCTCGTCGTACGCCTGGATCTCGATGATGTCCGCGGCCTTCGGCTTCAGCGCGTCCGGCAGGGACCAGACGACCTTGCGGAGCACCGGGTGCTTGGGCAGGAGCAGATCGAGTACGGCGTTGCGTGGCGAGCCGACCGCGACCCAGATCAGGCCGTCCGAGCCGCGGGCGATGTTGTCCGGCAGACCCGGGATCGCGGCGATCTGCACCGGCTCGGCGCCCTCGGTGGTGAGATCGAGTTTGTAGAGCCCGTACGTCGCGGTCTCGGCCCAGAAGAGCGTACGGCGGTCGCTGCTGAGCGCCACGCCGTTCGGGAAACCGCGACCGGTCGCCAGCCGGGTGAGCTCGCCGTCGGGTGCACGGCGGTACACGCTGCCGGTCGTGGAGTGTTCGAGGAGATCGGCCATCCACTCGTCGATGCCGAAGCGGGTCGAGGAGTCGGTGAAGTAGATCGTGCCGTCCTCGGTGACGTCCGCGTTGTTGCAGAACCGCATCGGGCGGCCGTCGATGTCGGACAGCAGCGTGCTGATCCGGTTGTCCTTGTCGAGCGCCAGCAGACCGCGGTTCGCGTCGCAGATCAGCACCTTGCCGTCGGGCAGCCATTCCAGGCCGAGCGGCCGGCCACCCGTGTCGGCGAGAGTGCTGATCGTCTTGCCGTCGGCGCTGACGCGCAGGATGCGGCCGTCGTACAGGCCGGTGAGGACGCTGCCGTCGTCGTCGATCAGCGTGTCCTCGGGTCCCGCGCCCGGCAACGCGACGACGTCGACCTGGATCCCGGTCGGGGTGCGCGTGGGCGGCGCGGGCGGCGGGGTCCAGCGGACGGGCGCGATCGACGTCTTCATGCGCCGACCCTAGCGCGCCGGAGCGGTCCGCTCACACAACGCACAAACCCGGACCGATCGAGGACCGGTCCGGGTGCGGGCGTCGTAGTTCAGAAGATGACTTCGCCGCGGGCGCGGCGGGCACGGAGTTTCTCCAGCGCCTCGTCGAGGATCTCCTGCGCCTCCTGCTCGGAGCGGCGCTCCTTCACATAGGCCAGGTGGGTCTTGTAGGGCTCGATCTTCGGCGGCGGAGGCGGGTTGTTCACATCGGTGCTGGTCGGCAGACCGCACCGCGGACAGTCCCACTCCTCCGGGATGGCCGCCTCGACCGCGAACCAGGTCGCGGTCTCGTGCCCGTTCGCACAGAAGAACACGATGCGCTGCCGGGGCGCGGTGTCGCCGCGCTCCGCCTCGCCCATCGGCCCGGCACCGACCCGGCTGCCACGAATCGCACTGCCACCACCAGCCACGGGAACCTACTCCCCCTCAGCCGAGCTTGTAGAGCAGGCCGAGCGCGACGATGGCGGCGAACCAGATCAGACCGACGCCGATCGTGATCCGGTCCAGGTTCCGCTCGGCGACCGACGAGCCGCCCAGGCTGGACGACACCCCGCCACCGAACAGGTCCGAGAGGCCGCCACCGCGGCCTTTGTGCAGCAGTACCAGCAGCGTCAGGAACAGGCTGCAGACGATCACGACGATCGAGAAAGCGAGAATCACGAGGAGTAGCCTAACTGAAGGTCCAGGTAACGGCAGATGCCGGCGAACTCGTCCACCTGGAGGCTCGCACCTCCGACCAGGCAGCCGTCGACATCCGGTTGGGCCATGATGCCACCTGCGCTGGCCATCTTCACCGATCCACCGTAAAGAATCCGTACCGAGTCGGCGACCGAGGGTGAGATCGTCTCCTCGATCCGGCCCCGGATCGCGGCGATCACCTCCTGCGCGTCCTCCGGAGTGGCCACCTCGCCGGTGCCGATCGCCCAGACCGGCTCGTAGGCGATCACGAGCTTGCGGACGTCGTCCTGCTTCAGCCCGGCCAGCCCCGCGTCGACCTGACCGAGGCAGTGCTCGACGTGCCCGTCGGCCTTGCGGATCTCCAGGCCCTCACCGACGCACATGATCGGGGTCAGGCCCGCCTCGAGCGCCTTCGCGGTCTTGGCGTTGACCAGCTCGTCGGTCTCGTTGTGGTACTGCCGGCGCTCCGAGTGCCCGGTCAGCACATAGGTGCAGCCGAGCTTGCTCAGCATCGCCGCCGAGATCTCGCCGGTGTACGCCCCGGAGTCGTGCGTGGACACGTCCTGCGCGCCGTACCGGATCTTCATCCGGTCACCGTCGACCAGCGTCTGCACGCTGCGGATGTCGGTGAACGGCGGCAGCACCGCCACCTCGACCCGCTCGAAGTCGTGCTTCTTGTCCTGCAGCGTCCAGCTCAGCTTCTGCAGCAGGTGCACGGCCTCGACGTGGTTGAGGTTCATCTTCCAGTTGCCCGCCATCAACGGCGTACGGGCCTCGTCTGCCATGCTCAGTCCTCTTCCAGTACGGCGAGACCCGGGAGCTCCTTGCCCTCCAGGTATTCCAGCGACGCGCCGCCACCGGTGGAGATGTGGCCGAACGCGTCGTCGGCGAAGCCTAGCTGCCGGACGGCGGCCGCGGAGTCACCGCCGCCGACGACACTCAGCCCGTCCACCTCGGTCAACGCCTGCGCGACCGCCTTGGTTCCGCCCGCGAACGCGGCCATCTCGAACACGCCCATCGGGCCGTTCCAGAAGACGGTGCGCGCCGCGGCGACCTCGGCGGCGAAGACCTTCGCGGAGTCCGGGCCGATGTCCAGGCCGAGCTGGTCGGCCGGGATCGCGTCCGCGGCCACGACGGTGGCCGGCGAGTCCGCCTTGAACTCGGGTGCGACCACGATGTCGGTCGGCAGCACGATCTTGTCGCCGGCCTCCTTCAGGTAGCCGCGGACCACGTCGAGCTGGTCCTCCTCGAGCAGGCTCTTGCCGACCTCGTGGCCCTGCGCCTTCAGGAACGTGAAGACCATCCCGCCGCCGATCAGCAGCTTGTCGGCCTTGGCGAGCAGATTGTCGATCACCGCGAGCTTGTCCGACACCTTGGCGCCGCCGAGTACGACGACGTACGGCCGGGCCGGGTCCTCGGTGAGCTTCTTCAGTACGTCGACCTCGGCCAGCACCAGTCCGCCCGCGGCGTGCGGGAGCTTGCGCGCGACGTCGTACACACTGGCCTGCTTGCGGTGCACGACACCGAAGCCGTCGCTGACGAAGACATCCGCGAGCGCCGCGAGCTCATCGGCCAGCGCACCCCGCTCGGCCTCGTCCTTGCTCTCCTCGCGCGGGTCGTAGCGCACGTTCTCCAGCAGCAGGACCTCGCCCTCGTCGAGATCCTGTACGGCGGTCTGCGCCGCGTCACCGGTGACGTCGGTGGCGAACCGCACCGTGATGCCCTCGGGCTGCAGCAGCTCACCGAGCCGCTTGGCCACCGGGGCCAGCGTGTACGCCGGGTTCGGCTGGCCCTTGGGACGGCCGAGGTGCGCGGTCACGATCACCTTCGCGCCCGCCTTCGCCAGCTTCACCAGAGTCGGCAGCGACGCGCGGATCCGGCCGTCGTCGCCGATCACCTCGTCCTTGATCGGCACGTTCAGGTCGGACCGGACCAGCACCCGCTGGCCGGCCAGGTCGCCGAGATCTTCGATGGTCTTCACAGTTCAGCTTCCTCGTGAGAAACGAGCTTGCGTCCGAAGAGAGCACCAGGCTCTCTTCGGACGCAACGCTTGCGGAATGTCAGAGCGAGGCGCCGACGTGGTTCACCAGGTCCACGAGGCGGTTCGAGTAGCCCCACTCGTTGTCGTACCAGCCGACGACCTTGACCTGGTTGCCGATCACCTTGGTCAGGCCGGCGTCGAAGATGCAGGACGCCGGGTCGGTGACGATGTCGCTCGAGACGATGTCGTCCTCGGTGTAGGTCAGGTAGCCCTTGAGGGAGCCCTCGGACGCGGCGGCCTTGTAGGCCTCCTTGACCTCTTCGACGGTGACCTCGCGGCCGACCTCGACGGTCAGGTCGGTGGCCGAGCCGGTCGGGACCGGGACGCGCAGCGCGTAGCCGTCCAGCTTGCCCTTGAGCTCCGGCAGCACCAGGCCGATCGCCTTCGCGGCGCCGGTCGAGGTCGGGACGATGTTCAGCGCGGCGGCGCGGGCGCGGCGCAGGTCCTTGTGCGGGCCGTCCTGCAGGTTCTGGTCCTGGGTGTACGCGTGGATCGTGGTCATCAGACCCTTCTCGATCGTGAACGCGTCGTTGAGGACCTTGGCCAGCGGGGCGATGCAGTTCGTGGTGCAGGACGCGTTCGAGATCACGGTGTGCTTCTCGGCGTCGTACAGGTCGTGGTTCACGCCCATCACCACGGTCAGGTCCTCGTTCTTCGCCGGGGCGGAGATGATGACCTTCTTGGCGCCGTTGTCGGCGTGCGTCTTGGCCTTGGTGGCGTCGGTGAAGAAACCGGTGGACTCGATCACCACGTCGGCGCCGACGTCCGACCACTTCAGGTTGGCCGGGTCGCGCTCGGCGAACGCCTTGAAGCTGTGGCCGCCGACGGTGATGTCGTCGTCGGTGGCGGAGACCTCACCCGGGAACCGGCCCAGGATCGAGTCGTACTTCAGCAGGTGGGCGAGGGTCTGGTTGTCGGTCAGGTCGTTGACGGCGACGACCTCGATGTCGGCACCGGACGCCTGCACGGCGCGGAAGAAGTTACGGCCGATGCGGCCGAAGCCGTTGATACCTACGCGTACGGTCACGGGTCTGCGTCTCCTCAGAACTAGCTTTGGCACTGCCGCTACAGCCCGAACACTAGCCCAACAGCCCACTCGATCAACTGGTAGCGTCCAGATGAGACCACCGGTTATTTTTCACGGCTTCAGACCAGACCACTGGCTGGTACGACGAACGGCGATTTCCGGAATGTCTCTCCGGAAACCGCCGCTCGCACCGATGTTCACGCAATTACGGCAGAACGTTCACCGCGGTCCACGCCTTCTCGACCGCGGCCCGCTCCGGGCTGCTCGCGCCGTACAGGTCCGTCGCCGCGTTCAGCGTCGCCGTCCGCGCACCGTGGTAGTCGGTCCGGGACGTCATGTACGTCGTCAGCGCGCGGTACCAGATCTTCTCGGCCTTGGTGATGCCGATCCCGGTGACCGTGACGCCGTTGGCGGCCGGGCTGTTGTACGCGACGCCGTTGATCGTCTTTGCGCCGCTGCCCTCGGACAGCAGGTAGAAGAAGTGGTTCCCGACGCCGGACGAGTAGTGCACGTTCAGCCGGCCGACGCCCTTCGACCACGCGTCGGCGCTGGAGCCGTCCATCGACGGCTTGTCCATCCGCCGGATGTAGTTCACCGCCGGGTTGTAGTCGGTGAAGATCTCCTCACCCATCACGTAGTCCGGGGTGTCCTGACTGTTCGCGGCGTACCACTCGACCGCCGTACCGAAGATGTCCGACGTCGACTCGTTCAGGCCGCCGGACTCGCCGCTGTAGCGCAGGCCGGCCGAGCGGCTCGTGACGCCGTGGCTCATCTCGTGGCCGGCGATGTCCAGCTCGACGAGCGGGCCGATCCCCTGGCTCGCGTCGCCGTCGCCGTACCGCATGCAGAAGCAGGAGTCGCTCCAGGACGCGTTCACATACGCGCCGTCGTGGACGTACGACTTCGCGCCCTTGCCGTCGTTGGCGATGCCGTTGCGGCCGTGCACGCTCTTGTAGTAGTCCCACGTCTTCGCGATGCCGTAGTGGGCGTCGACGCCGGCGGTCTGCGCGTTCGAGTTGCTGCCGGTCCCCCACACGTTGTCGGCGTCGGAGAACAGCGTGCCCGCGTTGTACGTCGCGTTGCCGCCGCGGACCGGGTCGACCATTGTCCAGCTGGTGCCGGACTTCGTGGTGTCCAGGCCGACGGTGCCGACGTACAGGCCGGTGCCGCTGCCCAGATCGTCGTTGACCGTGGTCCAGCTGTCCAGAACCTTGCCGTTCTGCGCGTCGACGTACGTCTCGGTGCCGGTCGGCTCGCCGTTGGCCTTGCGGCCCTCGCTGACGACCTTGTAGGCGAGCTTGGACTGACCGGCGTTCGTCACGAAGACGACGAGCTGCTGCTTGCTGCTCTTCGTCTTGGCAGCGGCGAATGCGGTCGCGGCGGACACGGCCGGCTTGGTCGACAGGCTGAGCTTGCCGACGCCACCGCTGGACGAGCGGGCCTTGCCGGCCTTGTCCTGGTGGACGACGACATCGCCGCCGACGACGGGCAGACCCTGGTACGTGCGGTCGAACCGGACGTGGCTGCTGCCGTCCGCGTCGGTGACGACGTCACGGACGACCAGGTCACCGCCGTCACCGAGGCCGAGCTGCGCGGCATTGGCGCGCGCGGCCGCGACCGGGGACGCGACCGAGCCGCCGGGTTGGGCGGCCTGCACGTTCACGGTGATGGTGACGACGGCCAGACCGGCGATCGCGGTCGCGGCCAGTCCGGCGCGATGAATGCGCTTCATGCGGTACTCCTTGGGCGGGAGACACGCACAACCCGGGACAGGTCATGCGCGAATGGGCACGCACACCCTCGACGAGCCCCCCGCCAAAAGGAACCGGTCGGCCTCGAAAACCCCGGAATCACCGGGAAACCCTTCGATCCGGGTGACCGGACCTCCGCCACTCACCAACCCGCACGCAGGTGGAACATCCAGCGGTCGCCTACCGTGCGGGCGTCACGATCCGGCCGGTTGGTGAGTGGCGGAGATCCGGTGTCAGCCGAGGCCGAGGGCCGGCTTCGCGGACCGCGCCCCGGCGGCGCTTTCCTTCGCGCCGTCGGCGGCCGGTTCCTGCTTGGTCACGCCGCCCAGCGGAACCTGCCCGCTGTTCAGCAGGTTCCGGGCGAACGCAATATCTCCCGCGTGCCCGACACCGAGCGCGCCGGCCACCTTGTCGAGCCCGGTCTGCGGCACGGCCTGCATACCGTCGTCAGGCCAGCTAGGCGCAGCCGCCTCCGGATCGGCGAGCATGTTGCCCTTGCTCGCCGCCTCGGCGGCCTTCCGGGCTTCCTCGGCCTTTCGGAAGTCCTCCAGCTCCTTCGCCCGCTGCGCCGCGGCCTGCCGGTTCTGCTCGCCGATGATGGCCTGCCGACGTTGTTCCAGCTCTTCTTCGTTTGCATCACCCATGCGGCAATCCAACCGATCTGGCAAGGCGCGCGCAGCCGGTTATGGATAACGATCCGGTCAGGCCGGGTCGAGCATTTCTGGGGTGAGGTTGGCTTCGGTGTTCGGGACGCCGAGGTCGCTGGCGCGCTTGTCGGCCATCGCGAGCAGGCGGCGGATCCGGCCGGCGACGGCGTCCTTCGTGAGGGCCGGCTCGTGCAGCTGGCCGAGCTCTTCCAGACTGGCCTGCTTGTGCTCCAGCCGCAGCTTGCCCGCCACCTGCAGGTGGTCCGGTACGTCGTCGCCGAGGATCTCCAGCGCGCGCTCGACACGCGCACCCGCCGCCACCGCCGCGCGGGCGGAGCGGCGCAGGTTCGCGTCGTCGAAGTTGGCCAGCCGGTTCGCGGTCGCGCGGACCTCGCGGCGCATCCGCCGCTCCTCCCACGCCAGCACCGACTCGTGCGCGCCGAGCCGGGTGAGCAGGGCGCCGATCGCGTCACCGTCGCGGATCACCACACGGTCCACGTTCCGCACCTCGCGGGCCTTCGAACCGATCCCGAGCCGCCGCGCCGCACCGACCAGCGCGAGCGCCGCCTCCGGCCCGGGGCAGGTCACCTCGAGCGAGGACGACCGGCCGGGCTCGGTCAGCGAACCGTGCGCGAGGAACGCTCCCCGCCAGGCCGCCACCGCGTCACAGGACGCCCCGGACACGACCGCCGGCGGAAGCCCCCGGACCGGACGGCCACGGTTGTCCACAAGGCCGGTCTGCCGCGCCAGCGCGTCACCGTCCCGGACCACGCGAACGACGTACTTCGTCTGCTTGCGGATCCCTGACGGGGAAATCACCACCACGTCCGACGGGTGCCCGAAGATCTCGGCGATGTCCTTCCGCAGCCGCCGGGCCGCCGCGCCGCTGTCCAGTTCCGCCTCGACGACGATGCGTCCGGACACCAGGTGCAACCCGCCCGCGAACCGCAGGATCGACGAGACCTCGGCCTTGCGGCAACACGGTTTCGTCACCTGAATACTGGTCAACTCGGACTTCACCTGTGCTGTCATCGCCATGAAGGCCATCCTCCCACCCATGTCAAAGACCCAACGGCCGGAAGCTGCCCCGGTTACGCGCTCTGCAACCTTTGAGCGCAGTCAGTGCGTTACTCCGGCGACGGTCCGAGAGGAGGGGTATGAAGGCACCGGACGACGCCGAGTTCACCGAGTTCGCCGCCACCACGATCCGGCGGCTGCGCAGAACGGCGTACCTGATGTGCGGCGACTGGCACCGGGCGGAGGACGCGGCGCAGGACGCGCTGGTGAAGGTGTACCGCCGCTGGCACCGGATCGACCGCACCCAAGGGCTGAACGGCTATGCGCACCAATGCCTGGTCACGGCCGTGTTCGACCAGTCCAGGAAGCCCTGGCGACGGGAGCGTCTCGTCGACTCCGACGAGCAGACGCACCCTGATCCGGTCAGCGCCGTCGACGACCGGATGCTCGTGGTCCAGGCGCTCGGCGCACTGCCACCGAGCCAACGCGCGTGCGTCGTGCTGCGGCACTACGCCGACCTCAGCCTCGAACAGACCGCCGACATCCTCGGCATCGGTGTCGGCGGCGTGAAGAGCCAGACGTCCCGCGGCCTCACCCGCCTCCGCGAACTTCTCGACCAGACCGAAAGGAGCGCCTCATGAGTACGGACATCGAACGCTTGCTCGCCGCTGCCGCCGACGACACCGACCGGCCGCTGACCACCGACGTCGACGACCTGCTCGTGCGAGCCCGGCACTCCGTGCGACGGACGCGGATCGCAACAGTCTCCACCGCCGTCCTGACCACCGGCGTCATCATCGCTGGCGTCGCCACCTGGTCCGCGAACCGCAACGAGAGCACCGGCCCGGCCGACGGCCCGCGGATCACGATCGATGCGAAGACCGGTCGCGTCATCAGCGACGAAACCGGCGCACAGGTCAAGCCGCCTCCGCCGGTCAGCCAACTGAGCGACGCCGAACTGCGCACCCAGTGCAAGCAGGCCGACAAGGAGTACGTCGACTTCCTGCGCGAGCACGGCGCCAACGCCTACGACAACAAGCAACCGCTCGACGCCCGCTGGAAGGTCGTCGTGAAGGCAGGCACCGGCAACAAGGTCCAGGCGATGTTCCTGTCACCGGATCAATCGATCGTCAGCACCTGCACGTTGATGAGCGTCGGGCAGGCGCAGTCGTACGGGCGATCCACCACCAAGGCGGAGGCTGTCGCGGGCCGCACCCCGATCGGGATGCCCGAGGGCCGCGTTCCGGACGGTGTCCGCGAGGTTCTGGTCGACGTCGATGGCGAGACCCAGCCGCTGCAGGCGCTCCTCGGCGAGAACGGCTTCTACTCGCTCGGGTTCGACGATTCGCGGACCAGCGGGCGGCTGCGGCAGGTCCGCGGGTACGACGCCGACGGCCGCAAGATCTTCGAGTACACACGCCCCACGCTCCCGACAGCCGCGACGAACCGGCCGTCCGTCCCGGACGACGTCACGGTCAAGACCGCCGAGCCGATCACGCCGAACGTCGTACTCACGAAGGACCCGTTGACGGGGAAGGCACTCGCTCCCCCGCCGCCGGTGAGTCCGCTGACCGACGAGCAGATCACCACGCGATGCCGGGGCGTGGACGACATCTACTTCCAAGGCAGCAAGAGCCCGCAGGATCCGCGGATCAAGGCCGCCGGGCCGGTCACGAAGGACTGGCAGGTCGCGCTCAAGACAGGCACCGGCAACAAGCTCACCGCCGTACTGATCTCACCGGACCAGAAGGTGCACGCGTGGTGCCACATGCTGGCGGCCACGGCGAAGGGCGCGTACGACTACAGCCGCGGCGCTGTGCAGGCCGACGGGACGTTCGGCGACGACTTCAACTTCGGGATGGTGCCGGACGGCGTCGCGCAGATCGTCGTCGACTTGCCAAAGCAGGGCCCGACCCGCGCGCTGATCTCCAACGGCTACTACATCTGGGGTCTCACCGGCGGGAACTCCGACATCCAGACGGTCCGCGTCCGCGGGTACGACGCCCAGGGCAAGCAGGTGTACACCGCCAAGAAGACCGTGGACGCCGACTTCGACTGACTAGCTGAAGATCTCGCGGTACACCTTCGCGAGCTTGTCCGGGGCGTGATGCAGGTCGCGGTCCTCGTCGGCGATGTCGGCGATCACCAGCTCGGCCCCGAGGGACTCCGCCGTACGGCGCAGCGACTCGGGGTCGGGCACGTGGCCGGCGTCGGCGAGCACCACGTCGATCCGGAGATCCGGCGCGTGCCCGGCGAGCACCTCCAGGTGCGTCTCGGGCGAGAAGCCGTCCGTCTCCCCCTTCTGCTCCCCCAGGTTCAGCGTGAGGAGCCGGCGGGCGCTGGTCTGCTCGAGGCCGCGGCACAGCTCGGGCACCAGCAGATTCGGGATCACCGAGGTGAACCAGGACCCCGGGCCCACCACGACCCAGTCGGCTTCCGCCACCGCCACCAGCGCCTCGGGGCAAGCCGGCGGATCGGCCGGGTCCAGCGCGACGTCGACGACATGCCCCTCCGTCGACGCCACCTCGGCCTGACCGCGGATCTCCGCGATCGCCTCCGGATGCGCCGGGTCCAGCCCGAGCACCCGCGCGGTGATGTCCAGCGGTACGGCGGACATCGGCAGCACCCGGCCCTCGGCGCCGAGCAGCCGGCCGACCCAGTCGAGTCCGTCGACCGCCTCGCCGAGCAGCTCCCACAACGCGACGATCAGCAGGTTGCCGACCGCGTGGTCGTGCAGCTCACCGTTGCTGCGGAAGCGATGCTGGAGGACGTCGGCCCACGTCCGGCCCCACTCGTCGTCACGGCAGAGCGCGGCCAGCGCCATCCGCAGATCACCCGGCGGCAGTACGCCGAGCTCCTGGCGCAGCCGCCCCGACGAGCCGCCGTTGTCGGCGACCGTGACGACCGCGGTCAGCTGATCGGTCACATGCCGCAGCGCGGAAAGGGATGCGGCCAGGCCATGTCCCCCACCCAGTGCAACGACCCTGGGCGCTCGCGTCACTCGCGCCCCAGGTCCCGGTGTACCACTAACGTCGGTGAGCCTTTCTCGCGCAGCCTTCGGGCGATCTCCTCGGCCATCGCGACGCTGCGGTGCTTTCCCCCGGTGCAGCCGATCGCGACGGTGACGAAGCGCTTGCCCTCGTTCAGGTAGCCGGTCCGCAGGGTGTCCAGCACGTCCACGTAGTTCTGCAGGAACTGCTGGGCCAGCGGATGGCCGAGCACGAAGTCTGACACAGGCCGGTCCTGCCCGGTCATCGGGCGCAGGTCGGGCTGCCAGTACGGGTTCGGGATGAAGCGCATGTCGGCGACCACGTCGGCGTCCACCGGGATGCCGTACTTGAACCCGAACGACACCACGGTCGCCCGCAGCTCCGCGTTCTCCTCGTCGCCGAACGCGTTCACGATCTTCGCGGCGAGCTGGTGGATGTTCAGGCTCGAGGTGTCGATCACCAGGTCGGCGCCGGCCCGGATGTCGCCGAGCAGCTCCCGCTCCCGCTGGATGCCGTCGAGCAGCCGGCCCTCGCCCTGCAACGGGTGCGGCCGGCGGACGCCCTCCTGCCGGCGCACGATCACGTCGTCGGACGCCTCCAGGAACAGCGTCAGCGGCCGGTACCCCTTCAGCCGCAGGTCGTGGATCGCCGAGCTCAGCTCGCTGAAGAACAGCCCGGTCCGGACGTCGACGACGACCGCGAGCCGTGGCGCCGCGCCGGTGCCGACGACCTGCTCGACGAGGGTGGTCAGGAACATCGGCGGCAGGTTGTCCACGACGAACCAGCCGAGGTCCTCCAGTACGTCGGCGACGGAGCTCCGTCCCGCGCCCGACATACCGGACACGATGATGAGGTTGCCGCCCGTGTCGTCCATCAGTTCTCAGTTCTCCCTGGATCCCCGTCAGGCGCCCCGGCCGGTGCAGGGACGTCATCTCCCAGTATCTCGCCCGTGGCCGTGTTCACCGACGGAGCCCGGCCGGTTTCCGCCTTCGTTGCGGCAGCGTTAACCGCCAGTACGACGGACTCGGCGAGCCGCGGCCCGAATCCGGGCAGGCCGGCCACCTCTTCAACGGTGGCCGCCCGCAACTTCTTGAGCGACCCGAAGTGCCGCAGCAACGTCTTCCGCCGTACGTCGCCCAGCCCCGGGACCTCGTCGAGGGTGCTCTCGACCATCGACTTCGACCGCCGGTTGCGGTGATGGGTGATCGCGAACCGGTGCGCCTCGTCCCGGAGCCGCTGCAGCAGGTACAGGCCTTCCGACGTACGGGAGAAGATCACCGGGTCTTCCTCGTCCGGCACCCACACCTCCTCCAGCCGCTTGGCCAGGCCGACGACGGGGATGTCCCCGACGCCGATCTCGTCCATCGCCTGCCGGGCGGCCGCCACCTGGGGCGGACCGCCGTCGACGACCACGAGCCCCGGCGCGTACGCGAACTTCTTCGCCCTCCCGGTCTCGGGGTCGATGAGGGTGGCCGACGGATCGTCTTCCTCGGCGTGTGCGGCGCGCTCGTCCAGGAGGCGCTTGAACCGCCGGGTCAGCACCTCGGCGATCGAGGCGACGTCGTTCTGCCCGTCGACGCCCTTGATCACGAACCGCCGGTACTCGCTCTTGCGCGGCAGGCCGTCCTCGAAGACCACCATCGAGGCGACGACCTCGGTGCCCTGCAGGTTCGAGACGTCGTAGCACTCCAGCCGTAGCGGCGCCTCGGGCAGGTCGAGCGCGGCCTGGATCTCCTCGAGCGCCTGGTTGCGGGTGGTCAGATCGCTGGCCCGCTTGGTCTTGTGCATCGTCAGCGTCTGCAGCGCGTTGCGCTCGACGGTCTCCATCAGGGCCTTCTTGTCGCCGCGCTGCGGGACCCGGATGTCCACCCGCGCGCCGCGCGTCGCCTCGAGCCACTCGGTCAGCGCGGCCGCGTCCTCGGGCATCGTCGGCACCAGGATTTCCCGCGGGATCGCGTCGGCGGAGTCCCCGGCGTACGTCTGCTGGATGAACCGGGACACCAGGTCGCCGGTGCTCGCCGTACCGTCGGCCTTGTCGGCGATGAAGCCGCGCTCACCGCGGATCCGGCCGCCGCGGACGTAGAAGATCTGTACGGCGACCTCGAGCGGGTCCTCGCTCAACGCGATCACGTCGGTGTCGGTGCCGTCGCCGAGGACCACAGCGTTCTTGGCCAGGGCCTTCTCCAGCGCGGCCAGGTCGTCGCGGATCTTCGCCGCCCGCTCGTACTCGAGCTCGGCAGCGGCGGCCTGCATCTCCTTCTGCAGGCGGCGCACGTACGTCGCGGTCTGGCCGGACAGGAACGCGGCGAAGTCGTCGACGATCTGCCGGTGCTCCTCCTGGCTCACCTGACCGGTGCACGGCGCGGCGCACTTGCCGATGTACCCGAGCAGACAGGGCCGGCCGATCTGCCGGTGCCGGTTGAACACGCCCTTGCTGCACGAGCGCATCGGGAACACCCGGAGCAGCAGGTCGACGGTCTCCCGGATCGCCCACGCGTGACTGTACGGACCGAAGTACCGCACGCCCTTCTTCTTCTGGCCGCGGCCGACCATCACCCGCGGGTACTCCTCGTTGAGGGTGATCGCCAGCCACGGGTACGACTTGTCGTCGCGGTACTTCACGTTGAAGCGCGGGTCGTACTCCTTGATCCAGGAGTACTCCAGCTGCAGCGACTCGACCTCGGTCGAGACCACCGTCCACTCGACCTTCGCGGCCGTCGTCACCATCGCCTGCGTGCGCGGATGCAGGTTCACCAGATCCTGGAAGTACGACGACAGGCGGGCGCGCAGGTTCTTCGCCTTGCCGACGTAGATCACCCGGCCGCCGGAGTCACTGAAGCGGTAGACACCGGGCGAGTCGGGGATCGATCCCGGAGCGGGACGGTACGAGGACGGATCAGCCACGTCACCACCCTAGTTCGGGCCGCCGACAAACCCGGAATCGCGCCAGAGTTTCTACTGCGGGTTCAATGACAGACTTGAAGGTATGACTGTCGACGAACTCGATCGGATCTTTCGCGCGTACGACGGCGTCCGGGTGCTCGAGGCCCAGGACGACCTGTTCTATCTGTACGACCCGGCCGGCGACCTGCCACCCGAACGCCAGCAGCCGTTCGCCACCATCGTCACCGGTGACCACTACGAGAAGGTGTCGCGGCTCGACGAGCCCGGGTCCTGGCGTCTCAACCTCGGCCTCACCAAGACGACGTACACCTCGCTGTTCGGACCGGTGCCGACCGAGCGCGACGCCGACTGGGTCCTCGACTCGGGCCACGACTACGCCGCCCGCGACGTACTGATGCCGCATCCGTTCTATGCCGCTCAGTACTGGGTCGCGATCGTCGACCCGACCGGTCTGGACCAGCTACGGCCGTTGATCGTCGAGGCGTACGAGTTCGCGGCGCGCAAGTATTCCAATCACCAGGCTCGGGCTTTACCCCATTTCTAGGCGGCTGAAGATTGCGGTCGTATTGCGGGTTTGCCCATAAGGCTGAGTTGACCCCCGGCTGGGATGGGCGCACTCCCTAGCGTGTGCACCAGGGTAGATGCGCAGGTCCTTTGCGTGAGGCAACAAGGCCTTGCGCTGACTCGAGGGAGTTCCGCCCATGTTCCCCAAAAATGGACACAGCCTTAGCAGACCACGCGCTTTACTCGGCGCGGTCGCTGCGTCCGCGCTCGCAGTCACCGGAATCGCCGTTACCGCGGCCGGCAGTGACGCGTCGCAAACCGCTCCCGTCACGATCCGCGGCGCCGGTAGCTCCAACGCGATCCCCGGCAGCTACATCGTCGTCCTGGCCGGCCAGACCTCGCGGGCCCAGACCCGGGCCGCGACGCAGAGCCTGGCCACCAGCTACGACGTCAAGGTCAAGAAGCAGTTCGACGCGTCGATCAAGGGCTTCTCGGCCGGTATGACCGAGGAGCAGGCGAAGAAACTGGCCGGTGACAAGCGGGTCGCGTTCGTCCAGCAGAACCAGAAGATCACGGTCAGCCAGGACGACCCGCCGTGGGGCCTGGACCGTACCGACCAGCGCGACCTGCCGCTGGACAAGAAGTACGAGGCGTCGACCACCGCCGAGAACGTGAACGTCTACGTGATCGACACCGGGATCTACGCGGCCCACAAGGACTTCGGTGACCGCGCGTCGGTCGGCACCGACACCGTCGGCGACGGCCAGAACGGCGTCGACTGCATGGGCCACGGCAGCCATGTGGCCGGCACGATCGCGGGTACGACGTACGGCCTGGCGAAGGGCGCGAAGGTCTTCGGCGTCCGGGTCCTCGACTGCAAGGGCTCCGGCTCGACCGAGTCCGTCGTGGCCGGGATCGACTGGGTGACCAAGAACGCCAAGAAGCCGGCGGTCGCGAACATGAGCCTCGGCGGCGGCGCCGACGACGCTCTCGACGCGGCGGTCAAGGCCTCGGTCGACTCCGGCGTCACCTACGCCGTTGCTGCCGGCAATGAAAGCGCGGACGCCTGCCAGAGCTCGCCGTCCCGGGAGCCCTCGGCGATCACCGTCGGCGCCACCGACGACCAGGACAAGCGCGCGGAGTTCTCGAACTTCGGCAAGTGCGTTGACCTGTTCGCGCCGGGTGTCGACATCACCTCGGTCGGCATCACCGACCCGGACGCCACCGCGAAGATGAGCGGTACGTCGATGGCCACGCCGCACGTCGCCGGCGGGGTCGCGCTGTACCTGGCCGGCCACCCGGACGCCACCCCGGCCGACGTCGCCAAGGCGCTGGTCGACACCTCGACGGCCGACAAGGTCGGCGACCCGGGCGCGGGCTCCCCGAACAAGCTCCTGTACGTCGGAGCCTCCGACCAGTCGTAACGCATTTCCTGGGTTGACCCATGAAATGGGGGGTTCCCCACCCTGATTCCGGGTGGGGAACCCCCCATTTGCCTGGCTGACCCACCAATTTGGCTGGTCAGCCAGGCAAATGGGTCAGGCCTCGACGATGTTGGTGCCGTCGACCTTGACGTTGACGGCGGGGAGGGCGGTCTGGGCCGGGCCGCTGACCGGGCTGCCGTCGGTGATGCTGAAGTGGCTCTGGTGGAACGGGCAGATGATCTGGCCGTTCTCCACCGAGCCGATCGGGTTGCCCTGGTGCGTGCACACCGCGGAGAACCCCTTGTACTGGCCCGCGGTCGGCTGCGTCACCACGACCTTCGCGTCGGTGAACACCTTCCCGCCACCGACCGGTACGTCGGACACCGGGCCGAGCACCGACCCGCCACTGGCCGGCGCACTCGACGACGGGGCGCTCGACGACGCGCTGGACGATGCACTGGCGCTCGGCGCGGTGCTCGACCCGCCGGCCGACGGCGTCGTACCGCCGCCCGCGGCGTCGTCGCCACCACCGCAGGCCGCGAGGATCGGCGCGCTGGCACCCGCGAGCGCGACCATCGCCGCGCAGCGCAGCACCGTCCTCCGGTCGCGGAGACCGTCGGCCGCCTTGGCCGCCGGGGTGGCCTGCTGCGGGGTGGTGCGTGGTGCCATCGTGTCATCGCTCATGAATCTGGACCTCCAGGAGCCTGCTGATCGAAGTGGTTGAACGCTATATACCGAGTCAAACGACCGGATCGGCCGAACGGTTCAACCTCGTCAGGATTGAACCGGAGTTTGAAGGTTTGCTGTGAATCAGCTGGCAGTTCGCGTCACGATCCCGACGACCCGGGCGGCGAGTTCCAGGACGGCGCGGCGGGTCTCGGTCTCCAGCTCGCTCGAGTGCAGCGGCCAGGCGCCGGCGATGTGCGGGTCGTACGGCACCACGACGGGGTCGAGTCCGCGCTCGCGGAACGCGTCGCCCAGCCACCGCGCCGTACCGCCGGTGGAGCTGTCGACCACCGTGATCACGACGACGCCCCGGTTCAGCAGCACATCCTGTCCGGCGGGTGCGAGCTGATCGAGTTGCTGAAGGCAGTACTCCGCGAGGTGCGGCACCGACGGTACGACGAGGACTGTGCAGTGTCCCGTGTTCGCCATCTCGGTCGCGATCTCGTCGAACATGGTCCCCGGACAATCCACGACCGCGAGCCCGACATCACGCGCGCCCTGGCTCTGCGCGGCGTCGAGCGTCGATCGGAGCGCCGGGACGGTGGGATCGCTGCGGACCAGGTTCGCCCCCTCGATCGCGCCGGAGCCGCGGGTCAGCTCGAGCCGGCGCGACAGCTCGGCACCGCCCGGATCCACGTCGACCGCGATCACTCGGTCCGCGCGCTGGGCGGCCAGCATCGTCGCCAGCAATGCTGTGACCGTCGACGCACCGCCGTTCACCACCGGGCTGGTGACACCGACGCGGCGGGTGATCGCGATCGGACGGCGACAGGTCGCGATCAGGTCGACGTCGTGCTGCAAACGCCCGGACCCACCGACCAGGTACGCCGCCTCGGCCGCAACCCGCCGGAACCTGTCGAACACCGACTCCCCACCGTCCCCCGCCTGCCGTCCCCAATCGGCCCGCGGTGGCTGCTGGTACTGGGGCGGTTGGTACTGGGGCTGGTACGGCTGCGGGTACTGGGGCTGCTGGGTCGGTTGTGGGTGGGACGGAGGCTTCGGGGCGGGTGGGGGTGTTGGCGATGGTGACGAGTCAGCCGGGGGTTGTTCGGGGTCGGGGTCTTGGGGCTGGTCAGGTGGGGTGGGCTGCGCGGAGAGCCGGCGCAGCATGTCCGCCTGCCAGTCCGATTCAGTCATCGCCCCGATCTCACGACTAAGGTTTCCCCCTGCACCGTACCGAATGGATGCCCGGCACACTTTAGTGGTGGGAGAGGCCTGGAGATGACTGGCACGACGAACGATTCGACGGTACTGAAGGCGATCGCGGACCTGGCGCCGATGTGGATGCCGGGCTGCGTCGTCGACACCGCCGAACGGACGGTCGAGGTCGGCTGGGGCCGCGGCGCGTTGCAGATGTCGGCGGTCGTCGGCCTCGGCGAGATCATCGACCGGTGCCGCCAGCTCCCGCAGCAGTTGTGGGCCGAGCAGATCGAGGCGTGGCTGCGCGCGGTCGTCGCGGAGGGCGAGCTGGCCACCCAGGAGCACCGGTTCGGTGACGTGGCGGTCCGCCAGCGCGCGATGCTGCTGCAACGCGGCTGGTCGGCGCGCACGTCCGGCCCGGTGGCAGACGCCCTGATCCCGTTCGGTGACCATTTCGAGGTCGTGGTGTTCGTCGGTACCGGTGCGGACTATCACCGGCTGACCATCGTCCGGCGCTCCATGCTCGGACTCGGCGATCCCGACGTACCGTCGCCGGTGCAGTTGACGCTGGAGCACATCTCGGATCTGCGGCCGGTCGAGCACGACGGCTTCTCGGTGCTCTCCCGGGACGACGACCCGCTGGTGTCGATGGCGATCGTCGACCGCGAGAAGTTGTTGCCTCAGGCCTCCATCGGACTGGGCGTCCTGGTCGGCGTCCCGAGGCTGAGCACCGTCGCGTTCTGCGACGCCGATGCGGGACAGCAAGCCGCGGACCGGTTGGCGCAGTACGTCGCCAACACCTATCGCGACGCACCGGACCAATGCAGCCCAGACCTGTACTGGCTGCAGGGTGACCGCATGGTGCAGGTGCCGGTCACCCTCGCGCAGCCGCCGGGCGTCATGCTGCCGGCGGCGTTGCTGCCATCACCGCGCCGCACCTGGGTCCGGCACCTCTGGCAGCAACTCTTCCGTCGCTGATCAGCCCTCGTACCCCGCTCAGCCGGCGACCCGCTTCCTGGCCGCCGTCTTCTTAGCCGGCGCAGTCTTCTTGGCCACGGTCTTCTTGGCCACCGTGCTCTTGGCCGCGGTCTTCTTCGCGACAGCGGTCTTCTTCGCGGCCGCCTTCTTGGCCGGTGTCGCCGGCTTCGCGGCGGCCTTCTTGGCGCTCGGCTTCGCCGCCCGGCCCTCGAGGATCTCCGCGAGGAACTGCCCGGTGTACGACGCCGGGTTGGCCGCGACCTGCTCCGGCGTACCCTCCGCGACCAACGTGCCGCCACGACGCCCGCCGTCGGGCCCGAGGTCGATCAGCCAGTCGGCGGTCTTGATCACGTCGAGGTTGTGCTCGATGACCAGCACCGAGTTGCCCTTGTCCACCAGGCCGCTCAGCACGCCGAGCAGCTTGCGGATGTCCTCGAAGTGCAGACCGGTCGTCGGCTCATCCAGCACGTAGACCGTCCGGCCCGTCGACCGCCGCTGCAGCTCGGACGCCAGCTTGACGCGCTGCGCCTCACCGCCGGACAGCGTCGGCGCCGGCTGCCCGAGCCGGACATACCCGAGGCCGACCTCGACCAGCGTCTTCAGGTGCCGCGAGATCGCCGGGATCGCTGCGAAGAACTCGGACGCCTCCTCGATCGGCATGTCCAGAACGTCCGCGACCGTCTTGCTCTTGTAGTGCACCTCGAGCGTCTCGCGGTTGTACCGGGCGCCGTGGCACACCTCGCACGGGACATACACGTCCGGGAGGAAGTTCATCTCGATCTTCAGCGTGCCGTCACCCGAGCAGGCCTCGCAGCGGCCGCCCTTGACGTTGAACGAGAAGCGACCCTGCTGGTACCCGCGGACCTTCGCCTCGGGCGTGTCCGCGAACAGCTTCCGGATGTGGTCCCACACCCCGGTGTACGTCGCCGGGTTGGACCGTGGCGTCCGGCCGATCGGCGACTGGTCGACGTGGATGACCTTGTCGACGAGCTCCATCCCGGAGATCTTCGTGTGCCGGCCGGGCACCGCGCGGGCACCGTAGATCTGCCGCGCCAGCGACGTGTAGAGGATGTCGTTCACCAGCGTCGACTTGCCCGAACCGGACACACCGGTGACCGCGACGAACACCCCGAGCGGGATCGTGACGTCGAGATCCTTCAGGTTGTTCTGGCGCGCGCCGTACACGGTCAGCTCGCGGCCTTCGGTGAGCGGCCGACGTACCTCCGGGATCGGGATCTCCCGGCGGCCGGACACGTACGCGCCGGTGATCGAGTCCGGGTGGTTGCGCAGATCCTCGACCGTGCCGGACACGACGACCTGACCGCCGTGCTCGCCGGCGCCCGGGCCGATGTCGACGACCCAGTCCGCGTGGTCGATGGTGTCCTCGTCGTGCTCGACGACGATCAGCGTGTTGCCGAGCTCCTTGAGCCGGACCAGCGTGTCGATCAGCCGCCGGTTGTCCCGCTGGTGCAGGCCGATCGACGGCTCGTCGAGCACGTACAGCACACCAACCAGCCCCGAACCGATCTGGGTCGCGAGCCGGATCCGCTGCGCCTCACCACCGGACAGCGAGCCCGCCGGACGGCTCAGCGCCAGGTAGTCCAGGCCGACGTCGAGCAGGAACCGCAGCCGCTCGCCGATCTCCTTGACCACCCGCTCCGCGATCTGCTTCTCCCGCGGCGACAGCTCCATCTGCGACAGGAAGCCGTGCACCTCGTCGATCGACATCGCGCTGATCTCGGCGATGTTCTTCCCGCCGAGGGTGACCGCGAGCGAGATCGGCTTCAGCCGCGCGCCGTTGCAGGCCAGGCACGGCACCTCGCGCATGTACTCCTCGAAGCGCTCCCGCCCGGTGTCGCTCGACGCCTCCGCGTGCCGCCGCTCGACGTACGGGATGACGCCTTCGAAACTCGTGTAGTACGACCGCTCGCGGCCGTAGCGGTTCTGGTACGAGACGTGGACCTGCTTGTCGTGGCCGGTGAGCAGCGCCTTCTTCGCCTTCGCCGGCAGCTCGCCGAACGGCGTGCTGGTCTTGAACTTCAGGTCCTTCGCCAGCGCGTCCAGCAGCCGCTCGAAGTACTGCGAGACGTTCTGCCCCGCCCACGGCTGGATCGCGCCCTCGTCGAGCGACTTCGACGGGTCCGGAACCAGCAGCTCCGGGTCGACCTCCATCCGGGTGCCCAGACCGGTGCAGACCGGGCAGGCGCCGTACGGCGAGTTGAAGGAGAACGACCGCGGCTCGAGCTCATCGATCGCGAGCGGGTGATCGTTCGGGCAGGCGAGCTTCTCGGAGAACCGGCGCTCGCGGTGCGGGTCGTCCTCCGGGAGGTCGACGAAGTCCAGCACGAGCAGGCCGCTGGCCAGACCGAGCGCGGTCTCCACCGAGTCGGTGAGGCGCTGCTTGGCCGAGCTCTTCACCGCGAGCCGGTCGACGACGACCTCGATGTTGTGCTTCTTCTGCTTGTCGAGCTTCGGCGGGTCGGTGAGCTGGATCGTCTCGCCGTCGACCCGGGCCCGGGACAGACCCTGACCGGTCAGCTGACGGAAGAGGTCCAGGTACTCCCCCTTGCGGCCGCGGACGACCGGCGCGAGCACCTGGAACCGGGTGCCCTCCTCCAGCTCGAGCACCCGGTCGACGATCTGCTGCGGGGTCTGGCGCGCGATCGGCTCGCCGCACTCCGGGCAGTGCGGGCGCCCGGCGCGGGCGAACAGCAGCCGGAGGTAGTCGTACACCTCGGTGATCGTGCCGACGGTGGACCGCGGGTTCCGTGAGGTGGACTTCTGGTCGATCGAGACGGCCGGTGACAGGCCCTCGATGAAGTCGACGTCCGGCTTGTCCATCTGGCCGAGGAACTGCCGCGCGTACGCCGACAGCGACTCGACGTACCGCCGTTGGCCCTCGGCGAAGATCGTGTCGAAGGCCAGGCTGGACTTCCCGGACCCGGAGAGGCCGGTGAAGACGATCATGGCGTCCCGCGGCAGGTCGACCGAGACGTCCTTCAGGTTGTGCTCACGCGCTCCGCGCACGATCAGACGGTCAGACACAAGCTCACTCTCAGCCGTTCTCGAGGGGTTCCAGGGTGGATCTCCGACATGCCCGGCCATGCTAACGAGGCCCACCGACAAAAACTTCCGTCGCCGGATCCGGCGACTGTTTCGAAAGTATATTCGATCGCGGTGGGTGGTCGCTGCACCGGCCGTCCGGAGGTGCGAGGATCGGCGTGTCACCGAGATCAGGGAGAGGCGAGATGCCGGAGTACCACGGGAACGTGAAGGTCGGCGGGGCGGCGCAGACCCACGAGCTGGCGCACTTGATGATCACCAAGGTCGCGGTCGGGCCGATGGACAACAACGCGTACCTGCTGCGCTGCCGGCAGACCGACGAGCAGGTGCTGATCGACGCCGCGAACGAAGCGGACACGCTGCTCCGGCTGATCGGTGACGGCGGCCTCGCGCGGGTGATCACCACACACCGCCACCAGGACCACTGGGAGGCGCTGGCCGCGGTCGTCGCCCGTACCGGCGCCACGACGGTCGCCGGCCGGCACGACGCCGAGGGAATCCCGGTCCCCACCGACCAGCTCGTCGACGACGGCGACCACATCGCCGTCGGCCAGTGCAGCCTCCGCGTCATCCACCTCGTCGGCCACACGCCAGGCTCGATCGCCCTGCTGTACGACGACCCGGACGGCGCACCGCACCTGTTCACCGGCGACTCGCTGTTCCCCGGCGGCGTCGGCAACACCCAGGGCGACGCGGAGCGCTTCACCTCGCTCCTGAACGACGTCGAGGCCAAACTCTTCGCCGACCTCCCCGACGAAACCTGGGTCTACCCCGGCCACGGCTCCGACACCACCCTCGGCACCGAACGCCCCAACCTCCCCGAATGGCGCAACCGCGGCTGGTAACCCCGTCCCTGCTCAGGCCGTGGGCTAGAGATGGGTGCGGGCGGTGGTGATTTGGTTGGTGATTGCTGTGGCTCCGGATGTGGTTGCCAGGGTTTCCGCCTCGTTGGCGAGGGTTTGGGCGTCTTCGGGGCGGTTCTCGGCGATGGCCAGGTAGATGAGGCCGACCAGGTTCGCGGCTACGCCGGCGGTGAAGCCCAGGGTGCGGCGGAGGGTTGTGGACTCCTCCAGTAGCGCGCGGGCCTTCGGGAGGTCGCCGGACATTTGGGCGGCGATTCCCAGGTGGCGGAGGGCGTACGAGAGGGTCAGTTCGTCGGCGGTCTTGCGGGCGAGGTCGGCTGCGGCGGTGAGGAAAGGTACGGCGGTGGCGTTGTCGTCGCGGACCACCTGATGGAAGCAGCCGATCCAGAACTGCGCCTCCGCCTCACCCCGCTCGTCACCAACCTCGCGAAACAACCCCGCCGCCCGCTCGAAGTACGCCAACTCCTCCACGGGTTCGACGCGCGATTTGAGGAAGCGGCAGTGGAGGATGCGGCCGCGTTGCAGGAGGAGGCGCGCTTCGACTGCGTCCAATGCGCGGTCCGCGTCGGGGAGTTCGGTGTAGTCGCCGTTGAAGACTGCTCGTTCGTACAGTTCGTCGACCTGCCGCATCAGTTCGTCCACCCCGCAGATCCTAGGATGAGCGGATGACCGGCTTCGCGGAGTACCAGCCCGGGGCCGCCCGGCAATCAGCCGACGTACTGGTCCGCCCGGCCGTGGACGCGGACCTCACGACCTGCGCCGAACTGATCGTCACACGGACCGGCGGACCCGTCGACGAGAGGCGCAGCCGACTGGAAGCCGACCTCGAGAACCCCGATCGCTACACGGCGGTCGCGGAGATCAACGGTGAAGTCGTCGGGTACGGCGCCGTGATCCGCCACCAGATCTCCCCCGCCGACCCACCCACGACGGCTCCAGACGGGTACTACCTGATCGGCCTGATCGTCTCGGCGGACTGGCGCCGCCACGGCATCGGCGACCTGCTCACCCAAGACCGGATGCGCTGGACCGCCGAGCGCGCCGACGAGGTCTACACCTTCGTCAACCTCTCCAACGCTCCCATCCTCGACCTGACCAGCCGCTTCGGATTCACCGAGGTCACCCGCGACTTCACCTTCCCCAACGCACCCCTCAAACCAGGCACCTGCGTCCTGCTACGCGCCGACCTCAATCGCTGAGTTCGGCTGGGTAGGCGATCACGTCCACCAGGGCGTTGTTCCGGATCGCCGTGATCTCGGTACGGCGCGCGATCGCGTCCTCGAACAGCTGGCGCTGCAACGACTGGGCGTCGCGCAGCGGTACGCCGTTCACGGCCAGGACGAGATCGCCCTGCCGGAGACCCGCTGCCGCCGCCGGGCTGGCCGAGATCACCTCGACGACCCGCAGCGCCGTGCGCTGATCGAACCGTTCCGCGAGGGCCGGCTGCAGCGGCGCGGGCTTGGTCACGAGCCCGAGGTACCCGCGGCGTACCCGACCGTCGTGCAGCAGCGAGTAGATGATCCGCCGCGTGGTCGGATTGACCGGCACCGCCAGCCCCAGACCGATCCCGGCGACCGCGGTGTTGATCCCGATCACCCGCCCGTTGCCGTCGGCAAGCGCTCCGCCGGAGTTGCCCGGGTTCAGCGCGGCGTCAGTTTGGATCACGTCCTCGATGATGCGCTGAGCTGAGCCACTGCGCACCGGCAACGACCGGCCCAGTGCACTCACCACGCCGGCGGTCACACTCCCGGCCAGGCCGAGCGGATTGCCGACGGCAACCACCAGGTTCCCGACCTTCAGCAGGTCCGCGTCGCCGTACTCCGGCGGATCAGGAATCTCCCGGTCGGCCCGCAGTACGGCGAGATCGGACAGCCGGTCCACCCCGACCACGCGGGCCTGCGCCGTCGTACCGTCCGCGAACTCCGCCGCTGCCTCGGAGCCGTCGCCGACCACGTGCGCGTTCGTGAGCAGATGCCCGTCGCCGGTCAGCACGACGGCGGAACCGGACGAGTCGCCCCGGCGGCTGTGGATCCGCAGGCTCGCGACCCGCGGGATCAGATGTGCGGCCACGCCGGAGACCACGCGGGAATAGGCATCCAGTACGTCGTCCCCGGCAATCTCGTCAGCCATCGCCCTCGCCTCATCTCGTCCCGACCCCGAGCGAAGCGAGGGGCCTGAATTACATCATTACACCGCAGACAACCGCGTGAAGCGGACCACAAAACTGACCGATCGGTTGAAAACTGGCCGATCGGTCAGGCAAGCTATCTGACATGGCAGTAACTACCCCCGGCACCACCCCCGCGCGGGAGCGGACCAGGCGGGAGATCGTCCATCAGGCGATGGACCTCTTCCAGGCCCGCGGGTACAACGCGACGTCACTGCAGGACATCGCGACCGCGGCCGGCTGCTCCAAGGCGACCGTTCTGTACCACTTCAGCGGCAAACCCGCCGTACTCGCCGCCGTCCTCGAGCCCGCCGCTGCCGACGTGGCCGCGCTCGTCAAGGCCGCCGCCGTGCTGTCCCGGGCCGACGCGCAGGAGCTCGCCATCCAGAGCTTCATCGACCTGGCCGTCGTGCATCGCGGCGTCGTCGACGTACTCCAGGACATCCTCCCGGTGATCGAGCAGATGCCCGAGGTCGGGCAACTGGTCGCCGACGGCCTGCAACTGTCGGACTACCTGGCCGGCTCCGACGACCCGCTCGAGCAGGACCTGGCGAAGTTCGCCATCAACGGCCTCCTCGGCGAGTGCCGGCACGCACAGGAACGCACCGACGACGACCTCCGAAGACTCTGCGACATCGCCCTCCGGAGAATCCTCCGCCGCGCCTGAGCATCGACCCGACTCCCCCGCCGCCACGGGGCGATCCTTTCTGCCCGTACGCCGTACCTGACACCGAAACGGACCACGATGGCCAACCTCCTGTACCGGCTCGGCCGGTTCTCCTACCAGCGCCGGCGCCTGGTCGCCGCACTGTGGGCGCTGTTCCTCGTCGTCCTGGGTGTCGGCGCGCTGACGCTGGGCGGCAAGACCGCGAACACGTTCTCGATCCCGGGCACCGAGTCGCAGCGCGCACTCGACGCACTCAAGCAGGAGCTGCCCGCCGCCAGCGGCGCGTCCGCAACGGTCGTGGTGAAGGCGCCGGACGGCAAGACGCTCGCCGACCCGACCGTGAAGGCGGCCGTCGGCGCGACCGTCGCCAAGGTCGCGAAGGTGCCCGAGGTGATCGCGGCGATCGACCCGTTCACCAGCAAGGCGATCAGCCCGGACGGTACGACCGGGTTGATCAGCGTCCAGTTCGACAAGCCGCAGGACGAGCTCTCACACGAGAGCGTCGACGGGTACGACAGTCTCAGCGGACTGAGCTCGGGTGACCTCCAGGTCGTGCCGGGCGGGCAGATCAAGGCCGGCGTACCGGAGATCGGTGCGACCGAGATCCTCGGTGTCGCGGTCGCGGCCGTCGTACTGGTCGTCACGTTCGGGTCGCTCGTGGCAGCCGGGATGACGCTCGTGACGGCGCTCCTCGGCGTACTCGCCGGGATGGCCGGGCTCTTCGTCGTGACCGCGTTCACCGACGTGTCGTCGACGGCGCCGATCCTCGCGCTGATGCTCGGGCTCGCGGTGGGCATCGACTACTCGCTGTTCATCAGCTCACGGCACCGGTCGCAGCTGGGCGAGGGCATGGATCCGGAGGAATCGGTCGCACGAGCGACCGCCACGGCCGGGTCGGCGGTGCTGTTCGCCGGTGCGACCGTCGTGATCGCGCTCGCCGGGTTGTCCGTGGTCGGCGTACCGTTCCTGACCGCGATGGGCCTGGCTGCGGCCGCGACCGTGTTGACCGCGGTGCTGGTGGCGTTGACGTTGCTGCCGGCGTTGCTCGGTTTCGTGGGGAACCGGGTGCTGCCGCGGAAGCTGCGCAAGGCGCCGGCTGAAGCGACACACAAGGAAGGCTTCGGTTTCCGGTGGGGCCGGCTGGTGACGCGCTTCCGGGTCCCGATCGTTGCTGTCGGCATCATCGGGTTGGGGTTGCTGGCGATCCCGGCGAAGGACATGCAGCTCGCGCTGCCGGACGGTGCTTCGGCCGCCGCCGGGAGCAACCAGCGCGTCGCGTACGACCTGACGGCCGCAGCATTCGGGCCGGGCGCCAACGGGCCGCTCGTGGTGGTTGTGAAGAGCAACGACGCGGCGACGTCCAACACGCTGGTGCAGCAGGTGCTGGGTAAGGCCCAGGGTCTTCCGGATGTCGTCGCGGCGCAGCCGGCCGCGGCGAGTCAGGACGGTACGACGCGGTTGCTGCAGGTGATCCCCAAGAGCGGGCCGGCCAGCGAGGAAACCGCTGACCTCGTGAAGAACCTGCGGTCCGCGGTGCAGCCCCTCGCCACCGGCGACGCAAGTATTTCCGTGACCGGGAACACGGCAGTGGGCGTCGATGTGTCGAACAAGCTGTCCGACGCGTTGCCGACGTACCTCTTTGTGGTGATCGGGCTGTCGTTCCTGCTGTTGCTGCTGGCGTTCCGGTCGGTGCTGGTGCCGTTGAAGGCGACGCTCGGGTTCGTGCTGACCATCGGGGCGACCTTCGGGATCACGGTCGCGGTGTTCCAGCAAGGGCACCTCGCGAGCCTCGTCGGGGTCGACTCCCCCGGTCCGCTGGTCAGCTTCCTGCCGATCATCATGATGGGCATTCTCTTCGGGCTGGCGATGGACTACGAGGTGTTCATCGTGTCCCGCGTCCGGGAAGAGTTCGTGCACGGCCGGCACGCGAACGACGCCACCGTCCAGGGCCTCGGCCACGGCGCCCGCGTCGTCACTGCCGCGGCCCTGATCATGGCGTCGGTCTTCGCCGGCTTCATCCTCGTCGAGGACCCGATCATCAAGGCGATCGGCTTCGGCCTCACCATCGGCGTACTGATCGACGCCTTCGTGGTCCGGATGACCCTCGTCCCCGCCATCCTCAGCCTCCTCGGCGACCGAGCCTGGTGGTTCCCGAAGTGGCTAGACCGCCTCACCCCCCGAGTAGACATCGAAGGCGAAACCCTCCGGGTCGAACCCACGGAGCCCAAGGAACTCGCGGGCGTACGCTGACAGCCGCCGTGGGGCGTCGGCCTCCGACGCCCCACCCAACAAACTCGAAGCATCACCGACGCGGTACGCCGTGTAGGTGTCCGCGTAGATGGACGTCCGACCAGCCAGCACTGAGCTCGGGATGACATACAGGTGTCCGTCGCCAAGGACGATGAAGAACAGGTCAATGTCATCGGGATCGTACGGCATCTTCGTGGCCGACTTGTCGAGAACGTAGGGCCGCCGTCCTATCCCGACCTGCCAATGACCATCGCGGCCGGAACGTTCCGAGCTCTTCACCTGCACGCGTCGGACGCCGTCTGTCGTGGTCACCAACAGGTCGTAGACCTCGGGCTCCATCGGCAAGGCGACGGCACAACCATGAAGTGTGAACCAGGCCATTGCGAGGGCGGGAGCCGCAGCTCGGAGTGTCTCTGGGCGCGCGGTCAACTTCAATGGCTCGCCTGCCGGGCGCGCCGACTCAGCTGGCCGGAGAATCGTGCAGTCCAGTCCCAAGCGCATCGCGTGTCCCTTGATCCGGACCCGGGACTCTTTGCCGTCGCTGACACCGAGTCCGGCGATGACGTCCGTCCAGCTGGTCGCGTCGCGCATAACGGCACGCAACTGCCGATCGGACCACTGGCGTTGGCCGGTGAAGTGGGTGGCGTCCAACGCCTGTCGATCGGCGTGCTTCTTGAGCGCGCGCACGGTCCCCGCGGACGTCCCTTTCAAGCCGAGTGCTCGGGCAACGCCCCGCCACGAATGGTTGTCCGCGACCGCCTGTCGCAGGTCGTCGTCGGTCCAGGTTCGTCTGTCATCCCAGGTCGCCATGGGACAAACGTAGAGAGGGGCACCGACAGAATCGGTGCCCCTCTCGATGTCGGGCTGACAGGATTTGAACCTGCGCTCTCCTGGCCCCCAGCCAGGCGCTTTACCAACCTAAGCTACAGCCCGCAGACCGCTCCGAAGAGCGAGCCGGGGTAAACCTTACCCCATCCGGAGGGCTGGTTCTTACCGGGTTCGGTCAGCGTTTCTTGTTCTTTTGGCGGGCTCGGATTTGGACGTGGACGGGGCTTCCTACGAAGCCGAAGTCTTCGCGGAGGCGGCGTTCGATGAAGCGTTGGTAGGAGGCTTCGATCTGGCCGGAGGTGAAGATGGCGAAGGTGGGGGGCATCGTGGTGGCCTGGGTGCCGAACAGGATCTTCGGCTGTTTGCCGGAGCGGACCGGGTGCGGGTGGGCGGCGACGAGGCGGCCGAGGAAGGCGTTCAGCTGGCCGGTGGGGACGCGGGTCTGCCAGCCCTCCAGCGCGGCCTCGATGGCGGGGACGAGGCGGTCCATGTGCCAGCCGGTGAGCGCGCTGATGTTGACCCGCGGCGCCCAGCGGAACTGCACCAGGTCGCGGTCGATCTCGCGCTCCAGGTAGTAGCGGCGCTCCTCGTCCATCAGGTCCCACTTGTTGTACGCGATCACCAGCGCCTTGCCGGCTTCCTCGACCGCGTTCATGATCCGCAGGTCCTGCTCGGTGAGCGACTCGGAGGCGTCGATGACGACCACGACGACCTCGGCCCGCTCGATCGCCGCGTTGGTCCGCAGGGAGGCGTAGTACTCGTGTCCTTGGACGTTCTTCACCTTGCGCCGGATGCCGGCGGTGTCGATGAACCGCCACTCCTGGCCGCCGAGCGTGATCAGTTCGTCGACCGGGTCGACCGTCGTACCGGCGACGTCGCTGACGACGACCCGGTCCTCCTTGGCGACCTTGTTGAGCAGCGAGGACTTGCCCACGTTCGGCTTGCCGACGATCGCGACCCGGCGCGGTCCGCCGAGCTCACCGTCGCGCTCCGCCGGTGCCTCCGGCAACGCCTCGAGGACAGCGTCCAGCAGGTCGCCCGTGCCGCGGCCGTGCATACCGGACACCGGGTACGGCTCGCCGATGCCGAGGCTCCACAGGTTCATGGCCTCGGACTCGATGCGCTGGTCGTCGACCTTGTTCGCGGCCAGTACGACGGGTTTGCCGGACTTCCGCAGTACCCGGACGACCGCTTCGTCGGCGTCCGTGATGCCGATCACGGCGTCGACCACGAACAGCACCGCGTCGGCGGCGTTGATCGCGACCTCGGCCTGGGCGGCGACCAGGGCGGCCATACCGACCGCGTCCGGGTCCCAGCCGCCGGTGTCGACGACCGTGAACTCGCGGCCGGCCCAGTTGGCGTCGTACGACACGCGGTCGCGGGTGACGCCCGGGGTGTCCTCGACGACCGCCTCGCGGCGGCCGATGATGCGGTTGACCAGCGTGGACTTGCCCACGTTCGGCCGGCCGACGATCGCGAGGACCGGCAGCGGGCCGGTGTCTTCGCGGTCGTGCGTCGGTGCTTCGGTGGGCAGGTCAGTCATCAGGGTCCTTCTGGTCTCGCCAGCCCGGAAGCGGGTGGCCGGTTTCGTCGACGGCCGCCTTCACATGGGCGCGCAATACGTCGCCGATCTGGCCGGCGACCGCCTGTACGTCGGAGTGTCTCCTGGGAAAGGGTACGCGCTCGACGGCGAAAGGCTCGCCGTACACCACGTCGATGCGGCTCCCGGCCGGCGGAAAGCCCTCCACGTCGCCCCCGGGCAGCCGGGTCCCCATCAGCGCGACGGGCAGGATCGGCGCCCCGGTGACCATCGCCAGGTACGCCACCCCGGTCCGGATCCGGCTGAAGTCGCCCGGGCCGCGGGTGCCCTCGGGGTAGACGCTCAGCACCCGGCCGTCCCGCAAGACCTTGATCGACCGCCGGACCGCGAGGACGTCGTACGTCGACCGGTCGACCGGGATCTGGCCGACCCGGCGCAGGAACCACCCCTGGAGGCCGCCGAACACCTCGATCTTGCCGAGCTGGTGCAGCATCCGCGGCGCGATTGCCCCGAGCAGCGGCCCGTCGAGCAGGCTCAGGTGGTTCGGCGCCATCAGCAGCGGACCGGTCAGCGGGAACCGGTCCTCGTGCAGCACGGTCAGTTCGTACTTGCGGCGGAAGTACGGCCTGGCGGCTCTCCGCAACGGAAGCGCCATCCGGTAAGGCAGTGCGGGCAGATCGTCGGTGCGGGGCAGATCCTTGTGCCCGGTGACCTCAGCCGTCATAACTCCGGCCCTGGGCAACACTCTCGAGCGCGAGCCGGCTGATCACCTCGACGACCTCGTCCAGCGTCATGTATGTCGAATCGACGGTGACCGCTCCGTCGGAGGCGACCTGGAACTCCGACACGGTCGCGTCGTCCGCGTCCCGGCGGACGATCTGGTCCCGGAGCTGCTCGGCGGTGACCGAGCCCAGCTCCGCCCCGCGGCGCGCCATCCGCGCCTCCTGGTCGGCGGTCAGCAGCACCTTGAGCTCGGCGTCGGTGGCGACCACGGTGGCGATGTCGCGGCCCTCGACGACGATCCCGCCGCTCGGCTGGGCGGCGTCGATGACGGCCCGCTGCCGCCGGATCAGCTCCTTGCGGACGTCCAGGTTGGTGGCGATCTTCGACACCACCTCGCTGATCCGCGGCTCCCGGATCGCGGCCGTGACGTCGGTCCCGTCGGCGATCACGAACTGGCGGTCCGGGTCGGTGCTGATCTCCAGCTCGAGCTCCCGCGCCCGCTGCGCGACCGCCGCCGTGTCGTCCAGGTCCAGCCCGCGATCGACGGCCGACCAGGTCACCGCGCGGTACGTCGCACCGGTGTCCAGGTACCGCAGGCCGAGGCGGGAGGCCACGCCACGCGCGGTGCTCGACTTACCGGAGCCACTCGGCCCGTCAACAGCGATGATCATGCCCCGAAGATTACCTTCGCCCGGGGACACTTCAGCGGTGGACTACCCACCCGCGTTCGGTCAGTACGTCGACCAACTGGTCGACCGAACCGGGCTTGACGGCGAGTTCGACCTCGCCGACCGGGCGGCCGGGGCTGTGGTCGATGCGGAGGTCTTCGACGTTGGCGCCGGACTCGGCAGCGTCGGCGAACAGGCGGGCCAGCTGGCCCGGGCGGTCCGGGATCGTGACCAGGACCGTGACCAGGTCGATGTGCGGCGTACCGTGCTTGCCGGGAACGCGGACCGCGCCGGACACGCCCTGGCCGAGGATCGCGGTCAGTTCGTCGCCCGCCTCTTCCTTGCCGAGGGCAACGAGGAGCCGGTCGAGCTCGCCGCGGATCTGCTCCAGCAGACCGGTCAGCGCGGTCGAGTTCGCGGACACGATCTGGGTCCACAGCCGGGGGTCGCCGGCCGCGATCCGGGTCACGTCGCGCACCCCCTGACCGGACAGTTCGAGATGGGAGGACGGCGCGTCCGCCAGCGTGCCCGCGGCGAGCGCCGACATCAGATGCGGGAGGTGCGACACCCGGGCAACCCCGAGATCGTGGTCCTCCACCGGCATCTCCACCGTGCGGGCGCCACAGGCTTCGGCGAGTCGGCGTACGAGATCGACTGCTTCCGGAGCGCTCGTCGCGTGCGGCGTGATCGCCCAGGTCGCGCCGTCGAACAGGTCCGCGCGCGCCGCCAGCGGGCCGTTGCGCTCGGAGCCGGCCATCGGGTGACTGCCGACGTACCGGCTGACGTCGTCGGTCAGCGCACGCGCATCGGCCAACGGCTTGGACTTCACACTCGCCGCGTCGGTCACGATCGCCCGCGTCTGCCGCAACTGCTCCGCGACGACCGCGCCGACGTGATCCGGCGGTACGGCGACCACGACCAGCTGCGGCTCGATCTGGACCAGCCGCGAGCCGGCGCCGATCCGCTCCGCCATCAGCGCGTTGTCCGGGTTCCCGTCGACGAGTTCCACGACGACACCGAGCCGCGCCAGCGCGAGACCGATCGACGTACCGATCAACCCGGTGCCGACGATCCGGACCGGCCCCCGTAACTCGCTCACTGGGCGCCGGTCAGATCTGGGCGGAGCGCGACCGCGCCGTGCAGGTAGACGTGCTGGATCTTGTCCCGGGACCGCGGCGTCTCGGTGTGCACCATCAGCCGCACCACCCGCGGCAGCGCGTGCGGCACCGGGATCTCCTGCATGCACATCAGCGGTACGTCGGTCAGCCCGATCTGCCGGCCCGCGACCGCGGGAAACTCCGAACGCAGGTCCGACGTGACGGTGAACAGGATGCTGATCAGGTCCTCGTTCTCCAGATCATTCGCCTCCAGGACCGCCTTCACCAGCTCCGCGGACCGCTCGAGCAGGTGCTCGCGCTCGTCCACGTCCAGCTGGGTGGCACCCCGGATCGCCCGTACCGCCACGTCTCGCCTCCTTGGTTCGTCTCCCCCAACCCTAGGCCAGAGTAGTCAAGGACTGGACAGCCGTCTCAGCGGCGTCGACCGTCTGCTCCAGCAGCAGCGCGATCGTCATCGGCCCGACACCGCCCGGCACCGGCGTGATCAGGCGCGCGACCTCGGCCGCCTCCGCGAAGTGCACATCACCGACATTGCCCTCGTTGTAGCCGGCGTCGACCACGACCGCGCCCGGCTTCAGCCAGTCGCCGCGGACGAAGTTCGCCTTGCCGACCGCGGCGATCACCACGTCCGCGGTACGGACCAGCTCGGGCAGGTCCCGGGTCCGGGAGTGCGCGTACGTGACGGTGGCGTTCGATGCCAGCAGCAACATGCCGGCCGGCTTGCCGAGGATCGGGCTGCGGCCGATCACCACCGCGTGCGCCCCTTCGAGCGGTACGTCGTACGCCGCCAGCAACCGCATGATCCCGCCGGGCGTCGCGGACCGGAATCCCGGATCCCCGAACGCCATCGCGGCGAACGAGCGCATCGTCACGCCGTCGACGTCCTTGCCCGGGTCGATCGCCTCGAACGCGGCCCGCTCGTCGATCTGCGGCGGCACCGGGTGCTGCAGCAGGATCCCGTGCACGTCCGGGTCGTCGGACAGCTTCGTGATCTCGGCGACCAGTTCGTCCGTCGTCGTCGACGCCGGCAGTACGACGCTGCGGGACGCGATCCCGGCCTTCTTCGAGCGGTTCTGCTTCATCCGCACGTACGTCGCGGACGCCGGGTCGTCTCCGACCAGCACGGTCGCCAGGCACGGCTGGACGCCGTACTGCTCCTGCAGGACCCGCGCCCGTTCCGCCGCCTTGGCGACCATCTCGGCGGCGAGGTCGGTCCCGATCATCAACTCTGCACTCATCTGCGCACTCCTCTGGGCGTCAGCCAGGTGCCCAGGCGCGCGGCGAAGCCGGATGGCAGACCGTTCCCCGGTGGTCGTCCACCTCAGCGCCAGTCGCGGTCCACCGTCAGGATACCGACCGCGGCCCGTGGGACTCGCGGGCAGGGGCGATGGTCGTCGACGCTCCCAGCGGCAGCGACTCGACGTGCGCCGCCTCAGCAGCATCGATCAGGCCGCGCTCCCGCAGGCGTCCGATCGCCCGTCGACGCTCACCGAGCAGCTTGTCCCGTTCCTTGGGTTCGAGTGCTTCGACCAGTGCGATCGCCTGCTGCGGGTCCGGCGTGTCGATCTGGCGGAAAGTGTTCGGGACCGGGACCCGGCGACCGCGGGAGAAGAGCAGCACCGCAGCAAGCAGAAGGGCGGCGCACACGGCGGCTGCCCAGACCGGGAGCGACGGCGCGGCGAAGGCGTCGACACCACGGTCACTCACGAGCTGCCCGAGCGCGAGCGCACCGCAGGCGACGGTGGCCACCAGATAGCCGATCTCCAGGCCGTCCCGGTGCCGGTCCGACCGGAACCACCGGAGAGCCACCAGCAGTACGCCGATCAGCACCACGGCGAAACACCACGACGTGAGCGGTACGCCGATGTCGTTGTCGAGCGGATCCGCCGTACCTGTGCGCACGGTCCGGCCGCCGTACGTGCTGAACATGTCTCCGCCGAGGGTGCTCACCCCGCCGACGAGCGCGAACAGGAACACCATGTGGACAGCCCAGCCAACGAGCGCCCGGGGCGACGGGCCCTCGACGCGCTCGTACCCGAGGACGCGAAGGAGATCGTCGTGGTTCTTCAGGACGTACAGGTCGAGGTCGCTCAGCCGCAGGCCGTACGACGGGACCGTCTTGGACCAGGTCCGGACGTTGGTCGACTGGTTCGCCTTGGGCATGGATCAGAGGAGGCCGGCGTGGTCGAGGGCGAGGTACGCCGCGTCGATTCCGGTCATCGCGCCGGGAGTGCGCAACTCGGCGCGGAAGGCGTCCACGGTCAGCTCGACCGGCACACAGTCCTCGGTCTCGTCCAGTTGCTGCTTGCCGTCGGGACGGCACCCACGCGCGATCGCGACGTACTTGCGGTACGTCGAGGAGGCGCCCGACCACTGCCAGCCGACCACATCGAGCGTCTCGCAGGTGTAGCCGGTCTCCTCCTCGAGCTCCCGTGCACCCGCCAGCCCGACATCCTCGCCGGGCTCGACCAGACCGCCGGGCAGGTTCGTGACGACAGTGTCAGGGCCGGCACGGAACATCCGGATCGTGACGATCCGGCCGTCCGGGGTCAACGGCAGCACGGTCACGCCGGCGGTGATCCCATCCGACGACTTCGGGCCCATCACGTCCCAGTCGACCTCACGGCCGTCCGGCAGGCGGTACCGCCGCAAGCTGACGCTCAGGAACCGGTTGAAACCCGGCTCCTCCCCCAGCAGTTCCCACGGGGCCGGGTCAGCGGGCCGAGAGGACTCAGCCGCCACCTCGTCGGTGGCGGCTGAGTTCTTGAGCTGGTCCGTCACAGCGGACGGTCGTCGTCGGGATCCTCCGGCGGGGCCACCGGTGCGTCGTCGGCCGGCGGAGCGACCGGAGTGTCACCCGCCGCCGACTCACCGGAGCCGCCCGCATCCGAAGCGGAGTCAGACCCCGTGCCCTCGTCGGAGCCGCCGTCCGATTCCGACGTCGAGTCCGTGTCCGCCTTCTCGGAGGCGGCCGGGCGGGACTCGCTGAGGATGCCGGCCAGCGACTCCTCGGAGATCCGCTTGAACTTGCGCACCTGGGTCCGGGTCCGGTCCAGGACGGCGACCTCGAGCTGATCCGGGGTCAGCTCCCGGACCTCGGTGCCGTCGTGACCGAGCGCGTCCACCGCGAGCCGGAGCGCGCCGGCCAGCGAGATGCCCTCGGTGTAGTGCTCGCCGATGTACTCCGCGACCGTGTCGGCGGCGCCGCCCATCACGGCGTACCCGCGGACGTCCGCGATCGAGCCGTCGTAGGTGAGCCGGTAGATCTGGTCGTCGGCCGCGCCGGCGCCGATCTCGGCGACCAGGATCTCCACCTCGAGGGGCTTCTCGCCGCCGGAGGAGAAGATCGCGCCGAGCGTCTGCGCATACGCGTTGGCCAGGGCCCGGCCGGTGACGTCACGCCGGTCGTAGGAGTACCCGCGCATGTCGGCGAGCCGGACGCCGGCGATCCGCAGGTTCTCGAACTCGTTGTACCGGCCGACGGCGGCGAACGCCATCCGGTCGTAGATCTCGGCCACCTTGTGCAGGGCGGGCGAGCGGTTCTCCGCCACGAACAGGATGCCGTCGGCGTACTGCAGCGCGATCGCGCTGCGGCCCTTGGCGATGCCCTTCCGGGCGAAGTCGGCCCGGTCCCGCATCAGCTGCTCGGGCGAGACGTAGAACGGAACGCTCATCGAAGGTGTCGTCCTCTAATCAGTCGATCGGCAGGATCGTCGGAATGGTCAGATGAGGGACGCCGCGGACGGGCCGTCGGGACGCTCGTGCCGCTGGGCCCAGGCCGCGTCGACGAGCGCCGCCACCTCGTCCTCCGGCAGCCGCCGGTAACCGTCCGCGGTGACCACGCCGATCACCGGGAAGATCCGGCGCAGCATGTCCGGGCCGCCGGTCGCCGAGTCGTCGTCGGCCGCGTCGATCAGCGACTGGATCGCCACCGTCGCGCAGTCGGTCTCGGACAGGTCCTCGCGGTACAGCTTCTTCAGTGCGCCGCGGGCGAACAGCGAGCCCGAACCGACGCTGTAGAAGTGCGTCTCCTCGTACCGACCGCCGGTCGGGTCGTAGGAGAAGATCCGGCCGCCCTTGATGTCCGGGTCGTAGCCCGCGAACAGCGGCACCACGGTGAGGCCCTGCATCGCCATCGGCAGGTTGCCCCGGATCAGCGCGCTCAGCCGGTTGGCCTTGCCGTCGAGGCTGAGGGTGGCGCCCTCGAGCTTCTCGTAGTGCTCCAGCTCGACCTGGAACAACCGGACCATCTCGATCCCGAAGCCGGCCGAGCCGGCGAACGCGACCGCCGAGTACTCGTCGGCGGGGAACACCTTCTCGATGTCACGCTGGGCGATGATGTTGCCCATCGTGGCCCGCCGGTCGCCGGCCATGATCACGCCACCGGGGAAGGTGGCCGCGACGATCGTCGTACCGTGCGGGACTTCGCTGGACAGGTCACCCTGCCCCAGGGACCGTCGTCCGGGCAACAGGTCGGGCGCGTGCCCGGCCAGGAAGTCCATGAACGACGAGCCGCCTGGGGTCAGGAAGGCTTCCGGCAGCCGGCCGGAGGCATCAGATGTCATCGAGCGGTTCACTCCCCACCCTTTTGCACGAATCCGCGGACGAACTCCTCGGCGTTCTCCTCGAGGACCTCGTCGATCTCGTCCAGGATCGAGTCGACGTCCTCGTCGAGCCGCTCTTTCCGCTCCTGGACGTCCTCCGACGCCTCGACCTGCTCGACCTCTTCCTCGGTCGACGAACGCTTCGGCTGCTTGTGCTGCTGACCGCCGTCCTTCGCCATGGCACACCTCCTAGAACCGCTGGGAGGGCCGCCCAACCGACCCTCACTAGCGACCCTACCCGGCGGCACCCCCAGTAATGGTGCGAACCAGGTCACTTGCGGTGTCGCATTGGTCAAGAAGTGCCCCGACATGCGCTTTCGTGCCCCGCAACGGGTCCAGCGTCGGGATTCGTTGCAGTGACTCCTTACCGGGCAGGTCGAAGATCACCGAGTCCCAGGAGGCGGCCGCGACCTGCGGCGCGTACTGCTGCATGCAGCGGCCGCGGAAGTACGCCCGGGTGTCGGTCGGCGGGTGCGCGACGGCCATCCGGATCTCCTCGTCGGTGACGATCCGCTGCATCCGGCCGGATTTCACCAACTTGTAATACAGGCCCTTGTCCGGACGCAGGTCGGCGTACTGCAGGTCGACCAGGTGCAGCTTCGAGTCGTCCCATTCCAGGCCGTCGCGGTCGCGGTACGACTGGAGCAGTTTGTACTTCGCGACCCAGTCGAGCTGGTCGGACAGCTTCATCGGATCGATGGCGAGCTGGTCGAGCACCTGCTCCCAGCGGTGCAGCACGTCCTTGGTCTGCCGGTCCGCGTCGTCGCCGTACTTGTCCTCGACGTACTTGCGGGCCTGCTCCAGGTACTCCGTCTGCAGCTGGACGGCGGTGAGCTTGCGACCGTCCTTCATCGTCAGCAGGTGCGTGCAGGACGGGTCGTGGCTGACCTCGTGCAGCGCGGTCACCGGCCGGTCGACGCCGAGGTCGTCGGTCAGCCAGCCGTCCTCGATCATCGCGAGCACCAGCGACGTCGTGCCGACCTTGAGGTACGTCGAGATCTCGGACAGGTTGGCGTCGCCGATGATGACGTGCAGCCGGCGGTACCGGTCCGGATTCGCGTGCGGCTCGTCGCGGGTGTTGATGATCGGCCGCTTCAGCGTCGTCTCCAGGCCGACCTCGACCTCGAAGTAGTCGGCCCGCTGGCTGATCTGGAAACCGTGTGCCGCGCCGTCCTGGCCGATCCCGACCCGGCCCGCGCCGGTGACCACCTGACGGCTCACGAAGAACGGGGTCAGGTGCCGCACGATCGACGCGAACGGTGTCGACCGGCGCATCAGGTAGTTCTCGTGCGAACCGTACGACGCGCCCTTGTTGTCGGTGTTGTTCTTGTAGAGGTTCAGCTGCGGCGCACCGGGGATCAGGCGGGCCTGCCGCGCGCCCTCCATGATCACCAGCTCACCGGCCTTGTCCCACACCACCGCGTCCCGCGGGTTCGTGGTCTCGGGCGCGGAGTACTCGGGGTGGGCGTGGTCGACGTACAGCCGGGCGCCGTTGGTGAGGATCACGTTCGCCAGGCCGGTCTCCTCGTCGGTGAGCTGGCTGGAGTCCGCCACCTCCCGGCTGAGGTCGAATCCTCGCGCGTCCCGCAGCGGGTGCTCCTCGTCGAAGTCCCACCGGGTCTTGCGCGCGAGCGGCTGCGTCTGCGCGTAGCCGTTCACCACCTGGCTCGAGGTCAGCATCGGGTTCGCCCCGGGCTGGCCCGGCACCGAGATCCCGAACTCGGTCTCGGTACCCATGATCCGCCGAACACTCATGCAGCCGAGCCTACGCGGTGCCGGCGACTAAAGGGGTTGCTGTGTCCACAGGGTTATCTGTGAGACTGCGCGAGTGGACGAGATGGTGGCGATTCTGGACGAGGACAACGAAGTCACCGGTGCGGCGCCACGGTCGGTGATGCGACGCGACAACCTGCGGCACTCCGCGACCGGTGTCGTCGTGCTGAACTCGGCCGGGCAGATCTACGTGCATCGGCGGACGCCGACCAAGGACGTCTACCCGAGCCGGTACGACTTCGCCGCCGGTGGGGTCGTCGCGGCCGGTGAGGACCCGTTCCATGCCGTCGTACGGGAACTGGAGGAGGAGCTCGGGATCGCCGGTGTCGAGCTGACGCGGTTGCCCGAGGACGACTACGCCGACGAGAACACGCGGTACCACGCCTACCTGTACACGTGTGTCTGGGACGGTCCGGTGCGGCACCAGCCGGAAGAGGTCGCGTGGGGCGCGTGGATGTCGCCGGCCGAGCTCGTGGCCAAGTTCGACGAATGGTCGTTCATGCCGGACACGCTGGCGGTGCTGGGACCGTACGTCCGGAGCTTGGTATGACGATCCTCGAGGGGTGGGACAGCCACGCCTGGATCGACGGGCCGTGGATCCACCGGGCACCGCGCCGCCCCGCCGTTCGCCCGCGGCTGCTGGCCGAGGCCACGCTCCTCCCCTGGCTCGCGCCCCAGCTCCCGCTGCCTGTCCCGGTCCCTGAGCTGACAACGGACGGCGTACGACACCTCCTGCTCCCCGGCGAGCCGTTCACCGAGGGCGACACAGAAACGGGCCGAGCGCTGGGTGCCTTTCTGAGCGCTTTGCACGCGGTCGACACCGCGGAAGCCGTGGCGTGCGGCGCTTTGGACGCAGAGACCGCTACAGCCGAGAAGACCGCCTTTCTGGACGAGTGCCGCGACCAGATCGTGCCGTTGCTGCCGGCAGAGGTCCGGACCGCAGCGACCGAACTGCTGGACCGCGTCGCGAACGTTCGGACCGCCCTGGTGCACTGCGACCTCGGTCCGGACCACATCCTGATGACCGACGGACAGATCACCGGAATCATCGACTGGACCGACGCCCTGATCGGCGACCCCGCGCTCGACCTCTGCTGGCCCCTCAACGGCGCACCGGAGGCCGTCGCGGAAGGGCTGCTCGAGGTCTACCAACCCGCCCCTGACCTGGTCGAACGCTCCAGGGACTGGGCGCGTCTCTCCCCCTGGTACGGCGTCCACCGCGGCCTGCTGCTCGACCTGCCCGAGGACGTCGCGAACGGCGTTCCGGAGATCGTCGCCGCACTGTGATGCAACCACCCGGCCCCCGGCCGGTCACTTCCTGGTGTGAACATCATCCTGAGTGAAGATACGGAGCCGTCGATGGCCACCGCATCCACAGGCGACGCTTCGGCGATCGACCGGGAACTCTGGGATCGGTTGCGCGTTGGGGACCACTTCGCGCTCGGCGAGCTCTTCGACCGGTACGCGGACGACGTACGGGCGTTCGCGTTCCGGCGTACCGCGTCCTGGAGCACCGCCGACGACGTGGTCCAGGCGACCTTCCTGAGCACCTGGCGGCGCTTCCAGCGCAACCCGCCGGGTCCGCTGACCGGTGCCAGCGCGCGCGGCTGGCTGCTGATCGTGGCCGGCAACGAGTGCCGGACGCTGGCCCGGGCGGCCAGCCGCTTGCGCGGGCTCGTCGATCGGCTGCCGGACCCGGCGCCCGACGACGACCATGCCCCCGACGTCGCCCGCCGCCTGGACGACGAGCGCCGGATGTCCGCGATCCGCCGGGCCGTCGCCAAACTGCCCCGGCACGAACGCGAGACGCTCGAGCTCGTCGTCTGGTCTGGACTCACCACAGCCGAAGCGGCCGAGGCCCTCGGCGTACCGGTCGGGACCGTCAAGGCCCGCCTGCACCGCACCCGTCGCCGTTTCCCCGACCTGCTGACCCGGGTCGCCCTCAACGAGGAGCTCTCATGAACACCCAGCTCGAGCCGCCGCGCGTTCCGCCGATGAGCGCTGCCGAGCGCTCCCGGATCCGCAACCAGCTGATGGACAAGACGCGACCCGCTCCGCAGCGCCCGGCACGGCACCGGATCGCCCCGGTGGTCGGCGTGGCAGCGGTCGCGGCCGTGGTCGCCGGCACGCTCGTCGTGACCCACCAGTCACCCAGTGACGTCGGAGCGGCCGGTACGTCGGTCGCACCCGAGGCCAAGGTCGGCGTCGACCTCGGTGCGGTGCCGCAGAGCGACCTGGCCAAGATCATCGCCGAATGCCAATTCCCGGGCGAGGGGGGTCCTGCTGAACTCCTCTGGAGCCGCCACGTCCGAGGAATCACGAAGGACAGCACAACGCTGGTGGCAGTGGCGCGGAACACCAAGATGGCCACCGCTCAGCCGAGCGGGAAACCCAGTGGTCGCAAGCCCGGGAAGGGAGGAGCACCCTCCACCGCCAAGCTCGGGTACCGGACCTGCATGGCACGCACACCACCGAGCGGCAAGCTCGGCGCCGTCGGAGCGGTCGCACGGCTCGAGGACCGGGCCTGGCAGACCCAGCCCACCGCAGAGCACGCTCTGGTGACGCTTGGCACCTCGGACGGAGACTTCACGAACAACCTGACCACGCTGCAGGCGTGGCGGATCTACCGGGCTCATCCGGACGTCGCGAAGATCGAGGCGCGGTACGTCCTGAACGGCAGGCCCGGACCGTGGACCAGCGGTGTGGTCGACGGCGGCTTCGCCTACATCGAGGTCCAGGCGAACGGGAAGTTCAAGGTCGGTCAGCGCCTGCCGACCGAGGTCCGCGCGTTCGACGCACAGGGCCGGCAGGTGCAGCTCGGCTAGCTGTACAGCTAGCGGCGGCGCGCGATGGTGCGGGCGAAGTTGATCGCGACCAGACCGGCCCAGCAGATCACCACGCCGAAGGGGCCGATCATGCCGGCCGCGATCGCGGTGATCGGGATCGCCGCGACGATCGACACGATCGCCAGCGCCAGCCCACCCGGGTCGGTCTCCCGGCTCGGGTGCCGCGGCCGCGGGGCAGGCTCGGGCAGCAGCCCGGCGCTGCGGTGCCGGTCCCGCGCGTCGAGCTTCTCCAGGAAGCTGTCGATGATCTCAGCCTCGTACTCCGGTCCCAGCTCCTGCCGCGCCGCCACCGCAGCCCGCAGGTCCTTCCGCACCTCGTCCGTCGCCATACCAGCACGGTAGGCCCGCGAAACCGCCGTACCAATCGGGGAAACCCCCCGATCGCACCGGGTGTTACACCTACCCCCCAACACGACGAACCGCCCCCGGACAGTGAGTCCAGGGGCGGTTCGTCGTACGGCGTCTGTTACAGGTACTGGCCGGTGTTCGTGGCCGTGTCGATGGAGCGGCCTGGTTCGGTGCCCTGTTTGCCGGAGATGAGTGTCCGGATGTAGACGATCCGCTCGCCCTTCTTGCCGGAGATCCGGGCCCAGTCGTCCGGGTTGGTGGTGTTCGGCAGGTCCTCGTTCTCCTTGAACTCGTCCACGCAGGCCTGGAGCAGGTGCTGCACCCGCAGGCCCTTCTGGTTCTCGTCCAGGAACGCCTTGATCGCCATCTTCTTCGCCCGGTCGACGATGTTCTGGATCATCGCGCCCGAGTTGAAGTCCTTGAAGTACAGGACCTCCTTGTCACCGTTGGCGTAGGTGACCTCCAGGAAGCGGTTCTCGTCGGCCTCGGTGTACATCCGCTCGACCGTGCGCTGGATCATCCCGTCCACGCAGCCCTGCCGGTCGCCGCCGAACTCGCCCAGGTCGTCGACGTGCAGCGGCAGGTTGGCGGTCAGGTACTTCGAGAAGATGTCCCGGGCCGCCTCGGCGTCGGGGCGCTCGATCTTGATCTTCACGTCCAGCCGGCCGGGCCGCAGGATCGCCGGGTCGATCATGTCCTCGCGGTTCGAGGCGCCGATGACCAGGACGTTCTCCAGCCCTTCCACACCGTCGATCTCGCTCAGCAGCTGCGGAACGATGGTGTTCTCCACGTCCGACGACACACCGGATCCGCGGGTACGGAACAGCGAGTCCATCTCGTCGAAGAACACGATCACCGGCATGCCCTCGGACGCCTTCTCCCGGGCCCGCTGGAAGACCAGGCGGATGTGCCGCTCGGTCTCACCGACGTACTTGTTCAGCAGCTCGGGGCCCTTGATGTTCAGGAAGAACGACTTCTGGCCCTCGGTCCCGGTGCGCTCGGCGACCTTCTTGGCCAGCGAGTTCGCCACCGCCTTCGCGATCAGCGTCTTGCCGCAGCCCGGCGGGCCGTAGAGCAGCACGCCCTTCGGCGGCTTCAGCTCGTGCTCGAGGAACAGGTCCTTGTGCAGGTACGGCAGCTCGACCGCGTCCCGGATCTGCTCGATCTGGCCGGACAGGCCACCGATCTGGGTGTAGTCGATGTCCGGGACCTCTTCGAGGATCAGCTCCTCGACCTCGGACTTCGGGATCTTCTCGTAGACGTAGCCGGAGCGGGCCTCGAGCAACAGCGAGTCACCGGCCCGCAGGGGTACGTCGAGCAGCGGCGAGGCGAGTCGCACCACGCGTTCCTCGTCGGCCTGCGCGATCACCAGCGCCCGCTCGCCGTCGGCGAGCAGCTCCTTCAGCATCACCACGTCGCCGACGACCTCGAAGTCACAGGCCTCGACCACGTTGAGTGCTTCGTTCAGCATCAGTTCCTGGCCGAGCTTGAGCGCGTCCAGATCCACCGACGGGCTCGCCGCGACCCGGAGTTTCCGGCCGCCGGTGAACACGTCGAGCGTGTCGTCTTCGTTCCGTCCGAGGAAGGTGCCGAATCCGGACGGCGGTTGCGCCAACCGGTCGACTTCCTCCTTCAGGGCGATGATCTTCTCTCGCGCCTCCCGCAGCGTGTCCGCCAGCCGCTCGTTCTGAGCGGTGACACTCGCCAAGGAGGCCTGGGTTTCGGACAGTCTGCTCTCGAGCGACCGGCTGTCCGCCGGGTGCTCGAGCAGCCGACGTCGCAACGCCGCGACTTCGGCTTCCAGGTACCGGACCTGGTTACGCAGTTCTGCCGCGGTAGGACTCTCGTCTCCAGCCACGATCATCACCTCACCATGTGGGGCTCGACCCTATGGACCTTACCCAGAAAACCTCGCCGGGCAAGCTGAATCCCATCACGTGTCGGTTGCGGATGGAGTCCGTTGCCTACGGCATGTCGCCGGAAGTTTCCACGGATACTTCGGACGACGGCACACCGGCTGCCTCAGGGCGGCGCGGACCGGCGTAGTCGTCGCCGTACGCGCCCGGTGCCGGACGGCGCTTCTTGCGGGGTGCCTGCACCCCGTGCGCCATCCTCCGGGCGGTGACCAGGAAGGCCGTGTGTCCTTGCATCCGGTGGCCCGGACGGACGGCGAGACCCTCTACATGCCAGTCTCGCACGAGAGACTCCCACGCGCGCGGCTCGGTGAACTCGCCGTGTGCCCTCAGCGTCTCCACAACGCGGCTCAGCTGCGTCGTGGTGGCCACATAGGCACAGAACACCCCGCCGGGTGAAAGTGCCTCAGCGACCACGTCAACGCATTCCCAGGGCGCGAGCATGTCGAGGATCACACGGTCGACGTCCTGCTCGTTCAGCTTCTCGACCAGGTCACCGACCTCGAGCCGCCAGGCCGGGTGCTCGGCGCCGAAGAAACCGGTCACGTTCTTGCGGGCGACCTCGGCGAAGTCCTCGCGGCGCTCGAACGAGATCACCTGGCCGTGGATCCCGACCGCCCGCAGCAGCGCGGTGGTCAGCGCACCGGAACCGGCGCCGGCCTCGACCACTTTCGCGCCCGGGAAGATGTCGGCCATCGTGACGATCTGCGCGGTGTCCTTCGGGTAGATCACCGCGGCGCCGCGCGGCATCGAGACCGAGTAGTCGGCCATCAGCGGCCGCAGCGCGAGGTACTCGACGTTGCCCTTGGACCGGATCGTGACCGCGTCCGGGCCGTCGATCAGGTCGTCGTGCTCGATCCCGCCCTTGGTCGTGTGGAAGGTCTTCCCACGCTCCAGCTTGACCGAGTGCCGGCGGCCCTTGGAGTCCTGCAGGGTGATCCACTCGCCCTCCTGCAGCGGTCCGTGATGGACGCCGGAGAACGCCTGGTCGGGAAAGTCGCGCAAGTCAGCCATAAGGCGCTCACCTTAACTTTCGGTCACCGCGAGCCTGTAATCAGGACGGCATCAGCGACTGGTCAGCGGCCGCGGAAAGCGCGTTCTACGTCGGAGGTCGCGAGCACGCCGTACACGCCGCCGTCGGCGTCGAGGACCAGGTACTCCGAGGCGGGGTGCTCGCGGAGTGTGGCGAGGATCTCCTCGCCGGTGTCGTTGACGCCGATGATGTGGCCCGCGCCGATCCGGGTGGAGACCTCGCTGACCGTGGTCCACGGGCGCTGGTTCGGGGCGACGGCGGCGACCGCGGTCTCGGACACCAGCGCGTGCGCCTTGCCGTCGCCGTCGATCACCACGACCGCCCCGGCGTGGGCCTCCCCCGCGAGCCGGACGGCCTCCGCGAGCGGCGTGCCGGAATGTACGGCGATGGCTCGGCGGGCCATCGTGCGGACCTGGAGGGCGGGCAGCTTGCGCCGCAGCCGGGCCTGCATCAGGGACGCGGTCGAGCCGGACCAGAGGAAGAAGCCGACGAGCAGCGCGATCAGGAAGTCGACCATCGACGGCTGCCGGCCCCAGATCTCCTCGAGCAGCACCGGGAGCGCCAGCACCGCCATCGCGAGGATCCGTCCGGCCCACGCGGCCGCGATCGTGCCGGTGTGCATGTTGCCGGTGAGTTTCCAGACGATCGCCCGGAGCACCCAGCCGCCGTCCAGCGGCAGGCCGGGCAGCAGGTTCGTGACGCCGACGATCAGGTTCGCCACGCCGAGTTCCCAGAGAGCGACGTACCCGACGCCCTCGTCGAAGGCGCGGGACCCGAGGTACGCGAGGCCGCCGACGATCAGGGACGCGATCGGGCCGACGACCGAGACCGCGAACTCCTCGAGCGGCGACTTCCGCTCCCCCTCGATGTGCGTGCCGGCCGCGAAGAACCCGAGGTTGATCTCCGAGACCCCGATGCCGAACCGCATCGCCATCAGCGCGTGCGCCAGCTCGTGGATCAGGATCGACACCGTGAACGCGACCACGAACGCGAACGCGGCGACGTACCGCCAGCCGCCGAGCTCGGGGAACTGCTGCCCGATGATGGCCGCGAAGCCGATCGCGAGCAGCATCGCCACCGGCAGCCAGGTGAACCGCATGGTCAGCCGGATGCCGCGGACACGCCCCAGCACCCACGTTCCGGGCGGTGGTGGACCGGCCGGCTGGGCGGGGTTCTGAGGGTCACGCGAGTCTGGCATCACACCAACGCTATCTGGCCGGTGTTAACTCGCTGCTACACACCCACCGTCAGCGTGGCGACGTACCCGCCGGAGACGTCCCCGGTGACGGTCGCGAGCTGGTGTACGCCGTCGTCGTCGCCGAACACGTTGTCGTTCTCCAGCGACGTCTGGCTGAGGTTCTGCGCACTGCCGTCGTACCCGTCGGTGGCGTAGACCGTGCTGCAGACGTCCTTCGGGAGCGCGAGCTGCGACGTACGGGTGATCTGACCGGCATTGGTGGCCTCGGCGGTGCTGGCGTAGACCTCGAAGTGGATGTGCGGCCAGCGGCCCATGTACGCGGCCGGGAAGATCGTGGTGAAGGTGACCTTACCGGAGCCGTCTGCGGCCTGGACGCCGCGCAGGTAGTTCTCGTTCGTCACACCGTCGGAGTACAGCGAGTACCGGCCCTGGGCGTCGCAGTGCCAGAGGTAAACGGCGGCGCCTTCGAGGGCCTTGTCCTGGTCGGCGTCGACGACGGTCAGCTCGACGGTCAGTGGTACGCCGGCGGCGACGCCGGACGCGGAGCCGAACGACTTGGTGATGTCGCTGCGGACGATGCCGGACTGGGTCAGGACGTTGGGCCCGTTCGAGCCGTCGCCCGGGTACGGTCCGCCGGTCTCCTGCGGGATCTCGTCCACGTCCAGGGACGCGTCGGTCGTCGCGGTCGACGTACTCGTACTGGTTGACGGCGTCGCACTTGTCGCGGTGGTGCTGGGGGTGCTCGTCGTCGTGCTGTCGTCCGCCGAGCAGCCGGCGACGGCGGCCAGGCCGGCGGCCGTGAACAGGCCGAGGAAGCGGCGGCGGTGCAGGGTCGCGAGGTCGTACTCGAGACCACGGTCATGGTTCGGCGGAGGCTGTGTCGGTGGCGTCATGGAACGAGCATGACAACGCGTCCCGACTGCCTGCCGTGAGTCTGCTGGGAGTTTGCTGTGAAGCGGTTTTCCACAGGCTCGGGGTGGGGTGCGGGCGAACTGTCGGTGGTTGTGCCTAGGGTCTGGGCATGAGCGTTGCAGCTGCTGCCGATCCGCACGTGCATCCGCGCGGGGCGTTGTCGCCGTCCCGGGCCGCGGATTTCATGAGCTGCCCGCTGAAGTACCGGTTCCGGGTCGTCGACCGGCTGCCGGAGAAGCCGTCGGCGGCCGCGGTGCGCGGGACCGTCGTGCACGCGGTGCTGGAGCGGCTGTTCGACCTGCCGCGCGGCGAGCGGACGCTGGAGCAGGCGGCGCAGATGCTCGAGCCGCAGTGGCAGCGACTGCTGGAGGAGGAGCCGGAGGTCGCGGAGCTGTTCGCGGAGGACGCGGACGGCGAGGAGCTGGCGAAGTGGCTGGCCGAGGCGCACCAGCTGCTCGGCAAGTACTTCGCGCTCGAAGACCCGAACGCATTGGAGCCCGCCGAGCGGGAGCTGTACGTCGAGACCGCGCTGGAATCCGGTCTGGTGCTGCGGGGGTACGTCGACCGTCTCGACGTGGCGCCGACCGGGGAGATCCGGGTGGTCGACTACAAGACCGGTCGCTCGCCTTCGGAGTTCTTCGAGGCCAAGGCGCTGTTCCAGATGAAGTTCTACGCGCTGGTGCTGTGGAAGCTGCGCGGCGTGGTGCCGGCGATGCTGCAACTGGTCTACCTCGGCAACGGCGAGATCGTCCGCTACGTCCCCGACGAGGCCGACCTGCGCGCCTGCGAACGCAAGGTCTCCGCGCTGTGGGTCGCGATCACCCGAGCCCTCGACTCCGGCGACTGGCGCCCCAGCAAGGGCCCGCTCTGCGAATGGTGCGACCACAAGGCCATCTGCCCGGCCTGGGGCGGCACACCCCCGCCGCTCCCCACCCGCTCGGTGGAGGAGGTCGCCGCCGAGTCGGCAGGCATAGACCTGATCACAGTCGACGGTTAGTCCCGCCCTCGCCCCGGCGGAGGAACCCTGGGTGGATACGGTTCGTCGCATGAGTGTGGGCGATGTGGCGGTGCGAGCGACCGGCGTCTGGAAGCGGTACGGCGGTGGTCTCACGCAGGTGGACGCGCTGGCCGGGGTGAGCGCGGACTTCGGAAAAGGCCGGTTCACCGCGATCATGGGCCCCTCGGGCTCCGGCAAGTCGACGCTGCTGCACTGTCTCGCGGGGCTGGACAAGCCATCCGAGGGCAAGGTGTTCCTCGGTGACGTCGACCTGACCACGCTGCCGGAGAAGCAGCTCACGCACCTGCGCCGCGACCGGATCGGCTTCGTGTTCCAGGCGTTCAACCTGGTCCCGACGCTGTCCGCGCTGGAGAACATCACGCTCCCCCTCGACCTGGCCGGCCGCAAACCCGACCAGGACTGGCTGACCACGGTCGTCGACACGATCGGCCTGATGGACCGCCTCCGCCACAAGCCGTCCGAGCTGTCCGGCGGCCAGCAGCAGCGGGTCGCCTGCGCCCGCGCGCTGGTCTCCCGCCCGGACGTGGTGTTCGCCGACGAGCCGACCGGCAACCTCGACTCGCGATCCTCGGGTGACGTCCTCGAGTTCCTGCATCGCTCGGTCCGGGAGTTCAACCAGACCGTGGTGATGGTCACCCACGACCCGACGGCCGCGTCGTACGCCGATCGCGTCCTGTTCCTGGCCGACGGGCAGCTGCGGTCCGAGCTGGTCGACCCGACCGCGGAGTCCGTCCTCGACGCCATGAAGCAGCTGGAGAGCCGGCACGACACCGCGGACGAGCTGGCCGGCTGATGTTCAAGCTCGGCCTCCGTTCGGTGCTCGCGCACCGGCTCCGCTTCGTGCTGTGCACGCTCGCCGTCACTCTCGGCGTCGCGTTCGCCGGCGGCGCGATGGTCTTCACCGACAGCTTGTCCTCGGCGCTGAAGAAGAACTTCGCGGTCAGTACGGCGGATGTCACGGTCACGCCGGCGTCCCCGATCGAGACCGGCACGGACCGTCCCGCGACGTTCCAGATCGATCTCGTCGACCGCATCGCCGCCGTACCCGGAGTCGCTGCCGCCGTCCCGCAGCTCATGGTCGGCAACGTGCAGATCCTCGGTCCGGACGGCAAGCCGCTGGAGAACTACGGTCTGACGTCCTTCGGCGCCGCCTGGCCGCGGGACCCCGGGGCGGCGCCGTTCAAGCTCGTCGACGGTACGGCGCCCTGGGGCGGCGGCCAGCTCGCCCTCGACGAGTCGACCGCGAGCCGCGCCGGGTACCACGTCGGCGACCAGGTTCGGATCGTCACGCCGACCCGAGCCGTCACCGCGACGCTCACCGCGACCACGACCCCCGCACAGGCCGGCGCCGCGGCCGGCGCACCGCTGGTCAGCTTCGACGGGGCGACCGCACAGCTCCTGCTGCTCGGCAAGCCCGGCTGGACCTCGATCACCGTCGCGCTCAAGCCGGACTCCGACCCGAACGTGGTCAGCAAGGCGATCGCGGACACCATCGGCGACTCGGTCAAGGTCCGCACCGCGCAGCAGGTCACCACCGACGGCGAACACGACCTCGACAACACCTTCGGCGGATTCGGCACCGTGCTGCTGCTGTTCGCCGGGCTCGCGCTATTCGTCGGCGGGTTCCTGATCGTCAACACGTTCGCGATGGTCGTCGCGCAACGGTCCCGGGAGCTCGCGATGCTCCGCGCGATCGGCGCGTCCCGCGGCCAGATCACCCGCACGGTGCTCGCCGAGAGCGTCGTCATCGGCTTCGTCGGAGCGACGCTCGGACTGCTGGTCGGGATCGCCGTGGCCTCCGCGATCCGGTTCGGCTACGAGCTGCTCGACCTGCGGATCCCGACCGCGTCACTGCAGGTCACACCGACCACGATCATCGCGTGCTACGTGATCGGTATCGGCGTGACGGTCGCCGCCGCGGCCCCCGCCGCCCGCCGGGCCGGGAAGCTCCCACCGGTCGCGGCGATGCGCGACGACGTCCACGTCCCGGAACGCTCACTGCTCGTCCGGGTGCTGATCGGCGCCTTCATGCTGCTGATGGCCGTCCTCTTCTTCGGCATCGGCGTGGGAGCCGGCGGACTCCCCGGCACCGTCTTGATCACGCTCGGCACCGGCACCGCCGTGCTCGCGATCGTGATGCTCAACCCGATCATCAGCCGGTACGTCGTCCGCGCGCTGATGTACCCGTTCGGCCGCAAGGCGCCGGTCACCCTCGGCCGCCGCAACGCCGAGCGGAACCCACGCCGTACGTCGGCGACCGCGTCCGCGCTGATGATCTCCGTCGGGCTGATCAGCGGCCTGCTGGTGATCGGCGCCTCGGTGAAGGCGTCGATCGACAAGAGCCTCGTCGACGCGCTGGGCACGGCCGAGATCCTCGTCACGAACGACGGCACGCCCGGCTTCGGCGCCGAGGTCGGCGACCGGACCGCGAAGGTCCCGGGCGTCCAGGCCGTGCAGCGGGTCCGGCAGCAGTCCGGTGAGGTCGGCCGGACGAACGTCCAGGTCACCGGCGTCAGCGACGGCACGCTGGCCGGGCCTGTGACGACTACCTTCGACGCGGGCTCCGCCGCGGCGCTGGACGCCGGCCAGGCGATCCTCCCCCGCAACCTCGCCAAGACCCTGAAGCTCACCGTCGGCAAGCCGTTCGACCTGAAGACCACGAACGGCACCCACCGCCTGACCGTCGGCGCGATCCTCGCCCCGAACCGGCAACTGAACGCGATCGTCGTGTCACTCCCGACGTACGGGACCCTCGGCGGGTCGCCGAGCGACAACCTGCTGTACGTCGAAGTTGCCGAGGGCAACCAGGTGGCCCAGGTCCGGACCGCGATCCTGGACCAGCTGCGCAAGGACTACCCCACGATCGAGGTCCGCGACCAGGAGGCGTACGCCGCGGTCGCGCGGGAGCCGGTGAACGGCGTCCTGATCGCGGTCGGGTTCCTGCTCGCGATGGCGATCCTGATCGCGCTGCTCGGCATCGTGAACACACTCGCGCTCGGCGTGGTCGAGCGGACCCGGGAGATCGGGCTGCTGCGCGCGATCGGGATGGACCGGCCGCAGCTCAGCCGGATGCTCCGGGTCGAGTCGATCGCGATCACCCTGCTCGGCGCGTTCCTCGGCCTGGCGATCGGCGTCACCTTCGCCGCCGCGGTGCAGTCGGCGATGGTGGACGACGGGCTCGCGGTCCGCGACATCCCGGTGCTGCAGCTGGTGATCGCGGTCGTGCTCGCGATCGTGTTCGGCGTACTGGCCGCGGTCTGGCCGTCACGTCGCGCAGCGCGACTCGACGTACTGCAGGCCATCGCGTCAGAGTGATCGTTCGGCGTGACGCGTGAGGTGGAGCCAGACCAGTGATTCACAGGTAGCCTGCCGGTGTGCCGGGGACCGTGCAGTCGATCGAACGGGCCGCGGCGGTGCTGCGACTGCTCGCCGCCGCGCCTGACGGGCTGGGGGTCGCCGACCTCGGCAACGCGCTCGGCCTGGCGAAGACGACCGTGCACGGGATCCTCCGGACGCTGCACCAGGTCGGCTTCGTCGAACAGGACCGCAGCGGTGCGCACTACCACCTGAGCGACGCGTTCGGGCGGCTCGGCGAGAGCTATCTCGACCCGAACGAACTGCGCAGCCGCGCGATCAACTGGGCCGACTCGCTCGCCTCCCGCAGCGGCGAGGTGGTCCGCGTCGGCCGGCTCGTCGAGGGCAAGGTGGAGGTTGTGCACCACGTGTTCCGGCCCGACGACAGCGACCAGGACCTCGACGTCGGTACGACGCTGCCGCCGCACGCGACCGCCCTCGGCAAGGCCGTCCTGGCCTACGACACCAGCGCCCGGCCGCGGAACCTGGAGGCGTACACGACCCGGACGATCATCGACCCGGTGAAGCTGGGCGAGGAGCTCGCGACGGTGCGATCCCGCGGGTGGGCGACCGAGTTCGAGGAGCACACGGTCGAGCTCGGGAGTATCGCGGCGCCGATCCGGGGACTCGGCGGGCTGGTCGTCGGCGCGGTCGGACTGGCCGGCCGGATCGAGCGCATCTGCGACAGCCGCCTGCGGCATCGCGCCGACCTGGTCACCATGGTCCGCGCCACCGCCGACGCCATCGCCCGCGACCTCCGGGACGACACGTGACGCTGATCAGGGGGTGGGGGGATGGCTGAGCAGTATGTGGCCGCGGTGGATCAGGGGACGAACTCGAGCCGGTGCATTCTGTTCGATCGGCGCGGGCGGCTGGTGTCGGTGGCGCAGCGCGAGCACCGGCAGCTGTTCCCGCGGCCGGGCTGGGTCGAGCACGACGCCGAGGAGATCTGGCGGAACGTGGCCCGGGTGGTGCCGGCCGCGATCCGGCAGATCGGCGCCGCGCCGTCGCAGGTCGTTGCCATCGGCATCACCAATCAGCGCGAGACGAGCCTGCTGTGGGACCGGCGGACCGGACGCCCGATCGGGCACGCGGTGGTCTGGCAGGACACCCGGACCGACCGGCTCGTCACGGAGCTGGCCGGAGACGAAGGTGCGGACCGGTTCGCGGACCTCTGCGGTCTGCCGCTGACGACGTACTTCTCGGCGCCGCGGATCAAGTGGATGCTCGACCACACGCCCGGCCTGCGGCAGCGCGCCGAGCGCGGCGAGATCCTGTTCGGGACGATGGAGACCTGGCTGATCTGGAACTTCACCGGCGGCCCGAACGGTCAGGCGCGGCACGTCACCGACGTCACCAACGCCAGCCGGACGATGCTGATGAACATCGAGACGCTGGACTGGGACGACGAGCTGCTCGAGGCGTTCGACGTACCGCGGGCGATCCTGCCCGAGATCCGCCCGTCGTCCGGGGTGTTCGCGACCGCGACCGAAGTACTTCCGGGAGTCCGGATCGGCGCGGCGCTCGGCGACCAGCAGGCGGCGCTGTTCGGGCAGACGTGCTTCAGCGCGGGCGAGGCGAAGTGCACGTACGGCACGGGTTCGTTCCTGCTGCTGCACACCGGGCAGGAGATCGTCCGGTCAAAGCACGGGATGCTCACGACCGTCGCGTACCAGATCGGCGACCAGCCGGCGTCGTACGCGCTCGAGGGCTCGATGGCGGTCACCGGGTCGCTCGTGCAGTGGTTCCGCGACGGGCTCGGGATGATCCACACCGCGGCCGAGATCGAGACCCTGGCACGGACGGTCGAGGACAACGGCGGCGCGTACATCGTGCCCGCGTTCTCCGGGCTGTTCGCGCCGCACTGGCGCAGCGAGGCGCGCGGCGTGATCGCGGGGCTGACCGGCTACATCACCAAGGGACATCTGGCTCGCGCCGTCCTCGAGGCCACCGGATTCCAGACGCTCGAGGTGGTCGACGCGATGAACGCCGACTCCGGGATCGCGCTGACCGCGTTGAAGGTGGACGGCGGGATGACGGCCAACAACCTGCTGATGCAGTTCCTCGCCGACCTGCTGGACGTCCGCGTGGTCCGGCCGATGGTGACGGAGACAGTCTCGCTCGGAGCGGCGTACGCCGCCGGGCTGGCGGTCGGGTACTGGCCGGACCTGGAAGGCCTGCGCAGCAACTGGCACCGCGCCGGCCAGTGGATGCCACACATGGACCCGGCCCGCCGCGCCACCGAGTACGCGAACTGGCAAGCCGCCGTCCAGCGCACCTTCAACTGGATCCGTCCCGAGGATCAAGAGCTGTAGCAACCCTTTCGGGCAGGGGCGAAGAGCGGCAGTCGTGATGTGCCTGTCAAACGCTTGATACATCGCCTGCTTAGCGTCCTGACGTCACAAGCACGATCGACTCGGGAGGAGAAAGTTTCATGTCTTCAGCTCGCAAGGTTCTCGCCGCGGTAGCTCTTGGGGTGTCGGCGCTGGCGGTCGCGCCGCTCACCGCGAACGCGCAGACGCTGCACGTCACCCACATCACCTGCCACGAGCAGGAGGACAACACCGGCGCCGACGACATCTACCTGACGGTCGACGGCGGCACCGTCATGGAGTCGATCCAGTTCGTCAAGGGGGACAGCAAGGACATCTCGGGCGTCGGCATCGAGCAAGGCAAGGTGCTCGTCATGCGTGAAGGCGACTTCCCGGACGAGGACGACAACCTCGGCCAGAAGGCGATCACCGGCCCCGGCACGTACGAGTTCACCGACGACGGCGCGCACTACACCGTGACCGTCGGCTAGCAGTTCGGGGAGGGCTGTCCGGGACAGCCCTCCCCACCCCTCCGGGCTAGGCCGGGGAGACGATGTCCGGCGCTTCCAGGCGGACCTTGTCGGCCGACTCGTCGTCGGGCTGGTCTTGCGAATCGCGTTCGGACTGCACGCGCCGGGTGTAGAACGAGACCTCGCGGTCGATGGTCGCCTCGTCCCAGCCGAGGATCGGCGCGACCAGCCGGGCGGCCGCCTCCGCGGCGCCGACGCCGCGGTCCCAGGCCTCGATCGAGATCCGGGTGCGCCGGGCGAGGATGTCGTCGAGATGCCGGGCGCCCTCGGCCAGCGCGGCGTACACGATCTCGGCCTTCAGATAATCCTGCGTACCGGGCAGCTGCTCACCCAGCGACGGGTCGTCGGCGACGAGCTCGAGGACCTCGTCGACCAGCGCGCCGTACCGGTTCAGCAGGTGCTCGATCCGCGCGACGTGCAGGCCGGAGCGCTGCGCGATCAGGTGCCGCTGGTTCCACAGCGCCTGGTAGCCGTCCGCGCCGACCAGCGGGATGTTCTTCGTGACACTGCGCGGCACCCGCCCGTCGAGCGCGTCCGCGGCCGCGTCGATCGCGTCCTTGGCCATCACCCGGTACGTCGTGTACTTGCCCCCGGCAACCACGACGAGACCCGGCGCCGCGTGCGCGACGACATGTTCGCGGGACAGTTTCGACGTACTCTCCGACTCACCGGCGAGCAGCGGCCGCAGACCGGCGTACACGCCCTCGACGTCCTCTCGGGTGAGCGGGGTCGTGAGGACGGCGTTGACGTGGTCGAGCAGGTACTCGATGTCCTTGCTCGTCGCGGCCGGGTGCGCCTTGTCCAGGTGCCAGTCGGTGTCCGTGGTGCCGATCAGCCAGTGCCGGCCCCACGGGATGATGAACAGCACGGACTTCTCGGTCCGCAGGATCATCCCGGTGCTGGACTGGATCCGGTCCTTCGGGACGACGAGGTGGATGCCCTTCGACGCGCGGACGTGGTACTGCCCGCGCTCCCCCACCATCGCCTGCGTGTCGTCGGTCCAGACACCGGTCGCGTTCACGACCTGCTTGGCGCGGACCTCGAACTCGCGCCCGCTCTCCAGGTCCTTCGCCTGGACGCCGGTGACCCGCTCGCCCTGCCGAAGGAACCCGGTCACCTTCACCCGGTTGGCGACGAGAGCGCCGTACGACGCCGCGGTCCGGGCGAGCTCCATCGTGTGCCGCGCGTCGTCGACCTGCGCGTCGTAGTACTGCAGCGCGCCGACCAGTGCGGACTTCTTCAGCGACGGTACGAGCCGCATCGCGCCGCGCCGGGTCAGGTGCCGGTGGATGGGCAGCCCGGCACCGAGGCCGGAGCTGACCGCCATACCGTCGTACAGCGCGACGCCGGCGCCGGCGTAGAACCGCTCCCACCAGCGGTGCTGCAGCGGGTACAGGAACGGCACCGGCTTCACCAGGTGCGGTGCCAGGCGTTGCAGGAGCAGACCGCGCTCCTGCAGCGCCTCGTGCACCAGCCGGAAGTCGAGCATCTCCAGGTAGCGCAGGCCACCGTGGATCAGCTTGCTGGACCTGCTGGAGGTGCCGCTCGCGAAGTCGCGGGCCTCCAGCAGTCCGGTGGTCAGGCCGCGGGTGGCGGCATCGAGCGCCGCGCCGGTGCCGACCACCCCGCCACCGACCACCAGGACGTCCAGTTCACGTCCGTCGGCCAGCGCGTCGATCGCGTCGGCCCTTGCTTGCGGTGACAGAGCCACTACAGCCACTGTGTTTCCTCCGAACTCGTTGTTACCTGAAAATCAGTCGACGTCGACCCAGTCCAGGGTGCGCTGCACGGCCTTCTGCCAGCCGGCGTACCCCTTCTCGCGCTGCTCGTCGTTCCACCGCGGCTCCCACCGCTTGTCCTCGTTCCAGTTCGCGACCAGTTCGTCCTTGGTCTTCCAGAACCCGACCGCGAGGCCGGCCGCGTACGCCGCACCGAGCGCCGTGGTCTCCGCGACGACCGGCTTGCTCACCGGTACCCCGAGGATGTCGGCCTGCATCTGCATGGCCAGCTCGTTGGCCGTCACACCGCCGTCGACCTTGAGGACGTCGAGCGTCACACCCGAGTCCTTCTCCATCGCGTCCGTGACGTCCTTGCTCTGGTAGCAGATCGCTTCCAGTGTTGCGCGCGCCAGGTGAGCGTTGGTGTTGAACCGGGACAGACCGACGATCGCGCCGCGGGCGTCGGAGCGCCAGTACGGCGCGAAGAGGCCGGAGAACGCGGGCACGAAGTACACGCCGCCGTTGTCGTCGACCTGCTTGGCCAGCGTCTCGATCTCCGCCGCACCGGAGATGATGCCGAGCTGGTCCCGCAGCCACTGCACCGCGGAGCCGGTGACCGCGATCGAGCCCTCCAGCGCGTACACCGGGGCCTCGTCGCCGAACTTGTAGCACATCGTGCTGAGCAGGCCGGCCTTCGAACGGACCAGTTCGGTGCCGGTGTTCAGCAGCATGAAGTTGCCGGTGCCGTAGGTGTTCTTCGCTTCACCAGGGTTGAAGCACACCTGACCGACCGTCGCCGCCTGCTGGTCACCCAGATCGCCGGTCAGCGGGACGACGCCGCCCAGCGGGCCGTTCGCGAGCGTCTCGCCGTACATGTTCGGGTCCGAGGACGGGCGGATCTCCGGGAGCATCGAGCGCGGGATGTTGAAGAAGCTGATCAACTCGTCGTCCCAGTCGAGGGTCTCGAGGTTCATCAGCATCGTGCGGCTGGCGTTCGTGACGTCGGTGATGTGGACGCCGCCGTTCACGCCGCCGGTCAGGTTCCACAGCAGCCAGGTGTCGGTGTTGCCGAACACGGCGTCACCGGCCTCGGCGGCCGCCCGGACGCCGTCGACGTTCTCGAGGATCCACTGCACCTTGCCGGCCGAGAAGTACGTCGCCGGCGGCAGCCCGGCCTTCTGCCGGATGACGTCGCCCTTGCCCTCGCGTTCGAGCGCGGAGGCGATCCGGTCGGTCCGGGTGTCCTGCCAGACGATCGCGTTGTAGTACGGCCGGCCGGTCTTGCGGTTCCAGACCACGGCCGTCTCGCGCTGGTTGGTGATCCCGAGCGCCGCCAGGTCGCTCGCCTGCAGGCCCTTCGCGCCCAGCGCGGTCTGGATCACCGAGCTGGTCCGCTCCCAGATCTCGACCGGGTTGTGCTCGACCCAGCCGGCCTGCGGCAGGATCTGCTCGTGCTCCAGCTGGTGCTTGCCCACCTCGTTGCCGGAGTGGTCGAAGATCATGAAGCGGGTGCTCGTGGTGCCCTGGTCGACGGCACCGACGAAGTCAGCCATGGAAAGTCCTCTCCTCACACGTTTGTGTCATGCCGCCTTCTCCTCGGGGATCCGGCCGGGTTCTTCTTCCTCGTCCGCGATCGGCAGGTTGCGGCCGACCAGCAGGTCGTACAGGAACGCGCCGACCAGTGCGCCGAGGATCGGTGCCACGATCGGCACCCAGAAATAGAGATCCCCGAACTGGTCTTTGAGTGCTCCTCCGTATCCCGTGATCAGCGAGGCCACCCGGGGCCCGAAGTCACGGGCCGGGTTGATCGCGTACCCGGCGTTGGTGCCCCACGCCATCCCGATGCCGACCACCAGCAGGCCGACGAGCAGCGGCGCCATGTTGGCCGCGGGTGAGGTGTTGCGCAGGTCGGTGATCGCCAGGATGACGAACATCAGGATCGCCGTACCGATGATCTGGTCCCGGAAGCCGCCCCACATGCCCACGCCGAGATCCAGGCTGCCGTTGCCGGGCAGGGTGGAGAAGATGCCCTGGGTCTTGATCGTGTGGCCGGGATCGACCTTGCCGATCGCCTCGGTGTAGTTCCAGCGCACCACGAGCGCCGCCAGGAACGCCCCGAGGAACTGCGCCACCGAGTACGGCAGCACCTTCCGCCAGCTGAACCCGCGGAACGCCGCCAGCGCGATCGTCACCGCCGGGTTCAGGTGCGCGCCGGTCATCCGGCCCGCGGTGTAGATGCCCAGGGTCACGCCGAGACCCCACGCCCACGAGATCGAGTCGTGGTTCCCGATCCCGCCCGCCACCACCTGCGCCACCACGCCGACGCCGAACAGGATCAGGATGAACGTGCCCGCCAGTTCCGCCGAACACTCCCCCAGAAGGGTCTTCGCTTTGACCGCTTCGGTCGTAGCCATACCGAACCTCCCTTCCCCGCCGTGACGACCACGGCTGGCTGGAATCTAGGAGCGATCGCGAGGCGGCACAACGCCCATCGTTCGACATTGTCGAACGCGGCCCACCCGACTTCCGGCTGCGACACCCAGTCAACTCATCGCAGCGAGTACGTACCTCCCGGCCCTGCCACCGTGGCCCGCAATCCCGGCTCCCCCGCGGCCACCCGCAGATCGGCGTGCAGAGCCTCGAGTACGGCGTTGACCTCGTCGGGCCGTGGATGTGTCGCTCCGAAGTCGACCAGCTCCACGGACGGCAACCCCGACCCGGCCGGATGGCTGCTCGTCCCCCAGTCGATGAGGAACGGCACGATCCCGTCGTACGGCGCCTGGTAGATCGAGGTCAGCCGCCATCTCAGCAACTCCCCCGCCGCCGTCCTCCGGCTCATCGGCTCGATCGCCCCGAGCTCCACCCCCGCTTCCCGCGCCGCAGCCACCCCGGCCGCGATATCCACCGGCCGAACTGCCCAAGTCACCAGCCGCGACCCCCGAAGCCCCTCGATCCCGAACGGCATCGCCGTTCCGACCGGCCGCTCCAGATCCGGCCCGATGATCTCCAGGTACGCCGTAGGCCCGAACGCGACGAGGTAGTTCCGAGTCCCAAGACCCTCATGCCGACCACCCTCCGCCGGCTCGACGCCAGTCGCGACGGCAAACTCCCGCACACTCCGCCCGAGATCGTCAGTGGCCAGAACCAGATGATCCAACATGCCCCGACCTTATGACTTCCGACGTACGTCGGCTCGCCCGCGATCGCACCGTGGTCGACGACGATAGGTTGTTCTTCCGCGTCCGATCCTCCGAGGAGCTTCCGCCTGTGGCTCTGTCGCCGTACACCTTCCGCGGTGCGCTGTCCGTCCTCGACATCGACGACCGGCACCGGTCCGCGCTCGAGAAGTTCTTCGGTACGGCGATCTTCGCCGGCGCCGGCGTAGCGACCATCGCGGGCGGACCGGCCGCCGGGGCCGCGTGGTTGGCACTCGTGGATCCGAAGAACGAAGCGGTGAGTCTGCTGGATGCCGTCGTGACCAAGGTGTCGAAGAGGCTCCGCGGCACGAAGGACACGAACCCACTCGACCTCGTTGTGGCCGCGCACACCATCACGGCTGTCTCGTCGTTCTTCGACGCACTGCCCCAGATCATTGGACCGAGGTACCGCGAACTCGGCCTCACCGACCAGGAGCGGCGCCGGCTGCTCGCCGTACCTGGAACATCCCCCGACGACCTGTTCGACGTAGCCGTGCCGGTCTCGTCGCCGGAGCTCGGGCTTGAGGAGAACCTCGACCGCAACTTGCAGCCGTACTACGAGCGGCTCGGACGACGGTGTCTTGACTTCTTCACCGGCCTCGAGGCCTGGAGCCAGCTCAAGCCCGTGCCGTCGGCCGGGCTGCTGGACGCGATCGTCAAACGGGCGGCGTCGCTGTACCGAAGCCGGATGCTGGAGCTCAGCACGTCCGCGCCGTTCAGTCTGTGGGTGACGCTGAACGAGTTCTCCGGAACCCGCGAGCTGATCCGCGCGCAGGCCGACGTACATGCAGCGGCTCTCGGCGAGCTGCGGACGATGCTCATGATGGTGATGCCGGGCCGCCCCGCACCGCGCAACAGCTACCGCGAAAAGCTGGCTCTCGCAGCTCGTGAGATCCTCGACGAGCCGCTGCTCCGGTCCCGGACCCAGTCCGTCGCCTCACCCACTGTCCGAGACGGGTTCGTCGAGCCGTCATTCCACTACGCAGTCGCGGACGACCGGTCCCGGCCTGCGGACGAGGACTGGTGGTCGGACCAGCCGGAGCACTCGTCGCTGGTCGAGTACCTCGCGAGCTACCTCGCGAGTCCCGAAGGTGCCCGGCGCCCGTTGCTCCTGCTCGGCCATCCCGGCGCCGGCAAGTCGTTACTCACGGAGGTGCTGGCGGCACAGCTCCCGGAGAACGCGTTCGCGGTCATCCGCGTACCGCTCCGATCAGTCAATCCTGACGATGACCTGACCCTTCAGATCAACAAGGAGCTTCAGCGAACGCTGCAACGGCCGAACGCCGACCTCGACGAGCTGCGCCAGGAGTGTGGCGCATGCGAGCTCTGCGATGACGCGAGCGTCTGCCCACACCGGTGCCATCTCGTCGTCCTGCTCGACGGCTTCGACGAACTTGTCCAGGCCACTGGCGTGACCCAGTCGGCGTACCTGTCGAAGGTCGGAGACTTCCAGAAGCGCGCCAGAACCCTGGGTACGCCGACCTCCGTCATCGTCACGTCCCGAACCGTCGTCGCCGACCGCGCCGAGATCGCCCCGGACACCCCGATGATCAAGCTGCGCGAGTTCGACCGAGGCCGGATCGAGAGCTGGCTCGCGGCGTGGAACACAGCACACAGCGGGATCGCCGGCTTCGCACCACTCGAGATCGACGAGATGACGGCGACGGACGAGATCAAGCAGCTGACGTGTCAGCCGTTGCTCCTGCTGATGCTGGCGGTATACCTCGTGGAACTCGGTACCAATCAGCTAGGCGCCGACCTCACCCGGAGCGCGCTGTACCAACGGATCATGGACCGCTTCATCAGCCGCCAGATCATCGAGAAGACCGCACCAGATGCTTCGGAGTCCGAGCAGAAGCTGCTGCAGCGTCAGCAACGCCGCCAACTCCAGTACGCCGCCATCGGAATGTTCAACCGCGGGCGCCAGCACATCACGGATACCGAACTGAACGCAGACCTGGCCGCCCTCGAACCACCCGCCGCCATAAGGGCCGGCGTCCAGCCCCTCACCGCCGCGGACCGCGTCCTCGGCGAGTTCATGTTCGTCCACAACGCCCGCGCGGACCGGGAGCAGCGCGGCGCCTACGAGTTCCTGCACGCCACCTTCGGCGAATTCCTGGTCGCCGAACTCGTCGTACAGCTGCTCGTCCAACTCACCCGGCACCGCGAACTGGAGGCCGATCTGCCGCACTCGGGCGGCCTGGACGACGAACTGCTTCGCCGGCTCCTCAGCCACCAGCCGCTGAGCGCCCGCTATCCGATCCTGATCTTCGTCGCCGAGCTCACCGAACGACTCGCCGACGACAACCACGACGCCTTCCAAGCCACTATCAGCCACCTCCTCCAACGCGAACTGACCCGCCCGGACACCGGCGACCAGCTCTACACACCGCTCCCCTACGACCCGATCCGCCGCCGAGCCTGCTACACCGCCAACCTCACTCTGCTCCGACTCGTGGCCGCCGACGATGTGGTCCCGGTGCCGGCGGTGGTCGGCGGCACCGACACCGCCGACCGCTGGACCCGGACGGTTCGGCTCTGGCGCGCAGGGCTCGACCGGTCGTCGTGGATCACACTCATGAACACGGTGACGCTCGAACCGACCGATGGCCCGGTCATCCTGGCGGAAGCTGAGCTCTCAGCCGGGATCACCACCACGTTCGATCCAGTGCTCAAAGAAGCTGAGCTGCTCGGGGACGTCATGCACCAGGCCGTGCTCACGGTCGGTTCCCGCGCTACCCATGCCAGCGACCTGGATTGGTGGCTGCCGACGGACGTGGTCGCGCTGGGTGAGATCGCGAACATCTACTTCTACGGCATCGGCGTGCCCCAGTTCGATCGCCTGCTGCCGTACGACGGCGTCGCGTTCGACGAGCTGCTGGACAAGGTCTCCTCGGCGACGGCGATCACCTCCAGTGTCAAGCGGGCGATCCTGCTCCTGCTCACCCGGACCGCTCCGCGGCTGTCGTTCGAATATGTCCGGGAGTCGCTCGCTGTCATCCTGCCGAGGCTCGAAGCCGGACATGAGATCGAGATCGCGGCGGTGGTCGGCTCCCATCCCGCCTTGCTGGCGACGATGCCCGAACTGCGCGATTATTTGTACGCCGCCGAACCGGCCCGCTCGACCACGGTCGTCGCCGTGCTGTGGCGCGCCGAGACGTCCGCGACCGCCGAGGACCGGGACCGGTTGAGTGTCCTTCGGCTCGAGATCGACCGCTACGCCGCGCAGTCGATGCCGATCACCTGCAGCGACGACTTCGCCCCCGAATTCATCACCTATCTGCGGGTCGCGGGGCCGGATCACTGGAACCTCCAGCCGGACGTTCCGCAGATGTTCGACGCACTGCCTGGCGATTATCTGGACAGAATCGCACCGGAGGATGCGCTCTACGTTGCGGAGACCTGGCCCGACAGCAGCGCCGAATTCGTCCTGAAGTACCTGCTCAGCCGGGCGGTCTTCGTGCAGCCGGACGGCGATCGGATCGCCGCGCTGCGTGGTCTCGCGGGAAGCTGAGTAGCCGCTGAGAGGGTCGGGGTGGGGCATGCCAACCAATTCGGGTGGGTGGGCGTCTGCGGTTTGGGTCTGCTCAGCTTTCGGAGGGTTGGATGAGTGTGTCGCTGCTTGGGGGATGGTTTCCGGTAGTGCTGGAGATTTTGGCGGCCGGGGCGTTGGTTGGTGCGGTGGGGTGGCGGGATCGGGTGTGGCGGAGGCGGCTGGGTTGGGTGGCGGGTGGGGCTGCGTTGGTGACGCTGTTTGCGGCCTATCCGGGAGCCAGGCTCGTCGGGTTGACTGACCCGTTGCCGTTTGTGGTGTGGTTGTGGTTCGGGGTGGCGGTGGGGGCGTTGCTTGTGCTCGCGGCCGGGTGGCGGACTGCGAAGTGGTGGCGGCGGGGGGCCGCGGTGGTGGCGGCTGGGTTGGCGGGGCTGGTGTGTGCCAACGGGATCAACCAGTTCGTGGGGTACTACCCGACGATCGACTCCGCGGTGAATGACTGGACGAACGCTCCGTTGCCGGGGCAGGTGTCGATGTCGGGGCTCGCGCATGCTGCCGGTACGACGAAGATGCCGGCGGTCGGGCGGCTGGTGGCGGTGAACATTCCCGCGACGTACAGCCACTTCAAGCACCGGCAGGAGCTGGTGTACCTGCCGCCGATCTGGTTCCACGGTGCGCACCGGCCGGCGTTGCCGGTGGTCGAACTGGTCGGTGGTGAGCGCGGCGGTCCGGGTGACTGGGTGCGGCTCGGGAACGCCGTACAGGTGTCCGACGCGTACGCGCACCGCCACCACGGGTACGCCCCGATCCTGGTCTTCGTCGACGCCACGGATCGCTTCGACAACGACACCGAATGCGTGAACGGGCCGCGGGGCAACTCCGCGGACCACCTCGACCAGGACATCCCGCGGTACGTCGAGAAGACGTTCGGCGCCTCGTCCGACCCGAGGCAGTGGGCCGTCGCCGGATTCTCGATGGGCGGCACCTGTTCCATCGACCTGGTCGTCGAGCACCCGGACGTGTTCGACCATTTCGTCGACATCTCCGGCGACCTCGCGCCCTATACCACCACGCCGGCCGCGAGCCTGCACGACCTGTACGGCGGCGACGTGGCGCTCGAGAAGGCCAACGAAGCGCTGCTCGTGATGCGTGCCCATGGCAAGTACCACGGAGTGAACGGCCTGTTCCTGACCAGCACCGCCGAACTGCGCCATCAGCACGAGGCCGAGGAGCTGTCCGAGGCCGGAGCCAAGGTCGGTATCTGGTCCCGGGTCGAGATCTCCCCCGGCACCCACGTGTGGCAGTTCGCCGCGCCCGCGTTCGCGTCGGCCTATCCTTGGCTCGCGAACCAGCTCGTCCTCCCCCAGCACGAAGGGAGCCACACCAAACCGGCGTGATCCACACACTGCGGCGACTCGCTTCCGGCTTACTCGTGCTCGCGTTCGTCAGCGCGGTCACCGGTGCGGACACAGTCGGCGAGCTCCTCCCGTCGACGCCCGGCCAGGTAAGGGTGGTGGCGCTCGGCGACTCGGTCACCTCTGGCTCCAACTGCGACTGCGCCGCCTTCCCCCAGCTGTACGGCGACCTGCTCCACAACCGCTCCGCCGTACCTGTCACGGTCGACAACCAAGGCGTCGCGGGCCTCGACTCGACCGGCCTACTGCAGCAGCTGAGCCAACGCGACGTCGAGCGGTCCACGAAAGCCGCGAACGTCGTACTGCTCACGATCGGCGCGAACGACTTCGGCGATCACCACGATGACGTCACGAGCGGTCAGTGCAGCGGTGACTGCGTGTCCGACGAGTACGAGCAGCTGACCGCCAACCTGGGCCGGATCCTGAGCCGGATCCACGCGCTCCGCGGCGACCGGCCGACGACGATCCTGATGACCGGCTACTGGAACGTCTTCAAGGACGGCGCCGTGGCCGAGCAGCAGTACACCCCGAGCGGGCGGATCGCGAGTGACCAGCTCACGGTCCGCACGAACAACGCCATCGCCGCCGCGGCGAGCGCCGACGATGCGACGTACGTCGACATCTACACGCCCTTCGAGGACAGCGCCGACATCACCGCACTGCTCGCCTCCGACGGTGACCACCCGAACGCGGCCGGTCACGCGCTCATCGCCCGGCTGCTTCTCGCTGCAACGCCCAACCCTTTGCCTACGTCCCCACGTCAGGGAGGGTAGACGAAGGGGGGACAGATGGCCGAGGCGACCGCGTTCGCCGAGTTCGCGACCAGCAGGCACGGCGCGCTCTTCCGGTACGCCTACCTGCTGACGAGCGACCGCGGCCTCGCCGAGGACCTCGTCCAGGAGGCGCTGGTCAAGACGTACGTCGGCTGGCACCGGCTGCGCGATCCGGCCAACGCCGAGGCGTACACCCGCCGCGCGATCACCACCACCGCGATCGGCTGGTGGCGCCGAAAGTCCTGGCGGGCGGAGCGGCCGTACGACGACGTACCCGATCTGCCGGTCTCCTCGGACGACGCGACCGCCCGCGTCTGGCTGTGGCGTGAACTGCAGAAGCTCCCGCCACGGCAACGGGCCGCGCTGGTACTGCGGTACTACGAAGACCTCACCGAACCGCAAACCGCCGAGATCCTCGGCTGCAGCGTCGGGACCGTGAAGAGCCAGGTCTCCGACGCACTCAAGAAGCTCCGGGCCCGCCTGGGCTCCGATGTCGTGCTGAAGGCAGGGATGACGGAATGAACGACCTCCTCAGGGACACCCTGGCCGAACGCGCCGCCGCCACCGAGCCGCCGCCGCTCGACCTCGACGGCATCATTGCGGCCGGCAACCACCGTGCCGCGCGCCGGCGCACCCTCGGCATCCTCGGCGGTGCGGCCGCGACCGCGGCCGTCATCGCCGGTGGCGCTTCCGTCCTGCGGCCGCGCAACGAACAACCCCAGCCGGCCCGCCCCGGGCCGTTCTCCCAGCGCCGCGCGACCTTTGCGCTGGGCAACAAGATCCACTACGGCCCCGATGTCATCTCGGTAGCGCCCCACACGGTGACCGCGTTCGTCCAGACCGACGCGGGCTTCGTGTTCCTGAACGCCGACAACGCGATCCACGTGGTCGACCGGTCCGGCGTCCGGAGCCTCGGCAAGAGCGCCTGGCGGCTCACCGCTGACGTCCGCGGCAACCTGGTCGCCTGGGCCGAGGGCTTCAACGACCACGAGGAGTCGGTCGTGTACGACGTCGCCGCGCGCCGCGAACTCGTACGCACCCCGATCGGCAACAAGATCCCGAAGTACGCCAGCATCGCCCACGGCCCCGAGATCGTCGCCCTCGACGGCGACACGGCGTACTTCGGCACGCTCGACGGCCTGTACCGCTGGGACATCCGCACCAACCGGGGTGAATTCCTGGCCAAGGTGTCACCGGTCGCGGTCCGCACCGTGACAGCCGGGCAGATCGTGTACGCGCAACCACTCGACCAGCGCGAGCCCGCCGTGAACCTGGCGATCGCCCCCACCGTCTCCGCGACCGCCCCCGCCCGCTTCTCCGGCCAGCAGGCCTTCCTCTCCCCCGCCGCGAAGTACCTGTTCACCGAACTGGACGACGCCCTCGTCGTGATCGAGCCGGGCTGGGCCGGACCCGCCCTGTACGAGGTGGCGACCGCCCGCCGGATCGAGCTGCCGTACGCCTACGACAACCTGTTCTTCGGGCAGTGGCTGGACGACGACCGGTTCGTTGCCGCGGGCAAGCGCCGGTTCTCGAAGACGGCCGAGACGGATCTGCTCGTCGTCACCGCCGCGACCGGCGCCGTGCAGGTCGTCGTACCGAACTTCGCCCAGCTCACCTTCCGGACGACACCGCCGCGGATCGCGCCGTTCGCGGTGCCGACCGGCAGGCCGATCATCGATCGGGGCGAATGATCACTCCGCCTTGGCGGCGGGTGCCTCCACGTTCTCCGGGAAGTGGCAGGCGGTCTGGTGACCCGGGGCGAGCTCGACCAGCGGCGGCTCCGTGGTCTTGCAGATCTCCTGCGCCTTCCAGCAGCGGGTGTGGAAGCGGCACGCGGGCGGCGGGTTGATCGGGCTGGGGACGTCGCCCTGCAGCCGGATCCGCTCCTGCTTGCCCTTCCGCTTGGTGTCCGGCACCGGTACGGCGGACAGCAGCGCGACCGTGTATGGGTGCATCGGCTTCTCGTACAGGCTGACCCGGTCGGCCAGCTCGACGATCTTGCCGAGGTACATGACCGCGACCCGGTCCGACACGTGCCGGACCACGGACAGGTCGTGCGCGATCATCACGTACGTCAGGTCGAACTCTTCCTGCAGGTCCTCCAGCAGGTTCACGACCTGGGCCTGGATCGACACGTCCAGCGCCGACACCGGCTCGTCGGCGACGATCAGCTTCGGCCGGAGCGCGAGCGTGCGCGCGATCCCGATCCGCTGCCGCTGACCGCCGGAGAACTCGTGCGGGTACCGGTTGTAGTGCTCCGGCGAAAGACCGACCAGCTCGAGCAGCTCCTGCACGGCCCGCTTCACGCCGTGTTCGGTCTTCACGTTCTGGAGCTTGAACGGCGCGCCGACGATCTTGCCGACCGTGTGCCGCGGGTTCAGCGAACCGTACGGGTCCTGGAAGATCATCTGTACGTCGCGGCGCAGCGGACGCATCCGCCCCTCGCCGAGGTGGCTGATGTCCCGCCCCTCGAACACGATCTTGCCCGCCGTCGGCTCCAGCAGCCGGGTCAGCAGCCGGCCGGTGGTGGTCTTGCCGCAGCCCGACTCCCCCACCAGCGACAGCGTCTCGCCGCGGGTCACGTTGAACGTCAGGCCGTCGACCGCCTGGACGGCGCCGACCTGGCGCTGCAGCAGCCCCTTGCGGATCGGGAAGTGCTTGACGAGGCCGTCGACCGACAGCAGTTCCTCGCCGATCTCGGGGACAACGGGAGTCGGTTCGGCGTCAGTAGTAGTCACAGTCGTCCCGTTCACAGCTTCGGCTTGATGTCGGTCTCCCACGCCTTCTGGCGCTCCTGCGGGGAGAGATGGCACGCGACCAGGTGGCCGTTGCCGGTGTCGAGCAGTTCCGGCCGGTCGGTCTCGCTGGCGCCGCCGTTCAGGTGCGCGTAGTTGCAGCGCGGGTTGAACGCGCAGCCCTTCGGCACGTTGATCAGGCTCGGCGGCGTGCCCTTGATCGGGATCAGCCGCTCGGTGCGCTCCCGGTCGATCCGCGGCATCGACCCCAGCAGGCCCCAGGTGTACGGGTGCTGCGGCCGGTCGAAGATGTCCTCGGCGGTGCTGTACTCGACCGCGCGGCCGGCGTACATCACCTGGATGTCGTCGGCCAGCTCGGCGACCACGCCGAGGTCGTGGGTGATGATGATGACGGCGGAGTTGAACTCCCGCTGCAGGTCCCGGATCAGGTCCAGGATCTGCGCCTGCACGGTGACGTCGAGGGCCGTCGTCGGCTCGTCGGCGATCAGCAGGTCGGGGTCGCAGGACAGCGCCATCGCGATCATCGCGCGCTGCCGCATACCGCCGGAGAACTGGTGCGGGTAGGCGTCCACGCGCTTGTCGGGCTGCGGGATCCCGACCCGGTCGAGCATCTCGATCGCGTGCTTCTTCGCGACCTGCTTGCTGACGTCGTTGTGCACCCGGTACGCCTCGACGATCTGCGTGCCGACTGTGTAGAACGGGTGCATCGCGGACAGCGGGTCCTGGAAGATCATCGCCATCCGCTTGCCGCGCAGCAGCCGGACCTCTTCACGCGTCGACGTGACCAGGTCCTGGCCGTCGAGGAAGATCTGCCCACTGATGTTCGCGACGCCCGGCGGGTGCAGGCCCATGATCGACAGGCTGGTGACGCTCTTGCCGGAGCCGGACTCGCCGACGATGCCGAGCGTCTTGCCGCGCTCCAGCTGGAACGAGATGCCGTCGACGGACTTCACCACGCCGTCGTCGGTCGGGAAGTGCACCTTCAGGTCGCGCACGTCGAGGAACGCTTCGCCGCGCTCCACGCGCTGCACGGGTGCGTCCTGGATCTCTTCAATCGGTTCGCTCATGAGATCCGCACCCTCGGGTCGACGACGGCGTACAGGAGGTCAACGACCAGGTTCGCCAGCACGATGAAGAACGCGGCGACCAGGGTCACGCCGAGCACCTTCGGCAGGTCGTTGGCGCGCAGCGCGATGACGGCGTACTGGCCGATCCCCGGCAGCGAGAACGTGGTCTCGGTGAGGATCGCGCCGCCCATCAGCAGGCCGAGGTCGAGACCGAAGATCGTCAGGATCGGCGTCAGCGCCGACCGCAGGCCGTGCCGCAGCACCACGGTCCGCTCGGTGAGGCCCTTGGCGCGGGCGGTCCGGACGAAGTCCTCGTTCATCGTCTCGAGCATGCCGGCCCGGGTGAGTCGCGCGTACGCCGCGGCGTACAGGAAGGCCAGCGTCACCCACGGGAGGATCAGGTCGTAGGCCCACCACAACGGGTTCGTCTCGTCGAGTGGGTTCACGCCGCCCTGCTGGGTCCAGCCGAGGCCGTAACTGAAGATCGACAGCGACAGCAGGCCGGTGAAGAAGATCGGCAGCGACACACCCGCGAGCGCCACCGACATGAGTGATCGGTCCAGCACCGACCCGCGTCTGAGCGCCGAGATGATGCCGGTGCCGACGCCGGTGATGAGCCAGATGAAGGCCGCACCACCGGCGAGCGACGCGGTCACGGGTATTCGCGAGACCAGGTCCGGCCACACCGGTTGCTGGGTCAGGAACGAGTAGCCGAAGCACGGCGCCGGGCAGTGCTCGGTCCCGGTGCCGTAGTTGTACTCCTGGCCGACGAGGAGGCCTTTCACGAACCGGCCGTACTGCTCGTAGAGAGGATCGGTGAAGCCGAGCCGGACCGCCGTGTTGTGGATCTGCTCCTGGCCCGCGCTCTTGCCGACGTAGCGGCCGGCCAGGTCGTCGGCGGTGGCGCCGCCGAGTCTCGGGACGAGGAAGAAGATCGCGAACGTGACGGCCGTGACGATGAAGAGCAGGAGCACTGCTCCGATCACCCGGCGGACTAGATATGCGAACACCGTGCTCGGCGTGGTGGCCGGTGATCATCGCTGATCACCGGCCACCCTCAGCCTTCACCTACCTCTACTGGTGATGATTGTTGGTCAGGGCAACCGACTACTACTTCTGTGCGAGTCCGATGCTCGCGTAGTCGTACATGTTCTGACCGTCGTTGCTGAACACGTTCGCGAGCGTGTCCGGGCGGTACAGCAGGCCCTTGGCCCAGATACCCGGCAGCACACCGGCCTGCTCCATGACCTTCTTGTCGACGTCGACCCAGATCTTGTTGCGCTCCGCGTCGTCGGTGGTCGCCAGCGCCTTGTCGATCAGCGTGTCGACCTCCGGGATCCGGATACCGAGGTTCGTGTTACCACCGGCGGCCCGAATGACCCGGCTGTCGACGATCTGGCTCAGGAAGCCGAAGCCGTCCGGCCAGTCAGCACCCCAGCTGTAGACGATCATGCCCAGGCCGTTGGCCTTCGCGTAGTCCGGCTTGCCGGCGTACAGCTTGGTGTAGTCACCGGTCGGGAAGCCCTTCGGCGTCAGCTTGATGCCGACCTTGGCCAGCGACTGCTGCAGCGACTCGGCGACGGCCTTCTCCTTCGGCCGGTCCGAACGGTAGGCGATGTTGGTGCTGAAGCCGTTCGGCATCCCGCACGCCGTCAGCGCTTCCTTCGCCTTCGTCGGGTTGCCGTTCTTGTCCGCCTCGAAGCCGTAGTCGTCGAACTTCTCCGCGCCGGCGACCGACGGCGGCATCAGGTTCGTCGCGATGTCGCCACCGAACGGACCGCCGTACGCGCGCTGGTAGCCCTCGTGGTCGGCGGCGTACAGGACCGCCTTGCGGCAGTTCACGTTGTCGAACGGCTTGACCTCGCTGTTGAACACCGTGAAGTTCAGACGGGTCGACAGCACGCTGTCGGTGTGCGCCTTCAGCTTCGGGTCCGCGAGCACCTTGGCCTGGGTCTCCGCCTGGACACCGGTGCCGGCGATGTCGACGTCGAGGTCACCGGCGATCAGCCGGTTGTCGATATCGGCGCCGTTCACGTTGTAGGCGACGTTGATCTTGTCCGGCAGCGCCTTGCGGCCCGTGTCCGGGTCGGTGGACGCGTCGTACTGGTCGTTGCGGATCAGCGTGAAGCCCTTGTTCGCGTCGTTGCTCTCGAACTTGTAGGGGCCGGTCGCGATCGGGTGCAGCTGGTACTTCGTGCCCGTGTCCTTGGCCTGCGGGACCGGTGCGGTCGACGGCAGCTGCGCGAAGTAGTCGAAGCCGGCGAACGTCTTGTTCAGGTGGAACACGATGGTGTAGTCGTCCGGCGTCGTCATCGCCTTGGACAGCTGCGCCATCTGCGGGTCCTTGGCGACGCTGTAGTCCTTCGGCACGTCGACCAGGAAGTCGTTGAAGTATGTCGGGCCGTTCGGCAGCGTGGTCTTGTCCAGCGACCGGGCGACGCCGTACATGACGTCCTTGGCCTTGACCTCGGTGCCGTCCTCGAACTTGACGCCCTTGCGGATCTTGTAGGTCCAGGTCTTGGCGTCGTCGGTCGGCACACCCGGAGCCTCGGCGAGGTCCGGGACGACCTTCGCGCCTTCCTTGCCCGGAGCCGACTTGAAGGTCATCAGCGGCCGGACGTAGTTCCGGACGAGGTTCCAGGACAGGCCGTAGTAGGTGTCACCGGGGTCCGTGGAGTCCCACTTCTCGGTGATCGCCATCCGGAGCGTGCCGCCCTTTTTGTCGCTCGGATTGAAGATCTTGTTGTTGGCCGCGTCGAACTCGGGCGTCGCTGCGCTGCTGCCGCCACCAGACCCTCCGGAGGAAGCCTTCGGTCCCCCGCAGGCCACCAGGCTCAAGGCGACGGCCGCACTGACGGCTGTGACCGTCGTGATGCGATTCCATCTCATCTCTTGTTGCACCCCTTCAATCGTTGAGAGCCAGGCTCCCTGGTTGATGCGAAACGCCTACCGGGATCGCGGGTCGAGCGCGTCGCGCAATCCGTCACCGAACAGGTTGAACGCCAGCACGGTGACGAAGATCGCCAAACCGGGCGGAATCATGTACATCGGATCGACCTGGTACCAGTTCGCCGCGCCGGAGAGCATGTCGCCCCAGCTCGCCGTCGGCGGGCGGACACCGACACCCAGGTAGGAAAGGCCGGCCTCGAAGAGGACGTTGGTCGGAATCAGCAGCGTCGCGTACACCAGGATCGGCGCGATCAGGTTCGGCAGCAGCTCGGTGAACAGGATGTACGGACGGCGCGCGCCGAGGCTCCGGGCCGCGTCCACGAACTCCCGTTCCCGCAGCGACAGCGTCTGGCCGCGGATGATCCGGCCGATGTAGGGCCAGCTGAAGAAGCCGATGATGAAGACGATCAGCGCGACCCGCAGCGCGTCGCCCTCCAGCCCGAACATCTTGTCCGGGATCGCCCCGACCAGGGCCAGCGCGAACAGCACCAGCGGGAAGGCCAGGAAGATGTCCATCAAGCGGCTGATCAGCGTGTCCACCCAGCCGCCGAAGTAGCCGGCGACGATCCCCATCACGACGCCGATCACCACCGACAGCAGCGTCGCCAGGAAGGCGATCAGCAGCGAGATGCGGGCGCCATACACGATCCGCGCGAAGATGTCGCGGCCGTTCACCGGCTCGACGCCGAACGGGTGGTCCCAGCTGATGCCGCCGAGCTTGCCGATCGGGGTCTGCAGCGACGGGTCGACCAGGTCCTGGTGGAAATCGTTCGGGGTGACACCGACCAGTTTGCAGATCAGCGGCGCGAAGATCCCGACCAGGATCAGCAGCAGCACGAAGGCGCCGCCGGCCAGCGCGACCTTGTCACGCTTCAGCCGCATCCAGGAGATCTGCCACAGCGACCGGCCCTCGATCTTGCCGACGCCTTCGAGGATCGCCTCGGGCTGCGCTGAGGATGATCCCGGCTCGACCTCGAGTGGCGTACTCACGCGATGGGTTCCCCTGCCTGGTTCGGATGAACCGGAACGAAATCCGGAATGGCTGCCGCCTTAACCTGCCGCCATTACAGCCCGGAGTCAAACGCGGAAAGTGCTGCGTTGCCCGATCGTGATCGTCAGGAAATCGTCCCGTATCGTGGACGTTCCGCAGTAAACCACGGCGTCGCACCCACGGTCGCCGCTGCCTCGCGAACCGTTACTGCCATGGCATTTTTGTGTCAGCGCCGAAGGCCGGAAAGATAAAGGAACGACAACGGATCGAGAGCCGTCTTGAGGTTCTCCAGATCCTTCGTGGCGACCACCGCGACCCGCGCCTGCCAGCTCGGAATCGCCGGCGCCTCCCGCGCGATCACTCCCTGTAGCTGACCGATCAGCTCGTCCCGCTTCAGGCCGTTCTGCTCGGTCCGCTCCTGCTGCAGCAGCTTCGTGGCCGCCGCCGACCGGTAGCCGTTCTGGAACGGGATGTCGGTCACGAACGGAGTCAGGTAGTCGTCCGCATCCGGGTACGACGGCGTCCAGCCGGCCTGGTACATGTCGTACGCCCCGGACTTCGTCAGCTCCTGGTACTGCGGCCACTCGGCACCCCGCAAGGTCACCCGGAACAAACCGGACGCCTCCAGCTGCCGCTTCAGCTCCAGCACCTCGGCCTTGGCGCCGACGCCGTACTGCGAAGGCGTCCACCCGACCGTCAGCGGTACGGGGACGGCGATGTTCGCCTCCTTGAGGATCGCCGCGGCCGCGACCTTGTTCGGCTGCTTGTACTCCATCTTGAACGCGTCGGCCTGTCCGCCATAGCCGGGCGGCACGACCGAGTACAGCGGCGACACGTGGTCGCCGTACGCCTTCTTCGCGATCGCCGGACGGTCGATCAGCTGCGCCACGGCCCGCCGAACCGCCGGCTTGCGGGCCAGCAGCGACTTCATCTGGAACGCGAACAGCCGGATCTCCGCCGAGCCGGCCTCGACGACCTGGACCTGGTCGGACTTGCGCAGCTTGTCCAGCAGACTCGGCCCGAAGCCGTGGAACGCGAGATCCGCCTTGCCGGTCGTGACGGCCTGGTAGAGCGCGTTCGAGTCCTTCATCAGGCTGATCGTGACGCCGTCGTTCTGCGCCGCCCGCGGACCGCGGTACCCGGAGAACTTCGTCAGCGTCACCTCGGTGCCCGGTTTGTACGCCGCCAGCTGGTACGGCCCGCTGCCCATCGCCTTCGTGTCGAGCAGCTTGTTCGCCGGGTACGACTCCTCGTCGACGATCGAGGACGCGGTCGTGGTCAGCAGGTACGGCAGGCGTGCGTCCGGGCTGGTCAGGTTGAACACCGCGGTCAGCTCGTCCGGCGTACTCACGGACTTCACCGAGGAGAACAGTGCGGCCGCTCCCCCGGGCGTTTTCAGCCGGACCAGCCGGTCGAAGCTGAACTTCACGTCCGACGAGGTCAGTTCGTGCCCGTTCGGGAAGGTCAGGTGCTCCTTCAGGCTGCACGTGTACGTCGTCGGCGAGTCGAACTGGCAGTCCGCGGCGTCCGGCACCGGGGTCGGCTTGTCCGGCAGGATCGTCAGCAGCGTCTGGTAGAGGTTCGCCTGGACGGTCCGCGAGCCCACGTCGTACTTGCCGGCCGGGTCCAGCGAAGAGATCGCGTCCGTGGTCGCGAGCCGCAGCAGCATCAGCTTCGGCGTCTGCTCCCCCGGGTGCGGGGCGTTGTCGTCCGGCTCGCCGCAGGCCGCCAAGGACACGCCCAGCGCACCTGCCGCCACGGCCGCCGACACCCGGCGCACCCACTCGCTCACCGTCTCACCCTTTCCCCAGCCCACGTACCAGACAACGCCCCCAAGGGCACCAAGTGACGGTACTTCGTCAACGGAGCAGTGACCGCAGGGACTCCGGGGTGAGCGGCTCGAGCGACTTCACCACGAGCCGCCGCGGCGCCTCCGGGATCGTCACCCATTGCGGCACCGCGACGACGTACATGCCGGCCGCCGTCCCGGCCTGGGTGCCGGTCGCCGAGTCCTCGATCACGATGCAGTTCGCCGGGTCCACCCCGAGCCTGGCGGCACCGGTTAGGTACGGCTCCGGGTGCGGCTTGCCCAGCGTCACCTCGTCACCGGCCACGATCACCGCGAACGGATCCGGCGGCAGGTGCCCGAGCACCGCGTCGATCATCGTCCGGTACGACGCCGACACCAGCGCGCACGGGATGTCCTCCTTGCGCAGCGCCTGCAGCAACTCGAGCGCACCCGGCTGGAAGGTGACCTCCTTGCGGAGCGCCTCCACCACCTCCGAGAACATCCGGTCGGCCAGCTCCTCGGCGGTGATCACGCCTTCCGGGATCCGCGCCATCCAGACCTGTACGGCGTCGCGCAGGTCGCTGCCGATCAAGGTCAGACAGTCCTCGATCGTCCAGGTCGCACCGAGCTCGGCGAGCAGCTCCAGCTGCACCTCCGCCCAGACCTTCTCGGAGTCGACCAACGTCCCGTCCATGTCCCACAACACCGCCTGCAGCGACGCCACCCGCACTCCTCTATGTCGTCTCCACCCGATCAGCCCACTTTGAGAACCCACCAACCGTTTTCGAGCGCGCCGAATGGTTGGTGGGTTCTCAAAGTGAGTCCATTGTCCCTGGTCGGGCACGACACGTTCCGCCTGGGGTGAAACCTGGCACAGGCGGACAGCTGAGCACGTAGGCTGGGCAGTCCGGTTTCCGGTGACCCCACCGGATGGCTACAGAGCCGACTACAGAGACGACAGGGGGCCTGCGAGTGGTTGACCTCGCGAACCTGAGGGACCCGGTCGTGATCGCCGCGTTCGAGGGCTGGAACGACGCGGCCGAGGCGGCCACCGGTGCGGTCGACCACCTGATCGACGAGTGGGACGCCGAGCTCGTCACGGCGATCGACCCCGAGGACTACTACGACTACCAGGTGAACCGTCCCCGGGTCGGGCTCGACGAGGACGGCGGACGGCACCTGACCTGGCCGACCACCCGGATCTACGTGGCCCAGCCGGACGACACCGGCCGCGACGTGCTGCTGATCCGCGGCGTCGAGCCGAACATGCGCTGGCGGGCGTTCTCCCGGGAGCTGCTGGAGATCGTCGACGAGTCGAACGCGCAGCTCGTCGTCGTCCTCGGCGCCCTGCTCGCGGACTCCCCCCACACCCGTCCGATCCCGGTCTCCGCGACCTCGTCCGACGAGGAGCTGACCGCGGCATGGAGCCTGGAGCCGTCGACGTACGAAGGTCCCACCGGCATCACCGGTGTGTTCGCCGACCTGTGCACCACCCTCGGCGTACCGGCGGTGTCGATCTGGTCCGCGATCCCGCACTACATCGCGGGGACGCCGTGCCCGAAGGCGTCGCTGGCGCTGCTCAGCAAGATCGAGGCGCTCCTCGACCTGGCCATGCCCGAAGGCGACCTCCCGGAGCTCGCGCGGGCCTGGCAGCGCGGGGCGGACGAGCTCAGCGAGGAAGACCCCGAGGTCGCGGAGTACGTGCACTCGCTGGAGGAGCAGCGCGACACCGCCGACCTCCCGGAGGCCACCGGCGAGGCGATCGCGGCCGAGTTCGAGCGCTACCTCAAGCGCCGCAACAAGAACCACGGCGACTAGCTGATCCCCCATAACCGCCGCAAGGTGTGGACCGTTGTTACCAGTGGGTTTATATTCGACCGGACTACTGGGGGGTGACGGCGTGCCGTCACCGGGACCACGGGGAGCAACCAAGTGCACATGCGGCGCGACGAGCGAGGCGGTACTTCGGTGCCTGCGCTGGCCGTGCTCGTGCTGCTCGGCGTGGTCGCGGTGGTCGGGATCCTCGGTAACAAGAAGCACGAGACGGTCGACCTCACCACGCTGACGGCGTCGACGACCTCGACGACGATCACCACGGCACCGCTTGACGCCGAGCCGTTCGCCGGCACCACCGGGCTCGTCGTGCACCCGCGCGCCGAGGCCGCGCTCTACAGCTCCCCCGACGCGGATGCGTTCGGCAAGATCGGCCCGACCCAGTTCGGGCCGACCTGGCTGCCGGTCGTGGAACAGACCGACGGCTGGGTCCGGGTCCTGCTCCCCTCGAAGCCCAACCGGTCCACCGGCTGGCTCCAGGACGACGGGCTCGACCGGGCCACCTCGTCGTACCTGATCCGCGTGCACACCAGTTCGCGGACACTCGAGCTGCTCGAGAACAACAAGAGCCTCGGCACCTGGAAGGCCGGGGTCGGCGCGACCAAGACGCCGACGCCGCCCGGGCGGACGTTCCTGCTCGGCTCGATCATCGACCACAAGCGCTCGGCGTCGCCGATCGTGCTGCCGTTGGGTGCGCACAGTCCCACCTTGGACACGTTCGGTGGCGGACCTGGTACGGTCGCGATCCACGGCTGGCCGAATCCGCGCGTGTTCGGCGCCGCGATCAGCGCGGGCTGCGTCCGGGTGCCGAAGACCGCACTGGCCCACCTGCAGAAGGTTCCGCTCGGGACGCTCGTCCTGATCGACAGCAAATAAGGAGAATCCGATGCGACGACAGTTGACGCCGACCGTGCTCACGGCTGCGGCCGTGGCGGGCGTCGTGACGTTCAGCCTGGTCGCGAGCGCCCCCGTCGGTAACGCGGCGGCCCGCCCGTCCTCGGCGTACGCCGTGAGCGCCGAGGGCCAGGTGCCGATCCCGAAGACGCCGTACGCCGAATCGCTGGACGGCAAGCGGCAGACGACCTCCGCGCTCGAGCTCCCGAAGAACCCGCTGATCTCGGTCCGGGCCGGTACGGCGACCGCGGGCAACGACTCGGCCTCCGTCGAACTGTTCGACGTCGTCGTCGGTCCGGACATCCTGAGCCAGGTGACGATCCCGCCGGAGCTGAAGCAGCAGTGCTCCGCGCTGCCGAAGACCGGTGCCGACAACCTGCCGCTGCCCGACATCGCACTGCCCGACCTCGGTCTGCCGTTGCCGAAGCTGAGCACCAAGGACCTGCCGGTGAAGAACCTGCCGGACCTCTGCAACCTGCTGCTCAACCCGCCGAAGTCGCTGCTCGGCATCGACTCGCTGAACGTCTGGTGCTCCGGCGACACCGGTGGCGTCGACATCGGCTCGCTGACGCTGCTCGGCCAGACCATCAAGCTGCCGAGCACGAAGCAGAGCGCTTCGTTGCCGTCCAACCCGCTGGCGAGCATCACGGTCAACAGTCAGGGCAAGCACTCGGACGGCGCCTTCACCATCACCGGCCTGAGCATCAACCTGGGAGGCGGGACCGAGGTCATCAACCTGGCGTCGGCGACCTGCGCGAAGCCGGCCGCCAAGCCGAAGCCCAAGCCGCAACCGCAGCCGCCGGCGGAGGCACCCGCGCAGGTGAACACCCCGCCCGCAGCCCCCGTGCCGACCCCGGTGAAGACCCACCACCCGGTCACCGGCTGACGAACGAACTTGGGGAGGATTGTGTGCCGAATCGGGCACACAATCCTCCCCAAGTCTTTGTCTAGAGCTTCACGCCCAGCAACGCGTCGCTGGCCTGCGCGATCAGGGCGGGCGCCTCGGCGTCGTCGCCTTCGCCGTCCGCCCACGCGTCGATCGCAGCCAGCGCGCCCGCGCTGTCCAGATCGTTGGTCAGTGCCGCCCGCAGAGCATCGACCGCGGCCGCACCGTCCGGGCCGGCGTTCCGCGCCGCCGCCGTACGCCACCGCTCGAGCCGCGCCTGCGCGTCGGTCAGGTCGGACTCTTCCCAGAACCAGTCGGTCCGGTAGTGGTGGTTGAGCAGCGCGAGCCGGATCGCCATCGGGTCCGCGCCGGCGAGCCGCTCCTTGGACACCAGCACCAGGTTGCCCTTGGACTTCGACATCTTCTCGCCGTCGAGACCGACCATCGCCTGATGCACGTAGGCGCGCGCGAACGGGTGCTCCCCGGTCGCGACCTGCGCGCCGCTCGCGGACATCTCGTGGTGCGGGAAGATCAGGTCCGACCCGCCGCCCTGGACGTCGAACGACATCCCGAGGTACTTCAGCGCGATCGCCGAACACTCGACATGCCAGCCCGGCCGGCCGCGACCCAGCGCCGAATCCCAGGCCGGCTCCCCCGGCCGCTCGTGGCGCCACAGCAGACTGTCCAGCGGGTCCTGTTTTCCCTCACGGTCCGGGTCGCCGCCGCGCTCCGCGAACAGCTCCCGCATCGTGTCGCGGTCGTAGTTGGACACGCCGCCGAACGCCGGGTCGGCCTTCACGGCGAAGTACAGATCGCCGTCGACCGAGTACACCGCGTCGGCGCGGCGCAGGTCCTCGACCGCGCTCGCGACCAGGTCGATCGACTCGACGACGCCGATGTAGTGCTGCGGCGGGATCACCCGGAGCGCGGTCATGTCGTCGCGGAACAGCTGGATCTCCCGCGCCGCGAGGTCGGTCCACTCGACACCGGTCGCGGTCGCGCGCTCGAGCAGCGGGTCGTCGACGTCGGTGATGTTCTGCGTGTACGAGACGTCGTACCCGGCGTCCCGCCACAGCCGGTTGATCAGGTCGAACGTGACGTACGTCGCGGCGTGGCCCATGTGCGTTGCGTCGTACGGCGTGATGCCGCAGACGTACATGCGGGCGGGCCCGTCGTCACCGGGCGGCACCTCGACCAGACCGCGCGAGGCGGTGTCGTAGAGGCGTAGCCGCCGGGCGGGCCCGGGTACGACCGGGATGTCTGGTTGAGTCCACGCCTGCATGTGTCGGAGCTTATGCCAGTCCGATTTTCAATGACGCGACACGGTTCCACTTGGTGGTCCTGCGCCGGGCATGCACCCCGGCTGCCGATAGCCTCGCGAGCGATGAGTACAGACTTCAGCCCGGAGCTCCAGTCGTACGGCGGCTGGATCGCCGCGGCTGCGATTCAGCAGCAGGACCTGTTCAACGACGTGGTCGGCCCGGACTCGCTGCAGGCCGATCTCGACGCGCGGACGCTCGGCGGTGAGCGCGGCGTACTACGCGGGATCTCGCTGCTCGGCAGCTTCTCCGAACTGGACCGGACCTGGCTGTGGGGCTGGGCGAACCCGGGCTTCGGCCCGGACGCCCCCGCGGTCGCGTCGACACTCGCGATCCGCGAGTTCGGCGAGCGGCACGGGATCGGCGAGTTCACCGCGGAGAGCCCGGACCTGAGCGGTTTCGAGCAGCCGACGCAGGCGGCGATCACGCTCGCGATCACTGCCGGCTCCGTCCTCGGCGGCCGCGGTGTGTGGTCGACCGCGATCAACGAGGGCCGGGGTCACGTGTACCTGCACGTCGCCGACGAGCAGCTCCCGCAGGCCGGGTTCGACGCGATCGCCACGCCGCGGCTGCTGATGACCGCGATCAGCGTCTTCCCCGCCGACCACCGGCAGGTCGTCCGCGGCTACTTCCACCACTTCGGCCTGCAGTACGACGAGGGTCAGGACGCGATCCGCGGTATGGCGCCGAACGGCAGCACGATCGTCGTCGACTTCGACGAACTCGGCCGGGTCGGCAACATCGGCGTACAGCCCAAAGCCTAGAAGGCCGGCCAGGGAATCGCGGGCCAGTCCTCGCTCGGATACGGGAAGGTCCCGGTCTTGAGCAGCGTCGAGCAGCGTTCCCGGGTCGCGGTCAGCTCGACGGCGGTGACGAGCTCGCACAGTTGTTGCCCGAGGCCCCCGGCCAACTGATCCGCGAGCCGCCGTACGTCGTCCAGCAGGCCGGTGGGAATCGGCTCGCCGGCCCAGCCCCACAGGACCGTGCGGAGCTTGTCGTCGGCGTTGAACGTCACGCCGTGGTCCACGCCGTACACCCGGCCGTCGCCCGGGTTGAGCACGTGGCCGCCCTTGCGGTCGGCATTGTTGACCACGGCATCGAACACGGCCATCCGCCGCAGCGCGTCGTTGTCGGCGTGCACGAGCGTGACGGGGTTGTGGCGGCCGTCGAGCGCGTCCAGGACGCCGACCCAGCCCTTCGGAACCCGGCCCTGCGGCACGATGTCGACCAGCTCGGTCTCCCCCGGTCCGAGCTCGGCCTCGTCGATCCACAACTGGACCATGCCTTCACCGAGCGGCCCGTCACGCAGCAGCGTCGGCGGCACGACCGACCAGCCGAGCGCCTCGGACACGACGTACGCCGCGAACTCGCGCTGCGCCAGTGTGCCGTCCGGGAAGTCCCAGAGCGGCCGCTCCCCCTCGATCGGCTTGTAGACGACCGTGGCCGTCTCGCCGGCCAGGCTGACCGAACCCTGGTAGGTGCCGTTCGAGGCGGCGACCAGGCGTCCGTGCAGTGAAAGCTCCCCCAGGGCCAGGAGCTCGGGGTTGGTGGTCATTCCGGCAGGTGCCGACGGTAGCCGTTGGCGCGCGGGCAGATGTGGCCGTCGGCGTCGATCGGGCGGCCGCAGAACGGGCAGCTCGGGCGTCCGGACGCGACCAGCGCGACCGCCCGCCGGGCGAACGCACGCGCCTGCTCCTCGGTGATCCGGACGATGAACACCTCGGCGTCGTCGGACTCCATCGCCGCGGTGACCGGGTCCTCCTCCTCGAGCTCCGCCTGCTCACCGGTGACGACCGCGAACACCTCGATCACCACCCGCTCGGCGTCGGCCTCCCACGCCAGCGTCATGGTGCCGGCCCGGAACTCCTCCTCGATCGGCTGCTCGAGCGGCGCGGTGTCGTCCCCCGCGGTCTGCGCGACCGGGTCGCGGTCGAAGCGCCGGGCGACCTCGTCCAGCATCACGTCGAGCCGCTCCGCGAGCGCCATCACCTGTTCCTTCTCGCACGCCACCGACGTCAGCCGGTGCCCGGCCCGCGCCTGCAGGAAGAACGTCCTCGCACCGGGTTCCCCCACGGTGCCGGCGACGAACCGCTCGGGGTCGTCGAAGGAGTGCACAACTCGCGCCATACCTATGACCCTATTACCGTCCGCCGACGACCGCGTCCGAGGACTGCTTCTTGGGCTTGCCTTTCGCTGACGGCTTAGGGATCAGGGACGCCAGTTCGCTGCCGGAGTCGTTCAGCCGGACCAGGAACGGGCGGGTCGCGGTGTAGGTGATGATCGTCGTCGAGGCGGTGTCCACGACGATCCGCTGGAACGTGTCCAGGTGCTGACCGAGAGCGTCCGCGACGATCGCCTTGATCACGTCGCCGTGCGACACCGCGACCCAGATCGCGTTCGGCCCGCGGCTGTCCGCGAGCGCCGCGTCGTACGACCGGACGGCGTCGACCGCGCGCTGCTGCATTCCCCGCATCGACTCGCCGCCCGGGAACGTGACGGCCGACGGGTGCTGCTGCACCACCGCCCACAGCGGGTCCTTCGCGAGCGTGGCGATCTTCTGCCCGGTCCAGTCGCCGTACCCACACTCGGTCAGCCGGCGATCCGTTGCCGGACGCAACCCGGGGTGCTGCTTCGCGATCGCGGCGGCGGTCTGCTTGCAGCGCTCGAGCGGAGAGGTGACGATCGCGGCCAGCGGCAGCTCAGCGAGCCGCTGCGCGACCGCGGCGGCCTGCTGTACGCCGGTGTCGTCCAGCTTCACCCCCGGCGTACGACCCGCGAGCGTGCCGGACGTGTTCGCGGAACTACGACCGTGGCGAACGAGGATCACGGTGGGCATGCAGAGCACGTTATCCCACCACCCCTAATGCCATGATGGGAGTGTGATCGTCGATTGCGGGGTGTACGCCCAGGGGGAACGGCGGGACCTGCCCAAGGATCCCGAGACCGTTGCCCACGCCATCGAGGACACCGCCGACAGCTTCGGATGGATCGGCCTGCACGAGCCGTCGGACGCCGAGATGGAGCGCGTGCAGCAACTGTTCGACCTGCACGATCTGGCGATCGAGGACGCACTGCAGATCCACCAGCGACCCAAGGTCGAGCGGTTCGGCGACACGCTGCTCGTCGTACTGCGGACCCTCTGGTACGTCGACGAGGGCGACGCCGTCGAGACGGGACAGGTGACGGCCTTCGTCGGCCCGCGGTACGTCGTGACCGTGCGGCACGGGGAAGGCGGCGAGCTCGCCACCACGCGGCACGAACTGGAGGAGCGGGCCTCGATGCTCGGCCACGGCCCGGCCGCCGTGCTGTGGGCGATCTGCGACGCGATCGTGGACCAGTACGAGAACGTCGCCGAACAGGTCGAGGTCGACGTCGACGAGATCGAGTCGTCGGTGTTCTCGCCGGAGCGGACCAGCGACGCGGAGCGGATCTACCGGCTGAAGCGTGAGGTGCTGGAGATGCGCCGCGCGATCGACCCGTTGCGGGAACCGATGGAGCAGTTCGCGCACGGGGTGGCCGGGCTCGGCCAGAAGGCGAGCCCGTTCTTCCGCGACGTCGCCGACCACCTCAGCCGGGTCTCCGACCAGGCCGAGGCGATCGACACCCTGCTCACATCCGCCCTGAACGCGCACCTCGCCCGCGTCTCGGTCCAGCAGAACGACGACATGCGGAAAATCAGTGCCTGGGTCGCGATCGCCGCCGTCCCGACGATGCTCGCCGGGATCTACGGCATGAACTTCGACAACATGCCCGAACTCCGCTGGCACTTCGGGTACTACGCCGTACTGCTCCTGATGGCGCTCGTCTGCGTCACCATGTACCGCTTCTTCCGCAAGGTCGGCTGGCTCTAGGTCGTGTCTGGTGGTCCAGCGCCGTAGCGAGGAGGTGCCGTGCCGAGTGCCCCGCAGTAGGCGATGGACCACCAGACACGACCTCAGGTGGCCGTGATTGTGCTGGTAGCCAGCAGGATCACCAGGACGAGGCCGAGCAGGACGCGGTAGAACGCGAAGATCTCGGTCGAGTGCTTGGCGACGAAACGCAGCAGCCAGGCGACGGACGCGTACGCGACCACGAAGCTGACGACCGTGCCGACGAGCAGCGGTGCGACGCCGACGTCGCCGTTCAGCGCGTCCTTCAACTCGTAGATGCCCGCGCCGACCAGGGCGGGAATGCCCAGCAGGAACGCGATCCGGGTCGCGGCGACCCGGTCGAGCCCGCAGAACAGGCCGGCCGAGATCGTGGCGCCGGACCGGGATACGCCGGGGATCAGCGCCAGGCACTGCACGATGCCCATCACGACCGCGTCGACGAGCGTGATGCGGGTCAGCGGGCGCGCCTTCGTGCCCAGTCGTTCGGCGGCGACCATGAAGAACGACCACCCGATCAGCGCGCCGGCCACCCACCAGAGGCTGCGCAGCGGTCCCGAGATCAGGTCCCGGGCCAGGAAGCCGACGATCACGATCGGCATCGAGCCGACGATCACGTACCAGCCCATCCGGTGGTCGAACTCGCCGCGGTGCTCCGGTTTCGCGAGCCCGCGGACCCAGGCGATCGCGATCCGCTTGATGTCCTTCCAGAAGTACAGCACCACCGCCGCGATCGCCCCGATCTGGATCACCGCGGTGAATCCGGTGATCGACGGGTCGTCGATCTTCAGGCCGAGCATCTTCGACACGATCGTCAGGTGCCCGGTACTGGAGACCGGCAGGAATTCGGTCAGGCCCTCGACGATGCCGAGGATGATGGAGTCCCAGATCGTCATCAGTTGCCGACTCCGGACAGCTCCAGCGCCTCCGCGGCGGTCCGCAGGTCGGCGATCCGCTGCTCGACCGTCGACGCGAACGGCGTCAGCGCGACGGTCGTCGCCCCGGCCTCGGCGTACGCCCTGAGCTTGTCCGCCATCCGTGCCTTGTCACCGAGCAGCGAGATCGAGTCCAGGAACCCGAACGGTACGGCGGCCATCGCCTCGCGGTGCTTCTTGTCCAGGTACAGGTCCTGGATCTCCTTCGCCTCCTCGGCGTACCCCATCCGGACCGCGAGCGCGTTGTAGAAGTTCTTCTCCCGGCTGCCCATGCCGCCGATGTACAGCGCGGCGTACCCACGGACCGGGTCGGCCGCCGCCTGGATGTCGTCGCCGGTCATCAGCGGGGTGGTGACGACGACGTCGAAACCGTCGAGGTCCTGCTGACCGGTCTTGCGTTCGCGGCCGGTCCTGATCTGATTCAACTGCTCTCCAAGGAAGCCTGGGTCGTTGAGGATCCCGAGCCAGCCGTCGGCGATCTCACCGGCCAGCTCGAGGTTCTTCGGGCCGACCGCGGCCAGGTACACCGGCACGTGGTCGCGGATCGGCCGCACGGTCAGTTTCAGCGCCTTGCCCGGTCCGTCGGGCAGCGGGAGGGTGAAGTACTTGCCCTCGTATGCCACCGTCTCGCGCCGCAGGGCCGCGTTCACGATGTCAACGTACTCACGGGTCCTGAGCAGAGGCTGAGAAAATCGCACCCCGTGCCAGCCCTCCGAGACCTGCGGCCCGGACACGCCGAGACCCAGCCGGAACCGGCCGTTCGAGAGCCGGTCCAGGGTGGCGGCCGTCATCGCGGTCATCGCCGGCGTCCGGGCCGGGATCTGGAAGACGGCGGCGCCGACGTCGATCGTGGTGGTCTGCGCGGCGATCCAGCTGAGCAGCGTCGCGGCGTCCGAGCCGTACGCCTCCGCGGCCCAGGTGACCGAGAAACCGAGTGCCTCGGCCTCCTTCACCAGCCTCAGGTGGTCGAGATGGTCGTCGCCGCCGTAGACGAAGCCGATGTTGAGTCCGAGTCGCATGACTGGCGAGCCTAGCGAGCCGTTGTCGGTGGGCCGCAATAGGCTCGGTGCATGCAGCAGCGCTATCTCGGTCACAGTGGACTGGCGGTGAGCCGACTCGGGCTGGGCACGATGTCGTGGGGACGGGACACCGACGAGCACGAGGCCCGCGAGCAGCTCGCGGCGTTCGTGTCCGCCGGCGGCACGCTCATCGACACGGCCGCGGCGTACGGCGACGGTGACAGCGAGCAGCTGATCGGGTCGCTGATCGGCGACGTGGTGGACCGCGACGACCTGGTGATCGCGACCAAGGCCGGGTTCAGCGTCCGCCGCGGCGAGCGGATCACCGACACCTCCCGCGGCGCGCTGCTCCGTGATCTCGAGGGCTCGCTGCGCAGGATGAACGTCGACCACATCGATCTCTGGCAGCTGCACACCTGGTCCGACGACGTGCCGCTGGAGGAGACGCTGTCCGCGCTCGACCACGCCGTCAGCTCCGGCAAGGTGCGGTACGTCGGCGTCTCGAACTACGCCGGCTGGAAGGCGGCCCGCGCCGTCACCTGGCAGCAGGCGTGGCCGGGCCGCGCGGTTCCGGTCGCCAACCAGGTCGAGTACTCCTTGCTCGCCCGTGACGCCGAGCTGGACGCGCTGCGGGCGGCCGCCGGCCTCGGGATCGGGGTCCTGGCGTGGTCCCCGCTGGGCCGCGGCGTGCTGACCGGGAAGTACCGCACAGGCATCCCCGCGGACTCCCGGGCGGCGTCTCAGCATCTGTCGAGATTCGTCGACCCCTACCTCGACGCGCGGGCTTCGGGCATCGTGGAAGCGGTCGCACGAGCCGCCGACGGGCTCGGCTGGACCCCGCTCGAGGTCGCGCTGACCTGGGTGCGGGACCGGCCGGGAGTGTCGGCGGCCATCGTCGGGGCCAGGACGGCACTGCAACTGAAGTCGGTACTGGGTGTGGAGGAGCTCACATTGCCGCCCGCCATCGCGGCGGCACTGGAGGATGTTTCCTGAGGGTTGTAGCTGTAGTTGGAGGTGTGGATGGCCGAGTACGAACTGCAGCAGTTCGAGGTGTCCAGGACGGAGTCCCGCGGTGCGGTGCGCAAGCTGCTCACCGAACACGCGGAGTACGGCGGGTGGGAGCTGGCCCGTCTGCGTCGCTATCCCGACGGATCCCGCCGCGTGTGGTTGCGGCGCCGCATCATCCGCGTGATGCGGACCCTCTGAGCAGAACACTGACCAATTCCCGTCGGCTACCGACGCCGACTTTGTCGTAGGACGCCCGTACGTGCTCCTGCACGGTGTGCGGGGACAGGCACAACCGCTCGACGATCTGCCGCGTCGAGTACCCGCGCAGCACCAACTCGGTCACCCGCTGCTGAGCAGGGGTGAGCCCGTGCAGGTCCAGCAGCAGAGACCCCAGCTGCGCCGGCGCCACCGGCTCGATCACCACTGCTGTGCGGCCGTCGTCGCCGAGCCTGGACGCCTGCAACTCGAGCCACTCCCCTCGAGCCGTCCTGACCTTCAGCCGGGCGGTAGTCCCGTCGGCCCGCATCCGCGCAACCACCGACCGCACCGCGACCGGCACCTCACCCGCTCGACAACCCAGCTCGCCCAGCCAGTACTCCGCCTCCTCACTCACCGACTCCACCCGCATCCCCGAATCCAGCACCACAACCCCAGCTCCCCCGGACCGTCCAACCTCCCCGGTGTCTACCGGTCTCTCTCGCAGCCCTCGGCGTAGACCCTCGCCCAGGTGCGGCGCGAGTCGGCGTACCAGTTGGATCTCGTGGTCGGCGAAACCTGCCTCGGCGTCCTCCCGGTGCAGGCACAGCACGCCCCAGCACCGGCCGTTCGACATCAGCGCGGCGCGCAACTCGTCCCCGAGTCCGAGCGGGCGCATCACCTCGGCGTACCGCGGGCTGCTCCCCCAGTCGCCTCGCGTCGCCTGCCCGAGCGACCGCACCGCATCCGGCCCACCGGCGAGAACCGCGAACTTGCTCACGTCCTCCTGCCCGAACTCGTTCGCGATGAACTGCTCGGTCACCGCGCCGAGCGGCTCATCGGCCGTCGCCGACGTGAACACCACGGTCGCCGGATCCACGGTCGCGAAGAACATCGCGTCGACCGTCAGGACGTCGCGCAGCCGGACGAAGGCCTCGGACCGCAGCTGATCGGCATCCAGCCCCGCGTAACAGCGCCGGATCAGCACCTCCAGGCGATCCCCCGCCCCCATGCTGGTGATGCTACGCCGGTATGACGCCGAGCTGCCGGAGAAACCCGAGATCGTCGAGCCGGCCCCACCGCCCCACGATCAGACCGTCACGGAGCCGGAAGATGTTGATCCCGGGCAGGCTGATGGTCTGTCCGGTCGCCGGCACCCCCATCACGTCCCCGCGATGCGTCCCGCCGGCCGTGAACCGCTCGACGACGAGGTCGCCCTCCGCGATCAGCTCGTGCAGCTCACTGCGCCAGTCCGGGAACGCGGCACGCATCATGCCCCCGGCCGTCCGCATGCCCTCGCGGTCGGCCGGGACACCGAACGGCGGGTCGTGATTGACGAAGTCCTCGGCCAGGTAGGTGTCCACCGCACCGAGATCCCCTTGGTGAACAGACCGTCGATGAAGTCCCGTACGACGGCCTTGTTGCGCTCTCCCAAACCCGTTGATGTGTTCATGGCACCGATCGTCGGCGCGGTCCCCTCCGGCCGGTACCCCGACTAGTTGGGGTTTCCCGGCGCAATATCTCTGCAACAGAGGTATTCTGGTGGCTGTGACCGAGGTTCTCGCCGAGGAGCTGCTGGCGGCCATCGGACTGGTGCGGCGGCACCTGCGCCGATCCGTCGGGCGGCCGTTCCCGCTGTCCGCACTCACCGATTCCCAGGCCGAGCTGGTCCGGACGGTCCGCCGCAACCCGGGCATCTCGGTCGCCGAGGCCGCGGCCGAGCTCGGCCTGGTCGCGAACACCGTGTCGACCCTCGTCGGCCAGCTCACCGAGCGCGGTCTGCTGCAGCGCACTCCCGACGAGTCCGACCGCCGGATCGCCCGGCTGACCCTCACGGACCCGGCCCGCGAACAGGTCGAGGCCTGGCGCGATCGCCGTACGGCGCTGGTCACCCGGGCGCTCGACGACCTGACCGCGGACGACCGTGCGGCGTTGCAATCGGCACTGCCCGTTCTCGCCTCGTTGACCGAACGCCTGCACCCCTTGGAGCGCGTATGACTGTGGAACCCGCGGTGGATGTCAGCGGTCTGAGTCATCGGTTCGGTGACCATGTCGCCGTCGACGATCTCGACCTGACCGTGTCCCCCGGCGAGTGCTTCGGTCTTCTCGGCCCCAACGGCGCCGGCAAGACGACGACGCTGCGCGTGCTGAACACCCTCTACCCACCCCAGTCCGGCTCGGTCCGCGTCTTCGGCCTCGACGTCCGCTCCGCGGCGATGTCGGTACGGCGCCTGCTCGGGTACGTCCCACAACAGCTGTCCATCGAGGGAGCGCTCTCGGGACGAGAGAACGTGTCCTGGTTCGCGCGACTCTTCGACGTACCGCGGCGCGAACGGGCCGCGCGAGTCGCCGAGGTACTGGAGATCGTCGACCTCACCGACGCCGCCGACCGGCTCGCGTCGACGTACTCCGGCGGCATGGTACGGCGGCTCGAACTCGCGCAGGCGCTGGTCAACCGGCCCGCGCTGCTCGTACTCGACGAGCCGACCGTCGGCCTGGACCCGGTGGCGCGGGATTCGGTGTGGGCGCGGGTGCAGGACATGCAGGAGCGGTACGGGATGACCGTGCTGCTGACCACGCACTACATGGAAGAGGCCGACCTCCTCTGCGACCGGGTGGCGTTGATGCACCTGGGCCGGCTGCGCGCGATCGGTACGCCGAACTCGTTGAAGGCCGAGCTCGCGCCCGACGCGAGCCTCGAGGACGTGTTCCGGCACCACACCGGCGAGAGCCTCGAAGGTCAGGCGAAGGGAGGCCTGCGCGATGTCCGTGGCACCCGCCGCACCGCCCAGCGCATGGGTTGATTCGCGGCCGCGCGCCGTACTGCGGCTCTTCTCCCGGATCGGGACGTTCTGCCTCATCGAGCTCCAGAAGCTCCGGCACGACCGGACCGAGCTGATCACGCGAGCGATCCAGCCGGTGCTGTGGCTGGTGATCTTCGGCCAGACGTTCAGCCGGATCCGGGCGATCCCGACCGGCGACGTACCGTACCTGGACTATCTCGCGCCCGGGATCATCGCGCAGTCGGCGCTGTTCGTGGCGATCTTCTACGGCATCCAGATCATCTGGGAACGTGACGCGGGGATCCTCACCAAGCTGCTGGTCACCCCGTCGCCGCGGTCCGCCCTGGTCGCCGGGAAGGCGTTCGCGGCCGGCGTCCGGACGATCTCCCAGGCGATCGTCGTACTCATCGTCGCAGCGCTGCTCGGCGTCAGCCTCACGTGGAACCCGCTCAAGCTGCTCGCCGTACTCGCGGTCGTCGTCCTCGGAGCCGCCTTCTTCTCCTGCCTCTCGATGACCATCGCCGGCCTCGTCCTCCGCCGCGACCGCCTGATGGGCATCGGCCAAGCCATCACCATGCCCCTCTTCTTCGCCTCCAACGCCCTCTACCCAGTCGACATCATGCCCACCTGGCTCCGCGCCCTCTCCCACGCCAACCCCCTAACCTACGAAGTCAGCGCCCTCCGAGGCCTCCTAATCGGCCACCCCACCAACTACCTACTCGACTTCACGGTGTTGATCGTCGCCGCCATCGCCGGCATCTGCGCAGCCGCCGCCCTAATGGGCCGCCTCGCCCGCTAGCCCGCCTAGCCGCGAGCGCCTGCTCGAGTCCGCCCACCGACATCTAGAGAGGCACCCCCACCCCTCGACCGGCCCGCCAGCCTGCCGCACCTCACCGGTCAGCTCACTCCCACCCAGCACCGCACCCCGGATCGCAGCCCTCCACCCTCCACCACCCGAGCCCGCCAAGCCACCACCCGCCCACAGGCCACGCCAGCCCCCACAGGCCCCGGTCGCACGACGCCGACTCCAGGGGGTGGCTGCACGACGCGGGCTCCAGGGGGCGCACGACGCGGCCTCCAGCGAACGCGGCTACACGACGCCGACTCCAACGGACGCACGCACACGAGGCACGCTCCAGCGGACGCGTGACGCCGGCTCCAGCAGACGTACGTACCCGAGGCACGCTCCAGCGGGCGGATGACGCTGGCTCCAGCGGACGCAAGTACACGAGGCTGGCTTCAGGGGGTGGGTGCATGACGACGACTCCAGCGGGCGCAGGTACATGAGGCGGGCTCCGGCGGCGGCGTGCGGCTAACGCACCGGCCGCCACGGTCGCGCGCTGACGGCTCCGGCTCCAGGGGGCGCGCGCGGGCTAGACGACGAGTGGCGTGGTGCGGGCCGCAGGATCGTCGGAAGCTCCCCAGACGGCGAACCGGGCAGCTTCCTCGAGCGCGCGCGTATCAGCACGCCACCGCGAGGCCTCATCCGCACCCGGTGCAGGCAGCCCGTCATCCGCACCCGATGGAGGCAGCGGATCATCCGCACCCAGTGGAGGCAGCGCGTCAGCCGCGTCCGGTGCAGGCCTGACATCCGCGTCCGGGCGGGGCGGCGCGTCGTTCGGTGGCGGGCGCTCGGGTACGGCAGGTGACATCGGTGCAGGGCTTGGGGTTGGTGGGCTGAGGGGTGGGGGGCTCGTGGATGGGGTTGCCTGAGTGGTGTTGAGGGGTGGTGGGTCGGCCCACGAGGGGCGGGAGACGTGGACCTTGCCGTTGGTGATGGTGATCGTCCAATGGCCGTCGTGCAGGGCGGTGTGGTGACGGCGGCAGAGCAGGGCGAGGTTGTGGATCGCTGTGACACCGCCGTCGATCCAGGATTGGAGATGGTGCGCGTCGCACATGACGGGTGGGGCTCCGCAGACTACGCAGCCCTTGTCACGGGCGTTCAAGGCACGGCGCATCGAGCGGGTGACCAATCGCACGGAGCGACCGACATCCAAGGGCTCCGAATTCGAGCCGAGCACCAGCGGGATGATCTTCGCGTCACAAGCGAGCCGCCGGATCGCCGCCGCAGACAGTACGTCGCCGTACATCAAGTCACCGGTCGTCCTACCGGACGCCAAATCACCGAACGCGCCATCGGACGCGCCCCTGGACGCCAAGTCGCCGGTTGCGTCTCCAGTTACGTCCGCGGTGGCGCGTTTCAGGTCTTCTAGGTCGATGGTGACGGTGATGTTCGCCTTCGCCCCAAACCCAGGCACCCATCCCGCCGCAGTCCCAACCGAAGACACGGTCCCAGCCTCAGACTCGGGATCGGCGGGCGAAGCGTGAGCCGGGCGGGGTGAGGAGGTGAAGCCGGCGTCGGTGGCGGTGGCTGCGATGGTTAGGGCGGTGGTTAGGGCGTCGGCTTGGCGCTTGTCACGGGGGCGGGGGTCGCGTTCGCCGTCGACTGTCTTGTGGGGGCGGGCGCCGACGAAGGTGAGGGAGCGTAGGAGTTCGGCGTTCTCGTTGGCCAGGTAGCCCGTGAACTGCACGCCGTTGTCGGCGTTCATCAGGGTCAACGATTCACGGTTGTAGGCCTCGCGTTCGTCCGGCTTGGGACCGTCGGTGTCCAGGAGGTCGCAGATCTCCTTGGCTGCCTGGCGCAACTCGGCCGGCGCCAGATGACTCGCCAAGGACACGAGCTGTGCCTCCGCCACGTCGAGATCTTCGACGGGCACCCGGGCGCGAACCCGCTCCAACGCGGTCACGATGGCCCCAGCCTGCACGGTCCGCAGCACCCGGACCCCGCCACCATCGCCCGCACCCGCGTCCGCGGCACAGTCCGCGCTGGAGTCGGCACTCGGGTCCTCTGCGGTGTACGCGCCGTCTTCGGGGTCCTCAGCCGGGATCGTGATGCCGTGGGTCAGACCATCAGACACCGTGGCGTACTTCGGGAGTGCGCGGGCCAGCCGGAGTTCGCGGCGTATGTCGGCGGGGTCGCGGCGGTGGCGGATCGCCAGGAGCTCGATGGCGTCGCGGGCACCTAGTTCTTGGGCGTAGCCGGTCTCGTCGATGCGGGCTTCCAGGTGCAGGCGACGGGTCTCCCGCTGGGCGATCTCAGCGTCCAGTACGTCGAGCTCGGACAGCAACTCGCCGCCGCTCATCGACCACACCGGACGCTCACCCAGAAGTTCCATACCCACAACTGTAGACACCCCCACCGACAGTTCTCAAACCCAGAAGCCCTTATTTTCAAGGGAATCAAGTTATCCACAGGCTACAGTTGCCGTAAGCAACGTTATGCTCCACCCGAACTCCGTTGCTTCCTGCACGCACGGTCGCTAGCGTCGACGACCGTGACCGCAGACGATCCGAAACAGCTCGTACGACGTGGGTACGACGCCTTGTCGATCCGGTATGACGAGGCGACCCAAGCCGACGCGAAATACCAGGACTGGATCGGCACCCTGATGGCCCGGCTCGAGCCCGCCAGTCGGGTCCTCGACATCGGGTGCGGTAGTGGCGTACCGATGGCACGCGACCTAACTGCGGCTGGTCACCACGTCACCGGCGTCGATATCAGCGAGGTGCAGATCCGTCGCGCCCGTGAATTCGTCCCGCAGGCCGAATTCGTCAACGCCGACGCGATGAGCCTGGACTTCGACCCCGAATCCTTCGACGCCGCAGTCTCCCTCTACGCCCTGATCCACCTGCCCTTGGACGAGCAGCGGCAACTGCTGCACAACATCGCGACCTGGCTCCGCCCAGCCGGATGGTTCCTCTGTACGACGGGCCACCGCGAATGGACCGGCACCGACGACAACTGGCTCGACGGTGGCGCGCCCATGTGGTGGAGTCACACCGACGCCGCCACCAACCGCGTCTGGATCACCCAGGCCGGCTTCACGATTGAGTCCGAACAGTTCGTGCCCGAAGGCGCAGGCGGCCATACCCTGTTCTGGGCCCGCCAGATCTAGGCGACCAAGTGCCGCTGGAAGAAGCGGGCGGCTTCGTTCGCGACCCGGCGCCACACCTGACCGTCGTACGGCGCCTCCGGGTCCCGGCGGAGGTTGTGATGCCCGCCGCTGATCGGAAGCAGGCGACTGTCGACCCCTTCCGCACACAGCGCACGATGGAGGCGCTCGGCCTGGTCGTACGGGACGGTCTCGTCGCGGGTGCCATGCACGATCAGGAACGGCGGTGCGTCGGCCCTCACGTGGGCGACCGGACTCGCCGCGCTCAACCGCTCCAGATGCCCGCCGACCAAGGCAGTCACCGGCGAGGGCCGATCGATCGACATGGCACCGCCACCTCGCGCGAGATCCGACGGTCCGCTGACCGTCACGACAGCCCGAACCGCCGAGCCGTCAGCCAGCCCAGCCAATGCGGCCAAATGCCCACCAGCGGACTGTCCCCAAATCCCAACAGAGGAAGGATCAACCGGCAGACCGAGCGGGTTCCGACGTAACCACCGCAAGGCTGACTCAACGTCATCCAACTGCGCAGGAAACACCGCCTGCCCACTGTCCCGAACCGAGATCGCCACCGTCAGAAAGCCGGCCCGAGCAAGCGCCGGATTCGCGAACGGCGCCAACGCCGCCGACCGATCGCCGGGCCCCCAACCTGGACACCCGTCGATCCGCACGACAGTCGCCACCGGGCCCGCAGGCAGCGGCGCCGGCCCAACCACATCCAGGCAGAGCTCAACCCCACCAGGCCTCGCATAAGAGATGTCGAGGATCTGGGTGAGATCCGGCATCCGTCGTACTGCGCCCATCGCCCGCAACCTCCTCGCCCACCGAAGACGAGTCGAACCCTCTCCCACGACGACGAGCAGATCCAGAGCGCACCACACGAGCAGATCCAGAGCGGCAACAAGCGTCAGAGGTCGTGGCGGACCCAGACGTTGGGTTCTACGTAGACGGCGTGGTTGTGGGCGACGTCCACGTGGACGGGGACCAGGGCCTTGGGTACGACGACATCGCCGGTCGTGTCGAACGGGAGGCCCGTCCACTCGCGCCACTCGTCGAGCGTCCCGGCGATCACCATCGAGCGCGGCGCGACCTGGACGATCTTGCCGCCTGCTCTGACATGGACACGCAACCACGGGTCCTGCGGCAGACCGTCCGCGCGTCTAGCCTCGATGTACTCCGTCATCGGCTGGTGCACGTCCGTCTTGCCGTTCGGGCGGACCGGGGCGTACAGGGCCGAGTGCCCCAGAGCCTTCACGGCCTTGCGCATCGCGGCGAGCATGTCGTGGGAGAGGCCGCGGCCGAGGTGCGACGGCCGGATCAGGATCTCCAGGGCGCTCGACACCTTCGGCGTACGGTCGTTGCGGAGATCGTGGAAGCCCCAGTGCAGCACGCGATCCCAGCCTCCGGACGGCAGCTCGGTACGGTTTTCGTCCGGGAACACGAACGGGATGCTCCGACCGTGCGCGACCAGTTCGCCGTTCTCGGTCGCGACCACGCACTGATCCGGGAAGTGCACCGGGACCTGACCCATGAACGCGTTCCCGATCGGGTCGTTGTGCATGAACGCCGGCCACGCGTCGGCGAACTCGTACATCCGCTCCAGGTACTCAGGCCGCTCGGCCAAGGTGGTGATCACGATCTCGGACATGAACCGCAGTCTGGCACCGAACCAGGACCAGTACGGCGACAATCGCGGTGACGAGGCCCGATCCGACCAACGCGATCTCGGCTCCGACAGCGCCGATGATCGGTCCGCCCGCGAGCATCCCGGCCGCGCTCCCGGCGTTGACGACGACACTCTGCCCGGAGAGCAACGCGCGTCGCTCGGCTCCGGCCGACGATCGGGTGATGAGCACGGAGATCGCCGCGATCCCGATCACCACGGTCACCCCCGACAACGCGCCCATCACAGCGACCACGGGCGGTGTCGTCCAGACGCCCATTCCGACCCAGCACAGCCCGCTCCACGCCCACACCATCGAAGCGGTCACCACCGGCCGCGTACGCCGTACCACTGCCAACGCCACCGCGGTCCCGACGAGCGAACCCACGCCGTACCCGGTCATGCCCGCGGCGAGGTAGACCCCTGGTTGACCGCGCTCCTCGCCCAGGACCGACAGCCCCAGCGTGAACGCGAACCAGGTAACGCATCCCGTTCCCCGGACCACCCACCCATACGCAACCTCGGGCCGCCCGCGCAGACTCGCGCGGATCGACGGCGTCACCACTCCTTCTGGGGCGCGCTCGGCCCGCACACTGCACGCCAGCAACCCGGCGCCAGCGACTGTCGCGGCCTCGACCCACAGCAGACCGTTCGTCAACCCGGTCGACACCGCGATCGCACCCACGCTCGGGCCGAGCAGCATCCCGACCCGTCGTAGTCCGTCCTGCCAGGTCAGCAGCTGTACCGCCCGGCCATCACCCCATCGGTCGCCGGTGTCGGCGAGCAACGCCGACCGTCCCGGATTCGACAGTGCGTCGCCGCAGCCGAGCAGGACACCGCTCAGGATCAGCAGCTCCGGAGACAAGATTCCCAGCCCGGCCGCCGCCGGTACCGACGCCAGCGCGATCGCGGACACCAGCGCGACGATCGCGAGCCGCGGTCCCGAATCCACCCACTGTCGCGCCCTTCGAGCCCACCACGGCGACAGCAGTACGGGCACGCCAGCCGCACCGGCAACGAGTCCGGTGGCCGCGACCGATCCCGTTTCCCGCAGGATCACCAGCGGCAGCGCCACCTGAGAGATCCGGAACGCGAAGTCCGCCGTACCGCTTCCCGCCAGCAACGCCAACGCTTCAGATCTCGCCTTCACACCTTGAATTCTTGGCGTCCAGCACGGGCTCAGGTAGCCAGCACGGTTTGTGCGCTTGCCATAGGCTCAGCCTATGAGTTCATTACCATCGGTCGAGGACCTGCGGCTGGTCCAGGCCGTCACCCGGACCGGCGCCGTCGGCACAGCGGCCCGCGAACTCCGCATCTCCCAACCCTCGGCGTCGCAACGCCTTGCCCGGCTCGAACGCCTCTGCGGAACCAAGCTCTTCGAGCGCGACACCCGCGGCGCCCGCCCCACCCCGGCCGGTGCCGAACTCGGCCGCCGCGCCGACCACATCCTCGGCCATCTCGAAGAGGTGTACGACGCCACGCGCGCGGCCGCTGTCACGCAGCGGCTCGTGATCGGCACGTTCGCCAGCCTCGCACCGATCCTCTTCCCGGTCCTCGATGCCGACATGTCCGACCTGGTGATCCAGCAGCAGGTCGACCACGGGCACTTCCTGGTCGAACGCGTCGCCGAGGGCACCATGGACGCCGCCTTCATCGCGATCGCCGACCAGATGACCCTCCCCCGCGGCACCGTCGCCCGCCGCGTCGGCCGCGACGAACTCGTCCTGTTCGTGCCGCCCGGCGCCCGCCCACCCGGGCGCGGCCGGCGGCCCCTGAAAGATCGTCAGATCGCGTTCTCCACCTACGACCGCGGCGCCGAAGAGATCCACTCCCGGCTGGCCGCCCAAGGCGCCGTCCCGCGCCGCGGCGTCACCCTCAGCACGACGGTCGCGATGGCCCGCCGCAGCTCCCACCTGGCCCTCGTCCCCCGCAGCGCGCTGGCCACCGAACTCCGCCCCGGCGAACACCTCACCCCCGCGCCCTTCCACTACCGCCTGACCCTCTCGGTCGTCACCACCCCCACCCCGCCCAAGCCCCTCATCACCCACCTGCCCAGCCTCCGCGCCACCCTCAACCTCTCCTGACCCAGCGGGCAGAGGCGCCCGCCGCCACACGTACAATCGCGCCCGGAGGGGATCGACACATGGTGATGGGGAATCAGGACATCGGCGCCTGGGACGCGGAGTTGCACCGTTCCGGCCGGGTGATCTTCGCGGTCCGGCGCGCGCTGGCCTTCGGCGGGCTGGTCGTCGTACTGGTGCTGGCCGGCATCCCGATCCTCTCGGTGGTCCGGGACCTCGACGACCGCGGTACCTGGTTCACGGTCCGGGTGGCGCTCCTCGCCGTACTCTTCGCCGCCTGTGTCGCGCTCGCCGTCCTGTTCCTCCTCGGCCACCCGCGAGTGACCGTCAACGCCACCGGCATCCGCTTCGCCTGGTGGCGGAAGGTCCCGTGGTCGGAATTCGAGGGCACCACGCTCGTCACGCCGAGCAGCGGCTACGCGGCTCCCTACCTGACCATCACCTCGACCCGCGGCCGCAAACTCCACATCCCCCAGACCAACGTCGAAGACCTCCCCGCCTTCGCCGCCTGGCTCACCAAACTCAACACCCAGCACCGCCTGAAGACCACCAGCACCTTGAACATGTCGTGAACAGCGGCGCGTCGCGCCGTCGGATGTTGCAGACTCGGGCGCATGAGGCTGGGACAGCTGGCGCGTGGGCGGCGGGTGCTGGCGGGGTACTGGGGCGCGACCGTCGTACAGGTCGCGGCGATCGTCATCGACGCCAAGATCCTCAAGCAGGCCAGCAAGGTGACGCTGATGCCGCTGCTCTGGCAGTGGACGCGCACGCAGGACGCCACGCCGCTGCTCCAAGCCGCGGTGCTCGCGTCAGCCGCCGGTGATCTCCTTCTCGAGACCGATCTCCAACTCGCCGGCATCGCGGCGTTCGCGGCCTCGCACGCCTGCTATCTCGCGGTGTTCCTGAGCCGTCCGGCGCAGCGATCCTGGCGGGTGCTCGCGGCGTACGCCGCCTTGTGGGCCGCCCTCATCGCCGTCCTCTCCCCCGGGCTCGGCAACCAACGCATCCCCGTCGCGGCCTACGCACTGTTGCTCACAGCAACCGCAGTCGCCGCCCGCTGGCACAACCCGCGCAGCGGCCTCGGTGGAGCGCTCTTCCTCGTCTCCGACGCGCTCATCGCGCTCCGCCTCGCCGGCCGCGACTTCCCCGGCCGGGGAGCGCTCACGATGTCGACGTACGCGGTCGGTCAGTACCTGTTGACGTCGGGTGTCACCACTCCGCAGGACGATCTGACCGGTAGCGGCCATCGCCGTTGACCGCGGGTCGCCGGTCGCTGTGGGGTGAGGAGTATGGCGACCGTCGACGACGTCCGACGACAGTTCCGGAACCCGCCGCCCGAGGGGCGGCCGATGATGCGCTGGTGGTGGTTCGGACCGTCCATCGAGCGAGACGAAATCGACCGCGAGCTGGAAGCCAGTGCCGCGGCCGGGCTCGGCGGCGCGGAGGTCGCGTTCGTCTACCCGATGGGACCTGTGACGGCGCCCTTCGGATCACCCGAGTTCCTCGAACTGGTCGGGCACGCGGCGCGGACGGCACGACGGCTCGGGCTGCGGTTCGACGTGACGCTCGGGAGCGGCTGGTCGTACGGCGGCCCGCACGTCGGGCCCGAGTACGCGGCACGGCAGCTGCACTGGGACCGCCGCGAGATCGGCGCCGCGGCGTCCGACGTACCGATCGTGGCCGCCTGGCCTGGTGACGAGTTCGTCGCAGCGTACGTCGGCGACGGCTGGGGCGGCGCGCCGTCGTCGTACGTCGAGGTGCCGGTGCGCGACGGGATCGTCCACGTACCGGCCGGCGGCCAGCCGCGCGAGGTTCTGATCGCCACGTCCCGCGTAACCGGGCAGCAGGTGAAGCGGACCGCGGCGGGAGCCGAGGGACTGACGCTCGACCACTACTCGGCGGCCGCTGCGAACGAGCACATCAAGCAGGTCGCCGAGCCGCTGCTGCTCGCGGCCACGCCTGAGCTTCTCGGATCCGTGTTCTGCGACAGCCTCGAGGTGTACGGCGGGGACTGGACGCCGACGATCTTCGACGAGTTCGTGAAACGCCGCGGGTACGAGCTGCGGCCCCGGCTCTACGAACTGCTCGTGGACACCGAAGGATCGCAGCAGTTGCGGATCGACTTCGGGCGGACGCTGTCGGAGCTGTACGAGGACAACTTCCTCAAGGTGTTCCGGCAATGGGCGGCCGGGTACGGCGTACCGTTCCGGATCCAGAGCTACGGCGAACCGCCGGCGACGATGAGCAGCTACCGGCACGCCGACATCTTCGAAGGCGAAGGCTGGGGATGGACGCGCATCCCGGAGACGCGCTGGGCGTCGTCGGCGGCGAACATCTACGGCCGGTCGGTCGTCTCGGCCGAGGTCTGGACGTGGGTCCACTCCCCCTCGTTCCGGGCCACGCCGCTGGACCTCCAGGGCGAGGCCCACGAACACTTCCTCTCCGGCGTCAACCAGCTCATCGGCCACGGCTGGCCCTATTCACCGTCCGACGGGCCCGGGCTCGGATGGATCTTCTACGCCGCGGGCGCACTCGACGACCGGAACCCTTGGTGGCCGTCGGCAACCGCTCTCTTCCGCTCTCTGCACCGCCTCTCCTGGCTGCTCCAGCAGGGCACGCCGGTTCGGCCGGTGAAGATCTACATCCCGGCCTCCGACGCGTACGCCGCCGTACGCGCGGGGCACGCAGAGCCGCTGAACCTGTACCGCGTCGCCCGCCGGCTGATCCCGGAGAGCGTTCCGCGGACGATCCGGGAGGCTGGGCTCGACTTCGACCTGATCGACGACGACGCGCTCGACGTACTCGATCCCGCTGACGTGCCGCTGGTCGTCGTACCCGAAGGAACCATCACGCCGCCGGAGACGCAGCGCTGGCTGGATGCGGTCGGCGGGAAGGTGGTCACCGATGTCAGCACCCTCGCCGAGCACCTCCCGGCACCGCCGATCGCTCCCCAACAGGACATAGGCGTGGTCCACAAGCGCCTGGACGACGGCGACTTCTACTTCGTCGCCAACACCGGCCCCGAGACCCGCACGCTCACCTTCGACGAACCGCTGGAACGCTGGAGCGCGCTCTCGGACGAGGCCTCGTTCACCCACACAGTCACGCTCCATCCGTATGAGTCAGCAGTCCTGATCCCAGGCACCACGCCCACACCTCGCCCGGCAGCCCCGCCCACAACTGTCGCGGCTGCTCCGCCCGACCAGCTGGTCATGCCGCTGCAGGGCGGCTGGTCGGTTGCCTTTGGCAAGGACAGTCGCCCGATCACGCTCCCGCACCGCTGGGAGGACGAGCAGGCGCTGACGACGTACTCCGGCTCGGCGACGTACCGCACCGAGGTCGAACTCCCCGACACGACCGACCGCCTGATCCTGGACTTCGGCCCCGGTGAACCGGTCGCGCCCGACAGCGAGCCCTACCTCCAGGACAACTCCTACCGCGCGCTCATCACCCCGCCGGTGGGCGTCGCCGCCGACATCTGGCTCAACGACACCCACTGCGGTTCGCTGTGGGCGCCGCCGTACCAGGTCGACCTCACACCCGCCGCTCGACCAGGCCTGAACGATCTGCGGATCGTCGTCCACAACACCGCCGCGAACGCACTCTCCGCCGACCAGCACCTGCTCGACGCGGCCGCAGAGTCCACCACAACCTACGGTCGACGGTTCGACCTCCAGCACATCGAACACGCCGCCGACTACCTGAACTCTGGCCTGCTGACCGTGCCGAGAATCCTCCGCCGGACCTGACCGTCAGGCCTCGTCGAGGAAGCGGTCCAGGACTCGCGAACCGAACTCCAGCGCGGACGTCGGCACCCGCTCGTCGATGCCGTGGAACATGCCCATGAAGTCCAGGTCCGGCGGCAGCTGCAGCGGGACGAACCCGAAGCACCGCACCCCCAGCCGGCTCCACGACTTGGCGTCCGTACCGCCCGACATCAGCAGCGGCGCGAACCGAGCGTGCGCGTCCTCGGCCTGGACGCATGCCTTCATCGCCTCGACCAGCCCGCCGCTGAACTCGGTCTCCAGCGCGATGTCCTGAACGACGGTCTCGCGCTGCACCTTGTCGCCGAGCAGCTCGTCGATGGTCGCGAAGAACTCGTCCTCGTGCCCGGGCAGGAACCGCCCGTCGATATGCGCCTCGGCGTCGCCCGGGATCACGTTCACCTTGTACCCGGCGTTCAGCATCGTCGGGTTCGCGGTGTTGCGGATCGTGGCGCCGAACATCCGGCTGAAGCTGCCCAGCTTCGACAGCGTCGTGGTCATGTCGTCGGGGTCGAGCTCGACCCCGAGCACGTCCTCCAGCGTCTTCAGGAACTCCCGCACGGTCGGCGTGACCCGCAGCGGCCACTCGTGCGACCCGATCCGCGTGACCGCCTCGACCAGGTTCGTGACGGCGTTGTCGGTGTTCACCATCGACCCGTGGCCCGCCGTACCGCGGGCCTTGAGCCGCATCCAGTTCATGCCCTTCTCGGCGGTCTCGATCAGGTACAGCCGCAGGTCGTCCTTGACCGTGATCGAGAACCCGCCGACCTCGCCGATGCCTTCGGTGCAGTCGGCAACGGTGTCCGGGTGGTTGTTGATCAGCCACTGCGCGCCGTACACGCCGCCGGCCTCCTCGTCGGCGGTGAACACCAGCCGGACCGGACGCCGCGGCTTCACGCCGGCCCGCTGCCGCGCCCGCACGACCGACAGCACCATCGCGTCGAAGTCCTTCATGTCGACCGCGCCGCGGCCCCATACGCACCCGTCGAAGATCTCACCCGCGAACGGGTCGACCTTCCAGTCCTTCGGGTCCGCCGGGACCACGTCCAGGTGCCCGTGCACGAGCAGCGGGTCCGCATTCTGGTCCTCGCCGTCCCAGTGGGCGACCAGCGTCGCCCGCCCCGGCTCCGACTCGTAGATCGTCGACTCGATCCCGACCTCGTCCAGCTTCGCCGCGACGTACTCGGCCGCGACCCGCTCCCCGTTGCTCTTGCCGTTCCCGTAGTTCGTGGTGTCGATCCGGATCAGCTCGCTGCAGAGCTCCACTACTTCGGCATCGGGCGTGTACGCCGTACGGTCGCTGGAGGTCGTCATGGCCCCATCCTCCCCCACCACGACTGGGGAAGGGGACTCAGGTCAGGGTGATCGAGCCGCCGGACACCGTGATCTGCTTCGGCGCCAACGGACGTGGCGCCGGGCCACCCTGGACGGAGCCGTCCTCGAGCGCGTACTTGCTGCCGTGGCAGTCGCAGTTGATCGTCCCGTCGGCAACGCTGGCGACAGGACAGCTCTGGTGGGTGCAGATCGAGGTGAACGCCTTGAACGTGCCCTGGACCGGCTGGGTGACCACGACCTGCTGCGGCGCGAAGATCTTCCCGCCGCCGACCGGAATGTCCGCGGTCGGGCCGAGGACGGTGTCGGCCGGCGCCGGAGCAGGCGTGGCCTGTGGCTCGCCGTACTTCGTACATCCGGCGACAGCCGCCAGTCCGGCAGCGGCTCCGGTGAGGATGGTACGGCGGCTGGGTGCGTCCACAGCTGGTCCTTTCAACGGATGACACCGAACGTGGTGAAGAACCACAGCGCCGAGGTGAGCCACAGCCCAATCAGGCCGGTGAAGACGGCACCACCGGCGACCGGGAGCAGCCACGACGGCGCGCCTGCCCGGGTGAGCGCGAGCATCTTCACGACGAACGCGCCGTAGAAGAAGCAGCCGAGCAGCGAGTGGACGAGTACGCGCGGTTCGCCGTACTGGAAGCCCAACGCGTAAAGGCAATGCGCGACGACAGGGAGCGTGACGAGGACCGCAGCTCTGCCGGACCAGCGGTGCAACGGGGCTAGCTGCGGACGGCCCCGGTAGAGCGCGACTGCGCTGGCCAGTTGGAGCAAGGCGAGTACGGCGGCCAGCGTGGTCAGCCAGCTCTTGACGGCTTGGAAACTGGAGAAGCCCGCGATGTCGATCGCCACGCCGGTGGGGTCGTGCAATCGCCCGTACACGCCCAACGCGACAGCCGCTGCAGCGCCGGCGATCACTGGGACAGCTACGGCGCTGCGCCTGGCGACGGTCGTTGTAGTCATCAGCCCCACCTCAGAAGGTCTCGTCGCCGTCGATGGACTGAGCGCTCACGGCGACGCCGTTGACCGTGGCAGATCGGGTGGCCGGGTCGAGCGGCGGTGCGGCGGCGGGAGTACCGTCGTTGTCGATGCCTACCTGCGAGCCGTCCGGGAGGACGATCCAGCCGATCGTCGACGTTGTGTTCTTGGCGCGGTAGAGGCCGGCTGGTGGTCCTGTCACGATCGCTGTGAACCGCAGTGAGCGACCGCGCAGGGTCAGTTCTCCTGACGCATCTTTCGCGGTGGCTAAGCCGGTCAGGCGTTCGCCCGTGCGCGAACGCAGTACTAGCTGACCTGACGTGAAGGTTCCGGTTAGCCAGGCCTCTACTCTGCGGCCGTCGCAGATGTAGGCGACGGCCTTGGCGCCGTTGACTGCGATGGCGAGTGTGGCTTCCCGGCCGGCGGTGCGGCCGATGTACACCGCAGGGATTGCCGCGGCCGGCGGCGTTGCGGTCGTCTGCTTCGGCACCGGCGTTACCTGCGTCGGGGCAGTGGTGGCTGGCGCCGTCGTTGGGGGCGCGCTCGTCGGAGGCGCTGTGCCTGTCTGGATGGCCGCCGGGGCGTCTGTCTGCGTGCTGTTGACCACCAGCAAGCCGACCAGCCCGACGGACGTCGCCGCCAGCGTCACCAACGCGCTCCTGTGCCCCATTGCCCCACCCCGAGACTCGGTCTCTCACCCGAGACGAGGATCCCGCTCGGGTCGTACCTGGTCAACGGCTGGGATGCTCCAGCGGTTCAGAGCACTTTGAGTCCGTACATCTCGCCCAGCGGGTCGGAGATCAGTTCGATCCGCGCACCATCGGGGTCGCGGAAGTAGATCGACGTACCGCTCTCCTCCTGGTACTCGACCCCCGCCTCGTCGAGGTTGCGCTTCAGTCGCTCCCACTCGGACGGCTCCACCGAGATCGCCATGTGGTGCAGCCCGCCGAGCACTTCGGCGTACGGCCCGAGGTCGAGCCCTGGGAAGTCGAAGAACGCCAGCAGGTTCCCGTTCCCGATGTCGAAGAAGAAGTGCGTCGAGCCCTCGTAGTCCCGGTTCCCGACCATCTCGGTCAGCGGGAATCCCAGCACCCCCTGGTAGAACCGCACCGTCCGCTCGACGTCGGCGCACAGCAACGCGGTGTGATGCAGCCCGCGCGCCGACGAACTGCCACCGGGCTTCAGGTACGACGTCCTGATCCGCTCCCGCTCCGCCTCGATCGTGGACAGGTCGATATCGGTCATGCGATCCCCCTCAGATGCGGAAGAACAGGTTCAGGTACCGGTCGGCGACTGCGCGGTCGCCCCGGATCGTACCGGCGTTGCTCCGGCCGAACGCCGTCAGCACGAAACTGCCCGGATCGAACTCGATCACCGCCCGCAGATCGCTCACGTCGCCGGCCGCGTAGTCCATACCGTCCGGACCGACACTGACCCTGGTGTCACCGGCATTCTGGCCGCTGGTGATCCGGATCCCGAGCTCACACGGATCCTTGGCCCCGGTCGTGTACTTCCACAGCACGAACATGAACGGAACGAGCAGGTCCGCGGCCTCACCCGACAACCCGTGCGCCCGCCCGGTCCCCTGCCGGATGTCCCACGAATGGACGCCGTAATCCATCAACTGGAACGCTGGATAGAAGAACGCCGGCAGCGGGCCCATGTAGAAGTGCGGCACCGTGAACCCGGCCCAGTCGTCCGGCCCGAGCGCGTCGAACATCCCCATCATCTTGTCGAAGTCGGTCCGGAGCCGGTCGATCAGCTCCGCCTGCGGCACCTCGCGGAGCGCAAGCGCCTGCCGGTCGACCCGCTCGGCCATCCCCGGCAGCCCGTACGCCGGGGGTACCTCCGCGTCCGACCGCGCCGCGTCGAACGCCACGAAGTACGACTCCGTGGTGTCGGTGAGATGCGCCACCACATCCCGGACCTCCCAATGCCCGGCCCCGGTCGGCGCCTCCCACACACCGTCGGCCTCGACCATCCCGAAGAACAGCTCCGCCTCCTGCCGGACAACCCGGAGCATCGTCTCCTTGCCCTCGAACGACATCCCGTTCCACGCGCCCACGGCGTACCCACCTCCACCTCAGAGGCCACTCCTTGAATTTCAAACTACGCCGCCCACACCCCCTCGTCACCACCCCGACCACCCGATGTGAATTCCACCCCTGGAGTTTGCTACTGTTCTCCGGTCGGCACCGCGCAGGCGGTCAGACCACTCGTCCGGGTGGCGGAATAGGCAGACGCGCTAGCTTGAGGTGCTAGTGCCCTTCGCGGGGCGTGGGGGTTCAAGTCCCCCCTCGGACACAGACCTTATCCACACGGTCACCCATCGGGTCGACCTCCACGTCAACCGTCTGGTCGGCGTGGTGATACTTCAGCGAAAGCCGCAGCGAGCCATACAGCTCGTTCAGCTCCTCCGGATTCGCCGCATTCAACGCCGCTCCGATGTCACCCAGCTCATCGATCCACTCCGCAAGCTGAGCCCTGGTGATGGTCACCTGAGTCGGCAACGATGCCAGCGCCTTCTCGGCCACCTGCTTCTCCGCCGCAGCCGCGTTGTACTGGTCCCGCAGCTCGACCGGATCCCAGCCGGCATCGAGAGCTTTCCGGACCCGATCCATGGTGATCTTCGCCGCACGGACACGCCCGCGAAGGTCCTCGACATGTTCGGTGCGAGGGTCCTCGCTGTCAGCCTCGACCAGAAGAGCCTCGAGCGTGTCGGGGCGATGCACGGGGTCGAACAGCGACCCGATCCACCGATTGACGGCAGGCGTCACGACGTCCTCCCGCAAGTAGATCTGCCGAGGATGCGCCAGCGCACTCGCGGACCCCGGAACGAGCGTCCGCGCATTGCACCTGTAGTAGACAATCTCTTGCCGCCGCGCCGCCCCCTCCATCTTGCGAGCGCACAGTCCACACCTGACCAAGCCACGCAGCGCATACACCCGCTTCGGCGACGTACGGCGCCGCTCAACCGCAGACCATTTCTGGATCCCGTCGGACTTCCGTTTCCGCTGCCGCAACTGAGCCGCGGTGAATGTCTCGACCGAGATGATCGCCGGATGCGCCGGCTCCCTCGATCGCACGATCTTCGCCTGCGGAGACCTCCGAAACCTCACCACGTAGCCGGCGGCAACATCATCTGGATCAAGTAGCTCTTCGACCTTCTGCCAGCGACCGTAGACGGCATACCCGGTGTACCGCGGGTTGTTGAGGATGGCAACAACCGTCGAGTGCTGCCATCCGTCCATCGACCGATGCCGGTTCTGCTGCGGAGCACGCGCCGACGGACAGGGCACGCCTTCCCGGTTGAGCTGCTCAACGATCGCCTTCCTCCCCCACCCATCCAGATACAGGTCGAAGATCCGGCGCACGACAGTGGCCGCGACCTCATCTATCGCCAGCACCCGCAACCGCTGCCCCTCAGCCGCCTTTCTCGGATGCGGATGCGGCCCGCCGTCCACCACGACATACCCGTACGGCGGACGCCCACCCTGATACCGCCCATCAATCAACACCTGCGCGGCCATCGCCGCCCGAACCCGCCGCTGCACATGCTGACGCTCCGACTTCGACAACCCACCCGTGATCGTCATCGCCATGTCGTGCACCGTGTTCTGCGGATCAAACCGCCCACCCAGACTCGGTATCCACAGGGACACGCCGTACCGATCGAACTTCGGCCACGTCAGGCTGAACTGATTACTGAACCAGCAACGAGTCGCCTCCCCAACCACCAGTCCCTGCCAGCCCCGGTCCGGATTCTTCAGCGCCTGCAGCACCTCGTTCGCCTGCTCCCGCCGTTCCCAAGGCAACGACCGCGACTGCCCTATATCGAAGAACTCCTCCACCACCTCACCCCCGAGCGGCTCCACAAACCGCTCCGCCTCCCCCAACTGCCACGCCTTCGAGGTCGCCGGATCCTGGTTGTCCTCCGTCGAACACCGCCCGTAGAACGCCAGCCGCCCGATCCCACCGCCTTCCGGCTGATCCGCCAACGCCTCCATACCCAGCAACTCGTCCAGAGTCGCCCACTCATCACCGTCACTCACGACGCCTCCTCGTCTTCGCACCCCTGAGCGGACCCACGCCGCGACCTTGCCAGCCGAGCGATGATCCGCCTGAGCACCCGAGCAGCCTGTGGATAAAGCACCGGCACCCGATCCGGCGTTTCCACTCCAACCCACGACTCACGCCGTTCCCGCTGAACCTCTCGCCCATCCGCCATGCACGCTCAACGCTCACGGCAGCCAAAGAACTGGCAATCGGGAGGCGCTGCGAAACGTTGCGAGCGACTGAGCAACCCGCTATCAGATGTAGAGGCTGACCTGCGCTCAAACTCGGGCTCGCAACATCTCGCAACACCCCTTGACCGCAACCAGTCGCAAGCGGAGGGTAGTCAGCGGCAACCGACCGCAATCATCTACACAAGGAGGACCGACATGCGCCTCACACTGGTCGCCGGTGATCCAGACTCCATCCCCGACAACTCGCCGACTCTCTACAAGACCGACCGTGGCAGCTGGGTCGTGCAAGGCTGGGTCGTTACCGACCCCGAAGCCTTGAGCCAGCTCAATATCCCCGAAGGCGAGACCGTGGTCGAGATCCCCGACCGGATGATCCCGTTCTTCAAGTAGGAGGATCGTGCAGGAGCTCACCTACAGTCAGTTCCAGGACCGGACGGCGGCTATCAAGCGCAGTGCCGTGCACCTCGAGACTCGGGATGCCTACGGCACCGAGACCGAACTTCCGCACATGGCCAAGTGGGCAGCGGGCGAGCCTGACGATCTGGACTGGCTGCAAGGCTGGTGTACCAAGGTCCGGGGCCACGTCGAACAAGGGCGGTCGGTCCGGCGGGCGAAGATCGTCTCGGAGCCCCTCAGCGACTATCAGCGCTGGGCCCACACCTTGACTGGCCCCATGGTCGACGCTGGCGAGGACATCCGCTGGGTGCCCCGTCGCTCGGTGTCGTCGATCTGCATCCCTGGCAACGACTTCTACGTGCTTGACGACGAGCAGGTGGTCTTCTTGCACTACGCAGGCTCCGGTCTCAACACCGCACTCACACTCTCTACCGATCCAGCCGACGTCGAGATGTGCCGCACCGCCTTTGAACGGGTGTGGGCGCTGTCCGTGCCGCACCGTGACTACCAGCCCCAGTAGCGCAGCCAAGAAGGCGCAGGAAGCACTCGGCCTGCGCCTTCGCTCACTACGCCTCGACGCCGGACTGACCGCGCGCCAACTCGCCGACGGGACCGGCTGGCACTTCACCCGCATCAGCAAGATTGAGAACGGTGTCCAGCGACCGACCGACGCCGATATCCGCACCTGGTGCGCGGTCTGCGCCACCGACGCCGAAGCTCCAGACCTGATCGCGCAGGCCCGCTCGATCGAGTCGATGTACATGGAGTTCCGGCATCGCTCCCGGACCGGCCTCAAGCAGCTCATGCGTTCGCCCGTTCCGCTCTATGAGCGCACCGCACAGTTTCGGATCTACGAACACAACGTGATCCCCGGCCTGTTTCAGACCGCCGGCTACATCCGAGCCATGCTGCCGTTCTGGTTTTCGTTCCTCGGTGTACGCAACGATCTCGAGGAGTCGGTCGCGGCCCGGCTCGAACGGCAATCCGTGCTGTACGACGGATCGAAGACCTTCTCGGTCGTGCTCGAAGAAGCCTGCCTACGGACGCCCCTCGGTGACACCGAGACGCTGAGCGCCCAACTCGATCGCTTGCTCTCAATCATGAGCCTGCCCAACGTTTCGCTCGGCATCATCCCGGCGCTGACCGTTCGCGACGTCATCGGCTCCGCTGGCTTCTGGATCTTCGATGACAACCTCGTGAAGCTGGAGACGCCCACCGCCAGCATCGAAGTCTCTCAGCCCCAGGAGATCGACCTCTACGCCAAGATGTTCGATCACCTCCGCGGTTGGGCAGTCTACGGCCGCGACGCCCGCCAACTAATCCTCCGCATCCAGGGCGAATTGGTATAGCAACTCCCCGCAACAACCTGGTCGTTGCTGGCGGCCCCTTTGTAGCGTCATTGGAATGACGGCAGTGATGCGTACCAGGGATGCACCGCCCGTACATGCAACCGGAGCCTGCTACTCGCTCTCCTGCAACTGTGGACCTGATGCCGACCGCCAGTCGGTCGAGTTGCCTCGGGCGTATGCCTATGTGCGGGCGCACCTGCTGGTCTGCAAATCCGAAGTCAACCGCACCAAGGAGCGTCTGTTGGCCTTCGCCACCACCTCCAGCCTCGACCTCGCGGCCATCTTCGTCGAGGAGGGCACCCGGTCGCCGGCCGCGTTCGGCCGCTTGCTTGACGCCGTCATTAGCGACCAGGTTGAGGTGGTACTCCTGCCGAGCATGCTGCACCTGACGACGCTCGGATCCCCGAGGTGCATCAGGACCTACTTCGAGGTCGCGACCGGCGCCCAGGTTCTTGCTCTCCCATGACGGCCCCCACAACGGATCCACCGTCGTACGGTGGATCGACGCCGACCGCCCGGCCTGAGCGGCCCGCGAGTTCGATGGCCGAGCAGGAACTCTGGCGCGTGCAGCTGTGGCTGGGCGAGTACTTGATCGAGGAGCACATCGCCCCGACGGCACTCGCAGAGCAGTACGCGCACGTCATCACCCTTCGGATCCACGGCCTACCGGGCCGACACCTGCGGTGTCAGCGAATCACGGGCACCACCCAAAAGCCGGCCGGCGCGGGACGAGATAGCGAGTCCGTCCTGGGCCGGCCGTTCCAAACTTTCACCGACATTGGAGATTCACCATGAGCAACGAGATGAGCGCAGTCCCCTTCGGCGTCCGTCACCTGGCGTCCGGACCGGACACCGCGCCGATGGAACTGCCAATGACCTACAGCGCCAACCTTCAGTTGAACGTGTCCGCGACCGGCAACCCGTACCACGCGATCGCCGCGGCCCTGCCGGAAACCAACACCGAAACGCCGATCCCCGACGGCCAGCGCCCCGGATCGGACACCTCGACCGACAACTACTGACCATGAGCACCGTCCTGGTGTTGACCGGTCGCGACGACCTGACGGCCGACGCCGTCATCGACGAGCTAACCCGGCGAAATGCGTCGGTCGTCCGGTACGACACCTCCGACTTCCCCCAGTCGTCCCGTGTAGCGGCCACTCTCGGGGCGCAGGGCTGGGACGGGCGCCTGACCGGTAAGCGGTCGGTCGACCTCACAGCGGTCAGTGCCGTGTGGTGGCGACGCCCCGCCGAGTTCAAGGTGCCGAGTGCCTGGCCGGACGAAGTGCGAGCATTCGCCGTGTCTGAGGCGCGCGTCGGGGTTCTCGGCGTACTGGGATCGCTTCCGGTTCGATGGATCAATCATCCGGCCAAGGACTCGGCCGCCAACTACAAGCCAGTTCAGCTTGCTGTGGCGGCCCGCGCCGGCCTCGACGTACCGCGGACGATCCTCACCTCAGATCCAGCTCATGCCCAGGAGTTCATCGGCGCCGATGAGGTCATCTACAAGGGCCTCAGCGGTGGCGTGCTCACGGCTGAACGGCGTCATCGCTACCTACCGACGACCGTCCTCCGCGCCGATCAGATCGACGCGAGCCTCACCGGCACTGCTCATCTATTTCAAGAGCGAGTCCCCAAGCAATGCGAAGTACGCCTGACCGTGATCGGGCAGCGGATGTTCCCGGTCGCGATCCACGCCGGAAGTGCGGCTGCCAGACTGGACTGGCGAACGGACTATCCGTCCCTCACCTACGGTCCGATCGAACTTCCGGTTGACGTCGAGAAGGGTGTCCGGCTGCTGATGGACGAGTTGGGCCTGTTCTTCGGAGCGCTCGACTTCGCCGTGACCCCGGACGGCCGATGGGTGTTCTTCGAAGTAAACCCGAACGGTCAATGGCACTGGCTCGCAGTCAAGGCCGGCGTACCGATGATCGAGGCAATGGCCGACGCCCTCCAAGGAAAGGACGATTGAGTCCGTGACTGACTGGACCGACGCCGCCCGCAGACTCGCGGACCAGGTAACCGCAACCGCACCGGAGTGGCACGACTCGGTCAGCTCCACACCTCGGCACCAAATGGTTCCGAGGTGGTGGGAGCCGATCCCCGACAGCTACCCATTCGCCTGGGGACTCCGAACGCCGCAACCCGACCAACCGTGGGCAGAGGTGTACGCGGACGAAACGCTGGTGACCCGAGTGGGCTCAGTTCACGCCGACCGTGCCGACCCATCCGATCGCCCGACAGGTCTCCCGACATCGTCCTCGACCCTGCCCGGGCTGATCGTGCGCATGCTCCACCTGCTGAACCCCGACGAACAGAACCGGGTGCTCGACGTCGGTACCGGCTCCGGCTACTCCGCCGCCCTCCTCGCACATCGCCTCGCCGACAAGCAGGTGACCAGCATTGACATAGACCCCTACCTCGTCGACGCCGCCCGCGAACGCCTCGCCACCTTCGGTCGAACACCACACTTCGAAGTCGCCGACGCCACCGGATCACTACCGGACACCGACTACGACCGCATCATCGCAACCGTCTCCGTCCGACCCATCCCACCGGCCTGGCTCGACGCACTCCGTCCTGGCGGAAAGGTCGTCACCACAATCGCCGGCACCTCACTCCTCATCAGCGCCGAGAAACACTCAGACGGAGTAGCCCGCGGCCACGTCCAACCACACCCAGCCACATTCATGCGCACCCGCCGCGACACCGACTACCCAGCCCGCCTCGACCACGTATACGACGCCGCCCGCGACCAGCCAGGCACCGACACCCGCCAACTGACCGGCCCACTCCCCGACCTCTGGGAGGACTGGGAACTGCGCTGCCTGTTCGAACTCGACACTCCCGACATCGAGAACCGCTCCGCAACCCGAGAAGACGGCAGCCAACTCCTGTGGCTCCTAGCAGCCGACGGATCCTGGGCCCGCGCCGACAGCCAAACCAAGACCGTCCACCAAAGCGGCCCCCGCCGCCTATGGGACGACCTGGAACGCGTCCAAGCCAAATGGGCAACCACCGGCCACTTCCCCCTACACTCCATGACCGTCCAACTCGGTAGCGACCGGAACGCCCTCATAAGCCCCGACGGCAACTGGACGCTTGAAGTCTGACCGGGTCTCGACACCACGCCCATCCTCGACCACGCCGGTAGCCGCGATCTCCGATGCAAGCCGTCGACCGGTGCGCTATGACAAGCTCGGTGACCCCGGGACCTCCTTCGGCATGCCGCGATTCAGTCGATGACGTCCTTCGTATGCGAACGTCCCACGGTCGTCGAGTCTTGCCATTGGCGCACGTCGACCTCGGTCTGGTCGACGGTGTCTGAGGCGGCGACCTTCCGAGTGTAAGTCTCGGGGGTGCGGGTGCTAGGTCGCCGGACCGCATCCCCGAACTGCGGCCTGACCTGCGCGTTCATTGCTCGTCGCTCCCCGACGTTTGTCGGCGCTTATCAGGGGTTCACGGAGCAGTGACGGAGCAGACTGCGCTGACCCGCTTCTCGTCAGTAGAGCTTCACCCCAACATGGGCGACGATCAAGCGGCTTTTGTCACTGTCGAGGGCAAAGTGGATGCGTCCTACCTGGGTCGGCGCCGTATGGTCTCGAACCTTGACATGCGGGGTTCGGTCATAGGTCTTGCCTTCGTAGTCGAAGTAGCGAAGCTTCGCGTTTCTCTCGATCGTGTCGTCCTGCAAAGCGACCTTGAGGTCGAAGTTCTCCCGGAACCAGTTGTCGAGGTGTGGGAGGTTTCGGTCGGTGCCATCGTAGAGCGTTGCTGCGGCATGGGCGAGCTTGGTGAGGCACTCGGTCATCTCGTCGGGGAAGGGATAGCTGCTCTTTTTCCAGATCGAGGCGGCTTGCGTGGTGAACACGATGTGGCCTGATGTTGCATCGGTGAGGTGGAGGAACAGGTCCTCTGCGCTATCGCTGTCGCCGGTGACGAGATCCGGCAGGGTGCTCCACGGATCGTCGTCGACGAGTTCATCGCCGGCCGGTGGTCGGCTCGCGCGTAGGGCGATGGTGAGTTGTTCGACCTGCGCCTCGAGCTCCGGGAGCTGGCTAACTTGGGCAGTCAAGAGGTTTGCTCGCTCTTCCTCATCACGGGCGAGTTGCTCCCAGGTGTTCGCGCTCGCGCGGGCGGTCTCCAGCTCCTCTTGGAGTGCCTCGATCTGGAGATGCGGACTCCCCTGCGCCAATGCGTGCATACTGCGGGCTCGCGCATCTCGATCTCGATCGGCGATCTCCGCACTGCGAGCCTCGCGGTAGGCCTGATCGACGCCCCGCGCGAGAACGGAGACCGGTGCCAACACGCGCATCAACTGCCCGCGCAAAACGTCAGGATCGGCCGCGTTGACCTGGCGATCCTCGAAGGGCAGGGTACGCGCCGCGGCGTCGCTCCACACCAGACGTGCTCCGGACCACGGTGGCGCAAACCCAGGGAGCAAAACGTCAAGGGCTCTACTCGCGCGGAAGTCGAGTGTCACGACTCGAACCAGCCCTACCAGTCTGAGAGCAACGTGGCGTGCTACCGCCATGGCCGGGCGAGTTCGGGTGTGAATCAAGAGGATTGGCAACCTTGTCGGTCGACGGATTGCATCTGCGAGCGTGGCCACCTCGGCTTCGCTACGAACCGGCACATACCGGCCGTCTTGCTCTTGTCCGACGATCGACAGCGCGACCTTGCCGTTGCCAAGCAGCGACCGGATGATCCCTGGTTGCCTCAAGTCGGCAGGGGGTGCCGGCGAGAGCCATGTGGGTGAGCTTTCGCGGGCCATCGACACCCGCAGGGAGGTCTTTCCGTCGTCATCCCCCACAGTCACCCTGGTCACCAAGACAGTCTGGTCAACTGGGTGCTCGTCACGGACCTCGATCCTGAGGGCCTTCCGCCGCTCGGTGCCGGCGCGTTCCCACGAGGCTGTCCTCGGACCACCCGCGATGTTGGGAGAGAGGCATAGATCGCCCCGTTGACCGAGCAGGTCACTCTCCGGGCTGGGACAGCCCATGAAGCTGAGCCATGCAGTCACGCTCCTCGTCGCTGCCGTTTGAGCGTCACACCCCTCATCTCTCGAACTCACACTGAACTCGACTACATACAAAACCTGCATCCCTGCTCGCCCCTCTCGATCCCAGATCTCCGTGGAGAGGGCATACAAAAGCGAATCATGGTCCCCCACGATCGAACTGCGACGCAGCCTGGTGCTACCCGGCTGAAGGTCTCCCTCTCCCCCCGGACTATGCCGCGATCACACTCCGTTGCCAAGGCCAGGACCACACACAGTGATGACTGGAGGTCACGATTGCTGCAATACGAGGCTCGATGTGGCGCCCGTCGCGAGCACTCCGAGTTCAACCAAGCCGATGCGGATAGGACGCGAGGCTGGGTTGTCCAGCCTATCGCTCGGGCCGCGAAGAGCAGGGAGCGCGCTACCAGCCAAGGTTGACTGGCGAGTGACCGCCAAGGCTACGACCAGGACGGATGATGCGGCGGCAAGCGTCCGTGACGCGCGAGCGTAGGTGCGGTTCGAACGCTCGCGACTGAGCGACTTCAGGTCGAGGGGTCGAGCTGGTGAGAGCGACAGCGACGAGGAGCCAGTCCATGACAACCGGCCCGGTGAACACCCAGTCGATCGGTGGTGGAGTCCGGCACGCCGCGCCGCGATGCCGGCAGGACTCGGCGGCCGGCGTCGTCGAGCTCGGTGCACGGATCGTCTAGGACGACGAGATGCGGCTCGTGCATCAACGCCCGGAGGATTCCGAGACGGCGGAGCTGGCCCTGGTCAGCTCGCTCATCGGTCGATCGAGATCCAGTTCCAACCGCCCGAGTGATCGCAGCTCGCCGACGAGCAGGCGACGTACGGTGCTCCTGCCACTGCCGTTGGGGCCGGTCAGTACGACGATCTCCGGGGGTCGACCACGATGTCCGGCACCCGGACGCCGTACGCCGACACTCCCGTCGGCGCGGTCGGGCATCTCTGGGTCTTGGCAACGCAGAGTAACAACGGCATCCTTGCTGACTCGGGCAGTCATCTGGGGGGACTCACCGCGGACCATCCACTGTGAGCCAGGTGTGACACCACCCGAATTGGGGGCACTGCGTGAAGCTCAACATCTTCAGAATCCCACCCGACCAGTTGGCGCCGCTACGCAAAGCGCTCGGCGCCGCGAAACTCGTGCAAACCAACGCGGTGACCTTGGGAAAGTGGGCAGGAGAGTTCTACTTCTCCACCGAGCCGAAGCTGAGTTCGGTTCCTTGGGTCAAGACGTTCGCCGAGTACATCGGCGACGGGATCTACTCGAACCGCAACTACTTCGGCGCGATGATGCTCGCCCGGGGAACGTCCGTGTACGCGCTGAGTTTCGGCAAGGCCCATTTCCACATCCGGCCGCACTGCGACTACGACTTCGGTGTCGAGCTGGCCAAGCGCATCGCCGACGAGGACGACATCACACAGACGGCATCGCGTCAGTACCAGGGCCGGCGCAAGCGCAGCATTCAGAGTTACATCGGCCCGTCGAAACTCACCGTCGCTCCGGGAAGCTCCGTCGACTTTCTACAAGGCAAGATAGTCGCCGGCAAGCGTGCGGCCTTCGGGTCCAGCGGCAAATTCGGTACGTCCTGCCTGCTCACTCCGGAGATCACACCTCAGCAGATTGGCACCTTCCTGTCGCAGATCGACGCTGAGCTGAAGAAGCCAGCCCGGTTCAAGCTCCCGCGGACGCTGGAGCTGAAGGAGGAGGCCGAGATCGCGAAGTACGACGAGAAGTTGATCGACGAGCTGATGTCTCCGGTCGGGGTCTCGGACATCGCGGTCGACACGTTCGATCTGTTCGGGGTCGACTTCGTGTTCAGCAGTGTGGGCAGCTTCACCGTGCGCTGCGGGCACTACGCCAAGCTTGAGGTCGACCAACTGACGATGAAGACCATCAAGGACTACCTCACAGAACGGGCGATCCCGAGGGAGAAGGTCCTGCACCTGAAGATCAAGCATCACCGCGAGGAACAGGCCGACTTCATCCAGTCCATCAAGGAGGCGGTCGACTTCATCTCGGACGATGATCACGTCGTGCTGCGCGGCGGGAAGTGGCTGAAGTTCAATCAGGACTACCTTGAGGCGCTGGACGAAGCCATCCGCGCAATCGAGGTCGAGTCGACGGAGGCAGGTCTGGAGGCGACGACCTCCGAAGAGGGTGACTTCAACAAAGACCTGAAGAAGCGCGGGTACGTCGTTGCCGACAAGAACTTCGATATCCTGAAGGTGAAGAGCGGTACGCCGGTCGAGGCCTGGGATCTCCAGCGCGGTGACACCGTGTATGCCGTGAAGTTCGGCACGCCGCAGAAGCTGAACTACGTGGTTGACCAGGCGACCAATGTGCTGGATCTGATCAGCACCGGTGGATACGTAGGCATGGCTCCAGTGTTCAAACGGTACTGCCTCTGGTTCGGCTATCGGGCCAAGAAGCCGATCGGCAGTGTGGCGGATTCCGGCTCGATCATCTTCAAGCAGAAGGTCGAAGCATGGGCCCGCCGCTGCCACGATGCCGGCAAAGTGCCGCTACTCAAGATCACCCAGAAGATCTACGCAGACTCGAAGTGACTGGATCGTTCGACTCCTACATGAGGTGAGGAGGACTCTGCTGTCGCGGCGTGGGTAGGCAGACGGTCGCAATGGGCCCAGTGCGAGGACACGACGATGTGCACCACTCCGCGGCAGCAATCGAGCCGGGATAACTTCAGGCAGTGCGTTGTCCAGGCGCACCAGCGCGTCGGTGATCTGCTCGACATCGGCTCGCGCCAGGCGCGCAGTAGTTGACGCCTCAATGACTTCCGGCTCTTCTGGCTGTAACAGTCACCCGGTCCGTCAAAACGCGGATAGCAGGACCGGCACAGACCCGTGAATCAACTGTTGGAGCGCAGGCGCGTCAGCGCGTCGGGCTTTGCCCGACACGCTTGCGGTGGCTGGAGTTATGCGACGGGGTCGAGTTGGACGCTGTGTCCGAGTCTTTCGAGCTGTGCGACGAGCCGGCGGGTGTGGGCCTCGTCGTTGCGGCGGGCGAGCCAGTCCGCGCCGAGGTCGCGGTAGGGCTCGTTCCTGGTGAGCATGTGGAACACGGCGACGAGGATGGAGTGCGCGACGGCGATCTGCGCTCGGCCGGCGCCGCGGCGTTTCGTGAGCCGGGCGTGCTGCGCGGCGAGGTAGTTCTTGCCGTGCATCCGGCCCACCGAGCCGGCCGCCTCGACCAGCATCGCGGTCAGCCACTTATTGCCATGCCGCTTCCCGGTGGGTGTGCGTTTGCCGGCCGACTCGTAGATCCCGGGCGCGACACCGGCCCACGCCGCGAGCTTGGCCGCCGAACCGAACCGGGACATGTCCGCACCGGTCTCCGCGACGATCACCTGGGCGGTCCTCTCCCCGACACCGGGGATGGTCTGCAGCAACTCGATCTCGTGGACCCACGGCCGGCACTCCGCCCGGATCGCCTCATCGAGATCGGCCAGCGCGTGCTCGACCAACTCAAGCCGATCCAAGATCGCGCCCGCCATCCGCGCATGGTGACCATCGAAGTGCCCCTCGAGCGCTTGAGCCAGATCGGGGATCTTCGAACGCATCCGACCCTTGGCCATCTCGGCCAGCACCCGCGCGTCACGTTCACCGTCGATCATCGCCCGCAACATCACCCGCCCCGAGACCGTGGTCACCGACGACGCGACCGCCGACAGCTTGATCGAGGCGTCCTCCAACATCAGCTCCAACCGAACCGCCTCGCGAGTCCGGTCGCCCATCAGCTGCATCCGATACCGGGTCAGCATCCGCAACCGGCGGATCAGTGGCGGCGGCACGAACGACGGCGACAACAACCCGTGCTCCAGCAGCTGGGCGATCCACTCCGCATCACGCACATCGGTCTTGCGGCCCGGCACCGCCTTCATGTGCGCGGCGTTCAGCAGCCAGACCTCCATCGACTCCTCGAGACAGTAGAACGGCGGCTTCCAATACGTCGAGGTCGACTCCATCGCCGCGATCGTCACCGCGTTCTCGAGCAACCAGTCGCGCATCACGTGCAGTGACCCGGTCGTGGTCTTGAACGTCCGCGTCACCGACGACCGGCTCCCCTGCCGCTTCCCCGGTATCCGCACGCAAACCGTGACCGACGCCTTGCCGACATCCAAGCCGGCCACCCGTTCGAACAACACCTCCATTGAGCACTCCCTCCGGCACAAACCCTCGCCGCGACACCCGCGACCTGCGCGCCGTCCGGAGGGCCCTCTGCCAGGACACAGACCCACGTGCTCGCAGCAACAATCCACCGGCACCCGAAGACCCCGCGCCATACACATCTACGGGCTCACCCGCACCAGTGTGCTCCGACGTCGCCGAACGGCACCCCACGATTCTCATCCACCGCCGCAACGACGAAGTCGCAAGCCGTTACACTTCTGGCACTCGAGGCGTTTCTGTCGCCGAAACGATTGGATGCGATCTGGCGACGGTGTGAGATGTGTCGGGTTTCTGACGTTCCCGCTGGTCAGCGGGAAGTCGATTCTCGCCGTG